>JAVJRP010000022.1:0-778015 GCA_040218355.1 Devosia sp. | reverse complement strand
TACTTGGCGATCTCGTCCCAGAGATCGCGCCATTCGGGGTTATCCCGCTCGATCAGTTCCAGCTTCCAGTGGCTGTACCAGCGCTTCAGTGAGGTTTCGCGCTGGATGGCGATCGTGATGTCGCCGAACTGCTCGAAATAGACAAGGCGCTTGATGTTGCGGGACTTTGTGTAGCCCGCAACCAGGCCTTCGCGATGTTCGTACACCCGGCGAACGAGATCATTGGTGACGCCAATGTAAGTGCGCCCCCGCCGCATATCGGCAAGAATGTAAACATAGCCGCCCATACGGGCATCTTGAAGTGCAGAGCCCTCGGCTCAAGGCCGAGGGTGACGGCTGGTGGGTGGGGCGGGCGGTGCCGGTGCACAGCATAACGTCCTCATTGCTGAAATCCGCCAGCGAGCAGACGTTCGCCTTGCTCGCAAAACAGCCTGCGAGGCGGTGATGCTTTGGTTTTTACGGTCCGCAGGTGTGCCTGCGCCCTTAGTCCAGTTTCGCCTCGAGGGTGATGTCGATGGCGCCCAGGGCTTTGGAGACGGGGCAATTGACCTTGGCCTTTTCGGCCAGTTCCTGGAATTTGGCCTCGTCAATATCCGGCACGGTGCCGACCAGGGTCAGCGCGCTGCCGGTGATGCCGGTGCCGGGGACGAGGGTGACTGCCGCCTCGACCTTGAGATTGGTGGCGGGGGTGCCGTTTTCGGCGAGAAAATGGGCCAGTTGCATGGCAAAGCAGCCCGAATGGGCCGCCGCGATCAGTTCTTCCGGGTTGGTGCCTGACTGGCCGCTTTCATCGACGAAGCGCCCCTTATGGGTATAGGGCAGCGCCTGGAGCGCGCCGCTCAGGGTATCCAGAGTGCCCGACCCCTCGGTCAATGACTTCGTCCAGTTGGCGGTGGCGGTGCGCTTCATCGTGCTCTCCTCGAAATTGCATGCATGGGCTTCAACACGGGGCAAAGCCTAGCAGTTGCATTGGCGAAACCAAAGTTGCCATCGTGAACGCTCGGGGCCTGGATTCGGGGCAGCGACCGGATCGGATGTCCGGTCCGGCTGTTCCTCGGATCAGGCCGCCAGGCTTTCGCGGGCGCCGACACCGAGCATGATGTTGAGGTTCTGGACGGCCGCGCCGGAGGCGCCTTTGCCCAGATTGTCATAGACGGCGCAGATCACGGCCTGATTGAGCGCATCATTGGCAAAGACAAAGAGGGTGAGCGTATTGGTGCCGTTATGGGCCTGGGGGTCGAGCGCGGCGGTCTTGCCCAGGGCCGGGTCGTAGGGCGCCACCTGGACGAAGCTGTCGGGGATGGCGGCGTAATAGTCGCTCAGGGCTGCGTGCAGATCCTTGCCGGTGGGAATTTCGGCCGACATGTCGGTGTGAATGGGCAGCGACGTCGACATGCCCTGCGCGAAATTGCCCACGACCGGCTCGAATAGCGGCGCGCGGCCGAGCTTGGCATAGTGGGCCATTTCGGGCAGGTGCTTGTGCTGGAAGGTCAGGGCATAGGGCATGTACCGGCTGGCCTTGTCGCCCTGGGCCTCATAATCCTCGATCATCTGCCGGCCGCCGCCGGAATAGCCCGAGACACCGTGATAGGTGAGCGGAAAATCGGTGGGCAGCAGGCGCGCCTCGACCAGCGGGCGGGCGGCGGCAATCAGGCCCTGCGGCCAGCAGCCGGGATTGGCGACATAACGCGCCTTGGCGATCTCGTCGGTCTGGTCGGGGGCCATTTCGGCAAAGCCATAGGCCCAGCCCTCGGCCACGCGATGGGCGGTCGAGGCGTCGATGACGCGGGTGGTGTCGTTTTCGATCAGCCGGACGCTTTCCCTGGCCGCCTCGTCGGGCAGGCAGAGGATGGCGACGTCCGCCGCATTGAGCAGGCGCTTGCGCTCTTGGAGGTCCTTGCGCTTGTCATGAGCAATGGAGATGACTTCGAGGTCGCGCCGGCTCGCCAGGCGCTCGCGGATCTGCAGGCCGGTGGTGCCGGCTTCGCCATCGATGAAGATCTTTGCGACCATGGTCATGCCTCCAGTTCGGAACGGTGGTGTTCATGAGGCCGGCGGGGCCCTGCGTCAAGCGTTGAGGCGCAGGATGGTGTCGATGGCAGCGAGCATGTTGAGCCAGGCCCGCTCGGTCTGGGGCAGCCAATCGGCCCATTCGGCATCCATCTCGTTGTAGAGCGTGACGATGGCGCCATTGCCATCGGGTTCAGGCTCGATGATGAGGGTGACGACGGACGGGTCGTCCTCCTCGGCAGGATCGACAATGAAGCTGTAGCTGATTTTGGTTGGGCGTTCGAGGTCGAGAAAACGCCCCCAGCTCTGCGAGGCCTGCCCATCGCGTAACCCTTCCACGCGATAGTGGCCGCCCACTTGCGGGTCATAGCTGAACAAGGTGATCTCGCCGTCGCCACCATGATGGTTGAGCCAGGCTTCCTGCCAGAGGCGGGCCAGAGCGGGGTCGGTGAAGGCCGCATAGACGCGCTCGGGCGGAAAGGGAAAGCGGTGGGTGACCTTGGCTTCGATCTTCTCGGGCATGATGGGCCGACGCTGTTGTTGCATGAAAGGGCAAATGCGGGGACGGGAGAAGTGTTCCCTGGGCCGAGGTTGTCAAGAGAGCGGCCGGGTGGCAATGATTTGACCAAACGGACAAAACGGGACAAGCGCCATGACCACACCGCACAATCACGCCAAGCCGGGCGACTATGCCGAAGCGGTGTTGCTGCCCGGTGATCCCTTGCGCGCCAAATGGATTGCCGAGACGTTTTTTGAGGCGCCGAAACAGGTCAATTCGGTGCGCAATTGCCTTGGCTATACCGGCACCTGGAAGGGCAAGCCGGTTTCGGTGCAGGCCAGCGGCATGGGCCAGCCGTCGCTGGCGATCTATGTGCATGAGCTGATCAATGTCTATGGCGTCAAGTCGCTGCTTCGGGTGGGCACCTGTGGGGGGCTGAATGCGAAGGTGAAGGTGCGCGACGTGATCCTGGCGCAGGGGGCTTCGACGGATAGTTCGATCGTCAAGGGGCGGTTCGGGCCCTATAATTATGCGCCGATCGCCGATTTCGGCCTGTTGCGCTCGGCGGCCGACAAGGCCGACGCCAAGGGGCTGCGCTACCATGCGGGCAATATGCTGTCCTCGGACATCTTCTATCATGCCGATGGCATGGCCGGTTACGACAAGCTGCCCGAGCATGGGGTGATCGGGGTCGAGATGGAAGCGGCGGCGCTCTATACGCTGGCGGCGCGGTTCGGGGTCAAGGCGCTGACCATCTGCACGATGACCGACTGCCTGATCACCCATGAGGAAATCGACGCCGAAGCGCGCCAGACGTCATTGAAGGACATGGTCGAACTGGCGCTCGATGTGGCTGTGGAGGCGTGATGGCCAATCAACCCAGTATTGCCGAACGCCTGTCGGGGGCCATGGAGCGCCGCGACGAGGCGCCCAATATTGCGCTGGCCGAGGAGATTGCCGCGCGCAAGGATAAGGCAGCGGTGGGAGAGCTTGTGGAACTGGTGCGCGCGGGCACCACGCGGCAGCGCAATGACGCGATGAAGGTGCTCTATGAAATCGGCGCGCGCGATCCGGCGCTGATCGGCGGGCATTGCCCGGTGTTTCTCGAGGCGCTGGGCAGCCGCACCAACCGGCAGGTCTGGGGCGCCATGCAGGCGCTGGACAGCGTTGCCGAACTCCGCGCGGACGAAATTGCGGCCGAGTTGCCAAACATCATTGCGGCGGCGGACCGGGGCTCGGTGATCGCCAAGGATCGCTGCACTTCGCTGCTGACCAAGCTGGCGCGGTCGGGCTATGCCGAAAAGGCGGTGCCGATCCTGGTCGAGCGGCTCAAGGACGCGGCGCCAAACCAGTTTCCAACTTATGCCGAGCAAACTGCAGCGGTCGTGACACCGGCCGAAAAGCCAGGGCTGATCGACATTGTTCGCAATCGCCTGAACGGGATCACGCAGCGCGCCAAGCGCGAGCGGATGGAAAAGCTGCTGGCAAAGCTCAACGGATAGGAGATTGGGAAATGGCAATTGTGGCCATGGTGCTGGTCGGGCTGGTGGCCCTGATCCATGTTTATATCGTGCTGCTCGAAATGGTCTGGTGGACAACGCCGCGGGGTCAGAAGGCATTCGGGCTGACGCCTGAGTTCGCCCGCGAGACGAAGGTGCTGGCGGCCAATCAGGGGCTCTATAATGGCTTTCTGGTTGCCGGGCTGGTCTGGGGGCTGGTGCATCCCGATCCGGCGGTGGCCTGGCAGATCAAGCTCTTCTTCCTCGCCTGCGTGGCGGTGGCGGGGCTCTATGGCGCAGCGACGGCGAGCCGGAAGATCCTGTTCATCCAGACCCTCCCGGCCGTGTTGGCGATCCTGGCCCTCGTGCTGGCGTGAGAGGCGGGTAAAACCGGGTTGCGGTGTGAACCGAAATGCTCATCTCTGCCGGTCCCTTCCCTGGACGTCTGACTGAAAGGCAGGACATTGGTGAGCCCGATTGCGCAACCGAGAATTGATACGCCCGAGGGCGTTGCCTGGCATCTCGATGCTCTGATGGCGCGCGTGCCGGTGCTGCAGCCGATGCGCGAGGCGGTCGGGGTGGTGTTGCCGCGGGTCAATCCCAAGGGCTTTGCCGGCATGGCCAAGGTGATCTGTGGCCAGCAATTGTCGGTGGCGAGCGCGGCGGCGATCTGGGGCCGCTATGAATGCCTGCCGGGCGCGCTGGCGGCGGACAGCTATCTGGGGCTGAGCGAAGAGGCCGTGCGGGCGACAGGTTTCTCGCGCGGAAAATATGTGGCGCTGCGGGTGGTGGCCGAGGCCATCGTCGGTGGCGAACTGGATCTCGCCCATATCGATACGTTGCCAGCCGAGGAGGCGACGGCGCGGCTGGTGGCGCTCAAGGGGATCGGGCCCTGGACGGCGGAAGTCTATCTGCTGTTCTGCGCGGCGCATCCCGACATCTTTCCGGCCGGTGATCTGGCCCTGCTCAAGGCGGCCCATCACGGTCTTGGGCTTGACGCCCGGCCAACCATCAAGGAGATGATCGGGCTGGCGCAGGACTACTCGCCGCACCGCTCGGCTGCGGCGCTGTTGTTCTGGCGTTATTTTGCCGCGCTCAAGAACAGGGATTCGAGCCTTTTATGATCAAGCTGTCCGGCCCCATGCTCGCACCCGCCAATGGCGGAGCCCCCGATTGTGCCGTGGTGCTGCTGCATGGCTATGGCAGCGACGGCAATGACCTGATCGGGCTGGCGCCGCATTGGCAAAGCGTGCTGCCGGGGGCGATGTTCGTGGCGCCACATGCGCCGATTGGCACCGAAATGGGCGGCTTTCAGTGGTTTGCCATCGACTGGACCGGCGACCGGCTCGCCAGCCGGCAGACCGGGGTGCTGGCGGCCCGGCCGGTGGTGGAGGAATTCCTCACCGATCTGTGGACCCAGACCGGTATTGCGCCGGAGCGCACCATTCTGGGCGGGTTCAGCCAGGGCGCCATGATGGCGCTGCATGTTGGCACGGCCCTGCCCAAGAGCCGGCAATTGATGGGGATCATCGGGTTCTCCGGCGCCTATCTGCCGCCCGAGGGTTTTGGCAATGGCACATTGGCGCAGCCGCCGGTGGGCCTGGTGCATGGCGATTCCGATGACGTGGTCGATCCCAATCTCAGCGCCGAGGCCAATACCGTGCTCGCCGATGCCGGCTTTGAGGTCAGCTATCATGTCAGCCGGGGCGTGGGGCACGGCATTGCCCCGGATGGCCTGGGGTTTGCGACCGATTTCATTACGCGGGTCAGCAAAAAATAAGCTTCGTGTTCCCGCTTCACACGCCCGACACAAAGGGCTTAGTATAAGAGGGCTATGGACTTACGCGATTCCCGCTTCGGGAGACTCAAGTGACTATCCATGTGTCGCCTGAGGCTTGTCCCGCCCTTGTACTGAACGCCGACTTCCGGCCGCTCAGCTACTATCCACTGTCTTTGTGGTCCTGGCAGGATGCGATCAAGGCGGTGTGCCTGGATCGCGTGAATATCGTGTCCCACTATGACACCGTCATTCATTCCCCCAGCTTCGAAATGCGGCTGCCCAGCGTCGTGTCGCTGCGCGATTATATCAAGCCGGCGCGGCATCCGGCGTTCACGCGTTTCAACGTGTTCCTGCGGGACCGCTTCCAGTGCCAATATTGCGGCAGCACGCATGACCTGACTTTCGACCATGTCATTCCGCGCTCCAAGGGCGGGCTGACGACTTGGGAGAATGTCGTGGCGGCCTGTGCCCCGTGCAATCTGCGCAAGGCCAATCGGCTGCCCAAAGAAATCAAGATGTTCCCGCACCAGGCGCCCTATGCGCCCACTGTGCATGACCTGCACAATAATGGCCGGGCCTTCCCGCCCAACCATTTGCACCAGAGCTGGCTGGACTATCTGTACTGGGATATCGAGCTCGAGCCTTAAGGGGCGGGGCAAAAGCCTGTATTCCCTGCCTTGCTGTCGCCGCGTCCAATAACTATTATTGGTTCGTGCTGCGAATGAGGTTCGAGATGGCGATCAGTGCTGATCTGGGTGAAGTGCTCGAAAAGGTCGTGACCGATCTGGTGGAGAACGGGCGCTACAATTCCAAGAGCGAGGTTTTGCGTGAAGGCGTGCGCCTGGTGCAGGAGCGCGAGGCGCGGCTGCGGGAACTGGACGCGATGTTGGCGGAAGGGCAGGCCGATATTGATGCGGGCAGGACCGTGCCCGCTGAAGAGGTTTTTGCGGAAATGCGAAAAGCCATCGCTGAGGTGACCAAGAAGGCATCTTGATGCGGGTCCGGTTCTCGACCAAGGCCCAGCAGGATCTAGTCGGCATTGCCCGGTTCATTGCCGAAGACAGTCCGCGCCGAGCCGAAAGCTTTGTGGCCGAACTGGTCAGGGTTTGCGAAGCGTTGGAGCAGCATCCCCAACGTTATCCGGTGATCCCAGGTTACATTGACCAGCAATATCGTCGGCGCCCCTTCCAGCACTATTCAATCATCTACACGATTTCCGGGCAGGACCTCAGGATCGTACGTGTCGTGTCCGCATGGCTGGACCTGGGCAACGCTCTCGACGATTAGCGCCGGCGACGGAATTGAAACGCCATTGCCATTAGGAGCAAGCCAACGACTGCCGCCGAGATCAGCGCGTTGTAGCCGGCCAGCGAAATGCCCAGGAAACGGAACTGCACCACGTCGCAGCCGATGACCGGTTGCAAATCGTTGAGCATGTCCATCGACAGGTCATTGCCGACGCCGGTGCAGGCGGTCGGGCCGGGCCAGAAGCCCCATTCCACGCCGGAATGGAAACCGCCCAAATAGGCGCCCCAGGCAAATAGCGCCGCAACAATGGCCATGGCGACATACCAGACGGTCAGAGGCAGGCGGTTCCACAGGATGAGGATCAGCGCCAGGAGCGGCAGGCCCCAATAATAGGGCAGGCGCTGTTCAAGGCAGAGTTCGCAGGGTTGCAGGCCGCCGATGAATTGCGAACCCAGAGCCCCCAGAATGGTGACGAGGCCCAGGACGAAGGCAAGGCCGGCGGCAATCTTGTCGAGGGGGCGCGAAAAAGTCATGGCAAGAAACTCGGTGTGACGCTGTGTTGGCTAGGCCAATAGAGGGCGATTGTGGCCTTGGCCAGAGCCAAACGGGCTCGTGATCAATCGCCGGGCCGGGAAATGCCGAGAGCCTGGCGCAGGGCGATGGCATTGGCAGGGGCATGCAGTTTGTCCTCGTGGACAAAATAGGCATAGACGTCCCGACCGGCATCGCGCCACTGCCCCATGGTGTCGGCCCAATCGGCGATGTCGGCATCGCTGTAGCCGGTGGCGTCGGGACGCGCCGGGCCCTGCAGGCGGCAATAGGCGAAATCGGCGGTCAGCGCGCGCGCTGGACTTTCCGTGGTGTCGGCGATCACGCGGGCGATATTGTGCTGCGCCAGAAGGGCGTTGGCCTCGGGCGCATCAAAGCTTTGGTGTCGTGGCTCGACGGCGTGGCGAATGGGGCCAACGCCGGCCGTGTCGAGAAAGGGTTCGACCCGCGCCGGATCGGCTTTTTGCGCCAGGGCCAGATAGCTTTCGATATCTTTGGGCAAAATCTGCAGAAAGGCCGCAAAGCTCTCCGGGTCAAAGGCGAGATTAGGGGGCAATTGCCAGACAAAGGGGCCAAGCCGGTCGCCCAGCGCCAGTGGTCCAGAGGCAAAGAAATTGGCGAGCGGTTCGGCGCAATTCTTCAGGCGCTTGATATGGGTCACCAATTGCGGACCCTTGACCGAGAACTGGAAGCCCTGGGGTGTTTCGTTGGCCCATCGGGCAAAGCTGGCCGGTTTCTGGTTGGCGCGGAAAGTGGCGTTGATTTCGATGCTGGTGAGGCGGTCGGCGGCGTAGGCCAGCTCTTTTTTCTGCACCAGGCCTTTGGGAAAGAAAGTGCCGCGCCATGGGGCGAAGACCCATCCTGCCGTGCCTGTCCGAATTGTTCCCGTCGCGCTCATCAGGGCCTCCCATTGCCCCAGATTGGCGCTGGGCGCACATAATGGCAATGGGGACCAGCAGATTGAGCACTGGTCGAAGCATGTCGGGACGGGCTAATCTTTTTTTGCCGCATTTGGGTGCATGGTGAACGTGACGTTTCAAGGGGCCGACTGCTTGCGCCGCACCGCTATTCTATCCGTGACTGCCGCCATGCTGGCCGGCCTGGGACCAGCCTCTGCGCAGGCTTGCGAGGCTTTGCGCCTGGTCAATGGCGGGGTCGTGGCCGCGGTCACGGACGGGGATACGGTGGTGCTTGATTCGGGGCTGGTCGTGCGGTTGATCGGCACCCAGGCGCCCAAACTGCCATTGGGGCGCGACGGGTTTCCCACCTGGCCACTCGCACCGGAGGCCAAGAGCGCTCTCGAAGCGCTGGTGCTGAACCGGCCGGTGCAACTGGGCTATGGCGGCGAAGAGGTGGACCGCTACGAGCGCGCCCTGGCGCATCTGTTCCTGACCGATGGGGCGGAGGCGCCGGTCTGGGCCCAGTTGCACATGGTCAGAGCCGGGCTGGCGCGGGTCTATTCCTTTCCGGACAACCGGGAATGCCTCGATCAACTCTTTGCGGGTGAGGCCCAGGCCCGGGCCGAGCGGCTTGGCATCTGGGCCGATCCCTATTACAGCGTTCGGACGGCGGATCGTCCGGCCGAACTGGCGGAACTGGCGGGCAATTATGAATTGGTGGAAGGCCGGGTCTTGCTGGCGGACCGCAGCGGCTCCCGGGTCTATCTCAATTTCGGCCGGATCTGGAAGGAAGACTTCACAATTGTCATCGAGGCGCCGGCGCTCAGACTGTTCGAACGCGATGGTCTGGATCCGCTGAGCCTGGATGGGACGTTGATTCGCGTGCGTGGATGGGTGGACACCCGGGATGGTCCACGCATCGAGGTCACCCATCCCGAGCAGATCGAGGTTCTGGCGAGGTGAAGTCCGCGCGAATGGGTAGCAGTTTTGTGCGAATGGGGGTGCTGGCCATCAGCCTTGTGGCGCTGACGGCCTGTTCGTCGCTGGTTGGTTCGGGCGTCAATGTGGCGCGCACGGGTGACAATCCGGCCCCGACTGTGGTGCCCGAGGGAACCGATCCTGACGATTCGGTGCTGGGCCTGCGCGAACACCCGCGCATCGTTTCGGCCTATGGTGGGGTCTATGAGGATCGACCGGCCGAAATCATGGTGGCACGCATTGTCGGCCGGCTGCTGGCGGCGGCCAACCAGCCCAATGCGAAGTATCAGGTGACCATCCTCGACACCTCCGAGGTCAATGCCTTCGCTTTGCCTGGCGGTTATATCTATGTAACACGCGGCATTCTGGCGCTGGCGTCCGACACCAGCGAACTGGCGGCGGTGCTGGCGCATGAAATTGCCCATGTGACCCTGCGCCATGCGCGGGCACGAACCGATCGGACGCGCCAGACCCAGATTGTCGATCGGGTGATTACCGGCATTTTCGGGGGCGATACCTCGACCGATGCCAGCGCCAATCGCACCCGCGAAGAGCTTGCGGCCTTCAGCCGGAGCCAGGAGCTGGATGCGGACAAGGAAGGCATCAAATTTGCCGGCAAGGCGGGATATGACCCGCAGGCGGCGGCCCGCTTCCTGGGGGTGATGAGCCGGTTTGCGGCTTTCTCCGCCGGCGCAGCAAGTGGCAGCGACGGGTTCCTGTCCTCACATCCTTCGACCCCGGCCCGGATCGAGACGGCGATGAACACCGCCCGGGCGATGTTCGGCGCCACGGGGGTCGGGGAGTCCGACCGCGAGGGCTATCTCTCGGCCATTTCCGGGCTCAGCTTCGGGGACAGTCCGGCGCAGGGCTCGATCGTTGGGCAGCGCTTCATTCATCCGGCCAGCAAGTTCACCTTCACCGTGCCGCAGGGTTACAGCCTGCAGACCTCGCAGAGTGCCGTGGTCGGAGTGGCGGGAGATGGCGAAGCGGTGCGCTTTGACAGTGCGCAGGTGCAGCCGAGCATGTCGCTGACCGATTATCTGAAGTCGGGCTGGATTGCCGGGCTGAAGGCCGAGACGGTGACGGCCAGCGAGCACAATGGCATTGAAATGGCCTCGGGGCTGGCCCAGACCGATCAATGGTTCTTCCGCGTGGCGGTGATGCGGCTCGATGGCGAAGTCTATCGCTTCATCTTTGCCGCCAAGAGCGACAGCCAGCGCTTTGCCCAGGGAGCGCAGGCGACGCTGGAAAGCTTCCGGCGCACCGATGCATCCGATCTCAGCCAGATCCGGCGGCTGGCGATCAAACTGGTCACCGCCCGGGCAGGCGACACGGCAGACCGGCTGGCCGGACAGATGGCCAATATCGGCAATGCGCGCGAGCTGTTCTACATCATCAACGATCTCTATCCCGGCGATCCACTGGTGCCGGGACAGCGCTACAAGGTCGTGGCGCGGCCCTGAGCGCCGCACGCCGGGCAATCCATCTGCGGGAAACTCGCGGCTAAAGCAGATCGCAAAGAGCGGCGATCAAGGGCTCGTCGGCCGGGGGCATGGGATAATCGCGCAGTGCCTGCGGGCGGACCCATTTGAGTGCCTTGTGCTCGGCGGTGCGCGGCGTGCCCTGCCATTTGCGGCAGACATAGAGCGGCATGAGCAGATGCATCTTCTCATAGGAATGGCTGGCAAAGGAGAGCGGCGCCAGGCATGCCTGTTTGGTTTCGATCTCCAGCTCTTCGGCCAGTTCGCGGATCAGCGCGGCTTCTGGAGTTTCGCCCGGTTCGACCTTGCCGCCGGGAAATTCCCACAAGCCGGCCATGGCCTTACCCTCGGGGCGCTGGGCGATCAGCACCCGGCGGTCGGCATCCACCAGGGCACAGGCGACCACGAGCAGCAGGGGTTTATCGGTCACGCGGGGCCTCCGGGAATGCGGTATGAATAATCGTATTGGTGGGTGAAGCCGAGGGACGCATAGAGCGCCTTGGCGGGGGGATTGTCGGCCTGCACATTGAGCGCGGCGATGGTGGCGCCCTGGTCATGCGCCCAGGCCAGGCCAGTGCACATCATGGCGGCGGCCAGACCCTGGCGGCGGCGCGCCGGGTCGGTGATGACATTGCCGGTAATGACGATGCCGTTCGCAATGGCCATCAGGCCCGAGGCGACGACATCGCCCTCTCGCTCAATGACAATACCGCAGGCCGGGACGGTCATGCTGGCAAGGAGTGCCTGCAGCTTGTGCATCTGGTCGGGCTGGTAGTGCTGCAGATTGCGTTGCGCGGCGAGAAACAGCGGGTCGGCGAGATCGAGAATGGTGCCGGCAGGGTCGGGCTGCTGGGGGGTGAGCGGCATGGCGTAGAGATGGCTGCGGTCGGTGCGGCGCCAGTTGGCGGCATCAAGAGCCGCGGTCAGCGCGGGGCTTTCGAGCGGGGTGGTACGGACGACCGGGGGCAGGTCGCGCCGGGTGAACCAGTCAACCGCCTCTGCCAGGCGTCTATCGGCTTGGACGCCATCTGCCGGATCGAAGCATTGCAGGGAATTGGCGCGCTTGGTGTAGCCATTGGCGGCGCGGCGCACCCAAGCGCCGTCCCATTCCACATCAATTCCGGGCCAGGCGAGCAGCCCGGCCCGCTCGAAGGTTTCAACACTCGGTATTTGGGCCATTGTTCAAGCGCCCCTCATCCGTCGCTACGCGCCACCTTCTCCCCGAGAGGGAGAAGAATTAGCTCCGGTAGTCGCCATTGATGGTGATGTAGCCGTGCGTGAGGTCGCAGGTATAGACCGTGGCCGCACCGGCGCCGAGGCCGAGTGACACGGTCAGCTCAAGCTCTTCGCCCTTCATATAGGCGCTGGTCGCAGTCTCGTCATAGCCGGTGGCGCGCTCGCCATTGCGGGCCACGACCAGATCGCCGAAGCGGATGGCGAGCTTGTCGCGGTCGGCCGGTTCGCCCGCCTTGCCCACGGCCATGACCACGCGGCCCCAATTGGCGTCCTCGCCGGCAATGGCGGTTTTGACCAGGGGCGAGTCGGCAATGGCTTTGGCGATGCGGAAGGCGCTTTCATCGGAAGCCGCGCCTTCGACATGCACAGAGACCTGCTTGGTGGCGCCTTCGCCGTCGCGGACCACATGGATGGCGAGTTCGAACAGGACGTCGGACAGAGCCTGGCCGAAGATTTCGGCACGCGGATCTTCGAGGCTCAAAATGGGCTCAACACTGGCCTTGCCGGTGGCAAAGGCCAGCAGCGTGTCGGAGGTCGAGGTGTCGCTATCGACGGTGATGGCATTGAAGCTGGTCTGGTTGTGCCTGACCAGCAGGGCCTGGAGCGCATCGGCAGCAATGGGCATGTCGGTGACCACGAAGCTGAGCATGGTGGCCATGTCCGGCGCGATCATGCCCGAGCCCTTGGCGATGCCGTTGATCCTGACCTCGACCCCGTCGATCTCGAGCACGGCGCCGGAGAGCTTGGGATAGGTGTCGGTGGTCATGATCGCTTTGGCCGGATCAATCCACGGGGTCGCGGCCATGCGGGTGGCGGTTTCGTCGAGCACGCCGGCAAATTTGGAGGCGTCGAGCGGTTCCCCGATCACCCCGGTGGAGGCGAGGAAAATCTCGTCGGTCGAACAGCCCAGCGCCTTGGCGGCAATGTCGGCGGTCTGCTGCACGGAATCCTTGCCCTTGATCCCGGTAAAGGCATTGGCATTGCCCGAATTGACCACCAGGCCACGCGCCTTGCCGCCCGGCAGATTGGTGCGGCACCAGTCGACGGCGGCCGAAGAGCATTTGGAGCGGGTGAGGACGCCGGCGGCGACGGTGCCCTCATCAAAGGCCATCAGCAGCACATCGGTGCGGTTCTTGTATTTGATGCCGGCCTCGGCCGTGGCAAAGCGCACGCCCGCGATTGCAGGCAGGTCCGGATAGGATTTGGGGGCGAGGGGGGAAACCGGGAGGGCAGCCATGGACAGAAACCTTAAGCAGAGCAATGAGCTGACAAGGGTGTGCCCCAAAGCCGCGGCAGGCGCAAGGCACGCTGAGCCACCGGACAGATGGTCCTCGATTAGTGGATACCCCCACCCAGCCTCCCCCTGATTGGGGGAGGAGCGCATCGCGTTTGAAACAGGTGGGGCGGAAAGTCCCGCGGGCCCGTTACGTCCCGCTGGGATGTTCCGGCGCCGCATGCAGGATCTGCGATTCCGTCGAATGGGTCAGGTGCAGATAGCGTTCGAACTGCACCAGGATGTCGGCGATGATCTGGTCGCGATGCATGCCCATGATGTCGTAGCCCTTGCCGCCGCTGGAGAAGTAGGTGCGGGCTTCGTAGCGCAAATCGGGCTTGCGGCCACCAAGCGGGGCAAGGATCGGCATGGGCTGGCTGGCCAGGCTTACCCCATAGACGAAGTCGCGCATGCCTTCGGCGGGTGCGCGCAGGGCGATGGCGCCGCCCTCTTCATCGACCACTTCGGCAGCCCGGCCGCGCTCGGTGAGCTCGCCAGCAACCTGGGTCATGGCCGGGCGGACTTCCTTTTCCAGGAATTGAGTGACTTCCCGCTCGGCCGGTGCGCGCAGCATGAGCCCCAGGCGCCGCTGCCAGGTGACGCCGGAGGCCGGCTGGGCCGGGGCGAAGGCAGGCGTGGCGTGGGCATCCTGCTGGGCCAGGTCGGCGCGCATGCCGATGAACAGCGCCCAGACCAGTGCCAGCATGACGAAGGTGAAGGGCAGGGCGCTGGCAATGGTGGCCGACTGCAGGGCGCCCAGGCCCCCGGCCAGCAAGAGGCTGGAGGCAACCACGCCTTCCATGACGCACCAGAAGACGCGCTGGCCGGTGGTGGTGGCGGTTTCCCCGCCCGCTGCAATGGAATCGACCACCAGCGAGCCGGAGTCCGAGGAGGTGATGAAGAAGATCGCCACCAGCAGGATCGCCAAAGTCGAGGTGATCGCCGGGAAGGGCAGATAGGTGAAGAACTGGAACAGGCCCACCGACACATCGTTGGCGATGGCTGTGCCCAGTTCACCTGCCGCGACGCCGGTATCGATGAAGATGCCGGTATTGCCGAACACGGTCATCCAGAAAAAGGTGAAACCGGCGGGGATGAACAGCACGGCGGTGATGAATTCGCGTACGGTGCGGCCGCGCGAGATGCGGGCAATGAACATGCCGACAAAGGGCGACCAGGAAATCCACCAGGCCCAGTAGAACAGGGTCCAGCCATCGACCCACGGGGTGGGTTCATAGGCGTAGATGTTGAAGGTGCGCAGCACCAGGGTGTCGAGATAGAGCCCGAGATTTTGCACGAAATCGCGGAACAGATCGGCGGTGGGGCCGACAAACAGCACGAAGAACATCAACAGGATTGCGACGACCAGATTGGTCTCGGAGAGAATGCGCACGCCCTTATCCAGCCCGGTGACCACCGATACGGTGGCCAGTGCCGTGATGACGGCAATGAGCGGAATCTGCACCGCGGGCCCGATCGGCACGCCGAGCAGATAGTTCAGGCCCGCATTGATCTGGGAGACGCCCAGACCCAGCGAGGTGGCAATGCCGAACATGGTGCCGACAATGGCGAAGATGTCCACGGCATGGCCGATGGGGCCGTTGATGCGTTCCTTGAGCAGCGGGTAGAGACCCGAGCGGATGGTCAGCGGCAGATTGTAGCGATAGCCGAAATAGGCCAGCGACAGGCCGACCACGGCATAAATGGCCCAGGCATGAATGCCCCAATGGAAGAAGGTGACGCTCATGGCTTCGCGCATCGCCTCAATGGTGCGCGGTTCGGCCGTGGGTGGGGCCATGAAATGGGTCATGGGTTCGCCCACCGCATAGAACATCAGGCCGATGCCCATGCCGGCGGCAAAGAGCATGGCGATCCATGAGGTGAACTTGAAATCGGGGGTGGAATCATCCGGACCGAGCTTGAGGCGTCCATAGCGGCCCAGGCAGAACAAGAGGACTGCCACCAGGAAAATGCCGACCGAGAGCAGGTAGAGCCAGCCGAAGCTGGTGAGGATGGATGACTGAAGGGCGCTGAAGAAGGAGCCGGCGCTGGCGGGGAAGATCACGCCGATGGCGAGAAAAATGGCGATGATGATCACCGATCCGAAAAACACCGGTGGATTGATCACGAAGCTCTTGAACATGGCTGCCCCCTCTTGTCCCGTCTGGGGGAAGTAAAACATGGGAGAGGATGAAGTTCCAAATTGGCGGGTGACGGGGCGGGCAAAAACCCCGTCAATTCACTAACAGGATCAAGCCGCAGTTGGCCTGCGACCGGCTATGAAGGCGGAAAAGCGCTTGTTGATAAAGGGCACGACGGCGAGGACGATGGTGGCCGACATCATCGGCACCAGGATCAGGCTGCGCTGCCAGATGTCCCAGCCATTGGTCAGGGGCATCAGCACATAGAGATAAAGGGTCACCACCGGATAAACGGCCAGGGTCATCAACAGGGTGAGGCGGAGACGGGCGGGGAGGGACATGGATGAACTCCAATCGAAACGCTACGTTTCGTTATATATCGAAACGAGCCGTTTCGTTCAAGTCTTTTCTCATGGCCTGTTTTGCGCCATATAGAGAGCCATGAGCAGTGAGCCGGACATCAGCGTGGACAATGAGGAGACCGCCAGGCGGTCTATCGGCGCGCGGCGCAATCCGGCCAGCCAGGAAGCAATCCTGGACGCGGCCGAGGCGCTGCTGCGCGAAAACGGCATTGCCGGCTTTTCCATCGAAGCGGTGGCGCGGCGGGCGCGGGCCGGCAAGCCCACCATCTATCGCTGGTGGCCGCATCGCACGGCGCTGATGCTGGATGTCTATAAGCGGTTCAAGAACGCCAAGAGTTTTCCCGATACCGGGACGCTGCGCGGGGATTTGACCAGCTTTCTCGAAAATCATCTGCTGGGATTCTGGCAGGGGAGCCTGTGCGGCACGGTCTATCGGGCGGTGGTAGCGGAAGCCCAGACCGATAAGGATGCCGCCGAATTGCTGCAGGCCTATCAGGCCGAGAGAAAGCTCTATTCAGCGCGCATCGTCGAGCGGGCCAGGGCACGGGGCGAGGTGCCCGAGGATACGGACGCCGAACTGATGATCGACCTGGTGGTGTCCTATGCCTGGCACCACTTGCTGCTGGGGCAGGTGGATGCGGCGATGAGCCGGGTGCCGCAGGTGGTCGATGTGATCCTCAAAGGCGTGCCGGGCTATCGGGGATAGGCCGGCGCCGCGCCAAATGGCAACCGCGAGCATAAAAAAAAGTCCGGTGCGATGACCGGGCTTTTTCATACTCGACTGGAAAAATGATTACTGAGCGGGTGCCGCCCCGGCGGCCGCATTTTCGGCGGCTTCCTGGGCGTCGAACTTGGCCTTGAGGTCGGCATCCTCAATGGTCACCTCGACGTCAGCCATCAGTTCGTCGACCTGTTCGGTGAAGGTGCGCATCAAAAGCTGGTTCTGGATCTGCGGGGCCACCTGCTCGAAGGCCGGCGGGGCGGACTGGCGCTTTTCGTCCAGACGAATGATGTGCCAGCCGAACTGGGACTGCACGGGCGCGGAAACGGCGCCTTCTTCCAGCGCAAAGGCAGCTTCCTCGAAGGGCTGCACCATCATGCCGCGGCCGAAAAAGCCCAGATCGCCGCCATTGGCTGCACCGGGGTCGATCGAGTGCTCGCGCGCCAGGGTGGCAAAGTCGGCGCCGCCATCGAGTTCGGCCTTGAGGCTATTGGCCTCGTCTTCGCTCTCGACCAGGATGTGGCTGGCGCGAACTTCATCGACCGGCTCGAACTGTTCGACAAAGGCGTCATACTCGGCCTGGATGGCTTCGTCAGTCACCGAAGCGGCGATGGCCTCGGCGAAATAGGCGCGGCGAAGGGCGCGTTCCTCGAGATAGTCACGGCGCTGGGCGAAGATCTCGGTCTGGTCCATGCCGGCGTCGCGGGCGGCGGCGGACATCACTTTCATGTCGATCAGAATGCGCACGAGGAAGGCGCGGCGCTCTTCGGGCGGCATTTGCGAGAGCTCCTGGGCCATGTCCTCGGCGGCAAAGCCCAGATCGCCCTCGGTGATGGTCTCATCGCCAACGGTGGCCACAACGGCCGTGGGATCGACGGGCGCTGCGGCGTCCTGCGCCAGGGCGCCAAGGGCCGGGGCGGCAGTCAAAAGGACGGCGAGGCTGGCGGCGCGCAGCAGGCGCTGGGGGGTAAAGGACATGGGAATCTCGTGTCTCCTTGGCGGGCCTGCAATGGGCATGGCCAGCATGGTCAGAATTTTTCGGCTTCCCGCTCGCATGGCAAGGGGGCCAAAATGTGCCGGACGGGGCCGCGATCACCCAAGTGTCATCGAGGGGCGCTTGTCGCCCGCCTGGCCGCACGGGTGCCGAAGGTGTGGCCCATTTCCGATACGTTGACAAGCCTGACACCCACTCTTACATCTCAGCCGCTTTTCATTGAGCATGGGACCGCCAGAAGCGCCCGAAAAGCGAGGCTGGGACCATGCGCTTAATCCGCAAGAGGGAACCGAGAAGGGTTCCCCAAGTTGTGACGAGGCGAAACGGGGCCCGCTAGCGCCCGCATTTATTGCAGGCCGCCCGCTCCACCAGCCCCGCCGCTCACAAACAAAGGACCTTAAAACAATGGCACTTGCTGCGCTTGCCCGAAAATTCTTCGGGACGACCTCAGACAGGCAGGTCAAGCGGTACCAGGGGAAGGTCGCGGCGATCAATGCGCTGGAGCCGGAACTGGCCAAGCTCAGCGACGATGAGCTCAAGGCGCGCACGGCCGAATTCAAGGCCCAGCTCGAACAGGGCGCCAAGCTCGACGATCTGATCGTGCCGGCCTTTGCCACGGTGCGCGAGGCGTCCAAGCGCGTCCTGGGCATGCGGCATTTCGACGTGCAGCTGATCGGCGGCATGGTGATGAATGACCGCTCGATTGCCGAGATGCGGACCGGTGAAGGCAAGACGCTGGTGGCGACGCTGCCGCTCTATCTCAATGCGCTGGCCGGCAAGGGCGCGCATCTGGTGACAGTCAATGACTATCTGGTGCGGCGCGATGCGGCCTGGATGGGCCAGATCTATAATTTCCTGGGCCTTTCCTATGGCGTGATCGTGCATGGGCTGACCGATGCCGAGCGCAAGGCCGCCTACGCTGCCGACATCACCTATGGGACCAATAACGAGCTCGGCTTCGACTATCTGCGTGACAATATGAAATATACCCGCGCCCAGATGGTGCAGCGCGGGCATGAGTTTGCCATTGTCGACGAGGTGGACTCGATCCTGGTCGATGAGGCGCGCACGCCGCTGATCATTTCGGGGCCCTCGGAAGACCGTTCCGAGCTGTATGTGAAGATCGACAAGCTGATCGAGGTGATCGGCGAGGGCGATTACGAACTGGACGAAAAGCATCGCGCCGCGACCTTTACCGACCAGGGCGTGGAAAAGCTCGAGGCGGCGCTGCGCGAGGCGGAGCTGCTGCGCGGCGAGTCCATGTATGACGTGGAGAACGTGGCGCTGGTGCACCATGCCAATTCCGCGCTGCGCGCCCACAAGCTGTTCCGCAAGGACAAGGATTACATCGTCCGCGACACGCCGGAAGGCGGCGAAGTGGTGATCATCGACGAGTTCTCCGGCCGCATGATGCCAGGCCGCCGCTATTCGGAAGGCCTGCACCAGGCGCTCGAAGCCAAGGAACAGGTCAAGATCCAGGCTGAAAACCAGACGCTGGCCTCGATCACCTTCCAGAACTATTTCCGCCTCTATACCAAGCTGGCCGGCATGACCGGTACGGCGGCGACCGAGGCCGAGGAATTTGCCGATATCTACAGCCTTGGCGTCACCACGGTGCCGACCAATCTGCCGATCCAGCGGATCGACGAGGACGATGCGATCTATCGCACGGCCGAGGAAAAGTTCGAGGCCATCGCCGAACTGATCAAGGAATGCCAGGACCGCAGCCAGCCCGTGCTGGTGGGCACCACCTCGATCGAAAAGAGCGAGATGCTGGCCGAAATCCTGCGCAAGAAGAATGTGGGCCAGATGAACGTGCTCAATGCCCGTCATCACGAGCAGGAGGCCTTTATCGTGGCCGACGCCGGCCTGCCGGGCGCGATTACCATTGCTACCAATATGGCTGGTCGCGGTACCGATATTCAGCTTGGCGGTAATCTGGAAATGCGCATCCAGCGCGAAGCCAGTGAACTCGAAGGCGAAGCGCGCGAGAAAAAGATCGAGCAGATCAAGGCCAAGATTGCCGAGGACAAGGCCAAGGCGCTGGCCGCCGGCGGCCTGATGGTGATCGGCACCGAGCGGCATGAAAGCCGCCGCATCGACAACCAGCTGCGTGGTCGTTCGGGCCGCCAGGGCGATCCAGGGCACTCGAAGTTCTTCCTTAGCCTCCAGGACGACCTGATGCGGATCTTCCCGGTGGATTCGATGGATTCCATGCTGGGCAAGCTGGGGCTCGAACAGGGCGAGAGCATCACCCACCCCTGGGTCACCAAGGCCATCGAGCGGGCCCAGGGCAAGGTCGAAGCACGCAATTTCGACATCCGCAAGAACATCCTGAAATACGACGACGTGATGAACGATCAGCGCAAGGTGATCTTCGAACAGCGTCTCGAATTCATGGATGCCGAGGACGTCAGCGAGACCATCACCGAGATGCGCCACGATGTGGTGGAGAATATTTCGGCCAAGGCGATGCCGCCACGCTCCTATCCCGAACAGTGGAACACCGAGCAGCTTGCCGCCGCCGCCAAGACCTATCTCAATATCGATGTTCCCGCCGCCGAATGGGCCGGCGAGGAAGGCATCGATGCCGAGACCATGGAACAGCGCATTCGCGAGGCGGCCGACGCGCATATTGCCGCCAAGACCGAGAAATATTCGCCCTCGATCATGCGGCAGGTGGAAAAGTCGATCCTCCTGCAATCGGTCGACGGTCTCTGGCGCGAGCATCTGGTGATGCTCGACCACCTCTCCAAGGTGGTGGGCTGGCGCGGTATCGCCCAGCGCGATCCGCTCAACGAATACAAGCAGGAAGCCTATGAGCTGTTCCAGGCCCTCTTGGGTAATCTGCGCGAGCTGGTGACCACCCAGATCAGCCATGTCGAGTTGCAGATCCGCCAGCCGGAAACGCCGCAGGCGCCCGATCCGGCCAAGCTGACGCAGACCCATATCGATCCGCTGACCGGCGAGAATGATGCGGCTGGCGATGTTGTGGCGAGCCGTGACGATCTGCCACCGGTCGACCCCAAGCTGCTGGTCGGCGTATCGCGCAATGCGCCTTGCCCCTGTGGCTCAGGCAAGAAATTCAAGCATTGCCACGGCGCCTTCGCCTGAGGCGAGGGCGGTGACCAATCTGCTGGATAGCGATTGGATCGCCATTGACGGAACGCTGGACGCCATCGATTTCGATGGCTTCGCCGATGATCGCTCACCGGCAGAGCTGGCGCGGCTGGTGTTGAACGCTTATTCGCGCCCCGGCAACTGGATCCTGGACCCGTTTGCGGGTCTGGGCACCGGCCTGATTACCGCACAGGCCATGGGCCGGCATTGTATCGGCTTTGAACCCAATGCCGCGCGAGCCGATTGGGTGCGCGAAAGATTGTGGCCGCCCAATCGCATTATCCAGGCTCCGATCGAGGCGCTGGAGGCGCACGATGTTTCCCGTTTTGCGCTGGTCTATACCAGTCCGCCCTATCCCATGGTGAACCTGGAGGACGACCCCTGGGGGCCAAGCTATTTTGAGGATATGCAGGCGATCTTTGCCAGCATAGCGCCCCATATGGCGCCGGGCGGCAGACTTGTGGTCGAGGTCTCAAACATTCTCACCAGCGACGGCTTCCGTCCATTGGTCGGGCAGATGGCCGAGACGATTGGCAGGGTTTTCCGGCTCGAGCGCGAAGTGGTGCGGATCAACACATCGGGCTGGCCGGCCGGGCCCGGGGTGCAGCACAGTTCACTGCTGATTTTCGGGGTCTAGCAGCTCACGCGGATTTCGGCGTAGCCGGTCAGGCCCTCATCGCCACCCGATGTGACGGCGATCATGCAGGGGCTGCCGGGCAGTGGCATGGAGCCGCCCGAGGGGACCGAGGTGCCATCGGAGAGGGTGATATAGCCATTGTCGACCACGCTGACATCGACCGTGCCGGGCTGATCGCAGACGGCGTAGGCATCGCCCGAGGCCACCAGAAGACGCATGCCGACCGGGAGGCAGTCCTGGTCCTGGTCGGCGCTGGTCGGGCTTGCAGCGGGGGTGGCGGTCGCATTTGCGGGCATGGGCACGCTGGTGCCGGCCATGGTGTCTTCGATTTCGGAGAGCCGGTCTTCCAGCGCCGCCAGGCTGCCCTCTTCCCCACCATTGCGAGTATAGAGATCCAGGCTCACGCGCAGTTCGGCAAGCTCGGTGGAGAGGCGCAGAATCTCCTGCCGGTTCTGGCCATAAATCCAGCCGGAAAAGGCAAAGGCGGCGATGCCGAACAGCACGGCGCCCAAAGCAAGCAGACCCGGCAGGCGCGGGGTATGATGTGGCGCTGCAGGCTCGTGAGTGCGGGTCTTGCGGCCGGCCGGTCCGGATGGCGCGGCGGGGCGCACTTCGTCGATGACCACGGCCTCGGGCGCACTGCCAAGTTTGGCGCTGTCCGGCTGATCCATCAGGGCCTTCCATGGTTTAGCGGCCCGCAGTCGGCCTCAACTGGGGCAGAACTTTGACCGCCAGATTATCCTGACGCGGCGGACCGTGTCGATCAAGGGCGCTGGGTGGCCGGGGTTGGCATGCCCGAGGTTGCTTCAGCGCCGGGTTCGGTGCCAAACAGCCCACCGATATTTTCGCCGATGCCGGAGAAGAAACTGTTCACCGCCTCGCCGCGTGCTTCGAGCGCGGCCTCTTCTGCGGCCTTGCGCTCGGCGGCGAGCCGGGCAGCTTCCGCCTTGGCCGCCAAGTCGGCCTCGTCGGCCTTGAGCTTGGCGGTCAGGGCCGGGTTCTGTACCGAAGCGGGGCAGGCGCCGGTGGCGTCGAGCGGGCCGGACCCGGCCGGGTTGAAGATATATTGCTTCTCGCAGACGTCCCAGACCGGTGGGGACTTGGTCAGCTCGAAATAATCGTGGCCTTCCTTGATGTCCTTCCAGAAGTCCATATGCGGGCTGGTGGCATGTTTGGCCATGTTGGCGGTGGTCATGCGGAACGGGAAGATCTGGAGCTGGAAGCTGGAATTGCCGCCCTTGAAGGTTTCGCGGGCCAGGGCGTAAATCTCGGCAATGCCCGCATCGGTCATGGCGTAGCAACCGCGCGAGGAGCAATCGCCATGCACCATCAGGTCCGAGCCGGTGCGGCCATGGGCGCGGTCGAACTTGTTGGGAAAGCCGGTGTTGAAGGCGAGATAATAGTTCGAGCGCGGATTCATCAGGCCCGGCGTGATGGTGTAGAAACCCTCCGGGCTCTGCCGGTCGCCTTCCTTGAACTTGGGGCCAAGATCGCCCGAATAGGCGCAGATCTCATAGGTCTTGAAGAGTCTGTAGCCGCTCGCGCCGGTCTTCTTCCAGACTTCGAGCACCGATTCTTCCTTGAAGATGCGCACCACCATGCCTTCGTTGGGTGATGAGCCCATATTGCGCAGGCCCTGCACGACGCTGCCGGCAAGCGGCACATTGTGGCGGTTGTCGCCGCCCTTGACGAAATTGGAGCAGGCGGCGAGGCCCAGGCTCAGCCAAACAAGGATGACGATGGCGCCGAGGCGGTGAAAGAAGGTGGCAGTCAAGGATATCCAGCCCGTCACGAGAACAGCCCGCAACCGGGCCAATGGTTAGCGCAGTATGACCCGATGCGGTGAACGAAGCCTTTACCATGGGCAGGTGGAGGGCGGAAGCGGGGCGCGATCACGCGGATGTGTGGGCGCGACCGAAGTCGCGCCGATTGCTACGAATCCTAGAGGCTCGTCCCGATCGCCAAAAACTTCTCGCGGCGGTGTTCGCGGGTTTCGAGGCGCGATTTGCCGGCAAAATCCTTAAGGAAGGCGCCAAGGGCGGCGCGAGTCGAATCCATGATGGTGCCGTGGTGGCGATGGGCGCCGCCGGCCGGCTCGGGGATGATGGAGTCGATGACGCCAAAGCCAAGCAGGTCCTGGGCGGTGATCTTCTGGGCCGTGGCCATGTCCTGCGCCTTGGCGGCGTCGCGGAACAGGATCGAGGCGCCGGCCTCGGGTGAAATCACCGAGTAGATAGCGTTTTCGAGCATCAGCACGCGATTGGCGGTGGCAATGGCGATGGCGCCACCCGAGCCGCCTTCACCAATGATGATGGCGATATTGGGCACGCCCAGCTCAAGGCTTTTTTCGGTGGAGCGGGCAATGGCCTCGGCCTGGCCGCGTTCTTCGGCACCGATGCCGGGATAGGCGCCGGAGGTATCGACAAAGGAAATCACCGGAACCGAGAAGCGATCGGCCATGTCCATGATGCGGACGGCCTTGCGGTAGCCCTCGGGATTGGCCATGCCGAAATTGTGCTTCAAACGCGTTTCGGTGGAATTGCCCTTCTCCTGGCCGAGAATGGCCACCGGCGTGCCGTTGAAACGACCAAAGCCGGCCTGCAACGCAGCGTCCTCGCCGAATTTGCGGTCGCCGGCCAGCGGGGTCCATTCGGTGATCAGCGAGCGCACATAGTCGGAAAAATGCGGGCGTTGCGGATGGCGCGCCACCTGGGTCTTCTGCCAGGGGGTCAGCTTGCGATAGATCTCGACCAGCGCCTCGTCGGCGCGGGCGGAAAGCCGGTTCACTTCCTCGTCGATCGATACGGCCTGATCGCTCTGGGCCATCGACTTCAGTTCGGCGATCTTGGCTTCGAGATCGGCGACCGGTTTTTCAAAATCGAGATAAGACTGCATCCCACCGCCCAAAAGGGTCATTGTTCTGGCACGAGGCTCGTTTGCGGCCCATGCATCATGGCCCGCTGCTCTTGCGCCTTAAAGTGGCCGGAAAGTGGCGACGGAGCAATGCCGAGTCAAGCTCTGGGCGCGAAATGGTTGGGATTTGGTGAGCAGAACTCAGCCATTGGCCAGCGGATGGTGGCTTTCCACCAGATTGCGCAGTTTCTCGTCCAGCACATGGGTGTAGATCTGAGTTGTGGAAATATCGGCATGGCCGAGCAGCATCTGCACCACGCGCAGATCGGCGCCACCGGCCAGCAAATGGCTGGCAAAGGCATGGCGCAGCACATGCGGGGCGACGCGGGCAGTGGAAATGCCGGCGCGGGCGGCCAGGGATTTCAAGTCACGCGCGAAGACCTGGCGGGTGAGATGACCGTCCTCCCCCTTGGCAGGAAAGAGGAAAAGGCCGGGCTCAAGCGTGCCGATCCAATGGCGCACGGCATCGCGGGCGCGATCGTTCATGGGCACGACGCGGTCCTTGTTGCCCTTGCCGGTGACGGTGATGAAGGCGGCGTCGCGCATCACGGCGGCGCGCTTCAGGCTGACGAGTTCGGAGACGCGCAGACCCGTGGCATAGAGCATTTCGAGCAGCACGTAGAGGCGCTGTGCCGCGATCTGCTTTTGCGGGCTGGCGGGCGTGTTGGCTTCGGTTTCGGCCAGGGTCAGCAGGCGGTCGACTTCGGCGAGGGACAGCACCTTGGGCAGAGCGCGGCGGGATTTGGGGCTGGCGACGATGCGGGTGGGATCGTCGCTGCGGATGCCGTCGGCGCAGAGAAATTTGTGAAACTGGCGAATGGCCGAAAGGCGCCGGGCGCTGGAGGAGGCTGAAAGCCCTTCGGTCTTGAGATCATCGAGCCAGGCGGTGACGGTGTCGCGCGTGGCACTCAGCAGCGTCTCGTGCCGCGCCGAGACGAAAGCGGCGTAATGGGTGAGGTCGCGCCGATAGGCTTCAATGGTATTGGCCGCGGCGCCGCGCTCGGCGCTCATCATCTCAAGAAAGCTGCCGATCAGGTGCCCGCCGCTCATTGGCTGGTGCTGGGCTCGGAGGTGACATTGGGCTGGGGCAGATTGCCGCCGGGGCGGTTGGTCTCGCTTTCGCCCAGCAGTTCACGGGTCGGAATGCGCTGGCTGACTTCCTTGGGGGTAGGCTCGACAAAGGCAACCAGGGCGAACATGCCTGCATAGACCAGGCCGCCCAGGAAGATCAGAGTGATGAGAAGGCGGATCAGGGAAGGCATAAAGGGTCCTTGCGTGCCGGAACGGCTTGAAGACTATGGGCAAAAGGTTGCGGTTGTCTTGTCCTTCCATTTTCGCCGAAACAGGGCCTTGCGATCAACAGGGGCCCGGTATGCTTGACAGGTCGGGCCGGGACCGGTTGATAGCGACGATGATCGGAGGGCGCGGCAGTTGAGCAGAACGGATGGCGGTGGACGGCAGGGCCGGGCCCGGGCATTGGCCAGCCGGCTCAATGGCCGCCCGCTGGTGCTGGTGGGCATGATGGGGGCCGGCAAGACCACTGTGGGTCGGCGCCTTGCCAATCGCCTGGGCCGCCAGTTCATCGACAGCGACGAGGAAATCGAACGCGCCGCGCAAATGAGCATTCCCGAAATTTTCGAGCAGCGCGGCGAGGGCGAATTTCGCGCCGGGGAAATGCGGGTGATTGCCCGGCTGCTCAAGGAAAAGGACATAGTTCTGGCCACCGGGGGCGGGGCTTTCGTCAATTCCGACACCAGGGCGTTGGTGAAGGCCGGTGCCGTCTCGGTCTGGCTCAAGGCCGATCTCGATCTGTTGTTCGAAAGGGTATCGCGCCGCGCCAACCGGCCTTTGCTCAAGACAGCTGATCCCAGGGGAACGCTCGAAAAACTGATTGCCGACCGCTATCCGATCTATGCCGAAGCGGATCTGACCGTGGTCAGCCGCGATGTGCCGCAGGACAATGTAGCGGGGGACGTGATTGTCGCCCTGCTCGACCATTTCAAGAAAGTGCAAGCTTAATCCCATGGCCCAGATCGACCACACAGTTCATGTTGCCCTGGGTGAGCGCGCCTATGACATTCTGATCGGCCCGCAATTGATCGACGAGGCCGGGACGATCCTCAAGGAAAAATTCCCGGGCCGGCGCTATGGCATCGTCACCGACGAGATGGTTGCCGCAGCGCAATTGCCGCGCCTGACTGCTTCGCTCGAAGCCGCAGGACTGTCCTATGACACCATAGTGCTGCCGGCCGGGGAGAGCACCAAGAGCTATGCCATGCTCGAAAAAGTGGTGGAGGGACTGCTGTCGGCCAAGCTGGAGCGCGGCGATCTGGTGGTCGCGCTGGGCGGTGGGGTGATTGGCGACCTCGCGGGGTTTGCGGCGGCTGTGACGCGGCGCGGCATGGATTTCGTGCAGATGCCGACTTCGCTGCTGGCGCAGGTGGATTCCTCGGTGGGCGGCAAGACCGGGATCAATTCGCCGCATGGCAAGAATCTGGTCGGGGCATTCCATCAACCCAGGCTGGTGCTGGCCGATCTTTCCGCGCTCGATACGCTCGATCCGCGCCAATTCGCTTCCGGCTATGCCGAAGTGGTCAAATATGGGCTGATCGACGATCCTGAATTTTTCGAATGGCTCGAAGCGAACCGCGCCGAGATCTTTGCCGGGGGGCCGGCGCGGGGCGAGGCGGTTGCCCGCTGTTGCGCCCACAAGGCGCGGGTGGTGATCGAAGACGAGAAGGAAACCGGGGTTCGGGCCCTGCTCAATCTGGGGCACACATTCGGGCATGCGCTGGAAAAGGACACCGGCTATTCGAGCCGCCTGCTGCATGGCGAAGGCGTTGCCATCGGCATGGTACTGGCGCATGGCTTTTCCAACATGCTTGGGCTGGCGCCAGGGCAGGATAGCGGCCGGGTGGCGGCGCATTTGCAGGCCGCTGGCCTGCCGACGCGGCTGGTCGACATTCAGGGTGAATTGGGGTCCAGTGATGTGCTGATGGCGGCCATTGCCCAGGACAAGAAGGTGTCGCGCGGCGCGCTGACCTTTATCCTGACCCGTGGCATTGGCCAGGCTTTTATCGAGAAAAATGTCGATCCGCAGGCCGTCCGGGCCTTTCTGGAGGAGATGCGCACAAAATGAGCCTCACCCTTTGGCTGACCTCGGCCGGCATCCTGTTGCTGCTGGCCATGAGCTTTTTCTTTTCCGGCTCGGAAACCGCGCTGACCGCTGCCTCGCGGGCGCGGATGCACCAGCTTGCGCGGACCGGTGACAAGCGGGCCGTGCTGGTGGAAACGCTGACCAGCCAGAAGGAGCGGCTGATCGGGGCGATCCTTCTGGGCAACAATATCGTCAATATTCTGGCCTCGACCCTGGCCGCGAGCGTGCTGATCGCCCTGTTCGGCGAGGCCGGCATTGCCTATGCCACCATCGCCATGACGGCGGCCGTGGTGGTGTTTTCCGAGGTGCTGCCCAAGACGCTGGCACTGATGCGGCCGGATGGTTTTGCGCTCACTGTGTCGCCGGTGATCCGTGTGGTGGTGATCGTGTTTGCGCCGGTAACCCTGGCGGTGCAGGCCATCGTCAACGCAATCCTGCGGCTGTTCGGGCTCGATGCGAGCAATATCAACGCGATCTCGGGGCATGACGAAATCCGTGGCACCCTGGACCTGCTGCATTCGGAAGGCGAAGTGGTCAAGGATGACCGCGACATGCTGGGCGGCCTCTTGGACCTGCGCGACCTGGTGGTCAGCGATGTGATGGTGCACCGCACCCAGATGCTGGCGCTCGACGTCACCATGAGCGCCGATGAGCTGGTCAAGGCGGTGCTGGAAAGCGCCTATACCCGCATTCCGCTCTATCAGGGCGAGACCGACGATATTGTCGGCATTATCCACGCCAAGGACGTGCTGCGCGCGCTGATGGCGGTGGATGGGGACGCTTCACGCGTCGATATCCGGCAGATCATGACCAAGCCCTGGTTCATTCCGCAATCCACTGCGGTGCAGGTGCAGCTTTCGGCCTTCCTCAAGCGCCATTCGCATATGGCGCTGGTGCTGGATGAATATGGCGTGCTCGAAGGGCTGGTGACGCTCGAGGATATCATCGAGGAAATCGTCGGCGACATTTCCGATGAGCATGACGAGCCGGACGATGAAGCCGTATTCGGTATCGACAAGCAGGCGGATGGCAGCTTCGTGATCGATGCCAGTATCGCCATTCGCGACATCAATCGCCTGCTTGACTGGGACCTGCCGGACGAGCACGCCAATACCGTGGCCGGCATTGTCATCAACGCGGCCAAGCTTATTCCCGAGCCGGGACACCAGGTCGAAGCGCATGGCTTTTCCTTTCTGGTGCTGGAGCGGGACCGGCAGCGGGTGTCCAAAGTGCGCATCACCCCGCGAACAGAGGGTGGCGACGCGCCGACGGATTGACTATATGGAGGAGGTCGGCAGCACCTCGATGGCGAGGGCATGCACGCTGGACTTCAATTCATCGTCAAGTGCGTCCATCACCGAACGGTGTTGCGCTAAGCGGCTTAGCCCGTCAAAATTGCGGGTCGCGATTCTGACACGAAAATGGGTTTCACCGCCCTCGCGCCAACCGGCATGACCTTGGTGGGACTGGGATTCATCGATCACCTCCAAATGGAGGGGAGCGAATTTTTCGGTGAGCTTGGCGTGGATCGTGTCCGTCATGGACATGGTGTCGGCTCCGTTATCTGACTGAAGACACAACTAGGCACAATGAAACAGCAATCCAAGCTCTTCGATAACATTCGCATTCGGCCGCGGCGGGAGGAAAAGCCCGAACCGATCGAGGTGCAGTGTGACTGGGAAGGCTGTGAAGCGGCCGGCGAGTTCAGGGCACCCAAGGGCGCGGGTTCGGAGGGGCAGTATCACAATTTCTGCCTCGAGCATGTGCGGCACTACAACAAGGCGTTCAACTATTTCGCCGGCATGAGCCCCGATGAGCTGGACGAGGCGCTGCATACCCCGCCCAAGGCCGAATCACGGTCGACCTTTGCCACGGGAAATCCCGGCGCGGCCCGCGCAGCGGGGCGCAATGCGGCCAAGCCGGGCGATAAATATGGCGATCCGTTCGGGGTTTTCGCGCGCTATCGCTACCAGCAGTCCAGGCGCCCGGCGACCGAGCGGGTGAAACCGCTCAACGAGCCGGACCGGCGAGCGCTCGAAGTGCTGGGCTTTACCGCCCATGCCAAGTCCGACGAGATCAAGCGGGCGTACAAGGACCTGGTCAAGAAGCACCATCCGGACGTCAATGGGGGCGATGCCTCGTCTGAAGAACGCCTGCGCTCGGTGATCGCGGCCTATACCCATCTGAAGAAACAGGGCTTCGTGGTGCGGTAAGTCGGGGGCCCGTTTCCGGCTTCATCACCCCACCCTCATTCCCTCCCCATCAAGGGGAGGGAGGCGCAGGGCTGCGGCGCCGGTGTCCCTCCTCTCCCTCCGCCTTATGGGGAGGGATCAAGGGTGGGGCGTGTTTCAGCACCCCAGCTTCACCGATCCGAGGCTACCCGCGTCGTCACATTGCTGCTATAGAGCCACCGCCTTCGCAGAATTTTTCCTTGCATTTCCAAGAGCCCGACCATGACTGAATTCGCCAATTTGCCCGACACCGAGTACAAGGCTCGGGACCTTTTCGGCATCGATACCGACATGGTGGTCAAGGGCTACAAGGAACGCAGCGACCATGTGCCGCCGATCGATCCGGACTATCTGTTTGATCGCAATACTACACTCGCGATCCTGGCCGGCTTTGCCTATAACCGCCGCGTCATGGTGCAGGGCTATCACGGCACCGGCAAATCCACCCATATCGAACAGGTCGCTGCCCGGCTGAACTGGCCATTGGTGCGCGTCAACCTGGACAGCCATGTGAGCCGGATCGACTTGGTTGGCAAGGACGCCATTGTCCTTAAGGACGGCAAGCAGATCACCGAGTTCCGCGACGGTATCCTGCCCTGGGCCGTGCAGAACAATATCGCGCTGGTGTTCGACGAATATGATGCGGGCCGCCCGGACGTGATGTTCGTGATCCAGCGCGTGCTCGAGCAGTCGGGCCGGCTGACCCTGCTCGACCAGAACCGCGTCATCGTCCCGCACCCGTCCTTCCGCCTGTTCTCGACCACCAATACGATTGGCCTGGGCGATACTTCCGGCCTTTATCATGGCACCCAGCAGATCAATCAGGGGCAGATGGACCGCTGGAGCATCGTGACGACGCTCAACTATCTGCCGCATGACAAGGAAGTCGGCATCGTACTGGCCAAGAACAAGAGCTATGCGGCGACCGAAATTGGCAAGAAGCAGATCGCCAATATGGTGCGTCTGGCGGATTTGACGCGTTCGGCTTTCATCAACGGCGATATCTCGACGGTCATGTCGCCGCGCGGTGTCATCACCTGGGCCGAAAATGCCGTTATTTTCGGTGGCGATATCGGCTTTGCCTTCCGGCTGACTTTCCTGAACAAATGCGACGAGCTCGAACGCCCGGTGGTGGCCGAGTTCTACCAGCGCGTGTTCGGCGAAGACCTGCCGGAAAGCTCCGCCAATCTGGCGGTGATGGCTTAGTCCAGCGCGCACGACCTCGCCCTTCGACAGGCTCAGGGTGAGGTCTACTGTGAATTCTGCGTCGTCTCGTAGACCTCATGGTGAGCTTGTCGAACCACGAGGTCGCGGCCACCAAGGCAACTGATCCATGGCACAACCCCCGCGCAGCAAAGCCAACAAGCCCGACCAGACCCAGGCGTTCAAGAGCGCCATGGGCGCGACAGTGCGCGCCATCGGGGCCAAGCCGGAGCTTGAGGTGAGCTTTACCGCCGACCGGCCGCTTTTGACCTCGGACAAGGCGCGGCTGGCCAATCTGCCGCGCCTGCCGACCAAGCGCGATATCGCCATTGCCCGCGGGCAGGGCGATGCCATGGCTATGCGCCTGGCCAGCCATGATCCGGATTCCCATCGCAAGCGGGCGCCGATGGACCCGCAGGCGCGGGCGGCCTTTGATGCTCTCGAACAGGCGCGGGTAGAATCGCTGGGCTGCATCCGCATGCCGGGCATGGTGGGCAATATCCACGAAATGCTGGAAGACCGGCTGTTTCGCGCCAATTTCGCCGAGGTCGACGACAAGGGCGATGCGCCTTTGGCCGAGGCGCTGGGGCTGATGCTGCGCGAGAGACTGGCCGGGGTCGAGGTGCCGCCCTCGGGCCATGCGCTGGTGGATCTGTGGCGCAAGGAGATCGAGGCCAAGGCCGGCACCTCGATCGAAAAGCTGCTTGAGACCTATGAGAGCCAGGAGGATTTCTCGCGGGCGGCGCGGGCGGTGTTGCGCGACCTGAACCTGATCGCCGAGAGCGATATGGAAGACCCGTCCGACAGCGATGAGGACGCGGCCGAGGACAATCAGCCCGAGCAGGCGCAGGGGTCGGAAAAGGACCAGGAGCAGGGCGAGGGCGAGAACGAACAGTCCGAGAGCGAGGACGACCAGCAGGCGGGCGAAAGCGAAGAGAGCGGCGATGTCGAGGGCATGGAAGCCGACATGGCCGACAGCGACGAGGACGCCGAGGCCGAAGCGGGCGAGGATGCGCCCATGCCCCCGCCGGCCAAGGATGGTGGCGAGCGGCTCTCGAACCAGTTCAACTACAAGGTCTTCACGCAGAAATATGACGAGATCGTCAAGGCGGCGGAGCTGTGCCCGCCCGACGAACTCGACCAATTGCGCGCCCTCTTGGACAAGCAGCTCGAAAACCTGGCCGGTGCCGTGGCGCGGCTGGCCAACAAGCTGCAGCGGCGGCTGATGGCCAAGCAGAACCGGAGCTGGCAGTTCGATCTCGAGGAAGGGCTGCTCGATACGGCGCGCCTCACCCGCGTGGTCACCGATCCGATGCAGGCGCTCAGCTTCAAGGTCGAGAACGACACCGATTTCCGCGACACCGTGGTGACGCTGCTGATCGACAATTCGGGATCGATGCGCGGCCGGCCGATCACCATTGCGGCGATCTGCGGCGACATTCTTGCGCGCACGCTGGAGCGGTGCGGGGTAAAGGTCGAGATCCTGGGCTTTACCACCCGCGCCTGGAAGGGCGGCAAGAGCCGTGAGGCGTGGCTGGAAGCCAATCGCCCGCCCAATCCGGGCCGGGTCAACGACATTCGCCATATCATCTACAAGGCTGCGGACGAGCCCTGGCGCCATGCGCGGCGCAATCTGGGCCTGATGATGCGCGAGGGGCTGTTGAAGGAAAACATCGACGGCGAAGCGCTCGAATGGGCGCGCAAGCGCTTGATGGCGCGGCCCGAGCAGCGCCGCATCATGATGGTCATTTCCGATGGCGCACCGGTGGATGACTCGACCCAGTCAGTCAATGCCGGCAATTATCTCGAGGCCCATCTGCGGCAGGTGATCGAGGATATCGAAACCCGCTCGCCGATCCAGCTTGTGGCGGTGGGCATCGGCCATGACGTGACCCGTTATTACCGGCGCGCCGTCACCCTGCTCGATGCCGAGGAACTGGCCGGGGCGCTGACCGATGAATTGGCGGCGCTGTTCGACGAGGAACTGCCGGCCCAGACGCGACGGCGGGCCCGGGGATGATGCTGCGGGCCGCAACTGCCGTGGCGCTGCTGTTGCTGGCCGGTCCGGCCAGTGCGTTGGAGTTGATGGTCAGTGCCGCGCCCGTCACCCGGTTCAAGGGCGTCGAGCTGGACCAGCCAGTCGACCGGCTGATCTTTCGCGGTGGCCTCACGCTGCAAAGCCCGGTCGATACATTTGGCGGCTTGTCGAGCGTGACCGTCACTGGACCGGACCAGCGCATTGCCTTCGTGTCCGACCGGGGCAATTTCGTTTCCGGGCAATTGGCCTATGACGAGGCGGACCGGCTGATCGGATTGATCGGGGTGACGATCGAGCCGATGCAGAATTCGGGCGGAACGGTCCTGCCGCGCCAATACGCCCGCGATGCCGAAGGTATGGACACGGTCTGGCGGAACGGCGAGCCCTATGCGGTGCGCGTGGGGTTCGAGCATCTGACGCGGGTGGCCGATTTCGCCATTACCGATGGCCGGCCGGATGGCGCGGCACGCGAGATCGGTATTCCGCAATGGCTGAGCGATCTGCGCACCAATGAAAGCCTGGAATCGGTGTGCATTGCCCCGGAGGCCTCGCCCATTGCCGGCTCAACCCTGCTGCTGACCGAAGAGGCGCTGGACGGTGATGGCAATCATCGCGGCGAATTGCTCGGGGTCAATGACAAGGGGCCGATCGGCTATACCAACAGCCCGATCGTCAATCCGACGGACTGCAAGTTCCTGCCCAATGGCGACCTGCTGGTGCTGGAGCGCGGGGTATCGCTGTTTGCCTTCGTGATGAATCTGCGGTTGGTGCCAGCCGATCAGGTGCGTCCGGGCCATGTCATGAGCGGCGAATTGCTGCTCTCAGCGCAAGGCGGCGAGATCGACAATATGGAAAGCTTGATGGTGCACGAAACGCCTGGCGGCGAGACGCGCATCCTCATCGGCTCGGACAATAATTTCAACGATTGGCAGCGCAATCTCATCCTGGAGTTCGCGTTGCCACAGGACTAGCTCGGCCTTCGGTCAGCTATCAGGCCGCCACGGGCATCTTGCGCAGCACCAGGTCGCGGATGGTCTTGTAGGGCGCCAGCATCAGCACCGCCATCACCAGCTTGACCAGGAAATCGCCCAAAGCCAGGGACTGCCAGAGTTCGACTTCCGGGCCGATGCCGAGCAGTGGGGCGGGGAAGGCGAGCGAGGAATCCTCCATGCCGAACAGCGCATCGATGCCGGCAAAGGCCGGAGCCATAGCGAGGCTGAAGAACAGCGCCGTGTCGAGCGCCGAGGAGACCAGCGAGGAGAACATCGGCGCATGCCACCAGGCGCTGTTGCGCAGGCGGTGGAAGATCGAGATGTCGAGCAATTGGGCGACCAGGAATGCCGAACCCGAGGCGACGGCGATGCGCGGGGTGGCCAGCCAGATCGAGAGGACCACCGCCACGGCAAAGCCGGCCACCACGACGAGCCGCGCACGCTGCGGGCCAAAGGCGCGGTTGGAAAGGTCGGTGACCAGGAACGCGACGGGATAGGTGAATGCGCCCCAGGTGAGGATGTCACCGAGGTTGACGCCACCGAGCATGGCGTCGACGGGGAACTGGACCAGGAAATTGGAGGCGGCGACGACGGCCACCATGGCGGCAATGGCCACCAGGAAACGAGACAGCATTGGACTACCTTCATCATGTTCCGCAGACCGGCATCAGACCGGGGCGGGGGAGCTTGGGGTGCGCCTAGGCTACACCACAAAACAAGACCGCGTGGCAGTTGCCCACCACGCGGCCGGAAATTTTAGGCGGAAATCGCTTAGCCAGCGAGGGTGGCGCGGATTTCCTTCTTCAGGCCCAGAGCCAGCGGGGAGAGGTCGGCGTCGTCCTGCTTGAGCAGGAAGGCGTCCAGACCACCGCGATGCTCGACGGTGCGCAGAGCGGAGGTGGCGATACGCAGCTTGACCGGACGATTGAGGGCGTCCGAAAGCAGGGTGACGTTCACCAGATTGGGGAGAAAGCGGCGGCGGGTACGGTTAAGGGCGTGCGAAACATTGTTGCCCACCATAACACCCTTGCCGGTCAGTTCGCAGCGACGTGCCATTGGTTCGATCCTGTTTGTGTAAAGGTCCTGCGTGGCGGGGACGTCCCGCTACGGGCCTCGATTGTGATGAAATCTCGCGGGTCTTTAGAGAATTGGGGGGCATCCGTCAAGCAAAGAGGCCCGTCAAAGCGGCGCGAGTGCCTTGCTTGTGCCCGGTATGGACGGCAGTTTGGAGATAAACAGTGATTCGTTTCGCCCGGCCAGCGTCTCGCGCGGGCATTTGCAGCCGAGAAGACCACACGTGATCCGCACTGCCCTTGCTCTTGTTGCCGCCCTCGTCCCGCTCAGTCTTTCTGCCGCCCTAGCCGCACCGGTCGATGCGCGCGCCAGCTATGTGGTGACGGTGGGCGGGATCAATGTAGCGATGGTCGATATTGATCTCGATGATGATGGCGCGCGCTACGGGCTGGAATTGTCGGCGCGGGTGGCGGGGCTGGGGAGCGTGGTGGCCAGCGGCACGGCAAGCGCCACGGTCTCGGGAGCGTCCACTGGCACGAGCCTGCAATCACAGAGCTTTGCACTGGAGACCCGTGCCAATGGCGACGTGTTCACCGCCAATGTCGGTTATGAGGGGCGCAATGTCAGCGCCTTCCAGGTGCAGCCGCCGGTGACCGACTCCTATGACCGTGTGCCGCTGGAGCGTGCGCATCTGACGGGGGTGGGCGATTTCCTTTCGGCCTTCATCCTCAAGGGTGACGGGCTGGAGCCGGGCCTGTGCCAGCGTACGCTCAAGATCTTTACCGGGGTCGAGCGCTTCGACATCGCGCTGGGCTTTCTGGACAATGACGAGGCGACCTCGCCGCGCACCGGCTATCAGGGACCGCTGGTAGCCTGCTCGCTCGACTATCGGCCGATTTCGGGGCATTTCGAAAGCTCGGAGATGACCAGTTATCTGGCCCAGACCAGCCGGATGATCCTGTGGTATGCGCCGCTCGGCCAGACCGGCTATTTCATACCCTACCGCGTGATTATCGGAACCTCTATGGGCGATCTCTCCATGGTGCTGACCCGCGCGGAGAGCTGAGGCACCTGTCCCGATTTCGGACGGTCAAAAGCTTTTTTGACAATTTCGCGACGACTGCGGCCCGGCAATGCGCGACTTCCCGGTTAACGATCTGCCTTGCCATGCCGACTGGCGTGCTAAGCGCCTGTCAGGAAACGGCCGAAGGCGACCGGAATTAACCCATAATTCACCGTTGTGAACGGGATTCGTGCTTTTTCAGCAGCAGGTTAGCGCGCCTAGTGGGTTGCGCTCCTTGTGTCCACCAGATCTGGTGGAGAACAAAGCGGCAGCGGTGATTGCGGCCCGATTCTGTCCCTGTTCGTTCCGGGTTTGGACCAGACCTTAAGGCAGGCCGGATGCACCGGACGGCTTTGTGCCGCGATGACACAGTCAGAGTGTTTCGAGGCTTGCGATGCGCTGTTGAGAATCGAAGGTGAAGGCCTGGCGCAGCACGGCAGGGCTACCTGGGAAGGTGCCCGAGACCTGGAAGGTGACGATGGTGCGGTCCTTGTCAGCTTCGACCTGCCGCAATTGATAGCGCGGGCGATAGCGCTCTTCGACGCTGCGCAGCCAGAGCGCGATGGCGGCCTGCCCGCGGTGCCATGCGCCTTCGTCTCGAACCGAAGCGTTGGGCGCAAACAGGGCCGCCGCGTCGAGAGGGTCTGTGCGCTCGAAATATTGCGAGAGCGGATCGGGAAGGGTCGCGGGATCAAATGCGGACATTTGATTGAACTCCGAGGTGGTTGATACGCGCTTCAATGCGCCAGTGTTCTGACAGACTGTGTCAGTGGCCACTGTCCCATCCCGGCACGTCAACACGGGTTTTTCTCAAGCCTGCGCTGAAAACCCCAGGACTCATGGGTGTGACGGCGTGAAGACAGAAAAAATATCGGAAGAACAAGCGTTTACGCTGCCTTCAGGAATGGCCGATTCCGACTCGAATTAACCGCCTGCTAAGCAAGTTGAACGGTTTTCGGGCCGAAAGAGCCTGGTTCGGGGTCCGACACGCCCAGCAGAACCGGTTCTAGTGTGGAATCGCCCAGGGTGCCACCACATCTAGCCGTGAACAAAGCCAGACTCACCGAGTCGCGCCGATTCGGTTCTGTTTCGTTCTTCCTCCGTTCCCTGGCTTAACAGGCGTGACAAATCCATGACAATTCTGTCCTTTGCTGGGACAAGTGCCCCAAGCCTCTCGCAAGCGGCGCGGGGACCGCTTACATAGGGGGCGATGAGCTTTTCCCCTTCCCACTCGGTCAAGGCGATCCTTGGCCCGACCAATACCGGCAAGACCTATTTCGCCATCGAGCGCATGCTGGCCCATCCCACGGGGATGATCGGCCTGCCCCTGCGGTTGCTGGCGCGCGAGGTTTATCAGCGGGTCGTCGAGCGGGTGGGTGAGCAGGCCGTGGCGCTGATCACCGGCGAAGAGCGCATCGTGCCGGCCAAGCCGCGCTATTGGGTGGCGACGGTCGAAGCCATGCCCATGGACATCCATGTCGATTGCGTGGCGGTGGACGAGATCCAGACCGCCATCGATTTCGACCGCGGCCATGTTTTCACCGACCGAATCCTGAAGGCGCGCGGTCTGCACGAGACGCTGCTGCTGGGTTCGGCAACCATGGCGGGGGTGGTGAAAAAGCTGATTCCGCATGCCGAGATCATCGACCGGCCGCGATTTTCCCAACTCACTTATGCGGGTTCCAAGAAATTGTCGCGCCAGCCGGCGCGCTCGGCGATTGTCGCATTCTCGGCGCGGCAGGTTTATGCGATTGCCGAGCTGATTCGGCGCGAACGGGGCGGCGCGGCAGTGGTGATGGGGGCCCTCAGCCCCCGGACCCGCAATGCCCAGGTCGAACTCTACCAAAATGGCGATGTGGATTTTCTGGTGGCCACTGATGCCATCGGCATGGGGCTGAACCTGGATATCCACCATGTGGCCTTTGCTGACGACTCCAAGTTCGACGGGCACCAGAGCCGGCCGCTGACACCCTCCGAGCTGGGCCAGATTGCCGGCCGCGCCGGGCGGCACAAGCACAACGGAACCTTCGGGGTGACCGGGGGCACCGAAGGGTTTGACGAAGAAATGGTGGTGGCGCTGGAAACCCATGATTTCCAGCCGATCCGCCAAGTGCAATGGCGCAATTCCGACCTCAATTTCAGCTCGGTCGAGGCGCTGCGCAATTCGCTTGAAGTGGTGCCGCAGGACAAAACGCTGACCCGGGTGCCGATTGCAACCGATCAACACGCACTCGAATTTCTCATGCGCAATGAAGCCGGGGCCTTGGCGCGCGGCCACGATGCGGTCAAACTGCTCTGGGAATGTTGCCAGATTCCGGATTATCAGGGGATCTCACCAGCCGCGCATGGCGAGATCATTACCCGTATTTATTCGGATTTGAGACGAATTGGATCGGTTCGGGCAGACTGGATTGCCGAGCAGGTCCGGTTTTGCGACAATGCGGAGGGCGACATTGACACACTCAGTAATCGGATCAAGCAGATCCGGACCTGGACCTTTGTCGCCAATCGTAAAAACTGGCTTGAAGACCCTACCTATTGGCGCGAAAAGACGCGAGACATTGAGGACCGCCTGAGTGACGCTCTGCACGAGCGGCTTACCCAGCGCTTCGTGGACCGGCGCACCAGCGTGTTGCTCCGCCATCTGAAAGACAAACGTATGGTATCTCCCGAAATCAATGAGCGCGGCGACGTGCGGCTGGAAGGCCACCTCATCGGCACGCTCGAAGGCTTCCGTTTCACCCTGGCCCGCAATGATGGCGATACAGACGCCAAAGGATTGCGCGGCGCAGCCGATTCGGTTGTCGCCCCGGAGATCCATAATCGTGCCGAGAGATTGGCCGGTTCGCCAAATGAAGAATTCGTGTTGGCCACCGATGGGCGCCTGCGCTGGCGCGGCGAGGTCGTGGCGGAACTGGCGGAAGGCGACAGCCTCTATCGCCCCCGTATTCTGCTGCTGGCCGATGAGACGCTGACCGGGCCGGACCTGGAAAAGGTGCAGGACCGCCTTTCACTCTGGCTGCGCCACCATATCAACACCGTGCTCGAACAGGTCATGGCGCTCGAAGCGCCGGTCGATCTAGAAGGCAGTGCGCGAGGCCTGGCCTATCAGCTGTTTGAGCATATCGGTCTGTTGCCGCGTGCAATGGTGGCCGATGATGTTAAGGCGCTGGACCAGGACGTGCGTGGCAAGCTGCGCAAGCTCGGCATCAAGTTCGGCGCCTATCACATCTATCTGCCGCTTTCGCTGAAGCCCGCGCCGCGGGAGTTGGCGCTGATCCTGTTTGCGCTGAAAAATGGTGGCGTGCGCCAGCCGGGTGTCACCGATATTCCCCATATCGTGCTCTCGGGCCGGACCTCCTTCGTGGTGGATCCGGAGGTCGATACGCGGCTTTATGAAATCGCCGGCTTCAAGGTAGCCGGGAGCCGGGCCGTGCGGGTCGATATTCTCGAGCGCCTGGCCGATATCATCCGGCCGCTGGTGGCGCTGGATGCCAGCCGCCCCTATCAGGGCGAATTGCCGGCCGGAGCTGCCGAGGGCAATGGTTTCCGCGTCACCGTGGAAATGACGAGCCTGTTGGGCTGCTCGGGCGATGACTTCTCCTCTATCCTGTCGTCGCTGGGTTATCGGGTCCGGCGTACGCCCAAGGTGGCCGAAACACCGGCACCGGCTGAGGCTTCGGCCGAAACCCCGGCGCTCGAACAGGTGCTGGAGGACAATGCGGTCAGCGCCGAGGCGAACAATGAGGCCGCTGCGCCCGAAAGTGCCGAAGCGCCTGTGGTGGCAGAGCCGGGCGAAGGCGCGGTGCCGGATGCGGCCCCTGCCAAGGCCGAAACCGCTGCAGAACCGGCTGTGCCGGCCGAGCCGGAATTTGACGAGGTGTGGTTCCCTGGCGGGCGCCGCCACAACGAAAACCGACGTCACGAAGGCCGCAATCGCCGCGAGGGTGAGGATGGCCCAAGGCAGAACAATCGTCCCCGCAATGGCAAGGGGCCGCGCCGCCCAGAGGGCGAAGGCCAGCAGGCGCGTCCCAACGGCAAGGGCCGGCCCGACAAGGCGGAGCGGGGCGACCGCAAGGATCGCCGTCCGCCACGCGAGGACCGCAAGCCGGTGTTCGATCCGGACAGCCCATTCGCGGCGCTGGCTGCCCTGCGCGGCAAGTCGGAGTAGCAATTGACAGGGCCGGAGCAGATGCCGCTCCGCAAGGAGCGGCTCGACCGGTTCCTGTTTTTTTCGCGCGCCGTCAAATCGCGCACTCTGGCGCAAAAAATCATCGAAAGCGGCGCCATTCGCGTCAATTCGGAAAGGACTGATCGCACCGATCTCAAGGTCGGGGCGGGTGATGTGCTGACTATGTCGCTGCACAACCGCATCGTGATCTGGCGCATTCTCGATTGCGGCACGCGGCGTGGTCCGGCCAGCGAGGCGCAGGGGCTGTACGAGGATATTTCACCGCCGCCGGTGCCCAGGGCAGAACTGTCGCCCTATGATGCCGCCATTGCTGAAAGACCGGCCGGAGCGGGGCGTCCCACCAAAAAAGAGCGGCGCGACACGGACCGATTGCGCGGTGGCGACGCCGATTAGGCAAGTCTTTCCCTTCGCCTGCTCCATGCGCCAAACCGTCCCCCCTGACGGCCTTGCGATACACAAGAAAACGGTTTAGCACCGAACCCGTTGAGACAGGCGGGCTGACCTGCCCCAAGGGGTCGGGCCGCAACGAGATGGGATCGCCTCCTAGATGACTTATATCGTCACCGATAATTGCATTGCCTGCAAATATACCGACTGCGTGGAAGTGTGTCCGGTGGACTGCTTCTATGAGGGCGAGAACATGCTGGTGATCCATCCGGACGAATGCATCGACTGTGGCGTATGCGAGCCTGAATGCCCGGCCGAAGCGATCAAGCCGGACACCGAAAGCGGTCTGGATGACTGGCTCGAACTCAACCGCAAATTCTCCAACAGTTGGCCAAACCTGACCGAGCGCCGCGATCCGCTGGCCGAGGCAAAAGAGCGTGATGGGGAGGACGGCAAGCTTGCCAAGTACTTCTCGGAAGAACCAGGCGAAGGCGACTAAGCGCTTCGCGGGCTCAATGCAAGCATCAAATCCCTGAGGCGTGGCAAGGGTTTGTCATGGTTTCGTCACATCGGGCCGATGGCCCGGGCGTACGGCCATGGCCAGGTGATTCGTTCCTTTTGATTCTGCTGAAAAATTGTGCTATGGTGTGACCATATGCAGTTGAGCCCATCACCCAGCCGTGCCGCAAGGCACGATTTTTTTGACACCACACAAAGCTGATACATGGCGTTCCGGCAAGCGGATCCGGAGCGACGTGGGGATTGACTGCGCATATGCGTCCGGATTGACGGGCGCCAAACAAGTAGGATGGCTGACCTTGCCGCAAGGAACCAGCCATTGGGGCGTCAACAAGGAGTTCCAGCATATGGTAGCCAAGAAGCAGCAGCAGCGGCTTGGGTTCAAGACAGGCGAGCATGTCGTCTATCCGGCCCACGGCGTCGGCATTGTCGTCGCCATTGATGAGCAGGAAGTCGCTGGGCTGACCCTGGAGCTGTTCGTTATCAGCTTTGAACAGGACAAGCTGACCCTGCGCGTTCCCGTGGCCAAGGTCAAGTCCGTCGGCATGCGCAAGCTGGCCGAGGACGAAGAGGTCAAGCGCGCGCTCGATACCGTCACCGGTCGCGCCCGCGTCAAGCGCACCATGTGGTCGCGCCGTGCCCAGGAATATGAAGCCAAGATCAATTCGGGCGATCTGATCGCGATTTCCGAAGTGGTCCGCGATCTGTACCGCTCAGAAGAGCAGCCCGAGCAGTCCTATTCGGAACGCCAGTTGTTCGAGCAGGCCATGGATCGCATGAGCCGTGAAATCGGCGCCGTGCGCAAGCTTACCCTCACCGAGACGGTGCAGCTTATCGAAAAGCAGCTCGCCAAGAGCCCCAAGCGCACCAAGACCGATGCGGCTGAAGCCGAAAGCGACGAGGAAGCTGCCGCTTAGGCCTTCGCGCAAAATCGATTGGAAAAAGGCCGGTGCAGACACCGGCCTTTTTTGTGTCCAGGTAAACAACATTCGCCTTCGGGGTGACTCGGCCCCGACGATCTGGTCAAAGCCGGGGGATGCGAAAATTTCGGTGACGCCATGCCCAACTATGCCTTTCTTGCCATTGCCATTATTGCCGAGGTGATCGGCACCAGTGCGCTCAAGGCGTCGGAGGGGTTTTCCAACCTGCTGCCCTCGATCCTGGTGGTGGTGGGCTATGGGGTGGCGTTCTACTGTCTGTCGATGACCCTGCGCACGCTTCCGGTGGGCATCGCCTATGCCGTGTGGTCGGGCGCCGGCATTGTGCTGGTGTCCCTGCTGGGTTGGATGCTCTACGGCCAGAAGCTCGATCTCTGGGCCATGCTGGGCATCGGCCTGATTATTTCTGGCGTGCTGATCCTCAACCTCCTGTCAAAATCGAGCGTGCACTGAGCCGGTATCGGCCCGAGGCGAGGGCAGCTTGCAGGGCGGTCATGGTGTCCGCCCGGTTGAGACCGCTCACATTGAGGGCGTGATCCTCATGGCCCCCGAGATCGGCAAATTCGGCATGGAGGGCCGCCACCACAGCGGGGTCGGTCAGGCTGTCGCCACCGCGAGCCTGGCACCGGGCCACGGCTTCCTTGGCGCTGGTGCGCAGGACGATATAGTGCAGTGGCAGGCCCAATTCGGCGAATTTGGGCAGGGCCCAGGGGCGGATCACGCCGTCCAGGGCGACGAAATAGCCATTGCTGGCATAGGCGCCCGCCACGCTCGCGGCGATCTGCATGATCATCTGATTCTGGGTGTGCGATTCAGGCAGCCAGGGGTCGACCTTGCCGGTCTTGATATAGCCCCAGAAATCGTCGGAGTGCAGATGTACCTTGGGCCCGCCCGGCAGATGGGCGAGCGCCTCGGCGCAGGTGGTCTTGCCCGAGCCCGGAGGGCCGGAAAGGATCAGGATATGGCCAGCCGGCAGGTCCATGGGTCAATCCGTTACGCGCAACGCGTCATAGGAGACCATGACGTGGTCTGCGAAGGCAGGACGCTCGGAAAGGGCCGCATAATAGCGGTCGATATGGGGCAGGTCGGGCCGGGCGATATCGATATCGAAATAGCGATAGAGCACATGGCCGAACTGGATATCGGCCAGGGTGAAGTCCTCTCCGCAGAGGAACGCCTGCCGTTCCAGCCGCGCATTGGCGATGCGCAGGAAGCGGATGAGCGCTTCGAGGGCTGCGGTGATCGCCACCGGGTCCTGCATTGAGGGGGCGGTGCGCACCACGCGCCAGAAGACCGGGCCGGTAAAATTGAGCGTGATGTTGATCTTGGCCCATTCGGCCCATTTGTCGATTTCGGCGCGACGGAGCGGGTCGGCAGGCCAGAAGCTGTCCGGGCCATAACGGCCGGCGAGATAGCGCAGAATGGCGCCCGTCTCCCACAATGCTGGGCCATCACCGTCCCGCAGCACCGGCACAGTGCCATTGGGGTTCATGGCCAGGAATTCGGGCGTGTCATTGCCGCCATGGATATGGCCAATGTCGTGACGCACATGGTCCAGGCCAAGCTCGCCAATGCACCACATCAGCGCCTGTACGTTGGAGGAGGTCTTGCGGCCCCAAACGGTCAGCGTCATGGTTTTGGCCCACCCAGAACATCCTTCATGCTGACCGTGGCGCTGCCCGGCCGTAAGGGTTTTTGCTGGCTTTCGTGCGGCACCCAGCCGGCGAGCCAGATGATTTCCAGTGTCGCGCGCACCCGGCCATCGGGGTCTGCGTCGCGCTCGGCATAGGCCTGGGCGGCGGTTGCGAGCAGGGTGCGAGTGGCAAAGCGCCGGGGGCGGTCGGCCAGGGGATTGGCGGCGCCCAGCGCCTTGAGTTCGGCCATCAGGGCAAAGGGGGTGGCGTAGCGCACGCGATGGGTTTCGACATCGGCGACCGGCAGGGCAAAGCCGGCCCGCTGCAACAGGGCGCCGGCATCGCGCACCTGGGCCATTGGGGCGACACGGGCCGAGGCACCGCCCGAGACCTGCAGATCGGCGGCCAGAAAGGCCTCGCGCAACTCGGTCAGGCTCTCGCCGCCAACAAAGGCGGCCATCAGCAATCCGTCAGGCTTGAGCAGCCGGCGCAACCGCGCCAGATGGCCGGGCACGTCATTGACCGCCTGCAGATGCAACAGGGAGACGATCAGGTCGAGATCGCCTTCTGGCAGAAGGGGAAACTCGTCGCCGGAAAAGGCTTCGACGCGCTGCGCCTTCACGGGACCATTGGCGGTGAACAGAGTCTCGGGCAGGGTAGCGGCATCGGGGCCGATCAATATGGCGCGGTCAAAATCGCGCTTATAGGCACTCAGCCGATCGGCCAGGTCCTCGAGCACCAGGTCGCGCACGAAATTGTCGCTTGCCGGGCGGCGCTGGAGATTGCGGGCGATTTGGGTGGTGTCGAACAGGCGCGGAGGGGTGGTCATCAAAAAGGCTTTCGCCGGGGCCGGGTCGGGAGCAATATGGCTGTTATGGAGACGGGGGCCGGGGAAGTCAAAGAGATCGGGCGCGGGGTGCGGCTGCGGCGGGGGCTGGCCGGGCTGCGGCACGCTCTGCTTGATCTGGTTTATCCACCCGGCTGCGCTGCCTGCAGCGCGCCGCTGACCCGAGCGCAGGGGGTGTGCGCATCCTGCTTTGCCGGTTTGCGGCAGATCAGTGCGCCGTTTTGTCCGGTGCTGGGCATTCCTTTCGAGACCGATCTGGGTCCGGACACGCGCTCAGCCGAAGCACTGGCCGATCCCCCCCCCTTCGCGCGAGCGCGGGCAGCGGTGGTCTACAGTGCGGTGGCGGGCACGCTGGTCAGCCGGCTCAAGTATGGCGACAGGCCGGAACTGGCCCGGTTTTGCGCCCGGTTGATGGCTGTTGCCGGACAAGGTTTCTGGGCCGATGGCCCGGTCATCGTGCCGGTGCCGCTGCATGCCAGCCGGTTGCGGTTTCGACGCTACAATCAATCCATGCTGCTGGCGCGCGACCTGGGCCGGTTGACGGAACTGGATGTCGATCCGCATCTGATCGGGCGGCACAGAAAAACCCGGCAGCAGGTGGGGCTTTCCGGCGATGGGCGGTTGCGCAATGTGCGAGGGGCATTTTCAGCCCATCCGCATGCGCTTGAGCGCCTGGCTGGCCGGCCGGTGGTGCTGGTCGACGATGTCTACACCACCGGGGCCACGGTCAAGGCAGCGACGCGGGTTCTCAAGCGGGCCGGTGCCACAGAGGTGAATGTGCTGACCTTTGCCCGCGTTGTCATTGGCGAGGATCTCCCCATATAAAGGGGCTAGATCATGATTTTCCGGAGCCCGGAGCGATATGACCAAGGTTGAAATCTACACCACGCCCACCTGCCCCTATTGTCACGCCGCCAAGGCGCTGCTCAATGAAAAGGGCGTGGACTATTCCGAGATCACAGTACTCGATCCCGATCTGCGCGAAAAAATGACCCAGCGCGCCCATGGCCGCCGTACCGTGCCACAGATTTTTGTCGGCGATACCCATGTGGGTGGCTATGACGACATGGCGGCGCTCGACCGGCGCGGCGGGCTGGACCCTCTGCTGGCGCAGTAGTACGCCATGAAAATCGCCGCTATCCAGATGTGTTCGGGGCTTGACCCGGCCGCCAATCTTGCCGCGCTCGCGCCGTTGCTGGCCGACGCCGCAGCGCAAGGGGCGCGCTATGCGCTGACCCCGGAAGTCACTATGATCTTTCCCGAGAACCGGGATCAGCTCAAATCGGTGGCGGCGCCTTTCGAAGGGCATCCGCAATTGGCCGCGGTGGGCGCGCTGGCCAGGCAGCATGACATGCATGTCCATATCGGCTCGCTGCCGATCCCGCTCGAGGATGGGCGCTTTGCCAATCGCTCGGTACTGTTCGGGCCGGATGGGGCGCAGCGCGCGACCTATGACAAGATCCATCTGTTCGATGCCGATATTGCCGGGCTCAACGCCTATCGGGAAAGCGCCACCTATAAGGGTGGCGACAGCGCGGTGATCGCGCCGCTGGGGGATTTCACCCTCGGCTTTTCGATCTGCTACGACATGCGCTTTCCCCGGCTTTACAACGCGCTGGCCAATGCCGGGGCGAGCCTTATGGCGGTGCCGGCGGCTTTCACCGTGCCTACGGGGCAGGCGCATTGGCATGTGCTGCTGCGGGCCCGTGCCATCGAGACCGGCTCCTATGTGATTGCCGCTGCGCAGGGCGGCAGCCATGCCAATGGCCGCGCGACTTATGGCCATTCGCTGGTCATCGACCCCTGGGGTAAAATCATTGCCGAGCTCGACCATGACCGGCCCGGCGTGCTGGTGGCAGAAATCGATGCGGCAGCGGTCGTCGAAGCACGCAAACGCGTTCCGGCGCTGGCCAATGCGCGGGACTTTGCGGCTCCGGGTTTGCACGACTGAGCCAAGGCCCTATATGGTCGGCAGATGGGCGCCCGACGCCGCAATGAAACGACAAGTCCAGTGATTCAGTATTCGCTTCAATGTTCGAACGGGCATCGCTTCGATGTCTGGTTCAAAAATGCAGCCGCCTATGAGGAACAGCATGGCCGCGGCTTGGTGAGCTGTGCCCAGTGTGGCGACGGCATGATTGAAAAGGCGCCGATGGCCCCCAATGTGGCGCGCACCGACCAGGACCGTGTGCCGGTTTCCGCGCATCACCCCGAGGCCGCCAAGATCCGCGAGATGCTGCGGACCTATCGGCAAAAGGTGTTGGCCGAAGCTGAAAATGTCGGTGACCGCTTTGCCGAGGAAGCGCGCAAGATCCATTTCGAGGAGACCGAGGCGCGCGGCATTTATGGCGAGGCGACGCGCGACGAGGTGGCCGAGCTGATCGAGGACGGCGTGGATTTCCTGCCCTTGCCCGATGTGGGAGAGGATAATTGAGCCTGTTTGTCCGTGACGGGTTCGACGCCGCGCTTTCGGCGCTCCCGGGCGTTACATTCGTCGATCAGTGGGAGGCCCATGTCGCCAAGGTCGGCGGCAAGGTGTTCTGCCTGCTCGCCGATCGCGCGCCGCATGTCCTGGTGTTCAAATGCGGGGAAGAGAGCTTCGATATCCTCACCAGCCTCGAGGGCGTGACGCAGGCGGCCTATTTCGCCAAGCGGCAATGGGTCAGCGTCGAAAGCGACAGCGAACTCAGTGACGGTGATGTGCTGGCCTATTCCACCCGTTCGCATGCTCTGATCGCCAAGGGCCTGACCAAGAAGCTGCGCGCCGAGCTGGGTGTCATCTGAATTTTTTGGTGGATTGGGTCGGCCCGATAGGGAGGGTGGAATCCCCGCTATCGAGCCTGACCAGGCCAGCAATCTTGGCAGACCGCTGGTTGGCTGAGCGCGTGTTAGCACCGGGCGCGGAGCTTGTCACGGAAAAGTCATGCGGCAAGATGGTGAATTGGACCGCCCGGTATTCCCGAGGGGGGCGGTCCAGTGGCTTTGACTCAATGCCAGAGCTTGTCTATGGCCTTGGTGTCGCGCACGGCACCGGTAGCGGCTGAGGTGACAAAGGCCGCATAAGCCTTGAGCGCGGTGGTGATCTTGCGCTTGCGGGGCTGAGCCGGCTTCCAGCCGAGCTTGTCCTGCTCGGCGCGGCGGGCGGCCAGTTCGGCATCGGAGACCAGCACATTGACGGTGCGGTTGGGGATGTCGATCTCGATGGTATCGCCTTCGCGCACCAGGCCAATGGCGCCGCCCTCGGCCGCTTCGGGCGAGGCGTGGCCGATGGAAAGGCCCGAGGTGCCGCCCGAAAAACGCCCATCGGTCAAGAGCGCGCAGGCTTTGCCCAGGCCCTTGGATTTCAGATAGCTGGTGGGATAGAGCATTTCCTGCATGCCGGGGCCGCCCTTGGGGCCTTCATAGCGGATGACGACGACATCGCCTTCCTTGATCTCGTTGGACAGGATCGCCTTGACGGTCATGTCCTGGCTCTCGAAGACGCGGGCGGGGCCGGTGAATTTGAGGATGGATTCGTCCACGCCGGCTGTCTTCACGATGCAGCCATCAAGCGCGATATTGCCCTTGAGCACGGCCAGGCCCCCATCCTTGGAGAAGGGATTTTCGGGCGAGCGGATGGCACCATTGGTGCGGTCGGTGTCCAGCTCCTTCCAGCGATTGGACTGGGAGAAGGCCTGGGTGGTGCGTACGCCACCGGGCGCGGCCATGTAGAACTGGCGCACGCTTTCCGAATTGGTGCGTGAGATATCCCATTTGTCGATGGCGTCGCCCATGGTCGTCGCGTGGACCGTGGGTTCGGTGCGGTTGATCAGGCCGGCGCGGTCCAGCTGGCCGAGAATGGCGAAGATGCCACCGGCGCGGTGCACGTCTTCCATATGCACATCGTTCTTGGCCGGGGCGACTTTTGAGAGCACCGGCACTTTGCGGCTGAGCGCATCGATATCGTCCATGGTGAAGTCGATGCCGCCCTCATGGGCCGCCGCCAGGATATGGAGCACGGTATTGGTCGAGCCGCCCATCGCGATATCGAGGCTCATGGCGTTTTCGAAGGCCGACTTGGTGGCGATCTTGCGCGGCAGGACGTTTTCGTCTTCCTGCTCGTAATAGCGGCGGGCCAGATCAACGATCAGATGCCCGGCTTCCTGGAACAGGCGCTTGCGGTCCAAATGGGTGGCGAGCGTCGAGCCATTGCCCGGCAGCGACAGACCCAGAGCCTCGGTCAGGCAATTCATCGAATTGGCGGTGAACATGCCCGAGCAGGAACCACAGGTGGGGCAGGCGGCTTCTTCGACGGCCTGCACTTCCTCGTCGGTATAGGCGTCGTCGGCGGCCATGACCATCGCATCGACTAGGTCGAGCGCCTGGAGCTTGCCCTTGAGCATGGCCTTGCCCGCTTCCATCGGGCCGCCGGACACGAAGACCACCGGGATATTCAGGCGCATCGCGGCATTGAGCATGCCGGGGGTGATCTTGTCGCAATTGGAAATGCAGACCATAGCGTCGGCGCAATGCGCATTGACCATGTATTCCACCGAGTCCGCGATGATGTCGCGGCTGGGCAGGGAATAGAGCATGCCGTCATGGCCCATGGCGATGCCGTCATCGACCGCAATGGTGTTGAATTCCTTGGCGACGCCGCCGGCCGCCTCGATTTCGCGGGCGACGAGCTGGCCGAGATCCTTCAGGTGCACATGGCCGGGCACGAACTGGGTGAACGAGTTCACCACGGCTATGATGGGCTTGCCGAAATCGCCGTCCTTCATGCCGGTGGCGCGCCACAGGCCGCGCGCGCCGGCCATGTTGCGGCCATGGGTGGTGGTGCGGGAGCGATAGGCGGGCATGGCTCAATTCCTCGGTCTGGACTACCGGTGGGGCCGGTTGTGTTCTCTTGTCTCCTGTTTAGACCCATTCAAACCCGGCTTCAAGAATTTTCCGTACCGTACCGTACGGTTCGGTTGTTGTCGAAAAGCAGGAAGACCAGCCGTTGTCCCCGTGTCACTATCGCAAACGCAGCAGACAGGAGATTTCCATGCGTTATTTCATGAGCATCATGCCGCCCGCCGACCTCAAGCCAGAAGATGTGTCCCAGGGTCTGATGGACGCCATGGGCCCCTGGATGGAAAGTCACATGGCCGCCGGCACGCTGATTTCCACCGGCGGCCTCAAGGACGCCGAAGAGGGGCGCCGCCTCAAGGGGGCGACCGGCACCATCATCGTCACCGATGGTCCCTTTGCCGAGGCCAAGGAAGTGCTGGGCGGCTATGCCGTGTTCGAGACGCCCGACCTCGATGCTGCGACCGCAATAGCGCGCGAATTCATGCAGATGCATATCGAGAACGGCATTCCGGGCCTGGTGCTGGAACTGCGCGAAATCGCCGGCGGGGCGAATTACTAGGGCAGGCCGCCCAATCATGCCCGCCATGCCGTCCGCCGAGGCGGCATGGCGGCTGCCGGTGTGGGCGTTCACTTAGCAAGGCGAACGGGCCAGGTGAAATTGCCCCCGGTTCGACACGCACATAATTGAGCGGGTGCCTCGTCCCAACCGGTCTTTGCCGAAGTGAAGCCGCGTCCGTCAGGCCAAGTCGATATACCCGATGGACCGGCGGGCGATCTCATCGCGGCTTTCCTCGTAGCCGGCATCGGCATAGCGCATAACGCCGAGTGCTGTGTCGTTGGTGAGTGCATGGGTGAGCCGTTCCGTACCCGCCTCTGTGCCGTCGGCAACGACAGTAACACCGGCCGAGGTCATGTAGCCGGCATAGCCGCCGCCGCCAGAATGGACCACAACCAGGTCGGCCATGGATGAGCAGAGCAGCATGGCGTCGAGAATGGGCCAGTCGGCAATGGCGTCCGAGCCGTCCTTCATGCGCTCAGTCATGATGTTGGGGTGCGCCATGGCCCCCGCGTCAAGATGATCGCGGCTGAAGGTGATCGGGCCGGCAAGCTCCCCCTTTTGCACCATATCGTTGACCGCCAGCGCCAGTTCGGTGCGCTCGCCATGGCCAAGCCAGGCGATGCGTGATGGCAGTCCCTCGAAAGGGACGTGGCGCCGGGCAAGCTGGATCCAGTTGGTGACGATGCGGTTATCCGGGAACATCTGGAGCAGGCGGTCGTCGATCTTGCGAATGTCCTCGGGATCACCGGATTGCGCCATCCAGCGGAAGGGGCCGATGGCGCGCGCAAAGAGCGGGCGCAGATAGGCCTCTGTAAAAATGCGGATATCGAAGGCGTTCTCGACGCCGCCGTCCTTTGCCTGGGTGCGGATCAGGTTTCCGTTGTCAAAGACCTCGGCGCCGCGCTTCTGGAACTCAAGCATGGCGCGCACATGATCGACGATAGACGCTCTGCTTGCCGCCATGAGTTCTGCGGGATTGGACTGGCGCAGGGCACGCACCTGTTCCAGCGAATAACCCTTGGGCACATAGCCATAGACCAGGTCATGGGCCGAGGTCTGGTCGGTGACGATGTCGGGTGTGATGCCGCGTCGCGCAATCTCGGGATAGATGTCGGCGGCATTGCCGACAAGGCCGATTGACGTCGCACGCTTCTCGCGAACGGCGGTCGCAATCATCTCAAGCGCTGCGTCGAGGTCAGGCGCGATCTCTTCGAGATAGCCGATTTCCTTGCGCTTGGCCGCGCGCTCGGGGTCGATGTCGACGCAGAGGATCGCCGCGCCCGCCATACGCCCCGCCAGCGGTTGCGCGCCACCCATGCCACCCAGACCCGCCGTCAGGATAAAGCGCCCCGCCAGATCGCCATCAAAGCGGTTCTCGGCAATGCGCATGAAGATTTCATAGGTGCCCTGGATGACGCCCTGGCTGCCAATATATTGCCAGGCGCCGGCGGTCAGCCCACCCCAGCAGATCAGGCCCTTGCGCTCCAGTTCGTAGAACACTTCGGCCTTGGCCCACTGCCCGACGATGTTGCAATTGGCCATGATGACCAGCGGCGCCTTGGCGTGGGTCTTAACCAGGCCAATCGGCTTGCCCGACTGGATGATGAGCGTTTGATCCTCGTCCATGGTCTTGAGCGCATGGACAATCGCGTCGTGGCTGGCCCAGTTGCGCGCCGCCTTGCCCAAGGCGGCATAGACGACGAGATTGTCCGGGTCCTCACCGACGCTGAGCACGTTTTCAAGCAGCCGCAACAGCGCTTCCTGACGCCAGCCGCGGGCTCGGATTTCATTACCACCTGGAATGGGGAAGCGCGGGTGACGGGGATTGGGGGTCGGCATGTCTCAGCCCTCCTTGGACAGGGCGTAGGACGCCAGATCTATGCCCATAGTCTTTTCGACATGCGGATAGACGGATGGGTCGAGCACGCTCGAAGACAGTGGAATGATGGATTTGGGGACATGCAGCACAAAGATGGGCATGCCCTCCTCAAGCTGGCCGACGCTGAGCGGCTCGCCCTCACTCGAAAGCGTGGTGATGACGTCAGGGAAGGTCGCCTGGCGGGCGCCATCGCGGGTGTCGACGGCCATATATTCGTTCATGACATGCAGGATGGCGCCATTTTCGAGCGTGACCGTCCCGACATCGAAAGCCTCGCTGGTATAGGTCACCGCCTTTTTGGCGATCTTGCCTTCAACCAGGATCGTCCCGCCGGTTGTCTTGACGATGGCGTCGATGATGGCGGTGCCACCCTTGCCTTCGGCCGCGATGATCGCTTCGCCGAGCTTGAGCGCCAGCGAAATGCCGCCCAGGGCCGCATGTTCGCGGACATAGCTGGCGCGCACAGGATTGCGGCAGGAAGCAATAAAGCCGCCGGACATGTCCGAGGCGGTGCGCAGGATTGGGGACACCTTGGCGGTGGCTCCGCGGGTGACCAACTCGATATAGCGGTTTTCCTCGCGATTGCCGCCCACGGCGGTCTGGATCATCGGTTCGGGCGAACCGGCCAAGCCGATCGAGCCCATATCGCCCGTGGGGTGCGCGCGGATATCGCCCACTGCGTCAACGACTTTCAAGCCAAGCGCCGCCGAAGGCAGCCAGCCATTGAGCGTCGAGGACTTGCCATTCTGGCCGACCATCAAGCCGGCTAGTTTCTCGCCCAGCGCGTCCTGGAGCAATTGCACCGCCTTGATGTAATCGACACCGCGCATTTCCCAGGGCGTAGTCGAGGCCGGCGCGCCGATGGCGGCGGCTGTGGATACCCAGTCGGTGTCGTTCAACTCCTCGACCGATACGAGTTCCGGCTTGCCAATTGAGACCGCCGCATAGCCCAGCATACGGCCGTGATCGGCCCAGCCGCCGCCGCCCGCGGCATAGACAGAGCCGCCCTTGACGGCCGCTTCCACGTCTTTCTCGGTAAGGATGCGTCCCATTATGCTGTCTCCTGCAGGTCTTTATCGAGCCGCTGCACCGCGTCGAGCAGCACGGCAGCACCAAGGGCGATGTCCTCGGCCTTGGCGGATTCTTCGGGGGTATGGCTGCGGCCCTCGACACAAGGCACAAAGATCATCGCCGCCCTGGTGACCCGCGCCAACCAGGCGGTGTCATGTCCGGCGCCGGAAGCCATGCGGCGGTGGCGTGCGCCGATATCGTCGCAGGCGGCATCGAGCGCGGCCAGGATATCGGCGTCGCTGGGTGTCGGCATATTGTCCGAAATGATGCGCGGCTCCGGCACGGTGACGCCAGTCTGGGTGGCGATGCCGGCAATGCCTTCGCGCAATTGGGCGAGGAAATGCTCCATGTCGGCGCGGCGCTCGGCACGCGCATCGATCAGCATGGTGACGCGCGAGGGCACGACATTGGCGGCATTGGGCTCCATGCGGAACTCGCCGACCGTGGCCGCGAAGTGGAATTCACCGGCGGCCAGGTCGGTGGCAAAGCGCTCCACCGCCAAGGCAATCCAGGCGGCTGCCGACAGGGCGTCCTTGCGACCGCCCATGGGGGTGGTGCCGGCATGATCGGCGCGGCCCTCAACGACAATCTCGATACGGGTAATGCCCGCGATGGCGGTCACCACACCGATATCGAGCTCTTCGTCTTCGAGGACCGGCCCCTGTTCGATATGGAGTTCGAGGAAGGCGGCGATGTCATGGCGCGTCGCCAGGATTGCGGCATTGCCGCCGACTTCCGCTATGGCGTTGGCAAGGGTGACGCCCTGGCTCTCGCGGCCCAGCCAGTCTTCGGGTCGGATTCCGGTGATGCCGCGGCTGCCGACGCAAGAGACACCGAAAATCGAGACTTCTTCGGCGAGGAAGTCGATGATCTCCAAATCGTGGTCGAGTTCTATGTCCTTGTCGCCAAGCGCGCGGGCGACTTCAAGGGCGGCGGACACTCCGGCGATACCGTCATAGCGGCCACCATCGGGCACGGTATCGGAATGGGAGCCCAGCATGATGGTGCCGAGGCCCGGTTTCCGGCCCTTTCGGGAGCCGATGAGGTTGCCGGCGGCGTCGATGTGAGTGGTGAGGCCGGCGGCCTGGAAGCGCTGCGCCAGCCAGTCGCGGCCCTTGAGGAACATGGGGGTAAAGGCGCGGCGGGTGTAGGGGCGATCGGGTTCGGTGATTGCGGCCAGGGCCGAGATGTCTTCGTCGATCCGCGGGGCGCTGGTGGGCAGGTTTCGGGTCATGCGCGCGCCTCGGGCCGGACGAAGCGACCTGTGCCGGGCTCGGCCAGAACATCATTTCCATCAAAGACTTGCCGGCCGCGCAACCACGTGCCCGCGACAGTCCAAGGCAGTTCGATGCCGTCATAGGGGCTCCAGCCGACGACGTTATGGCCGCTGCGGGCCGCGTCATAGACCTGCGGGCGATCGACCAGAACGGTGATGTCGGCGTCCTTGCCAACCTCCAGCGCGCCCTTGATGTGGTCGAGGTGGAAGTGGCGGGCGGGGTTTTCCGCCATCAGTTTTGCAGCCCAGGTCAGAGGTACGCCATGGTCCAGGGCCCCCTTGATGAACAGCGGCACCATGACTTCGAGGCCGGGCACGCCCGAGGCATTGGCGAGCATATCCGGATTGGTCTTGCGGTCCTCGGACCAGCTGACGTGATCGGTCGAAATCAGGGTGACATTGCCGGCCGCGACATGCTGCCAGAGCTTTTCGACTTCGGCGCGCGGACGGATCGGCGGATTGATCTTGGCCTTGCCGCCGAGCCGGGCGACGTCGTTCTCCTCGTCCAGCGTCAAATAGTGAATGCAGCACTCGATGGTGGCCGCATAGCCCTGGTCGCGATAGCTGCGCGCGATCTCGTAGCCGCGGGCGAGCGAGCAATGCACCACATGGGCGGGGCAGCCGGTCTGTGCCCCGGTCTCGTAGATCTGCAGCGAGGCCAGCAGCTCGGTCAGCGGTGGTCGGCTGAGGGCGTGGGCGCGATAATCGGTGATCCCGGCTGCCTTGACCCTGGCCATGGCCGCGCGGACCATTTCGTCGTCCTCGTTGTGAACGCCGGCGGTGAGACCGGTTTTGGCGACGGCAGCAAAGCATTCTTCCAACAGGGCAGGGGGGATGCGCGGAAAGCGGATCGGATCGGTGCCGAAGGTCGAGAACTTGAAGGCGGCAACGCCGGCGTCAGCCTGTTCGGCTATGCGGGCGGCTCCTTCCTCCGGATTGATCGTGCCGTAGAGGGCGAAGTCGACACGCGCCTGCGGGCTTGCATGATCGACCTTGATGCGGACCGCGTCGGCCGAGCAAACGAGATTGCCTTCATCATAGGGCATGTCGACGATGGTGGTGACGCCGCCGGCCGCCGCCGAGCGCGTGGACCAGATGAAGTCTTCCTGGTTTTGCTGGCTAAGCGAATGCGTCTGGGCGTCGATGGCGCCGGGAAGGATCATGGCGTTGCCGAGATCGTGACGTTCCTTCGCCTCAGGTCCTACGCCCTCGCCGACCAAAGCGATCTTGCCATCGCGCACGGCAATATGGCCACGATCGATGACGCGGTCCGGGAGGACGATGGTGCCGGTGAGGCTGAGGTCGAAGTCGGACATGGTCTGTAGTCTTTCCGTAGTCAGGCGTTGGCGCGCGCGCCCTGGCCGGTGCGGCGGGTCAGCGCCCGCTCGATGGCCGAGAGGCCGTCGTAAATCAGCACGGCGAGCGCACCCACGATGAGCCCGCCCTGCAGGACGAAGGCGGTATTGCTGGACAAGAGCCCGGCGATGATGACTTCGCCAAGGGTGCGGGCCGCGACGGTGGACCCGATGGTGGCGGTGGCCAGCGAGATCACCGTGGAAAGGCGCACCCCGGCGAGAATGACCGGCAGCGCCAAGGGCAGTTCGACGCGAACAAGGCGTTGCCCGCCGGTCATGCCCATGCCCCGCGCCGCTTCAGTGACGGTAGGCGGAAGCCCCGTGAGGCCGGTCAGGGTGTTCTCGAAGATCGGCAAGAGGCCATAGAGGAACAGGGCCACAAGCGTCGGGGCAGTGCCGAAACCGAGCATGGGCACAGCCAGGGCCAGCACCGCAACAGGCGGGAAGGTCTGCCCGACATTGGCCAGGCTGCGCGACAGTGGCAGGAATTCGGCGCCAAAGGGACGCGTCACGAGGATAGCGAGGCCGACCGCGACGGTGGTAGCCAGAGTTGTCGCAATCGCCACGATCAGCAAGTGGTTCAGAGTGAGATCCAGCAGGCTGCCCTGATTGTAGATCACCGGCTGGTTGTTCTTGGTCAGCGGCTCGAAGACAAAGGCGAAGCTCTCCGGGCTGACCAGGAATGCCACCAGCAGGGCAAGAACGATAAGGCGGATGACAAGCCCGATCCTCATGACGGCCTCACAGCGCGTCTGGCCAGCTCGGCGCGGCTGATCCGGCCAACCAGTTTGCCATCCTCGATCACAGGCAAGGCTTCCCGCCCCGACCAGAGACACTCGGCATAGGCTTCGCGGAGGCTGGCGTTGGCGGCAATCGGTTCGCCCACAGCCTCGCCGGGTTCAACAAGGGAGTGCACCTTTGCCAGCGAGAGCATGCGGAAGGGCCGGTCGCCGCCGATGAGTTCAGCGACAAAGTCGGTGGCCGGATTGGCGATGATGTCCTCAGGCGTCGCGTATTGCAGCAGCTTGCCGCCATCCATGACGGCAATGCGACTGCCCAAATGAATGGCCTCTTCCATGTCATGGGTCACCAGCACGACGGTGGTGTTGAACCGCTTCTGGATGGCGAGCAAATCGTCCTGGGCCTTGGAGCGGATGACCGGGTCGAGCGCGCCGAAGGGTTCGTCCATGAGGAGAATGTTGGGCTCGGCGGCCAGGGCGCGGGCCACGCCGACGCGCTGCTGCTGTCCGCCCGACAATTCATTGGGCATGCGGTCACGGAACTGGGCCGGATCGAGCTGAAACAGCGAGAGCAGTTCATCGATCCGCGCCGAAATCCGCGAAGTTTCCCAGCCAAGAAGGTGGGGCACGGTGCCGATGTTCTGCCCCACGGTTCGGTGGGGGAACAGGCCATGGCCCTGAATGGCGTAGCCGATGCGGCGGCGCAGCTCATAGGCGGGAACGTCGCGCGTATCCTGCCCGTCAATCAGCACCTTGCCCGAGGTCGGCTCGACCAGCCGGTTGACCATGCGCATCAGCGTGGTCTTGCCCGAACCCGAGGTGCCGACGATGGCGCAGAGCTCACCGGCTCCGATGGTCAGGGAGACCCTGTCGACCACCGTCGTCTCGCCATAGACCTTGGTCAGCTCCTGGATTTCGATCATTGGGCACGCTCCCTGGTGCTGACCATTTCGACAAAGGCATCGAGGACCACCGCTGCGGCAAAGGCCAGGGCCACGGTGGGGACGGCGCCGAGCAGCACCAGGTCCATGGCCGTCTGACCGATGCCCTGGAACACGAAGACGCCAAAGCCGCCGCCGCCGATCAGCGCGGCGATGGTGGCGAGGCCGATATTCTGGACCAGCACGATGCGAATGCCGGTGAGGATCACGGGAAAGGCCAGCGGCAGTTCCACCGAAAACAGGCGCTGACGATTGGTCATGCCCATGCCGCGCGCCGCGTCATTGGCGGCCTCGGGCACATTGACCAGGCCCACCACGGTGTTCGAAACGATGGGCAGCAGCGAATAGGCAAACAGAGCCACCATGGCCGGGGCAATGCCGATGCCCGAGATGCCGATGGCCGATGCGCCCGGCACATTGGCGGCAACCCAGGCCAGGGGGGCGATCAGCAGCCCGAACAGCGCGATCGAGGGGATGGTCTGGACGATGTTGAGGGTATTGAGCACGGCGGCGCGCAGCGGTTTGACGCGATAGAGCAGGATACCCAGTGGCACGCCGGCAAGGATGGCGATAGCGACCGAGCCGAAGGCCAGAAGCAAATGGGTACGGGCCTCGGCCCAGAAAGCCGGCGCGCGATTGGCGAATTCCTTGAGGATCGACAGATCGTTCCAGGCGCCGCTCCAGAGCAGTGCTGCCATCGCCACCCCGACCAAGGCGAGGATACCGATGCGCTGCCATGGACCGAATTTGAGCCGCGTGAGGGCGTCTGTGACCAGCAGCGCGAAAGCGAAGGTCAGAAGCCAGAACCCGGCGCCGGGCGACACCCGCGCAAAGGTGTTGTCAGGGGGCGTCAGAAACGTCGCCGACTGGCCGATCAGGACGAAGAGCGTGGCAAGCACCAGGAAGCCGACACCAAGCTTGGCGAGAGGATTGACGCGCAGCAGCATGGTCCCGATGCCGATCAGCAGGACAAGGCCGAGCAGGACCACCGAGGGCGCATTGAGTGCGGATGGGATCGGCAGTCCTTCGCCCAGGACAATGCGATTGGCGCGGAAAACCGCAAAGGGCAGAAAGACGCCAGCGGCAGCAATCAGGGCGATCAGCACGCCGAGCTTGTCGAAGGCGGGCCATGCGGCACGGCTTTGGCTCGTGGTATCAGCGGTCGTCATAAGGCCCCCTCGCGCCTCCTGGCAGGTATGGCGTCATCAGGACGCTGTCGAGACTGTCCCGGCATATCGAGACCGTCCGCAGCCAGTGGGGTGGCGCGCATCTGGCACCGCCACCCCGGCAGGCATGGCCTCCGCCAGCGGCGAAGGCCGACGGCTCAGCTCAGAAAGCCGTTGGTTGTCAGGAAGTCGGTGGCCACGCTGGACGCTGCCTCGCCGCCAACCTGCACCCGGCCATTGAGCTCTTGCAGGGTTTCGAGCGTCAGCGCTTCGAAGACCGGTGCCAGCAGTTCCTCGATCTGCGGATATTCGGTGAGAACTTCCTCACGAATGATCGGGGCGGGCTGATAGACCGGCTGCACGCCCTGATCGTCCTCAAGCACCTTGAGGCCGGAAGGGGCGATGCCGCCATCGGTGCCATAGACCATGGCCGCATTGGCGCCATTGGTGCCCTGCGCGGCAGCCGCGATGGTGGCCGCAGTGTCACCACCCGAAAGAGTGATCAACTGGTCTGGCGAGAGGGTGAAGCCATAGACTTCCTGGAATTTGGGCAAAGCGGCCGGCGAGTTCACGAACTCGGCAGAAGCTGCCAGCACCACTTCGCCACCACCGGCAACATATTCGCCGAACTGGGTGAAGGTATCCAGGCCATTGGCCTCGGCCACGTCCTGACGGATGGCCACGGCCCAGGTGTTGTTGGCGGGCGACGGGGTCAGCCAGACGATCTGGTTGGCGTCGTAGTCGAGCTTTTTGGCTTCTTCATAGGCCGACTGGGCATTGTTCCAGAGCGGATCGTCGGCCCGTTCAAAGAAGAAGGCCGCATTGCCGGTATATTCGGGATAGATGTCGATCTCGCCCGCGGTGATGGCTTCGCGGACAATCGGCGTGCCACCGAGCTGGATCCGGTCTTCGACCGGAATGTCGTTGGCTTCGAGCACCTGCTTGATGATGTTGCCAAGAACACCGCCCTCAGTGTCGATCTTGGACGAGACGACCACCTGTGCCTGCGCGGCGGTCATGGTCAATGCGAGTGCGGTGGCCGCACCCAATAGCGTTTTCGTTAGGCGCATGACTCTCTCCTTTGTGAGCCGGAAGTTTCCGGCTGTCCCTACCCTGTAACCACTGTCAGTTCATGACAGTGGTTGGTTCAGTCCCCGTCTGTGGGCCGAGTGCAAAATACTCGTCCAACTCCATAATGGCGGAATGTGAAATCAGTTCGCCAACAAAGTCATCGGACGCCAGAGCCGCTTCCACCGCCTCGACCTCGGCCGAGAGCGGACGGTCCTCGCGATAGAAGGCGGCGTGCCGGCGCACCAGCTCATAAACCATGCCGGGAACATTGCCCGGCGTGTCCCCCGAAATGTCCATGGCCTGGGCGGCGAGCAACCCCTCAAGGGCCGCCAGGCGTCGCAGGGCGCCCGCCTGACGTTCGAAACGCTCGACGACCAGCGGGAGAAAGGCCGCCTCATCCTCAAGACCATTGGCGACCACGAGAGACTGCGCGGAGATCGCATTCGAAAGCGACAGGCAGCGCACGTACAACTCACCCGCCAGCTTGATGATTGGTCCAAACCCGGTTGCGATCGCCCCCGGCGCCACCAGGTTGACCGGCAGATCCCGTCGGCCACCATTGCCCAGAAGCACGCAGCGATTGAAGGAATTGCGGGCGACATGGGCCAGCGCCAATTGGGCGGTCTGCAGAAACACCGTGACATCGAGCGGCAGCGAGCCGCCTGAGGTGAGCACCTGGCCGCCGGCGACCACCGGATTGTCGTCGGTGCGGCCCGTCGCAGCCAGAACTGTGCGGCCAGCAACGGTCAGGCTTTCAAAGGCTGTGGCGAAGACCTGGCTCATCATGCGGATCGAGAGCGGGTCCTGGACATGGGTGCCCGTGGGCCAGTCCCAACCCATGGCGTTGAAATAGAGCCAGGCACCGACACCCGCCTCGCGCTCGGTGCCGACATGGGCCACCGCTTTCCAGGGATCGCGCGAGGCGCCCAGTGCCCCGGCCGTGGTCAGGCCGGTTGCCAGCAGCACGCGCACCGTGGTGGCGGCCTGGCGAATGGCCCGCATGGCGGCCGCATAGCCAACGGCATTGGTCGAGACCGAAGCAAGGCTGTCGCGCGGTGCCAGCTTGAACGGCTTGAGGCCCGCGCGCGCCATGGCTTCGGCGGCCGGCAGGCGTTCGCCGGAGTGGTAGGCTTCCCCCACCCCGGTCAAGACAGCGCCAATCTGCCCCATCAGTCCGATATCGGCACAGCCAATCGAGCCGGTACGGCGCACGACCGGGATGACGTCCGCGTCAAGCAGCCTTTGGAAGGCCGATACCAGCTCAGGTGTGCAGCCGACGCGCCCGGTCAAGGCCATATTGATCCGGATCGCTAGGGCGTTGCGGACCACCTCGAGCGGAAAGGCGCTGCCCGTGCCGAAGTGGTGGGCGCGCACCAGGCCCGTACTGAAGGCGTCAAGCTCTTCCTCGGACCAGGAAATATCCTTCATCGCCCCCACGCCAGTGGTGGCCCCATAAACCGGCTGCCCGGAACTGATGGCGTCTTCCATGACTTCGCGGGCCTTGTGAACGCGCTCAAGCGCGGCGGGCTCGGGAACAATCAACGCGCGGCGGGAGCCGATCCGGACATAATCAGCAAAACTGAGTGGCTTGCCGTCAAGCCGGATCGTGTCGGTCGGTATGGTGATTTGCGCGTTCACGTCGTCAGGGTCTCCTTGCAAGGGCGACGCTATTGGAAAATTTTGGACCATGGGATATCCCAAAAGCTGAACAGGCTATGTTCTATCTGTGGGCACGCCGGTTGAGTGCTCAACAAAGAGGCATCGAGATGGACACTTCGACCTTGCTCCTGGTCGATATTGTTTTGCACCAGCGCAGTCTGCGCGGCGCAGCGCGGCATTCCGGCCGCCCTGCATCGAGCATCGCCGCGGCCCTGGCGCGCTGCGAAAGCGCGTTGTCGACCAGTCTTTGCCAGCGGGCCGGCTCGGGACTTGCCTTTACCCTTGAAGCCAATCGTCTCGCACCATCGATCGCCGAGGCAGCCCAATTGGCGCGCTGCCTCTACGCCGCCGGGACCGATCCTTTCGCATCCACCGTCAGACTGCAAGCGCTGGGACGATTTGTTGAAGTGGCCGAACGCGGTTCCATCCGGCAGGCGGCGCGCGCGTTGATGCTGGGACAGCCCCAATTGTCCAGGCAGTTGGCCCATCTCGAAACCGCCCTCGGGCACAAGCTGCTCGAGCGGGGCACCGGGGGGACGGTGCTGACGGCAACGGGCGTGCGGCTCCGGGACGATTGCAGCCGATTGTTGCAGCTCTGGGGGCAGATCTCGAGAACTTCGGAGGACCGGTTTCGCCGCGCCCAGGCCACCGTCAGGCTGGGCTCGATCATGCCGCTTGGCTATGAAAGCGAGATCGCCCGGCAATTGGCCAAGCTGACGGCGAGTTGGGCCATGACCCGCCCCAAGCAACCGCTGTTCATCAGTTCCACCACGGCCGAGGAGCTGTTGCGGGGGCTCAAAAGCGGCGCCTTCGACGTCACGCTGCTCGATACCGAGAAATTGCCCGAAGATCTTGAGGGCGCGCCCATAGCCGCGTCGGGCCTTGCCATTGTCGGCGCCAAGGGCACGGACATCGCCGCAGCGTTGCGAGACCGGCCGATTGCTTTGCCCAGTCACCGCAGCGGGTTGCGGCTGCGCATCGACACGCTTTTAGACATGACCTTCAGTGACGCCGAAAGAGACCAGTTGACCCTGCTCGAGATCGATTCCATTCCGGTCATTCTCAACCTAGTGCTGCATTACGGCTTTGTCTCCGTCCTGCCGCTGGCTTCGGTCGCTTCGATCCGTCCAGAATTGCACTCTATCCCTCTGCCTTCGGCATTTGACATGCAATACTGGCTTTGCTGGCTCAAATCAGCGGGGCGCTCGGCGGCCGGAATGGCGGTGCTTGATGCGATCGAGCGTGCAACCATGCCCGCGCGCCATTGATTGTGCCTGCTAGGAGCGCCGGACAAGGAGACCATGTGCCATGACGAAGACCTTTGATGCGATCATCATCGGAGCGGGTCAAGCTGGTCCGCCCTTGGCAGCGCGCTTGACGGCGGCGGGCCGAACCGTTGCGCTGATAGAGCGCGAACAGGTCGGCGGGACTTGCGTCAACACGGGCTGCACCCCGACCAAGGCATTGGTGGCCAGCGCAAAGATCGCCCATTCGGTTGCCCATGCCAAAGAATACGGGATCAGCATCGGGGCGACCCCGGAGGTTGATTTCAACGCCGTGCTGCGCCGTGCCATGGCGATCAGTGCCAAGTCCCGCAGCAGTGTCGAGAGCTGGCTGGACGGCATGAGCGGGCTGACGCTGGTGCGCGGCCATGCGCGCTTTACCGGGCCCAAGCGTATCAGCGTGGGCGGCGACAGCTATGAGGCGGATCAGATTTTTCTCAATGTCGGCGCGCGTGCGGCCGTTCCCGATATGCCAGGTCTGGATCAGGTCGATGTGCTGACCAATTCGGACCTCTTCTGGCTCAAGGAGCGCCCCGATCATCTGGTCATTGTCGGCGGCAGCTATATCGGGCTTGAGTTCGCGCAGATGTTCCGGCGCTTTGGGTCTGGTGTCACCATTGTCGAGCGCGGGCCGCATCTGGCCGGCAAGGAAGATGCGGAGATTTCCGAGGCGATCCGCGCCGTGCTGGAAGCCGAAGGCATTGCGGTGCGGACCAATGCCGAGTGTATCCACTTTTCGCGCTCGGAGACCGGGCCCGTGGTGGGGGTGGATTGCACATCCGGTGAACCCGAAATTGCCGGCTCCCATATCCTGCTTGCGGTCGGCCGCCAGCCCAATACCGACGATCTGGGTCTCGAGCAAACGGGGGTGGAACGCGACAAGCGCGGTTTTGTTGGGGTCAATGATCGTCTGGAAACCAACATCCCCGGCATCTGGGCCCTGGGAGACTGTAACGGGAAAGGCGCTTTCACCCATACCTCGTATAATGACTATGAGATTGTTGCGTCCAACTTGCTCGATGGCGGCGCCCGCAAGGTCTCGGACCGTGTCATGAGCTACGGTCTCTACATTGACCCGCCGCTGGGCCGCACCGGGCTGTCGGAAGCCGAGGCCCTCGCGAAGGGCCACAAGGTCCTGACCGGCAAACGCCCGATGACCCGGGTGGGCCGCGCCGTCGAAAAGGGTGAAACGCAAGGTCTGATGAAGATTGTCGTCGACGCCGATACCCGCGCAATCCTGGGCGGCGCGATATTCGGACCGGGGGGCGATGAGGCGATCCATTCCATCCTGGACATGATCCAGATGGGAGCAAGGGTCGATGCGCTCACCAACACCATGCACATCCACCCCACGGTCGCAGAATTGGTCCCCACCATTGCGGGCGAACTGGCCCTCGCCGCAGACGCAAGGCAGTAGGGGACGCCTTTACTGCCGTTCCCGGCCCAGCCTCAAGCTCTGCGAATCGGGATAGGTTCGGGGCATGGTGGATCATCTTTGTCATGCAGGGGCCGGTCGGGACGCGCAGGAGCGGGCGCTGGTCGAGATTCTGCGCGGACAGCCGCATCTGATGGCAATTCTGGAAGGTATGCAGGCGCTGGACCTGCCTGATCCGCTGCTGGGATCGGGTGCGATCTACAATACTGTCTGGAATGTGCTGACCGGGCGGCCGGTGCTGACGGGCATCAATGATGCCGATGTGGTCTATTTCGACGATAGCGATCTCAGCTATGAGGCTGAGGATCGGGTGATCCGGCGCGTGGAGCATCACTTCCGCGACCTGCCGATCCCTGTGCAGGTGCGTAATCAGGCACGGGTGCATCTGTGGTTTCCAGAGCGGTTCGGCATGGCCTATCCGCAATTGCACTCGAGCGCCGAGATGATGCTGTATTTCGCGACCAGAACGCATGCAGTGGCGGCGCGGCTCGAGCCGGATGAGACGATATCGATCCACGCGCCCTTTGGGCTCGATGACATGTTCTCGTTCCGCATCACGCCCAATCCGGCCCTGCCGAACCGGGAGACGCATGAGCGCAAGGCGGCGCGCGCCAAAGCGATCTGGCCCGAATTGAGCGTAGTGCCATGGCCGGACCAGGGGCAGTTTCGTCTGCTTTGCTCGTGATGAGGCCTGCGGTGGCCGCACCCCCAGCCTGCTCGATTCAAGGGACTTGGCTGTTGCTCAGTCCTATCTCGCTTCCCTGCCCACAAGTGGAGGATGGGCAGGAGCCGATGTCTTAGGGACAGAGTTTTGACCAGACACAGTTCGGCTTGGCACCTTAGGGCGTCGGCTCGATGACCACCGAAGGGGCGGAGCGGGTGCTGGGGCCGTGGAAGACGGCTTCGATATTGTTGCCATCGGGATCGAGCACGAAGCAGGCGTAATAGCCGGGATGATAGTAGCGCTCGCCGGGCGCGCCATTGTCCGTGCCGCCGGCGGCCAGGGCGGCCTTGTGGAAGGCATCGACGGTTTCGCGGTCCTTGGCCTGGAAAGCCAGATGAATATGGCTGGGGGTCGCGCGGGCATCGAGCCCGTCGACAAACAATTCATCGACCTGGAACCAGCCCTCGCCGCGCGCGGTGATGGCAATGCCGAGAACCGCCAGGGTGTTTTCGTAAAAATGGCGGGCAGCGGCGACATTGCGGGCGCGCAGATGCACGTGGTCGATGAGCCGGCCGGTGTGAAATTGCATCAGGAACTCCAGGTGAAATGGGCAAAACAAAACCGCCCGGACAATGCCCGAGCGGCTGGACGGGATCCGTCAGCAATATTCTGGTTTATTCGGCTTCGTCGGCCGGGGCCGAATTGAGCTGGCCGTATTTTTCCGCGCCGATCTTGTCGAGCAGTTCGAGCTGGGTTTCCAGGAAGTCGATATGGCCTTCCTCGTCGGCCAGCAGCTCCTCGAACAGGTTCTTGGAGACATAATCGCCCAGCTCTTCGCAGAGCTCACGGCTGGCCTTGTAGGCCGCGCGGGCGTCATATTCGCCGGCGAGGTCCGCCTCAAGCACTTCCTTGATGGTCTGGCCGATGCGCAGGGGGGCGACCCGCTGCAGATTGGGGTGGCCTTCAAGGAAGATGATGCGCTCGATGAGCTTGTCAGCGTGGTGCATCTCTTCGATGGATTCGGCGCGTTCCTTGGACGCGAGGCGCTTATAGCCCCAATCGTCCAGCAGGCGGTAATGCACCCAATATTGGTTGACTGCGCCGAGCTCGAGGAAAAGGGCCTCGTTAAGCCGCTCGATGACTTGTGCTTCGCCTTTCACGACGTACTCCGTTCCGTTGCTTTTTGAGCTTTTCCAGCCCCGACTGGAGTTCGACCAGTTCGGCAGGCTGATGGGCTTGCTGTGCGTGATAATTTTCGGTGACGCGGACGATAATGTCCACCACATTCGGCACACAGCCGGAGCATTTCGCACGTCGATTGAGTTCTGCATAGACCTTTGCAGGCACAACAAGCTGCCACGGATCGGCCTTGAGGAGGTCGAGCACGATATCCTCGATCTCTCTCGAGGTGATCATATTGCACTGGCAGACAAGCATGGCGGGGCTATATCAGGTTCTCAACGGGCGGGAATAAACGCCGCTCATTCCTGAATGTCAACGTCATAAATTGCCACGCCGTTCAACTTTGGCGGCGCGTTGGCCGGCATGGATGCGGCGCGAAACTCATTGCGGGCAGCTGCGTAATTAAGGGACACAGTCCCGGGAGCAGACCGATCCAATTCGCAGATATCATCAGTGCACTGGTCCCCAAGGACAGGACATCGCGACGCGTTGCCGGCGGATTGTCCTATGGTGCAGGCCCTCGCCGGAAACTCGACCTGTACGGGCCACGCCAACGCGGTGAGGCACCCCTGCCGGTTGTGGTGTTCTTCTATGGCGGCGCGTGGAACTCGGGCAGTCGCACCCATTATGGCTTTGCCGCGCGGGCGCTGGCAGCAATGGGCTATCTGGTTGTGGTGCCGGACTATCGGCTGGTACCGGAAATCGAATATCCCGCATTTGTGAAGGATTGCGCGGCGGCCATGGCCTGGGTCAGCGATCATATCGCCGCCTATGGTGGCGACCCGGCGCGCCTGGTTCTGGCCGGACATTCGGCCGGCGCCTATAATGCCGCCTGCCTGGCGCTCGATCCGCGCTGGCTGGGGCCTGAACTGCGCAACGCGATAGTGGGTCTGATCGGACTGTCCGGCCCCTATGACTTCTATCCCTTCGATGGACCGATATCGCAACGCGTGTTCGGCAAGGCCGACAATCCGCGCCAGACCCAGCCGATCAATCATGTCGGGCCCGATGCGGTGCCGATGCTGCTGGTCAGCGGTGGGCGGGATCGATTGGTGCTGCCGCGCAACAGCGTCAATCTGAGCGCGGCATTGCAGGCGTTCGGCGTGCCGGCAACGCTGCGGCTCTATCCTCGCCACGGCCACGCCAGCATCTTGTTCTGCCTCAGCCTGCCATTGCGCTGGATGGCGCCGGTGCTGAAGGATTGCCGCGCCTTTCTGGCTGAAGTCACAAATCCCGGGATGGGGCCGGGCGATCCGACCGCGCCGGAGCATCGCGCCGCAGCCGCGCGGCAATGACGGCCGCCGAGGCGGCGGTGCGATGGGCCGAGGAAAAGAATTCGCGATGCGCCAGGATCAGCACGGTAACCAGGCACGCCGCAATCGCCAGCCATTCGGACACGAACCAGGCAACGGTAGCGACGGAAAAATAATAGGCACGGATGCCGGAATTGAAATTGCGGGCACCCAGCCCGTTCATCTGGGCGATGGCGTCAATTTCTTCTTCGGTGGCGTCCCGATCATGTTCGAGGGCGCCGAGCATGATGCAGAAATGGTTGAACTGGCGCAGGGATAGGGTGAAGGCGAAAAAGGCCATGACGAACATGGCCAGCATGACCCCGAGATGGATCTGCACGTCGAGCACTGAATAGGTGCGTTCGAGCGAGAGGGAATCGAGCGCCTGCATCAGAGTGGGCAATTGGCCGAAGACGGCAAACACCGCCAGCACCAGCAGCACCGAGGTCGAGGCCAGAAAACTCACCGAACCCATGATATTGCCCGAAAGGATGGCATCGAACGGGCTTTCACGCCGGCTTGCATTGGCCACCCAGCGGCGGCGCTGCATGTTCATGATCACCGAGAGCGAGGGGCGCGCCCGCTCGATCAGCGGCACGATGATATTGTAGGCCAGATAGGCCAGCAGCGGGAAAACCGAAGTTATGAGGGTGGTCAAGGGCTGGCTCCGGCGCAGGGCTGATCGGGCCGACTATAGCGACGCCGCCAGCCTGCACCAGTCCGGGGAAAAGAAAATGGGCCGGACGGGCCGGCCCATACGTTCCAATCAGACGGGGCGCGGGAAGCGGCGATAGGTTGCGTCGATATCGGCCAGCACTTCGGGCGACAGGGTCACCTCAAGGGCGCCGAGCACCTGGGTGAGCTGCTCGGTGCTGGTGGCCCCGATAATGGTCGAGGTGATGAAGGGCCGGGTGCGGCAGAAAGCGATGGCCATCTGCACCGGGTCGAGCCCGTGCCGCGCCGCCACCGCGTGATAGGCCCTTGTGGCGGCGTCGGACTGGTCGTTCAAACGCCAGAAACCCTTCTGATAGTCCTTGCGGCTGCCCTTGGGCGTAGCGCCATCGAAATACTTGCCCGAGAGCATGCCGCCGGCCAACGGCGAATAGGCCAGCAGGCCCACATCCTCGTGGTGGCTCAGTTCAGCCATGTCGTGATCGAAGATGCGGCGGATAAGGCTATATTCGTTCTGCACCGAGACAGCGCGCGGCAGACCCTTCTCCTCGGCGAGCCGCACCCATTGGGCCAGGCCCCAGGTGGTTTCGTTGGACAGGCCGAAATGGCGGATCTTGCCCTCGCGGACCAGATCGCCCATGGCGCCGAGCACCTCTTCCATATTGGCAAGGGCGTCGGCGGTGTCCTGCTTTTCGGGTGCGTAGCGCCAGTAGTTCTCGAAATTATAGTGGCCGCGGCTGGGCCAGTGGATCTGGTAGAGATCGACATAATCGGTCTTGAGACGTTTCAGGCTGCCTTCGATCGCCTCGCGGATCGAGGCGGCGTCCGGGCGGTGGCCATTGCGGATATGGGCATTGCCGCCCCCCACGATCTTGGTGGCCAGCACCCATTTGTCGCGGTCGCCATTGGCGGCAAACCAGTTCCCGATGATCTCTTCCGTGCGGCCGCTGGTCTCCGGGCTGCCGGGCACGGCATAGACTTCGGCTGTGTCCATGAAAGTGATGCCGGCGTCGCGCGCCATGGCGATCTGGGCATGGCCCTCGGCCTCGGTGTTCTGGCTGCCCCAGGTCATGGTGCCCAGGCAAATATCGGTGACCGAAACGTCCGTGCGGCCGAGCTTTTTCAAGTTCATATGTGGTGTTCCCCGAGACCTTTGGCGTGAATCGCGGCGGACCCTAAACCAGGCGGCACTGGTATGGAAGCCGTCCAGCGGCATTTGCCGATGAACAGGCTTTTCCACAGGGCCAGGGATGGCAATCGGGCGCTTTTGCTGGCGGCGTCAAAAAAGCGTCACGGAAAGCGCCGGAGGGGGTTGAGGTCTGCCGGTTCACCCCCTATATAGCCCTCACACCGCGCCGCAAGGCAGCGCTGTTTGACGCGGGATGGAGCAGCCCGGTAGCTCGTCAGGCTCATAACCTGAAGGTCGCAGGTTCAAATCCTGCTCCCGCAACCAAAGAACCCCAGTAACTCAGCCGAGTTGCTGGGGTTTTCCTTTTGGGACGCCCGGCCATGATGGGCCAGGACGGCCCGCGTCGCTGCGACACGGGCCTGTTTGTCACCAGGAACTACACCTTGCCCCAGATCGCTTCAGCGGTCTCGACCAGCAGGTCGAGCTTGCGGCGCTGGTCGTCCAGGGTCAGGTCATTGCCTTCCTCGGTCGAGGCGAAGCCGCATTGCGGGGCGATGCCGAGCTGATCGAGATCGGCATATTTGCCCGCTTCATCGAACTTGCGCTTGAGATCATCAAGCTTTTCGAGCTCGGGCGTCTTGGTGGTGATGAAGCCGGGCAGGACGCGCTTGGTGCCCTTGGGCAAAAGGCGCAGGGGCTCGAGCCCGCCGGCGCGGTCGGTGTCATATTCCATGAAATAGATATCGACATCGGTCTGGTTGAAAATGGCGTCGGCCGCCGGGTCATAGGCGCCTTCGGCCACCCAGGTGGATTTGAAATTGCCCCGGCACATATGCATGCCGATCAGCATGTCGTCCGGCCGATCGACAATGGCGTCATGCATCATCTTGGCATAGCGCCCGATCAGCCAATCGGGATCCTCGCCATTGGCCTTGCGCTCGGCGCGGATTTTCGGGTCGCAGAGATAGGCAAAAAAGATGTCGTCCATCTGCAGATAGCGGCAGCCGGCATCGTAAAAGGCCTTTACCGCGTCCTTGTAGGTGGCGGTGATGGCCTCGAAATAGGCTTCGGCATCGTGCTTGTATTCATTGACCGCGATGTCGTCATCGGCGATGCGGAAGTGAATGGCGCTGGGCCCCGGAATGGAGATTTTCGGCGTCACCTTGGTATTGGCGGCGACGAATTTGTAATGCTCCAGCATGGGGTGGTCGGCGGGGAAGCTGAGCTTGTCGGAGATAACCGGCACGTCCTGCTTGGTGTGGACGCCATGAAACTGGATGCCACCGCCCTCGCGCTGGATCACGTCGAGACCGTTGAGCATGCCCATGAAGTCGAAATGCCACCAGGCGCGGCGGAATTCGCCATCGGTCACCGCCTTGAGGCCGGCATCTTCCTGCATCCTGATGACATCGATGATCGCCTGATCCTCGATGGCAGCGAGCTCTTCGGCGCTGATGGACTTGTCCTCGAAGCGGGCCTTGCGGGCCTGTTTTATGCTGTCGGGGCGCAGGAACGAGCCGACGACATCGGCGTGATAGGGCGGCTTTGCAACGGCCATGGGAGCTCCTCTCAGGGTTCTTGATTTGCGTGCAGTGATGGCCGCTCGAACCCGGTTTGGCAATGGCCCTCTTGATTTCTGTATACAGGTGGTATTTTCTAGATGGAAACAGGAGGAGGACCTGGATCATGGCTGGCCCCACTTTTCCGCTCAATGCGTGGTATGCGATTGCCTGGGATGTCGAGGTAAAGCGCGACCTGCTGGCGCGCACCATCTGCAACAAGCCCGTTGTTCTCTATAGAAAGCAGGATGGAACGGCGGTTGCGCTGGCCGATGCCTGCTGGCACCGGCTGTTGCCGCTCTCGATGGGCGAGCTTTACGGCGACAATGTCATTTGCGGCTATCATGGCCTGGAATTCGACGATACCGGCCGATGTGTATACATGCCGTCGCAGGACACCATAAATCCCTCGGCCTGCGTCAAATCCTATCCGCTGGTCGAGCGGCACCGATTCATCTGGCTCTGGATGGGCGACCCGGCGCTGGCCGACCCCGACCTGGTGCCGGACCTGCACTGGAACCAGGACCCGAACTGGGCGGCGGACGGCAAGTATATCCACGCCAAATGCGATTATCGCCTGGTGGTGGACAATCTGATGGACCTGACGCACGAGACCTATGTGCATGGTTCGTCCATCGGCAATCGCGCGGTGGCCGAGGCGCCGTTCGAGGCGACCCATACTGATCGCACCGCCACGATCACCCGATGGATGAAGGATATCGACGCGCCGCCCTTCTGGCGTGGTCAGCTCGGCAAGCCGGGCAATGTCGACCGCTGGCAGATCATCAATTTCCAGGCGCCCTCGACCATTGCCATCGATGTGGGCGTGGCCCCCACCGGCACCGGCGCGCCGGAAGGCGACCGCAGCCAGGGCGTCAACGGTTTCGTGCTCAACACCATGACGCCGGAAACCGACAAGACCTGCCATTATTTCTGGGCCTTTGCGCGCAATTACAAGCTCGACGAGCAGGCGCGCACCCATGATTTGCGCGAGGGCGTATCTTCGATCTTCCGCGAGGACGAGCGGATTCTCGAAGCCCAGCAGAAGGCGATCGACGAAAACCCCGATCACGTCATCTACAACCTCAATATCGACGCCGGCTCGATGTGGGCGCGCCGACTGATCGACCGCATGGTCGAGCAGGAAAACACCGTGCAGGTGGCGGCGGAATGAGCGGCATGTCGGGCCGCGCGGCCCAGTCACAACGGGCCCTGATGGGCGTGCGCGACCTGATTGTTTCGGGCGAATTGCGCGCCGGCACCCGGCTGTCGGAACTGACGCTGGTCGAGCGGCTGGGCATTTCGCGCACGCCGCTGCGGGCCGCGCTGGCGCAGCTCGGCCAGGAGGGGCTGGTGGAGGCCATTCCCTCGGGCGGCTATGCAGTGCGCAGCTTTTCGCGCGAGGAGGTGATCGACGCCATCGAATTGCGCGGCACCCTCGAAGGTCTCGCCCTGCGCCTGGCCGCCGAGCGTGGCGTGGCCCCGGCGCGAATGGGCGAGCTGACCCGGCTGCTTGAGGGCATTGACGAGGCGCTCAAGGGCGATGTCGCCGACATGAATTTTGATGGCTATGTCGATCTCAATGCCGCGTTTCACGAAAAGCTCTGGGGGCTGGCCAGCCAGACCATCCGCCGCGAGATCGAGCGGGTGACCAGCCTGCCCTTTGCCTCGCCTAGCGCGTTTCTCGACAAGCAGGCCAATGTCGAAGCTTTCCGGCGCTCGCTTTATGGCGCGCAGACCCAACACCGGGCGATGGTGGAGGCTATTGCGCTGCGCGAAGGCAGCCGCGCCGAGGCGCTGGCGCGCGAACATGCGCGCCTGGCCCGGCAGAATTTGGAATTCGTGCTCGACCAGGATCGCAGCCTGATCCGCCGCGTGCCGGCACTGTCTCTGGTGGTGGGGTAAGCTCATGCGCAACAAAGTGGAATGGCGGGACGCAAAGGTCGCCGAGATCCGGCAGATTGCCGAGGATGTGCGCTATATCGGCTTTGCCGTGGACGGGCCGGTGCCGCGCTTCGATCCCGGCTCGCACAGCAATATTCGCGTCGAGATCAACGGCGAAGCGGCCAACCGCACCTATACGGTCATTCCCGCCCCGCCGGGCCAGATCGCGGTGGCGGTCAAGCTGCATCCGCAGAGCCGTGGCGGCTCACGCTATATGTGGGGCCTCGAAGTGGGGCAGGATGTGCGCCTCACCCTGCCGGAGAACCGGTTCGAGCTGAGCTGGCGGGCCAAGCATTATCTGCTGCTGGCCGGCGGCATCGGCATTACCCCGATCTTTGGCATGGCCAAGGCGCTAATGGCGCGGGGCGCATCGGTGCGGGTGGTCTATGCGGCGCGGTCGCGCGCGCTGATGGCCTTTGCCGACGAGCTGGAGGCGCTGTTGGGGGACCGGCTGGTCCTGCGCGACAATGCAGAAGGCCAGCATATCGACCTTGCGGCTGAATTTGCCGCCCTGCCGGCCGATGCCGAATGCTATCTCTGCGGCCCCATCGGCATGCTGGAAGCAGCCAAGGCGGCCTGGGCCGAGTCGGGACGCCCGGTGAGCCGGCTGCGCTATGAAGTGTTCGGCGATAGCGGGCTGTTTGCTGAAAAGCCGTTCAGCGTGGAAGTGCTCAATCGCGGCACCAGGGTGGCGGTGCGTTCGGACCAGTCGCTGCTCGATGCGCTGATCGGCGCGGGCGTCGAGATGATCCATGACTGCCGGCGCGGCGAATGCGGACTTTGTGCCGTGCAGGTGTTGGGGGAGGGCGTGGAGATCGACCATCGCGACGTGTTCTTCAGCGCCGAGGAAAAGGCGGAGGGACACAGGATGTGCGCCTGCGTCTCGCGCCTGACCGAGGGTCACGCGGTGATCGATGTGGGCTATCGGAGGTAGGCGTCAGCAGGCCACCACATTGACGGCGAGGCCGCCAAGGCTGGTTTCCTTGTATTTCTCGCTCATGTCCTGGCCGGTCTGGCGCATGGTTTCAATGCAGGCGTCGAGCGGCACGGCGTGGGTGCCGTCGCCCTTCAAGGCCAGCGAGGCGGCGGTGACGGCCTTGACCGCGCCAAAGGCATTGCGTTCGATGCAGGGGATCTGCACCAGCCCCCCGACGGGATCGCAGGTCATGCCCAGATGGTGTTCGAGCGCGATTTCGGCCGCGTTTTCCACCTGCTCGGGCGTCCCCCCCAATATGGCGCAAAGGCCTGCAGCGGCCATGGCCGAGGCGGAGCCGACTTCGCCCTGGCAACCGACTTCGGCGCCCGAAATCGAGGCGCGATGCTTGATGATGCCGCCAATGGCAGCAGCGGTGAGCAGGAAGTCGCGAATAGCCGTGTCGCCCGTGCCGGCATTGAACTGGATCGCGTAGCGCATCACCGCCGGGATGACCCCGGCCGCGCCATTGGTGGGCGCGGTGACGACCCGGCCACCGGCGGCGTTTTCCTCATTGACCGCCATGGCAAAGACGCTGAGCCAGTCATTGGCCGCCAGCGGGTCGATTTCGTTGCGCTGCCACTTGTCCTGCAGCGTGGCGTGGATGGCGGCAGCGCGGCGCTTGACCTTGAGACCACCGGGCAGTTCGCCGCGTTGATCCAGCCCGCGGTCGATGCAGCCCGACATGGTCTGCCAGATTTCGTCAAGCTGGCGGTCGAGGCGGGACCGGCCGAGGCGGGCTTCCTCATTGGCGCGTTTCATGGCGGCAATCGAGAGGCCCGAGCGTTTGGCCATGTCGAGCATTTCGCGCGCATCGGCAAAGGGCCAGGGCACGTCTGCCTCAGCGGGTGAGGCGGTGCGCACGGCGTCCAATTCCTCGGCCGTCACCACGAAACCGCCGCCGATGGAATAATAGACGCGGCGCAAGAGCAGCTGGCCGTCGCTGTCAAAGGCGCAGAATTGCAGTCCGTTGGGATGGCCCGGTAGCGGCGTCTGCTTGTCGAGCACCAGATCAACCGCCGGGCGGAAGCGATAGGCGGGGTGACCCGGTGGGCTCACACGGCCGGTTTGGCGGATTTCGGCGATGATGGGGTCCATGGCGTCGGGATCGACCGTGCGCGGGTCCTCTCCGGCGAGGCCGAGAATAACGGCGCGGTCGCTGCCATGGCCGATGCCGGTAAAGGCGAGCGAACCGTGCAGGCTGGCGGTGATGGCGGCCGGGCGGGCGCGGGCGGCGCGCGGCCATGTCCCGGCCCCCAGATCATCGAGAAAGCGGCGCGCGGCGGTCATCGGTCCCATGGTGTGGGAGCTGGAAGGGCCGATACCGATCTTGAAGACGTCGAAGACTGACAGGAACATAGCCCATCATAGCCCGTTCGGGGCGCCGCGCAATCGCGCCACGGGCAGGATTGTTTCGCATTGCGCAACAGTGCGTGGTCCGGCTGGCGCATTGCCCTTCAGGCCGAATGCTTCAATATCGGGTGGCAAAGGAGTTCTGCCATGTCCAGCTATCAGTTTCGCGCCGATCCTGCCGCCGATGCCACCGCGCCGGTGATCTTCCTGTTTCACGGCACGGGTGGCGACGAGAACCAGTTCTTCGAGCTGGCGGGGCAATTGCTGCCAGGGGCCAGGCGCGTGGCGCCGCGCGGCGATGTCAGCGAGCAAGGCGCGCTGCGCTATTTCCGGCGCACCGGCGAGGGCGTCTATGACATGGACGATCTGGCGCTGCGCACCAGGGCGATGAGCGAATTCGTGCGCGAACAGGCCGGGTCGGCCTCCCGGGTCATCGGGCTGGGCTATTCGAATGGCGCCAATATCCTGGCGTCCATGCAGTTTGCCAGTCCCGACCTGTTCGACCAGGCGGTGCTGATGCATCCGCTGATCCCCTTTGCGCCACCGGCGGCGGATTTTTCGGGCCGGCAGGTGCTGATCACGGCCGGGCGGCGCGACCCTATCGCCCCGGCCAGCGCGACCCAGGTGCTGGCCGATTATTTCAGCGCCAATGGCGCCGAGACCAAGCTGGCCTGGCACGAGGGCGGGCATGAACTGCGCCAGGACGAATTGGCGGCGATCCAGGCTTTCCTCTAAATTGCGCGCAGACTTGCCAAAACGTTAACAGCTTTTTGAGGCGTTTGCGGGCAGTTTGGGTCCAGTTGGTGTCAATAGCCGGATGAGGGCGGCCATTTTCAACTTTGGGCGTCGCATAGCCGATACTCTCTCCCTGAGGGTTCTGATCTTCCTGGCTCTGGGCTTTGGCGCAGTGGCCGTGCCGGCCTATTTTGCCTTCAACTGGGTGATCAATTCGACGGTCATCCAGCTCGGCACGCTGTTTGCTGAAAAGCAGGTTCTCTATGACCGGCACCGGGGCCTTGGGGCGCTGGTGCGGGAGGTTTCGCTGGCCGAAACGCTGGCCGGCAGCCAGGCCATTCGCGACTGGGCGCTGGATGAGGACAATCCGGTGCTGGCGCGGCGCGGTATCGCCGAGCTGGAGCATTTCCGCCAGAATTTTGCCGACCACTCCTATTTCTTCACCATCGACGCCTCGGGCAATTACTATTTCAACGACGCCGCCAATGCCTATGCCGGGGATCAGTTGCGCTATGCCGTCGACTCCCAGAACCCGCGCGACGCCTGGTATTTCTCTACCAAGTCGCTGGGCGAAGGCTGCCACCTCAATGTCGACAATGACGCCAATCTGCGCGTCACCAAGGTCTGGATGAACTGCGTCATCCGCGAGGGGCAAAAGGTGCTCGGCGTGCTCGGCACCGGCATCGACCTGACCGATTTCATCCAGGAAGTGGTCAATGTGCCCCAGCGCGGCGTGGTCTCGATGTTTGTCGACCGGCAGGGGCAGGTGCAGGCCCATCGGGACGAGAATCTGGTGAGCCTTGCCAGCCTCTCCTCGGACATGAGTGACAAGCGCAGCGTTTATTCCCTTGTCGATGGGCCGGAAGACAAGGCAGTGCTGCAGCGCCTGTTTGACGGTGTCACCGGCGGGGAGGCGCTGGCGCAGTCCGCCTTTGTCACCATTGCGGGCAAGCAGACGCTGGTGGGTGTGGGTTATCTCGACAAGCTCGGCTGGTACAATGTCACGCTGATGGATCTCGACGCCATCATTGACCGCCGCTTGTTCCTGCCCATCGGGCTGCTGCTGGTTGCGGTGATGGCGCTGGTGACGGGGCTGGCCATGGTGGTGTTCAAGCGGGCGGTGCTCGACCGGGTCAAGGCACTCGAAGGCGTTGTCCGCAGCGCCCGGGGTGGCGATTACGGGCCGGCGCTCAGCATGGGCACTGGGGCCCAGGACGAGATCGGGCGGCTGGCCGCCAGCTTTACCGAAATGGCGGCCGCGGTGGACGACAATACGCGGCTGCTGGAAGCCCGGGTGCGCGAGCGGACCCGGGAATTGGAGCAATTGGCGTTCAAGGACGGGCAGACCGGCATTCTCAACCGGCGCGGGTTCCAGGCCGCTCATGCCGATGCAAGCCGATCGGGGGCCTATGGTCTGTTGCTGGTCGATATCGATCGCTTCAAGGCGACCAACGACACTTATGGCCATGCGGCAGGTGACGTGGTGGTGCTCGAAGTGGCGCGGCGCATTGCCGGCGCGCTCGGCCCCAAGGATAGCTGTGCACGCTGGGGCGGGGACGAATTCATCGTGCTCTTGCCCGAATGCGATCCGGAAAAGCTGCGCGGCATGGCCCATGCGGTGATGCTGGCCATCGACGAAAATCCTGTGCGCATCGAGGATACGCGGGACATTGCGGTTTCGGTCAGTGCCGGCGCCTGTCTGGCGGAGGCGGGCGATGGATTGGAAATTGCCACCGACATGGCCGATACCGCGCTCTACATGGCCAAGGCGCGGGGTCGCAACATGGTCGTGGTGTTCGACGCGTCGCTGATGCAAACCCCGCGCAGCGCCAAGGGGTAAAGGGGAACTCGGCGTCCCTGTCATGTCGAATGTGGATGCAGCCTGGCGCTAGACCAGCAGATCCCGCCATTCCGGGTGACGCCGGAACTGCACCACGACATAGGGGCAGACCGGGGTGATCTTGAAACCCTGTTCCCTGGCATCGGCGATGGAGGCCTTGACCAGTTGGAGTGCGATGCCGCGCCCCTCGAATTCGGGGGGCACGCCGGTGTGGTCGATGATCATCGGTCCGTCGCCGGTCTTGCTATAGGTCATTTCCGCTTCGGCGCCGGGGGCGAGGCGGATGAAATAGCGGCCGCGCGTGGGGCCCTGTTCGTGGTGAATGGTGTAGTCGCCATCACTCATAATGTCGTCTGTCCTATTTGGGTTCGCTATTCATCTTCCGCGCTTCCGAACCGCAAAACCGTTGCCGCTTTTGCTGGAAGCGCTCTAGCTGCGGATGGGGGGCGGGCCCAGTTCGGGAAAGAGGGCGCGTTCGGCGAGGAAGGGATGGATATCGAGCGCTTGCGTGATCGCTTCAAGGGCCAGGTCGCGCTTTCCCTGAGCATGGTAGATCAGGGCCCGGCCGGACAACGCACCGAAATGGCGCGGTTCGCGATCAAGCGTTTCGACAATGTCGGCCAGCGATTGCTCATAGGCGCCATTGAGGAAATGCGCGGTGGCGCGCAGGTTCCAGCCTTCGGCATAGTCGGGATAATCGGCGATCAGCGCATCAATTAGCGGAATCTGGCTGGCCGGCCCGGCAAAGCCCCCAGCCGACATGATTTCGGCCACCCGTGCTGCAAGGACTGGATCATCGGGCCGGATCCAGATTTGCCAGATGTCGTTTGCGATGATACGGGCGGTCTGCGCGTCGGTGGCCGCGGAGAGCTGATCTAAAAGCTCATCCAATTGGGCCGACTGCGCCTCGCTTTGCCCATAGGATTGGGCGAGGCCCGGGGTGATTGGCGCCGGGGCCAGCAGCAGTGCAGCAAAGACCAGTCGGTGCAGCGTGCTCATAGCAAAGGCAAGTCTGACGGGTTCGACCCGCCGGGGCAAGTCACTTCACGGGCGGTTGACAGGGCCCCCTGGGCAGGCTCGTCTTGCGGGTCTGATCCGCAAGAGGTTGCCGCGCCTATGAGTGAATTGCTCTACCACATGATTTCCTCCGGCCCCCGCCCGGTCGCCCCATTCAGCCATGCGGTCGAAACCGATGGCTTTGTCTTTGTCACCGGACAGATGCCGACCGACCCGGCGGCGCCGGATGCGCCCTTGCCCGAAGGCATCGAGGCGCAGACGCGACGGGTGATCGACAATCTCAAAATCGTGCTGGACGGGATCGGGCTGGGGCTGGAGCATGTGACGATGGCGCGCATCTATCTCACCCAGTTCGAGCGGGATTATGCGGCGCTCAACGCGCTGTGGCCGCGTTTCTTTGCACCGGGCAAGCTGCCGGCGCGCACCACCATTGGCGTCACGGCGCTGGCATTGGGGGCGCTGGTCGAGATCGACCTGATAGCGAAGCGGCCCTAGTCGCCCTTGCGGCTGAGTTCGATCATCCGCTCCACCGCGCGGCGGGCCGGGGCGATGATGTCCTGCGGAATGGTCACTTCCTCGGTGCCGGTGTGCAGCGACCACAGGACGTTTTCGAGATTGATGCGCTTCATATGCGGGCAGATATTGCAGCCGCGCAGGAAGTCGACGCCGGTGGTTTCGGAGGCGACGTTGTCGGACATGGAGCATTCGGTGACCATGACGACGCGGGGCGGCTTGTTGGTCTTGACCCAATCGATCATGGCGGCGGTGGAGCCGGCAAAATCGACGGCGTCGATCACCTCGGGCGGGCATTCGGGGTGGGCGATGATCTTGGCCGTGGGATAGGCGTGCCTGAGCTCTGAAATGTCCTCGGCGGTGAAGGTCTCATGCACCTCGCAGGCCCCGGCCCAGGTGATGATCTTCTTTTTCGTCTTCTTGGCGGTATTGGCGGCCAGATATTGATCGGGGATCATGATGACCGTGTCGCCCTCGACGCGATTGACGATGTCGAGCGCGTTGGAGGAGGTGCAGCACACATCGGTGACCGCTTTCACGGCGGCCGAAGTGTTCACATAGGTGACGACCGGGGCGCCGGGATATTGTTCGCGCATGGCCACGACATCCTCGGCGGTGATGCTTTCCGAGAGTGAGCAACCGGCCCGGCTGTCGGGAATGAGGACGGTCTTGTCTGGATTGAGCAGCTTTGAGGTCTCGGCCATGAAGTGCACGCCGCATTGCACGATCACCGACTGGGTGACCTTGGTGGCCTCCACGGCAAGCTGCAGGCTGTCACCGACCACATCGGCCACGCCGTGATAGATCTGCGGCGTCTGGTAGTTATGGGCCAGGATGACCGCGTCCTTCTCCTTTTTGAGCCGGTTGATCTGGAAGATCAGCGGCGCATAGAAGGGCCATTCGATCTCGGGGATCTTGTCCCTGACCCGGTCGAAGATCTTGTCGGTGGCGCGTTCGACCGCCTTGGAATATTTGAGGTCGAAGCTGTCGGCCAGAATGGCGCGGGCCTCGGTGAGCGGGGTCACCGCGTTGATCGTGTGCACCATATGGGCCTCCCGGTCTCACCATCGGGGCTTTGCCAGACGCGGGGGCCGCGCCGGCGCTGTCCAAGGACCGACAGTTGATAGCGCGTCTCGCCGCGCCGTGGCGGAACCTAAGTATTTTTGACTTTCATTTCAATGAACGCTCTTGCAGGAAATTCGCCAGCCGCCTAACCCTCAAAACCAGCTTCTTTCCACCAAGAGATCAAAGCCATGCCGCAGGACGCCAACGCCATCCGCTCCATTCTCTCGCTTGCCCCGGTCGTGCCGGTCATCATTCTCGATGATGTGGCCCAGGCGCGACCGCTGGCCGAGGCGCTGGTCGCCGGCGGGCTGCCGGTGCTGGAGGTAACCTTGCGCACCCCCAATGCGCTCAAGGTGATGGAAGAAATGGCCAAGGTCAGCGGGGCCATCGTCGGCTCGGGCACGGTGCGCAACGCGGCGCATATGAAGCAGTCGGTGGACGCCGGCTGCCGCTTCATGGTGTCGCCGGGCGCCTCGCCGCGTCTGCTCGATGCGGCCGAGGATGTGGCTATTCCGCTGCTACCGGGCATCGGCACGCCGACCGAAGCCATGACAGCGGCCGAGCGCGGCTACAGCTTCCTCAAATTCTTTCCGGCCGAAGCGCTGGGCGGCGCGCCGGTGCTCAAGGCGTTCGCCTCGCCGCTGCCCGATATCACCTTCTGCCCCACCGGCGGTATCGACCCGGCCAAGGCCAAGACCTATCTGGCACTGCCCAATGTGATCTGCGTGGGTGGCTCCTGGATCATGCCGGCGGACGCTCTGGCGAGTGGCGATTTTGCGCGGATCGAGGCGCTGGCGAAGGAAGCGAGCGCGCTCAGGGGGTAGGCTGGGCTGAGGTCGGGATCGGAGCAAGTTGGATTTTCCGAGTCCGAGTGTGCTTGTGGCCCCCCCTTCCAACTTCAACCGTCAAACGACAGGTGCTAACTGGGTACTAGCCGCGATATTGTGGCCGGCACGGTGCGACACCCTCCCCCTTGCGGGGAGGGTTGGGGAGGGGGGCTGTTGAGCAAGCAGCTTCGCCGAAAACTGCGGGCAAACCCAACAATGGCCGAGCGCGTCTTCTGGCGGGCCATCTATGCGCTCCGGACCAATGGTTGGCACTTCCGGAAGCAGGTTGAGACTGGTCCCTATTTTGTTGACTTTGCGTGCCTCCATGCCGGGCTAGTCGTCGAGATCGACGGCGAAACGCACGGGCAACCGGCCGCGCAACTCAATGATGCGACGCGAGATCAGTATCTAGCGGATCGTGGGTTTTAGGTTCTGCGATTTTCGAACAATGATGTGCTGACAAACCGTGAGGGCGTTTATGACGCGATCGTTGCCGTATTGGAACGACGCACCGGCAATCACCGCGCGAGCCCCCCTCCCCAACCCTCCCCGCAAGGGGGAGGGTGCTGAGCCGGTGGTAGCGGTGGCGCGGAGCACCAAGACAAACGTCCCTAGTATCGCATTTCTTGCTTTGCTCACGCTATCGGGTGGCGTGGTCCCCGCCGGGGCTGAAACCGTCAACGTGGCCGTGGCTGCCAATTTCACTGCTGTGGCGGAAGAACTGGCGGCGCTGTTCGAGGCTGAGGCAGGCCATAAGGCGGTGCTGAGCTTTGGTGCCACCGGGCTGCTCTATGCGCAGATCAGCCAGGCGGCGCCGTTTGATGTGTTCCTGGCCGCCGATACGGCGCGGCCGGAACGGGCGATCGCCGAAGGGTTGGCGGTCGCGGAGAGTTTCTTTGTTTTTGCCGAGGGGCGATTAGCGCTTTACGGGCCCGGTCTGGACGTCGAGCAAGCGCTTCTGTCCGGCGATTTTTCCAGGCTTGCCATCGCGGAGCCGGATGCGGCGCCCTATGGGCAGGCAGCAGTGGAGACGCTGAACGCGCTGGGGCTTTATGACGCCATAGCAGCAAGGCTGGTGACCGGCGCGAACATCTCGCAGACGCTGCAATTTGTCGAAAGCGGCAATGTCGAACTGGGATTTGTCGCGGCCAGCCAGGTGCTGGGCAAGGACGACATCTGGCTGGTGCCGGCGACACTGCACGCGCCCATCGCGCAGGGGGCGGTGATGCTCGACCAAGGCGGGGACAATCCGGCGGCGCTGGCTTTTATGGACTTTCTGCAGAGTGATGCGGCAGTAGCGGTGATCGAGGCGGCGGGATATTCTGTCCCCTGATGGACCTCAACCCACTGATCTCACCGATCCTCCTGACATTGGCCCTGGCGCTTTGCGTCACGGTGATCCTGATCGTGGTTGCGACCCCCATTGCCTGGTGGCTGGCGCATGGTCGGGGCCGGGGGCGCGAAATGGTGGGCGCGCTGGTGACGCTGCCGCTGGTGCTGCCGCCCACGGTGCTGGGGTTCTATTTGTTGCTGGCGCTGGGGCCGAGCGGGCCGGGCGGCTGGCTGGCGGGCTTCTGGGGTGCGCGGACGCTGGCCTTCTCCTTTGCGGGGCTGGTGATCGGCTCGGTGATCGCCTCGCTGCCCTTCATGGTGCAGCCGCTGCGCAACGCCTTTGCCGCCATCGAAACTGAAGTGCTGGAAGTGGCCGACACGCTGGGCGCTTCCCGCTCGCAGCGGTTTTTCCGTATCGCTCTTCCTCTGGGGCGCCCAGGCTATCTGGTGGGCGCCATCATGGCCTTTGCCCATACCATGGGTGAGTTTGGCGTTGTGCTGATGATCGGCGGCAATATTCCGGGCCAGACCAAGGTGCTCTCCATTGCCATTTACGACTTTGTCGAGCGGCTCGAGTGGGACAAGGCGCATGTGCTGGCCGGCGCCATGGTGCTGTTCGGGTTCGTGGTGATTTATGCGACCCTTGTGGTGGGGCGGCGGGCACCTGTGCGCCGTTAGCCTATCCCGGTACGCGCATGCCTTGTTGATTTTCGTGCATTTTTGTACGATTACTGTCATGTCCTGGGGCGAGACGATGAAACGTGAACAATTGCTTCGGCTGCTAAAGCGCGACGCAAAGATCTTGGGGCAGACGCTGACGGTCGATATGGCCCGCGGCAAAGGCGGTCACTGTGTCGCGCGCTGCAATGGCCAATTCTCGGTGATCAAGTCCGGTGAGATTACGCCAACCATGGAAAAGGTCATCCGCAAGCAGCTTGGTCTTGATCGATAGGAGAGACGCATGACGACCTATTTTGCCAAAATGGAAAAGGATGGTGACGGTTGGCTTGTGACCTTTCCTGACGTGCCTGAGGCCATTACCGGGGGCGCAACCGAGGACGAAGCGCGGGCCAATGCGGCAGACGCTCTGGAAGTCGCGCTGCTGACCTATGTGCTCGATAATCGCGCCTTGCCCCCGGCAATTGCGCAGTCTGGCCTGACCGTAACGGTCTCTGCAGCGGTTGCCGTGAAGATTGCATTTATCGAGGCATTTCGCGCTTCCGGGCTCACTCGGGTCGAGGTGGCCAGCAGAATGAACAAGCAGGAGGGTGAGGTCCGTCGCATGCTCGACCCCTATCACAATACCAAGTTGCACACACTTGAGACCGGACTTCGGGTGCTTGGCAAGCAATTGGTGGTATCGGTGCAGGATGCGGCATAAGTGCAATGTGACGCCGCATTGACCACTAACATGTTAGTTGCTAGAGCAAGCCGGAAGTCACACCGGAGTGCCGCTTATGACCGCCATGGACAAGGTCCTTACCGTTGATGAAATGAAGCGGCTGGCGCATCGGCGTGTGCCCAAGATGTTCTTCGAATATGCCGATAGCGGGTCCTATACCGAAGGGACCTATCGCGAGAACGAAAGCGATTTCGAAAAAATCAAGCTCAACCAAAAGGTGGCGGTGAACCTTGAGGGGCGCAATCTCAAGGTCAAGATGCTGGGCCAGGAGATCGCCATGCCGGTGGCGATTGCCCCGGCGGCAACGGGCGGCATGCAGACTGCCGATGGCGAGATCAAGGCAGCCAGGGCGGCCGAAAAATTCGGCATTCCATTTTCGCTTTCGACCATGAGCGTCTGCTCGATCGAGGACATTGCCGAAAATACCAGCGCGCCGTTCTGGTTTCAGCTCTATGTGATGCGCGACCGTGATTTCATCAACCGGTTGATCGACCGCGCCAAGGCCGCCAAGTGCTCGGCGCTGGTGCTGACCATGGATTTGCAGATCCTGGGGCAACGGCACAGGGACATCAAGAACGGGCTGGCCACGCCGCCCAAGTTCACGCCCTATTCGATCTGGCAAATGATGCAGCATCCGCTGTGGTGCCTGCGCATGCTGGGCACCAGGCGGCATACCTTCCGCAATATTGTGGGGCATGTGGGCGGTGACCATGACTTGGCCTCGCTCTCGGCCTGGACGGCGAGCCAGTTCGATCCGACGCTGAATTGGGGCGATGTCAAATGGATCAAGGAGCGCTTCGGTGGTCCGGTCATCGTCAAGGGTGTGCTGGACGCCGATGATGCGCAGGCGGCCGTGGACAATGGCGCCGATGCCATCGTGGTCTCCAATCATGGCGGGCGCCAGCTCGATGGCGCGCCCTCGACCATTCGCGTGCTGCCGGAGATCGTGGATCGTGTCGGCAACAGGACCGAGGTTTATCTCGATAGCGGCATCCGGTCGGGTCAGGACGTGATCAAGGCGCTGGCCTATGGGGCGAAATCGACCTTTATCGGCAGGCCCATGCTGTATGGCCTGGGTGCAGGCGGCGAAGCGGGTGTGACCCGCGTGCTCGAGATCATCCGCAAGGAGCTCGACACCACCATGGCGCTATGCGGCGAGCGCGACATACTCAATATCGGGCTGCACAATATCTATTCGAACGATATCCCGCCGCGCAACGCACCGACGCCGCGCAGCTAGAGTTCGCGATAGGCCGGTGCCGTGGCCGCGGGCGTCAATTGCGCAAAGACGCTGTCGGCGAGGGCCTGCAGGGTCTCGCCGGATTGCGGACCGACAATGGTGCAGGTGATGGTGGCGCTGGCCCAGTAGAGCGCGTTGTCGCTGCCCAAGCGCACCAGTTCGAGATTGGGACCATCGATGCCGGCGCTGGGGGTGATGTAGAGCGTCAACCGCTGACCGGCGCTATCCTCATACATCAATTGCGCCGCGCGGCCGCCGGGAATGGCGGGCGCGGGCAGCAGGCGGCCACCGAGAAAACTGAGGCCGGCGGTGGCCAGGTCGGGCATGGCGAGCCCGGTGCCCAGGCGATTGGAGAGCCAGCTTGTCAGATGGTCGGATTCGGTGCCGGCCACTTCGACGGCGTGGCGGTTTTCGGCAACAAAGACCGTGTGCGCGCTGACTGCGTCGGCAATCAGGCGATTGTAGAGCGCGGGACTGTCGGTGACCGGGCGCAGTAGCCAGCCGGCGGCGATGCCGATGCCCAATACGCCCACAATCACGGCGGCGCGCGCCGCACCCTGCCAGCGGCGCCGGGATTGCGCCAGAGCCAGGCGATGGGGATTGAGGCGGGGCGGCACCGGTTCGGTCGCCACCGGGCCAAACAAGGTATTGATGGCTTCGTTCTGGCGCTGCAATTGGGCCAGTTCAATGGCGGCATCGGGATTGTCGGCCAGCCAGGCATCAACGGCGGCGCTGGCGTCGCCATCGAGCTGGCCGTCGAGATAGGTCATCAGGGTATCGCGGGTGACGTCCATCATTTGACCGACCTCAGATGCGGTTCCTGGGCCTCGCCGGTCGACAGACGCAAATTGGCGCGGGCGCGGCCCAACCGGCTCATCAGCGTGCCCAGCGGAATATCGAGAATGCTTGCGGCCTCGGCATAGGCCATGCCTTCGAGGGTAACCAGCAGCAGCGTTTCCTTCTGTTCGAGCGGCAGGCCATCAATGGCGCGGGAGAGTTCGGCCAGCGCCAGATGGCTGTGTTGCGGCGCCGGCGTGCCCAGATCGGGCCGGCTGTCGGCGTCCAGATGCGTGCCGCGGCGTTGCTCGCTGCGGCGCGCATTGCGGTGCAGATTGACGAGAATGGTAAAAAGCCAGGGGCGCATGGGGCCGCGGGGGCGAAACAAGCCCCTGCGGGAAATGGCGCGCTCCAGGCAGTCCTGCACCAGATCATCGGCATGGTCGATATTGCGCGTGAGCGCGCGGGCATAGCGGCGCAGGGCCGGCACGCAGGCTTCGAGTTCATCGAGAAAATCGACCACGCCAAATATATCCTGAGCGGAACCGCTCTATTTATTCGATGGCAAGATGCCAGACGTCGCCGACGCCGTCACCCGTGGTGTCGCCGGGAGCCATGTCATTGACCCAATAATAGAGCGGCATGTCCTTATAGGCCCACATCTTGGTGCCATCGGTGCGCTCGACGATGGAGAAATCGCCTTCGGCCATGGCGGTATCGTCGGCGAAAAGCGGCGGCCAGTTTTCAGCGCAGGTGTCATAGCAATTGGTGACGCCTGGCTCGTCCTTGTCGAAGATATAGAGCGTCATGCCATTGGCATCGGTGAGAACCATCTGGCCGCCAATGTCGGTCGACATGACCGTGCCACCAAGATATTCGGCGGCCATTGCAGGGGTGGCGAGCAAGGCCAGCGCTGTGGCGCCGGCGAGAAGCGAACGGAATTGCATGGGATCATCCCTCCTGTTGGCGGACCGCAATTGCGGGTCCGCTAAGAGCACAAACACCGGTGCGCGGTATTTAATCCCGGACCGGTCGGATTCTTTTTGCGCTTCAGGACCGGTGCATCCGAATTCGTTATATCCTGCAACAAGCTGCTGGACAGAATGAGCGCGGATTGATTTGTTAGCGCCCAAGCATGGTGCGACTGGCTCCAGCCGCGCGGTGAAACAATAATCTTTGTCAGTCTATCGGGAGGACACCCATGAAAAGACGCGAATTCTTCAAGCAGGCTTCAGTCGCCACCATCGGCGCTGCGGCAGCCGCCACCACGCTGGCCACGCCCGCCATTGCCCAGGGCAACATCACCTGGCGCATGGTCACCACCTGGCCCAAGAACTTCCCGGGCCTGGGCGTTGGCGCGCAGAAGTTGGCCGACCGCATCACCAAGGCTTCCGGCGGCCGTCTGACCGTGCAGGTGTTTGCTGCCGGTGAAATGGTCCCGGGCCTGCAGGCGCTGGACGCGGTGATCGACGGTTCGGCCGAAATGAGCCATGGCGCTGCCTATTACTGGCAGAACAAGAGCCAGGCGCTGTCGTTCTTTACCGGTGTGCCCTTTGGCATGACCAATCGCGAACTGGGTGCCTGGGTGCGCTATCTCGGCGGTCAGGAAATCTGGGACAAGATCTATGACCAGTTCGGCCTGCAGGGTTTCCTTTCGGGCGATACCGGCACTCAGGCGGGTGGCTGGTTCAAGAACGAGCTGACCGGCGTTGCCGATGTGCAGGGCCTGCGTTTCCGTACGCCGGGCCTGGGCGGTCAGGTCTGGGCCAAGCTGGGCGCTTCGGTGACCAACCTTGCCGCTGGCGAAATCTTTGCCGCATTGCAGTCCGGCACGCTGGATGCCGCTGAATTCGTCGGCCCCTATAACGATCTGGCGCTCGGCTTCCACCAGGTTGCCAAGAACTACTACTTCCCCAGCTTCGTCGAGCCGGGCCTGGCCACCGAAGTTGTGGTCGACAAGGCCAAGCTGGCCGAGTTGCCCGAAGACCTGCAGGAAATCGTCCGCATTGCGGCCCAGGCCTCCTATGACGATGTGTCCTCGGACATGTATGCCAATGACCCGCGCGCGCTGCAGGCCCTGGTCAACGAGCATGGCGTCAATGTTCGTCAGTTCCCCGAGGAAATCATCGAAGCTGGCGCGACCGCGTCGATGGAGCTGATCTCGGAGATCCGCGAAGGCGGTGATGCCCTGACCAAGGAAACGGCCGAGAGCTTCATCTCCGCCTTCAACCTGCTGCGTGCCCGTACCGAGGGCACCGACATGCCGTTCCTGGTGGCCCGCGAAAAGTACATCAAGTACGAATAGTCGCGGCCCGCTTCGGCAGCCAAATCAAGACCCCGCTGCTTGCGCAGCGGGGTTCTTTGTTTTGGGCATGGCTGGTGACCGGCCAGGTCCCTTGCCCGGAGCGGTCGGGGATGCTTTAGGAGCGCTTCGTTTTCTTCGGCGTCAAGGCGCCGCGCATCCCAGGCCTCTCCATGATCAAACTCGACAATATCTCCAAGCAGAACGGCAAGCAGATTATCTTTATCGAAGCTTCCGCCGCGCTGCAGAAGGGCGAGAAGATCGGGCTGGTGGGTCCCAATGGGGCGGGCAAGACCACGCTGTTCCGGATGATCACCGGCGAGGAGCCGCCCGATGAGGGGCAGGTGTCGGTCGATCGGGGCACCTCCATTGGCTATTTCAGCCAGGATGTGGGCGAGATGAGCGGGCAATCGGTGGTCAGTGCCGTGATGGACGGGGCCGGGCCCGTCAGTGAACTGATGGCCGAAATGGCGATGCTGGAAGCCGATATGGCCGACCCGGACAAGGCCGATGCGATGGACGCCATTATCGAGCGCTATGGCGAGGTGCAGGGGCGGTTCCAGGAGCTGGACGGCTATTCGCTGGACGGGCGGGCGCGTGAAGTGCTGGCCGGGCTGGGGTTTTCCGCCGAGATGATGGATAGCGATGTCGGTGCGCTCTCGGGCGGCTGGAAAATGCGCGTGGCGCTGGCGCGGATCCTGCTCATGAAGCCCGATGTGCTATTGCTCGACGAGCCGAGCAACCATCTCGATCTTGAAAGCCTGATCTGGCTGGAGAGCTTTCTCACCAGCTATAGCGGCGCGCTGCTGATGACCTCGCACGACCGGGCCTTCATGAACCGGATCGTCAACAAGATCATCGAGATCGATGCCGGCGTGCTGACCAGCTATAGCGGCGATTATGATTTCTACCAGGGTCAGCGCGAGATTGCTGACCGCAACCAGCAGGCCCAGTTCGAGCGGCAGCAGGCCATGCTGGCCAAGGAAATTGCCTTTATCGAGCGGTTCAAGGCGCGCGCCAGCCATGCCGCCCAGGTGCAGAGCCGGGTGAAGAAGCTCGACAAGATCGACCGGGTGGACCCGCCCAAGCGGCGGCAGACCGTGACCTTCGAATTCCGCCCGGCGCCGCGTTCGGGCGAGGATATCGTGCGCATCGAGAAGGTGCAGAAGGCCTATGGCAGCCGGTCGATCTATGACGGGCTGGATTTTCATGTGCGGCGGCGCGAGCGCTGGTGCATTCTGGGGGTCAATGGCGCGGGCAAATCGACCTTGCTCAAGCTCGTCACCGGGGCAGCCGAACCCGATACGGGGTCAGTGTCGCGCGGTCCGAGCGTGAAGCTGGGCTATTTCGCGCAGCACGCCATGGATGTCATCGATGGCGACATGACGATTTTCCAGACGCTTGAAGCCGCCTTTCCGCAGGCGGGGCAGGCGCCCCTGCGCGCGCTGGCCGGGTGTTTCGGCTTTTCCGGGGACGATATCGAAAAGAAGTGCCGCGTGCTTTCAGGCGGCGAGAAAGCGCGGCTCGCCATGGCGTTGATCCTGTTCGATCCGCCCAATTTCCTGGTTCTCGACGAGCCGACCAACCATCTCGATATCCAGACCAAGCAGATGTTGATCGAGGCGCTGTCAAACTTCGAAGGCACCATGCTGTTTGTCAGCCACGACCGGCATTTCCTGGCTGCGCTCTCCAATCGCGTGCTGGAATTGACGCCGGAAGGCGTGCACGCCTATGGCGGGGGCTATAGCGAATATGTCGAGGCGACCGGGCAGGAAGCGCCGGGACTGCGCGGCTAGGCCAGAACCCTACCAGGGCAGTGGCTGACCGGTGTGGTCGAGCATGCGGCCATTGTCCGCGGCGCGCAGATTGTCGATGACGCCGAGCAGCCGTGCGGCCGCGAATTCTGCGGTTTCGGGGTCATGGCCGGAGGCTGTGAAGGGCGCCGAGAGCGGCGTGGCGACCGTCCCCGGATGCAGCGTCACACAGAAGGCATCGGGGCGGGTGCGTTGCAGTTCGATGGCGGCGGTGTGGATCAATTGGTTCAGCGCCGCCTTGGCCGCGCGGTAGCCATACCAGCCGCCTAAGTGATTGTCGCCGATGCTGCCGACCTTGGCGGAGAGGGCGGCAAAGACGGCCTTTCCCTCCCGCGGGAACAGCGGCAGGAAATGCTTGGCGACAAGCGCGGGGCCGATCGCATTGACGGCAAAGCTGCGGGCCATGCGGTCCGTATCGAGGTGACGCCAACTCTTTTCGGGCTGCAACTGGTCATCATGCAGAAGCCCCGTTGCCACCAGGACAAGCCGCAAGGGCATATCGATGGCCTTGATGGCTGCCGCCGCGGTGGCGATGGACTGTTCGTTTGTCAGGTCAATATTGCCGGCGCTACGGGAAAGTCCAACCACCTGGCCAAACCGCGAGGATCGCGCCAGGGGCCGGAACAGCGCACTGCCAAGGCCGCCGCTGGCGCCAATGACAACAGCAATCCCAGCGGGTGGAAAAGACACGAAATCAGTCATGCTGCACCTCCCTGAAGACTACGCAGAATGATCGTCTCTGGTTCAGCCGGGCGCGAACTGACCGGCCTGCCCGCAGGCTCCATGGTGATCCTGGCAAGTGATCAATCCGGCGATGGCCAGACGTCGCGGGGTCAGTACAGCGTCCGCTTGTAGTCGGCCTCGAGATCGTCATCGAGCTTGCGCATCTCGTCTTCGTTCTCGGGCGCGCCGGTTGTCTGGTCGAGAATGATCTTGACCAAGGATGGCATTTCGCTGCGGTCCTGAAACTGGCTGGGATCCCACATTCGGGCGCGGCGGAAGGCCTTGGCGCAATGGATGAACACTTCGCCCACACTGACTACGATGGCGAGCTTGGGCGCGCGGCCATTGACTGTCATGGTTTCGAGCAGGTCCGGGTCGGTGACGAGGCTGGCCCGGCCGTTGACGCGCAGGGTGTCGTCAAATCCCGGGATGATGAACAACAGCCCGACACTGGGACTGGCGAGAATGTTGACCAGGCTATCAAGGCGGTTATTCCCCGGACGGTCGGGTATCGCGATGGTCCGGGTATCGAGAATCCTGACGAAGCCGACCGGGTCGCCGCGTGGGCTGACATCGGCCTTGCCATCTGCGTTCTGGGTGCCGATGCAGACAAAGGGCGAGCGCTGGATGAAGGCCTGCGCATGGGGATCGAGATGGTCCTGACATTTGACAATGGCCAGGTCATGGGTTGGTTCGAACAGGCTGCGCAGGGCTTGTTCGTCGGCGATGGTGAATTGCGGATCAAGCGTGAATTGGGTCATGCGGCCTCCCTTGGGCGCTGCGCCCACTCCCCAAGCGAGACGCCATCTGAATGATGTACGTACCTCAAAATGAGTGTTGCTGCAAGTTTGTGGGTGTTTCGGCTGCGCCGCCATCGAGAAGGAAGCAAAAAACAGGGCCGGATGGTTTCTATCCGGCCCTTGTTCGTTTCAGCTCTGTGTTCTGCCCCTCGCCATTCGAGCCTAGCTCTCATGGCCTGCTCGCTTCAAATCGCGCCACTGGCACGATTTGTCCTCCGGAACAGCTCTCAATATAGCAGATCCGGCAGCCAGGTGATGAGCTGGGGGAAGGTGAAGAGCAGGGCGATGCCGATCAGTTGCAGGATCACGAAGGGGACAGCGCCGCGATAGATGGCGCCGGTCGAGACCGCGTTGGAGGCGACGCCGCGCAGGTAGAACAGGGCAAAGCCAAAGGGCGGGGTGAGGAAGCTGGTCTGCAAATTGACGCCCACCATGACACCAAGCCAGATCGGATCGACATCGAGCGCCAGCAGCACCGGTGCGGTGATCGGGATAACGATGAAGATGATCTCGAACGTGTCGAGGATGAAGCCGAGCAGGAACATGATCAGCATGACAATGATCATGGCGCCGATGGCCCCGCCCGGCATGGAGGAGAGGAATTCATGCACCAGATTGTCGCCGCCCATCATGCGGAAGACGATGGAGAACACCGCTGCTCCGAACAGGATGATGAAGACCATCGAGGTGATGGTGGCGGTGGAGATGACGGTCTGGCGCAGGATAGAGAAATTGATGCGGCGGCGCAGCACGGCCAGCAGCATGGCGCCGACCGAGCCGACCGAGGCGGCCTCGGTGGGTGTGGCGATGCCGCCCAGGATCGAGCCGAGCACGGCCACGATCAGCAGTAGCGGCGGTACCAGGGCGACGAAGACTTCGCGCATCAGCCCGGCTTTTTCATCCTCGGGAACCGGGGTTGCGGGGCAGGATTTTGGGTCGGTGATGGCCTTGAAGACCATATAGGCGGCATAGAGCCCGACCAGCAGCAGGCCGGGTAGGATGGCGCCGGCAAACAGCGCGCCGACCGAGACCGGCTCAGGGGCGAAATTGCCCTTCTCCATCTGCACCTGGGAATTGATGCCGGCGAGCATGTCGCCCATGAAGATAAGGACGGTAGAAGGCGGAATGATCTGCCCCAAAGTGCCCGAGGCGCAGATAACGCCGGTGGCCAATTTCGGATCATAGCCAGCACGCAGCATGGCGGGCAGGGAAATCAGGCCCATGGTGACGACGGTGGCGCCAACGACGCCAGTGGAGGCGGCCAGGAGCGCGCCCACGACGATGACCGACAGGCCCAGCCCGCCGCGCAGATTGCCAAAGAGCTTGCCCATGGTGAGCAGGAGCTGTTCGGCAATGCCGGAGCGCTCGAGCACGACGCCCATGAAGATGAAGAGCGGCACGGCGACCAACACTTCATTGGTCATCAGCCCGATATAGCGTCCGGCCAGTGAACCATAATTGGAGGGGTCGTAAACGCCCAGCCACCAGCCGACCAGGCCGAAGATCAGCGCGGTACCGGCCAGCGAGAAGGCCACCGGAAAGCCCAGCATGAGCACGCCGATGACACCAAAGAACATGACGGCGGAGAGGATCTCGCCAAGCAGTACGGGATCCATCAGGCAATCTCTCCGGCGGGATGGTCGTTATCGTCGGGGTTTTCGTAGCGCAGATGCGGGGGCAGGAGCTCTTCCTTGCCGGCCAGCACGAGAATGGCACGGGCGGCCATGGCAAGGCCCTGCAGGCCGACCAGTATGGCAAAGAGCAGGATGAAGCTTTTCAGGATGAACAGGCCGGGCATGCCGCCAATATTGGCCGAACCTTCCATGAAGCCCCAGGAGCGGGCGACGGCGGTAAAGGTGTAGGTCCATACGACATAGACATAGGGGAGCAGGAACAGCAGCACACCGATCAGATCGGCAATGGCTTTGCGGCGGACCGAAGCGGGGCGGTAGAACACGTCAACCCGCACATGGTCGTTCCGCAGCAAGGCAAAGCCGGCCACGCCGGTGAACATGGCGCCGCCGAGCCAGACATAGAGGTCCTGCATCCACAGGGTCGAGGTGTTGAACACGTAGCGCTGCACGACAACGGTGAAGCACACCAGCACGCAGGCCAGGGCCAGCCACGACAATATCTGTCCCACAGCAAAGTTGATGGCGCTGATCATCCGGACCAGCACGGCGAGCGCTTGCATGTGATTGCGCCTCCCCAGAGTTCAAAAAGCCGCGCTATTCCGCGCTTATTCCGGGAACCGATTGAGCATTATCCGTTCGGTGGGTCAATGTGATTGTGGCGGAAATGCGGGAGTTTGCTGCATCTGGCTGGTGACATCTGATACGAAAGTGGTAAGCAGCGGCCCAATGCCTGTGCCTGGGAGGAATGCATGTTCGTTGTCGGTGGCGAAAGCCTGATCGATCTGGTGCCGGTCTCGGCCGAGCCGGGCGCGGAGCGGGTGGCGCATGCCGGCGGATCGCCGTTCAACTGTGCCATTGCCCTGTCCAAGCTGGGCAACCAGACCGGGTTGCTGTGCCCGATCAGCCAGGACGACTATGGCGATGTTCTGCTGGCGCCGCTCGCCGAAGCCGGGGTTTCGGTGCTGCTTGAGGCGCGCGTCGAGGCGCCCACCACCAAGGCAATCGTCAGCTTCAACGCCAAGATGCAGGCAAGCTATGTATTTGAACGCGGCGCCGACCGGGCCTTTACCCGGAACAGCCTGCTCGCGGCGCTGCCCGAACAGGTTGACCTCTACCAGATCGGCGGCTTCTGCCCGATCCTGGAGGAGGACGCGGTCGTCTGGGCCGATGTGGTCGATGTGGCGGTGGAGCGGGGCGCGACGATTTCCATCGACATTAATGTGCGCGACAAGCTGATTGATGACGAGGCCGGCTACCGGGCGCGGCTCGGCCAGTTTCTCGACAAGGCGCATCTGGTCAAGCTTTCGGATGAGGACCACGCCTGGCTCGAGCCGGGCAAGAGCGTGGAAGACCACGCCGCCGAGCTGCTGGCGCGGCCCCATTGCGAATTGGTCGTGGTGACAATGGGTGAAGAAGGCTCGCGGGCGTTTTCGCGTGCTGCCAGTGCGGCGGCGCCAATCTACGAACCCGAAGTGTTCGGTGACACGGTTGGTGCCGGGGACAGCTTGATGGCGGGTATCCTGAGCTGGCTGGGCGAAGCCGGTGCTCTCAAGCCGGGTGGACTGGCGGCACTGGACGCCTCGCAATTGGCTGACATGCTGCGGTTCGGCGCCGTAGTTGCGGGCATCAATTGCAGCCGGATCGGCTGCCAGCCGCCCAGCCGGGCGGAGGTGGATGCGGTGCTTGTGGCCTGATCACGGGGTGTTCAACGCGGTGCTGTAACTTTGTGCCCGGCGCTCCCGTATAGTCTCTCGAAGAGAGCGGAATGGGAGTGCAGGTTTGCTCGATCTGGTTCTGGCATTTGCAGCGGGCTTGCTGACGCTGATCAACCCCTGTGTCCTGCCGCTGCTGCCGCTGATCGGCGCCAGTGCGCTGGCGCGGCACCGGCTGGCCCCATTAGCGATGGCCGGCGGCATGGCGGTGAGTTTTACCCTGGCCGGATTGGGCGCTTTTGCGCTGACCCGTGCGCTGGGCCTGCCGCAGGACGTCATCGCCCTGGGGGCAGGCTGGGCCATGCTGAGTTTCGGCCTGGTCATGCTGACACCACCCCTGCAAACCCAATTTTCCCGCCTTGCCGGGGCCACGGCCAGTGGCAGCACGCGCCTGCTTGGCCAGGTCGAGGGGCGCGGGCTCTGGGGTGAGGCTGCGGCCGGTGCACTTTTGGGCCTGGCCTGGTCACCCTGTATCGGTCCGACGCTGGGTGGCGCCATCGGGCTGGCCGCACAGGGCGAGGATCTGTTTTATGCCGGGCTGATCATGGCGTTCTTCGCGCTGGGCGCGGCGAGCATCGTGCTGGCGCTGGCCTATGGCACGCGCGCCGCGCTATCCGGGCGCCGTGCGCTGCTGATGCAGTTCGCGCCACACGCCAAGACGGCGCTGGGCGTGGGCCTGGTGTTGGTGGGGCTGGCCATTATTTTCCGTATCGACCGTTTGCTGGAAGCCTGGGTGCTGGGCGTGTTGCCGGCCTGGCTGGTCGATCTGTCCGTGAGCATCTGAGGAGAAAAAAGCATGATCACACGCAGACATTTATTGGCCGGGCTGGCCGGCATCAGCGTTGCGAGCCTTGTGGCTGGTGCCGCCGGGGCGCTGGAGTTCATCGACTATACCGGGGCCGAGCTTGAGGGTCTTGCCGGCAGCGGTGCGCCGTATCTGATCAATTTCCATGCAAGCTGGTGCCCGACCTGCGCGGCCCAGCAACGGGTGCTCGACGCCTTGCAGGGCGAAAGCGCGGCCTATGCGGCCATCCCCATCCTGCGGGTCGACTGGGACAATTATGGCAATAGCGAGCTCGCCCGGAACCTGGCCATTCCGCGCCGTTCGACCCTGGTGCTGATGCGGGGTACCAGCGAGTTGGGGCGGCTGGTGGCCGAAACGCGCAAGGACAGGATTGCCGGACTTCTCGACCTCGCAGCGTCTTGATTCAACCACCGATTGCGCGCTGCAAACGGTTCTGGTCTGATCCCGCCAGCAGATAGCAGCGGGGACGGGCATGAGAAAGCGTTGGTGGGCGGCAATCGCGGTTGCGGTGATCGGCGTCGGGACTGGAGCGTTTCTGCTCAAGCCGGTGGCCGGGCCGGCGCGGGAGCTGGACCTGGTCGGGGATGTGACGCGCGGCGATTATCTCATCCGGCTGGGCGGATGCGTCGCCTGCCATACCAATCACCAGGCCGGCACAGGATTTCTGGCCGGTGGGTTCGGGCTGGAAACGCCGTTCGGTACCTTTGTGCCGCCCAACATCACCTCCGATCCCGAAGCGGGGATTGGGGATTGGACCCTCGCTGAATTTGCCGACGCGATGAGCAATGGTATTGGCCCCGAGGGGCATCTTTACCCCGCCTTCCCATATGAAAACTACACGCTGATGAGCGACCAGGAGATCGCCGATCTCTATGCCGCTTTGATGGCCACCGAGCCGGTCGCCACGCCTGCCGCCCCAAGCCAGATCCCGTTTCCGTTCAATATCCGTCTGGCCATGGCCGGGTGGCAGAACCTGTTCTTTTCGCCCAACCGCTTCGAGCCCGAAGAGGGGCAGTCCGAAATCTACAATCGGGGCAAGTATCTGGCCTATGGGCCGGCCCACTGCGTGGCCTGTCACTCACCGCGCAATGCGCTTGGCGCGCTGGAGTGGGACAAGGCGCTGAGCGGGTCGCCCGGCGGCACCGGTGGCCGGGCGCCGGCCATTACCGCTGATGCGCTGGTGGCGGAGGGCTATGACGTTGCCACCCTGGTGCAGACGCTCAAGGACGGGTTCACGCCGGGTTTCGATGTGCTGGGCGGCTCGATGGGGGAGGTGATCAGCGATTCCACTTCGCACTGGACCGATGAGGACCTGACGGCTCTGGCGACCTATCTGCTGGCGGAATAGTCAAGCCCCAGCGCGGATGGCGAGGGCCTCGCCCAATGTCATCTCCGTATGATGCTCCCAGTCCTCGCTTGGTTCGGGGAAGTCGAGGCGGAAGTGACCGCCGCGGCTTTCGGTGCGCTGTAGCGCCGCCGCAGCGACCAGCGTGGCCGAGGTCGTCATGTTGAGAAAGGCGCTGGTGACCTGTTCGGCGGTCGCCTCAAGATGGGCGATCTGCCGGAGGGCGGCCCTCAGGCCTGCTTCATCGCGCTCTACGCCTACCAGATCGCCCATAATGCGGCGCAGCTCCTGTACGGCGATCGTGTTGCGCAGCACTTCCTCGGCCTTGTTGCCTTCCGCCTCGTTCCATTCGATGCCGTCAAAGGGCGCCAGATTGCGCGTCGGCTCCAGCCCGCCAATGTCCTCGGCAATGCGGGCACCAAACACCACGGCCTCGAGCAGGGAGTTCGAGGCCAGGCGATTGGCTCCATGCAGGCCCGTGCAACTGGCTTCGCCGCAGACCCAGAGGCCGGGCAGGGATGAGCGGCCGCGTTCATCCACCTTGACGCCGCCCATATGGAAATGGGCCGCCGGGGTGACCGGGATCATGCCATTGACCGGGTCGATGCCAGCGTCGTGGCAATATTTCGAAACGGTGGGGAAACGGGTGAGGATGTCGGCGCCGAGGACTGCCCTTGTATCGAGAAACACCCGGCGGCCGGCCTTGATCTGGCGGAAATTGGCGCGGGCGACGATGTCGCGTGGGGCCAGTTCGGCATCGGGATGGATGGCGGGCATGAAGCGTTCGCCCAGATCGTTGACCAGGATGGCGCCTTCACCGCGCACGCCGGGCGGGTTGGTGGTGACGGCATAAAGCCCGCCCAGCCCGCCGGCGGCCAGGATGGTGGCTCGGGCGCGGATATAGATGGGCTCGGAGTAGCGGTCGCCCAGGCGTCGGCAATAGACGCCGACAATGCGGCCATTGTCACGGGCGAGGCTAAGGGCGGTGATGCCCTCAACGACACGAATGGACGGGGTGCGCCTGACCTCGGCGATGATGGCCTGCATGATGGCCCAGCCAGCGCGATCACCCTCGACCTTGACGATGCGATTGGCCGAATGGGCCGCCTCCCGGCCCAGTTCGAAATTGCCGAAATCATCGCGGTCGAACGGCGTGCCCCAGCGGGCCAGATCCTCGATGCGGGCCACGGCCTCGGCCGTGACCCCTTCGGCGGTGCCGTGATCGACAATGCCGGCGCCGGCCATTTCGGTGTCCTGGGCGTGGGCATGGGGGCTGTCGCCTTCGCCCATCGCCGCGGCGACACCACCTTGTGCCCAGGCCGAAGACGCGCCCGTGCCGAGCGGCTTGGGCGAGAGCACGGTGACCGGACGCGGCGCCAGCTTGAGCGCGGTGAACAGGCCAGCCAGCCCCGCTCCCACGATCAGGGCGCCATCGGCATCAAGCGTATTGTCGAAGATGGTCATGGTGTCCCCCCATTTCCCGAATGAAGGCCATAGCCTTCCCGCGCCCTGGCCACAAGGTAAGCCTTGGCTCGGCACGACGCACGCTCCGGAAAAAAACTGGCGAACCCTTGCAGACCGATCGATCGGTCAGTATATTGTGGTGACAGGTAGGAGTGATTGCAGTGAGCAGGACAAACAAACGGCAGGATATCGTCGAGGCGGCGATCGGGCTCTTGGCGGATGGCGGTAGCGAGGCGCTGACAGCATCGGCACTGGCCGAGCGGGCCGGCGTTAGCAAGGCCAATGTGTTTCATCATTTCGCCCGGCTCGACGATATCGTGCTCGAAGCCTTCGAGGCCTTCCTCATGAATATGCCCAGCATGCAACCGGCGCCCGACATGACACTGCGGGACTGGTTGATGGCGCTGGGTGCCGATACCACGGCCAGCATGGATGCTGATCCCGCTTTGTCGGGCGCTTATTTCGGTTTTGTAGCCAAGGCGCGCGCCGATGCGCATTTGCGGGAAAAGCTGGCGGAGCTGGCCTTGCGGGTCAGGGGGCAATTCGAGGCCGCCCTGATGGCGCTGGCGCCGGATCGGTTCTCGGAGCCTGAGCGGCAGGCCCTGGCCGCGCTGATCCTGGTTACCGGAGACGGGCTGGCGCTGCACCGGCATCTGTTCCCCGACGAGGCCGCGAGCCAGGCCGCGGCCTGGGCGCGATTTGTGGAGATGATCTGCGCCAAGGAGGCCCGGTCATGAAAGCGATCATATCTGGTGCCGGCATTGCCGGATTGTCTGCCGCATTGGCGCTGCAGCGCGCCGGCTGGTCGGTGACACTGCTTGAAAAGGCCCCCGGGTTGCGGGATGGCGGCTATATGCTGGACTTTTATGGGCCGGGTTTCGAGGCGGCGGCTGATCTGGGGGTTATCGGCGCGCTGGAAGCCAGGGCGCGTGGGGTCGGGCGGATCGATTTCGTCGACCAGCAGGGCCGCACCGGATCATCGATGGATTATCGCCAGATCAGCCGGGCCACGCAGGGCAAGCTGTTTCCCATTCTGCGCGGTGATATCGAACGGGCACTGCATAGCGCGCTGCCCGAGACAGTCGAGATCCGCTATGGCACAAGCATCGCCACGCTGGACAGCCGGGCGGATGGCGTGACGGTGACGCTGGAGGATGGTGCGGTCCTTAGTGCAGACCTGCTGGTGGGGGCCGATGGTATTCATTCGCACACACGCAGCCTGGTCTTTGGCGCAGAAGACCCCTTCATCCGCCCGTTGGGCTATCACACCGCCGCCTATTTCTTTGAAAGCGGCAAAGTCGCAGCGGCGCTGGGCGGAGACTTCAAGATGATGGCGATCAAGGAGCGACTGGTCGGCCTCTACGAAGTCGAACCCAATCAGATCATGGCGTTTTTCGTGCTGCGCGCCGATACGCTGGAGCGGCCACGCAATCCGGCACCGATATTGCATCAGGCCTTTGACGATCTGGGCTGGGTGGTGCCGGAAGTGCTGGCGAAGATGCCGGAGCCGGGCGAGATCTATTATGACGTGGTGGCGCAAATCGCCATGCCCCGCTGGCACGACAAGCGCGTGGTGCTGATCGGCGATGCGGCCCATGCCGTTTCGCTGATGGCCGGGCAGGGCGCGTCGCTGGCCATTGCCGGCGGCCGGGCGCTGGGGCAGGCGATGACCGGGGCGAGCGATATTGATGCGGCGCTCGAGCGGTTCGAGACGCAATTGCGGCCATTGGTGCAGGACAAGCAGCAGGCCGGGCGGCGCATGGCCGACTGGTTCGTCCCGAAAAGCAACCGGCATGTCTGGCTGCGTGACCTGACCGTCAATGTGATGAATTGGCCACCATTGGCGGGCTTGATCGGGCGCTATTTCGCGGTCAGCCCGAAAGGGTTTTCGCTACGATAACTCCCACCCAGCTTTGCTATGGCCCTGCGGGCCAGGCGCCGCCACCTCCCCCTCAAGTGGGGGAGGTGAGGAGGGATGGCGTCAGGCCGTGTAGGCCTTGACGTTCTGGGTCTGCTCGCCCAGCCCCTCGATGCCCAGGTGCATGACGTTGCCGGGCTGGAGCCAGACCGGCTCGGGCTTGATGCCCATGCCGACGCCGGGCGGGGTGCCGGTAATAATGATGTCGCCCGGCTGCAGGCTCATGAACTGGGAGACATAGGAAACGACCTTGGCAACGCCAAAGATCATGGTTTTGGTCGAGCCGTCCTGATAGCGCTTGCCGTCGACTTCGAGCCACATCTTGAGGTTCTGCGGATCGGCCACCTCGTCCTTGGTCACCAGCCAGGGGCCGATGGGACCGAAGGTATCGGCGCCCTTGCCCTTGTCCCAGGTGCCGCCGCGCTCGGTCTGGAAATGACGCTCGGAGACGTCATTGCAGACGCAATAGCCGGCAACGTGATCCATGGCGTCGGCTTCCTCGACATAGCGGGCTTCCTTGCCGATGACGACGGCCAGTTCGACTTCCCAGTCGGGCTTGATGGCATTCTTGGGAATGATGACATCGTCATTGGGGCCGATAATCGCGCTGGTGGCCTTCATGAAGATGATTGGCTCTTCAGGGATCGGCGCGCCGGTCTCAGCGGCGTGGTCGGCATAGTTCAGCCCGATGCAGATGAACTTGCCCACATTGGCCACGCAGGGGCCGATGCGCTCGTCAGAGGACAGCGTGGGCAGCGAGTCGATGTCCGTGTTGGCAATGATCGCCAGACCCTCGGGCAGGAGGGTTGCCCCGCCAATATCCGCCACGACACCGGTGAGATCGCGGATCGAACCGTCTGCGGCGAGAATGGCGGGCTTTTCAGCGCCCTTGGCGCCGGCGCGAAGCAGTTTCATGACGGGGTCCTCCAAATGATGTGTCGGCCTATAGAGCTAACATGTTAGTCTGTCGAGGGCGGCCGGGGTTGAATCCGTCAGCCTTGCGGGCGAATGACGCCCTTCTTGAGAATGATATTGCCATAGAGCCGGTTTTCGCCGCTCTGGATGACGGCCGCGGCCTTCTTGGCACGGTCGTAAAAGGCGAAGCGTTCGATCTTGGAATAGCGCTTCTCCGGCTCATGGCGGGCAATGATGGCTTCGAACTCGTCGTCGATGGGCTGGCGGGCCGCCGGGTCGCCCACCACTTCCATGCCGATCGCGGTATCCTCCACGAACTGGTCGAGCGGCAGCAGGGTCAGCACTGCGTCGAGCATGTCGGTGGCCGAAATGCCATCGGCGCGGATCACCATGGGCCCGAGGAATTCGGCCGGGAAATTGGCGTCGGCAATGACGATTTCGTCGCCATGGCCCATGGCGCGCAGGGTCGAGAGCAGTTCGGGGCCGAGCAGGGCAGGAATGAGTTTGAGCATGGAATAGGCGTCTCGCGGCTAGCCGAAGGGGAAGTCGTTGTCTTCGGTGGTGAATTCGGCGCCGTCGGCAAACAGCGCAGGCTGCTCCTGGGCGAAGGCAAACAGTTCGACCATGACCGCGTCGATATGGGCGCGGATGGCCGCAATGGCCTGGGGGGCATCAGCGGCCAGAATGCCATCGAAAATCGCCTGATGCTCGGCAATGGTGTGGTTGAGGCGGCGCGGCGTGATGATGAGGCGCCGTGCGCGGTCGAGATTGGCGCGGGCCTTGTCGATGATCGACTTGACCTTGGTCAACCGCATGGAGCGGAAAATGATATCGTGAAACTCGACATCGATCTGGTGGAAGGTCTCGGCATCGTCGCGCGAGGCAGCATCGCGCTGGGCCGCCATATTGGCGTGCAGCGCCGCGATCACTTCGGTGTCGTGTTTGCCGATAAGGACGCGCAGCGCCTCGCTTTCGAGGCCCTTGCGTATGAGCATGTATTCACGGACGTCGGCGATCTTGACCAGCGAGACGGTGGAGCCGCGCTGTGGCGCGATATCGACCAACCCTTCATCGGCCAGCCGGGCCAGCGCCTCGCTGACCGGGAAGCGCGAGACGCCCAATTGGCTGCAGATGGCGGACTTGTCCAGCATGGTGCCCGGTGGCAGAGCCAGGGTGACAATGGCCTGGCGCAGGGCATTGGTGACGTCCACCGTGACCGTGCCGCGCGAGAAATCGCCGACTGAACCGAGAATTTGGTAAGGACTGGCTTCCGTTTTCATGCTAACATGTTAGTTAGTGATGTCTTGAATGACAATGCCGGACCTCTCTATTGCGGGCGCAATCTGACGAGAATATCCGCCGGCGTAAAGCGTTGAGAACCGACTGCCAAAGGCCCCCTGTTGATGAATGATCAAGTGACGCAGCCGCAAGGCAAGACCCTGGTGCTGAACGCCGCCGACAATATTGCGGTGGCGCTGGCCAATCTCGAGGTGGGCACCAATACGCCCGAGGGTGTCGCCATCATCCGCCGGGTGCCGCGCGGGCACAAGTTTGCCACGCGCCCGATTGCGGCGGGCGAGGCGGTTGTGAAATTCGGGCAGGTCATCGGCTTTGCCAAGGAGGGTATTGCGCCGGGTGACTGGGTGCATGAGCACAATTGCGGCATGGGCGGTCCGGATGGGTCGCTGGCCCATGATTATGCCTTTGCCGAGGGTGCTGTACCGGTCGAGATGGTCGAAGCCAGCCAGCGGGCGACCTTTGAAGGCTTCAAGCGGGCCAATGGCTCGGTGGGGACGCGCAATTATGTGGGCATCCTGACGTCGGTGAATTGTTCGGCAACGGTCGCCAAGTTCATGGCCGAGGCGATTAACCGCTCGGGCGTGCTGGACGACTATCCCGAGATCGACGGGGTCATTCCGTTCGTGCATGGCACGGGCTGCGCCATGGACCTTTCGGGCGAGGGCTATCAGATTTTCCGGCGTACGCAGTGGGGCTATACCTCCAATCCCAATCTGGGCGCGGCGCTGCTGGTGGGGCTGGGCTGCGAAGCCTTCCAGATCGACCGGATGAAGGAGGTCTACAACCTCTCCGAAACCGACACGTTCCAGACCATGACGATCCAGGAGATCGGGGGCACGCGCAAGATGATCGACTGGGGTGTCGAGCGCATCAAGGAGATGCTGCCGGTGGCAGCAAAGGCAAGGCGCGAAACGGTTGATGCCAGCCATCTCACCCTGGCGCTGCAATGCGGCGGCTCGGACGGCTATTCGGGCATCACGGCCAATCCGGCGCTGGGCGTGGCGGTCGATACGCTGGTCCGGCATGGCGGCACCGCAATCCTGTCCGAAACCCCGGAGGTCTATGGCGCCGAACACATGCTGACCCGCCGCGCGGTGACGCGCGAGGTGGGCGAAAAGCTGATCGAACGCATCAAGTGGTGGGAAGATTATACCCGTCGCAATGGCGGGGAGATGAACAATAATCCCTCGCCCGGCAACAAGCTGGGCGGGCTGACCACGATCCTGGAAAAATCCCTCGGCGCCACGGCCAAGGGCGGTTCGACCCCGCTGACGGCAGTTTATGAATACGCCGAAAAGGTCACTGAAAAGGGCTTTGTGTTCATGGATACGCCGGGCTTCGATCCGGTCTCGGCCACGGGCCAGGTGGCCGGCGGGGCCAATGTGCTGACCTTCACCACCGGGCGCGGCTCGGCCTATGGCTGCAAGCCGGTGCCGTCGATAAAGCTCGCCACCAATTCGGACATGTATGCCCGCATGACCGAGGACATGGACATTAATTGCGGCGATATCGTCGAGGGTGTTTCCATCGAGGCCAAGGGCCAGGAAATCTTCGAACACATCCTCAAGGTCGCCTCGGGGGAGCGCACCAAGTCCGAGGCGCTGGGCTATGGTGATAACGAATTCGTACCCTGGCAGGTCGGGGCGGTTATGTAAGTCACGGACGTATCGCTCTTGCGCCTCCCTCCCCTTGAGGGGGGGAATGAGGCCGAGAGGCCGATGCTAGGTAAACCGCACTTTGCCGATATGGGGCAGGTTCCGGTTGCGCTGGGCGTAGTCGATGCCATAGCCGACGACGAATTCGTCGGGGATGTCGAAGCCGATCCAGCGGGCCGGGACGTCGGTCTCGCGGCGGGATGGCTTGTTGAGGAGGGCGCAGACTTCCATGCGGCGCGGGTGACGGGTCTCGAGGATTTCGAGCACGTGCTTGAGCGTGTGGCCGGTGTCGATGATGTCTTCCACCACCAGCACGTCGCGTCCGGCGATCTCGCCGCGCAAATCTTTGAGGATGCGGACTTCCCGGCTCGATTCCATGGCGTCGCCATAAGAGGAGGCTTCGAGGAAATCGACCTCCACCGGCAAGTCGATCTCGCGCACCAGGTCAGCGATGAAAATGAAGGAGCCGCGCAGCAGGCCGACGACGACGAGCTTGTCGGTGTCGCTGAAAGTTTCGGTGATCTCTGCCGCCAATTCCTCGACGCGGGCCGCAATGGCCTTGGCGGAGATGAGCTGGTCGACGGTGTAGGGGGCTTGGGGCATTCCGTGCATTCTCGCTTGGCGCACCCTCCCCCTTGAGGGGAGGGACGGGGTGGGGGTGTCGATGCCTCAATTATTCACCGCATCTGCGGATGGTCCGACACCCCCACCCTGCTCGATTCAACGGACTTGGCAAGCGCCAAGTCCTATCTCGCTCCGGCCTCGGGTATAGCCCTCGTGGCCTTCTCACCTCGAATTGGTCCACTGGACCAATTTGCCCTGCGGGGCGGCTCTCAGCGCGGCAGATCCGTCTTGCCCATCAGGTCGAAATCGATGGAACGGGCGGCCTGGCGGCCTTCGCGGATGGCCCAGACGACGAGCGACTGGCCGCGGCGCATGTCGCCGGCGGCATAGACGCCGGGCACCGACGTCTTGTAGCTCATGGTGTCGGCAAACAAATTGCCGCGCTTGTCGAGATCTGCGCCCAATTCGGTCAGCATGCCTTCGGCAACCGGGCCGGCAAAGCCGATGGCGAGCAGCACCAGATCGGCCTTGATGACGAATTCGGTGCCGGGAATGGGCTGGCGCTTGCGGTCGACGCGGGCGCATTCGACGCCGGTGACGTGGCCATTGGCATCGGCAATGATCTTCATGGTGCCGGCAGAGAATTCGCGGATGGCGCCTTCGGCCTGGGAGGACGAGGTGCGCATCTTGACCGCCCAGTTGGGCCAGTTGGTCAGCTTGTTCTCCAGCTCGGGCGGCATGGGGCGCACATCGAGCTGGGTGACGGCAATGGCGCCCTGGCGGAAGCTGGTGCCGACGCAGTCCGACGCGGTATCGCCGCCGCCCACCACCACGACATGCTTGCCGGCAGCGGAAAGCTGGAATTCATTGCTGACGTCTTCACCGCCCAGGCGCCGGTTCTGCTGCACCAGGAACGGCATGGCGAAATGCACGCCGGCAAACTGGGTGCCTTCCACATCAACCGGGCGCGGGCGCTCGGCGCCGCCGCAGAGCAGCACCGCGTCGTGGTCGCGCTGCAGGTCCGACAGGGGCGTGGTCACGCCGACATTGACACCATAGTGGAAGGTGACCCCTTCGGCTTCCATCTGTTCGACGCGGAAGTCGATATGGTCCTTCTCCATCTTGAAGTCGGGAATGCCATAGCGCATCAGGCCGCCGGCCTTGGGTTCGCGCTCATAGACATGCACATCATGCCCGGCGCGGGCGAGCTGCTGGGCAGCGGCCATGCCGGCCGGACCGGAACCGATGACAGCGACGCGTCTGCCGGTCTTGGTCGAGGGCACGTGCGGCTTGACCCAGCCGGCCTTGATCGCCTTGTCGGCGATGGCCTGTTCCACCGTCTTGATGGCAACGGGCACGTCCTCGAGGTTGAGCGTGCAGGCCTCCTCGCAGGGGGCGGGGCAGATACGGCCGGTAAATTCGGGGAAATTATTGGTCGAATGGAGATTGCGCGAAGCCTCTTCCCAGTCGCCATTATAGATCAAGTCGTTCCAGTCGGGGATCTGGTTGTTGACCGGACAGCCCGTGTCGCCATGACAGAAGGGAATGCCGCAATCCATGCAGCGGGCAGCCTGATCGACCACCCGGCCTTCGGTCAGCGGAATGGTGAACTCACCAAAATGGCGAATGCGGTCGGAGGCCGGCTCGTAGCGCGGCTCTTCACGTTCGATTTCGAGAAAGCCTGTTACCTTACCCATGGGCCTTACCTCTAATTCTCTGCCGAAAAGGCAGGTAGTCCGAGTTGGTTTTCGCAGGCAGCGATCCAGCGCAATAGCGCGGGCCGCCCGGAGAGATCAAAACCGCCCTGCGGCGCCTGCCGCGTATAGGGCAGAAGGGCGATGTCGGCGATGGTCATGGCCTCGCCCACCAGCCAGGTCCGGTCCGTCAGGGCCTGCTCCAACAGGTCCAGCGCTTTGTTGCCCTGCTTGACCAGATTGGGGTCGAGACCGGATACGGCCTGCTTATCATAGACAACGCGGGCGCGCGCCACCGCCACACTTGGCTCATGGCTGTACTGTTCCCAGAACAGCCATTCGTCCACCTTGGCTGCCTCGTAGCGATCAGCCGGGATGAAGCGCGAGCCATGCGCCAGATAGCGCAGGATAGCGTTGGATTGCGCCAGCGGCCGGCCATCATCGAGAATGACGACGGGCACCTGACCAGCCGGATTGAGCCTGAGAAATTCAGGCGTGCCGGTTTCCCCGGAGCGCGACCGGACTTCATGCAGCTCAAAAGGCAGGCCGATGGCGTCGGCGATATACTTGACCTTGAGGCAGTTGCCTGACCCAAAGTTTCCGTAGATCTGCAACATCACTCCGCCGCCGCCTGTGCGCCAGAGCCGCGTTTCTTTTCCATCTCGAGGATGGCGCGGCGGTATTCGACCGGCATGACCTTGACGAATTTGGGACGCATCTCGACCCAGTTCTCCAGGATCTGCTTGGCGCGGGTGGAGCCCGTGTAGTGCAGATGGTTGGAGATCAGCTGGTGCAGGCGCTCATCGTCATGCTTGGTCATGTCGCCCGAAATGTCGACGCGGCCATGCCATTCAAGATCGCCGCCATGGTGGTGCAGCTTGCGCATGAGGTCTTCTTCCTCCTGCACCGGCTCAAGATCGACCATGGCGAGGTTACAGCGCGACCGGAAGGTCTCGTCCTCGTCCAGCACATAGGCGACACCGCCACTCATGCCGGCGGCGAAGTTGCGGCCGGTCTTGCCGATGACGACGACAAGGCCACCGGTCATATATTCGCAGCCGTGATCGCCCGTGCCTTCGACAACGGCGATGGCACCCGAATTGCGCACGGCAAAGCGTTCGCCGGCTACGCCGCGGAAATAGCACTCACCCGAAATGGCGCCGTAAAGCACGGTATTGCCGACGATGATCGAGTTCTCGGGGGCAAATGTCACCTTGTCCGACGGACGCACGACGATGCGGCCACCGGAAAGACCCTTGCCGACATAGTCATTGGCGTCGCCGATCATGTCGATCGAGATGCCCTTGGCGAGGAAGGCGCCAAAGGCCTGGCCGGCCGTGCCCTTGAGGGTGATCGAGATGGTGTCCTCGGGCAGACCTGCGTGACCATATTTCCGGGCCAGGGCCCCCGAGAGCATGGCGCCGGCCGAGCGGTCGCGGCTGCGGATGGGCAGCTCGATCTGCACCGGCGTGCCGTTGTCCAGAGCCGGGGCGGCCAACTCGACCAGCTTGCGGTCGAGCACGGCTTCGAGGTGATGGTTCTGCGTTTCGGTGTGATAGAGGCTGTCGCCGCCCAGCGGCTCGGGCTTGTAGAACACCTTGGAGAGGTCGATGCCTTCGCTCTTCCAGTGATCCTCGGCACGACGCTGGTCGAGCAGGTCGGAGCGGCCGATCAGATCATCAAGCGTCCTGGCGCCGAGCGCCGCCATCAGGCCGCGCAGCTCTTCGGCCACGAAGAAGAAGTAATTGATGACGTGTTCGGGCGTGCCCTTGAAGCGCTTGCGCAGCACCGGGTCCTGGGTGGCTACGCCAACCGGGCAGGTGTTGAGGTGGCACTTGCGCATCATGATGCAGCCGGCCGCAATCAACGGTGCCGTCGAGAAGCCGAATTCGTCCGCACCCAGAATGGCGCCGATCAGGACGTCGCGGCCGGTCTTGAGACCGCCATCGACCTGCAGGCGCACGCGGCTGCGCAGGCGGTTGAGCACCAGGGTCTGGTGGGTTTCGGCCAGGCCGATTTCCCAGGGACCACCGGCATGCTTGAGTGAGGTTAGCGGGGACGCACCCGTGCCGCCGTCATAGCCGGAAATGGTGATGTGGTCGGCGCGTGCCTTGGCAACACCGGCGGCCACCGTGCCGACACCCACTTCACTGACCAGCTTGACCGAGATATCGGCCTGCTCATTGACGTTCTTGAGATCGTAGATGAGCTGGGCCAGGTCTTCGATCGAATAGATGTCGTGGTGCGGCGGGGGCGAAATCAGGCCCACGCCCGGCGTCGAGTGACGGGTCTTGGCAACGATCCAGTCGACCTTGTGGCCGGGCAATTGGCCGCCTTCGCCAGGCTTGGCACCCTGCGCGACCTTGATCTGGATCTGGTCGGAATTGACCAGGTATTCGGTGGTGACGCCAAAGCGGCCCGAAGCGACCTGCTTGATGGCTGAGCGCAAGGGATTGCGCGAGCCGTCGGCCAGGGGCTTGTAGCGGTCGGGTTCTTCGCCGCCCTCACCGGTATTGGATTTGCCGCCGATCTTGTTCATCGCCATGGCCAGGGTCGTATGCGCCTCGCGGCTGATCGAGCCGAAGGACATGGCGCCGGTCACGAAGCGACGAACGATGTTGGCGGCCGGTTCGACCTCATCGAGTTCGACGGCAGGCCCGAGCGGCTTGATATCGAACAGGTTGCGGATCGCCAGATAGCCATTATCGCCCGAGTTCACATGGGCGGCGAAGCTGTCATAGCGCTCCTGGGCGGTTTCGGGACTGTCCCCGGCGGTGCGCACGGCATGCTGCAGATCGGCGACCACGTCGGGCGACCAGGCATGCTTTTCGCCGCGAATGCGGAAGCCATATTCGCCGCCGACGTCGAGCGCCTTGCGCAGCACTGCATCGTCGCCAAAGGCCGAGGAGTGGCGGCGCACGGTTTCCTCGGAGACTTCGGCGAGGCCAACGCCTTCGATGGAGGTCGCGGTGCCGAAGAAATACTTCTTCACGAATTCGGAGTTGAGGCCGATCGCGTCGAAGATCTGGGCGCCGCAATAGGACTGGTAGGTCGAAATGCCCATCTTGGACATGACCTTGAGAAGGCCCTTACCGACACTCTTGATATAGCGATAGACCACTTCGTCGGCGGAGACTTCGGGGGGGTATTCGCCTTCGGCATGCAGCGCGGCGAGAGCCTCAAAGGCCAAATACGGGTTGATTGCCTCGGCGCCATAGCCGGCCAGCATGGCGAAATGATGCATTTCGCGGGCTTCGCCGGTCTCCACCACCAGGCCCGAAGAGGTCCTCAGACCCTTGCGGATCAGATGGTGATGCACGGCAGCGGTCGCCAGCAGCGCGGGAATGGCGATGCGGTCGGCCGCGACCAGGCGGTCGGAGAGGATGATGATGTTGTATTCACCCCGCACCGCCTCTTCGGCAATGGCGCAGATGTCCGCCAGCGCGGCTTCCATGCCGGCGGCGCCCTTATCGGCCATATAGGTGATGTCGATGGTCTTGGTCTTGAACTGGTTGTCGCGCATGTCGCCAATGGCGCGGATCTTTTCGAGATCCTCATTGGTCAGAATGGGCTGACGCACTTCCAGGCGCTTTTCGCGGGACGAGCCTTCGAGATCGAGAATGTTCGGGCGCGGGCCAATGAAGCTCACCAGGCTCATCACCGATTCCTCGCGGATCGGATCGATGGGCGGGTTGGTGACCTGCGCGAAGTTCTGCTTGAAATAGGTGTAGAGGAGCTTGGACTTGTTCGAGAGCGCCGAGATCGGCGTGTCGGTGCCCATCGAGCCCACGGCTTCCTGGCCGGTGGTGGCCATGGGGGCCATCAACAGCTTGAAGTCTTCCTGGGTGTAGCCAAAGGCCTGCAGGCGGTCGAGCAGGCTTTCCGAGCTCTTGGGCGCCTGTGGCTCGGTGGGCGGCAGGTCCTCGAGCACGATCTGGCTACGGGCGAGCCATTCGGCATAGGGGTTCTTGGTGGCGAGGTGCTTCTTGACCTCTTCGTCCGAGATGATGCGACCTTCTTCGAGGTCGATCAGCAGCATGCGGCCCGGCTGCAGGCGCCAGCGCTCGACGATATCCTCATCGGGGATATCGAGCACGCCCGATTCCGAGGCGAGGACCACATGGCCTTCCTTGGTGACGAGATAGCGCGCCGGACGCAGCCCGTTGCGGTCAAGCGTGGCCACGACAAAACGGCCGTCCGAGAGCGACATGGCAGCCGGACCGTCCCAGGGCTCCATCAGGGCGGCGTGATATTCGTAGAACGCGCGGCGCTCTTCATCCATCAGCGAGTTGCCGGCCCAGGCTTCGGGGATCAGCATCATGGCTGCGTGCGGCAGTGAATAGCCGCCGCGCACGAGGAATTCGAGCGCGTTGTCAAAGCAGGCCGTGTCCGACTGCCCCTCATAGGAGATCGGCCAGATCTTGGTGATGTCATCGCCGAACTTGGGCGAGGAGACCGAAGCCTGGCGGGCCGCCATCCAGTTGACGTTGCCGCGAATGGTGTTGATCTCACCATTGTGGGTGGTCATGCGATAGGGGTGGGCCAGCTTCCAGGACGGGAAGGTGTTGGTCGAAAAGCGCTGGTGGACGAGCGCGATGGCGCTTTCGAAGGCCTCGTCATGCAGGTCTGTATAGAAGGTGCCCAGCTGGTCGGCCAGGAACATGCCCTTATAGACAATGGTGCGCGCCGACATCGAGACGACGTAAAAGCCGTTATCGCTGTCGCTCTCGGGGATCTCCTTATAGACCACGTTGGAGATGACCTTGCGCACGATCAGCAGCTTGCGCTCGAACTCGTCGATGGTCAGGCCTTCGGGGCGCGCAATGACCATCTGCTCGATGATCGGCTGGGTGGCGATGACGCCTTCGGAGAGCCGCGAATTGTCAGTCGGGACGGTGCGGTCGCCGAGCAGTTCGAGCCCTTCGGTCTCCAGGCAGCGACGCACGACGGCGGCGCACTTGTCGCGCAGGGCAACGTCGTTGGGGTAAAACACCATCGCCACGGCGTAGTGGTGCTTCTCGGGCAGGGCAAAGGGCAGCACCTTGGCGAAGAAGGCGTGCGGGGTCTGTACCAGAATGCCGGCGCCGTCGCCCATCAGCGGGTCGGCGCCCACGGCGCCGCGATGCTCCAGGTTCTCAAGAATTTCGAGACCCTTCTGCACCACTTCGTGGCTGGGCTTGTTCTTGATATTGGCGATCATGCCGATGCCGCAGGCATCGTGCTCATGGGCCGGATCATAAAGACCCTGGGCCTGGGGCCGGCCATCGACGCGCTTGCCGTCCAGAATCAGGGTTTTGCGATTGGCTGTTTCGGTCTGGGCGGTGATGCCGGTCCGTACGTTTGCCATTGCTCAACCTCGTTCTGTTCGGGCCCTGAACTGGGGCCAATGTTTCGTCTTGCGCATCCTGCTATTGCCGACGGGGCCGGCCGGGCGGATGCATGGTTTCCTCTGGGGCGCAGTGTTCAGCCGGGTCGTACTACACGAGTACGGCTCGAATGAGCAAATTGCGTTCCTGCATGGGGAGCGGCACTGCATCCAAATGGCCGCTCATATTCGGGCTCTATCTTAGCCCCGCCTGTCCGTTTCCGCTATCGACTAGCGGTCCAGCCGGACCAGCGTGCGCGCTGGCCGCGGAGAGCGGGGCGACGCGTGAGATAGGACAGAGATACTGCCCTAACGCCGGCACATTTGCATAATTCCAAACTAGGGGCAAGCCATTTTGCCACCAGGCCGACACAAAAAATAGGACTCGGCGGGAAAACCTATAGGAAACAGTAGGAGATTTGGCCCGATCCGACGCCGATACGACAAGGGCGCCCCCAGGGGAGCGCCCAAAAGCCGGTGAAGGACCATAAAGTCCTATTCCAAATGCGATTTGATGAACCACAGATTCTTGTCGAGATCGCGCGAATAGGCGGTGAGAATATCTGCGGTGTCGGCATCGCCGGCCTCGTCAGTGGCGTCGATATCCTTGCGGACCTGGTTGGCCAGCTTGCCAAAGCGCTCGGCCAGGGCGGCGAGGTGATCGGGGACCTTCTTGATGTCGGTGGGATAGGCCTCGAGGCTAGTGGCCTTGGCAACGGTCTGGCTGGTGCCGTCCGGCGTGCCGTCGAGCTGGGCGATACGTTCGGCCATCACATCGACATGGCCATCAATGGCGGCGCGCATGGGGTCGAGCATTTCATGCACGGCGATGAAATTGGGGCCTTTCAAATTCCAGTGAGCCTGCTTGGTGATAAGGGCCAGATCAATGCTGTCGGCAAGGCGGGCATTGAGCACGTCGATCACCGCAGATTTGGCATTGGCCTTGAGGTCGATGCTTGGCGTTTTCATCGGGTCTTTATCCTGACGCTTGAGTTGACTGAAACGGCGCGGGGCCTTGCCCAATCAACTGCGCAGCACGCGGACTCGTTCCAAATGCTGGTGGCGCGCGCGCTATTCGGCCGGTGCGGGCTTTGCGGCGCCCGTGGAAGATGCGGCGCGGCGCGTGATGGGCAGGATCAGGATGAAGCAGGCCACCGGCAGGAGTGCGAGGGCGGTCCACGTCCAGAGTGTTGCCGAAGCGCCGATCTGGCCGATGGCGAGCGCCATGGCAAAGGGGGCCGTTGCCGCTGCCATCTGGCGGGCCGCGGAGATCAGCCCCTGGCGGGCCCCGTAATTGTGCTGCCCGAACAAGTGCAGCGGCAGGGAGCCGGACACGATGCTGGTGAGCCCCGAGCCCAGTCCAAAGAGCAGGGCGAAGGCCATTGCGCCGGCCAGAGCGGGTGCCGAAACGGCAAGCAGCAGCAGGGCTATCGGCAGGGTCGCGGCGGCGATGATGGCCAGGGTCGTCGGGCGCAAACGACCGCCGAATACCATGTTGACCAGCCGCGCCAGAACCTGGGCCGGTCCAAAAATGCTCGAGATCAGCAGGACGTGTGTGCCAAGGTCGAGCGCCTGGAGCAGCGGTAGCATTTGCAGGGTCACTGCAGCCAGCACCAGTCCCTGCAGGGCAAACCCGCCCAGCACCAGCGGAAAGAGCCATTTGCTTTTGGGACTATCGGACGGGGCCATTGCCGGGGGTGGGGTCGTGGCCGCGTCGGCCGGGCCGGGCGCGGGGCGGTTCGACAACCGGCCCAGCCAGAGATGCAGTGGCAGGCAAACCAGGGCGTTCATGCCGGCAAAAACCACATAGCTGCCGCGCCAGCCGATCTGGGCTTCGAGCAAAGCCGTTGCGGGCCAGAACAGGGTCGAGGCAAAACCGGCGATCAGGGTGAGATGTGTGATGCTGGCTTGCGCCTGCCGCCCGGCCAATTGCACCAGCACGGCGAAGGCGGCGGCATAGAGCACCAATGTGGACGCGATTTCCATGCCGCCGAGGGCCAGTGCAAAGAACATCCCGTTCGGTGCAATGGCCATAAGCAGCAGGAAGAGACTGACCAATAGTGAGCCAAGGCTCATGCTCCGGGCGGCGCCGAACCGGTCCAGCATGCGTCCGGTCCATGGCGCTGCCAGTCCGCCGATCAGCAATGCGAGGGTCAGGGCGCCGAAGATCCATTCGGGCGACAGGCCAAAACTGTCGCCGATGGCCGGGGCCAACACGCTGAAGGAATAGTAGAGCGAGCCATAGCCCACGATCTGGGTGATGCCGAGCGCCCAGACGGCGGTCGCGGGGACTGGATTGGTCATGGCGACAGGGTTCGCTTTACGTGGCGGTCAGGCGCAGCAGGCGGCGGATTGGGTCGCCGGGCCGCAGCAGGCTGCCTCCGGCAGGCTGGCGCAATGACGGGGCTTGCAGATGGCGGGGCGCATGGCCAGCTCCAGCATCATGCGGTCCTGCCCTATTTCAACGTGGGCGATGTCGAAGACCTGCATGGCTTCTCCGGGACGGCTGATCTCGATGGTGACCCTGGATGAAGGGGCCATACTCAGGGCCTGTTCGACGCGGGCAAGAATGGAAAGGAACTTGCCCACGCTCATCTGGTCGCGGCCCTCCCGGGCCGGCAGGTCTTCCACCTGCAGCACCGTTTCACTCCACTGGTCCGGGTTGCCGCCGCAGTCGAGGGCAGAAAAATGTGCCGCCTTGATTTCGGTGACATGGTAGCCGGGCCGAATGGTTCGTCCGGCATAGTTGAGGACAAGCGGCAGGGCGGTGTGCGGCTCCAGGCGAGCGCGCAACTGGCTCAAGGTGTGGTCGGGCTGGATCATGGAGGTGACAGGCGCGCTCATTGGTTCTACCATTATCTCAATGTTTCAAGAGATATTGAAATGAGAATGAACGAAAAGCAAGCCCTCGATGCCTTTGGCGCGCTCTCGCAGGACACGCGGCTGCGCATCGTGCGCGCATTGGTTATGGCGGGTGAAGATGGCATGGCCGCGGGGGCCATCAGCGAGGCGGTCGAGGCCTCATCCTCGCGCACCTCGTTTCACCTGGCGCATCTGGAGCGCTCCGGCCTGATTTCATCGCGCCGCGAAGCGCGCTCGATCCTCTATACGGCCAATTTCGCCGGCCTGTCCGGGCTGGTGGATTTTCTGATGCGCGATTGCTGCCAGGGGCACCCTGCCATGGTGGCCGGTGTCGCAAATGCGGCCGAGGCCTGCTGCGCGCCAGACCCTGGCGCATGAAAAAAGGCGCGGCCCTTGCGGACCGCGCCTTCATCATTCCGATGGACTCGGAAAGGTCTAGTTCACGGATTTGTCCTCGATGGTGGCGGTGCCGCCATTGATCTGGATGGTGCGCGCCTTCTTGCCCTCGGGCAGTTCGCGCTTCAGCTCCAGATGCAGCAATCCGTTCTCAAGATTTGCGCCCTGAACCTCGACATAGTCGGCAAGCTGGAAGCGGAGCTCGAAGGCGCGCTCGGCAATGCCGCGATGGAGGAATTCGCGCTTGTCATCACCGCTCTCGGAGGGCTTGGCCCCCTTGACGACGAGGCTGTTCTCCTTGGTCTCCACGGCGATGTCGCCATTTGAGAAGCCGGCTACGGCGATGGAGATGCGATAGGTGTCGCTGCCGGTGCGCTCGATATTATAGGGCGGGTAGGTCTTGGCTTCCTGGGCGCCCAGGGTGTCGAGGCGGTTGAACAGCCGGTCAAAGCCGACAGTGGAGCGGTAGAAGGGGGAAAAATCGATGGTCTGCATTTGTCACATTCTCCTGATTGAGCAACGTGGTTGAGTGTCGACCGGTGCCTGTGGCGGTGCTCCCTTGAATAGGCGAGACCGATTGGACAGGGCCGGTGTCCCCGGTATGCCCGGCGAACAGCATTGATGTAGGTGCGGCCAAGGCCGGTTCAAGAGCTTGGCGAGATGAACCGAAGATGAATGATCCACTCCGCTCCGGTTCAGGAGCATTGGCCTAGAAAAGGGCATGTGAACGTAGCCGGACAGCTCCGGCAGAGGCGTTCGCACCCCTGACGGTCCCGTCAACCCGCCCCCCGCATGGGACCGCGCAGACAAGGAAAGCCAGCAGCCAGACCGGTTGCTGGCTTTTCTTTTTTTACAATGCCCGATTAAGGTCGCCGCCAAAGCGGAAACGAGGGCGGACATTGTCAGCGCAAGTCGAACCAAACGGACCCAGGCTGGTGTCCATCCCGACCAATCCGGTGCCCGCGGGCGCGCGGGTGGGCTATTTCACCACCTCGGACAAGGTGCGGCTGCGCTATGCGCTTTGGCCAAAGACCGAGGGGCCGCAACGCGGCACGGTGTGCCTGGTGCAGGGGCGGACCGAATATATCGAGAAGTATTTCGAGACCATTGCCGACTTCCGCAAGCGCGGCTTTGCCGTGGCGACCTTTGACTGGCGCGGTCAGGGCGGCTCGGACCGGCTGATCGGCAATCCGCATGTGGGTTATGTGGATCGCTTCGAGGATTACTGGACCGATCTGCGCTGTTTTCACGCTGAGATCCTGCTGCCCGATTGTCCGCCACCATTTTACCTGGTGGGCCATTCCATGGGCGGTCTGGCCAGCCTGATCGCGACGACGCGCGACAGGATGATGTTCGACCGGGTGTTTCTCAGCGCCCCGATGGTGGGCCTGCATGGCCTGGATCACAGCCTGCATCGCTGGGCGGCCGTGGCCGAAGCGGTGAGTTTTTTTGGGCTCGGGCATTTGCCACTCAAGCGCAAGGGCGACCGGCGGCCGGACGAAAGCATGTATCCGGACAATCCCCTGACTTCGGACATGCTGCGCTACAAACGCATGGTCGAAACCATCAGGGCCGATGACGGGCTTTATGTCGGCTCGCCCAGCTTCCGCTGGCTGGGCGCCTCCATGCGCGCCATGCTCGAAACAAGGCAGGACCGGTTTCCCGGCGAAATCCGCATTCCCCTGTTGATCCTGGCGGCGGCGCGGGAGCGGATTGTCTCCACCCCGGCCATCGAACAGCTTGGCCTGCGCCTGCGCACGGGGCGGCATATGGTGATCGCCGGATCGCGCCACGAGATGTTCATGGAGGCCGACCCGGTGCGCGGCCAGGTGCTTGCGGCTTTCGATGCGTTTATTACGGACCAGAGCCGCTAGACGGTGTTGATCAACTCCAGCGCCTTGTCGAGCAATTCGGGAGATGCGGCGGCCACCACATTGCCGCCGCCGCTGGGTTCGGAGCCGTCCCAGCAGGCGATTGCGCCGCCGGCTTCGCGGATGATCGGCACCAAAGCGGCGATGTCATAGGTGTTGAGATAGGGCTCGATGACGAGGTCCGCCTGCCCGGCCGCCAGCAGGGCATAGCCATAGCAATCCATCCCGAAGCGCTGCAGGCGCGTGGCCTGCTCCACCGCCAGCCATTTGCTCCAGTGTTCACCCTGAAACAGGTTCGGCGTGGTGGTAAAGACGCGCGCCGCGGCCAGCTCGGTCTGGCCGCTGGTCTGGTTGGTGCGCAACAGCTCGCCGCGCCGATAGCTCGAGCGGCCCGGCACGGCGACAAACTCCTCGCCGATAAAGGGCTGGCTCATCAGTCCTGCTACTGCCACCCCATCAATGGCAAAGCCGATCAGCGTTCCCCAGACCGGTGCGCCTGAAATGAAGGCTCTTGTGCCATCGACCGGGTCGATGATCCAGCTATGAGGTCCCTCGCCGGTCGTGCCCCACTCCTCGCCGATGATCTGATGATCGGGAAAGGCCTGGGCGATGATGTCGCGAATGACGGTTTCGGCGCCCTTGTCTGCCTCGGTGACCGGATCGAAGCCGGCGGCGAGTTTGTTATCGATGGCGAGCGGGGTGCGAAACAGGGGCAGGGTGTGCTGCGCGGCCGCAGCGCTGGCCTGGCGCAGGACCGCTTCAATCTGGGCGAAATCGATCGAGCTGGCGGGCATATCGGGTCTTTCGAGGCTGTAGGTCGAACAAAAGGCAAATCTGACAAGGATTTACTTGCGAACACTTTTAGTTGAACGACAGATGTGCCGCGTTTTTGCGCGGATTTTCTGTGACGTTTCTGAATCATTTTTGCAACAAGGCCGGCGGGAACTGCTGTGGGCCGGGGCGGGAAGACTTGTCCAATGGCGCGAATGGGTTCATCGACAAGGGGCATGGTGCGTTGCCGAACGGCCCGGCATCTGGGTGCCGCGTTCGGTGAACATCGTTCCTCCCTTGACTGGGGCCGTCTTTGGGGGCGGCCCCTTTTTGTTTGTCCGGGTTTATTCTGCCGCGGCTTGTTCGGGCAAGGTGGTGATGCCGGCCAGGGCCACCAGATCGATCCCCACCAGGGTCATGATCAGCCGCTCGATCAGCGCCTTGATGGTTTCAAAATCGGCATTTTTCTCCAGTGTCACCTCGTTCATATAGAGATGACGGCTGATTTCGATCTGCAGGGCATGCACCCCATGTTGCGGGCGGCCATAGGCGCGGGTGCAGAAGCCCCCGGCATAGGGGCGGTTGCGGGCCACCCGCAGGCCCGCCGAGGCAAATACGGTTTCGACCAGATCGACCAGCGGACCGGCGCAGGTGGTGCCATAGCGGTCGCCCAGCACGATATCGGGCGTGGCCCGCTCGCCATGGCGGCCCAGCCGCGGCATGGAATGGCAATCGATCAATACGCCCAGGCCGAACTTGGCCACGCTTTCGGACAGCAGCTTCTGCAGCGCCGCATGATAGGGGTGGTAGATGCCCTCAATACGCATGCGCGCGTCTTCCAGCGTCAGGCGTTCGCGATAGATGGGCTTGTTCTCGGCCACCACGCGGGCCAGCGTGCCCAGCCCGGCCGCAACGCGGGGAGAGCTGGTGTTGAACCGGTCCGACAGTGGTTCGACGAACATTGTGGGGTCCAGTTCCCAGGGCTCGCGATTGACGTCGAGATAGGCTCTGGGGAAATGCGCCCTGAGCAGCGGCGCACCCAGATGGGGCGCCCGGCCGAACAATTCATCGACAAAGGCGTCCTCGGACTGGCGGATCGAAAGATGGTCCAGCCGCGCCATGGCCAGGAAGCGTTCGGGATAGACCCGGCCCGAATGGGGCGAGTTGAACACGACAGGCGCGACCAGCCGCCGTGGACGGATCGTCTCAAATGCCGGTTGATCCCAATAGTCGGACCGCACGCCGTCTCCCCCATATGGCGGTATGGTCCGCCAGAAAGTGATTTGCTGGAGTTAAGTTTCGCGCGCGGCGGCGCGATTGTCCAGAATTGTTGCATTTGTGCGAACAACGCGGAAAAGGGGGCGCTGGATGCAGTGAGAGGTTGCGAAAGCGGCCCGGTGGCATAAACATCGGCGCAAATACCGACTCAGCCGATGGCTCTGCCCCAAGAGGACCCTTGATGAAGCGAATCCTGCTCGCCGAAGACGACAATGATATGCGCCAGTTCCTGACGCGGGCGCTCAAGAATGCCGGCTATGAGGTTGTGTCCTTCGACAATGGGCTGTCGGCCTATGAGCGGCTGCGCGAAGAGCCGTTCTCCCTGCTGCTGAGCGATATCGTAATGCCGGAAATGGACGGAATCGAGCTAGCGCGCCGCGCCACCGAGCTCGATCCCGACCTCAAGGTGATGTTCATCACCGGCTTTGCCGCCGTGGCGCTCAACCCCGACAGCGATGCGCCCAAGGATGCCTCGGTGCTCTCCAAGCCCTTCCATCTCAAGGACCTGGTCAACGAGGTCGAGCGCCTGCTGGCGGCGTAATTTTCCACACCCCCGACTGCCGTTCGAGCGTAGCTCTCCCGGCCTTCTCCGCCCAATTCGCTCCACCGGAGCGATTTGTCCAAAAGGAACGCATCGAGGCTCTTGACCCCAACGGGGATTTTATGGTCTATCCGCGCCACCGGAACGGCGCAGCCAGTCCGGTCCCGGAGAGATGGGCGTATAGCTCAGCGGGAGAGCACCTCGTTGACATCGAGGGGGTCACAAGTTCAATCCTTGTTACGCCCACCATCTCTTTCCGGTTCGCTTGGTCCTTCTGCTAGGACATGGGCGATGTGGGAGTATAGCTCAGCGGGAGAGCATTCGCTTCACACGCGAAGGGTCACAAGTTCAATCCTTGTTACTCCCACCATTTGCCTTCGCTTCCGGTGAAGGCGGCCTGCAAATCCCCATACCCTCCGCTTCCGGTGCTCACGTGCCGAACGCACGCTGCGCGCCGGTTCTCGGGAACGGGCATTTTCGCCTCACCTTGTCCGGGTCGAACGCAAATGGTGCCCAGAACGGGAACTGGTTTTTAATCACCACATTGTCTGTTTCGCCCGTTCGGGCCAGGCCTTGTCATAGCTCTCGCCGCCCACTTCTTCGGCCGTCATCGCAGCCAGGATCTGGCCGGGGGTGGGCAGGCTTGCCGGGTCGACATGGCGTTCGGGGTTCCAGAGTTCGGAGCGGAGAACCGCGCGGGCGCACTGGAAATAGACTTCGTCGATATCAAGGACGATCACCGAGCGCGGCGCCTTGTCCTCAACCGCGAAGCTTTCGAGCAAGGCCGGATCGATGGACAGATGCGCACGGCCATTGACGCGCAAGGTGGTGCCCGAGCCAGGAATGAGGAAGAGCAGGGCACAGCGCGGGTCGCGCACGATGTTGCGCAGGCTATCGATGCGGTTATTGCCGCGCCGGTCGGGCAGCATCAGGGTCTTGTCATCATGGATGCGCACAAAGCCGGGCTTGTCGCCGCGCGGTGAGCAATCAAGGCCTTCGGGGCCGATGGTGGCGAGCGCCGCAAAGGGGCTCACGGCGATCAGGTGCCGATAATCGGGCGTCATGGCAGTCGCCACCTTGACGATGGCAGCGGGAGCAGGGGCGGGTTGATAAAGCGCCTCAAGCTGGTCGAGGGAAACAATCTTGGTCATGAATAAGCGCCTGGGAACCGCGTCGTGATCGAACGCGCGCTGGGATTGATGTGTAACCCAGCCTATATGACAAACGAAACACAGGTCGAGACAAGGAGTGTTGCCATGGATGCGCAAACTTTCCCCGTGACCCGCACCGATGCCGAATGGCGTGCGCGGCTGAGTGAAGAACAATATTACATCATGCGCGAGCACGGCACCGAGCGGCCTGGCTCCTGCGCCCTGCTGCATGAAAAGCGCCCCGGAACGTTTTCCTGCGCTGGTTGCGACAGTCCGCTCTTCGCCGCGACGCTGAAATTCGAGAGCGGTACAGGCTGGCCGAGCTTTAACGACCCGATCCCTGGTTCGGTCGAAACCACCACCGACACCAGCCACGGCATGGTGCGCACCGAAGTGCATTGCGCCACCTGTGGCAGCCATCTGGGCCATGTCTTCCCCGATGGGCCGCCTCCGACGGGTCTGCGCTATTGCATCAATGGCGTGGCGCTCAATTTCACGCCCGAGGCATGAAGTTTTCTGCCCATCTGAGCATGCTCTATACCGAGCATGACTTTCTTGATCGCTTCGCCGCCGCAGCCGCTGATGGCTTCGGCGGCGTTGAATTTGTGTCGCCCTATGATCATGAGCCCGACACCGTGGCCCAGGCGGCACAAGCGGCCGGGGTGCAGGTGGTGCTGTTCAATGCGCCGGCAGGCGATTGGGCGGCGGGGGAGCGGGGCTGCGCCTGCCAGCCTGGGCAGCAGGCCAGGTTTCGCGCCGAGATCGACCGGGCGATCGATTATGCCAGGGCGCTGGCTTGTTCGCGCCTCCATATCATGGCTGGCCTTGTGCCCGAGGGCGTCACCACGGCCGAGGCGGAGGCCGTGTTCATCGACAATCTGGGCTGGGCCGCCGAGCGGCTGGCGCGCGCTGGCGTCGGCGGGCTGATCGAGCCGATCAACCTGGTCGATATGCCCGGCTACGGGCTATCCCGTCTCGACCAGGCCGAGCGGGTGCTGGCGGCGGTGGGGCACGACAATCTGCGCCTGCAATATGATGTCTATCACATGGCCATGATGGGCGAAGCTGTGGTGACCCAGTTCACGCGCCTGCTGCCGATCATCGACCATATCCAGATCGCCGACAGGCCGGGCCGGCATGAGCCGGGCAGCGGCACCATCGATTTTCCGTCCGTGTTCACGGCTATCCGTTCGAGCGGCTACCAGGGTTGGGTGGGGGCGGAATATCTGCCGGCCGCAGGGACCAGCATGGGGCTCGGCTGGCGCGAGCGCGCCTGAAATTCAGGTGCCGCGCGGCTTGGCTCGGCTGGTCGCTGAGGCGGCAAGCGGATCATCGGGCCAGGGATGGCGCGGATAGCGACCCTTGAGATCGCGCGCCACATCCTTCCAACTTCCGCGCCAGAAGCCGGGCAGGTCCCGCGTGGTCTGGATCGGCCGATGGGCCGGCGAAAGCAGCACCAGCAACAGCGGTATGCGGCCATTGGCAATACTGGGGTGCCGGTCGAGCCCGAACAGTTCCTGCACCCGGATTTCCAGCGCCGGACCATTTTCGGCACCATAGTCGATGGGCAGGTGACTGCCCGAGGGCGCGTGGAAATGGCTGGGCAGGAGCTTTTCCATCTCCTGCTTTTTCGCCCAGGGCAGCAGAGCTTCCAGCGCTGATCCGAGATGCTCGGCGGTGATCGCGGAAAGCCGCGTCTCACCCAGAATGTGCGGGGTCAGCCAGGCAATGTCGGCGGACAAAGCCATGTCGGACAGGTCGGGCCAATCCGCCCCCAGGCTCTGGTGCAAAAAGCTGGCGCGGGCGCGCTGAGCTTTCTGCTCCTTGCTCCAGGACAGCGCCTCGACCCGCTTGATGGCGGCTTCCGCAAGGAGCTTCGCGGCGGCGTCAAAATCGGTCACCGGCGCGGTTTCATCGGCCAGCCGCAAAGCGTCGAGCCGGCGCTGCCGGCGGGCGCGCACGGCGCCGCTGGTGGGATCGAAACTGAGGCTGGTTTCCGTGCGGATATGGGTGGCGAACAGGGCTTCGAGTTCGCCGGCATCCAGCGCGGCGGCCGATCGGATGCGGCCCTGTGTGGCGTTGCCGGTCACATCGGCCACGACGATGAAGGGCGCGCCGGCCAGGGCGTGTGTCTCGTCAAGCTGGGCCTGCCGTCCATTGGCCAGGCGGAAGCGGCCACGGGCACCAGCCGATTGCGCCACCCGGTCGGGAAAGGCGCGGGCGAGGTGATGGCCGGGGGACAGGTCTTCGCCAGTGGACCCACCGGCCAGCTTTGTCCAGCGCCGGGCCAGGCTGCGCGCGTCCTCGGCGCGGCGCGATCGATCCATGCGAAAGCGCTCAAGGCGGCGGCCGAGATCGATGTCGTCCCCGCCCAGCCCCCGCTCGCCGATCAGCACGGCCAGTTCGGCAGCGGTTTGCGCATCGCCATCTTCGGCGCCGGCCACCACCATATGGGCGAGGCGCGGATGCAGCGGCAATTTTGCCAGGGCCCTACCGGCTGGCGTGAGGTGTCCGGCTTGATCGATGGCGTCGAGGCGAGAAAGGAGCGCTTTGGCCTCGGCCCAGGCCGGGGTAGGTGGGGGATCGAGGAAGGCCAGCGCTTTTGGATCGGTGACGCCCCAACTGGCGAGATCAAGCAACAGGCCGGAGAGATCAGCGGCGAGGATTTCCGGGGTTTCGAAGGGTTCGAGCGCGGCACTCTGGCCCTGGTGCCAGAGCCGGATGCAGACGCCGGGGCTGGTGCGCCCGGCCCGGCCGCGGCGCTGGTCGGCGCCGGCACGGGACACCCTTCGGGTGGCGAGGCTGGTCATGCCGGTGGCGGGTTCATAGACCGGCACACGGCGGAAGCCAGAATCGATGACGATGCGCACGCCCTCGATGGTCAGCGAGGTTTCGGCAATCGAGGTTGCCAACACAATCTTGCGGCGACCTTCGGGCGCTGGCTGGATGGCGCGATCCTGCTCGGTCGGCGAGAGCTGGCCATAAAGTGGCGCCAGATCGGTATTGGCGGGCAGGCGCGTCGCGAGCCGTTCGGCGGTGCGGGTGATTTCGCCTTGCCCGGGCAGAAAGACCAGCACCGATCCCTCATGCTCGCGCAGGGCAGCAAGGGTGGCGCTGGTCACCTGGTCTTCGAGGCGTTGTAGCGGTTCGGGCTCGACATGCAAGGTCTCGACCGGAAAAGTGCGGCCGGGGCTGTCGATGACCGGCGCATCATCGAGCAATGCGGCGACGCGCGCACCGTCGATGGTGGCGGACATGACGAGAAGCCTCAGGTCCGGCCGCAGCGCGCGGGCGTCGAGCGCCAAAGCCAGCCCCAGATCGCCATCCAGGCTCCGTTCGTGAAATTCGTCGAAAATGACGGCAGCGACGCCCGCCAGTTCCGGGTCATTGAGCAACATGCGGGTGAAGACACCCTCGGTGACCACCTCGATGCGGGTACGGGCGGAAACTTTGGTCTCCATGCGCACGCGATAGCCCACGGTCTGCCCGACTTCTTCACCCAGCAGCCGGGCCATTTGCCGGGCAGCGGCCCGGGCGGCCAGCCGCCGTGGCTCAAGCATGATGATGCGGCCTTCGCCCCGCCAGGACGCATCGAGCAGCGCCAGGGGCACGCGCGTCGTCTTGCCCGCACCCGGCTGGGCCACCAGCACGGCGGACATCCCTTGTGTCAGGGCTTCGGCCAGGGCGGGCAGGGCGGCATCGATGGGCAGCGGCGGCATGGGGTTGGGCATAAAGAGCCGATAGCCCTTGCGGCGGCCTGCACGCAAGGGCCGTCACGCCCGGCGCCAGTTTAGCGGCTTATTCATCGCAAGCGTACTTGTCGGTTCTCCTTTGCATCAGAGCAGGTTAGGGTGATTGCCGATCCAGAAATTGCCCGGAGTGGCGCATGCAATTGACCCGTATCGCCAATGACCAGATCACGGTCGATATCGCGGCGCTTGGCGCGGAGATGCAGTCGATCCAGACACGCGATGGCCGGCACTGGCTCTGGCATGGCGACGCGACCTATTGGACCGGCCGCTCGCCCCTGCTGTTTCCCATTGTCGGCAAGGCGCCCAATGACACCGTGACAGTGGACGGCGTGCCCTTCCAGATGAGCCAGCACGGCTTTGCCCGGCGCAGCAATTTTTCGCTCATGGTCGAGGAGTCGGATCGCTGCGTCTATCGGCTGAGCGCTTCCGAAGCGAGCCGGGCCATGTATCCGTTCGATTTCGAACTCGATGTCGAGCACCGGGTGGAAGGGCGCGCCGTGGTGGTGAGCGCCACGGTCACCAATCGTGACCACAAGATCATGCCCTTCGGCATCGGCTTTCACCCGGCCTTTGCCTGGCCGCTTCCGGGCGCAGAGGGAGAGGCACATATTGTCGAACTGGACGAAGGCGGCGCGCCGGCGCTGCATCGGCTGTCGGGCGGGCTGGTGGACCCCAGGACGCTGCCCTCGCCTTTTGCAGCGGGGCGGCTGACGCTCGACCACAACCTGTTTGCCGACGACGCCATGCTGTTTCCCGAGGGGGCAGGCGCGGGGCTGGTCTATGGACCGGCCAAGGGGCCAAGCTTGCACTTCACCTGGGAGAACCTGCCCAATTTCGCGCTCTGGACCAAGCCTGGTGCCGGCTTCATCTGCCTTGAACCCTGGCATGGCACCGCAGCGGAAATCGGCAGGTCGGAAGAATTGAGCGAGCGGCCCTATTCCGAATTGCTGGGTCCGGGCGCGACGGCGCACTACAGCTTCCGGGCGGAACTGCGAGGGTAGTTATTCCGCTGCGCCGCGTTCCTCGATTAGCTCGTCCGGGCCGTTGGGATCGCCCGGCGCTGTTTCGGCACCCAGATCGGGGAAGGCGACGATGCGCTGGTTGCGGAAATCGGTGCGCAACACGATCAGCCCGCGTTCCTCGAACCAAGTCAGCAGGCGCCGGGCACGGCTCGATGAATGGGTGCCGTAGAGCCGCGCCAGCGTGGCGTCGGACGGGCAGGGGGCACCGGTGAGCGCGGCCTGGGCAATGACCAGGAACACGCCCTGAACATCGTCAGTCAGCGTTTCGGACAGGCTCAGCGCCTGCTGCCAGCCGTCGGAGGATGCGGTCTGTTCGTCGGGCGCCACCCGGGCCACGGCGAGCAGTCGCTTGAAGGCCGGCAGGGCCGGCGGATCGCCCGGCACGCGGCGGATGCGGCAGCGTACCAGGAAATCCTGATAGAGCTGGGCCGTGGTGCGAAAACCCGCATCGGGGTCGCTCATCAGTTCGACCATCACGGCCTGGATCATGGCGTCACGCTCGGCCTCGTCGATCTCGGGGAACAGCGAGCCCGGCTCCTCGGGTGCTTCGGCGCGGGCTTTGGCGCGGGCCTCGGCGACCTGGGCGAGCAATTCATTGGTTGATGGCGGCGGGGGCGGCGCCGGGCGGCGCACGACAGGCCGGGCCAGTTCCTCGGGGTCCTGGGTGAAAATGAGGTCGGCCGCGTCGGCCGGTGCCTCGGGCAATGGTGTCAGCTTGGGGCTGGTGGAGCGCGCCGAGGTTTCTACAGATCCAATGACGATGGGCAAGGGCCGCCGGGAAATGGCGGGCCCGAGGGCCACGAAATGGCCGCGCGCCAGATCGCGGAACTGTTCGGCCTGGCGACGATCCATGCCCAGCAGGTCGGCGGCGCGCGCCATGTCGATATCGAGGAAGGTCCGGCCCATGAGGAAATTGGAGGCCTCTGCCGCCACGTTCTTGGCCAGCTTGGCCAGGCGCTGGGTGGCGATCACGCCTGCCAGGCCCCGCTTGCGGCCACGGCACATCAGGTTGGTCATGGCGCCCAGCGAGAGCTTGCGCGCTTCGTCCGAGACCTCGCCCCCCGCGGCGGGCGCAAAAAGCTGAGCCTCATCGACCACGACCAGCACCGGATACCAGAAATCGCGGTCGGCATCGAACATGCCGCCGAGAAAGGCGGCAGCCGCGCGCATCTGCTGTTCGGCGTCGAGCCCTTCAAGGTTGAGCACCACCGAAACGCGGTGCTGGCGCACGCGATTGGCGATACGGGTCAATTCGCTTTCGGTGCGCGTGGCGTCGACCACGAGATGCCCGTATTTGTCGGACAGGGTGACGAAATCACCCTCGGGATCAATGATACATTGCTGCACCCATTGGGCAGATTGCTCCAGCAGGCGGCGCAGCAGATGGGACTTGCCGGACCCAGAATTGCCCTGCACCAGCAGGCGCGTGGCGAGCAATTCCTCAAGATCCATGTGGGCTGGGCCGGATCCCCGGCTCTCTCCCATGTCGATGGCGACCTGCATCATCTCTCCGGCTGGATGCGTCTCATCTCCAGCGGGAAGGCAGACGCACGGCTAACTGACTATTTGCGAGTGATAGCACATAGCCTCACCGATTCGCCCAATCGACGAAAGCCCGGTTCCACAGGCCAGTCAGTCCGGCTTGCGGGCGATCAGGAAGAGCGCGGATTTCGGGTTGGGGCGCCAGTCCTGCTCGATGGCAAAGCCGGTCTGGATCATGTCGGCGCGCAACTGGTCGGGGGTCATCACATTGAGCATGGGCAACAGGCCCAGGGCGCGGCCGAGCGGGGCGATGTAGCCGAACCATCGCATGGAATCACCCAAACAGGCGGTGCTCGAGACAAAGCGGCCGCCGGGCTTGAGCATCTCATAGACCCGCGCGATAACCGCCTGCCGGTCCTTGAGCAGATGCAGGATGGAGAGGCCCAGCACCATGTCATAGCGGCCCGGTTCCACCGCAATGCTGGTGATGTCGCCCTGTTCAAAGGTGACATTGCCCACTCCGGCCTCGGTGGCGCGCTGGCGGGCCATGTCGAGCATGCGGGTGGAAAAATCGATGGCGCGGACACTGCGCACATGCGGGGCATGGGCAATGGCGGTGCCGCCAGTGCCGCAGCCGAATTCGAAGATATCCATCTCGGGGGTCAAATGGGCCTGGGTGCGCGCCAATTTGGTGCGATAGGCGTCTTCATCGGCAATTGGCTGGGCGGCATACTTGTCCGCCAGCCTGTCCCAGAAAGCGCTCAACTCGGCCATGTTCGCGGGGTCCTGCCTCAATGAATTGATTGGGAGTGTAATGGCTGCGCGGACAAAACAAAATTGCACAATTTGGCAGAAGACCTATACATCAGCGTATGAATGGATCGCCCGGCAATCCCGACTGGAACCAGATGCGCGCCTTGCTGACCACGGTCGAGGCGGGGTCACTCTCGGCTGCGGCCAAGCGCCTGGGCCTCACCCAGCCCACGCTGGGACGGCAGGTGGCGGCGCTGGAGGAAAGCCTGGGGCTGGCCATCTTCGAGCGGGTGGGGCGGAACCTGGTACTCACCGAGGCGGGGCAGCGCCTAGTGGCCGATCTGCGCGAGATGGGTGCGGCGGCCGAGCGGGTGGCACTGTCGGCGGCGGCACAGTCGCAATCGGTCGAGGGGGTGGTCCGGATTACCACGGCCGATATCTATGCTGGTCATGTGCTCCCACCTTTGCTCGAAAAGATCAGGCGCGAAGCTCCTGGCATTATCGTGCAGGTGCTGGCGGTGGGGCAGATCAGCGATTTGTTGCGGCGCGAGGCCGATATCGCCATTCGCCATGTGCGCCCAGATCAGGACGGGCTGATTGCCCGGCGCTGCAAGGATACGGCGGCCTATGTCTATGGCACGCCGGCCCTGATCGAGACGCTGGGTCGTCCGCAGACGGGCACAGAGCTGGCGCGGCACGATTTCGTCGGGGCGCTGGAAAACAACGATGATTTCATCGCCGAGATGCAGAAGCGCGGGGTGCCGCTGGGGCCGGACAATTTCCGGCTGGCAACGCAAAGCGGCATGACGGCATGGGAATGGGTGCGCAAGGGCATGTGCCTGGGCGCCATGGTCGAAGCGGTGGCGCGCCAGACCCCTGAGGTCGAAATCGTGGTCCCGTCCATCGAGCCGATCCCGGTGCCGGTCTGGCTGGTGACCCATCGGGAACTGCACACCAGCCGGCGTATCCGGCTGGTGTTCGACATGCTGGTCGAGCACTTTTCCTGAAAGGTTACAGATCCCGCAGCAGTCGCGCCGGTCTGGCCGAGGCCGCGCGCAGGATCGTCATGGCGCCCAGAATGGCGGTGATGGCAATGGCGACGGCCAGCACCACGATGATAATGTCGAGCTTGAGGGTGAATTCGACCGCCAGCAGCAACCCGCTGACAAAGCGGCCCATGCCGATGCCCAGCACCAGGGCGGGAATCGCGGCCAGCACCGCCAGCACCAGATATTGCAGGAAGGCCGAGCCGATCAGTTCGGACCGGGTTGCTCCCAGCACTTTGGTGATGATGGTGTCAGCCTCGCGCTGGCGGCGCCCGGTCGAGAGCGAACCGATCAGCACCAAGAGGCCATTGCCAACCGCCAGGCCCCCGATCAGGCTGGCCGCAAAGGAGAGCTGGCCCAGTGCATCGGTCACTTGCTTGAGCGTGTCGCCCACCGAGATAAAGCGGATGTCGGGCAATTCAGACGCCAGGAGCCGGGTGACGTCTTCCTCCGCGCCGGGCGCGGCGGTGACGGCGGCAAACAGCGTGGTGGGATAGTTCTCGATCACACCGGGTGAAAAGGTGGCGAGAAAGTCGATGCCACCCTGCCAGGAATAGTCGCGGAAGCTGGCAATGGTGACGCTCACCTCTTCGCCAAATATCGAAAAGGTCAGCGTGTCGCCCAGTTCAACTCCTAGGCCGTGCCGCAGGCTCTGGTGCAGGCTAACGAGGGCTGGGCCGGCGTAATCGTCGGGCCACCACTCGCCATCCGTCACCCGCGATGAAGCGGGCAGATGGGTGCGATAGGTCAGTGGCACTTCACCGGCGAGCAGGAATGTGGCCTCGGGGCCACGCGTCACCAGCTCATCGGCCGGGATGCCGGCCACATCGACAAGCGCGCCGCGCAGCATCGGGGTGGAGACAAAGCGGGTAATGCCATTGCCCTCAAGCGTCAGCGTTTCGAGGTCCTCCACCTCATCGGGGAAAAGGTCCGAGCCGACCAGCGTGGGCGCATCGAACGCCGAGGCGCCCAGGAATTCCTGCTGCAGATTGGTCTGCATGACCAGAACGATGATCAGCATGGTCAGCGCCATGCCGGCAGAAACAGCGACGGCGGCGGCGTTCTGCCCGGCGGCAGAGATATTGCGGAAGGTATGGCGCAGGACGCGCGGCCCGGCTTCGGGCACACGCTTGAGGCCAAGCTGGGCCAGGCGGATGAAACCCTGGAACAGAATTGCGCCGAGCGCGCTGGCCAGGCCGAAGCCGAGCACCAGCGTGGCATCGCCGGTCATCAGCCAGGCAAGGACGAAAAAGGCCAGAATGGCGGCCAGTAAGGGCAGTACCTGCCTGGACAGCAGCAAGGCGCGCCAATCGACCGGTGGGGCGTCGAGCCCCTTGGAGCGGAACAACAGGACCGGCCGGATGGCCTGCGATTGCACCAGCGGCAGATAGGCAAACGCAAAGGCGGTGACCAGCCCGGTGCCTGCCGCAATGGCCAAGGGCTGGATATGCACCGCCGGCGCCAGGGCGATGCCGACGGCCGCACCAATGGTGGGCAGGATAAACCAGGCCGTGCTGGCGCCGATCACCAGGCCGATGCCGACACCGACCAGGGCCAGCGCGGCGACCTGGGCGAGGAAATGCACGAAGACACGGGCGCGATCGGCGCCGATGCTGCGCAGCACGGCAATGACGCCGGAGCGTTCGGCGATATAGGCGCGCATGCCAGTCCAGACGCTGACGCCGCCGATCAGCAACGAGCCCAGCCCGACAATGAGCAGGAAGCGCATGAACAGATCATAATAGCGCACCATCTGCCCCAGCCCGTCGCGGGCCGAGCGCACAGTCCAGCCGGCTTTGCCGAATTGCTCGACCGCGCTGGCGAGCCCCGCATCGATATCGCGGTCGCTGAGGTGGATCTTGTAGCGGTACCAGGTGCCCAGGCCTGGCAAGGGCGAGGTGCGGTCGCTGACGCCGGCAAAGCCGTCGCTCGATATCAGTGACGGCATGCCGAGGCGGAAGCCGCGCACCGGGCCGTCGGGCAGGCCGATCAGTGTACCGCGGACCTGAAATTCGGTGCCGCCCAGCCCGAAGCTGTCGCCGATAGTGAGGCCGAGCTGGTCGAGCATGATCCCGTCGATCAGCGCGCCATACGTCCCATCGACTTCGGCCAGCAAGGCGGCAAGGTCTTGGCCTCCGGCCAGTTGCGGGCTGCGCACCTGGCCGAGCAGGGGATAGGTCTCGCCCACGGCGCTGACATCGGCAAAGGCTTCTTCGTAGAAGGTCTCGGCGCGCAGATTGGTGTCGATCACCTGGGCCACCCGGCCCATGGCTTCCATATCGGCGCGTTCATCCGGGGTAGCCAGGCGGTCGGCGCGGGAGAGTTCGATGTCCCCGCCCATGATCTCGGCGGCGCCGGTTTCAATGGCGCGAGTAATGCTGGTGCCGACCGAATTGACGCCGGCAATCAGGGCGGTGCCGACGGCCAGGCAGATCACCAGCAGCAGGAAACGCCGCAAGTCACCGCGCATGTCGAGCAGGCCGATGCGGGTGGCGGCCCAGAAGCCGGGCATCACTTGGTCACCGGCTTCTTGGTTGCCGGTTTTCTGGCCGCCGGCTTGCGGGCCGGTGCTTTTCGCGTGGCGGGTGCACTGGCTGTGGCCGGCTTGGGGGCGGTCGTTTCGGTCAGCTGGCCCTGGGTCATGGTGAACACCCGGTCGGCCTTGGCGGCAAGCGCCGGATCGTGGGTGATCAGCACCACGGCGGTATTGTTCTTGCGGGCCAGGTCGAACATCAGGTCGACGACAATGGCGCCGGTTTTCTGGTCGAGATTGCCGGTCGGTTCGTCGGCCAGCAGCAAAGGCGGGTTGGCGACGCTGGCGCGGGCCAGGCCAACGCGCTGCTGCTCCCCGCCAGAGAGGGCCGAGGGGCGGTGGTCCAGCCGGCCTTCAAGGCCCACGGCTGCCAGTGCCGCAGCCGCCTTTTCGCGCACCTGCGCCATGGACAGCTCGGGCTCGGCGATCTCAAGCGCCAGGCCCACATTGTCGAGGGCGCTGAGTGAGGGGATCAGGTGAAAGCTCTGGAAGACGATCCCCAAGGTATGGCGGCGGAAGCGCGCCAGATCGTCCTCGCTCATGCCCGAGAGGTCGCGGTCATTGACCACCACTTGGCCGCCAGTGGCCTTTTCAAGGCCCGCCAACAGCATGAGCAGGGAGGTCTTGCCGCTGCCCGAGGGGCCGACAATGGCGACCACTTCGGCCGGGGCGACGGAAAGCGACACCTTGCGCAGGATATGCAGCGGGCGTCCCGCGACGTCCAGCGTGTAGTCGACGTCGCGCGCGTCGATGATTGGTCCGGCACTCATTCCCGCAATTTTCCCCTCAATGGCCAAGCTGGCATATTTTCATTCTGTTGGCCTCATTATCCAATAGTGGTTGGGTGATTCGTAACAATGCCGTCAATTGCTGGACTTTTTTTACTGGTTCTTGCCCTAGAGTGCTGGCAGACATGAACCGCAGGCGGACCTGAGGGGGTAGAATGTGACTTATTGGCTGCGAACAGTATTGATGGCCTTTGTGCTGGCGGCAACGACGCTGAGCGTGGGCGTGGCCCAGGCCGGCGTGCGGGAGCTGGACCTGCTCACCTCCTATATCGGGGATTGGCGCGGCGAAGGAGCCCTGGTGGGCGGCGATCAGCCCGAACCCTTCCGCTGCCGGCTGAGCGTAGCGCAGGGCAATCTGCTCAAGATCAATTATACGGGCCGCTGTAGCCTGGTAAACGCGACCCTCTCGATCAGCGGGACCATCGCCTATAACGACCAGGCCGGGCGCTATGAAGCGGCCATGAGCTCCAATGCCGGCTATACCGGCCTTGCCATCGGTCGCCAGTCGGGCGGCCGGATCAGCTTCGATTTGCGCGAGCAGCAGAAGGACCGGGCCGGCGGCGATGTCCGCATTGGCGCGCGTATCCTCCTGGTCGATGACCGCATCACCGTGGACTTCGAAGTCGAGTTCAACAATTCAGGCGACGTGCTGACCGCCTCGGTACCGTTCGACCGGTAGCGCGGAAGGGAATCCGCCATGCACAAAGGATCCTGTCTTTGCGGTGCGGTCTCGTTCGAAGTGAGCGGGGGCCTGCCCAGGGCAACGGCATGCCATTGCAGCATGTGCCGCAAGATTACCGGCAATTACGAAGCCGGGGTCGACGTAAAGAAGTCGGCCGTGACCATTAGCGGGGAAGCTCGCATTACGTGGTTCCGCTCGTCCGAAAACGCGCGACGCGGCTTCTGTTCGACCTGCGGGTCGCAGATGTTCTTCGAGTTCCTGGGGGCCGACTTGATCGGTCTGATGCTTGGGGCATTCGATGCGCCGACCGGCGTCAAAGTGTCCGAGCACATATATGTCCAGGACAAGGGTGACTATTACGACATTTGCGATGGCGCGCCGCAGTACCAGACGGTACCGGGCGCGCCGTAAGGCTTAAAGCTTCACCAGCGTTTTCACATCGACCGGCAGGCCGGTGTCGAAGGATCTGTTGGCGGCGATGCCGGTCAGGATCGAGAGTGCGCCATCGCGGTGGTTTGCGCCATAGCCGGGGCGCGGCGTGGCGTTGCCGAAGATTTCCTCGAGCATGATCTTGTCGCCGCCGCCATGGCCGCCTTCGCCATGCTTGACCGGCACGACGCGCGGCTCGCCGTGCAGGGGGAAGTGATAGAGCTTGACGCCCTTGGCGGCCCCTTCGGTGTCCGAGGTCGAACCGGCATTGATGTAGGAATTTTCGTGCACGGTGAGTTCCAGGCGCCCGCCGGTGCCGTTGATGGCGACGTTAAAGCCTTCCCAGGGCGCATAGGCATAGAGCGAATAGGTCATCACCGCCTTGTTGGCGTAGCGCACCATGACATTCATGGTGTCCTCGATGGAAATGCCGTCGCCGAACACGTTTTGGTCGCGCTGGTAGCCGTCTTCCTTCTCGCCATCCCAGTACAGACCCTTCTGCACCGGGTTCGCGGTCAAATCGATGGCGAAGGGATCATCCTTGGCCGCCTCGACACCGGTGGTGCGGGTATAGGGGGTGAAGACGCCCCGCTCCTCGGCATTTGCGCGACCGTAGAATTTGAGGTCGCCCATGGCAAACACGGTGTCGGGCTGACTGCCCAGCCAGAAATTGACGAGGTCGAAATGGTGGGTCGACTTATGCACCATCAGGCCACCTGAATTGCGCTTATCGCGGTGCCAGCGGCGGAAATAGTCGGCCCCGTGGCGGGTGTCGAGCAGCCATTCGAAATGCACCGAAGTCACAGTGCCGATAGCCCCTTCGGCAATCAGCTCGCGCAGCGCTGAATTGTGCGGGGCATAGCGGTAGTTGAAGGTGACGCGGACCTGTTTGCCGGTGCGCTCGACGGCGTCGAGAATGGCCTGGCACTTTTCCGGGTCCGTGGTCATCGGTTTTTCGGTGATGACGTCGCAACCGGCTTCAAGCGCGGCGACAATGTAGTTGTGATGGGTGCGGTCGATCGAGGTGACGATGATGGTATCGGGCTTTTGCTCGGCGATCATCTTGTCGAATTCGGCGGCCTTGTAGGTGGGCACAGCCTGGCCGGAGAGTTCCTCGACCAGCACCTTGTTGGTGAAATCCATGCGGACCTGATTGGTGTCGCACAGGGCCAGCAGCCGGGACTGTTCGCGATGCGGCCCCAGAATGGCCTCGTAGAACATCCGTGCACGGCCTCCGGTCCCCACCAGCGCGTAGGTCTTGGCCATTCGATTTTCTCCAGTCTCGACATAAATCCTTGCCCCGTCTCCTCCCCGGAGCCGGGCGAAAAAGCATCTACCATACAAGATTGCGAAAATGTACTGTTTCTTTCTACAATTGTGCGGCACGGCGCCTGTTGGGGCCGGTTGTGGCGAAAAAGGGCCAGAATCCTGTGGAAGACAGCAAACGAGGCAAGCCGCTCGCGGCCTATTCGTCACATGGTTCAGGAACGGAATCAGCCTGGGCTGGAGGCAAGGTGGGTGAAGCGCTCGAAGGAACCATCGCATTTCGCGTCGTCGGCGCCTTGCGCGACGACATCGTCAGCATGGTACTCAAGCCCGGCGACGTGATTTCTGAGAGCGATATCGCGGCCCGCTACGGCGTGTCGCGGCAGCCGGTGCGCGAAGCCTTCATTCGCCTCGCCCAGCAGGGCCTGCTGCTGATCCGTCCCAAGCGCGCCACCGTGGTCAAGAAGATTTCGCCCGATGGGGTGCGGCAGAGCCGGTTCATCCGCGAGAGCATCGAGGTCGAGATCATCCGCCGGGTGGCGACCGACCCCAAGCCGGAGACCGGCCGGATCCTGGACGATCTGATTGCCGATCAGGAAGCGGCTTCCTCGGCCAATGACAGCCGCCGCTTCCATAAACTCGACGAATTGTTTCACCGCACCCTCGCCCGGCTGGCGGGCGTGGAATATGCGTGGCAGTTGATCGACGATCACAAGATGCAACTCGACCGGGTGCGTTACCTCACCCTGGGCGTCTCATCGAGCCAGCGCGCCATTGCCGAACACAAGCAGATCGCAAAGGCGGTCAGCAAGGGCGATGTGGTGGGAGCCGAAGCGGCCATGCGGGCGCATCTGGCCCGGGCCGAAGTGCTGCTCAGCCAGACCATTGAGGATTTTCCCGACTATTTCGAGTAGTCCTGCTTGCAGGATTGTTGGAACCGGGGCGCTGCGGCGCCCTTGTTCTTGACCGGGTGCGCCAATAGGTTGCCCGGCAGATGAATATATCGGGAGACAAGCGCATGAAAACGCGGCGGCTGGGCAAGACGGGTTATGAGGTCAGCGAGATTGGCCTGGGGTGCTGGCAGCTTGGCGGCGATTTCGGGCCAGTGGGCGATGAGACAGCCGACGCCATTCTTGGCCATGCCCTCAATGCCGGGATCAGCTTCTGGGATACGGCCGATGTTTATGGCGGGGGGCTGAGCGAAAGCCGCATCGGCGCCCATGCCAAGGGCCCCAATGTCACTATCGCCACCAAGCTGGGTCGCGGGGCTGGACTTTATCCCGATGGCTATTCCAAGCAGGCCGTGCGGGACAGCCTCGTCGGTTCTGCCAAGCGTCTGGGGGTCGACGCGCTCGATCTGGCGCAGTTGCACTGCGTGCCGACCGAGGTGCTGCGCGATGGCGCGATCTTTGGCTGGATGGACGAGCTCAAGGCCGAGGGGGTGGTCCGCCATTGGGGTGCGAGCGTTGAAACCATCGAGGAAGGCCTGATTTGCCTGGACCAGCCTGGTTGCGCCACGCTGCAGATCATTTTCAACCTGTTCCGCCAGGACGCAACCGAAGAGCTCTTGCCCAAGGCGGCCGAGAAAGATGTCGGCATCATCGTCCGCCTGCCTTTGGCCAGCGGGCTGCTGAGCGGCAAATATGACAAGAACACCCAGTTCGATGCCAGCGATCACCGCAGCTATAATCGCGATGGGGCGGCCTTTTCGGTGGGCGAAACCTTCTCGGGCATCCCCTTTGAGCGCGGCGTCGAGCTGGTGCAGACCCTCAAGGGTTTTGCGCCCGAAGGCGTGCCGCTCAGCCAGTTCGCCCTGCGCTGGATTCTCGATCACCCGCAGGTCTCGACAGTGATTGCCGGCGTTTCCAAGCCCGAGCAGATCGCCGACAATGTCGCCGCTTCCGAGCGCAAGAGCCTGTTCCCGGCGCTGATCAAGCAGCTCGGCGAATGGTATGACGACGAGGTCAAGCCGGAGATCCGCGGCGGGGTGTAGGGTTTGTTCCTCTCCCCAAGGGGGAGAGGAATAGAGGGTTCACCGCCCCTGGTGGGCTTTCACATAGGCCTTGAGCACATCCTGCATGCGGGTGATGTGGCCCTTGCCCTGGCGCTTGAAGAAATCGAAGACTTCAGGATCGAGCTTGAGGTGAACTGAAGTGCTGCCACGCGGCGGTTCCCACACGGTATTCTTCCAGAACTCATCACCGAGCTCAGGACCTTCGGGTGCGTCGGGGTTGTGGTGGATTTCGCCCCTGTCTTTCATCGCTCGGATTTCGGCGAGCGTAGCCCTCTTGATATTTTCTTCGGTCACGTCGGCCTCCTTTCCACGCGGAAATCAACCTGGTGATTCCGTTCCTGTCGGCATGGATGAGGACGAAACACTCGCCATCCACGACGCCGACCGATTTGAAACGAACCTCGCCATAGTCGAAGCGTTCGTCTGGCTCTGTCAGAACCCAGTTCTCAAAATTAAAGTAGCTTCAAGGATGTCGACCTGATGCTTTTCGATGTTTGAGAGCCGCTTGTTCTCGTCCCACTCGATTTCCATTCTGCTCCTCCCCCGTTGGGGATGCTGGTGGTCGATAAATTTGCATTATCCGACGATGCGTAGCCAGTGCTCAGCATAGGCTACACGACACCTCAAAGGAGATTTATGTACACTAAAGTGTACACCATTCGCGATTGTGTCAAGGCCCTAGCGGATCACCCCCACCGCACCTAGGTTAGGGTCAATCAGTGTTTCAAAAAGAGTAGCCTCATGTCCCACCCTGCCTTCGAGCTTGTCCGCGACGAGACCATTGCCGAGATCAAATCCCAGGCAAAACTCTATCGGCACAAGAAGACCGGGGCGGAGGTGCTGAGCCTGGTCAATGAAGACGAGAACAAGGTCTTCGGCATCACCTTCAAGACGCCGCCGGAGGATTCCACCGGCATTGCGCATATCCTGGAGCATTCGGTGCTGTGCGGGTCGCGCAAATATCCGGTCAAGAAGCCCTTTGTCGAGCTGCTGAAGGGCAGCATGCACACCTTCCTTAACGCCATGACCTTTCCGGACAAGACGGCCTATCCGGTCGCCAGCCAGAACCTCAAGGATTTCTACAATCTCGTTGATGTCTATCTCGACGCGGTGCTGTTTCCGCTGATTTCCGAGGACACCTTCGAACAGGAGGGCTGGCACTATGAGCTCGACGATCTCGATGCGCCGCTGGTCTATAAGGGTGTGGTCTTCAACGAAATGAAGGGGGTCTATTCCTCGCCGGATTCGGTGATGCACACCCAGACCCAGACCGCGCTTTATCCCGACACCACCTATGGCAAGAGCTCGGGCGGCGACCCACGGGTCATCCCCGAATTGACCTATGAGCAGTTCAAACACTTTCACCAGACTTATTACCACCCCTCCAATGCGCGGGTGGTGTTCTCGGGCGATGATGCGCCGGACAAGCGCCTGGATATTCTCGATGATTATTTCAGCCAGTTCGACAGGCTCGAGGTGGATGCCGAGGTGAAGCTGCAGCCGCGCTGGAATGCGCCGCGACAGGTGTCGGGCACCTATGCCGGGTCGATCGATCCGGACAAGCGCCGCGATGGCATGGTTTCGGTCAGCTGGATGCTCGATCCGCCCGAGAGCCGGGAAGAGACGCTGAGCCACGGCATGCTGAGCTATCTGCTTGCGGGCAATTCGGCGGCGCCGCTGCGTAAAAAGCTCAATGAGAGCGGGCTGGGCGAGGGCATGATCGGGGGCGGTATTTCCTCCTATCTGCGCCAGCCCATGGGCGGGTTCGGGCTCAAGGGGATCGATCCGGCCGATGCCGAAAAGGTCGAAAGACTGGTGCTCGAGACACTGGCGGAGCTGGCCGAATCCGGCTTTTCGGCCGAGCAGCGCGAAGCGGCGATCAACACATTCGAGTTCAATCTGCGCGAGCAGAATACCGGCTCCTATCCGCGCGGCATGACCTATATGTTCACCGCCTTGGGCGGCTGGCTGCACGGCGGCGATCCGCTCTCGCCTCTGGTCTATGAGGATGCGTTGTCTGCCCTCAAGGAGAAGGCGGCAAGCGGGCATTTCGAAAAAGAAATCCGGCGGCTGTTCCTCGATAATCCACATCGTGTGACCTCAAGGATCGAGGCCGATCCCGAGCAGGGTGCGCGCGAAGCCAAGGCCGAGGCTGACAGGCTGGCCGCCGTGCGGGCGGGCCTGAGCGAGAGTGAATTGGCCGAGGTCATGGAGCGCACCGGTCGCTTGCGCGCGCTGCAGGAAAGCGTCGACAAGCCGGAGGATCTGGCCAGGATCCCGACGCTGACGCTGGATGACCTGGACCGCGATATCCGCACAGTACCGACCGCGGAAAGCGCCATATCCGGCGTGCGCACACTTTATCACAACCTGCCGACGCTGGGGATCTTGTATCTCGATCTGGGGTTTGACCTGCATGTGCTCGACAAGGCCGATCTGCCCTATCTGCCCCTGTTCGGGCGGGCCCTGCTGCAGACCGGCACCAGCAGGGAAGATTTCGTTTCGCTGACCCAGCGGATCGGCCGCACCACGGGCGGTATCGCGCAGCACCGTGGTCTTGCCAGCATGCAGGACGGCTCGGGCACGTCTGCCTGGTTCTTCCTGTCCGGCAAGGCGGTGGCGGACAAGTTCGAGGGCATGCTCTCCATCATGGGCGACGTGCTGCTCGATGCTGACCTCTCCAACAAGGCGCGCTTCAAGCAGATGGCGCTGGAAGAGAAGGCGGGCTTTGAGGCGCGGCTGGTGCCGAGCGGCAATGCCATTGTCGACACCCGCATCAAGGCGGGCCTGACCGAGGCGGGCTGGATTGCCGAGCAGATGAGCGGGGTCAGCTATCTCGACTTCCTCAAGGGGCTGGTCAAGCGCATCGACAGTGACTGGGACAGCGTTGCGGCCCAGCTCTTTGCCATTCGCGACAAGCTGTTCAATCGCGGCCGCATGGTCATCAATCTGACCGCCGATGGCGAACTCTGGGACGGCGCCAAGGGCGCATTGGAGGACTTTGTTGGCGGCCTGCCCGAGGCGGAGTTGGCCAATGCGGACTGGGGCCATGCCTTCACGCCGAAGAATGAGGGCCTGGTGATCCCGGCCCAGGTCAATTATGTCGGCAAGGGCGCAAACCTGAAGGCGCTGGGTGTCGAGCTTTCAGCGGCCGCTTCGGTCGCGTTGCGCCTGCTCAACACCACCTATCTCTGGGATAAGGTGCGCGTGCAGGGCGGCGCCTATGGCGGGTCGAGCCGGTTCGACCTGTCCTCGGGCAATTTCGCCTTCCTTTCCTATCGAGACCCGAACCTCTTGAAGACCCTCGATGCCTATGACGGGGCGGCAAAGGCCTTGCGGGCCGAGATTGGCGAGACCGACCTGGTGCGCTCAGTGATCGGTGTGGTCGGTGATCTCGATCGCCCCGAATTCCCCGATGCCAAGGGCTATTCGGCCATGTGGCGCCTGCTCAACGGCACCACCGACGACATTCGCCAGCAGCGGCGTGATGAAATCCTTGGCACCAGCCGGGCCGATTTCCTGGCGCTGGCCGATGCCATCGATCTGGTGGCCGAGAAGGGCCATGTGGTGGTTCTGGGCGGCGAGGCGGCGATTAATCTGGCTAACGAGAAAAAGCCCGGATTGCTCGAAGTCAGCAAGGTGGTGTGAGGTTTCCTTCTCCCCTTGTGGGAGAAGGGGCCCGAAGGGCGGATGAGGGGGACCCGTTTCCGAGTTCGGCAAAAGCGCCGAGACCCCTCACCCGTCTCGGCCTGCGGCCGATCCACCCTCTCGCACCAGGGGAGAGGGAAAAAGGGTTGACCTACTGGCTCAACACCTCCGCCAGATAGGGCAGGCTGACATCCATGCGGTAGTCGACGCCGGAATGGTTGTCGGGGAATTCTTCGTAGCGATGGGCGATGCCGTGTTGCTCCAGCGCTTTATGAATGCGGCGGGTGCCGTAAAGGATCGCGTATTGGTCCTCGGTGCCGCAATCGAGGAAGAAGCCTTTCAGCTTGCCGATGGCATCGGCGTTGGACTTGACCATCAGGGCTGGGTCCCAGGCGAGCCAGTTTTCCCAGCGCTCGGGGATGATCTCGCAGGTGTCGAGCGTCACCGGCAGCCTCAGGCCCAGATAGGCGTCGGGATCGGGATCGAAGCTGGCGGCCTGGCAGAGGAACATCAGCGTCATGGTGTCCTTGCCATCAAGCTTGGGCTTGGCCTCGAAGGCCTTCATCCACTCCTCGATGGAATTGTCCTTTTTGGCCAGGGCCATCAGGACGTCCGGAAAACCGGCGAGGTAGAGATGCTCAAAACCGGCATCGCCGGAATGGCTGGCGGCGGCGGCCCATACATCGGGGTGGCGCATGGCGTGGACGAGGCTACCGAACCCGCCTGATGATTTGCCGAAAACCCCGCGCCGGCCGGTGCCGCCGCAGGAGAATTTTGTCTCGACGGCCGGCAGCATTTCCTCGATCAGGAAATCCTCCCAGTTTCCCATGACCGGCGAATTCACATATTGATTGCCGCCCAGCCGGGTGAAGCAATCGGGGAAGGCGACCACCACCGGCGCCATCTTGCCTTCGCCGATCAGGCGATCGAGGCGTTCGGGTACATTCTCGGTAAAGGCCTTCCAGGCCGTATGGGCCGGACCGCCAGCCGTATAGCCGACAAGATCGACCAGCAGTGGCAGATCCTTGCCGTCATGGCCGGCAGGCACATAGACATCGACAATGCGCGTCGTGTCATCGCCGAGGCGATTGTTGGCCAGCGCCTTGCTCTCGATGGTCAGGCGATGAATGGTGCCGGGGGCGTGGGTCGTCTTGCGCATGTCTGGCTCCTCGTTTTCATCCGGTCTGGAACAATGCGGTCGAGAAGGCAAGGTCAGATCTTGGTCCGGCGTCATGCTGACACCGACTGGCGCTGGCAGGGTGCAAAAGCGGCGGTGAAAGCGTGAACCGGGTCTCGCATCGCTGCGTTTTGATAGAACCATGAGCTTTATCCTCGACCGCGATCTCTACGTGCCCACCATCGACGCCTGGATTGATCCGGTCGTGCCGAAGCCGCGCGCCATCATCACCCATGGCCATGCCGACCATGCCCGGTCGGGCCATGGGGCGGTGCTGGCAACGCCAGAAACCATCGCCATCATGCAGGTGCGCTATGGCGCAGACTGCGCCGGGCGGTTCGAGCCGCTGCGCTTTGGTGAGGTGCTGACCATCGACGGCGCCAAGGTGAGCCTGCATCCCGCCGGGCATATCCTGGGTTCGGCACAAGTGCTGATCGAGGCCGAAGGGCAGCGCGCATTGGTCACCGGCGACTACAAGCGCCTACCGGACCGCACGGCGGAAGCCTATGAGGCGGTGGATTGCGACCTGCTGGTCACCGAAGCCACGTTTGGCCTACCGGTTTTCCAGCATCCCGCGCCGCGGGACGAAATTGCGCGCCTGCTCAAATCGGTGGCCAATCAGCCCGAGCGCTGCCATCTGGTGGGGTGCTATGCGTTGGGCAAGGCACAGCGGGTGATTGCGCTGTTGCGCGATGCGGGCTGGGACCGGCCGATTTACCTGCATGGCGCGATGATCGAGCTGTGCGCACTCTATGAGACGTTGGGCGTGGCGCTGGGCGAACTGCTGCCAGCGACCGGCATGCCTAAAGCTGCCATGGCCGGGCAGATCGTCATCGCGCCACCCTCAGCCATCCGTGACCGGTGGAGCCGGCGTTTTCCCGATCCGGTGGTGTGCCAGGCTTCAGGCTGGATGAGCATCAAGCAGCGGGCGCGTCAGGCCTTGGTAGAACTGCCGCTGGTCATCTCGGATCATTGCGACTGGGGCGAACTCAACAGTTCGATCCTGGAAAGCGGTGCGGAAACGGTCTGGGTGACACATGGGCGCGAGGATGCGCTGGTCTATTGGTGCCGGCAGCAGGGCCTTGCGGCCGAACCGCTGGCCCTGCCGGGGCTGGATGATGATGGCGGGGAGGGCGGCGCATGAAGCGTTTTGCAGAATTGCTCGAACTCCTGGCCCTCACCCCCTCGCGCACGCGAAAAATCGCGGCGCTGGCGCAGTATTTCGCCGAGGTGCCGGACCCGGATCGTGGCCTTGCGCTGGCGGTGCTGACCGGGGAACTCGATATTGCCAATGTCAAACCGGCCCTGCTCAAGCAAACCGTTCTGGCCGAAGTGGATGAAACGCTGTTTGCGCTCTCCTATGATTATGTCGGGGATTTGGGCGAAACCATTGCGCTGATCTGGCCGCATCACGGTACCGGAGAGTTGCCGCGGCTGAGCGCCTTGGTAGAGCTGCTCAACACCACCAGCAAGGCGGAGCTGCCCAAGGTGATTGGTGGCCTGCTGACCCAGGCAGCGATCCATGAGCGCTGGGCGCTGATCAAGCTGGCGACCGGCGCGCTGCGGATTGGAGTGTCGGCACGGCTGGCCAAGACGGCCCTGGCCGAGATGAGCGGGGTGGAGCTGCAGGCCATCGAAGAGGTCTGGCATGGATTGAAGCCCCCCTATGCCGAATTGTTCGCCTGGCTGGAAGGCAAGACCGGACGGCCGGAGGTGGATCATACGGCGCGGTTTCATCCCCTGATGCTCTCCACGCCGATCGAGGAGAGCGATTTCGACAAGCTTGATCCACGCGACTTCGCCGCCGAATGGAAATGGGACGGCATAAGGGTGCAGCTTGTGCTGGGGCGGAATGGTGCATCGCTGTTTTCGCGCACGGGCGACGATATCGCGCCGAGCTTTCCAGATGTGGTCGAAGCGGCCATGGGGCGGGCGGTGCTGGATGGCGAATTATTGGTGGGGCATGATTTCGCGCCGCGCAGCTTCAACGATCTCCAACAGCGGCTTAATCGCAAGGTGGCCAGCACAAAGCAAATGACTGAGCTGCCCGGCCTCGTGCGGGTCTATGACATGCTGTTTGATGGCGACGAGGACATCAGGGCGCTGGGCTGGGAAGCACGGCGGGCACGGTTGGAGGCGTGGTTCGACCAGAACCCGCAGACCCGGCTGGATCTTTCAGAGGTGCTTGGTTTCTCCGCCTGGGAGGATGTTGCCAGATTGCGTCGGCAGGGCGCGGAAAGCCACGGCCATGAGGGGGTGATGCTCAAGCTCAGGACCGCGCCCTATGTGCCGGGCCGGCCCAAGGGGTTCTGGTTCAAGTGGAAACGCGATCCCAATGTGGTCGACGCGGTGCTAATGTATGCCCAGCGCGGGCATGGCAAGCGGAGCTCGTTCTATTCGGACTACACATTCGGGGTGTGGAAGGGCAATGAGATCGTGCCCATCGGCAAGGCCTATTTCGGCTTTACCGATGAGGAGCTGAAACAGCTCGATCGCTGGATCCGGGCCAATTCGATTGGTAGTTTCGGTCCGGTGCGCGAGGTCAAGAAGGAATTGGTGTTCGAGGTGGCGTTCGACAGTGCGCAGAAAAGTGCGCGGCACAAATCGGGCGTGGCGCTGCGCTTTCCGCGCATCAATCGGATACGCTGGGACAAGCCTGCCGCTGAGGCCGCACGGCTTGAAGACATGGACGCATTTGTGGGGTGAGCGATGTCATCGCGGACCAATCATCAGCGCCTGGTGGCGCTGGAAAAGCAGATGGACGCGGCGGCCGCCGCCTTCGATTTCGAGAAGGCCGCGGCGCTGCGTGATGAAATTGCGCGGCTCCGGGGCGAGTATGGCGAGGCCACCGAAGTGCGCGATGAAGATGGCGCGCCGGTGCGCGTCGTGGTCGGGCAGCCGCCGCCCGGGCAAATCGGCCTGGGGTCCAATGCCCCCTTGCGTCAGCCACCCAAGGGCTGGGTGAAGCCGAGAAAGCCAAATTTGATGACGAAGAGTCACAAGGGGCGTGGGGAGCGTTAACCCGCCTTCTGCAACCGATCCTGCGCGAGCCGCTTGATTTCGCGCAACTCGCGGATCGTGGTCTCGAGATCGTCGCGCTGGCGTTCGAGCAGGGCAAGGCGCTCGTCGACCTTGTCAGCCAACAAGCTCACCTGCTGGGTGCGATCGGCATCGTAAAGGCTGAGATAGTCGGAAATGTCGCGCAAGGTGAAGCCGAGCCGCTTGCCGCGCAGAATCAGGATCAGCCGGGCCCGGTCGCGCTTGCGGAAAATGCGGGTGGCACCGACCCGTTCGGGTGAGAGCAGGCCCTTGGATTCGTAGAAGCGGATGGCGCGGGTGGAGATGCCGAACTCGCGGGCGAGCTCGGCAATGGCGAAGAGATCCTGGCTGTCGGGCGGCGTGTTGGTCACGATTTTCCGGCTTTCATCTGGGCGTATTCTTCCCGCAACTCCTTCTTGGACAGCTTGCCGATCAGGGTCTTGGGCAAGGCATCCTTGAAAATGATCTGGCGGGGCAATTCAATCTTGTTGAGCTTTTCGGCGAGGAAGGTTTTGAGGTCCGCTTCGCTGACCGAATGGCCATCCCTGAGCTTGACGAAGGCCACCGGGGCCTCGCCGCGATAGTCGTCCGGCACGCCGATCACATTGACCTCGTCGATGGCCTCATGGGTCATGATGGCCTCTTCAATGGTGCGCGGATAAACATTGAACCCCGAGCAGATGATGAGGTCCTTGATGCGATCGACGAGGAACACGTAGCCGTCTTCATCCATATGGCCGACATCGCCGGTGCGCAGCCAGCCATCCATGAAGGCGTCTTTGCTGGCTTCCGGGTTCTCGTAATATCCCGCCATGACCTGCGGGCCCTTGACCTGCAATTCGCCATTTTCCCCAATGCCGACCACTTTGCCGCTGTCCACATCGACAAAGCGGATATCGGTGCCGGGCAAAGGCAGGCCGATGGACATGGGCTTGGAGGGTACTCGGAGCGCGGCGCAGCAGACCACGGGCGAGGCCTCGGTCAGGCCATAGCCTTCTGCCAGCAGGGCCTTGGACTTCTTGGAAAAGGCGTGGCGCACCTCGTCGGGCAGGGCGGCGCCACCGGAAATGGCGACCTCCAGGGTCTCGATCTGGGCCTGGGTGACGGCGTCGGCTCGCGCCAATGCACTGAGAAGGGTTGGCACGGCGGGCAGCACATTGGCGCCGGTTCGATTGAAGATGCCCAGCAGGGCCTTCAATTCGAAGCGCGGCAGCATGATCACCGGCGTGCCATTGCACAGCGGCACATTCATGCAGACGGTCATGGCGAAGATGTGGAAGAAGGGCAGGACAGCGATCACCTTGGAGGGCGGATAGAACAGCCCGCATCCCCATTTATCGATCTGGCTCATATTGGCCGCGATATTGGCGTGGGTCAGCAGCGCGCCCTTGGGAATGCCGGTGGTGCCGCCGGTATATTGCTGTACGGCAATGTCGGTTGCCGCATCGATGGTGACCGGCGCCGGCGAATCCTTGCGGGCGAGCAGGTCTTCAAAGCCGGTGATGACGCTGGCATGGGCAGAGCGGCTGGGGTGGGCCAGATCCTTGCGCTTGGCGACCGAGAACAGGATTTTCTTGACCAGTGGCAAGGCATTGGGAAAATGGGCCACGACCAGTTTCTTGACATGGCCGGCCGCCAGCAGCGCCTCGGCTTTTTCAAAGATCTGCTGCAGGTCCAGCGTCACCATAATGTCGGCACCGGCATTGGCGGTGATATGCCCCAGCTCGGCGACAGTATAGAGCGGGTTGCAATTGACCACCGTGCCGCCAGCGCGCAGCACGCCATAATAGGCAATCGGGTAAAACGGCGTATTGGGCAGCATCAGGGCGACGCGCGTACCCTTGGTGACGCCGAACTGGCTTTGCAGCGCCCCGGCAAAGGCAACGATCTTTTCGGCCAGTTCACCGAAGCTGGTTGTGCCGCCCAGAAAATCCAGGGCCATGGCGCCCGGATTTTTGGCGCAGGCGGCCAAGACCTGTTCATGCACCGGGGATGTGTCGATTTTGTCGTCCCAGACAATGCCCTCGGGATAGCTGGCGATCCAGGGGCGAAGCCCGTCATTGCTGGTGGCTGGCGTGTCCATTGATGTCTCCTCCCTATGCCTGAAACAGACAAACGGGCGTTCCCATTATTGGATGCAGTGGCGCGCTTCCCGCCCCGGCGCTCTTTTGGCGCCTGTCCTGTCATCATCGCGAAACTATCACACTTGTTTACGTTAGCGTCAATTGGCTGCCCAAGACTTTGGGGAATCCCGGCCAGCAGCGGTCCTTACCGGCATCTAGTTGACGTATGCGTCAATCTGAGTAAACTATCTTCAACAGGTCCCCATCGTGGCGCTAGGCTGCATGCGGCGAGGGGCAGCGGGTCGAAACTTTCGTGGCGGTCCCGCATTTGGTTGAAGACGGCGTTGCACCCCAGCATGGGGCAATGCTGCATGAGGAGGATGTGGGCGATGACCCTGTTGCTGGTTGCGATCAGTCTGGTGGCGTTTGGTGCTCTGGCCATGCGGGAAAGCCCGCTCTGGCAGTGGGGTGCCGCTTTCGCCGTGATCGGCGTGGTGTCGGGCTTGGACTTCACCCAATCCGGCGCCGTCTATGGGCTGGGCTGGTTCTCCTGGGTGCTGATCGTCTTCGGCGCCCTCTTGCTGGCCCTGTCGGTCAAACCGATCCGCATGGCTGTGCTCACCACACCGATTTACGGCGCCGTCAAATCCATCCTCCCCAAGGTCAGCCGCACCGAGCAGGAAGCGCTTGATGCGGGCACGGTGGGCTGGGACGCCGAATTGTTCTCCGGCCGCCCAGACTGGAGCAAGCTGACCGGCATTCGGCCGCTGACCCTGACCGATGAAGAACAGGCCTTTCTCGACGGACCCACCGAAACCGCCTGCAAGATGATCGACGATTGGGATATTCGCCACAATCGCGCCGATCTCAGCCCCGAACTCTGGGACTTTCTCAAGTCCGAGGGTTTCCTGGGCATGCTGATTGCCAAGGAGCATGGGGGCTTGGGCTTTTCAGCCCAGGCCCAGTCGATGATTGTCTCCAAGATTTCGAGCCGCTCGGTCGCCGCCGGCATCACCGTCATGGTGCCCAATTCCCTTGGACCGGGCGAATTGCTGGAGAAATACGGCACGCCGGCCCAGAAGGATAAGTATCTGCACCGCCTCGCCGATGGCCGCGAAGTGCCATGCTTTGCCTTGACCGGCGTGCATTCGGGGTCCGACGCTGGTGGCATGCGCGATATCGGCATTGTCACCAAGGGCATGCACAATGGGCAGGAAGTGCTCGGCGTGCGCCTGAGCTTTGACAAGCGCTACATCACCCTGGCGCCCATCGCCACCCTTGTGGGCCTCGCCTTCATCCTCAAGGATCCCGACAATCTGCTGGGCCGTGGTCCCGATATCGGCATCACCCTGGCGCTGATTCCGCATGACCATCCCGGGCTCGATATCGGCCGCCGCCACTATCCGGCCCGCCAGGCCTTCATGAACGGTCCGGTGCGCGGCACCGACATGTTCGTGCCCATGGATTTCCTGATCGGTGGCACCGATTATGCCGGGCAGGGCTGGCGCATGCTGATGGAGTGTCTCTCCACGGGGCGCGCCATTTCGCTGCCAGCCATCGGCACCACCTCGATCAAGCAGACCCTGCGCGCCACCTCGGCCTATGCGCGGGTGCGCCGCCAGTTCGGCATTCCGGTGGGCATCATGGAAGGCGTGGCCGAGCCGCTCGGCGAGATGGTCAAGCGCGCCTATATGTATGAGGCGACACGCCGCCTCACCGCCTCGATGGTCGATGAAGGCCAGCGTCCGGCCGTTATCGCGGGCCTGCTGAAATACACCACCACCGAGGCCATGCGCGACAGCATGGACGATGCCTTCGACATCCAGGGTGGCCGCGCCATCCAGGATGGGCCGGGCAATTATCTGTTCGGCGCCTATCAGGCCCTGCCGGTGGCCATCACGGTGGAAGGCGCGAACATCCTCACCCGCACGCTGATGACCTTTGCCCAGGGTGTGCTGCGCGCCCATCCTTATCTGCTCAAGGAAATTCAGGCAGCGCAGAACAAGGACAAAAAAGCCGGGCTTGAAGCGTTCGACGCGGCCTTTGGCGGCCATACCGGCTTTATGCTGCGCAATATCGTGGCGAGTTTCCTGCATGGGCTCACCAATGGCGCCTTCGCCTCGGCGCCCAATGAAGGCTCGATGGCCCGCTGGTACCGGCGCCTGCATCGCTATAGCCAGGACTTTGCCCTGGTGGCCGACTGGATTACGGTGGTGCTGGGCGGCGCGCTCAAGCGCAAGCAGAAGATTTCGGGCCGCATGGCCGATATCCTGGGCGACCTCTATCTGATGTCGGCGACCCTCAAGCGCTTCGAGGAAGAAGGGGCGATCGCTGAGGACAAGGAACTGGTCGAGGCCATCATGGCCGATCGGGTCGCCTCGCTCGAAGCCAAGTTCGCCGAGGTTTTTGCCAATTTCCCCAATCCGGTGTTCGCCTGGGCCATGCGGATCCTGTGCTTCCCGCTGGGCCGCCACGCCCAGCCGGCATCGGACCGCGTCAACTACCGCTTCGTGCGTTCCGTGCTGCGCCCCGGCGCGTTCCGCGACCGGCTGACCACGGGTGTCTATATCTCGATGGACCCAAATGACGTGACGGGCGTTCTGGAAGATGCGTTCCTCAAGGTGACCGAGGCCGAAGAGATCGAAGCCAAATTCATCAAGGCGGCGCGCCGCGGCGTGATCGAGCGCCGGCTGGATCGCGATGCGATTGCCGATGCCATTGAGGCCGGTGTGCTGAGCGACAACGAGGCCGGCATCATGCGGGCTGCCGATGAGGCCACCAACCGGGCCGTGCATGTCGATGATTTCGATCAGGACGTGCTCAAGGAAACCAATCCGCGCCAGGCGGCGGAATAGCAGCGCGTCCGTGGATGAAATTGAACGATGCAGGCTTGGCCTGCGCCTCCCTCCCCCTTGAGGGGAGGGAATGAGGGTGGGGTTCCGGCTTTTCAGGGGACGCAACAATGCGTTGAGCCGCCTGAACCCCCGCCCCTAACCCCTCCCCTCCAGGGGGAGGGGAACAAGAGAGGACCGAACGAAGATGATCGCCCCACAGGCAACCGAGACCAGACATTGGCGTTTTCACACCGATCTCGAAAAGATCGGCTGGCTGACCATTAACACTCCCGGAGCCTCGGTGAATACGCTGAGCCGCGAAGCTATCATGGAGCTCGAAACGCTGGTCGCGCGCTTTGAGGACCTGGCCAGTTCCGACGAGCTGGCGGGCGTGGTGATCCTGTCGGGCAAGGATAGCGGCTTTATCGCTGGCGCCGATGTCAGCGAGTTTGACGCGATGAGCGATTTTTCGGTGCTGCCCGAAGCGCTGCGGCGTACCCATGCGCTGTTTGCCCGCATCGAATCGCTGTCCGTGCCGGTGGTGGCTGGCATTCACGGCTTCTGCCTGGGCGGTGGGCTCGAACTGGCGCTGGCCTGCCACTATCGTATTGCCGTCAATGACAAGAAAACCCGCATCGGCTTCCCGGAAGTGAACCTGGGTATCTTCCCCGGCTTTGGCGGCACCGGCCGCTCGATCCGCCAGGCGGGACCGGTCGATGCCATGGGCATCATGCTCACCGGCAAGATGCTGCGGGCAGGCGCCGCGCGCGGCCTCAACCTCGTCGACAAGCTGGTGCGCCATCGCGACCAATTGCGCTGGGAAGGCCGCAAGGCCGTGCTGACGCGGAAGAAGTCGAGCGAGGCGCCGGCGATCAAGAAGGCGGCTGCCCTGCCGCTGGTGCGCGAAGCCATTGCCAACCAGATGCGCAAGCAGGCCGGCAAGAAGGCCCGCAAGGAGCATTATCCCGCCCCCTATGCGCTGATCGACCTGTTCGAAAAGCATGGCAATGACTGGCGCGCGATGATCCGCGGCGAGGTCGATGCCTTCGTGCCGCTGATGGGCTCCCCCACCGCCGGTAATCTGCGGCGCGTGTTCTTCCTGTCCGAGAGCCTCAAGAAACAGGGCCTCAAGGGCGCGAAGTTCTCCCGCGTGCATGTCATCGGCGCGGGGGTGATGGGCGGCGATATCGCTGCCTGGTGCGCCTATCGCGGCATGAGTGTTACCTTGCAGGATCTCGACATGGAGCGCATCAAGCCAGCGCTCGATCGGGCCAGGAAGCTGTTCCAGAAACGCTACAAGAAAAAGCGCGAGGTCGATGCCGCTATGCTGCGCCTTGTCGCCGACCCCAAGGGCACCGGCGTGTCCCGCGCTGATGTCATCATCGAGGCGGTGGTAGAAAAGCTTGAGGTCAAGCAGAAGATCTTTTCTGGCCTAGAAGACCAGCTCAAGCCCGGCGCCATCCTGGCTACCAATACCTCGTCAATTGAACTTGAACGTATTGCCGAGGTATTGAAGGATCCGGCGCGGCTGATCGGGCTGCATTTCTTCAATCCCGTAGCGCAGCTGCCGCTGGTCGAGGTGATCCGCTCGACCTTCAATTCCGATGAGGAGATCGGCAAGGGCGCCAGCTTTGCCCAGGCCATCGGCAAGTCGCCGGTGGTGGTCAAGTCCGCGCCTGGCTTCCTCGTCAACCGCGTGCTGATGCCTTACATGCTGGGCGCCGTGGAGCGGGTGGAAAAAGGCGAGAGCAAGGAATTGCTCGATGCCGCCGCCGTTGCCTTCGGCATGCCGATGGGCCCGATCGAACTGATGGATACGGTGGGTCTCGACGTCGGCAAGTCGGTCGCGACCGAACTGGGCCACGATATTCCGGCCGACAGCAAGTTTGCCAGGCTGATCGCCGAAGGCAAGCTCGGCCGCAAGACCGGCGAAGGCTTTTACAAATGGGAAAAGGGCAAGGCCCAAAAGGGCGAAACCCCCTCCCATCCTGATCTGGCGGGTCTGGGCAAGGAATTGGTCAAGCCGCTGGTCGACATGACCGAAGTGGTGGTTGCCGAAGGCGTCGTCGCTTCGCCCGAACTGGCCGATATCGGCGTCATCATGGGTACCGGTTTTGCTCCCTTCCTGGGTGGGCCGATGAAGGCCCGTGCCGATGGGCGGGCGTGATGTTCAATGTGTCGCATCAGTCTTCACCCCCTCACCCCTCAGGGGAGAGGGTAGCGTCGCCGGGCGCCCTGGCGACCTGGCAAAGCTGGGGTGAGGGGTGCAGCCCTCACGGCAGGAAACATGACAGTGAACCCCTCACCCGGCGCTTCGCGCCGACCTCTCCCCTCAGGGGCGAGGTGAGGATCGTGCCAGTACCGACTTTGGAGCATGAAGATGACTGAACTCAAGCGCGTTGCCATTGTCGGCTCGGCTCGCATTCCCTTTGCTCGCGGCGGCACCGCCTATGCGGATGAAACCAATTTGTCCATGCTCGGAACGGTGCTGGGCGGGGTGGCCGACAAGTTCGGCCTCAAGGGCGAAAAGGTCGATGAGGTGATCGCCGGTGCTGTGATCAACCATTCGCGCGATTTCAACATTGCCCGCGAAGCCCTGCTCGATGCGGGCCTCAGCCCCCGCACCCCCGGCACCACCATGCAGATCGCCTGCGGCACAAGCCTGCAGGCGGCGCTGGTGCTGGCCGGCAAGATTGCCTCGGGGCAGATCGAGAGCGGCATTGCCGCCGGCTCGGATACGGTGAGCGACAGCCCCATCGTCTTTGGCCCGAAGTTCCAGCATCGCCTGCTCAATGCCAATGCCGCCAAGACGACGGGTCAGAAGCTGGGTGCCTTCAAGGGCTTTTCCTTTGGCGAACTGACCCCGGTGGCGCCTTCCGTCAACGAGCCGCGTACCGGCCTGTCCATGGGCCAGCATTGCGAATTGATGGCCCGCGAATGGGGCATCAGCCGCAAGGATCAGGATGCGCTGGCCGTGGCCAGCCATCGCAATGCCGCGGCGGCCTATGACGAGGGGTTCCATGATGACCTCCTGGTCTCCTGCGCCGGGTTGGTGCGGGACAATAATGTCCGTGCCGATGCCAATCTGGACAAAATGAGCACGCTCAAGCCCGCCTTCGACAAATCGAGCGGCCATGGCACGCTGACAGCCGGCAATTCGACGCCCCTGACCGATGGTGCGGCCGGGGTACTGCTGGCCAGCGAAGAGTGGGCAAAAGCGCGTGGCCTGCCGATCCTGGCGTACCTGACCACGGGGCGCGTGGCCGGCAATGACTTCGCCCATGGCGAAGGCCTGCTGATGGCGCCGACCATCGCGGTTTCCGAAATGCTGGAAAAAGCCGGTCTTGGTTTTGACGACATCGACTATTTCGAACTGCACGAGGCGTTCGCCGCGCAGGTGCTGTGCACACTCAAGGCATGGAAAGATCCGGCCTACTGCAAGGACGTTCTCGGGCGCGACAGCGTGATGGGGGAAATCGATCCGGCCAGGATCAATGTGAAGGGCTCGAGCCTGGCCTATGGCCACCCCTTTGCCGCGACCGGCGCGCGCATTCTGGGCCTCACAGCCAAGCTGCTTTCGGCGCAGGCCAACAAGAAAGCGCTGATTTCGGTGTGTACGGCAGGTGGCATGGGCGTGGCGGCTTTGGTAGAGAGCGCTCTATGAGCGAGAATGTCATCAAATTCCAGCGGCCCGAGAAGAAGCCCGAGCCGCCCGTCAAAAAACCGCGCGGCCCCTTGCCTGGCTGGGTGCCCTTCGCCGTCCTGATTGTGATCGCTCTGGTGATCTTTTTTGTGCAGGGCGGGGCGCAGCCCGGATAACGGGCACCAGGCCGAATTTAGGATCGGCTTGCGCGCTCCGTCCGAAGACACTTGCCTTGTAGTATCTGAATCTATGCCGACCGTATTCGGCAAAAATTCATGCCTCACAATGGACTGCTCGCAGGAAGTTCACAACCAACCTGCCGATGACGTTTAGGTCAATCTTTTGCTTGTCAGTGGACGGATTTGCGTAATACCGTCCACCAATCTTGACCGGCGGGTAAAACCAGGCGGCGAAGAAAAACGAGCTGCCCAACGTCAAAGGCGGCCAGTCAGAGAAACGTCAAGAATTCCACAAGGAGATGGGACGAGAATGAAGATCACCACAGCCCTCAAGGCGGTGACAACCGCGGGCGCTCTTGCGCTGATGATGAGCACTGCCGCTTCGGCCGTGACGCTGCAAATGCACAATGGCGGTGACCCCGGTTCGCTCGACCCGCATAAGGTGTCCGGCGATTGGGAAAACCGCGTGGTCGGCGACTACATCGAAGGTCTGGTGACCGAAGATGCTGCCGCCAATCCGATCCCCGGCCAGGCTGAAAGCTGGGAAATTTCTGAAGACGGTACCGTCTATACCTTCCATCTGCGCGATGAAGCCATGTGGACCGACGGCACGCCGGTAACTGCTGGCGACTTCGTGTTCGCCTTCCAGCGTCTGTTCGACCCGGCCACGGCTTCGGACTACGCCTATCTGCAGTATCCAATCAAGAACTCGGCTGCCATCAACTCGGGCGAGATCACCGACTTCGATCAGCTTGGCGTCAAGGCAATCGACGACAAGACCCTCGAGATCACTCTTGAGGCATCCACCCCGTTCTTCCTGGATGCACTGACCCATTACACCGCCTATCCGGTGCCAAAGCACCTGGTGGAAGAGTATGGCGATGCCTGGATCGAGATGGAAAACATCGTCGCCAACGGCCCCTACAAGATCGTTGAGTGGCTGCCCGGCTCCTATGTCCGTTCCGAAAAGAACGCAGACTACTACGATGCCGCCAATGTCCAGATCGACGAGGTTTTCTACCATGTCCTGGAAGATCAGGCCGCAGCGCTCAACCGCTACCGCGCCGGTGAATTCGACATCCTGACCGACTTCCCGTCCGATCAGTTCGCCTGGATGCAGGAAAACATTCCGGGTGAAACCCACGTCGAGCCGTTCCTGGGCATCTACTATTATGTGATCAACCAGGAAGTTGAGCCCTTCAACGATGTGCGGGTTCGTGAGGCCCTCTCGATCTCCATCCTGCGCGACGTGATCGGCCCGGACATTCTGGGCACCGGCGAGCTGCCGGCCTATGGCTGGGTACCGCCCGGCGCCGGCAATTATGTCGACGAGGCCTATGCGCCTGATTGGGCCGACATGCCCTATGAAGACCGTGTGGCCCGCGCCGCCGAGTTGATGACTGAGGCCGGTTATGGTCCGGATAATCCGCTCGACCTGCAGCTGCGCTACAACACCAACGACAACCACCAGCGCATCGCCGTGGCGATTGCCGCCATGTGGGAACCGATTGGTGTCAATGTCGAACTGTTCAACTCCGAAGTGGCCGTTCACTACGACGCGCTGCGCGCTGGTGACTTCCAGGTCGGCCGTGCCGGCTGGCTGATGGACTACAACGATCCGTCCAACACGCTGGATCTGCTCAAGACGGGTATCGAGCAGGAAGGCACCATGAACTGGGGCAATAATTACGGCCGCTATTCGAACGCCGAGTTCGATGCGCTGCTCGATCAGGCCTCCAGCGAACTGGATCTGGAAGCACGCGGTCAGATGCTGGCCGATGCTGAAACGATCGCCATGGACGAGTTCGGTGCGATCCCAATCTACTGGTACGTCTCCAAGAATGTCGTGAAGCCCTATATCGAAGGCTTCCAGGACAATGCCAAGGACGTGCACCGTACCCGCTGGCTGACCAAGTCGGAATAGTCCCGAACAAAATCGTGGGGCCAACTGGCCCCACGATCTTTTCTCCGGTGTGGCGCGCAGTGGACGCAGCGCCCCGGATAGCGAAGGCCAAACCCAATGCTCTCATACGCTTTTCGGCGCGTGCTCTCGGCCATTCCGATTGCACTGATCGCCGTTACCGTCTGTTTTTTCATTCTGCGCCTGGCGCCCGGTGGGCCGTTTGACGGTGAACGCGCGCTGCCGCCCAATGTGCTGGCCAATCTGCGCGCGCACTACAATCTCGATCAACCGCTGATCAATCAGTATTTCATTTATGTCTGGCGCCTGCTGCATGGTGACCTCGGGCCGTCCATGGTGATCGAGGGCTTCTCGGTCAGCCGGCTCATCGCCATCGGTTTTCCCTTTACCCTGACACTGGCCCTGACCGCTTTCGTGATCGCCACGGCCATCGGCGTGCTGGCGGGCATGCTGGCCGCGGTCAACCAGAACAAATGGCCGGACTATGTGCTGGTGCTGATGGTCATGGTCGGCGTCATCATCCCCAACTTCCTCATGGCCGCATTGCTGCAATTGTGGTTCGGCGTTTATCTGGGCTGGTTCCCGGCCGGCGGCTGGGTCACTGGAAGCTGGATGCACCTGGTGCTACCGGTCACCGTGCTGGCCTGGCCCCATGCAGGCCGCATCAGCCGGCTGATGCGCGGCTCGATGATCGAGGTGCTGGGCTCGAACTATGTGCGCACCGCGCGCGCCAAGGGTCTGGGCGAACGCATCGTCATGGCGCGCCACGCCATCAAGCCCGCGCTGATCCCTGTGGTGTCCTATCTCGGACCGGGCCTGAGCTATCTGCTGACTGGCTCGCTGGCGGTCGAACAGGTGTTCGGGCTGCCCGGTATCGGCAAGTACTTCGTCACCGCCGCGCTCAACCGCGACTACGGCATCGTGCTGGGGACGACCATCCTCTACATGTTCATCATTCTTGCACTCAATCTGATCGTTGACCTCGTCTATGCCTGGCTCGATCCCAAGGTGAGGTATCGCTGATGCCCGGTATCACGGGAAAAGACCAGGTGCTGTCCACCTATGCCGACAAGCTCGCGGCGCTCGACGCACCCAAGGGTCGCTCGCTCACCCAGGACGCCCTGCGCCGCCTGGCGCGCAACAAGGCTGCCGTATTGTCCATCGGCATGCTGGTGCTGATCGTGCTGGTCGCCTTTATCGGCCCCTATTTCGTGCCCTGGGGTTATTCGGAGGTCGACTGGAGCAATATCCGCAAGCCGCCCAATTTCGAGGCGCTTCACTATCTGGGCACCGACCAGAACGGCCGCGACATGCTGGCCCGCGTGCTGCAGGGCACCCAGATGAGCCTGATCGTGGCCGGGGTTGCCACGCTCGTCTCGGTGATTATCGGCGTCATTTATGGCGCGGTGGCCGGCTATTTCGGCGGGCGTGTGGACGCCATCATGATGCGCATTGTCGACGTCATGTATGCGCTGCCCTATATTCTGTTCGTCATCATCCTGGTGGTGATGTTCGGGCGCAATCCGGTGCTGCTGTTTGTGGGTATCGGCGCGATCGAATGGCTGACCATGGCGCGTATCGTGCGTGGGCAGACACTGACGCTCAAGGAGCGGGAGTTCGTCGAGGCGGCCCGCGCCAGCGGCGCCAAGCCCTTCACCATCATCATGCGGCACATCGTGCCCAATCTCACCGGTCCCGTGGTGATCTATGCCACGCTGACTATTCCCGAAATCATCATCGCGGAGAGCTTCCTCTCCTATCTGGGCCTGGGTGTGCAGGAACCACAGACGTCGCTGGGTACGCTGATCTCCGCCGGTGCGCCGGTGGCAGAAGTGATGCCCTGGCTGCTGCTGGCGCCGGCGGCCGTGCTCGTGACCATGCTGTTCTGCCTGACCTATGTCGGCGATGGCCTGCGCGACGCGCTGGACCCCAAGGATCGATAGGAAGCGATTGTCATGGCTTTGCTAGAAGTAAAAAACCTCAAGGTCGATTTCGAGACCAATGATGGCGTGGTCCATGCGGTGCGTGACCTGTCCTACACGCTTGAAAAGGGCAAAACCCTGGCCATTGTGGGCGAAAGCGGCTCGGGCAAGACACAGGGCGCCTTCGCCCTGATGGGCCTGTTGCCCAAGAATGGTCGCGCCACCGGCTCAGTCCGTTTCGACGGCAAGGAAATTCTCAATCTGCCGCTGCGGCAGATCAATGAATATCGCGCCGCCCGGATCGGGATCATCTTTCAGGACCCGATGACCTCGCTCAATCCCTATCTGCGGATTTCGCGGCAGATGACCGAAGTGCTCGAGCGGCACAAGGGTATGAGCCACAGCGCGGCCCTGGCCGAAAGCGTGCGTTTCCTTGATGCGGTCCGCATTCCCGACGCCAAGAACCGGGTGCATATGTATCCGCACGAGTTCTCGGGTGGCATGCGGCAGCGCGTGAAGATCGCCATGTCCCTGCTGTGCGGCCCCGAGTTGCTGATCGCGGACGAACCGACCACGGCGCTGGACGTGACGGTGCAGGCCGAAATCATCGATCTGCTGGTGGATCTGCAGGAGGATTTCGGCGCCTCGATTATCCTGATCACCCATGATCTGGGGATCGTGGCGGGCACCTGCGAGGAGACGCTGGTGATGTTCAATGGCGAGGTCATGGAATATCGCAAGACCGAAGAGCTCTTCGCCAATCCCGAGCATCCCTACACAAAGGGGCTGCTCTCGGCGGTGCCGCGGCTCGACCGCAAGGTCGAACGCCTCTCCACCGTTTCCTATGAATTCATGGCCGGAGCACACAAGGCATGAGCGAGAAGGACGTCATTCTCGAGGTGCGCAACCTCTCGGTGCATTTCGACATTCCCACCGGCGGCCTGTTTGGCGGCACCAAGGTGCTCAAGGCGGTCAAGGATGTATCGTTTGACCTGCATGCCGGCGAGACGCTGGGCATTGTGGGGGAGAGCGGTTGCGGCAAGTCTACCCTGTCGCGCGCCATCATCCGGCTGATCCATGCCACGGAAGGCGAGTCCGTGTGGATGGGCAAGGATATCCTCAAGATGAGCCCGAAGGAACTGATCGGCCTGCGCAAGGATATCCAGATGATCTTCCAGGATCCGCTGGCCTCGCTGAATCCGCGCATGACCGCCGGGGCGATCATTGCCGAGCCGCTGCAGATCCATCATCCCGAAGTCAACAAGGCGGAACGCACCGTCCGGGTGGCCGAAATGATGGAAAAGGTCGGCCTGACGCCGAACATGATCAATAAATATCCGCACGAATTTTCAGGCGGACAGTGCCAGCGTATCGGCATTGCCCGGGCGCTGATTACCCGGCCCAAGCTGATCGTCTGCGACGAAGCGGTCTCGGCGCTCGATGTGTCTGTGCAGGCCCAGGTCATCAATCTGTTGATGGATCTGCAAAAGGAATTCGGCGTTTCCCTGCTGTTCATCGCACATGACATCGCCGTGGTCCGCCACATCGCCCAGCGCATCATGGTGCTCTATTTCGGCGAGGTGGTAGAGATCGGCGATAGCGAGCAGGTTGTGATGGAGCCGCGCCACGACTACACCAAAAAGCTCATCGCCTCGGTGCCGGTGCCCGACCCCAAGGAAGAAATGCAGCGCCGTGAAGAGCGCCGCCGCCTGCGCCGGAAGGCGGCCGCCGCCGCCTGACAGTCGCGGTGGATCGGGAGAGCGTGACATCCCCCGGCTGATCGGCCGGGGGCTTTTTGCGAGGGTTCGTCCGATAGAACGGTACCGGGCCGGGGCCTGGTGGGTCAGACCTCGTCCGGCTCGTTGTGGCTGCGCCGGTCGGCAGTGCCGATATCCTTGGCCTGCCGCCGCCTGTCGGGGCCGACATAGCCACCGGCTTCGACAAAGGGCCGGGGATTGGCGGCAATGCTGTCGAGCCGCGTCTTGAGGTGGTTGGCGGCGAACGGCTTGCGCAGGAATTCGGTCACCCCGGCATCGCGTGCCGCAGCAATGCGGGTGGCGTCGGGCGCGGCCGACATCATGATGATGGGGGTCAGCCGGTTGATGCATTCGGCATTGGCGCGCAGGCGCCGCACCAGGTCAATGGCGTCTGGCTTGGCAAGCCCGTCATCGATGATGATGATTTCGAACGGGCGGCGTTTGAGCTCGACCTGCGCCTGGTTGGCGTCATAGGCTTCGCGGATGTCGCGGCGTTTCAGGCCGCGTAGCATGGTGGCCACCAGCGCGGCCATATTGGCCTGCGGGTCGATGATCAAGATACCGGATTTGGTGATCTGTTCGCTGGGCATGGGAGGCGATTCTGAACTCTGTTCCATACCAGAATAGGCCTCGTCGATAACCGGCGCGTTAACGGCCGTGCAATGGGGGAAAGCGACGCGATTGCGCGTTGACAGCCGGGTTCGGTTTCCTTATGTAGAGGCCAGTTTTCGGGCGCCTTGGCGCCCCTTTTGTTTGACCGAGGATTAGTAAGATGAAGATCCGCAACTCGCTGAAGGCGTTGATGACTCGCCACCGCGCGAACAAGCTCGTCCGCCGTCGCGGCCGCGTTTACATCATCAACAAGGTGGACAAGCGCTTCAAGGCCCGCCAGGGCTAAGCGCTTCGATCCACTGATTTGACTTCGATAAGGCCCGCACGAAACTGCGGGCCTTGTTGCGTTTGGGGGCAGGAATGAGGCGCGGACTGACTGCTCTCAAGCAGACTTTTCGCTATTGAGACGTCTAAGGCTTCTGCATCGATATCGCCCCTCCCACCGACCGTGACCCCCGGGTTTGACCCGAGGGCTGTGCACTTGAGTGGCGCGAACGGGGTGGTAAGCGGACCGTCCGCTACTGGATGCCAAGAGGCGAATAGTGGACGCGTGGTATCGCAAACCTCTTGCGCAACAGGCAGCGGATTGCAGATCCTGCATTAGCTATGCTTGTCGAATTTCACCTGAAGCTCGCGCATGGCATCGAATGTGTCCATGCAGGTGACCGATCGTGCTCCGCAAAGATTTGGAATCGGCACGCGACGAAGGACCATCTCGTTCGCGACTTCGTGGGTAACAATGGTCGCGCCGAGGGTCATCGCTTTTGCAATCAGCCAGGGGTCAGCGCCGGACAGGAACTTCTCGACACCCGGCCGATGATATTGCGACCCGTCCAATTCGCTTGCGATATCCGCAAACGCTATCTGGGTCGCTTCGTCGTCGACCGGCAAAATCCAGTCAGCATCTTTCCGTGCACGCATCCAGTCGCCGAGTGGGTCGTCCTTTACCAGTAGCTCGTCTCGGACCATTGTGATCGTTCGAACGTTCTTGGCGACGACGGAATCCATCCATGTCCAGAATGCTGGAACGATGTCGAAGGCGTAGTACCTGTTCTTCGCCTCAATGAACACGTTGGCATCCAGAAGGTAGAGCACTAAGACGCCAACCTCTCATGCATTTTCCGGATCTTTCCAGGCTGAATACCCAGCAGGGAACTCGCCTGACGCAGCAACAGCGTCCCGCGCATCGCTTCCGAAATAACGGACCTGGTGAAACGTCTGCCATTGCGTACCGGCAGCGTATTGAAGAAATCGCCGCCGCTGTCGCGGTTCAAATCGCGCCAGCGCTTCTCTTCGGCGGCATAGAAGTCACCATATTCGTCACGGCCGACGAATCCCAGATCGAAAGCGCGCCGCGCGATCACGACGCGGCTGACCTTAAAGCGTCTGGAGAGGGTGTCGACTTGGTCCCTCAATCCTAGCCCATCGCGCCAGCAGCGAGTGAACTCCTCCCGTGGGGTGAGGAACTCTGCCGCGATCTTGTTGCAGTGTTGCTCCACTCGCCGGTGGGCTCCGTAGTTGTCCTCGCCGAGCTGAACATTGGACACTCCAGACTCGCCCAGCCAGATATGCGCGAGCTCATGTGCGAGCGTAAATATCTGCGCGGCCTTGCTGTCCTGCCCATTGATCATGACAAGTGGGACCAACGGATCAGCAATCGCCAGACCTCGGAAGCTGGACACGGACAACGGCCGATGTGTGTTGTTGCCGACGATGCCGGTGCGCATTACCCAGATGCCGGCGTCCTCGGCAGCAAGCATCAGTCTCTGCAAATAGTCCTCGAAAGCACCCGCACGCGGCCTGCCTGCTTCCCCCAGAATCACGGAATGCATGTCGGCCGCAACGTCTTCAGCGGCGGCGTTAAGCGGGAATTTGCCCACGAAGGCAAGAGGCTTCCCGCCGCCCTGCCGCTGGTAGTCCCGGTACCACTCGTGCTTGAACAGGATATCGGTCATCAGGCTGCGCAGGTTGACGTCCCACCGCCCCCTTTCGCCGCCGACCGTGCGCAGGTCGGGGATGGGTTCATCCTCTGCCGGGGGACGTTGCAGGTAGAGGTATCCAAAGGGCACCGCGAGTGCGGTGGCCGCCTTGCGGGCCTGTGCAAAGGTCGGACGATCGTCACCTGTCAGCCAGCGCTCAATCTGACTGGGCTCCACGTGCACCCGGCCGGCCAACGCGTCAACCGGCATATCGGCGCGAGCCATTGCCCACTCCAGCATACCGTTGTTGATCAACGCCCGTGCCATAACGCCTGTCCTAGCCCCTCGCTCCGCTTAGATCATATGCCCGTAGATTAAGGAAGTTCCAAACGGGTGCGACAAAAGCGGGTTCCGATAATGCCATTTATCGAAAGGACGAGCGAATCCTAAAATGGCCGGTTTTGGGTAACGACGACACCCCGTCGATCGTCCAAAATGGGGTCGGCTCTTGCCGCGGCCAAAAAGATATCCCCGTCACCAAAACCTCCCTTATCCTCTTCCCATCTCTCCCGCGATGGGCGGACTGCAGCGAACAGTTGCGGGAGGAGCCGGTGAGACTGGATTCGCTCCAGGGCTCGCCTGCTCGTTGGGCCACCTTGCGACGAGCGATCAATAGGGGCCACGACAGCAGGAGAAACCCGGTGTTCCGAGGCGGCGACGTCTCTATTACTTAGTTTTACTGAGACGCACGCGCCTCGGGATACGTCCATTTCCAAAACCCGCGACGCCAATGGGCCGGGCGGCGCAAAGTCCTGCGCGCAGGAAGGCGACCTCATGCGGTTCCATGGACAATTCGGATCAGGCCTTGAGCACGATGACCTTGGTGTTGACCGGTGTGCGCTCGTAAAGGTCCATCATGTCCTGGGTGAGCAGGCCGATACAGCCGCTCGAAATGCCCTTGCCGATGGTTTCGGCCTGTCTGGTGCTATAGAGCGTGTAAAGCGTATAGCGGCCATCCTGGTAGAGATAAAGCGTGCGCGCGCCCAGCGGATTGTCGAGGCCGGGGGCCATGCCGCCGGCATATTGGGCGACTTCGGGTTGCCGCTCGATCATTTCCCTGGGCGGGGTCCAGACCGGCCATTCGGCCTTGCGGCCAATATAGGCGTCTCCGCTCCAGAGAAAGCCCGCCCGCCCCACATTGACGCCATAGCGCGTGGCGACATTGTCGCCCTCGATACGATAGACATAATAATTGCGTGGATCGACGATGATGGTGCCCGGTGCCTCGGCGCTGTCATAGCGCACGGTCCGCCGCCAATATTTGGGAGCGACCTTGTTGAGGTTGACCGCTTCGATGGGGAAGCGCTCATCGGGCAGGGGACCATAGACCTGTTCGGCCTCGGCCATGCTCAGGGCCTTGATCGTGGTGCAGCCGGCCAGCGCCAGCGTGCCCAGAGCCGCAGCAGAGCCGAGCAGGAAGCCCCTGCGGCCCATCGGCGTTGTGCGCGTTACCGGGCTGTTTGCCGTCAGTCCATCACCTGCACGCATGACCCTGCTCCCTTGCTTGCCTTGACCGATCTTGGGCCTTGCCGGGCATGGCTGGCAAGCAAAGCATTAACAAACAAGGCCCCGACGGGGTCGGGGCCTTGGTCATTGATGCAGCTGGGTGACACCTCAGCTCGAGCCAGCGCCATCCTGTCGGACAAAGGCGATGCGCAGCATGTTGGTCGCGCCGGGGGTGCCCAGGGGCACGCCGGCGGTAATGGCAATGCGGTCGCCGGGGCGGGCAAAGCCCTCCTGGTAGGCGATGACGCAGGCGCGGTCGACCATGTCTTCCAGGCTCACCGCATCCTCGGTCTGCACGCAATGAATGCCCCAGACCACCGAGAGACGGCGAATGGTGCGCAGATTGGGCGAGAGCGCGATGATGGGCTTGTTGGGCCGTTCGCGCGCGGCGCGGATACCGGTCGAGCCCGAGGCGGTATAGGTAACGATGGCGGCCAGATCGAGCGTTTCGGCAACCTGGCGGGTGGCGGCCGAGATGGCGTCGGCGGCTGTGGCCTCCGGCTCGGTCTGGGCGGCGCGGATGATGTTGTTGTAGTTGGCGTCGCTTTCCACGGCCACGGCCACCTTGGCCATGGTGGTGACGGCTTCGACCGGATATTGCCCCGAGGCGCTTTCGGCCGAGAGCATGACCGCGTCCGCGCCTTCGAACACGGCGATGGACACGTCCGAAACCTCGGCGCGGGTCGGCACCGGCGCGGTGATCATGGATTCGAGCATCTGGGTGGCGACAATCACCGGCTTGCCGAAGCGGCGGCACATGCGGATCATGCGCTTTTGCAGGCCCGGCACCTGCTCGAGCGGCAGTTCGACACCCAGATCGCCGCGGGCGACCATGATGGCGTCGGAGAGTTTGACGATTTCCTCGAGCCGCTCGATGGCCTGCGGCTTTTCGATCTTGGCCATCACGCCGGCACGGCCCTGGACGATCTTGCGCACATCGATGATGTCTTCGGGGCGCTGCACGAAGCTGAGCGCAACCCAGTCGACCTCGGCCTTGAGCGCTTCAAGCAGGTCCGCATGGTCCTTTTCGGTCAGCGCGCCGGTGGGCAGCAGCGTGTCGGGCAGGGACACGCCCTTCTTGTCCGAGAGCTTGCCGCCATAAATGACTTCGGTCTCGATGGCGCCATTGCCGACCTTGGTGGCCTTCAGTTGCAGCTTGCCATCGTCGAGCAGCAGGCGGTCACCCACCGACACGCTCTCGATGATTTCGGGATGGGGCAGGTAAACGCGCTGGGCATTGCCCTGGTCGTTTTCCTCGCTGTCGAGGGTAAAGCTCTGCCCGGCGACCAGATTGACCGACCCTTCGGCGAACTTCCACACGCGCAGCTTGGGGCCCTGCAGATCGGCCAGGATGCCGATGGGGTGGTTGAGGCGCGCTTCGACCGCGCGGATGCGCTTGACGGTCTGGTGCAGCACTTCGTGGCTGGCATGGCTCATATTGATGCGGAAGACGTCGGCCCCGGCCTTGGCCAGTTCCTCGATCATGGTCTCCTCGTGGCTGGCAGGCCCGAGGGTGGCAAGGATCTTTGCGCGTCTGATCCGTCTCATTGCGTGTCCGTATTGTCTGGCGTTAGGGGCTCGTCGGGGTCGACAAGGAAGGCCGGGTCTTCAAGATCTTCGCCCAGGTCCGGGCCGACAATGCTTGGCGCGCCGGCGCTCTCGGTGAGCTGTAGCGTCCAGTCGGTACGGTTCTGTGTATCGATTTCAAAGAACCCGGTGCGCTCATAGCCCCGGGCGAGGCAATCCTCAACCCCGAATATTGTGAAGGTTTCGTCACGAGTGCACATGAAGACCTGTCCATCCCAGGATCCGCCGCCGATATCGTCCACTGCGTAGAGGTAGTAGAAACGGCGGGCGAGATCGCCCTGGAAGATTGTGCGGCAGTCGCCCGGAGGGGCCTGCCACCAGCCTTCGCTCATCCAGCCGCGCTCGGCGCGGTAGCCCAGGGCGACCGAAACCAGATTGGCGGTTTCATTGCAGATGCGCAGCTCGGCCTGTGCGGGCGTGGCCATGGCCATCAGGCCACCAAGGGTGGCAAGCAACAGGGTCGAGCCAAGACGGATGGGGTTCACCATTGCGCTGGAAATCACCGGAAAACGTGCCCTTCTTTGATCGTATGGCAGAGACGAGGTCAATGGCTAATGGGGCGATTTGACGGAAATGCGGGCATGCATGCCGCACTGGTCATAAAAGCGGCGTGAGCAGCCCCAACCGGCGCCGGCAAGCCCGGGCAGGGTGTGGATTGCCCCATAAAAGGGTTGAACCAATGCGGGGCATGAGGTTGATGGGGACCGGATAATTCCGGTTTATCCCCGCATCCGCTTATCCGTGCGAAGATGCGGTGGAAGGCCGGAGTATTTTTTTGTTTTACCGCGCTTCCGAACCAAAAGTGGCGACCGCTTTTTGGGGGAAACGCTCCAGAAGAGGTTGGCCATGGCCGTTGAAGATAGCGTCGCGCAGGATCAGTTGCGCGCTTTCATCGAGCGCATCGAGCGTATGGAAGAAGAAAAGGCGGCGATCGCTGCCGATATCAAGGAAATCTATGCCGAAGCCAAGGGCAATGGGTTCGATACCAAGATCCTGCGCAAGATCGTCACCATCCGCAAGCAGGATGCCAATGAGCGCATGGAGCAGGAAGCGCTGCTCGAGCTCTATATGTCCGCCCTGGGCATGGTCGAAGCGCCGCCCGAGCGGTAATCGGCGATCAGGCGAGTATGTCGAGCAGGGCTTTGGACATGTCGCTGGCCACGCTGACAACCTTCGCCGAGGCCTTGAAGTCGGCCTCGGCCCCGATGACGTTGATCATTTCGCTCGAGAGGTCGACGTTGTTGCCTTCGGTGCCTGACCGGGCGATGCGCGCGGCGCTCTGTTCGAGCTGACCACTGGCGCGCTGCATGCCGTAGGCGCCGATTGAAATGCTGGAAATGGTCATGGACCGCCCTCTCGTCTGCAGGGACAGAAAGCCGGCAAACTCTCAATAATCAGTTAGCCGGACCGGTCCAACTCGCCTCAAGCTCAAGCGGCCTGGGCGGCTTCGTCGCCAAGAGCAAAGCGGATCGCGGCGTCTGCGTGGATGGTGGTCGAGTCAAAGCCGGGCAGGGGCAGGGTGTCCGGATCGATCAGCAGGCCGATCTCGGTGCAGCCGAGGATGACGGAGTCTGCGCCTTCCGCCTTTGCGCGTCCAATGATGTCGAGATAGGCCAAGCGGGCCGCCTCGTGCACCTGCCCCTGGCAGAGTTCGTTGAAGATGATGTCGTGTACGATTTTGCGGTCTTCTGCTGCTGGCACCATCACCTCAAGGCCGTGGGCCTTCATCCGGTCGGTGTAAAAGCCATGTTCCATGGTGTAGCGGGTGGCGAGCAGCAGCGGGCGCTTGTGGCGGTGCGCCTGCAAGGTCGAGGCCGTTTCGGTGATGATGTCGATCAGCGGAATGCCTGACATCGCAGCGACCGGCTCGGCCACCAGGTGCATGGTATTGGTGCAGATCAGCACACAGTCCGCGCCGGCGCGCGCCAGGCCTGCCCCGGCCTCTCCTAGCAGAGCGCCGGCCATGTCCCAGCGTCCGGCCTGTTGCAGGGCCACGACTTCGGTAAAGTCGAGCGAGCGCATCGCGATATCGGCCGAAGCCAGCCCGCCGCGCAGGCGACGCACCTCTTGGTTGATGTGGCGATAATAGACGGCAGTCGATTCCCAGCTCATGCCGCCGATCAGACCGATCGTTTTCATTTCCGCGTCCTCCGGGTCCCGCAAATGATGCCGCGTTTCCAGAGCATTCGGCGCGCGGAGTTCGACTGTCTTTGTGGTCAGGGTGCGCAAGAATTGCAGCATAGATAGAAAATGCGCTATAAATCTGCATAAGCGGAGTGAAATACATGCTGGATGAGCGCGATCGGAAGATTTTGAGCCTGTTGCAGGCGGATGCCGAGCAGCCTGTCAACGACATCGCGGCGTCAGTGGCCCTGTCGCCTTCGGCTTGCTCCCGCCGGATCGCCCGGCTCAAGGAGGAAGGGTTTATCGCGCGCACCACGGCAGAACTGGACCGGCGCAAAATGGGCTTGCCGACGACCGTCTTCGTCATCGTACGCACAGGCTCGCACGCAGCAGATTGGCTGGAAAAGTTTCATTTAGCCGTTTCGGCGATCCCCGAAATTGTCGAGGTGCACCGGCTGACCGGCAATTTCGACTATATTCTCAAGATCGTGCTGCCCGATGTGGAGCATTATGACGTGGTCTACAAGCGGCTCGTTTCGCGCATCGAGCTGTTCGACATGTCGGCCTATATCTCTATGGAAACCGTCAAGTCCGCCCAGGGCCTGCCGACCAACTATGCGTGAGGGCGCTGTTTCCTTCTCCCCTTGAGGGAGACGGTGCCTGGAGGGCGGATGAGGGGTTCCGGCCTATCCGCAAGTTCGAGTGTTCTGATAGGCGCGAACCCCTCACCCGACAGCGCCGCGAGATGCATCAGACCTTCGCCAGGGCCGCTTGCATGGCTGCCTGGTCATATCCAAGCGCGGTGAGGGCGGCAGCCACGATGCCGGCGCGATCGAGGCCGGCAGCGGCATACATGTCGGCCTGGGAAGCGTGTTCGACAAAAGTATCGGGGATCATCAGCGGGCGGAAGCGCAGCTTGCCATCGAGCAGGCCGTTGCTGGCGAGGAATGTTGCGACATGGCTGCCAAAGCCGCCAAGGCCGCCTTCTTCGGTCGAAATCAACACGTCGTGACTTTGTGTCAGTGATGCGATGAGCTCTTCATCCAAAGGCTTGAGGAAGCGAGCATCGGCCACGGTTGGATTAAGCCCAAGCGCGGCCAGCTTGTCAGCGGCGGCAAGCACTTCACCAAGCCGCGTGCCATAGGAGAGCAGCGCGATCGTGCTGCCCTGGCGCACAATGCGGCCCTTGCCGATGGGCAGGACTTGGCCGCGTTCCGGCATGTCCACGCCCATGCCCTCGCCCCGCGGGTAGCGGAAGGTGATCGGGCCACGGTCAAAAGCGGTAGCGGTTGCCACCATGTGGCGCAATTCGGCTTCGTCGGCGGCGGCCATGTGCACCATGCCTGGAATGGCACCGAGATAGGCGTTGTCGTAATTGCCGGCGTGGGTCGGCCCATCGGCGCCGACATAGCCGGCCCGGTCGATGGCGAAGCGCACCGGCAGGCCCTGAATGGCGACGTCGTGGATCACCTGGTCATAGGCGCGCTGCAGGAAGGTCGAATAGATGGCGCAGAAGGGCTTCATGCCTTCGCTGGCCATGCCAGCCGCAAAGGTCACGGCATGCTGTTCTGCAATGCCCACATCATAGATGCGGCTGGGAAAGATCTCGGCGAATTTGTCGAGGCCCGTACCCGAGGGCATGGCGGCCGTCACGGCCACGACGCGTGGATCGTCCTGGGCTTCCTGGATCAGCGAGGAGGCAAATATCGAGGTATAGGACGGCGCATTGGACGGGGCCTTGGCCTGGGCGCCGGTGACGACGTTGAACTTGGATACGCCATGATATTTGTCAGCCGAGTTCTCGGCCGGGGCGTACCCCTTGCCCTTCCTGGTTACGGCATGGATCAGGATCGGGCCCTGACCAAATTCCTTGACGTTGTCGAGAATGGCCAGCAGGTCTTCGAGATTGTGTCCATCGATGGGGCCGACATAATAAAAGCCCAGCTCCTCGAACAGCGTGCCGCCGGTGAAGAAGGAGCGGGCGAATTCCTCGGTGCGGCGCGCCGGCTCGTGCAGAAAGGGCGGAAGTTTCGAGACCACGGCCTTGGCCGCCTCACGGGTGCCGCGATAGACAGGGCCGGAGACCAGACGTGCAAGATAGGTCCGCAGCGCCCCGGTGGGCGGGGCAATGGACATGTCATTGTCGTTGAGAATGACGATCAGCCGCGCATCCATGGCGCCGGCATTGTTCATCGCCTCATAGGCCATGCCGGCCGACATGGCACCATCGCCTATGACGGCAATGACATTGCGCGGCTTTTCCATGTGCTTGCTGGCTTCAGCCATGCCCAGGCCCGCCGAGATCGATGTCGAGGAATGCCCGGCGCCAAACGGATCATATTCGCTTTCCGCGCGGCGGGTGAAGCCGGAGAGTCCCCCCTTCTGCCGAAGGGTCCGCATGCGGTCGCGGCGACCGGTCAGGATTTTGTGCGGATAGGCCTGGTGGCCGACATCCCAGATGATGCGGTCATGCGGGGTGTCAAACACAGCGTGCAGCGCTACGGTCAGCTCGACCACACCGAGGCCTGCGCCGAGGTGGCCGCCGGTAACCGAGACAGCGTCGATCATTTCGGCCCGCAATTCATCGGCAAGCTGACGCAGATCCTCGCGCGGCATGTCGCGCAGATCGGCAGGCGTCTGAACGGTGTCGAGCAGCGGCGTGTCGGGCTTGTTGGCCAAGCGTATCCCCGTCAAATATCTGGTTTGTCCCTGTTTAGGCGCAGGGTCATGCCTTTGCAATGCCAGCCAGGGCAATGCGGCGATGGGTCTCCATCATTGGGAGAGCATTCAGGCATTTGCGGGGCAGAAAACGCCTGGCGGCAGCGTCAGTTGCTGGCCAGCACCAAAGGCGCGGCGCGCGTGAAGCGGTTATGGACCGGCGCGGGAGCACTATCACCAACACCCTTGACCAGCACATGGCGGCCCATTTCCGGGGTCGGGTCGAAATCGGCCTCATCGTGATCGAAGATTACCGCATAGCGGCCCGAGGACATCGCTGCAGGATCGGTGAAAATGTCCGCGACATGTTCAAGGTCGGGGGCCACCAGATTGGGGCGACGCATGGCGTCGGGATCGGGGCGGCTGGCGACATGTTGCACCAGGGCCTCGGCCAGCGGGGTGGGCGCGCTGGCATCGGTGGCGCCAAATGTGCCGCCGAAAAGGTCGGACAGATTGCCGCCAAGCGAAGCGGTCTGGATGGTTGCCGCTGGGCGCAGGGGCGGCAGAACCGGCAGACGATCGGTTGGTGCGGGGGGCGTTGCCGTGGCGCTGGCAGTAGTGGTGCCTTCGATGATCATTTCCAGCGCGCGCTGGGCGCCAGGGTCTGCTGCCGGGCTCGCGGCAGCATAGGCCGTCAGGATATCAGCCGGCGGATCGGACATGATGACGCGCGGTGTCGGCATCACCGGCTCGGTCAAGGCCGCGAGGGCCATGACGGCATCATTGTTGCGCAGGTCGTCGGGCATGGCCACGGGCATGGCCACCGCGACCTGCGAGGCCAGATCCATCTCGTCGTCAGTCAATGGATCGCTGCCGCTGGTCGAAAAGGGCAGGGTGGTATCGGACACCGAGGCGACCGCGAGGTCTGGTCCACCCAGATCGGCGGGGCGGCGTTCGGGCATTGCCGGGGCGACCGGGGTCGTGCGCTGTGGGGCCAAGGACGCGGTCTGCACTTGCGGCGCGCTGGCGGACGCCTGTTCGTTTCCGCCAAACAGCAGGTCCACCAGGGTGCGGCCGCTACCCCCCGAGGCGCTGGCCACCTGCGTGCCCGCACTGGTGCCGTTGCAGGGAAAAGCGTGGCAGCGTTTCCATTCGGCCAGGGCAACATTGTAGCCCTGCTGGGACAGCACCTTGCCATCGGTGGGCACATGCATGGTCTTGCCGTCTGGGAACAGGTCCTTGAGCTGGGCGCGGGTCATGCGCGGCCAGGCGCGCACCGAGCCGGTATCCAGATGCACAAAGGGGCTGCCCGAGGTGGGGTAATAGCCCACGCCGCCCACCTGCTTCTTCATGGCGGCGGCACGCAGCCTGGCCAGTGGCACGCCGGGAATGAAGAAGTCCATTGCGGTACCGCGCATATGCTGGGAATTATCGGCCACGCCGGACGATTTGGAGGCCAGCATGGCGTTGGTGGCCGGGGAGCGATAGGCCGAAACGATGTTGATCGGCTGCGTGCCGCCCACGTCCTGGTAAACTTCCCAGATCAGGTCGAACAGGCGCGGATCCATCTTGGTGGGTTCGTTGCGCCGCCAGTCCCGCAGGAACTGGTTGAGCTCGTTCAGGCCCGACTGGACATATTGCCCATTGCGCTTGAAGACGATGCGGGCGGTTTCCTTGGTGTGGGTGTAATAGAGGTAAAGGGCGCGCTCGGTCGCTGCCTGGGCCGGGACGACCGGCAACAAGGCGGAAACGCAAAAGGCTGCAGCGGCAATAACCCGTGCAACACCTCGCCAATTGATAAACCCCAAAACCGTCACGCCAAACTCTGCCCGGCTCTCTCGTCAGATAATGGTGAGACGTTAGCGCCCAATTCGCTCGAATTGATTAACGCTAACCAGTTGTGAACTGACCGTAGATCCCCTCACACGTCTGTTACTAAGGGCAAAAGCGGGCACAACCAAGGCGAAATTGTTACCCGGGCATTAACCGATGTCAAAGTGATCGGGGCTTTTGCTTTCAGGGCGAAAGCTCTTCGGGCACAGTTTCGGCCTCGGCCAAAATAGCCGGAGACTCGACGGCATCGAGCCCCATGGCGGCGATCAGCTTTTCGTTGTGGCCATAAAGATCGCCAAAGGAGCGTATGGAGCCATCGTCGTCGACGCGCAGGGTGAAATAGGCCAGATGCACCGGGATCTGGTTCTGCGGGTTCACCCAGCGCTCGGAGGGGCCGAACATGGATTCGAGCGAGGAGCGCGAAATATTTGGCTCATTGGCCATCAGCGCATCGGCAAATTCCATCGGATTCTGCACCCGCACACAGCCATGGCTGAAGGCGCGATAGGACCGCGCAAACAACGACTTGGACGGGGTGTCGTGCAGATAGACGTCATGCTTGTTGGGGAACAGGAACTTGATCTGCCCCAGGGCATTGCCGGCTCCGGGGCGCTGGCGAACGCGGAAGGGGAAATTGGAGGGCGAAACCTGGGTCCAGTCGACCTGCCACGGGCTGACCGGGGCGCCATTGTAGAGCAGGTCCATATTGTGGCTGTCGGTATAGCCCGGATTGCGCAGCACCGCGGGGGCAATCTCGCCGCGAATAATGGACGAGGGAACGTTCCAATAGGGGTTCACCACCACATGCCGGATGCTGTCCGAAAATACGGGCGTCTGGTTCTTGGTGGTGCCGACAACCACACGCGTTGTATATTCTTCCTGACCATTGCGCAGGATGGAGAGACGGAATTCGGGGATGTTCACGAAGACGGTGAAATCGCCCAGATCAGACGGCATCCAGCGCCAACGTTCCATATTGGCAATGATGTCTTCGCGCCGCGTGGCCGCGCCGCCATTGAGGGCAGCGACCGTGGCGGGCCCGATAATGCCATCGACTTCGAGCCCCTGACCGTCCTGGAAGGACCTGATCGCATCAACAGTCAGCTCATCATAGAGCTGGGAGGTTGAGGCAGCCAGTTCGAGTCGGGCGCGAATGGCAGGCAGGCGGGCATCGGAATTGCCTGGACGGAGCACCGGGCCGTCGCCGATCGGTGTGGGGCGGGCGGCACTGGATTGTTCAAAATTGGCAAGGGCGGCCTTGAGCGCCTGGAACTCCCGGTGCTGGGGTTCGAGCCGCATCAGGATCGCGGCGGGATCCTTGCTCTGCGCCAGTTGCTCGAGCAGCGCGGCCTCGTTGATCGGCTTGCGCTTGAGATCGAGCAGCGTGCTGATCGACTGGGGATCGATGCGGCCATTATGCAGATGATCGGCATAGCGCATGGTCGCGCCCGAAAAGGCGGTCTCAAGTGTTGCCAGCGCAATGCCGTCGCCCGATAGCCGCGCGGCGTCGATTTCCGGGGTCAGATAGTCGGACGGGTCCAGCCCTTCGCTGGCTGCGTTTTCGAACAGGGTGATGATCTTGGCGGCTGCGGGCGAAAAGGCGACCGCGCCATTGGCCTGTTCGGTCAGCCAGATCGGCTCGAAATGGCGCTCGCCATAGAGAAAATAGAGCCTTTGGGCCTCCTCGTGGGCGCGCGTGTCGGGCCGGGCGCCGTAATATGCGGCGGACAGGCCCGTCTTGATGGTGCGGGCCAGGGCGCTTTGCGGTGGGGCAATGACAATGCGGCTGGTTTCAAGGCTGGCGACCTGTTGGGCCGAGACCGACGGAACCACAGCCGTGGCGGCAACCAGTGCGACCAGACTGACCAGAACCTTGTTCATGTTTGCTCCCGACAACAATCAACCACAACCGGCACGAATCTCAACGCGTCCGGGCATGCCAGAAAAAATCAATAGCCCGCAATTCTTAACAGGAGCAATTGCTCGCAGAATCGTGAAACAACGCTGTGGCCAGACTGCAACGGTTTACCCACGCAGCGCCTCTGTCAGAACTTGTAGTTGACGCCGGCTCGGACCAGCGAGAAGCGCTGGGAGATGTCGCGATTGCCGGTGGGGAGCCCCGCATAGGACTGCTCGCCCAAATCGACATAGAGATATTCAGCCTTGATGGAGATATTGGCGGTGGCCTGCGCCTCAAGGCCAAGGCCGGCGGTCCAACCGAAATGGTTGGCCGATTGCGAAGTGATGACGCCGGTGCTTTCCTGCGCCACGCCACGGCCGAACGCCAGACCGCCCGTGGCATAGGGCATGACCTGTCCTACGGTAACGCCGGCTCGACCGCGCACGGTGCCGAAGAAATCTGTCTTGGCTTCGAAAGTGCCGCCGGCAATGGGTTCGTTGTAACCGATGCTGGCCCATTGCAGGTCGGCCTCGCCACCAAGCACGAAGCCGCCCATGTCCATGTTGTAGCCGGCCTGGGCGCCCAGGCTCCAGCCGGCACTGTTGTTGCTGGCCTGACCGCCTGCCAAAGCGGGGCTGTTGATGGTCGTGCCCCAGGCATAGCCGCCGCTTACACCGGCATAAAAGCCGGTCCATTGGGTGGCGCTGGTCGACCCATAGATGGGCGAGGTGGCGTTGCTGTTCCAGTTGACGTCGGCGGCCTGCACTGCAGACGACGCCGCCATGAGGGCAAGAAGGGTAATGGCTGAGTGTCGCATGAAAGCCTCGCTGGTTAAGACATTGGCGACAATTCGCGCCAATGTCTTAACGGCCCGGTAAGCAACACGGTTAACGGGGCAGCTTTCCAGTCAATTTACGATCGGCGTCAGGCGGCGTCGTTGATCAGCCCCTCCGCCATGCCGTATTCGTGCAGCTTGCGGTAAAGGGTGGAGCGGCCAATGCCGAGCGCCCGGGCCACGCGCGACATGCGTCCGCCGTGATGCTCGATGGCAAAGGCGATGGCCTCGCGCTCAATATCTGAGAGCGGCTGCAGGTCACCGCTGTCCGAGAGAAACCGATCGCGCACGGCGGGGGGCGTGTGTTCCACGGGCGGACGGGCGGTCGCCGCGTCGATATGGACCGGTTCGGTCAGTTCCACCACTCTGGTGACTGCGCGCATGGCTTCCTCACGCCCTGCGGCCTGGGCCAGCACTTGCGGGAAGTCCTGGGTTTCGAGAAAGGCACCATCGCTGAGCACGATAGCGCGATAGATGGCGTTTTCGAGCTGGCGCACATTGCCCGGCCAGTCATATTTGCCCAGCAATTCGGTGACTGCAGGGGAGACGCCCAGCACGCGCTTGCCAGCCTCGGCCGAGAAGCGGGCGATGAAGTGATTGATCAGGGCCGGCATGTCCTCGAGACGCTCGCGCAGGGGCGGCACGTAGATGGGGAAGACATTGAGCCGATAATACAGATCTTCGCGGAATTCGCCGGATTTGGCCAGGTTGAGCAGACGGCGATTGGTGGCCGAGATCAGCCGCACATTGACCTTTTCGGGCTTGCTGGCCCCGACCGGCTCGATCTCGCCATCCTGCAGTGCACGAAGCAATTTGACCTGGGTGTCGAGCGGCAGTTCGCCCACCTCGTCGAGGAACAGGGTGCCGCCATGCGCCTCGGCAAATTTCCCGGGTTGGTCAGCATGGGCGCCGGTAAAGGCTTCCTTCTTGTGGCCGAACAGCACCGATTCCACCAGATTGGGTGGAATGGCGCCGCAATTGACGGTGATGAACGGCTTTCCAGCCCGGTCGCCGGTGCCCTGAATGATGCGGGCTACCAGTTCCTTGCCAACCCCGCTCTCGCCTTCGATGAGCACCGGGATATTGCTTTTGGCGGCCTTTGCGCAAAGCGTGATGACGCGGGCCATGGCGGGCGCGGCGGCAATCATGTCCTTGTGGCTGAAAGTGCCGGCCTTGCGCGCATGCTCGGCGCGAATGGCGGCTTCGAGGGCATCCAGTTTCATCGCGTTGCGCAGCGAAATGATCAGTCTTTCGGGCGCTACCGGCTTGACGAAGTAATCGGCCGCACCCTGGCGCATCGCCGAAATCACGGTTTCAAGCGAAGCATTGGCGGTCTGGATGATGACGGGCGTGGTGAGCCCTTCCTTGCGCATGGCCTCCATCACGCCCATGCCGTCGAGATCGGGCATGACCAGGTCGAGGATCATGGCCCCGAGCTGGGGATCCTCACGCAGAATGGAGAGCGCCTGTTCGCCGCCGGTTGCGGTAATCGGCTTGAAGCCGGCGCGGTTGGCGACTTCCGAGGTCAATCGCAATTGCACCGGATCATCGTCCACGACCAGAACACGCGTCATATTTACCCCAGATCAGAAGTCCTGCCGGCACGAATCGAGTTGTGCCGTTTTGGGAATGACGATGCCCGCTGCTTCTTAAGAGGATGTTAATCCTAGAGATTTGGATAAAGGGGCTTCCAATGAAAAAGGGCCGCGGCACAATGCCGTGACCCTCCAGAGCTCATGAAAATTGTTTGATGCTGCCTTATTGCCGCGTAGCGCCCTGGAGCTTGTAGAGTTCGTCCTTCACTTCGAGTTTCTTACGCTTGAGCGCGGCGACCATGAGGTCGTCGGCAAGCCGGTTCTGGGTTTCGGACTGGATCATCCGATCCAATTCCTGATGGCGGCGTTCAAGCGCTGCGATGTGGCCTTCAGTCGTCATAACAACTCCTTTCAGCGTGTTGGACGCCGGTATCGTCACAAATATTTCATGCTTTGTCGACGCCGTTTGCGACGGCCCCGGAATTGAGATGCAAAACTTGTCGTGATCGGTTAACCAAGGCTGAGAATTGGCGTCTGAAATGTCCGGTACACCATGCTGTCGCTGACCAAGGAACAGGAAACCCAATTGGGGATCGAACTGGCCACAAAACGCCAGGAACACGCCGATCTCGATGCGGCGATCCACACTTTGGTGCAGTCGCAAATGGCGGATCGGATGCTGTTGCAGCGGCTCAAAAAACGGAAACTTTCGCTCAAGGACCGGATCGTCCAACTCGAAAATATCCTGTTGCCCGATATCATCGCCTGAGTGTCCAGACGCCTTGAGTTGTGGCAGGAATTAGGCTAGTTCCGCGCTTTGCGGAGCGGCACGGGGGAATCGCCATGCTCAAGCCACCGGTTGCCATCGTGATGGGCAGCCAATCGGACTGGCCCACCATGCGGTTGGCCGCCGAAACCCTCGAAAATCTCGAAGTGGAATATGAGGCGCGCATCGTCTCGGCACATCGCACGCCCGAACGTATGGTGGATTTTGCCACCAATGCGCGGGAAGAGGGCGTCAAGGTGATTATCGCCGGAGCGGGAGGCGCGGCGCATCTGCCGGGCATGATTGCGGCAATGACGAGCTTGCCGGTGTTCGGCGTGCCGGTGCGGTCCAAGGCGCTTTCGGGCATGGACAGCCTCTATTCCATCGTGCAAATGCCTGGCGGGGTGCCGGTGGGCACGTTGGCCATCGGCGAGCCGGGCGCCATCAACGCAGCGCTTTTGGCGGCGGCCGTTCTGGCCCTCAGTGATGACGATTTGGCTGACCGGCTCGATGCCCATCGCGCCCGCCAGACCCAGGCCGTGCCGCAGTTTCCGTCCGATCTCGAGTAGCGCCTTGACTGACAATCCGACCATTCTGGCTCCTGGCTCCACCATTGGCATTCTGGGCGGAGGGCAGCTTGGGCGCATGTTGGCGCTGGCCGCAGCCCGGCTGGGGCTGAAGAGCCACATCTACTGCCCCGATGCGCAGAGCCCGGCCTTTGACGTGACGCCGCTCAAGACCGTGGCTGGTTATGACGATGTCGACGCGCTCAAGGCATTCGCGGCCCAGGTCGACGTCGTGACCTATGAGTTCGAAAATGTGCCTGCGACCACCGCCGAAGTGCTGGCGGGGCTGAAGCCGCTGCGGCCCGGTGCCAACGCGCTGGCCATTTCGCAGGACAGGCTGGCCGAAAAGAGCTTCCTTTCGTCCAAGAATATTCCTGTGGCGCCCTATCGGGCCGTACACAGTCTTGAGGCCCTGAAAGCCGCCATTGACGAATTGGGTCTCCCCGCTGTGCTCAAGACCACGCGGCTGGGCTATGACGGCAAGGGGCAGCGCGTGCTGCGCACGCCCGAGGAGGCCGAGACGGCCTTTGCTGAACTCAAGCCCCATCCGCTGGTGCTGGAGGGTTTTGTGCCCTTCGAGAAGGAAATCTCGGTGGTGGTGGCGCGTGGTCTCGATGGCACTGTGCGGGCCTTCGATGCCGCCGAGAACGTGCATCGGGATCATATTCTGTTCACCTCGACCGTGCCAGGTGACATCGCGCCGGGTGTCGCCAAGCATGCGGCCATGCTGGCCAAGGTGATTGTCGTGGCGCTCGACTATGTGGGTGTGCTGGGAGTGGAGTTCTTTGTGGTTGGCGGCGAGCGGCCATCGTTGCTGGTCAACGAAATTGCCCCGCGCGTGCACAATTCGGGGCACTGGACTGAGGCAGTTTGCCTGACCGACCAGTTCGAGCAGCATATCCGCGCCATTGCCGGCTGGCCGCTGGGCGATCCGCAACGCATGGCCGATGTGGTGATGCAGAATTTGATCGGCGACGAGGTCGATCAGGTGCCGGGCGGCATTGATGGCGATACCCAGCCGCATCTTTACGGCAAGGCCGAAGCCCGGCCCGGCCGCAAGATGGGACACATCAACAGGATCGTGCGCGGCTAAGGCGTTATCGTTTCAGCCACGCGTTCATGGCGTCGGCTACTGCGCCGGGATTTTCCAGCGTCGGGACGTGGCCGGCATCGGGGAAGACCACCAGCTCGGCACCGGGAATGCGTTCGGCCATCTCTTCGGAAAGCGGCAGGGGGATGAGCTTGTCCTCAGCGCCTACACCAACCAGCGTGGGGACGCCAATGTCCTTGAGAAAAGGTCGGGAATCAACGCGCGCCATGATGGCTGTCTGCTGGCGCAGATAGGTGTCGGCTCCGACGCGCACGGCCATGTCATGGACCTGATCGGCCACGGGACCATCAAGGTTTGACGGCGCCAGCAGGCCCGGCAGGGCCATGCGCGACACCAGGGCCGACTTGCCCTGCCGCACCAGCTCCATTTCCGCCAGGCGAGCCTGTTTGCGTTCGTCGCTGTCCGGGCGGGCATTGGTGTCGAGCAGAGCGAGATGGGTCACGCGCTCCGGCGCCTGGCGCATGATTTCGAGAACGATATAGCCCCCCATAGACAGGCCGGCCAGGGCGAAGCGGGCTGGCGCGGCGGCCAGAATGCGACTGGCCATGCCGGCAATGGATTCATCGAGCGAAACATCGGCAATTGCCGGAGCGATGTTAGCATCAAGGCGCGTGATGACCGGCTGATAGAGAAAGCCATCGCATCGCAATCCGGGCACCATGACGAGGGGTTGATACATGTATGCCTCCTGCACATCGATGCCTCAGGGGTAGTCCCTGACCACAGAACCCGCAAGACGCCCGCATTTTTCCGTGTGACGAGTGTGGACAGCCTGCCAATGTTGGGCTATAGAGCCCGCCACGGTGACCGGCTACGCTGGTCGGCGGGGTGGTTTGTATGGCCATGCCGTTTTTATCCAAACAGTTTGCATAGCTTTGAAAGGGCGGTTGACCTTTGCAAGTAGTCGTTCGCGATAACAATGTTGACCAGGCGCTGCGCGCACTGAAGAAGAAGCTGCAGCGTGAAGGTGTCTTCCGCGAGATGAAGCTGCGCAACTATTACGAGAAGCCTTCCGAGAAGAAGGCTCGCCAGAAGGCCGAAGCTGTGCGCCGTGCGCGCAAGCTGGCTCGTAAGCGTGCGCAGCGCGAAGGCGGCATCGTGGCCACTGGCCGCAACTAACCGCTTCGAAGCATTTTCGAATTGAACGTCGTCCCTTGTGGGGCGGCGTTTTTTTATTGTCCGGGATAGAGGCGGCGGTGCCAGAGCGCGACAATAATCGCCAGCATGGCCAGGGCCGGCAGCACACTGACCATTGCCGTTCGCGCATCGGGGAAGAGCGCAATGGCCAGGACCGAGGCGACGAAGCCGCCACCCATCTGGAAGAAGCCGGTCATCGCGCCTGCAGCGCCCGCGATATGCCCGTATCGGGCCATGGCGCTGGCTGTTGCGCTGGGTCCGATAGCGGCCAGGGCCAACATCCAGAGGCTCACCGGAACCATCGTGGCCAGCACTGCATCGGGATAGAGGCGAGGCGCAATGGCAAAGCCGGCGCCACCCAGGGCCAGGAACCCCAATCCCATCAGAATGAGCGCAGGGCCGTCGAGGCGCCGTGCCAACCGGCCAGCGATAATATTGCCGGTGATGAAGGAGGCGGTCTGGATCAGCATAGCCATGGCGAACTGGAATGGCGTCAGCCCGATCTGATCGATGAGGATGAAGGGCAGCAGCGCAGCGAAGCCATAAAAACCACCAAAGGACAGGGCCAGGACCAATGCCGGCATGAGAAAGTCGGGCGCGGCGAGCAGGCGACCATAATTGGTCAGCACCTGTCCCGGATGCAGGGGGACGCGGGCTTCTGCAGGCAGGGTTTCGCGGGCGCCAAGACCGAGCAGGGCAATCACGGCCAGACCGAAACCTGCCATGATGACAAACATCAGGTGCCAAGATCCCAGAAAGAGCATGACGCTGCCCAGGGTCGGTGCCACGGCAGGCGCGACGGTCAGGATCAGATTGACCATGGTGAGGATGCGTATGGCATCCATGCCGACGAACTGGTCGCGCACCATGGCCCGGGACAGGGCCACACCGGCCGAGACGCCCAGACCCTGCAGCAGGCGTCCGAGCAGGAGCATTTCCAGGGTCGGTGCCAGGGCGCAGACCAGCGAGCCGAGAACATAAACGGCAAAGAACACCACCCCGACCCAGCGGCGGCCGAAACGGTCCGATAGTGGGCCGCACAGCAATTGCGAAATGGCGAAGGCGGCGAAATAGACCGTCATGGTCAGCTTGCCGCCCGCGTCAGTGGTGCCCAGATCCGCGACGATCGAGGGCAAGGCAGGGCCATACAATGTCAGGCTGAGTGGGCCGGTTGTCACCATCAGTCCGCCGATAATGGCGGTCCGCCTTGGGGACATGCCCAGCGGGCGCGGAGGCCTCACTGGTTTAACGCGCGGTCAAAGAAAGGTCTGGCACGGTCCCAAATACCGGCGTCCCAGAGGTCGGAGTGATCGGCGCCATCGACGATCCAGAGTTCGTCGGGATTGGGCGCGCGCGCATAAAGGCGTTCCCCGTTGGTAACGTCGATCGTGCGATCAGCCGTGCCATGGGCCACCAGGACCGGCTCGCTGACATCCTCGATCCAGAGATCGTTGCGGAACTGATCCTGCATGACGAGTGCGACCGGTAGGATCGGATAGCGCTCGGCCGCGACATTGACGGCTGAGAGAAAGGGGGTTTCGAGCAGCAGGGCCGCCGCGTCGCGTTGGCTGGCAACAAAGCTGGCCGGTCCGGAACCGAGCGAGCGACCCCAGATCAGGATGGGGGCGTCTGTCTCGGCGTCCAGCCAGTCATAGGCGGCCAGCGCGTCTGTCAGTATATTGGCTTCGGAAAGTTCGCCGGGCGAGGCAGGAAAGCCGCGATAGTCGAAGGCGAGGAAACCATAGCCCTCGGCCACGAAGCGCTCATAGCGCTCGTTCTCTTCAGTAAAGCTCTTGGAATTGCCTTTGTAGTAGACAATCACCGGCATGCCGGGGCGCGGCGGCGCATACCAGCCACTGACCGCCTCGTCGTCACTGGTGATGAGCACGTCCCGCGCGCCGGTGAGGGTAGTGTTGCCGAGAGCGAACACCTCGCCCTGGGCGTCATATTGCAGGGCGCGCTGGTTGAGATACATGTAGCCGACCACGCTGGCATAACCCGCCACGATGAGGACAAGCAGGGCGAGCAGCAAACGGCGGATCAGCTTCAAGTATCTAGTCCCGAATAAGTCGATTTGCGCCCACTATAGCAGGCGGCAAAGGCTTGTCAGAGTTCCGCGATGATCTTGTCGAGAGCCTGGACAAAAACCTTGTCGGGCTGGGCGCCGGAGAGAGCATATTTCCCGCCAAAGACGAAAAAAGGCACGCCACGAATGCCCTGCTCGGCGGCACTTTTGGCCAGTTGTGCGGTCACTTCGAGCTCGTGTTCATCATTGATGGCGTCGAGCGCGTCGCCCCGGTCCCAGCCATGTTCGACCGCAATATCGACCAGTGTATTGTCGTCGTTGATCTGGCGATGCTCAAGGAAATAGGCTTCGGCAATGGTGTTGGCCAGCTCGTGCTGATTGCCATTGGGCTTGGAAAGCCGGGTCAGCGTATGGGCCTTGGCGGTGTTGAACATGCGCGGCTGCTTGCTGAGATCGAGGGTGATATCGGCCTTCGCCGCTTCGCTCTCCACCCGTTCCCACATCTCAGCCGGGTCGCGGCCGTATTTTTCGCGCAGCATTTCGCCGACATCGACGCCCTCGGGCGGCACGGTGGGGTCGAGATAGAAGGGGTGGTTCTCGATCTCGATTTCGACATCGTCGGGGAGACGGGCAATCGCCTGATCGAGCCGCGCCGAGCCAACCAGACACCAGGGACACACCACATCGGTGAATACATCGATCTTGAGCAGCTTGGGCATGGACGGTCTCCGGACAAACAAATACGTCCGCCCAGATGGCGGTCCGGGCGAGCGCTGGCAAGAGGGAACCTTGAGGTAACTATCCAGCTGGAGGCTGGGATTGACCCGACTGCATAAGGGCAAAGGGCGGGCTATAGGCGGCGGCCATGGTCAGGCCCAGGGCCGCGCTGGTGCCGGTAACGGCCAGCATCGGCGCCATCATCCATCCAGCCATGGGCGCGGCGGGGCCGACGCGCCGTATGGTTGCCATGGTGCCCAGAAACAGGGCGGTGCAGACCAGTCCTAGTTGCAGGGAATTGAGCAGGGGCGTGAAAAAAGGCAGCAGGATGTAGAACGCCGTCAGGCCGATCAGCCACTGGCGCGCTGTGCCACGGGTCGCCTTTTCGGTGAGTGCCCAGAATGCGCCACCCAACAGCGCGAGCTGGAGCAGATGCATGACGGCACCGCCCCAGGTGGGCAGGCCGAAGGGCGCAAAAAAGATGGGGAAGAGGCCGATGGCGCTGGCCGAGAGATGGACCAAGCCAAACATGCCAAGGGGCAGGCTGGTGCAGACTACCAGCCGTGCCGCAGCCTGCAGTGCGTGGGTATGAAGGTGGCCATGGTCGGCCTGATCGAGCATTGCAGTGGTGGCCATTTTCGCGGCTCCCCATTGTCGGATCGTGCTCTATCAATGGCCGGCGACCTCGAAGGGTTCCGCATACGTCAATCTGCCGGTGCCGTCTCGCCCCTTGAAGATGCTCGGAAAGCCCCGTATTGCGGGCATTCCGAGCATGGAGAAGGGCAATGAGCAGCGTCGAGCACAATGAGCGGATCGAGGCACTGGAAACGCGTGTCGCCTATCAGGACCAGACCATTGAAGAGCTCAATGCGGCCCTGACGACGCAGTGGCAGAGCATTGATCTGCTGACCAAGAAACTGGCCATGCTGGAAGAACAAATGCGTTCGGGCAGTTACATCGCCGATCCGGCGACGGAACCGCCGCCGCCGCATTATTGATCGGGTGTGGACCGTTCCAGCCCCACCGCAGTTCGAAATTCGGTGATGTGATCGGCCGGCGGTTCGCCTTTCGGTGCAGTGTCCGTCCAATAGAAGTTGTGGGTGAACAGCCGCCAACCCAGCCGCCCCCAGGTGATTTCGACCTTGCGGTCGCTAATGCCGGGGCCGAACCGATCGGCACCTGCCAGGGGGCCAGAAATGGCGTCGCCCAGAAGAAACAGCGGGGAGTCGACGCGATCGAAAAGGTTAGTCCAGCGCACCACCGAGAATACGGCGGCATGGTGGGCGACCGGTCCCTTTTGCGGGTCGGGGTAGATGGTGCCGCGCGTTTCGTCATAGGGCTGCGGCGGCGCCGTGGGCAGGACGCGCTCCGTCTTCATGCGGGCAAAATCGGCACTGCCATCGGTTACCAGGAATTCGGCGCTGGAAAGGGGCGAACCGAGCGTTATGAGGTCAGAAATCTTCCAGCCCGACTGTGTCTCGGAGCCGGGCTGTCCCTTTTGCAGGCGCAGGGCCTCGTAAACCTTCCATTGCAAGGTCTGGTATTGAGCAATCTGCTCGCTGTTCCAGGCCTGCGAGGGGGCGTTGGACACGAACGCGTCCAGCGCGGCGAAGGCGGCCAGGGCGTCCGGGCCCGGGGGGTTATCCTTGGTCGGACCCACCTCGCGCCAGAGGATATGCAGCAGATCATAAGCCAGGACCGAGCCCAGCGAATGGGCAACCACGACTATGCGGTCATATTCGGGGTCTTCATGCAGCGCCTTGAGCAGGGCCAGGCCGCGATTGCGAACACCCTGTCGGCTCTGCACGGTTTCGGTCTGGGCCGAAAGATAGCTGGCTGCGTCTCCGAAATAGGGCAGTAGCAGCGTCGCGGCGAGATAGGCCAGCGTACCGAGCAGCATCAGATTGGCGACATGGCCGTTCCACTCAAAGCTGTCGAGAATGCCGATGGCAATGACCAGCACCAGAAATTGCCGCGGTAGCCGCTTGATGAAGGCGAGCGGGCTAAAAAATTTCGGGAGCAGGATCAGAGCTAAGGCCGTGATGCTGATGACATGGCCGCGCCAGGCATCGGGCGAGACGAAGTGTTCGTACCAAGGGGTGTCGAGGACCTGGGGCAATGCCAGGATGGCGGCAAGGGCGCTGATGACAGCCAGCACGGTGAGCATCCAGAACACGACCCAGGGCCAGCGCATATGGCTGGGCACATGGGCTGGATCGATCCAGAGTAGGCGCCGGATCCAGCGCCAGAGATTGCGCACCGGGGTGGCATTGAGCAGGTCGGCGTAATAGAGCTCGAAAAAGTCGGTTCGCCGCTCATTATGCTCGGGGGTGGTGATGCGCTGCAGCTCATAGAGGCCGCTTTTGTCATCGGGCACGATCCAGATTGGGCGGGGTCGCGGATAGGCCTCGTTTGGCGTATCAAGCTGCGGATTGTCCTGCCAGAGGGCGTGGACGAAGTCACGAATGGTGCCCATTGGGCGCTGCTCACCCTGACCGTGAACAATGACAATCGCCTGGCGCCTGATTGGCTCCTGCTCGGGCGCTGCGGTGCGTCTGCGCGTTGTTCTGGCCATTGTCCTCCCCCTTGGAAAGGCGAGACTATGCCAAGCCGGGCCATGAGAAAACCGGCTGCCTATATTGCTGTCGAATAGGCGACCCAGCCGGCCACGCCGACCAACAGGATGGCAAAGACCGCCCCCATGACCCGACGCCGCGCGGGAGACGTCAAAAAGGGCTGTACTGTGCCGGCCAGCAGCACCACGCCCATATGTACCAGCGTCGCCACGACTACATAGACCGTGCCGAACAGCAGAGCCTCGCGCGCGGTTGCGGCCGAGAGAAAGCCGGGCATGACCGTGACGTAGAACAGGGCGGCCTTTGGGTTGAGCAGATTGGTGATCAGTCCGCGCAGAAAAAAGCGTCGTGCGCCCTCGTTTGGATCAAGGGCATCAATGGGCTTGCGGGAATCGCGCCAGGCTTCCCAGGCGAGATAGAGCAGATAGGCCACGCCGGTCCAACGCAGGCTCTGGTAGAGCCAGGGCTGCTCAAGCACCAGCGTGCCGAGGCCGAAAACGGCCAACAGGCCAAGCCCGGCCAGGCCCAATGCAACGCCAGCGACAGCGGCGAGGCCCGCGAGGCGGCCCCGATCGGCGGCCAGAACAGCAAGATAGGCCATGTTGGGGCCGGGCGTGAGTTCGATCAAAAGGCTCGCCAGCGCAAAAGCAAGAAGCGCGGCACTCATGGCCGCGCTTCCCGGAACTCGTGTCGCAGCACCAAAGCCCTAATGGCCAAATGCCTTGACAATATCCTCTGTGACCTTCTTGGCGTCGCCAAACAGCATCATGGTGTTATCACGGAAGAACAATTCGTTCTGTACGCCTGCATAGCCGGCTGCCATGCCTCGCTTGATGAACAACACCGTGCCCGCATCTTCGACATTGAGAACCGGCATGCCGTAGATCGGTGAGGTCTTGTCGGTCTTGGCCGAGGGGTTGGTGACGTCATTGGCGCCGATGACGAAGGCCACGTCGGACTGGGCGAACTCGGAGTTGATGTCTTCCAGTTCAAAGACTTCGTCATAGGGCCCATTGCCTTCGCCCAGCAGTACGTACATGTGCCCGGGCATGCGGCCGGCCACCGGGTGGATGGCATATTTGACCTCGACCCCTTCGGCCTTGAGCAGATCGGCCATTTCGCGCAGGGCGTGCTGGGCCTGGGCGACGGCCATGCCATAGCCTGGCACAATGATGACCTTGCCGGCATTTTTCATCAGGAATGCGGCGTCGTCGGCGGCACCCTGCTTGACCGGACGATCATCCTCGCCGGCAGCAGCGCCGCCAGAGGTGTCACCGCCAAAGCCACCCAGGATGACCGAGATGAACGAGCGATTCATCGCCCGGCACATGATGTAGCTCAGGATCGCACCCGAAGAGCCCACCAGCGCGCCGGTGATGATCAGCGCGGTATTTCCAAGGGTGAAACCGATGCCGGCGGCGGCCCAACCCGAATAGGAATTGAGCATGGAAACCACGACGGGCATGTCGGCGCCGCCAATTGGGATAATCATCAGTCCGCCGAGCACCAGCGCAAGAATGGTGATCAGCCAGAACAGCACCGGGTTGCCGGTAACGGCGAAAGCCCAGACCAGCACCACGATGGCAATGCCCATGGCGGCGTGGATGAGGTGGCGCATAGGCAGGATGATCGGCTTGCCGCTCATATTGCCGTTGAGCTTGGCAAAGGCGATGACCGAGCCGGTGAAGGTGAAGGCACCGATGGCGGTGCCGATGGACATCTCAATCAGCGCCTGGGCATGGATGTGCTCCAGCGTACCGATGCCGAAGGCCTCGGGGGCATAGAGTGCCGCTGCGGCCACGAAGACCGCGGCAAGGCCCACCAGCGAGTGGAAGGCGGCCACCAGCTGGGGCATGTCGGTCATCTTGACCGAGCGGGCGATATAGGCGCCGATGCCACCGCCAAGGGCGAGGCCGCCGATAATCAGCAGCCAGCTCATGAAGTCGCCGGGGGCTGCCACCATCAGCGTGGTGACTACGGCAATGCCCATACCGATCATGCCAAACAGATTGCCCTGGCGCGATGAGGATGGGTGGGACAGGCCCCGGAGGGCCAGGATGAACAGAACGCCCGAAACCAGATAGAGAAGGGCGGCGATATTTGCGTCGATCATTTCGATCAGCCCTTCTTCTTGTACATGGCCAGCATGCGCTGGGTCACCAGGAACCCGCCAAAGATGTTCACGCTTGCGAACACCAGGGCGATGAAGCCGAAGAGTTTACTGACCCAACTGGCATCACTGGCCAGTTGCACGCCGACGGCGAGCAGGGCGCCCACCACGATTACCGAGGAGATGGCGTTGGTCACGCTCATCAGCGGGGTATGCAGGGCCGGAGTGACGCTCCAGACCACGAAATAGCCCACAAAGATCGCCAGCACGAAGATGGCGAGGCGGAAGGTGAAGGGGTCGATTGCTCCGCCGATGGCCCCATGGGCCACGGCCGCAGCGTTGGCGACAGTTTCTGCTGTAGCTTCCATTTACTTGTCTCCTCCCTCGGGGGCGGCAGGCTTCTTAGCAGCGGGCTTCTTGGCTGCCGGCTTTCGGGCAGCCGGCTTCCTGGCTGCGGGGGCCTCGGGCGCTGTATCCGTCTGCGGATGTGCTTCGGCGGCGGCGGCTTTGGCCGCGGGTTTGCGGACCGCAGACTTGCGCGGGGCCGGCTTGGCTTCCGGGTCGTGGGCGACATCGGGTTTGGGCGCCGCAGCGGATTTGCTTGCCGTGGCCTTGCTGGCGGCCCGCTTGCGCGTCGCCGGCTTTTTGGCCGGTGCCGGTTTGGCCTCCGGGTCATGGACAAGGTCGGCCTTGGCCGAGGTGTTTTTCGCGGCAGGCTTTTTGGCTGGCGCCGGCTTGGCTTCGGGGTCGTGTGCCGCATCCGCCTGGGGCGCGGCGAAGGCTGGATGCACCACGGCGCCCTCGCGAGTCAGCACGGTGGCCTTGACCAGTTCGTCATCCCAGTTGATGGCGAGCTTTTTCTCCTTGGCGTCGATCAGCGTGGTGATGAAGGCGAGGAGGTTGCGCGCGTAGAGCTGGCTGGCCGTGGTCGGGATATGACCGGCGAGGTTGGTGTAGCCGATAATGGTCACGCCATTATGGGTGATGACCTTGCCAGGCTGGGTCAGTTCGACATTGCCGCCGCGTTCGGCAGCCAGATCGACGATCACCGAGCCCGGCGCCATGGATTCGACCATGGCTTTGGTGACCAGCTTGGGTGCAGGCCGGCCGGGAATGAGCGCGGTGGTAAAGACCATGTCTTGCTTGGAAATGTGCCCGGCAACCAGTTCGGCCTGGGCCGCCTGTTCGTCCTTGGTCAGTTCGCGGGCATAGCCGCCGGTGCCCGATGCGTCTTTGAGCGCTTCGGTCATGATGAATTTGCCGCCCAGCGATTCCACCTGCTCACCGGCTGCGGCACGCACGTCGGTGGCCGAAACCACGGCGCCGAGGCGCTTGGCAGTGGCTATGGCCTGCAGGCCCGCCACGCCAGCGCCCATCACAAAGGCCTTGGCCGGACGCACGGTGCCGGCTGCGGTCATCATCATGGGCATGGCGCGGTCGAACACCGCCGCTGCTTCAACCACCGCCTGATAGCCAGCCAGATTGGCCTGGGAAGAGAGGATATCCATGACCTGCGCGCGGGTGATGCGCGGCATGAACTCCATGGACATGGCTGCCACACCCGCCTTAGCGAGCGCTGCAACGTCCTTTTCATTGCCATAGGGGTCCAGCGCACCAATCAACAGGGCGTCGGTGTTGACGCCCTTGAGCTCGGCAGCGGCCGGACGGCGTACGCAGAGTACGATATCGGCACCCTTGAGGGTCGCGGCCGTCGTGGCGCCAATGGTCGCGCCAGCCTCTTTGAACTGATCGTCGGAAATACGCGAGCCGGCGCCGGCGCCTTTTTCGACGGCGATTTCGGCGCCCAGTGCGACATATTTGGCGACGGTTTCGGGTGTCGCCGCAACGCGGCTTTCACCTTCGAACCGTTCGCGCAAAACGGCAATCTTCATGGAAACTCTCCTGCCCACCTGCCCGGGGGCAGGCGCGTTTCGTGTGCCTGCGGGTTATTCAGCGATCAGGGATTGATCACGAAGTAGAGGATGATCATCAGCACCGCCGTGGCATAGACCGACCACTTCACGCCGGTGATGAAGCCATTATAGGTCTTCTCGTGTTCGGCGTAGTCCATACCAGATTCCAGTACCGGCTCGGGGTGGTGTTCGGGGCGGTTTTTGGCCATTGGGTCCTCGAAAGTATAGTCGTCTATTCGTGTTACGCCGAAAGTCCCACTCAGGGCGCGGTGGCTTCCAGCTCGTCAATCAACCGCTCGATCATGGACAGGCCGAGCGACCAGAATTGGGGATCTTTGGCATCGAGCCCGAACGGCGCGAGTAGTTCGGAATGATGCTTGCTGCCCCCGGCCTTGAGAAGCTCGAAATAGCGCTCCGCAAAGCCATCACTGGCCTTCTCATACTGTGCGTAAAGCGAGTTCACAAGGCAGTCGCCGAAGGCATAGGCATAGACATAGAAGGGCGAGTGGATGAAATGGGGGATATAGGCCCAGAAGGTTTCGTAGCCTTCATTGGCAATAATGCCCTCGCCCAGAGATTCGGCCTGTACTGCGAGCCAGAGGGCGTTGATCTCCTCGGTTCGCAATTCGCCCTGACGGCGGGCGGTGTGCACCTTGCGTTCAAAGGCATAAAAGGCGATCTGGCGCACGACGGTGTTGAGCATGTCCTCGACCTTGCCCGAGAGCAGGGCAAAGCGCTGCTTTGGATCGGTGGTCTTGTCGAGCAGGGCGCGGAAGGTCAGCATTTCGCCAAAAACCGAGGCGGTTTCAGCCAGGGTCAGGGGCGTATTGGCCAGGATCGGGCCTTGTGCCGCCGCCAGGCGCTGGTGCACGCCATGGCCCAATTCGTGGGCCAGCGTCATGATATCGCGGGTGCGCCCGAGATAGTTCAGCATCAGATAGGGGTGGGCGCTGGGGACGGTCGGGTGCGCAAAGGCGCCCGAGAGCTTGCCGTTGCCGGTGGGCGCGTCAATCCAGCCTGAATTGAAGAAGGGCTTGGCGACGTCGGCCAGCTCAGGGGAAAAACGACCATATGCGTCGAGCACCGTCGTGACCGCACTGTCCCAGTCCCAGATGCGCTCGTCGCTGGTGGGCAGGGGCGCATTGCGGTCCCAGGCATTGAGCTTGTCCTTGCCGAACCACTTGGCCTTCATCTTGTAATAACGATGGCTGAGCCGCGGATAGGCGTCCTCGACAGCAGCCTGCAGCGCATCGACCACTTCGCGCTCGACCGAATTGGCCATGTGGCGGCTATCGGCAATATCCTGGTAGCCGCGCCAGCGGTCGGAGATTTCCTTGTCCTTGGCCAGGACATTGGTGATGTGGGTGAACAGCCGCCCATTGGCCTTGAGCGTGGTGGCCAGGGCCTTGAAGGCGGCCTCGCGCTTGGTCTCGTCCCTTTCCGAGAGCAGATGCAGGGTGGATTCGAGATTGAGCGTTTCCCCGTCCACCGCGAATTCAAGGCTCGACAGCGTCTCGTCAAACAGCCGGTTCCAGGCCGAATAGGCAGTGACCGACTTGTCGTGGAACAGCTCCTCGAGCTTGTCGTCGAGCTGATAGGGCTTGGCCTTGCGCAGGTCGGCGAACCAGGTCTTGTAGCGCGCCAGCTCCGCATCCTTGTCGAGCGCGGCATCCAGATCGGCATCGGCAATGCGGTTGAGCTCAAGTTCGAAGAACAGCACGCGTGTGGATAGATTGGTCAGCGCTTCATTGGTGTCGCCCATGAACTTGGCGCGGTCCGGGTCGGTCGATTTCTGCGCATATTGCAGGAAGGCAAACGAGCCGATGCGGCCGGTCAGATCGCCCAGCGTCTCGCTGTCCTTGATCGCCTCGATCAGACGGCCGGACTTGGTCAGCTCGGCCAGCTTGCCCTTGTATTTGGCCTCGAACTCGGTGGCGAGGCCCTTGGCCTGGTCCATTGCGGCCTTGAATTCGGGGCTGTCCTTGCCGGGATAGAGATCGTTGAGGTCCCAGACGGGCAGATTGCCGAACTGGTTGTGGCCCTTTTGAGCGGCAGCGGACATGGAAGACTCCGGGAAAACTGTTGCGGACCGGACCTTAGCGACCGCGAGTCCGGCTGTGAAGGCCGTGCGGTGGCACGGGGATCAATGAAAGGCCCCCTTACCCCGCCATGAGCCCGGTTGCGCCATCCCAGACCAGTTTCAGGGCCAGCAGAAATACCAGCCAATAGGCAATGCGGTAGAACAGCTTGGCGTCGATGCGGCGCACCAGATAAACGCCGATGAAAACCCCGACCAGACCAACCGGGGCCAAGGCGGCCGAAAGGGTCAGGTTCTGCGCGTTGAGCTGGCCGAGGAAATAATAGGGCACCAGCTTGGCGGTGTTGACGATGGCAAAGAAGAAAGCGGTGGTGCCGGCATAGACGGCTGGGGGCAGGCGGCGCGGGAGGGTGTAGATCTGAAATGGCGGCCCACCGGTATGGGAAATGAAGCTGGTGAAGCCGGCAACGGAACCCCAGAACACCCCCCAGGGCTTTGAGGGCGGCAGGCCTTCAAGTTTCTTGCGCAGCGGCAATATTGCGTCAAGGACGAAGAGCAGGGTGACCACGCCCACCATCAGCAGCACCGCCGCGTCGCTGACCACGGCCCAGAGCGCCCAGCCCAACAGTGTGCCGACGGCGGCACCGGGCAGCATGATCCTGATCAGGCTCCAGTCGCATTCCTTGCGATACATCCAGATGGCGACCGCATCCATGCAGAGCAGCACCGGCAACATCATGCCGGCGGCCTCGCGCGGAGCCATGACCAGAGTGAGGAGGGGAACGCCGACAACGCCAAGACCGCCGAGCAGGCCGGCCTTGGACAGGCCAACGACAAGCACCGCGATCACGGCGATCGTGACAAAAACTGGATCGATCATGAAAAATTATTGGTCCGGCGGGAAATCGGCCTAACCCGACCTTGGCAGCCGTGATTTGTCAACCTTGCCGGGCTTTTTCTGTTCCGGCGCGGTCTGGGGCGTGTCGGCCTGCATGGCCTCATCGAGCAAGGTCATGGATTGACGGGTCATGCCCCAATAGGCATCTCGGTCGTCACGCAAGGCAAAGGCGCGTTCGAGCAGGTCCTGGTCGCGGGCGTGAAACTCGCGCGCCAATTGCTCGGCTTCATCCTCATCATGGCCGAGGTGAACCAGGACCCGGCGCCCCAGATGAAGCGCGGAATGGAACGTCTCGCGCTCGAACAGGGTAACACCCAGATCCATCAGAGCGTGGGCATGTTCCCGGTCCGTCGCGCGGGCGGCAATGGCCACATCGGGGAAGTGGCGGCGCACATTGCGGGCGACCTGCAGGATGCGGTCCGCGCCCCCGACGGCGATGATGACCAGATCGGCGTGGCCGACTCCGGCGGCATGCAGCAGGTCGGTGCGCGAAGCATCGCCATAATAGACCTTGACCCCGAAGCGGCGCACCAGCTCGATCTGGGCGGCATCGTCGTCGATCAGCGTCATGTCATAGCCATGCCGACGCAACATGCGGGTGATGATCTGGCCGAAACGCCCATAGCCGAGCACGACGATGCGGCGATGTTCCTCGACGGTATCGGGGTCGCGATCGGCGCGCTGGTTGCGGGCATCGAGGCGGGGCGCGATCAGCTTGTCAAAGCCCAGCAACAAGAGCGGCGTGGTGGCCATGGAAAGCGCAACCACTACGGTGAAGAGCGCATAGGCATCTTCGGCCAGCGCACCGCGATTGCTCGCAAATTGCAGCACGACGAAGGCGAATTCACCGGCCTGGCTGAGCAGGATCGCCACCAGCAGACGGTCGGCCCGGGTCATCCGGAACAGCGTGCACAGACCATAGAGAATGACGAACTTGACCGTGATGACGGTCAGCACCAGCGCGGCGATCAGCCAGGGGGTTTCGAGGAACTCTGAAAAGGCGATCGACATGCCCACCGAGACGAAGAACAGGCCGAGCAGCAGACCCTTGAAGGGCTGCAGATTGCTTTCCAGTTCATGGCGATATTCGCTGTCGGCCAGCAGTACGCCACCGATAAAGGCGCCCAGCGCCGGCGACAGGCCAAGGGCCTGGGTGGCGAGCGCCGCGCCTATCACCAGGGCCAGGGCGAGCGCGGTAAAGGCCTCGCGCACGGCGGTACGGGCAACAAAGGCGAGCAGCGGGCGCACCACATAGCGGCCGCCAATAATGGCGGCGGCAAAGGTCGCCACTATAAGGGCCGAGGTCTGCCAGAATATCGGGTTTTCGACCTCGGTTACCGCCTCGGTGATTTCCGCTTCAAGGCTGGTGCTGGCTCCGGTGAAGGCCAGGATAGGCACGATGGCGAGAATGGGGATGACCGCCACATCCTGCACCAGCAGCACGGCCAGGCTGGCTCGCCCGGCATCGGTGCGGGTGATGTCGCGCTGTTCGGCGGTCTGCATGGCGATGGCGGTCGAACTCATGGCAAAGGCCAGGCCCACGATGATCGCGGTATTGAGTGCGAAGCCGAAGAGCTGAACGATCAGCGTGACGGCAATGGCGGTCAGCAGCATTTGCGGCAGGCCAAGGCCGAGCACCTTGTTGCGCATGCGCCAGACCTCACGGGGCTGCAGGTCGAGCCCGATCAGGAACAGCATCAGGACGATGCCGAATTCGGAGATGTGGCGGATAGTGTCAGTGTCGGTCAGCAAGCCCAGGCCATAGGGGCCGATCAGGATGCCGGCGGCCAGATAGCCCAGAACTGTGCCCAGGCCAGTCGCCTTGGCCAGCGGCACCAGGGCGGCGCTGGCGGCGAGCAGGGCAAAGATGGCCAGCAGAATATTGTCTTCCACCCTGCTGGCCTTTCTTATTTATTCGTCGTTGTCGGACTTGATCGACTTGAGCTTGGCAAAGACTGAATCGGCGTCCAGCTCTTCCTCGTGCTGGGGCGCGGAATGCCCGGAATGATCGCCGTCAAAGCCGCCTTCGCCATCGCTCGACTGGCGGGCCGTGGCGCGGGCCAGGGCTTCCTCGGCGGTCAGCAGGGTCGTGCCCTCATTGAGCTCGGCCTGGGCCGGGGCATCCTTGGATGCGCGCTTGACCTCGAGGTCGAGGTCGATCTGGCTGCACAGGCCCAGCGTCACCGGGTCCATGGCCGTCAGATTGGCGGCATTCCAGTGGGTGTTCTCGCGCACCGATTCGATGGTCGACTTGGTGGTGCCAACCAGACGCATGATCTGCGCGTCCTTGAGCTCGGGGTGATTGCGCACCAGCCATTTGATGGCATTGGGACGCTCGTTGCGGCGCGAAATCGGGGTGTAGCGCGGACCTTTGCGCTTGACGGCGGCAACGCGAACCTTGGGCTCGGAAACCTTCATGCGATAGTTCGGATCGGCCTCGGCCTTTTCGATCTCTTCGCGGGTCAACTGGCCGTTCTGCACCGGGTTCACGCCCATAATGCCGCTGGCAACATCGCCATCGGCAATGCCCTGGACCTCGAGCGGATGCAGCGTGCAGAAGGCGGCAATCTGTTCGAACGAGAGGGCGGTATTGTCCACAAGCCACACGGCGGTCGCCTTGGGCATCAGAAGGGACTGGGACATGGTTAAACTTCTCCTGCTGGCGCGGCCGGTCTTCCTCCGGGCCGCTCCGCCTCTTGGCCAAATGCTGAGGGGAACTGCGCGCTAATATAGGGAAAATGCCGCCTCATCGCAACGGCTAACTGGCCAGATTTGCGGCGCCGAATGGCGTGAGCAGGATCAGTTTGCCGCGATGGCGCCGGCTTTCCATTTCTGCGTGGGCCCGCGCAGCCTCGGTCAGCGGAAAGGTGGTGATTGCGGGCTTGATCCAGCCAGGGGACGACAGGGGCGCAAGAAAGTTGTCGCGGATATGGGCGGCGATGGCGGCCTTGGTCGTGGCAGTCTGCGGTCGCAGTGTCGAGCCGGAAAGGGTCAGGTCCCTGGCCATCATGGTGCGCAGGGGCACATTGGCCGAGGCGCCTTCCAGGGTGGAGACCTGAACGATATGCCCGCCACGCGCAGAAGCGGCGATATTGACCGCCGCCAGGGCGCCGCCAATAAGATCGACGACACGGTCGGCACCATGTCCATCGGTCAGGGCCATGACTCGGTCAACGATGTTCTCCCTGGTGCGGTCAATCGTGGCGATGGCGCCAAGGCGATCGCAATAGCTGGCCTTGTCCGTGTCCGAGACCACGGCAATGGCGTGGGCGCCGATAATGGAACAGATCTGGATCGCGGCGCCACCAATGCCGCCGGCGCCGCCATGGACCAGCACATGCATGCCCGGTTCGAGACCCGCCCGCATCACCAGGGTCTGGGTGATGGTGAACCAGGTTTCGGGGAGGGCTGCCGCTTCGGCAAGGCTCCAGCCTTGGGGGACAGGCAGGATCTGGCCGAAGGGCACAGCGACATATTCGGCGTAGCCGCCGCCATTGGTCAACGCCATGACCTTGTCGCCCAGGGCAAAGCCGGTCACCGCCTCGCCCATCGCGATGATCTCGCCGGCCACTTCCAACCCCGGCAGTGGCGACGCGCCGGGCGGCGGCGCGTAGAGGCCGCGCCTCTGGGCCAGGTCGGGGCCGTTGATCCCGGCGGCAGCGACCCGGATCAGCACCTCGGCCGGGCCCGGCTGGGGGACCGGACTGGTGCAGGGCGTCAGCGCCTCCGGTCCACCGGGTTCGGCAATGCAGACAGCGGTCATGTGCTCTGGCAAATTCATGGTCCAATGCTGGCGCAAGCCGGCTTGCCCGGCAAGATGGCTGGGCTAAACTCATGGCAATGTATTTGGTGGGAGTGCCGTGCAATGGAAGAAGAAGACCGCAAGCGGCCCAGCAGCCACGATGTGGGCATGGCGCTTGATGTGCTTTCCGTCGAGGAACTGCAGGACCGGATTGCTCTGTTGGAGGGGGAAATTGCGCGGATCAGGGAAGCGATCGCGGCCAAGGGCGATTCGCGGCGGGCCGCAGAGGCGGCGTTCAAAATCTGAACCGGGGCAATTCGTGATGGCACCATTTCGGGACTGATGCCGTTCTGATCCGAACCCTTGTTAGTCTTAACAAAGGGTTATGGTTTCGTCGCCTTTCGGGGTCAGGCAGGTTGACCCGGGCACGAAAGGACTTGCGGAATGGACTGGAATATTTTGGGCGTTGCCCTGCTGTTGACCCTGAGCGGGCTCTATTTTCTGGAGACCGAGCGCGCCCGGGCGTCAGAGCAGAAAATAACTGTGCGGGCGCTTAAGCCGGCACGGACTGCGTTGGAGAGGGCCTGGCTTACCGAGCCGCTGCAGGTGTTCATGCGCCAATTGCAGTTTGCGCGGCATCGCCGATCCAACCTTTGGCCAATGGACAAGGGCGGGTTCTAGTCTGCATTTCGCTGCCATCCACGGAGGAGCTGGAAGAATGGTGCGACAGGACGACATGATCTTGGAAGGCGTCAAGGCGGTGGAACTGGCCTCGCTTAGTGCGTTGGCCCGCGGTGAGCCGGTGGCCAGGGGCAGCGATATGGCGCCACTCTGCGCCAAGGGCTGGGTCGAGTTGGCCGGGGACCAACCGATCATCACGCTGACCGGGCGGACCCTGCTCGACCACCCGCCAACAGGGTTGCGGTAAGGTCAAAGCGCAGGGTTAAGAAATCGCTCCCTGTTAAGCGCAAATTAAGTTTTGGGCGGTAACGTCTCATTATTCAGATTTGTTCTGGATTTTTCAGAGTGGTTTCTCCCTCTGTTTGACGCCTCCCTGTTAACTTCGAGAGCTGCACTCTGCGGCTCTTTTTTCTTTTTCAGGCTTTGGTTTGGCGCGTCACGCTTCAACCACAAAATTAACAATACTGCGACCGTATGGGTGACCCCCAACAGGCTTGGGAGTAGCATGACCCAACGGAGGATTTTGCGTGGCCGACAGTGGTGAGACCAGGCAGGCAGTAGCGATCGGTCCACGCATTGTGGCGTCGGGCGGGTTCGATGCGCTCTATCGCGAGGGCATGGGGCTGATCGAGGCGGTTGCCGCCTATCTCGATGCCGAGGGACGGATCGAAAGCCGAGTGCTGCCGCGCGAGGCCGGATTTCTCTACGCCACCGAATCCATGCGCCTGACCACCCGCCTGATGCAGCTCGCCTCCTGGCTCTTGTTGCAGCGCGCCGTCAACGAAGGTGAAATTTCCCGCGAGAATGCGCGCTCGGAAAAGGAGAAGGTCAAGTTCTCCGCTACGCCCTCGGAGCGCGGTGGGCCGGGCTATGACGAATTGCCCCAGACCCTGCGCGACTTCATCGACAAGGGAGACCGGCTGTTTGATCGCGTGATGCAGCTCGATGCGCTGGAAAAAGGCGATCTCCCCGAGATGACGCCGGGCCTGATCAATGGCGTGGCCGATCAGCTCTCTCGCCTCAAGGCCGCCTTCGGGCGGGCCGACTGACCGGGGTCAGCCGCGCGGCGCAAAATAGATGACCGAGGCCCCTGCCAGGGCCAGGCCTACGCCGAGCACATCCCAGCGATCCGGGCGAATGCCTTCATATCCCGCCATGAAGGCGACTGACGCCACGATATAGATGCCGCCATAAATGGCGAAGACGCGTCCCGCGCTGTCTGTGCCGGCCAGTGAGAGCAGAAAGCCGAACAGGCCCAATGCCAACAATGCCGGCACCCAGAGCCAAGGCTGACCATTGCGCATGGCCAGCCAGATCAGGTAGCAGCCGCCGATTTCAAATACGGCGGCGGCAAAAAAGATCAGATAGGCCACGGGGGCTGCCCTCCAGATTTACTGCTTGAGCCCTTCCAGACCTGGGGCCGTCCGGCTCAGCTGGACCTGGGTTATCTCATATTCAGCCACGCCGGCGAGAACGAAGGGGTCGGTGGCGACCAAAGTTTCGAGCTGGCTGCGTTCTCCCACCGCCAGGATGACCCCGCCGGTGCGTGGCTCCTTGCGGCCCGATGCCAGAAAGGTGCCGCTGTCATAGCCGCCGGCGACCCAGGCCAAATGCGGTTCGATATGGGCGTCCACTTCGCCCAAGGGGGCGATGTAGGTCAGCGACAGGATGAACATCGTGTGGCTCCAGACAAGACAAAGCCCGGCGCGATGGCCGGGCTTTGCGGAATAACGGTTTGAGTTGGCTTAGATGCCAAGGCCCTTGAAGCGCTCCTTGAAGCGCGAAACGCGGCCACCACGGTCCATGAGCTGGCCCGAGCCACCGGTCCAGGCTGGGTGGGTCCTGGAGTCGATGTCGAGCTGCAGCGTGTCGCCTTCCTTGCCCCAGGTCGAGCGGGTCTGGTAGGTGGTGCCGTCGGTCATGACCACGTTGATGGTGTGGTAGTCGGGGTGGATATCGGTCTTCATGGCTTTGCCTCAAATCAAACGGGCGCCGCAGCGCCCGGAGAGCATCAAACTGGTGTTGGGCGGCTTCCTAGCGCAGAAGCGCGGGTTCTGCAAGACCACAGAATCGGTTGTTCGACACAAGCTGCGCGGCAATATGGCTTTGCCCGGTCCGGTTGCGGGCCGTCGGGCCAGCCCCTATATGGGGGCGGTCTTCGGCGCTGGCCGATCCAATAGCAAGAACGGCGCGTTTCAGCCATGACAGACCAGGCCATCTCGTCAGAGACAGACCCCGAAAAGATCGTCTCCGAGGTGAAGGCTGCGCCCCGCCAACTCAAGCCGTTGCGCCGGCTGCTGCCGTTTCTGCTGCGTTACCCGGTGCGCCTCGGCCTGACCGTGCTCTTCCTTTTGGTTTCGGCCATCTCCTCGCTGGCCATTCCAGCCGTGCTGGGTGGCGCGATCGATGAAGGCTTCATTACCCAGAACCTGGACATGGTGGGGCGCTATGGCTGGCTGATTGTCGGGATTGCCGCAATCATGGCGGTGGCCAGCGGCGCACGCTATTATTTCATCTCGTTGATTGGCGAACGCGTGGTGGCCGACCTGCGGCAAGCGGTCTTTGCGCAATTGCTCACACTTGAATCCCGCTATTTCGACACCCATCGGGTGGGCGAATTGACCAGCCGCCTCAATGGCGATGTCAGCGTGATCCGCAGCGCCGTGGGGTCCAACCTGTCGCTGGCCCTGCGTTCGTTGGTGACCATTACCGGCGCGCTGCTCATGATGATCCTGACCAGTCCGGTATTGACGCTGGCCGTGGTGGTGGCGCTTCCCCTGATCCTTACCCCGGTGATGATCTATTCGCGCCGGCTGCGCGGCATGTCGCGCATAACCCAGGATGCACTGGCTGACCTTTCGGCCATGGCGACCGAGATGCTGGGCGCCAACCGCACCGTCAAATCCTTTACCCAGGAAGCCGGACAGGCCGCGCATTACGATCAGCGCAGCGAAGCAAGCTATCGGGCCGAGGTCCGGCGGCTCAGTGCCCGGGCCTTCCTTGTGGGCATGGTTATCTTTCTGGGCACGGCGGCGCTGGTGGGCCTGGTGTGGTGGGGCGCCCGCGCCGTGTTCGAAGGTTCGGTCTCGGCCGGGCAATTGGCCCAGTTCCTGGTCTATGCCCTGATGGCGTCGGGCGCGCTGACCAATGTCTCGGAAGTGCTGGGCTCGCTGCAGACGGTTGCCGGCTCGACCGAGCGGCTGGTGGAAATTCTCGACACCCAGGCGGAAATCACCGATCCGGTTCATCCCGTCGTGCTACCCGATCCGGCCCTGGGCACAGTCGCGTTCGAGCGGGTGAGCTTTTCCTATGACGGCGCGACGGGCGAAAAAGTCCTCGACGATGTCAGCTTTGCCGTGGGCAAGGGCCGGACAGTGGCGCTGGTCGGTGCCTCGGGCTCGGGCAAGTCAACCATGCTTTCCCTGTTGCAGCGCTTTTATGACGTGACCGGCGGCACGATTGCCGTCGACGGGGTCGATATCCGCGATGTGCGGCTGGCCGATCTGCGGCAACGCTTCGCCTATGTCGAGCAGGAGCCGATCATTTTTGCCGGCACGATTGCCGAGAACATCCTGTTCGGCAAACCCGATGCCAGCCTGGATGAGGTGACAGCGGCAGCCAAGGCGGCGCTGGTGGACGATTTCGTGGCGGACCTGCCAAAGGGCTATGACACGGTGGTGGGCGAGCGCGGCGTCATGCTCTCGGGCGGGCAGAAGCAGCGTCTCGCCATTGCCCGTGCCATTCTCAAAAATGCACCCATCCTGCTGCTGGACGAGGCAACATCGGCGCTGGATGCGCGCTCCGAGCAATTGGTGCAATTGGCGCTGGAGCATCTGATGGCAGGGCGCACCACGCTGGTCATCGCCCATCGCCTGGCCACCATCCGGGATGCGGACACGATCCTGGTGCTCGATGGCGGCAGGATCATCGACCAGGGCACTCATGACGAGCTGGTGGCCAAGGGCGGCCGCTACGCGGAACTGGCCAAGTTGCAGTTCCGGTTGGGCGAAGCCGTCTAGTCCGCCCTCAGGCAGGCCTCCACCAGATCCCACAAGCGTTCCCGGCCCAGGATCAGCAGCCAGGGCGTGTTGTCCTTGGGCACGATCTCGACGCGCCCGCCGGTGCCTTGGTTGGAGGTGCCCAGCCGGCCGGCCGGATCGAGCAGCAAATCATCCATCGGGTAATAGAGCCCCTGGGTCCGCTCGAAGACAATCGGCACCAGCGGGTGCACCGAAATGCGTTCCCTGGCCTCTGCGTCGAATGAAAAGGGCCCCGAAATGGCCAGGGCCACATCGGTTTCATCGACCAGCAGCACATGGCGATGGGGGGCGACTTCGAGCAGGGCGCCAAGGGCCGCCAGGGTATGATCGAGGCGCTTGCCGGTCATGCCCAGCGCCAGGGTCACCGGCGCCGAAGTGGAATAGAGCGCTTTCTGGAAATCGGTGGTGATCTGCTCGGGGATGTGGATGACGCGCGTCCGTTTTTCCCACGCAGCGCGATCCTCGAGCGAATCAAGATCGCCCAGAATGGCCTCGGGGACCAGGCCGGCCGCGCCGATGGCATTGCCGCCGCCATCGGCGCCGATCAGGGCGACATTGCGCGCCACAAGGTCGTGCAACAGCCCGGCATCCACGGTGCCGCCGCCGACAATGGCAAGCGGGCGATCAAATTTGAGCAGGGGTTTTTCGGTTGATGGAATGGGGGATTGCACTCTGGGTTCACTCTCAATAAGGTCCGCACCGTCTCGCTGGGGTGTTCCGGTTGCTGCCGGAGCTGAGAGTTACCCATAGAACCTGAACCAGGTCATGCTGGCGGAGGAAGTTCGAGATGGCAAGGGGTGCCTTCGCGCGTCCTTGACCATTGACACATCCCTTCACCCATGGCCGCACACCACTTGAAGGGAGACCGATATGGTCAAATCCTCCTCACTGGCGCTTGCGGTCCTCCTTGCCGGATTGTCCGGCATGGCGCACGCACAGGACAAGCCTGTCCTCACCATCTACACCTATGACGGCTTTGCCTCTGAATGGGGTCCGGGCGTTCCTTTGAAGGAAGGCTTCGAGGCCACCTGCGAATGCACACTCAACTGGGTGGCCGCCGACTCTTCGATCGGTACGCTGCGCAAGGTGCAGCTTGAAGGTGACAGCACCGAGGCCGACATGATCCTCGGGCTCGACACCGCTATTGCCGGGGAAGCGCGGGAAACCGGGCTGTTTGCCGATCATCGTCTCGACATGGGCCATCTCGACCTGCCCGGCGCATGGACCGATGCGCAATTCGTGCCGTTCGATTATTCGCATTTCGCTTTCATGTGGGATACCGACACCATGGATGCGCCACCGGCCTCGTTCGAAGAGTTGATCGCGCTCGACGACGATATCAAGATCGCCATTCAGGACCCGCGTTCGGCCACGCCAGGCCTGGGCCTGTTGCTCTGGGTCAAGGCCGCCTATGGTGAGCGGGCGCCGGAAATATGGGAGGGGCTTGCCCCGCATATCCTCACCATCACCCGCGATTGGAGCGAGAGCTATGCGCTGTTCCTCGACGGGGAGGCGGACATGGTGCTCTCCTATACCACCTCGCCGGCCTATCACATCTTCGATGAGGGTGATCACACCATCAAGGCGGCATTGTTCGAGGAAGGACATTTCCCGCAGATCGAGGTGGCGGGGATATTGAAATCCTCCGATCAGCAGGATCTGGCGCGTGATTTCCTGGCCTTCCTGACCTCGAACGAGGGGCAGGCCAATATCCCCACCACCAACTGGATGTTCCCGGTGGTGGATCTGGGGGGCGAACTTGACCCGGCCTTCCAGGGGCTGCCGCAACCGGACAAGACCCTGACACTGGACGAAGCCGAGATCACTGCCAATTCGGCGGCCTGGATCGACGAGATGCTGGCGGCAGTGCAGTAGAATGCCCCGTATGCCGAGCGTCACCCCACCCTCATTCCTTCCCCATCGAGGGGAGGGAGGCGCAGGGCCGTGGCGCTTGTGTTCATCGTCTCCCTCCCCCTTGTGGGGAGGGATCAAGGGTGGGGGTGATCGCGTGGCAGACTTAGGCTCTGGACGATGCTGACCCTTCCCCGTCGCCCGTTCCGCGTTGCCGCAGCTACGACACTGACCCTCATCATCGCGGCGCTCATCGCCGCGGTGCTCTGGGCCATTCTGGATGCGGCAACCGATGCGACGGGCGGGTCCCGCGTGGATATTGCGCACCTGTTGCGCATGACGGCGCTACAGGCGGGACTGACCATGGTGCTGTCGCTGCTGGTGGGCACGGCGCTGGCCTGGGCGCTCAACCGGCTGCGCTTTGCCGGGCGGGATCTGGTGGTGGGTCTGTTTGCGGCCGCCATTGTCACGCCGGGCATGGTGGTGGCCTTTGGCCTGCTCTCGATCTGGGGGCGAAACGGCTGGATCAACCAGGCAAGCGAAGCCCTGTTCGGCTTTGGTTTTGAAAGTCCGGCCTATGGCCTCTCGGGCATTCTGCTGGCTCATGTCATTCTCGATGGAGCCTTTGCCGGACGCATTCTGCTCGCCCGGCTCGACGCCATCCCGCAAAGCCGGCTCAAGATGGGGCAATCGCTGGGCCTGTCGGCCTGGCAGCGTTTCACACTGATCGACTGGCCGGCGCTGCGGGGCAGCGTGCCGGGGCTGGGCGCTATCATCTTCCTTTTGGCCTTTACCAGCTTTCCCATCGTGTTGTTGCTGGGCGGCGGGCCAGCGAACCAGACGCTGGAAGTCGCCATCTTCACGGCCGTCCGGCTCGATTTCGATCTGGGGGGGGCGGTGCGCCTGGCGCTCACGCAGATTGGCGTTTGCTCGCTCGTCATCCTCCTGGCATCGGCCTTTACCCCGGTGCCGTCGGCTCTCAGCCGTTCCGCCCAGCCGCGCTGGCGCGATAGCGCCCAGGTGCGGGTTCTGCAATGGGCCGTGCTGGCGCTGGGCGCCATCGGCTTTGCCCTGCCATTGCTTTCGGTGCTCTATGACGGGCTGGCGAGCGGTTTGCTGCGGGTGCTGGGCCAGGCCAGCTTCTGGCGCGCGACAGTCACCAGCATAATCATCGGGGCCAGTTCGGCTCTGTTGACGCTCGCCCTGGCCCTGATGCTGGCGCTTGGTCGCAGCGCCGCGCATCGGCAGGGCGCGCGTGTCCTGCTTGGCATTCCGGCCTTTGCCTATCTGGCCGTGCCCGCGGTGGTGCTGTCGCTGGGGTTCTTCTTGTTGGTCCGCACGATGGGCGTGCCGGTGGGTACGGCCGCCCCAATTGTGGTGGTCATCGCCAATAGCCTGCTGTCCCTGCCCTTTGCCATTGCTACGCTCGGGCCACCGCTCGATGCGATCATGCGGACGCGGGGCAAGCTGATCCGGTCGCTGGGCCTGTCGGGCTGGACGCAGTTCGTCAGCATTGAATATCCGCTGCTCGGGCGCGATATCGGGCTGATGCTGGCGCTGGCCTTCTGCTTCTCGCTGGGCGATCTGGGGGTCATTGCCCTGTTCGGCACCCAGGATTTCCAGACCTTGCCGCTGATGATGTATCGGGCGCTCGGGTCATACAAATCCAATGATGCGGCGGCGATCGCGGCATTGCTTTTGATCTTCACCATCGTCGCCTTTGTAGGCCTGCCGCGCCTGATCGAGAGGATTTCCCATGCTCCGCGCCGATGACCTGGTCTTTGCCCATCCGGGGCAGGAGAAATCCTATCATTTCGGCCTGGAGGCAAAGCCGGGCGAGGTCACCGCGATTTCCGGGGCCAGTGGTTCGGGCAAGTCGACGCTGCTCGATCTCCTGGCCGGCTTCATTGCGCCGGTGAGCGGCACGCTGACGCTGGATGGAGAAGACCTGTTGTCACTCCCACCCGAAGCGCGGCCCGTATCCCTGCTGCTGCAGGCGGACAATCTGTTTGAGCATCTCAGCGCCGAGGACAATGCGGCCCTGGGCCTGCCGCGCGGTACGCCAAAGGCAACCGGTCAACAGCAGGTCGTGGAAGCCTTGGCCGAGGTCGGCCTGGCCGGATTCGAAGCCAAGCAAGCCGCAAATCTTTCCGGCGGACAAAAGCAGCGGGTTGCCCTGGCGCGGACGCTGCTGCGCAATCGACCCGTCCTGCTGCTCGATGAACCGTTTTCGGCGTTGGACGATGAGACGCGCCGCACCACGCGGGAACTGGTTGGCGAGCTGACGCGCCGGCACAAATGGCACACCGTACTGGTCAGCCACCATGCCGACGACATCGCGGCGCTCGCCAGCGCGCATTACCGGATCGTGGCGGGCCGGCTGGAGCGCGTCTAGCGCGTTCTACTCTTCCCAGGCGGCGAGAACGGTGTCGAACAGGGCCTGCGCTTCTTCATCCTTTTCCAGGGTGAGGATGGCGTTGCGGCCCGTGCCATAGACAATTGCCAGATCCATCCAGCGCTGCGTGTCGAGCAGGCCCGTATTGGCGGTCAGATCGTCCGGTGCGGCGCTGAGGGCGAACAGGAACGTGTTGCCCACAATACGCGCCGCAGCGCCGGCCAGCGCTGTGCCCGGCACCAGTTCCTCATTCTTGAGCAACACGCCGGCCAAGGTTGCAATCGACCCGCCGATAAAGGTGTCGGGGATGTCGAAGCTGATTTCCATCAGGTGACTGGCCGGCAGGCTGGGATCGATATTCTTGCGAATAAGGATGGAGACGCTCATGTTGCGTGCCGGGACGTTGGCTTCGGCCACCAGTGTGGGCTGGCCGATTTCGTCTGTGCCCTGGGTCCATTCCACTGTGCCCGAGAAGGGAACCGTACTGGCCTGCCCGCCCGCAGAAGCCTCAAGCAGAAGCGACTGATTGCCTGCCAGTTCGGCGGGATCAACGCTGGCTGCCGGATCTTCCGTCGCGGCAATCGTGGTGTCTTCGCCCGAGAGGCGCTCTTCGGTCTTGACCTCGTCACTGCCAAGCGATGGCAGGACGGTTTCATCGCCGGTCGGGGTGACCGGTTCTGGCGTCGGTTCGAGCCGCTCTTCGTCACCGGCCTCGAGTGCGCTGGTCGGCTCGGTGGCTGAGGTGGTTGCCGTATTGCCTGGACCCGATGCACTTTCTTCCGTGCTCGCCGGTTCGGAGGGCGTGTTGTCCATGGTCAGGCCAGTGGGCTGCTCGGTGGTCTCGGGCTGTGCGGCTGCTGTCTGGTTGCGCCCGAACATCTGGTCGAGATCGACATAGCCCTCGCGCCAGGCCCAGAAGCCGGCGCCGCCGACACCGGTAAGGAGCAAGGCGAAGACAATCAGAAAAATGGTCAGCCCGGTTCCGGTGCGACGCTCCGCATCAGCCGGGGCAAAGCTGGTATCGCCGTCCTGACTTGGCTCTTCGGCGGATGAGATGGTCTCTGCCTGGTGCGGCTGGGATGGCGTTATTTCGCCGCGTGCTTCGCGATCCAAGGTTTCGATGGCCCGCTCGATGGCCCCTTCGGCCGCGCGGGCATCGTCCTGTTCCACCTCGACTTCTCGCACGCTGGAGAGCGCCGGGTCGACGGGCAAAGGCGGATCGATCAGGACCGGTTCGGCGTTGGCCGGCTGGCTGGCGAGCGCAGTGCTGCCCATGACGGGTTCGATGCGCGGTGCAAGCGAGGACGGCGTGATCGTGTTGCCCTTGCTGGCTGTCTCGCCGGTAATAGCGTCGCGGCGCGAGAAGGAATAGGTTTTGACCGGCCGCTCCGGTTCGACGGGCGGTTGCGGCTTTTCTGCCGCCGGCGTCTTGTCGTCTCGCCCGGTGTCGGGGTCACGCGAAACGGTCACGCCGCCGGTTTCAGCGGCCTGGGCGATAATGTCTTCGATCGATGGGGTCTTGGCCGGTTCAGGCTCGGGTTCTGGAGCGGGTTCCGGTGCAGCCGGCATTTCCTCGGCAGCATTGGTGACAGGCTCAAGAGCGGGATCGGCAACGGGCTCGTCGGTGCCCAGATCCGATGCGTCATCCTTAAGCGATGGTGCGTTAGTCTCTTCGGGCTCTAGCGGCTCGGCTTCCGGCGTAAATGCGGCCAGGGGTTCCGGCTCCGGCTCAGATACTGCTCCGGGCTCGTCCTCTGCCTCTGGCTCGGGCTCGGCCGGCGCGGCGGGGGTCGGGCGGGGCTGAGGTGCGGCCGGGCGCGCGGCCAGAGGGCCATCGCGCCCGAGGCTGATAACCGCCTCGCTGGCCTCCTGTTCGACCTGGCGAATGCAATCCTCAAGCTGCAGGCGATGCTGGGTGATATCGCGTGCCGGAAGAGGGGGCTGAATGGCGCGCAATTGCCCGACAAGGGCCGAACGCGCCTTTTCATAGACCGCGCGACGCGCGGCCCCGTTATTCTCCGGCAGCGCCGAGATGGCCCGACGCAACAGCTCCTTGTAATCCGCCATGGGCTACTTGGTACTCACTCTGACAGCGCAGTCTTTTAGCAAAATTTGTCAGTCTTGGAATGGGTCAACGACCAAGATGGTGTCTGCACGTTCCGGACTGGTGGATAACAGGGCGACAGGGGCACCGATCAGTTCCTCGATATAGCGGACATATTTGACCGCCTGGGCCGGCAATTCGGCCCAGCTTCGTGCACCCGCAGTGGTTTCGGACCACCCTTCGAGCGTCTCGTAAATCGGCTTAACCCGCGCCTGTGCCCCCATTGAGGCAGGCAAATAATCAATGCGTGATCCGTCCAGCTCATAGCCGACACAGACCTTGATCTCCTTGAGGCCGTCGAGCACGTCGAGCTTGGTCAGGGCGATGCCGGTGATTCCCGAGGTCTTGACTGTCTGGCGCACCAGAACCGCGTCGAACCAGCCGCAGCGGCGCGGCCGCCCGGTATTGACGCCGACTTCGCGCCCGACCACGGCCAGGTGCTTGCCAATTTCATCATCGAGTTCGCACGGGAAGGGGCCCTCGCCCACGCGGGTGGTATAGGCCTTGGTGATCCCCAGCACATAGTCAATGGCCGTAGGACCCAGGCCAGATCCGGCCGCGGCCTGCCCGGCAACGGTATTGGACGAGGTGACGAAGGGGTAGGTGCCGTGGTCATTGTCGAGCAGGGCGCCCTGCGCGCCTTCGAACAGGATACGTGCACCCTCGCGGCGCTTCTGGTCCAGCACGCGCCAGACCTGGTCCATGAAGGGCAGGATTTCGGCAGCGATGGTGGTCAGCTCGTGGTGGATGGTCTCGGCCGAAATCTCGGTTAGCCCCATGCCGCGCCGGAGCGCATTGTGGTGTGTCAACAACCGCTCGATCTTGGGCATGAGCGTTTCAGGCTCGGAAAGGTCGATAAGGCGAATGGCGCGGCGGCCCACCTTGTCCTCATAGGCCGGGCCGATTCCGCGACGGGTGGTGCCGATCTTGAGGCCGGAATTGGCGTCTTCGCGAATGCCGTCGAGCTCGCGGTGCAGCGAGAGAATCAGCGGGGCATTGTCGGCCACGCGCAGCACTTCGGGGGTGATGTTGACACCCTGGGCGCGCAGCTTGGCCATTTCCTCGACAAAGTGGTGCGGATCCACCACCACGCCATTGCCGATGACCGAGAGCTTGCCCTGGACCAGGCCCGAGGGCAGCAGCGCCAGCTTGTAGCTGACCCCGTCAATGACCAGCGTATGGCCGGCATTGTGGCCACCATGGAAGCGCACCACAACGTCGGCGCGCTCCGAAAGCCAGTCCACGATCTTGCCCTTGCCCTCGTCGCCCCATTGCGAGCCGACGACAACCACATTCGCCATATTTCAGTCTTCCCCAAAGCAGGCACATAAACGGGACCGCACACGACGCGTCGGTCCCAACGATGATTGGACGTGAAGTCCCCCCGGCCACCTTTGTCGGGTTTGATTACGGCCGAATAACTGATAAGTCCGATTGTCCATACATCACCCGGGCGACGATGACAAAGCCGCAACCACAGCAAAGTAGCGGCTTTTTCGCCCGCGTTCTGGAACAACCCTATCTGCTCCTGGTCCTGGCCCCCTTGTTTTGGGGGGGCAATGTGGTGGCGGCCAAGCTGACAGTGGGGCAAATCGACCCCTTTCTGCTGTTGGCCAGCCGTTGCGTTCTGGCCACCAGTTTCATTCTGCCCTTCGCCTGGCCCCATCTCAAGGGCGACTGGGGCGTGGTGCGCCGGCAATGGCCGGTTCTGATGGCCTATGGCGCGGTCGGCTATGCGCTGTTCAACGGCTTTCTCTATCTCGGGCTGCAGACCACCACGGCGGTCAATTCGGCGATCGAGCAGGGCTCGCTGCCCATGCTGATCCTGGGGGCCAATTTCATACTGTTCCGGGTGCGGGCGCAGTTCATCCAGATCCTGGGGGTCTTGCTGGCCATCACGGGGGTGGTGCTGACGGCCACGCATGGCGATCTCCTGCGTATCCTGACGCTCGACATCAATGCGGGCGACGGTTTCGTCATGCTGGCGTGCCTGGCCTATACGACATACACGCTGGCCCTGCGCTTCCGCCCGAAAATGCACATTCTGAGCTTCATGGCCGTCAGCTTTTCCGGCGCCGCGATCACGTCCGTCGTCATGCTGGCGTTTTCCCCAGGCGGGTTGGGGCAGGTGGCCACGCTCACCTCGGCGCCGCCGGTGGTCTGGGCCGTCATCGCCTATGTGGCGGTCTTCCCATCCATGTTCAGTCAGGTGGCCTATGCGCGCGGGGTCGAACTGGTCGGCGCCAATCGCGCAGCGCCCAGCCACAACCTTATTCCGGTGTTCGGGACATTGGGCTCGGTGATCATTCTGGGCGAAACGCTCGAAGCCTATCACTTCATCGCCGCCGCCATCATCGTCAGCGGCATCCTGCTGGCCGAATGGGCGGCGCGGCGCGGCTCTCTACGCAGTTCTCCGTAATTGCCATTGGCCTGTCGCTGTGTTCCTTCTTTGTTCGAAGGAGATGCTCATGTCGATGATGATGATTGTATTTTCCAACCGGACCGCGTCCATGCTCGAGTGGCAGGCTGGACTTGAAGCGGACGGCTTTGACCTGCTGCTCCACCAATCAGCGGTTTTCGAGGAGTTGAGTGGTTTCCTCCCTGTTCGACTGGATGGGGCGGGAACAGGATTTGAAGTCTACCACGAAGATTGTGCCGCCCTTGTCAGCGAACTCAGCGAGCAAGGTTGGGATGTTGGGGGCCCCTGGCAGTACGCCATGTCCTTCTATTTTGGCGGGGATTTTCGAGAGCTCATTTCGGTCCTTGCGGCGACAGGCAGCTATGCGCGGGTAACCGGGGGAATCGTCTTTGACGGCGAGGAGGCCAAGGTGCAGCAGGCAGTAGAGGTCCTCGACGAGGCGCGGCGCGTTCGTAATAACTACAAGGATAAGTTGGACGCCCCGCGATATGAATGGCGGGACGCCCAATAGGTGTACTTTATGAGGCCGCCGCAGCTCAGAACTTGAGCGCTTTGGCCTGCTTGACGCCTTCGAGCTTGGCGATCTGGTCGAGCTGGGCGTCGTCCAGGGTGCCGTCGATGGAGACCAGGGCAATGGCGTCGCCACCCACGTCGGCGCGGCCGAGGTTGAAGTTGGCGATGTTGATCCCGAGCGTGCCCAGAATGGTGCCCAGGCGCCCGATATGGCCCGGCTTGTCCTCATTGGTGACATAGAGCATGTGCGGGGTGACTTCCGCTTCCATGTTGATGTCCTTGACCTGGATGATGCGCGGCTTGCCATTGGCGAACAGCGTGCCGGCAACGCCACGGGTCTGGCGCTCGGTGGTCACGGTCAGGCGGATATAGCCTTCATAGGCGCCCTGCTGGTCGCGATTGGTGGTTTCCACCACAATGCCGCGATCCTTGGCGATCTGGGGGGCCGAAACCATGTTGATGTCGCCCAGCGAGGGCTTCAAGACACCATTGATCGCGGCGGCCACCATGGGGCGGGTGTTCAGGCCAGCCGGGGTGCCTTCAAATTCGAGCTTGATGCCCGAAATGGCGGTTTCGGTAAGCTGGCCGGCAAAAGAGCCGAGAGCCTCGGCGAGCTTGACCCAGGGCGTGATGATCGGGGCTTCCTCGGCCGAGATGGACGGGAAGTTGAGCGCATTGGTGATCTCGCCGGTCATCAGATAGGCCGAAATCTGCTCGGCCACCTGCAGCGCAACGTTTTCCTGTGCTTCGGTTGTAGCCGCGCCAAGATGGGGGGTGCAGATCACGTTGGGCAGTTCGAACAGCGGGTTGTTCTGGGCTGGCTCCTCAAGGAACACGTCGAGCGCCGCACCGGCGACCTGACCGGACTTGAGGGCCTCATAAAGCGCGGTTTCATCGATCAGGCCGCCACGGGCGCAATTGACGATGCGCACACCCTTCTTGGTCTTGCTGAGGGTTTCGGCGTTAAGAATATTGCGGGTGGCGTCGATCAGCGGCGTATGGAGGGTGATGAAATCGGCGCGGGCGAGCAGGTCATTGAGTTCGACCTTTTCCACACCCAGATCCACGGCGCGTTCGGGGGTCAGGAACGGGTCATAGGCAATGACCTTCATCTTGAGGCCCTGGGCGCGGTCGGCCACGATCGAGCCGATATTGCCCGCACCAATCAGGCCCAGCGTCTTGTGGGTAACTTCCACGCCCATGAAGCGGTTCTTCTCCCACTTGGAGGCGCGGGTCGAGGCGTCGGCCTCGGGAAGCTGGCGGGCCAGGGCCATCATCATGGCAATGGCGTGCTCGGCGGTGGTGATGGAATTGCCGAAGGGCGTGTTCATCACGATGATGCCCTTCTTGGTCGCGGCTGGGATATCGACATTGTCGACACCGATACCGGCGCGGCCGATGACCTTGAGATTGGTGGCGGCCGAGAGGATCTTTTCGGTCACCTTGGTGGCCGAGCGGATGGCCAGGCCATCATATTGGCCGATGACTTCAAACAGCTTGTCCTTGTCTTTGCCCAGATCGGGCAAATAGTCGACCTCGACGCCATTGTCCTTGAAGATCTGGACGGCGGTGGGGCTCAGCTTGTCGGAAACGAGAACTTTGGGCATTTGGGCAATCCTTGGAATTTTACGTGCGTTGCGAGATCATCCCACCCTCTGCCCTCCCCATCGAGGGGAGGGATGCGCAAGCACGGCGCTCCGAGTTCATCGTCTCCCTCCCCCTTGTGGGGAGGGATCAAGGGTGGGGGTATTGTGTTACGCGGCGGCCTTGAGTGCGGCCTTTTCCTGGGCGAAAGCCCAGTCCAGCCACGGGGTCAGCTTTTCGAGGTCGGATGCTTCGACAGTCGAGCCGGCCCAGATGCGGAGGCCGGTCGGGGCGTCGCGATAGCCGCCGATGTCATAGGCCACACCTTCCTTGTCGAGCCGCGACACGATGGCCTTGGCAAAAGCGGCCTGTGCGTCGGCGTCGAGCGCGTTGATGTCCGGATCGGAGATGACCAGGCAGACCGAGGTATTGGAGCGCTCGCTCTCGTTCTTGGCGAGGAAATCGACCCAGTCGGTCTTGGCGACCCAATCGGCCAGCACCTTGGCATTGGCGTCGGCGCGGGCCTGCATGGCTTTCAGTCCACCGATTTCGACGCCCCATTGCATGGCATCGACCGCGTCCTCGATGCAGATCATCGAGACAGTATTGATGGTTTCGGCCTTGAAGATGCCTTCGATCAGCTTGCCGCCCTTGGTCATGCGGAAGATCTTGGGCAGCGGACGGTCGGGCTTGTAGCTTTCGAGCCGTTCGACAGCGCGAGGCGAGAGGATCAGCACGCCATGGGCCGCTTCACCGCCCAGCGCTTTCTGCCAGGAGAAGGTGACGACGTCGAGCTTGGCGAAATCGAGGTTCTGCGCGAAAGCGGCCGATGTGGCGTCACAAATGGTCAGGCCTTCACGATCAGCCGGAATCCAGTCGGCATTGGGCACGCGGACGCCCGAAGTGGTGCCGTTCCAGGTGAACACGACATCGCGGGTGAAATCGACCTGGGTCAAGTCCGGCAGTTCGCCATAGGGGGCGTCGAGCACTCGGACATCGTCGAGCTTGAGCTGTTTTTGCACATCGGTGACCCAGCCGGCGCCGAAGCTTTCCCAGGCCAGCATGTCAACGCCACGGGCGCCCAAGGCGCTCCAGAGGAACATTTCCACGGCGCCAGTGTCGGAAGCGGGGACAATGCCGATGCGATAGTCGGCTGGGACCTGCAGGAGTTCGCGGGTCAGGTCGATGGCCTGCTGGATGCGCGCCTTGGCGGGCTTGGCGCGATGCGAGCGGCCGGTCAGCGCGCCGGCAAGCGCATCAATCGTCCAACCTGGACGCTTGGAGCACGGACCCGACGAGAAATTTGGATTAGCCGGTTTGACCGCCGGTGCGGTTTGGGGCGTATCAGCCATATCTAGCGGCCCTCCCAGGCCTATTGTCTCGCGTTAGGGCGAGATGTCCTGAGGCCGCCAATACGCCCCGGGCCAAGCGGCGTCAATTGGATTCTCGCCACATTGAGCTGTTGGTTTGAAACTCATATTTTGATGTTTTGGCTACACATACCGAGCCCCGAGGCGCGTTATTTCAATGAGTTAGCCTTTTTTGGAGCATGTTTTCTGGTGCGAGGATTGGCCTATCGGAGTCCGCAGAAGAGAACTCGTCGAGCAAAAAAGAGTGCACAGCTTGATCGCCGCACCCTCCAATTCCACCGACCATATTTTCAGTCGGGAAACAATTTGGGATCTCTGATCGCGTTATGCGGTCGATCCTGACCGAACTGAATCTGCTGCCGAAAGCGCAAGGCAAAGTAATTCTGTGCCAATAGATCTGAGCGAATTTCGACCGCTCCTTGAGCAGTTCGAAGGGAGCCTGAATCTGGTTTCAGCGGCAAAACACTTGGCCCTTATGCCCCAGCAGTTGGTGAAACTCTCCGACGAAGGCGGCGTGATCCAGCCGTTCTTCACACGGCCTTCGGCCGACCTGAAACCTCGTCGGTACTTTCGGCGCGAGGATCTGGATAACTTCTTGGACCGCCTCACCACGACAAACGTCCGTGTGAAACGCCGCCAGATCGGTCTGGTCAATATCTGGGAGGCGGATTTGAAAACCTGCCGGCAGCCCAGCGCAATCATCGAAGCCCTGGCAGACGCTCGTATCAGACGCGCGTTCCAGCCTGGAGGAATGCCAACGCTGCGGGACGTACTGCTCCAAGTCGATGAGGTTCGTGCGGCCATGGTGGATAGATAGAACGGTGATCTGGTCAGCGCTGAAGATTGCGCCCGCAGCGTCGCAGTCAATATCACCGCGATGCGCAATATCATGCGGTCTGGCGCACTGCGGGCCGAGGTTGGCATGAACCCTGTCAATCAACGCATGCAGCTGTCTGCGCGTCGAGCTGATCTAGAGCAGTTCAGTCGCACCTATGTGAGCTTGACCGCCCTCCGAAAGAAGTGGCGAACGACCGCGCCGGGGATGTCCGATGCCCTTCGGGCTGCCGGTGTACGCAGAACTTTTCCGCCTGAGGTGAGCAGCGTTGGAATATATCGGCGGTCAGTGGTTGCGAGGGGACAAGATCTCCAGACCTAGAGTGCCCCGGGAGAGGAACGGTTGAGCGACTGCGCGGCATTTGGCTTTGCAATATGTCAGGTTTGCCTTTGTATGCACCAAAAGCCAAAGGTCAGAAACCGGCCCCGCTTAAAGCGCTGGCGTGGAGGATTGTGGGGCAGGGGGCTTCCATAACCGGCCGAGCAGCAACGCGACCCAATACGGTCGTTCAGTCTCTATCGGCGAATGCCCAAAACCTCCCATTTCAATGGGACGCGCTTTTGAAACGAGATGTGCGCCAGGCAGCCCGAAGGGGTGAGGCATTGAAGGACGAGTTTCCGGCATCCCGTGGAACCCTGGTGTCAGCCAACTTTGTTCTCAAGCCTGATGCCCAACGGCTTGGCAATAGTAAAGACGCCGGGTGATTGCAGGCGAGTGACTTGGAGGTCGCCGTCAGCGCCTTACCTTCGTGGAACGCTGGCAGGGCGAGATGCACGTTTCTGCGCGGCGATGCGGAACGGCGCGTTGACTGCGCCAAAGCCTGCATAGGCCCCTTTTCTCTGGACAATTTCAAAGAAGAAGCCATCGCCGAAATTGGCTGAATAGAGTTGAAAATACTCACCTTTCTCGTCCCGGTCATAAAGTAGATTTGCGCTTTCCAACTCGGCTATGGCCTCAGGCCCCAGTCCAAGCCGCGCTTCCAGGTCGGCATAGTAGTTTGGCGAGATTTCCAAAGTGACCAGGCCGTTTTCCTGAAGTTTCGCGGCGGTGGCGAAAATGTCGTTGGACGCAAAGGCAATGTGCTGAACGCTTGATCCGAAGGTTTCTGCGATGAACCGGCCCGCCAGAGTCCGGTGACTCTCCGCTCCGTTGAGGGTCAGGCGCAAAGTGCCGGTCTCATTGGAGATGACCTGGCTTCGCACCAGGCCTGACGGGTCGATGACGTCAACGATTGGTCCTTTGTCCACGTCGAAAATCGAGCGGTAGAAGAGAATCCATGTGAGCATCTCCTCATAATTCATCGTCTGCGCGACATGATCGAATCCGATTAGCCCGGCACCACCAGTCTGCGGGGGAAGCGGCTCGAACTCGATGTCCCAGACCTTTGCTAGGTCGGAGTGGTCATCGAGGAAATAAAGGATCCCGCCGCCGACACCCCGCACTGCGGGGATCGCCAGTTCTCCCGGCGCAACACCCTGCAGAAAGGGCTGGGCACCCAGCGCTTTGGCGCGGTCCAGCGCCGCCTGGGCGTCATCGACCAGAAGACCCATTGCATAGGCCGACGTGCCGTGTGTCACGTAAGCAGCGTGGGCCAGCCCTTCGCGCTCGGTGTTGACGACAATGTTGATGTCGCCCTGGGTGAAGCGCTCCACATTCTTGGTTTTATGGCGGCCGGTAAACGCAAATCCCAATTGCCGGAGCATCGACCGAAGGCTCTGCGCTTCGGCTTCATCGGCCGTAAATTCGATGAAGGAGACGCCTTTCACCGTTCTTCGCGGCGGTAATATCGGCAAACTATGAGACAGCTCGGGCTCAGCCGTCTTGACCTCGTCCATCAAGAAGACGAGCGATCGATGTCCGTCCTGGGCAATGGCGCGCGGTGAGCCTGAACGGAACTGGTCGTTGAAGATTTCCAGCGAGAATGGGCCATCATAGCCGGTGGCCACCACGGCGCGGGCAAAGTCAACGACAGGGAGGTCGCCCTCTCCCGGCATGTTACGGAAGTGGCGGCTCCAGTAGAGCAGGTCCATATCAAGCGCCGGTGCGTCGGCCAGTTGTACGATGAAAATTTTGTCGCCGGGAATGGCGCGGATCGAATCGGAATTGATGCGGCGCGACAAGCTGTGGAAGCTGTCGAGAATGACGCCAACATTGGGGTGATCGGCCCTGCGTACGATTTCCCAGGCGTCGCGGTGGTCGTTGATATGCCGCCCCCAAGCAAGAGCTTCGTAGCCAATTTTCAGGCCGCGTTTGCGTGCCCGCTCTCCCAGTTCGTGGAAATCGGCCGCCGCGCGATCAATGCCGCCGAGCGCCGCCGGCGCCACGTTGGAGCAGACCAGCATGAGCGGCGCACCAAGTTCTTCCATGAGATCGAACTTCCGCTCGGCCCGCTCAAAGGCTTGCGCCCGTTGCAACTCTGGCAGGCCCTCGAAATCCCGAAACGGCTGGAAGAGGGTAATTTCTAGGCCAAGGTCCAACGCCATGCGCCGCACCTCGGCCGGACTGCGGTCAAAGGAGAGAAAGTCGTTCTCGAAAATTTCCACCCCGTCAAATCCCGCCGCGGCAATGGCTTCTAGCTTCTCCCGAAGGTCTCCGCTGATGGAAACCGTGGCGATAGACGTCTTCATGATACAATCCTGAACGAACCAGTTCGTACAATGTATCGATGTGACAGAATATGGTCAACGCGACATCTGCTAAGTGACGCTGACAGGTCTTCGCTCCCCTTCCTGATGGAGTTCAGAGCCTGTTGGGTGCAGCTTCGCGTGCCAGATAGCGCAGGACCATTTCGCTGGTATTCTGCTTGAGCTTTTTCTGCATCTCTGGACTGCCGAAGTCACGTGCGAACAGTTGTGAGAATGTAGCCCGGTTCGAGACGTTGAAGAAGCAAAGTGCGCTGATTTGCCAATGGATTTCCAGCGGATCCAGTCCCGGCCGAAAGTGCCCCTCGCTGACGCCGCGCTCGTAAAGCGCCTCGATCCGGGCAATCGCTGTGACGTTCAGTTCTCGCACGACGCCTGACCGTTCCAGATATTGCCCATGGTGGATGTTCTCGATCATCACCATGCGAATGAAGTTCTCATGCTGGTGATGATGGTCGAAAGTAAATTCCACCAGGCGCCGCATCCCGTCGACGGGTGGAAGCCCGGCAATATCAAGTTCAGCCTCACCTTCCCGCACCGTGGCATAAGCAGCTTCCAATGCGCTGAGGTAAAGCCCTTCCTTGTCGCCGAAATAGTAGTAGATCATCCGCTTGGAGGAGCGCGTCTTGGCGGCAATTTCGTCGATCCGGGCGCCTGAAAGGCCGTTGAGGGCAAATTCCTGGCTGGCCACTTCGATAATGTTGGCCCGTGTTCCCTCCGGGTCTTGCTGGCGCGCAGGCGTCCTGCGCCCTGCCTTTTTCACATCCGACCCCATTTCCGCCATCGGGAATAAATGCCTTTCCAATACTCTCCGAATTGACCGAACTAACCAGTTCGTACATTGTGGAGAAGGTGCCCTCACGTTCTTCTAATGGCGAGGGGTGTATGAAAACAAGGGCGGAGAGTTTTCCGCCAGGGAGCTTCTCGGTGACTAAACAAGGTGATCGCGTTCGAAACGCCTTCGCGATCGTTGATGCGGCGCGCCCCGGTTTTGCTGGTACACAAGACAGTGGCGTGCGGGTCGGCTTATTCGGGCGGGGCATTGGTTCGTCGCTCACACCGGCTATGCACGAAGCTGAAGGGGGACGGCACGGCCTCCACTACCGCTACGACTTGATCGACTTCGACCGCCTTGGCCTCGAAGACAACGATCTTGATGCCATGCTGGCCGCAGTCAGGGAGCGTGGCTATTCAGGGCTGAACATCACCTATCCCTTCAAACAAGCTATTCTGCCCTTGCTCGATGATTTGTCGCCGGAAGCCGATCTGATTGGCGCCGTGAATACGGTCGTGTTGAGGCATGGCGGCTGCATGGGACACAACACCGATAGCTGGGGCTTTGCCCAAAGTGTCCGCGCCGGCCTTGGTGCGGTACAGATGGACCATGTCGTGCAGGTCGGGGCAGGGGGCGCCGGCGCGGCCATTGCTCATGCCCTGGTCCAACTTGGCGCCACTTCACTCGACATCGTCGATGCCGACGCCGCACGGGCACAAAATCTGGCCACTCATATCGCGCGAACCAGCAATGCTCGCACCCAGGCCCTTATGCCCGACCAACTGGGGGAAGTGATCGGCCATGCGGCCGGCGTGGTGAATGCCACACCCGTTGGGATGGAGAAGCTGCCGGGCATGCCCTTCGATCCGGCAATCCTTGGTCCGCATCAATGGCTGGCCGACATAATCTACTTTCCGCGCGAAACCGAACTGATCCGCCAGGCCTCGAGGCTTGGATGCCGCACATTGCCCGGCGGCGGAATGGCCATCTACCAAGCGGCTCGTGCCTTTCGTCTGTTCACCGATATTGATCCGGACAGCGCGGAAATGAGCAAGACTTTTGCGGCAAATGCCTAATTGTCCAGCCTGCCAGTCAACAGCACATGCTCCACGCCACTATTGACGTGGCCGGCCAACATGGTCAGTGCGCCATCGACATCGCGGGCGATCGCCATTTCGAACAGCACCTGATGGTCATCGACCACGCCGGCACCGCGGAAGCTGGCTGCCCACATATGATAGCGCAGAAAGCGATCAAACGTTGCGGCATGCAGGTCAAGGAGCACCTGTGACCCGCATGCCGAGATGAGAGCGTTGTGAAAGGCGAAGTCGTATCGCACCCAGTTGACCGTCTGGCGTTCCTGCCCTGCCAACAACTTCTTTTCAGTGGCCGCCAGCTTGTGATGCGCCGCGACGACGCGGCCTTCCCATTCCAGGTCGCCCGCTGCCAGGGAAAGGGCGAGGGCGTGGCTTTCGAGCAGTAATCTGAGGTCGGCGATTTCACGCAAGTCCTGCAGCGTGACGGGCGCAACCGCAAACCCCTTCTGCCCCTCCGCGACCACAAGTGACTCGCTGGCCAGTCGGCTCAGAATCTCTCGTAGCGTGCTAACCCCTGCATCATAGCGTTCCCGAAGCCCCTCCAGCCGCAGTTTGTCTCCGGGGCGAAGGCGGCAGGCAATGATGTCCTGACGCATGCGTTGATAGGTGGCGGCGCCGACAGATTGCGAAAGATCGTATCTGGACATAATCAAATTTATCTGACGAAATGAATATCGTCTGATATTTACCAGTTCAAGTGAGGAATGGGAAGCTGACTTTCAGTGCCAAATTCTCGCCATTGACATGAACGAACCATTTCGTACAAAGTGTATTCAGCCCGATGACGGGAGGTTTTCAGTGTCGGAGCGCATCCGTTCGATGGGAGTGAAGACCCGCAACGGCATCATGCCGGGCCGCAATGGCTTCGGCTCTCGAAGGTAACAGAAGTGGAATGCGAGACATTCCAGGGAGGAAGATTGATGACTATTTCGCTTTCGCGTCGCGCCCTTATGGTGGGTGGCCTGCTGCTGGCAGCTGCCTTCCCGGCGCTTGCCCAGGATAATCCAACGCTGCGCTTTTCTGCGGTGTTTTCGGAACAGGACATTCGCGCTGAAATGATCAACCTGCTCTCATCGCAGGTTGCGGACTTTGCCACTGTTGAGCCCTACTACGGGGCAACTCTGTTTGCGCAGGGTACCGAGCTGGTAGCGCTGCAACGTGGCAACCTGGAATTGGGCAACGTTGCTCCTCAGGACATCTCCAACCAGATTCCCGCCTGGTCGCTGTTAACCTCGGCCTATCTGTTCCGGGACGCTGCCCACCTGCGTGCTTTCTTTGACAGCGAAGTGGGTGCTGAATTCAAGCAGATGGCGTCAGACCAGCTCGGCATCAAGATTCTCGGGCCGACCTATTTCGGTGCCCGTCAGGTTGGCTTGCGCGGTGACAAGAAGATCGCAACCCCAGCGGACATGGCCGGCATCAAGCTGCGCATGCCGGGCGGCGATGCTTGGCAGTTCCTGGGCACGTCGCTGGGTGCCAACCCAACGCCAATGGCCTATGCCGAGGTTTATACAGGTCTTCAGACCGGTGCCATCGACGGCCAGGACAACCCGCTGCCAAACGTTGAGAACATGAAGTTCTACGAAGTCATGGACCAGATTGTCCTGACCTCACACCTGGTTGGTTTCGACCTTCTGGTGATCAGCAACTCTGCCTGGGACGCCATGACCCCGGAACAGCAGGAATCCTTCCAGGCCGCTGCCACGGTTGCCATCGACTTCAGCCAGGAAGAGCACCTGAAGCGCGAGGCTGAACTGGTTGACCGCTTCAAGAGCGTCGGCCTGGATATCTATGAGCCCGATCAGGATGCCTTCCGCACTTATGCGCAGCAGAAGTATCTCGAATCCGATCTGGCCAAGGATTGGCCGGAAGGCGCGCTCGACGCCATCAACGCGCTGTAATTACGCGTTCGGGTGCCGCCATTGAGCGGCACCCATTTTTGCATTTCTCATACAGAGACGACGGCGATAGCGTGCCCCCATGGCTATCGACGGGGAGGACGACATGGCCGGCCTGATCCAGCTTGGACGCTGGTTGTCCAAAAGAGCCGAAAACATTCTGGCATTTATGCTGGGCGCGATGTTCTTCGCCTTCATCATCCAAATCGTGTTTCGCTACGTGCTGCAATTGCCGACAGGTTGGGCGCATGAGATCAGCGCTATCTTGTGGGTGTGGATCGTCCTGTTCGGCGCCGCCTTTGTGTTGCGTGACCGCGACGACGTCCGGCTCGACGTTGTCTATTCGGCAGTCGGCACCAAGACGCGCCGCGTGATGACGGTGATCAGTGCATTGGTCATTGTTGCCCTGCTGGCCACCGCATTGCCTGCCATTGTCGACTACATCTTGTTCATGAAGGTCGAAAAGACCGCCTATCTCAAGATCCGCTACGACTACGTCTATTCCATTTTCATCGTTTTCGCCGTGGTGACGCTGATCCGATATGTCTGGCGCGCGGGTGTGGCAGTTTGGGGACGAGAAGAGCAGGAAGAGGCCCAATAATGGAACTGTTCACCGACCCCTTCTTTCTCTGTATCGCCGCCATTCTAGTGCTGGCCGTTCTGGGGCTGCCGATTGGCTTGTCGATGATCGGCGGCTCGATCCTCTATCTGCTTCTCAACGGTCTCGACATGGGGATCGTGGCTGAGCAGTTCCTCAACCGCATGTACGCCAATTACATCATCCTCGCCGTGCCCTTGTTCATTCTGGCCGCCGAGTTCATGAATATCGGCTCTCTGTCAGACAAGCTATTGGTCTGGTGTAATGCCGTGGTCGGCCGCTTCCGGGGTGGGTTGGCACTGGTTAATGTGCTGCAGTCGATAGTTTTTGCGGGCATGTCGGGCTCGGCGATTGCCGACGCCGCCGGGACCGGCAAGCTGGTGCATTCGCTGATGACCCGCGACGGGAAATATCCTAATTCCTTCGCTGCTGCCTTGACGGCGGCGTCGGCGGTGATCGGACCGATCATTCCACCATCCATCCCCATGGTGCTCTACGCCCTGGTGTCCGACGCCTCCATTGGCTACCTGTTCATGGGTGGGATCATACCCGGCCTGATCATGGGGCTCTCATTGGCCCTGATCATTTTCTACAAGGCCAAGAAACACAACTTTCCTATTGAAGCACCGGTGCCGCTGCGGCAACTGCCCAAAATTACCTGGCAGTCGCTGCCGGCCCTGATGATGCCTGTCGTGCTGCTATTCTGCATCTATAGCGGTGTCACCACCCCCACCGAGGCCGCTGCCGTCGCCGCTGCCTACGCGCTCATCGTCTCGATCGTGCTCTATCGCTCCATCAGTTGGAAGAGTTTTTACTCGTCGCTGGTGGTTAGCTCAAAAACCACTGTCTCGATCGGCATGCTGATCGCTGGCGCGTTGGTGCTCAACTATGTGGTCACAGTCGAAAACATTCCGGCCTCGCTTAGCGCCGTGCTGACGCAATGGAATCTCGACGCAGTGATGTTTTTGATCTTCGTCAATGTGGTTCTGCTGCTGCTCGGCTGCGTTCTGGAAGGCACGGCGATCATCCTGATCATCATCCCAGTTCTGGTGCCCTCGGCTGCCGCTTTGGGCATTGACCTGGTGCATTTCGGCGTCGTCGTGGTCGTCAATGTGATGATCGGCCTGATAACCCCGCCCTATGGCATGCTACTTTTCGTGATGCAGACGGTCTCGGGCGCCAAACTCAAGGACATTGTGAGCGATACGCTGCCGTTCCTGGCTGTGCTGCTTGCCGCGCTTATGCTGTTCACCTTCGTGCCCGAAACAGTGCTGTGGTTGCCGCGTTTGTTTGGCTACCAGGGTTAATCCGAAGGATATGAAATGAAGCCCATCTACGTTCTCAACGGCCCTAATCTCAATCGCTTGGGAAAGCGCGAGCCGCACATTTACGGCACGACGACACTGGCCGAGGTGGAGGCCATGTGCAGGGCCGCGGCCGACGAACGCGGCGTCATATTTCACCAGACCAATAGCGAAGAAAAACTCATCGGTCTGGTTCACGAGGCGATCGACGAGGGCGCCGGGATTGTGATCAATCCAGCAGCCTTCACCTTCACTTCACTGGCTCTTCTGGATGCTTTGAAAATGGTGGAGGGCCCGGTTATCGAGCTGCATATCTCCAACATCCACAAGAGAGAGCCGATCTACCATCGCTCTTATGTCTCCATGCGCGCCAACGCAGTGATCGCAGGCCTTGGGGCCTATGGCTACGAAGTTGCCGTCAAGGCGCTGATCCGACTGCTGCCTTTGGCTGACTGACTCCAAGCAGTGCCTGTGGGCTGGCGTCGAAGCTTTGGCCGTGCTGAAGATCACGAGGCAGCTAAGACGACTGGTTAGTCATACTTGAACTTCGGCACTGGCCAGGTGAAGAGGTTGGACGGAGGATTGGTCCGTCCCACCGATCGCTTCTATTCAGCAAGCCTCGCAAAACAGATGACGGGCGCGGCCGCTGCGGTCTTGGTGCGCGAGGGCCGGCTTGATCCAGACTTGCCCGTCGCACACTACCTCCCGAACTTGCCGGGATGGGCTGAGGACATTACGGCACACCAGCCCATCATACCGTAGGCCTGCCAGGAGCGGGAGAAGTTGAGCCTACCGATGAGGACTGGACCGATGCATTCGTTCTGACGGCCCTTCAGCGGATCCCCGAGCTCATCCCCAGGCCCGGTACAGCCTATCTGTATTCCAATCTCGGGTATTTTCTGTTGGCGCAAATAATCGCGCAGGTTGCCGGGTGTGACTTCGCGCATTTCACGAACGCCCGCCTCTTCGAACCGCCTGGTTTGGATGGCCTGGGATTTATCGCGAGTGACATTAGCGATTTTCCTCAGGCTGTTCTGATGGGGCCGTGGCGGCCCCTTACGATCGGCGATGGTGGCTTGTGGGCAACGGCGGGGTTGTTTTCGAAATGGTTGCACCACCAGAACCGAGACACGCTCGGCATTGCCGACCTTTTTACCGTCCCGGGCAAACTGATCAACGGCGACCTGATTGAATACGGGTGGGCCAGGGGCTCCGCCAACATCATGGGCAACCACTATTCATACATGGCGGCCAGTGGATCGGCTGCACTGCTAAAGCGGTCCGAAGCCCATCAACTGGCATGGCCGTCGTGGCCATGTCAGCGGGAGCATCCCAAGAAGAATTGAGTGCTCTTGTCGACGTGGTTTTGGATCACTGCTTGCCGGTTGGCTGGAACGTCCGGTTTCGCTGTTGATGGATCGCAAAGCTGACCTCCCACTCTCCACCCCCCCAAACTGACGTTCGCGTAGCTGTTTGCGCAATCACTCCGCCGCGACGAAAAGAGCCGGGAGTCGTACCTGTTGCCGACCCGCAGCTCTGCCGCAAACCAGTCTCTTTGAGCCACAACCAGAGAGCGTGACCGTCGACCTGATTCGGCTCTCTTTCAATTATGAGTCCAGGCAGTCATTCATTTCGCGTCGCTTCGCCGAAAATAACCAAGCATTTTCAATGATGATTTGGAAAACTATGAGTTTCAAACCAGCTGTTTCCGCTGCAGGGGCGAACCAGGTCGCCAACGGCGTGTGTTATGTCAAATCGTTGACTTCAAAGCATGAAACGCTGCCACCATAGCGGTACTCAAGTCTGATTTGGCGCATTGGCCCGAAGCAGGCATGATCAGAACGCAAAACCTGTGCTGGTGCATCGCCCGGCCGGAACACAGGGGCAAATCGAGTGGGCGGATAAAGGCAGGCAAACATGCCCGGGAGCACGATCCTTTCTCCAATGCTGGCCGCAGGCGCCATTCTGCTCAGCGTGGCGCTGTTGATCATGGGCAATGGCCTGCAGGTCATGCTGCTGCCCATTCGTGGCGGGCTGGAAGGGTTTTCCGCCCTTGAGGTGGGCCTGCTGGGTTCGGGCTATTTTCTTGGCTTCGTGGTGGGATGCGTCCTGACGCCGCGCCTGATCATGCGGGCCGGGCATATCCGCACTTTCGCAGCGCTGGTTTCGATCGCTTCGGCGGCCGCGCTGGGGTACCCGATCGGGGTCGAATCCATGGTCTGGATTGCCCTGCGCATGGTCACCGGATTTTGCCTGGCCGGGCTTTATCTGGTGGTGGAAAGCTGGCTCAACGATCAGGCGACCAATGAAACACGCGGCGCGCTGATTTCGATCTATGTCACGGTCAATTTCACCGTCATTACGCTGGGGCAGATGCTGGTCACGCTGTTCCAGCCCGACAGCTTTGTGCTGTTTTCCATCGCCTCGGTGCTGGTCTCGCTGGCGGCCGTGCCCATCGTGATGACCCGCTCGAGCCAGCCGGCGCCGATCACCATTGTGCGGTTCCGGCCCGTGCGCATGTTCCGCCTGTCACCCACCGGCACGGTTTCCATCTTTCTGATCGGCATGGCGACGGGGTCGTTCTGGTCGCTCGGGCCGGCCTATGCCAGCGCAGCCAGTGGCAGTATCCGCGACGCGGCTTTGTTCATGAGTGCGGCCGTGCTGGGTGGGGCGGTTCTGCAATGGCCGGCCGGCAAGATTTCCGACTCCATGGACCGCCGCCAGGTGTTGATCGGGCTGGCGCTGTTCTCGATTGTTGCCGGCGGCGCGCTAGTTGTCCTGCCCTATGCCACCTGGCCATGGCTGGCCATCGGCTTTGCCTTCGGGGCCGGGCTGCTGCCCTGCTATGCCATTGCGGCTGCCCATATTTTCGATTTTGCCGACCGGGCGGACTATGTTGAGGTGTCCGCCGGCCTGTTGCTGATCAACGGTATCGGCTCGACCATAGGCCCCCTTGTGTCCTCGCTTAGTTTCGAGCTTCTGGGCCCGGCCGGGATCTTCGTCACCAATGGGCTGGTGTTTGCCATTCTGGTGGCATTCGTTGCCGTGCGGCTGGCGCGCCGCGAGGGCCTGCCGGAGGAAGAAAAGCAGAACTTCGATCTTGGTACCAGCGCCGCCGTTTCGGTGGTGGCGGACGAGGAAGCCATTCAGCTCAGCGACCTGGTGATCGAGGATCCGCTTGCGGCGCAAAACGAAACCACAGATCCGGTACCCTAAGTCCGACCTTCGTCCTTTGTTCGGGCGAGGGCATCGAATTTGTCGAAGCTGTCAAATAAATCATACCAATGTCTGGTTCTTGGCGGGCAAAGCCATTAGCTTGGCGTTACCTTCCAGATTCAAATCCCACAATCGAGACGATCCATGGCCGAGCCTACTCTATTCGCCCGCTTCGTAGCCCTTGTCGGCGGCGCCGCCGTTGCCATCCGCCATTCGGGCGACGGCCCCAAGCCGCATGCCTTCGGTACGACGCCGTCCATTCCCGACCCCAAGCCGCAGGGCAAGATTCCGACGCTGAAAATGCCGACTGCCAAGGGCTGGGAAGGCAATCACATGCCGACCCCGGCAGCGGGGCTCAAGGTCAATGCCTTTGCGCGTGACCTGGTGCATCCGCGCAATATGCATGTGCTGCCCAATGGCGACGTGCTGGTGGCCGAATCCATGGGCGAAGAGGGGTCAGGCCCGCGCTCCATTTTCGATCATGCCATGCATGCGACCATGAAGCGGGCGCGGGCGGCGGGCAAAAGCCCCAACCGCGTTACCCTCTTGCGCGACGCGGATGGCGATGGCGTGGCCGAGGAACGCCACGCCTATATCGAAAATGTTCGTCAGCCCTTCGGTATCGCCCTGATTGGCGACACACTTTACGTCGGCGCCTCCGACGCGGTGCTGGCCTATCCCTATGTGGCCGGTGAAACCAAAATCACGACGCCCGGCAAGAAGATCATGGACCTGATCCCGGGCGGACACTGGACGCGCAATCTGATTGCGTCCAAGGACGGCTCCAAGCTCTATGTCGCTGTCGGTTCGCTGAGCAATATCGGCGATCACGGTATGGCGGCGGAAGAAAACCGTGCCTGTATCCACGAGCTGGATCTGGCGACCGGGCAGTCGCGCATTTTCGGATCCGGCCTGCGCAACCCGGTCGGCATGGCCTGGGAGCCTGAAGGTGGTCACCTCTGGACCGTGGTCAATGAGCGCGATGGCCTGGGCGACGAGACCCCGCCGGATTATCTGACCTCGGTGGTCGATGGCGGCTTTTATGGCTGGCCCTATTGCTACTGGAATCGCGTCGTCGACGATCGCGTGCCGCAGGATGCAGCCAAGGTGGCGAGTGCCACGCAGCCCGATTTTGCTCTGGGCGGCCATACCGCTTCGCTGGGCCTGTGCTGGTTGCCCGAGGGCACGCTGCCCGGCTTCCCGGCCGGCATGGCCATTGGTCAGCACGGCTCGTGGAACCGCTCCACGCTGTCCGGCTACAAACTGGCCTTTGTCGAATTCCAGAATGGCAAGCCGGTCGGCATGCCGCGCGAAATCCTGGGCAACTTCCTCTCGCCCGACGAGAAATATTCCTATGGCCGTCCAGTCGGCGTGGCGCTGGCCAGCGATGGCTCGGTGTTGATGGCCGATGATGTCGGCGACGTCATCTGGCGCGTAACCGGCGCCTGATTTTCAGGCCCATTAATGCAAGAACGCCGCGGTCATCCGCGGCGTTCTTGTTGGTGAAAAGCGTTTCGATCAGGCCCGGGCAGTCACCCCGCCCAATTCGTCCTCGATATGGGCGCGGACGATATCGTCAAAGCTGGCCTCGGCGACAAAGCCCAGTTCCATGGCCCGCCGCGCGTCGAAATTCTGCGGCCAGCCGGCAACGATGCGGGCAATTGTCTCATCGGGTTCGCGGCGGATCAGCCTGGTGGCTGCGGCGCCACCAAAGCGTTCGAGAGCCGTAACCTCCTCGGCAATGGTTGCCGACAGGCCCGGCATGGTGAGGGTGCGGCGCTGGCCGAGCGGGGCCGTGTCGAGTGTTGCGGCATGGCGCAGGAAGCCAATGGCCGCGCGGGGACTGGCGAACCAGTGCCGGACGCTGTCGGCCACCGGAAGAATGGCTTCCATGCCATTGAGCGGCTCGCGGATAATGCCGGAGAAAAAGCCCGAGGCGGCCTTGTTGGGCTTGCCGGGGCGCACGACGATGGTAGGCAGGCGAATGCCGATGCCGTCCACAAAGCCACGACGCGAATAGTCGGCCAGCAAAAGCTCGCAAATGGCTTTTTGCGTGCCATAGCTGGTCAGGGGTGTATGGGCCATGTCGTCAGGGATGGCGGGGGGCAGGGGCTCGCCGAAAACCGCGATGGACGAGGTGAAGACGAGGCGCGGGCAATAGGGTTCGTTCACCCCTTGCTGCCGGATGGCCTCGAGCAGGAACCGCGTGCCGTCAAGATTGATGGCATAGCCCTTGTCGAAATCGGCCTCGGCCTCGCCCGACACAATCGCTGCCAGGTGAAAAATCAGATCCGGCCTGTCGGCGACCAGTTTTTCGGCGACGCCACGTGACGAGAGATCGGCAGCCAGGGTGTTGCAGGGAATGTTGGTATCAGGCGCGTCGGGCGCCACAACATCGGCCAGCGTTAGCTTCTCGATCGGGTCATCGCCGACGCTGCCCGCGACCAACAAGGCCGAAGTGAGCTTGCGGCCAACCATGCCGGCGGCACCGATAATCAGGATATGCATCGTGAAAATTCCTCCGCCCGCTATTGAGCATTGGCAGGGGCGAAAGGTCCAGTGGCACCAAGAAAAAGGCCGGTGTCTTCTGACACCGGCCCGAATTTGCCAGGGCGGAGGTGGCGGTCCGCCACAAGCCGCTTAGTTGAAGCGATAGCGGACCGTGCCGCGCACTTCGTGGACCCAATTGTCGTCGATCGAGAACGGGTAGGCCGCCGTGGTGTTCTGGATGCGGTTGATATAGAGCGCGCGGTAGCCGACATCGGCAACCACCTGCCCGAAATCATAGCCCACACCGACCATGCCGGCAGCGGCGAGGCTGGTGTTCTCGCTGTGCGAGTTTGCGCCATTCGGATCGGTGACGGTGGCGTTGTTGAAGGCCACACCGGCACCAGCGCCGACATAACCAAAGGCCCCGCCGGCGGCGCCATAGCCGCTATCGTTGAAGCTGAAGTCGTAATAGGCGTTGGCGAGGAGCACGCTGGAGCGCAGCGAAAGGCTGTGATTGCCCTCGACCAGGGGACCGGCACCATCGTCGATGGCGGCAGTCATGCCGTTATTGCCCAGATAGTCATAGGTTGCGTCGAAGCGCAGGCCCGTACCCGTCTCGAAACCGGCACCAGCGCCGATCGAGTAGCCGTAACCGAATTCGGTGATGCTGTAGGTCGAGGGGGTTGCTGTCGGGTGGTTGACCCGGTGCGCCCACATCAGGTTCAGGCCGGCGCTGCCGCGCAGGTAGAACGAGCCGGAATAGCCATGATCCACATCGGGAATTTCGATGACAGGGGGATAGTAGGGCAGATCGGCAGCTACAGCTTGCCCTGCAATCATGGTCGCTCCTGCGACCAGTACTGCGGCGGATAGGTTACGCATAACGAAGGTCCTTTGGTTGCCACGACACCAAGTCGATTGCGACCAATATCCGGCAAACTTCTTAAGGCCCACTTAACCTAAAGCTTTAACCCTAACACCAAGCAAAATTTGATCGTTTGCAAAACACTACTCAGTCAGTGCGGTGTTATTGCTTTGGCAATATTTGACGTGAGGCGTCAGGCCACCTGGCGGATGGCGGCCTCGATCTGGCCGACCACGGTTTCCACCAGCATGGCATCGTCTGCCTCGCCCATGACCCGGATCACCGGCTCGGTGCCCGAGGCGCGAACCACCAGGCGTCCGCCAGTCCCCAGCAGGGCCTGACCATCGGCAATGGCCTGAATGACCTGCTTGTGCTCAAGCGGCTTGCCGGCCTTGAACTTTACGCTGCGCAGCAGTTGGGGCACCTTTTCGAAGCGGGCGCAGATTTCGGAGATCGGGCGATCCATCTGCTTAAGCACGGCCAGCAATTGCAGCGCCGCGACAAGGCCGTCGCCCGTGGTGGTGAAATCGGACAGGATGATATGGCCGGACTGTTCGCCGCCGACGTTGAAACCCTTGGAGCGCATCGCTTCGAGCACATAGCGGTCGCCCACCTGGGTGCGTTCCAGGGTCAGGCCGAGTGTGGTCAGGTGCCGCTCGAGGCCCAGATTGGACATCACAGTCGCCACGATGCCGCCGCCCGTAAGCATCTGGCGGTCCAACCAGCTTTCCGCGATGACGGCCATGAACTGGTCGCCATCGACGACATGACCCTTTTCATCGACAATGATGACCCGATCAGCATCGCCGTCGAGCGCGATACCGATATCGGCGCGGACTTCCTTGACCTTGGCTGCAACGGCCTCGGGGGCGGTCGAACCGACCTTGTAGTTGATGTTGAAACCGTCCGGCTCGGCCCCGATGGTGAAGACTTCGGCGCCCAGTTCCCAAAGCGCGATCGGGGCGACCTTGTAGGCGGCGCCATTGGCGCAGTCGAGCACGACGCGCAGGCCCGACAGGTCGATGTGCCGGGGCAGGGTGCGCTTGGCATATTCGATGTAGCGGGTGCGGGCTTCCTCGTCGCGATGGGCGCGTCCGATATCGCGGCCCTTGGCGAGATAGCGCGTCATGTCACTGTCGATCAGCTTTTCGATCTCGAGCTCGATCTGATCGCTGAGCTTGTATCCGTCCGGCCGGAACAGCTTGATGCCGTTATCGTCATAGGGATTGTGCGAGGCCGAGATCATAACGCCCAGATCGGCGCGCAGCGAGCGGGTCAGCATGGCCACCGCCGGGGTCGGCATGGGACCAAGCAGGTAGACATCCATGCCCACCGCCGTGAACCCGGCTGTCAGGGCCTGCTCGATCATATAGCCGGAGCGTCTTGTGTCCTTGCCGATGACGACGCGATTGCGGTGGTCACCGCGGACGAATTTCGTGCCGGCAGCCATGCCCACCTTGAGCGCCAGTTCCGGGGTCAGTTTGGTGCCATTGGCGAGGCCCCGAATGCCGTCGGTGCCAAAATATTTGCGGGCCATGGGCTCGTCCCCCGATTCACTGGTGCTGCGTGGATAATACCACTTTGGGTTGGCAATAGCGGAGTGTTTGACAAGAAAAAAGGGCCGCCCTGCGGCGACCCTTAATGGTGATGCCTAATTGCCTCAGCTTTCAGGCTGCGGTTCCATGCCCGGTTCAGGCGGGGAATCGGGGCGCTTCTTATTGGTCTTGCCGGCCGAGGGCACACCGCTGGCCTTGGGCGCAGCCGGACCGCTATCGTCCGGACGCTCGGGCTGTTTGCCATCCATCAGGGCGCGCAATTCGTCGCCGGTCAGGGTTTCGAATTCGAGCAGGGCCTGGGCAATGGCTTCCCACTGGTCGTGATAGGTGGTCAGGATATGGCGCGCGGAGGCTTCGCCATCCTCGATCAGCTTGCGCACTTCCTGGTCGATGATGCGGGCGGTGTCGTCGGACATGTGCTGGGACTGCGTCACCGAATGGCCCAGGAACACCTCCTGGTCGTTCGACTTGTAGCGCACGCGGCCAAGCTTTTCGCTCATGCCCCATTCCATCACCATGGAGCGGGCCAGAGCGGTCGCCATCTGGATATCGCCTGAAGCGCCCGAGGTCACTTTTTCCGGACCGAACTTGATGATCTCGGCCTCGCGGCCGCCGAACAGCATGGTCAGCCGGGCCAGAGCCTTCTCGCGGGAGAAGGAATAGCTGTCGTTCTCGGGCAGGGTCATCACCATGCCCAGCGCGCGGCCGCGCGGAATGATGGTGGCCTTGTGGATCGGGTCGATGCCGGCAACTTTCAATGCGATGATAGCGTGGCCGGCCTCGTGATAGGCGGTCAGCTTCTTCTCGTCATCGGTCATGGCCATGGTGCGGCGCTCGGCGCCCATCATGATCTTGTCCTTGGCGTCCTCAACCTCCGGATGGGTAACGAAGCGCTTGTTCCGGCGCGCCGCCATCAGGGCCGCCTCGTTGACCAAGTTCATCAGATCGGCGCCGGAGAAACCGGGCGTGCCGCGGGCGAGAACCTTGAGGTCAACATCGGGCGCCAGCGGCACCTTGCGGACGTGAACCTTGAGGACCTTTTCCCGGCCCGAGACGTCGGGGTTGGGCACCACGACCTGACGGTCGAAGCGGCCGGGACGGAGCAGGGCGGGATCGAGCACGTCGGGACGGTTGGTGGCCGCAATCAGGATAATGCCCTCATTGGCCTCAAAGCCGTCCATCTCCACCAGAAGCTGGTTCAGCGTCTGCTCGCGTTCGTCGTTACCGCCGCCGAGACCGGCGCCACGCTGGCGGCCGACGGCGTCGATTTCGTCGATGAAGATGATGCAGGGTGCGTTCTTCTTGGCCTGCTCGAACATGTCGCGGACGCGAGACGCGCCGACACCGACGAACATTTCCACGAAGTCGGAACCGGAGATGGTGAAGAAGGGCACATTGGCTTCGCCGGCGACCGAGCGGGCCAGCAGCGTCTTACCAGTACCCGGCGGGCCAACCAGCAGCACACCGCGCGGAATACGGCCGCCCAGGCGCTGGAACTTGCCGGGATCGCGCAGGAATTCGACGATTTCCTCAAGGTCCTGCTTGGCCTCGTCGACGCCGGCGACGTCTTCGAAGGTCACCTTGCCCTGGGTTTCGGTCAGCAGCTTGGCGCGCGACTTGCCAAAGCCCATGGCGCCGCCACGACCGCCGCCCTGCATCTGGCGGATGAAAAAGAACCACACGCCGATGATGACGAGGAAGGGCAACCAGCTCGAGAGCAGGATGGACCAGAACGGGCTCGATTCCGGCTCGCGGGCGGTGATGCTCACATCGCGGTTTTCCAGCTTGGTGATGACATCGGCGCCATCGGGAATGATGGTTTCGAAACGGGTGCCGTCATTGAGCTGGCCGGACACCACGTTGTTGGTGATGGTGACGGTGGAAACACGTCCCGCATCGATGTCGGTGACAAACTGGCTGTAGCTCTTTTCGGCCACGGACATGGTGCGCGTGGACGACTGGAAGACCTGGAACAGGCCCATCAGCATGAAGAGAATGACCAGCCAGATGGCAAAGTTGCGGAAGTTTCCGTTCATCAAATCCTGTCCCGGAGAGGCCGGCGCACGGGGCGCGCCAGTATTGGGGCGAATGTAAGACCCTCAATGGGGCGTTACAAGGGCAAGACCTGTGCTGTTCCGGCCTTCCCGTCCAGTCATATTGTCGCGATGGGGTTAATACGCGGTGGCGAGACAAAGGATGCATGACCAAGCGCCGGACCGCGTTTCCGCCTCCGGATTTGAAAATGGACGTGTTCCGAGGCGCGTGCGTCTCAGTAAACTAGAATAAATAGAGACGTCGCCGCCTCTCGCCATTCGAGCGCAGCTCTCATGGCCTTCTCACTTCAAATCTCTCCACTGGAGAGATTTGTCCTGTCGGGACAGTTCGAAGTGGGTTTCTCCTGCCGTCGTGGCCCCTATTGATCGCTCGTCGCAAGGTGACCCGACTGGCAGGCAGGCCCTGGAGCGACCCAGCACCCAACCAGCTCCTCCCGCAAAGTTCGCTGCAGTCCGTCCGCGCAGGAGTGATGGAGGGATCATAGCCCCGCTTTGTCCCACGGGGATAAGTGAGCCCTACTCCCGGCTCAGCATCTCGATCAGCGGCTCGCGGGTTGGCGGCGGATTGATCTGCCGCGCGGTCCAGAGATGCATGTCGAGGAAATGGCCGGTGAGCCGGAAGGCCATGCGGATGTCGTCGGGCGAAGCATTGCCGCGCGCGGCCAGGAAGCTTGGGAGCGGCAGCAGGCGGTCCTTATAGGGCTCGGCAGCGGCACGGGAGACGGCGCGGCCGGATTTGGGCGAGACGTGGGTGAGGTCGTCGGTGACGCCTGTTGCGGCGCAATTGGTGAGGTCGAGGCCGAAGCCCAGTTCATCGAGCAAGGTCAGCTCGAAGCGGGCCAGGGCGGCGCCGTCCGGGTCGTGGTCGATGAGTTGCAGCGCCATGCCGAGCAGGCGATCATGCGGGTCGCGCTCGGGCAACAGGTGCAGATGCTCGAAAATGGTCTGGGCGAGATAGAGCCGCTTGCGGTCGGCGATGAGGCCGGCGGCACGGCCCTGCAGCAGCTCAACCGTGAAAGTGCCGAGGTGATCTTCGAGACGGGCGCGCCAAGTCAGCTGGACGGTGTTGCCGGGCTGAAGGGTGGCGGAGAGTTTGGACGACCGGCCGCCGCGAATAAGGCCCATACAGCGGCCGCGCCCGGCGACCATGGCATCGGCAATGACGCTGGTTTCGCCGTGGCGGCGCACGCCTATGAGCAGGGCTTCACCGGTCCATTCCATGTTAGCGAGTAGTGAATAGGGCGTAGCGAATAGCGGCGCTTCTACTCGCTATTCGCCACTCGCTACTCACTCTTCTCATTTTTTGCCGGCTGGGAACTCAAGCCCCATTTCCTGATAGCGCTCCGGATCGTCGGCCCATTTTTCGCGGACCTTGACGAACAGGAAGAGATGGATGGGCACGTCGTACATGGCCATCAGCTCCTTGCGGCTTTCCGCGCCGATGGCCTTGATGGTCTGGCCGCCGGCGCCGAGCACGATCTTCTTGTGGCTGTCGCGGCTGACATAGACGACCTGGTCGATCTTGTAGGAGCCGTCCTTCTGGATCTTGAAGCTCTCGGTTTCGACCGTGGAATTGTATGGAATCTCGTCGTGAACGCGCAGAAAGAGCTTTTCGCGCGTCACCTCGGCCGCGGTAATGGCCATGGTGAGGTCGGTGAGGTGGTCTTCGGGGAAATGCCAGGGGCCGGGCGGGATATGCTTGACGCACCAGTCGATGAAATCCTGCACGCCGTGACCCTTGAGGGCGGAGAGCATGAAGGTGGCTTCAAAGCGCAGGCGGTCGTTGAGCGTCTGGCTGAGGGTCAGCAGGCTCTCGGGCTTGACGGTATCGATCTTGTTCAGGATCAGCACCTTGGGCTGGCGGATGTTTTCGAGACCCTCGAGCAGGGTTTCGATTTCCGGGGTGACGCCGCGATCGGCATCGATGAGGAAGGCGACGATGTCGCTGTCCCCTGCCCCGCCCCAGGCGTTTTCCACCATGGCGCGCTCAAGGCGCTTTTTCGGGGCAAAGATGCCGGGGGTGTCGACAAAGACCAGCTGCGCCTGATCCAGGGTCAGCACGCCTCGCACCTGGGACCGCGTGGTCTGGGCCTTGTGAGTGACGATGGACACCTTGGTGCCGACCAGCGCGTTGAGCAGGGTCGACTTGCCGGCGTTGGGCGCGCCGACCAGGGCGATGAAGCCACAAGAGGTATCGGCGAGTTCGGTTGGCGTGTTCATGACTTGGGTTTCCAGACCTTCTGGTCGACCAGAAATAGTTCGGCAGCGCGGTGTTCGGCAATCTTCTTGGACGGGCCAATGGCCTCGATGCGCTCAAAGCCGACCAGATCGACGCCAATGGTGAATTCGGGCGCATGGTCGGGGCCGGTGCGCTCGACCAATATATAGGCTGGCGGTTCGAGCCCGCGGGCCTGGGCCCATTCCTGAAGCGTGGTCTTGGCGTCAGCGCGATTGGCCTGGCCGTCGGCGAGGAATTCCTCGAACAGGCGCTCGATGAAGCTGCGGGCGGGCTCCAGCCCCCCATCGAGATAGATGGCGCCGATAATGGCTTCGGTAACGTCGCCAAGGATGGCGTCCTTGTCGGCGCCGCCGGAGCGGGCTTCGCTTTCGCCCAGGATCATTTCCTTGCCCAGATCGAGCTGGCGGGCGATCTCGGCGCAGGTTTCCTTGCGCACAAGGGTGTTGAGCGAGCGGCTGAGTTCACCCTCGTTCGACTTGGGGTAGCGGCCATAGAGCATGTCGGCAACCACCAGGCCGAGCACGCGGTCGCCGAGAAATTCGAGGCGCTGATAAGAGTGTTCGATACGTTTGCCCGGCGAAATGGCGCTCGAATGGGTCAGCGCGCGATCCAGCAGATCCGGATCGGCGAAGCGGTAGCCTAGCCGGAACTGGAGCTTTTCGTGGGACTTGTCGCGCCGGCTCACTGGCCAGCCGTGGTGTCATATGGCGTGTCGCCATAGACGGAGCGGAACATGCGGTCCCAGCGCACATTGGCGGGCCACTGCCAGATCTGCCAGGGGGGCAGATTGTCCTTGATGGAGAAGAAGCGCGCTTCGGCCTTGGCGATCAGGTTGATCGAGGGGACATAGCCCACCTGGCTCAGGACGCGGCTGTCGGCGGAGCGATCACGATTGTCGCCCATCATGAAATAGTGCCCGGCGGGCACGAGATATTCGGGCGTGTTGTCGAGCGAGAGATTGTCGCCGATTTCCTGGATCAGGTGGGTCGAGCCTTCCGGGAAGGTCTCGCGATAGACGGTGACTTCGCGGGTATCGCCGCTGCTGTCGGTGTCCATGGTGGTGCCGACCATTTCGCGCTCGACCATCTCGCCATTGATGTAGAGACGGCCATCCTGCATCTGGATGCGGTCGCCCGGCATGCCGACGACGCGCTTGATGTACTCCATGTTCTGCGGGACGGGCCGGAACACGGCGATATCACCGCGATTGGGTTCGCGGCCCAGAATGCGGTTGGAAATGGGCAGTTCGAAATCGAGCAGGGTGAAATTGCCGTAGCGGCCCAGCGAGAAGGAGTGCTTGCCATAGCCCCAGACGAATTTGTTGGCGACGAAATAGTCGCCGATCATCAGGGTCTGCTGCATCGAGGCGGTCGGGATGGAAAAGGGCTGGAACAGGAAGAACCGCAGCACAATGGCGATCAGCAGCGCCTCGATGATGACCACGAAGGTCTCCACCCACTCATTGGTGGCGGATTTCTTGGTCGACTTGTCGGCAGGCTGAGTCATGGTTTTTCCCGATAATGCGGTGCCGAAGGGTTATGCGTTTGGCCCGCTGGGGTCAACTTGCTTGAAGGGCCCGCGCAGTGGGCTCAGCGGATCGGCAGGGCTTCGATGATGACAAATGCCTGTGCCAGGCCCGCGTCATCGGTGATGGTGAGATGGATATGGGGCTCGTGCCCTTCGGGCACAAGGCGGGCCAGCGCCCGCGCCGCGCCATTGGTCAGGCGCATGGTCGGCTTGCCCGATGGCAGGTTCACCACACCCATGTCGCGCCAGTAAACGCCTTGGGACAGGCCCGTCCCCAAAGCCTTGGAACAGGCCTCCTTGGCGGCGAAGCGCTTGGCGTAGGACGCGGCGCGCTGGGCCCGGCGATCGGACTTTTTCTGCTCGATCTCGGTGAAGCAGCGATTGGTGAAACGCGCGCCATATTTTGCGAGCGTTTGTTCCACGCGGTGGATCTGGATCAAGTCGGAGCCCAGGCCGACAATCATTTCACCCCCTGAATGCCGCGGCTGCCGGGTTTGACGGCAGGAATGGCGGCCAGTTCGGGCGGGAGTTGATCGGCCGGATAGGCCGGAACCTTGAACTCGATAAGGCTGATGAGCGGCACGCCGATATCAGCCTCGCCACCGGAGCGATCAATGAGGCAGGCTGCGGCAACGACATTGGCGCCGAGGTTTTTCAGGGCAGCGACACATTCGCGGATCGAGAGGCCGGTGGAGACGATATCCTCGACCACGATCACCTTGTCATCGGGCCCGATCTCGAAGCCACGGCGCAATTCGAACTGGCCTTCCACGCGCTCGGTATAGAGCGCAGGAACACCAAGCTGGCGCGCGGTTTCGTAGCCGGGGATGATGCCGCCAATGGCGGGCGAAACCACCTTGGTGACGCCGGGCACTTCGGCCCTGATCCGCTCGGCCAAGGCGCTGCAGAGCTTTTCGGTCTGATCCGCGTACTGGAAAACCTTGGCCTTTTGCAGAAAGACCGGTGAGCGTAGCCCCGAGGAGAGGATGAAATGCCCCTCCAGCATGGCGCCACAATCGCGGAAAATCTGCAAAACCTGGTCCTTATCCATCGCGTCCGCTCCTATCGATATTGCCGTCCCATTCCAGGGTCGAAATCATACCCGCTTCGCGCAGTCCGGCGCGCTGAACAGCCGAAAGGCCGGGGCTGCGCTTGAGCGTTGCCAGAACATCGGTGAGTTGCGCAAGGTCGCGCACCTCGATTTCGAAGATCATCTGGTGAAAGTCGGGCGAGATCATGCGCATCACCAGATTGTTGATGTTGGCGTCGCAGGCCGCGATGGCCGAGGAAATCTGCGCCAGGGAACCGGGCTTGTTGACCGATTCCATGGAGATGACGGCGGCGTAGGACTTCTCGTCGCCCCGGGCCAGGTTCCAGCGCACATCGACCCAGGCGACATCGCTGTCGTGCTTGGCGATCAGGGCGTCGGAGTGGATCGGATAGACTACAAGCGGGCTGTCGGGTTCGAGAATGCCAACCAGGCGATCGCCGGGCACGATCCCCTCGCCCGAAATGGTCACCGGGGTATGGAAATCCAGCTGCGCCATGGCCGCCTTGGCGCGCGAGCCCGGGCGCTGTCCGCCCGGCACGCGGAACCTGAACTCGTCGGTCGAGCGCAGGGCGAACCAGCCGTCGGCGGTATCGGCCACGGGCAGGTCGAGCTTGCGGCGGCGTTTGCGAATGCCCTTGATCTGCGCCAGCGCAGCGGCAAGCGGCTCGGAGCCAACCTTGCCCTCGCCCACGGCGACCAGCAGGTCGCGCTTATTGCCGTATTCGCGCGCCTCGGCCAGGGTCGTGCCCTCGCTCTCGTCGAGCATGACGCCTTCGCGTTCGAGCATCATGCCGAGCACATGTTCGCCCAGGGCATAGGCGCGCTGCGCGGCGGCCTGACGGACGGCACGGCGAATGGCGGCACGGGCCTTGCCGGTGGCGGCAATGCCGATCCAGTTCGAGGGCGGGCGATGGTTCTGGTCGCGCAGGATCTCGACTTCGTCGCCGGAGCGGAGCTGGGTGACCAATGGCAGGATGAGACCGTTGATCTTGGCGCCGACACAGGTGTCGCCGATGTCGGTATGCAGGGCATAGGCGAAATCGATGGGCGTGGCGCCACGCGGCAGGGCGATCAGCCGCCCGCGCGGGGTGAAGCAGAACACCTGGTCCTGGAACAACTCGAGCTTGGTATATTCCAGGAAATCCTCAGTCGAGATGCCCGAGGTCAGGTGGCTGATGGTCTGGCGCAGTGAGCCATAGGCATGCGATTCCATCTCGATGCGGCCCAGATTGGCCGAGGCGCCATCCTTGTAGAGCGCATGAGCAGCAATGCCGTATTCGGCGATGCGATCCATGTCTTCGGTGCGGATCTGCAGCTCCACACGTTGCCGGCTGGGCCCGACAATGGTGGTGTGGATCGACTGGTAATCATTGTGCTTGGGGACCGAGATGTAGTCCTTGAAGCGGCCCGGCACGACCTTCCAGGTGGTGTGGATCAACCCGACCGTGCGGTAGCATTCCTCTGGCGACGTGACGATGACGCGAAAGCCGATCATGTCGGACAGTTGTTCGAGGGCAATCGACTTGCGCTCGATCTTGGAGAAGATCGAATAGGGCGACTTGACCCGCGCCTTGACCCGCGCGGCGATGCCCGCATCGCCCAGGCGCTCGGTCAATTCGGCGGTAATGGTGTCGATGGTTTCCCGATTATCGGCCTGCATCTGTTCGAGGCGCGCCGTGATGGCCGTATAGTGATCGGGCTGGAGAATGCGGAAGCTGAGATCTTCAAGCTCATTGCGCATGTCCTGCATACCCATGCGCCCGGCCAGCGGGGCGTAGATATCCATGGTTTCCTGCGCAATGCGGCGCTGTTTTTCCGGCGCCATGAATTGCAGGGTGCGCATATTGTGCAAGCGGTCGGCCAGCTTGACCAGCAGCACGCGCACGTCCTGGCTGATGGCCAGCAGGAGTTTGCGCAGGTTTTCGGCTTGCGCCTCTTCGCGCGAGACAAGATTGAGGCGATCGATCTTGGTGAGGCCATCAACAATGGTGCCGATTTCGCCGCCGAACATCTGGTCGATCTCGGATCGGGTCGCATCGGTGTCCTCGATGGTGTCGTGCAGCAGCCCCACCGCGATCGAGGCGTCATCAAGCTTCAATTCGGTCAGGATGGCCGCCACTTCGAGCGGGTGGTTGAAATAGGGGTCGCCCGAGGCACGCTTCTGCGAGCCATGCTTTTGCATGGCGTAGACATAAGCCTTGTTCAACAATTGCTCGTCGGCGTTCGGGTTATAAGCCTGAACCCGCTCGACAAGCTCGTACTGACGCATCATGGAATTAGCCGCCCGCTCGCCCTGCCGAGCTTAGCGCCTGTGACAGAAATGAAAAGAGCGCCCGGCGCATACCGGACGCTCTCTGATATAGTTGCGATGCGCGTTAGCGCAACGCAAATCAGTCGTCGCGACGCTCTGGGGGCGCCAGGCTTTCGATGCCGCGCAGCAGCTCTTCTTCGCTGATGGTATCAAAATTAATGGCGTCGTCGTCGCCACTTTCGATCATCGGCGCAGCGCTGTTTTCGGGTTCATCGACTTCGACGTATTTCTGCAGCGAGTGAATCAGGTCCTCGTGCAGATCTTCGGGCGAGATGGTCCCATCACCAATTTCGCGCAGGGCAACGACAGGATTCTTGTCGTTGTCGCGCGACACGGTGATCTGGGCGCCAGAGGAAATCATGCGCGCGCGATGGGCGGCCATGAGGACGAGATCGAACCTGTTCTCGACCTTTTCAATGCAGTCTTCAACGGTGACGCGGGCCACGGACGTCTCCACACTTTGGGGGAATGAAGGGCCGCAATACACGATGGCGGAGGCAATGACAAGGCTTGCAAGCCAGAGGACGCAAATGCGCTGCGCGCTTTACGCAGGCACGGGAATGTGCGAATACCGAATTTAAGATTTAAAGGTATCTGTGGAATTTATTCTGCCTACCGTCTTTGACGGCATTTTCAACAAGGGTGGCCCCTGCCCCTACGGGAGTGTTCATTATGGCCATTGATCCGCGCGAAAAGATTGCCCTGTTTATCGACGGCGCCAATCTCTATGCCACGTCCAAGGCAATTGGCATCGACATCGATTATCGCAAGCTGCTCACAGAGTTCAGCGCCAAGGCCTATCTGCTGCGGGCCAATTATTACACCGCGCTGGTGGAAGATCAGGAATATTCCTCGATCCGACCGCTGATCGACTGGCTGGATTACAACGGCTACACGGTCGTGACCAAGCCGGCCAAGGAGTTCACCGACTCCATGGGCCGCCGCAAGGTGAAGGGCAATATGGATATCGAGCTGACCGTGGATGCGCTCGAGCAGGCCCCCTATTACGACCACCTCGTGCTGTTTTCCGGCGATGGCGACTTTACCGCGCTGGTGGCGGCCCTGCAGCGCCGCGGCAAGCGGATCACGGTGGTGTCCACGCTGACGACACCAACGCCGATGATCTCGGACGATCTGCGGCGTCAGGCCGATTTCTTCATGGATGTGGCAGAACTGGCCAAGACAGTCGGGCGCCCGCAGGTGCAAAGGCCGGTCGAGGCCTGAAAGATGCCCGCCATTCGAGCCTAGCTCTCATGGCCTGATCGCCTCAAATCTCTCCACCGGAGAGATTTGCCCTGCGGGACGGCTCTCAGCCCCGACCACCCTCTTTCATGATACGAGCCTTGTCGCGGTTCCAGTCGCGGTCGCGGCTGGTGGCGCGCTTGTCGTAATTCTTCTTGCCCTTGCCGACGCCGATCAGCAGCTTGGCCTTGCCCTGATCGTTGAAATAGAGCTTGAGCGGCACGATGGTATTGCCGGAACGGGCCACTTCCTGGTCGAGCTTGGCCAATTGCTTTTTCGAGACGAGAAGTTTGCGCGGGCGCTTTTCCTCGTGGTTGAAACGGTTGGCCTGCAGATATTCGGGGATATGCGCGTTGATCAGCCAGAGTTCGCCACGTTCGGGCGAGGCGTAGGATTCGGCAATCTGTGCCTTGCCCAGACGCAGTGACTTCACCTCGGTGCCGGTCAGGACGATGCCGGCCTCAACGGTGTCTCCGATCTCGTAATCGAAGCGCGCGCGACGGTTCTCAGCCACCTGCCCGTGGCTGATCCAACCATTCTTGTTCTTGTCGTTCTTTGCTGCCATCGAACCTAGATAAGGCCTGCATGGCGCATTGCAAAGTCCATTGCGTCCTGCGTGGGCTTGCTGATGGGGGTCAGCGGCAGGCGCATTTCATTGGCGCACAGGTTGAGCCGGTTGGCGACATACTTCGCCGGGGCCGGATTGGGCTCCATGAACAGGTCCTTGTGCAGGAACGCCAGCTTGTCGTTGATGTCGCGCGCGGCGTTGAAATCGCCGGCCAGGGAGAGCTCCTGCATCTGCGCGCACAGGCGCGGGGCGACATTGGATGAAACCGAAATGCAGCCATGACCGCCATGGGCGTTAAAGCCAAGCGCAGTGCTGTCATCGCCGGAGAGCAGGATGAACTCCTTGCCCAGCTTGTTGCGCTGCATGGTGGTGCGCTCCATGCTGCCGGTCGCGTCCTTGACGCCGATGATATTGGCGTGGGCATCGTGCAGGCGGGCAATGGTGTCCACGGTCAGATCGACAATGGTGCGGCCCGGCACCGAATAGAGAATGACCGGAATACCGATGGCGCTGGCGACAGCGGAAAAATGCTGGAACAGGCCTTCCTGATTGGGCTTGTTGTAATAGGGCACGACCGAGAGCACCGCATTGGCGCCGGTCTTTTCGGCGAACTTTGCCAGGGCCACGGCTTCGGCGGTCGAGTTGGACCCCGCTCCGGCCACCACCGGCACGCGGCCATTGGCGACTTCGATGCAGATCTCGACCACGCGGCGATGTTCTTCATGGCTGACAGTGGGGCTTTCGCCCGTGGTGCCGACCGGAACCAGGCCATGCGTGCCCTCGGCAAGCTGCCATTCGACAAAGCTGGAGAAGGCTTTCTCATCAACAACCCCATCGCGCATGGGGGTGATGAGCGCCGTTATCGAACCTCGCAGCATTTTGTCGGTATTCCTCAATTGGGGTCCGGCCCGCCAGCCGGTGCAGATTTATGATAGGTGATTGGCCCGAAACCGGTTGGCGCCGAACGGGGCGCACCATACTTTCAACAGCGTCGCGCCACAAGGCGGCTGAAACGCCTTGTTTCGCGGTGCTCCACGCGGCTAGATGACGCCATGGAACCGCTGTTCAGCCGCCCTCGCAAGGTCCCCGAAGGACATCCGGCTTTCGCCGGGCTGCCGGCAACCCATATCTGCCTGGGCGATGCGCGCACCCGCGCAGCGGTTCACTTGCGCGGCGATTTTCGCAGTGGCCGCATGCCGCTGGTCTGCCTGGCCGGCTACCACCGGAACATGAGCGATTTTTCCGCCTTTGCCGCCCATTTTCAGCGACTGGGCACGGGCGACTGGCCGATGGTGCTGATCGACCTGCCGGGGCGGGGCCGCGCCGATGACCGGCCGCGCAAGACGCCCTACAGCACGCTGGCCGATGCTGATGACCTTGCCGACGTGCTGGCGGCTCTGGGCATCGGCAAAGCCGTTGTGCTTGGTCAGGGGCATGGCGGCCAGGTGGCCATGGCGCTGGCGGCAAAGCATCCCCTGCTGCTGGGTGGAACGATCCTGCTCGATTCCGGCCCGGTAACTGATTCCCGCGGCATTGTGCGGCTGCGCAACAATCTGGCGCATGTGGAAGCGCTGCGGGGCGCCAAGGCGGTTGCCAGCGGGTTTCGGCGCATGCTGGGCGGGGATTACCCGGGGCATTCGGAAGCCGAACTGGACAGCCTGGCGCTGCGCAGCCACTGGTTCGACAAGCGGGGCCGGGCCCGGCCGCTGTTCGACCCGCGCCTATTGGAGCAGATCAAGGATATTGGTTTTGACGATATCCTGGTGGCGCAATGGCCGCTCTATGAGGCGCTTCGTTGTGCCCCGCTGATGCTGTTGCGCACGCAATTGACCGACCAGTTGCGGCGCGAAACCTATGAGGAAATGGTCAATCGCCGGCCAGAGGCCGTTGCATTGACCATTGCCGGCCAGGGGTCGCCGGCCCTGTTCGACCAGCAAGCCGAAATCGAGGCGGTCGCCGCGTTCGTGTTTGAAGTGGGTATCGTCAAGCGCCGGGTGGCCTGACAATCACGCGATGGCGGTGGCCAGCAAGACCGCTTGTTCCACCCATTGCTCGCGGCGGATGCGGCCCTTGACCGCGATGCGCCCTTCGAGCCAGTCGATATGCGCCCCGGTCCAGGCCGCTATCTGATCGTAGTGATAGATACCCAGATCGTTGAGTGCTGATTCCGTTTTTGGCCCTATCCCCTTGATCGCACGAAGATTATCGGCCTTGCCGTCTCGCGGCGCGGGCAGGTCCGGCGGGCGCAGTTGGGACGAGGCGGGGGCCTGGACCGGCTCGGCATCTGCTCGCTCCACAGCGCCAGCCAGGCGCCGGGCGGCAGACCGGGTGGTGGGCGCTGGCGCGGTCTTTGTTGCGGGGGAAGACTTCTCTTCGCGCACGGCGATGGCCGGGGCAAGCTGCGGACGGGACTGATAGGCGCGGACGGCCAGATGGGCGCCATAGCCAATCAGGCAGCCACCCAGATAGGCGGCAAGCACCAGCAAGGCCACTTCGATGATGTGGTCCAGCGGGATCATTCCGGTTCCTTGCGGCTGAGACTCAGCCAGCCCGTCACCAGCCCGACAAGCGCAGCTACGGCCATGAAGGGCCAGTAATAGCCCAAAAGGAAGAGCAGCGTTGCCCCGAATGGCCCCATGGCGACAGGCTCAGACCGCGCCGCCGGCGGCGCGCACCGAAACGACAATGCGCCGATTCTGCCGCTTGCCTGCTGCGGTCGCATTGTCGGCAACAGGCTGCGCTTCGCCATAGCCGATAGCGTAGAGCCGCTCGGGGGCGACGCCGCGCTCGATCAGCGCGTTGACCACCGCTTCGGCCCGGGCGACCGAGAGGGCCAGATTGCGCTGGTCGTCGCCATCGCTATCGGTATGTCCCTCGACATCGATGGCCGCGTTGGGGCAGAGCACGAGCGCCTCAGCAAAGGCGTCAAGCTCGGCGCTGGCGCTGGCCGAAATGATGGCGGCGCCGGACTGGAAGAGAATCGCATTGTGCGCGGAAAGCTCGGCCAGGCGTGCCTGACAGAGTGCCAGAGTGGTTGGGGCGGAAATCGTCCCGGTCCAATCGGTGCCTAGGGCCGCGATCTGCGACTCGATCTCGGTCCTGACTGTGGCAGAGGGCGCCTCGCCGGTGAGGGACCAGGTGCCATCAGCGAGTGCCAATTGACCGGACTGCAACTGCAGAAGGGCGCGAAGGCCGGTTTGCAGATTGCCAACAAACCCCTCCGGAGCTCCCGCCCTGACCTGCAAGGCGCTGCCATCGGCGCCGGCCAACGTGGCGGCGTAGCGCGCGGTGGCTTCGGCCGGGACTGAACCGGTCAGTTCGACCGCGCCATCGGCCGTGCGCGTGGCGGAAAAGGCGTAGGCCGGATCACTCGCTGGGTCGGCTGCGAGAACATCGGCCGCCGTCTCTGGCGCATCTGTCGCAGCAGGCTCCTCGGCCGGCGCCGGTGCGGGGGCAGGCTCTGGTTCGGCTATGGCCGTTTCAGTTGCCGCCTCCATGATTTCGGGCTCAACCGGCTCGTCCGGGGGGATCTGGGGCTCAAGCAAAGCGATGGACCAGCGTGGCGCGGCGGTTCCCAGAACGGCCTCTGCGTCGGCCAGAACATTGGCGGTGAGACCGACGCCATTCGCCGTCCAGCCTGTTCCGTCAAAGGCGATTTCGCCATCGGACAGCAGGGCCAGCAGATCGAGCGCCTGCAGCACTTCGCTCGAAAACGCCTCCGGCGCGTCTGTGCGGACGCTCGTATTGTCCGTCACCGCATCGCCGCCCCGCACAGCCAGGAAACGCTGCAGCGACTCGGCCGGAACGGCGCCGTTGAAGACGATGCTGCCATCCGACGCCTTACTGGCCGACCAGAGATAGGGCGCGTCATTGACGGGATCAGGCGCATTGATCGCGGCGCCACCATCGAGATTGAGCACCGAGACCAGTTCCAGGCTGGCATCGCGCGCATCTGCCGTTGAGGCCTCACCCGACAGGGACCAGTCCGTGCCATCGAAGGCCGCCCTACCCTCTTTCAATGCGAGCAGCGCATCGACAGCAGCGCGGGCTTCGGCGGCGAAATTGTCCGGCGCGCCCAGGGCAACGCGGCTGGTATCGGCCACGCGGGTGCCGACATGAACCTTGAGATAGGCCTGCAGGGACGCAGCAGGCACATTGCCGGCGAACAGAAAACTGCCATCGGGCAAACGTTCGGCGGACCAGGTAAAGGGCTCAGCAATCGCCGGTTCGGGCCGTGGCTCCGTTAGCGCCAGGGTCCAGCCGGACTGGGCGAGACCACGCACGGCGAATTCGGCTTCGATGGACCCCTTGTCGATTGCTGATGCCGGTTCACCTTCGACTGACCAGCCTGCGCCATCGAAGCGGACCACGCCGTTTCGCAGCCACGGCAGGAATTGCATTGCCTGCTCAGCCGAGGCAGCGAAATTGGGCGTTTCACCCGAAGCAAAACTGGCATTGGAGCGGGCATTGGATCCCGCCAGGGCGAGCAGGTCGGTTTCGACCTGTGGGCTGGGCAACATGCCCTCGAGGGTAATGGCGCCGCTGGCATCACGCCGCGCGGCAAAGCTGTAGTTGGCGGCAGGCGGCGCCTGATACGCCATCTCACCCAGTTCCAGACCCTGTGGCAGGCCAGTGTCGAGCAATGCCTGAACGGTTCGGTAGTCGGTCGGCGTCAGGGCAAAGCCCGAGAGCGACACAGCATTGCCCGCCAGGGCAAAGCGGCCTTCGGACAGATGCGAGAGCAGTTCGAGGCCGAAATCGACGGCGCGGCGATAAGTCTCCGGGGCGCCGGCTCCAAATTTGAGGAAAGACACATCCGCGCCCTCCACCTCGGCGAATTGCGCGCGGGTGGCTTCATCGGGCACGTAGCCATCAAAGACCAGCAAATTGCCGGGCTGGCGATTGATACTGATCCAGTAGTCCGCAATGCGTGGCGGCTGCAGCTCAACAATGGAATTGGGACCAGACAGGGCCTCAGTGACGGCCTGCGCGACTTCAAAGCTCGGTGGCACACCGGTGAGGTGGCTCACCCCATCGATGATCCGCGCGTCACCCTGATCAAGCCGAGCCAATTGTTCGACCAGCAGCTTGGCCTGTTCGGCGAAGCCATCGGGTGCACCGGAGGCCAGAGACAGTCCGGTGGCAATGGGCACGCCAGAGACATCGGCAAGGCGCAGGCGGTCGACCAGTCTTTCTTCCGGTACATGGCCTGAAATGGCGATGCGCTGGCCATCATATTCGGCACGCCAGGTATAGGGGGTTACCCGCACCGGCTCGACCGAAATATCGCCGCTGCCAATGCCATCCGGCAGCGCGGCAAGCGCCATCTGCAAATGGCCAAGAGCCCGCTCGGAACTGGCGCGGCCGATGGCATTGAGCGTGAGGCCTGACAATTCAAAATGACCAGACTCGACCAGCGCGGCCTGTGCAAGGGCGAACTCCACGCCCTTGCGCCATTGCTGCTCGTCAGGCTGGCCGGATCTGATCTGCAGATCGACAGCGGCCAGGCCCGGCATGGCCATCAGCGACTGGCGAAGCTCTTCATTTGGCACGCTGCCAAAGAGGCTTACTGCATCATCTTCGATCGCTACGTTAATTCGGTAGGGCGCGGCAAGAGGCGCGATTGTGACGGTTTGGTCGATGCGACCAATACCGGTCAGGGCAGCGAGCCGCGACATGGCGAGATCGCGTTCGGTGTCGGAGGACGTTGTGCCTGTTAGTAGAAGCTGTCGCCCGGCGATCGAGACATGCGCCCAGTTCGAGCCGGAGGCATCGAGCGCCACCCTGCTCTGGTCCGCCAGATTGGCCACCATGGCCGGTGTTGCCATGGCCAGGGCTGCGATCGTGCCGCCCAGCACTGTCACGACACCCGGCGCCACCCATTTAAGGAGGTCCCTGATCATCCCGAATCCATTGGAAAACCGCAATTTTCAAAAGGTTAGATGATTTGCGGACAGGGACAAAGAGAAAAGGGGCGATGTCCGGCCTGTCGGGTAAAGGTCACCCCCACCTAGCTCTGCTACGACCCTTCGGGTCGAGCGACGCTACCTCCCCCATTTTGCGGGAGGTGGTGGGCGCCGTGGTCGTGACGGGCAAAAAAGAAAGGCCCGGCAGAGCCGGGCCTTTCCGAATTCAGCAGTAATCCAAGGATTACTTGAATTCCTTGGCAGCCTTGAAGGTGACCTTGTAGGCACCGTTCTGGTGAGCTTCGCCCTTGACCGAGGAGGTGAAACCACCACCCGGAGCCCAAGCGAGTTCAGCAGCACCGTAGAAGTCGGTGGTGTTGGCAGTCACGCTGCCATAGACGCCGACTTCACCGGTGAGCTTGACGGTCTCGGAGACAGCAGCAACGAGCTGAGCAGCGACCTGGTAGCCATCGGTGCCGCCAGCGTTGTTCGAGTCGAAGTACTTACCGCCGAGGTTGATCGAGACGCCTTCGGTGACGGTGGCGCCGATGGAGCCGCCGAAGCCCCAGTCGGTGTTCAGGCCAGTGCCGCCGAGAGCTTCACCCGACAGAGCGATGGTGAACATGTCGAAGGTAGCCTGACCGGCCAGCAGAGCATGCCAAGCGGACTGGTTGGCAATGGTATCGGTGTTGCCAGCGAAAGCACCACGGATCTTGAACTGGTCAAAGGTGCCGGTGAAACCAGCATGAACAGCATAGGCTTCAATGGTGCCATCGAGCACGCCGCCGGCAAGACCGGTGATGTGAGCGGTGATACCTTCACCAGCGTATTCCAGAACACCGACGGCGGTGCCGGCAGCGGCCGGGATGGAGTCGTCGAGGTTTTCAAGACCGGCCTTGATGGTCACGCCATCGGCAACAGCCGAGACGACCTGGATCACGGCACCACCGGTGTCGAGGTTGCCCATGGCAAAGCCACCGGCCAGGTCGATATCCCACTTCACGCCCTTGTCGGCCCAATCGGAACCGAAGAGACCGAGGAAGTTGAACGGCTCGTCGTCGCCGAAGTTAGCGATCGAACCCTTCTTACCAGCCATGATGGTGGTGGTGTCGCCGACCGACACGAAAGCGGTGTCGAGCAGAACGTTGTAACCGAGGTTGTTAACGAGAGCCTCGTTCACAACTTCAATCTGCGGATCGCCTTCAACGTCGAGCTTGATGGTGACCGAAGCAGGACCGAAGTCGCTCGAAGCGGTGCCAACGAACTGCAGCCAGGCGTCGATGTCGGACTTCCAGTCCAGCTCGGTGCCAGCAGCGCCGCCAGGAGCCATTGCGCCGCGGTTTTCGATACCGCCCAGGATACCAGCGGTGACGTAGGTGTTGTTGTAGTTGCCCCACTGGAATTCATAGGTGACGCCGCCGGTGATCTGCAGGCAGTTGTCAGCCGACGAGATGGTCAGGCCAGAGATGCCGAGCGAGTCACAGACGTCGAGCGAGGTGAGAACACCCAGATCGGCAGCGAAGCCAGCGGTCGAAAGACCAGCGGCAGCAACAGAACCGAGGATAAGGCTCTTGAGTTTCATTAATTGACCTCCAAAGTCAGTCATTTTTGGTGCCGGTTACCCAGCGGTTTGTCGAAACGCGACCACACAATTCGTGGTGCTGTGTGTTGCCGTCGCGTTGCGACCGACAAACGATCCCATGCATGGATTCGCAAGACCCACTCTACGCATGCAAAAAGCTGACGCAATCGCGGCAAGCCGGTTTTGGGGTCGTCACAATGTGGTTGCACATCAGTTGTTGCAGATTCAGCACACAGATGGAAACGGACCGTTAAGCGAGTTGAACAAAGCGTTAAAATTGTAGGGTTCCTGCGGCTTTGCGCCCGAGCAGATGGCTTGGATAGTCGCGTCGCGGGAAGAATGTGGCAGACCGCCCGATCTGTGGCAGAGTCGTGGAAGATATAAGGAGTACCGCATGGCCGAGGGAAAAGTAGCGCTGGTAACGGGGGGAACCTCGGGAATCGGTTTGGGCGTTGCACGCGGGCTGGCCCAAGATGGCTGGCGGGTGGTGATTTGCGGTCGGCGGGCGGAACTGGTGAATGCCCATAGCGCAGAGAACGGGTTTGACGGCCATGTCTGCGACGTCACTCAGCCGCAATCGGTTGAAGAGATGTTTGCGGGCATTGCTGGGCGCCAGGGGCGGCTTGACCTCGTGTTCAACAATGCGGGCCGGTTTGCGCCGGCGGCCAATTTCGGTGAGCTGGATGCGGCGACCTGGCGCGAGATGATCGACACCAATCTCAATGGCGCGTTCTATATTGCGCAGGGTGCGTTCCGGATGATGCGCGACCAGAGCCCGCAGGGCGGACGCATTATCAACAATGGATCGATCTCGGCCTATGTGCCGCGACCGCACGCAGCGTCCTATACAACGAGCAAGCACGCCATCACCGGGCTGACCAAATCCATCTCGCTCGATGGCCGACCCTATAACATCGCCTGCGGGCAGATCGATATCGGCAATGCGGCGACGGATATGACGAGCAATATGAGTGCGGGGTCCCTGCAGGCCAATGGCAGCATGGCGCCGGAGCCGACCTTCGACGTTGCCCATGTGATCGACGCCGTGCGCTACATGGCCGGTCTGCCGCTTTCGGCGAATGTCCAGTTCATGACCGTGATGGCGACGACCATGCCTTATATCGGGCGAGGATGAGGGAAAGTGCATAGCGAGTAGATGTCGCTACTCCCTTCCTTCCCAGACCTTTTCACCGGCGATCCAGGTGGACTGGACGTGACGATCGTCTGAAAGGTGCACGAAGCTGGCTTCGGCCGATGGGCGCAGATGGCCGAGGCGAGCGTCGGCGCCAATGGCGCGGGCGGGATAAAGCGCCGCCATGCGGAAGGCTTCGTCCGGTTCCAGGCCGATGCGGTCGATCATGAAATTGACCGCGTCAATCATGTCGAGGTCGGCGCCGGCCAGCGTGCCGTCAGCGAGGCGCAGCGCGCCGTCGGCTCGGGTGATGGTGCGGCCGTTCAGTTCGATGGTCTTGAGGTCGGTTCCGGTCTGCGACATGGAATCGGTGACGAGGAAGATGTGACCCGGTCCCTGCTTGGCGCGCAGCGCCGCGCCCATCGAGGCGGTGTGCACATGAATGCCGTCGGCGATCAGGCCGGCATGCACCGCCTTGCTGTCCAGCACCGCACCGACGACACCGGGCTCACGATTGCCGAGCTGGCTCATGGCATTGAACAGATGCGTCGCCATGCTGGCCCCGGCCTCGAAGGCGGCCATGGTCTGCTCGTAGCCGGCGTCGGAATGGCCAATGCTGATAATGGCACCCGACGCCGCGAGCCGGGCGATCTGCGCGGGGGGCACGGTTTCGGCGGCTACGGTGCAGAGCAGGTTGGGCAGGGCCTCGGCGGCCGCACAGAGGCGCTCAAGGTCCGCCGCGTCCATCGGACGGATCAGAGAAGGGTCATGCGTTCCCTTGCGCGGCAGGGCCAGATGCGGCCCTTCCAGATGCAAGCCGATAAAGCCGGGCACTCGCTCGGCCGCGGCCGCAACGCCGGCGGCGATGGCCTGGACGTTTATGTCGGCTGTATCGGTGATCAGCGTGGGCAGCAGGGCGGTCGTGCCGAACTGTGCATGAGCGGTGCAGATGGTGCGGATGGAATCAAGTGTCGGGGCATTGTTAAACAGTACCCCGCCCCCGCCATTGACCTGCAGGTCAACAAAGCCGGGCACGATCATGCCACCATTCAGCACCACGCGCTCGGCCTGGTCGGGAATATCGGACTGGGCGACGATGCCAGTGACATAGCCAAACTCGATCAGCAGTGCCGCGTCGTCAAACCAGTTCTCGCCGTCAAAAATGCGGCCCCCTGAGATTGCAGCGAGGTCGCTCATACGGTTTCAGTGACCTTTTTGAGAGCCGGCGGCACATCCGGGTTGAGGCCGCGATGGCGCGACAGGGCTTCGACGAAACCATAGAAAGAGACAACCAGCGCCAGCGGGTCGGTGATGGAATGGCCAGTGGCGGCAAAGGGCAGCGGCTTGGCGGCCCCCGGCAGCTCGCTGGTCAGGAAAGCCTTGGCGCCCTGCCCGGCCAGTTTGTGGGCCATTTCGGCAACCGAGCTTTCGGCTGCATCGCGCGCGGCCAGGCCGAGCACCGGATAGCCCGGCGTCACAATCGCCACGGGGCCATGCATGACTTCGGCGGCGCTGTAGGACTCGGCCTGGATGTTGCAGGTTTCCTTGAATTTGAGGGCCGCCTCATTGGCGATGGCGAAGCCGGGGCCGCGTCCAAGAACATAGAGGGCGCTATGGCCATCCAGCGCACCCACCATTTCCGACCAGTCGCAGGCGACGGCGCGCGACAGGTTTTCAGGCAAGGCAGCGACGGCACGGGCGAGATCGGTATCGCCGCTCCAGCGCGCCAGGAGGGCCAGGCCGGCGACCACCGAGGTGACGAAGGTCTTGGTTGCTGCGACGCTCTTTTCGAGGCCCGCATGCAGGTCGATGGTGAAGTCGCTGGCGTCGGCCAGGGGTGAACCGGCCGTATTGGTGATGGCGATCGTGGTGGCGCCATTGCGTCTGGCCGACTGGGCCATGCCGACAATGTCGGGGCTCTTGCCCGACTGGGAAATGGCGATGGCGGCGGCCCGGTCGAGACGCAAATCCTTGCCATAGATCGAGGCGACCGAGGGACCAACCGAAGCGACCGGCAGGCCCAGCGTCAACTCGAAGGCATATTTGAGATAGGTGGCCGCATGGTCCGAGGAGCCGCGCGCCACTGTCACCAGCAAGGCCGGATCGAGGTCGCGCAGGTGCGCGGCGGCAGCGTCCAGCGTATCGGCGGAGGCATCGAGGAAACCGGCCACCACCTGCGGGATCTGATCGATTTCCTGTCGCATAAAGGTCTGGGTGGTCACGATCTGAGTGCTCCATTGCTGGTGTCGCCAAGCCGGAGCTCGGCGACGAAGTCATATGTGTCGCCCCGGTATATGGAGCGGGTGAATTCGACGACGCGGCCAGTGCCGAGATAGGAAATGCGCTCGATATGCAGGCCAGCCGAGCCGACCGGCACCTGCAGCAGATGCGCATCCTCTTCCGCGATATTGGAAGCGCGAATGCGCTGAATGGCGCGAACCGGCCGCATATTGGTCTTTTCGAGGTGCTTGTAGAGCGAATCCGCAATGCTGATCGGATCGGGCAACACGGCCATGGAGAGACTGGCGCGCTCGATTGCCAGGGGGGTCTCGCCGGTCAGGCGCAAACGCGCAATGCGCGCCACGCGATCGCCCGCGCTGAGGCCCAGAATGATGGTTTCTTCCGGCGAGGGCACGTAAAGCCCGCGTTCGAGCCATTCGGCCCGCACCGCCATGCCGCGCCGCGCCATATCCTCAGTGAAGGACGTCAGCTGGGACAGGGACTGCTCGACGCGCTGGGTTTCGGGCGCAACGAACGTGCCCGAGCCGTGACGCTGCACCAGAACCCCTTCATGCACCAGTTGCTGCACCGCCTTGCGCACGGTGACCCGGGACACGTCAGCGCGCTGCGCCAGGTCCCGTTCGGAGGGCAAGGCATCGCCGGGGTTGATAAGTCCGCGCTTTATGGCATCTTCTATCCAGCGCTTGAGCTGTAGATAGAGCGGCCCGCCGATGGGCAGAACGACCGGACCTTCGCCGAACATAGTGCCGGACTGTTCAATCAAGCGACCTCCTTGGCCGGCCCGTCAGAGGGACCGGCAAGCGTGATGCGCCAGAATGGCGCTGCACATATAATACCAATAAAATACCATTCACCAAGCCCATTTTGGCAAACTTACGCCAATTTGCCCATCCCGCTGTGGATATTGCGCTTTTGAACCCGGCGCTTTATCCCTTGGCGGATTGACCGTGGTAAGTGGTATTTTTTTGGCATTATAGCCAGACAGGAGCAGCGGATGACAGACAGGCGAACCGAAGCCCGGCACGCAAAGGCCATTGGCCTAGAGCTGCAGAGTGACGCGGAAATCCTGTCCTTGCTGGCGAAGGGCCAGGCCGAAGCGGCCCAATGCGTTGCCTCCGCCATCCCCGAGATTGCCCATGGTGCCAACCTGGCGGCCAGTGCCCTGCGCAATGGCGGACGCCTGATTTATGCCGCAGCCGGCAGTTCGGGCCTGATGGCCCTCGCCGATGCGCTGGAGTTGCCCGGCACCTACGGTATTGCGCTTGATCGGATCGTGGTCTTGCTGGCCGGCGGCATGGACGCGTTGCGCGACATGCGCGGCGGTCCCGAGGATGACGCTGCAGCCGCCAGAGAGGCAGCCGAAGCCCTGTCGCTGAATAGAAATGACTGCCTGATTGCCGTGACGGCAAGCGGGCAGACCCCCTACCCTCTTGCCGCCATTGAAGTCGCCCGCGCGGCCGGCGCCAGCACGATCGGCATTGCCAATAATGCCGGTGCGCCCCTGTTCGATCTGGTCGACGCGGCGATCTGCCTGCCCACGCCGGCCGAAGTCATCGCCGGCTCCACGCGCATGGGCGCGGGCACTGCTCAGAAGATTGCACTCAACATGCTCTCGACTTTGATGGCCATTCGCCTCGGGCATGTGCATGACGGCTACATGGTCAATGTGATCGCGGACAATGAAAAGCTGCGTATGCGCGCGTGCGGTATCGTCGCGGCGATTGCCGGAGTGGACGAGGCTAAAGCCCAATCAGCGCTGACGTCCAGTGCCGGCGCGGTCAAGCCAGCCATTCTTATTGCCAGCGGCGCCAGCGGCCTTGCCGAAGCGGAAGCCCTGCTGACCCGGCATCAGGGGCAGTTGCGGCCTATCCTTGCGGAGATAAGCGGCCGGTAGCCCCGTCGGCTGCCGGTGCGGCTGAAAATCTTGGTTTGCAGCGCCAAAAAAGTCGCTGCAAGTGTCGATGTGCCGTTGGCCCTCTCGTCGCCTTTGTGAAACATCATCGCAAGGAGACATGCAATGACCACCCCAGCCAATGATCCCGGCCCGGACAACAATCGCGACCTGGTGCTGACGCGCCTGATCGATGCCTCCCCAGAGGCGGTTTATCGCTGCTGGACCGAACCGGACCTGATGACCAGATGGTTTGCCCCCAAGCCCTGGTCAACACCGCGCGCAAGCGTCGATCTGCGCCCAGGCGGCGCCAACCTGGTGGTCATGGCTGACGAAAACGGCACCGAATACCCCAGCCCGGGTCAGTATCTCGAAATCATTCCAAACCGTAAGCTGGTGTTTACCGATGCCTTTATCGGCGACTGGCAACCTTCGGAGAAGCCCTTTTTTACCTGCGTGCTGACCTTCGAGGCCGAAGGCGACAAGACGCGCTACACGGCGACCGCGCGCCACTGGACCGTTGAGGACCGCGAAGCGCATGAGAAGATGGGGTTCCATGAGGGCTGGGGCCTGTGCGCCGCACAACTCGAAGAGGTGGCGAAGTCCCTCTGAGCGCCGCGCAACAAAAAACCCCGGAGGTGGTGGCACCTTCGGGGTCTTTTACCGGTCTTCGATATGTTTCAATCGCGTTCCAGCAATGGTTAAACGGGCTCGGCACGATCTGGTTCCCCAATAAACCGGCATACCAGGCGACCGCCTCAACCCGTGCGTGAAAGGTAGCCAATTATGGACCGGACAACTGGAGGATGCCTCTGTGGCGCCGTGCGCTTCGAGGCAAGCGGCGCACCTTTTCGCGTAGGGCTCTGCCATTGCCTTGACTGCCGCAAGCACCACGGCGCCCTATTTCATGCCTCGGCCGTCTTTCCCGAGGCTACGGTGTCGACGACCGGAGAGACGCGTTCATTTCAGGGCCGGCATTTCTGCCCGCGCTGCGGCTCTTCGGTGTTTTCCAAGAGTGGCGATGAAATCGAGATCCATCTGGGCGCGCTGGACGTGATCGATCGGTTCCGCCCGACTTATGAGTTGTGGACGATCCGCAGGGAGGCCTGGCTGCCGCCCTTTGACGGCATGCGGACTTATTCGAAAGACCGCGAAGGATCAGGACGAAGCGAAGCCTGAGGTCAGGGCTGTTCTGGCTCGAGGGGCACTTCGCCGGCCAGTTCGGCAACATGGTCGATCACTGCCGCCGCATCGGGGTGGTCTCCATCGAGCATGTCGGCCACCCGCTCAAGGGCCGCGATCAGCATGATCTGCTCCCACTCCTTGAGGTCTGAAAACTGCTTGTGAAACTGGGCGTGCACGCCGTCAGGCGCGATGGCCAGCACCTTCTGGCCCTTGTCGGTCAGGGACAGCAGCACCTGGCGGCGATCCTTCTCGCCGCGCCGGCGCTGGATCATGCCGGAGGTTTCGAGCTTTTGCAGCAGCGCGGTGGTGGTGGCCTGGGTGATGCCCATGCGGTTCGCCACATGCCCGGCGGTCTTTTCCTGCTCACCATCCAATATCTGCATGAAGATAAGCTGGGACGGTGTCAGCCCGGTTTCGCGCATCAACTGCTTGGAGTTCGACTCGGTCGCGCGCAGGATTTTGCGCATCGCGGTCAGGGCCAATTTGGTCCGATCTTCCAATAGCCTACTCCAGAGTCTTCCTCACCATATTATCGTCAGAATCCGGGGAACCCAAGCGCCATCACAGGGGTTCAGCATTCCTTAGCTATATCTAACCTGTTTTCGGACGACTAAGCAAAAATGGCGCTTACAGAAAATAATTTGGCGCGCCACTTTCCGCGCAACCCCTTGATTTTATACGGCGGATCACGGTTATCTGTCACCAGCATGACGCCGATACAAAATTTTGTCGCGTCAATCGGGTTGAAATTTAGTTTTAACAAGCTAACTTTCGCCACCATGATTTACGGCAACTCAGCGCTGTTCGATGCCAGTGCCCTGCACAGGCAAACCGCAAGTGCCCCGCAAGCGAGCATTCGCACCCCCATCAGTACCGATGGTTCGAAGGTGTGGAAGCTCATTGGTGCCACCAGCGCGCTCGATGACAATTCGCTTTATTGCAACCTGTTGCAGACCACCCATTTTGCTGCGACCTGCGCCATAGCGGAGCAGGACGGCAAGGTCGTGGGCTGGCTCTCGGGCTATATCCCGCCTGAGCAGCCCGACACCTATTTCGTCTGGCAGGTCTGTGTCAGCGACGCCGCGCGCGGCCAGGGTCTTGGCCGCCGCCTGATCGGCGATGTGCTGGCCCGCCCGGCCTGCCGCGCGGTGACGACGCTGCAATGCACCATCACCCATGACAACGAGGCGAGCTGGGGCCTGTTCACAGCGATCGCCCGCAAGCTCGACGCGCAGATGCGCCAGGTCGAGCTGTTCGAAAAAGACGCCCATTTCGACGGACTGCACGACAGCGAATACGCCGTCAGCATCGGTCCGTTCAGCCCCGAGAAGGTGACGGCGCTCACGAGCGCCTGAACGCACGACGTTTAGACCTATCCCTTTGACTATCCACGTCCAGGAGACGTTCCCCATGGCCACGACAGCAAACATCACGCCTATCAATACCTTTGAGCGCGTCGAAAGCCGCGTGCGGTCCTATTCGCGCAGCTTCCCCAAGGTGTTCGACCGTGCCCTTGGCTCGACCATCTTCGACACCAATGGCAAGGCCTACACCGACTTTCTCGCCGGCTGCTCGACGCTCAACTATGGGCATAACGACCCGGATCTGAAGGCCGCGCTGATCGAATACATCTCCAATGACGGCATTGCCCATGGCCTGGACATGTTCACCGACGCCAAGGAGCACTTCCTGTCGACCTTCGAGCGGCTGGTCCTGCGCCCGCGCGGCATGACCCATCAGCTTCAGTTTACCGGCCCGACCGGCGCCAATGCGGTGGAAGCGGCGATGAAGCTGGCCCGCAAGGTCACCGGCCGCACCAACATTATCGCCTTTACCAATGGCTTCCATGGCGTGACCCTGGGCGCGCTGGCTGCCACGGGCAATGGCAAGCATCGCGGCGGCGCTTCGACGCCGCTCTCCGGCGTCACCCGCGCCGCCTATGACGGCTATCATGGTCCAGACATCAACACGGCCGACCTGCTTGAGCGCGAGCTGAGCGATCCGTCCAGCGGCATCGACGCGCCTGCGGCGATCATTGTCGAGACTGTGCAGGGCGAAGGCGGGCTCAATGCCGCGTCGCCCGAATGGCTGCGCCAGATCCAGGCGATTGCCCGCAAGCACGGCGCGCTGTTCATTATCGACGATATCCAGGCCGGCTGCGGCCGCACGGGCGGGTTCTTCTCGTTCGACGGCATGGGCCTGTCGCCAGACATCATCACCATGGCCAAGTCGCTTTCGGGCATGGGCCTGCCGCTGGCCATGACGCTGATCAAGCCGGAACACGACATCTGGAAGCCGGCCGAGCACAACGGCACCTTCCGGGGCAATAACCATGCCTTCGTGACCGCCGCTGCGGCGCTGGAGAAGTTCTGGTCCGACGACCGCTTCATCTCGGATGTAAACGAGAAAGCCCGTTATCTCGGTGAGCGCCTGGCCGCCATTGCCGACGAGCATGGCCTGACGACCAAGGGTCGCGGCATGATGGTCGGCATTGATGCCGGTTCGGGCGAGAACGCTGCTGCGATCTGCAAGGCGTGCTTTGCCAAGGGCCTGATCATCGAAACCTCGGGCAGCTTTGACGAAGTGGTCAAGGTGCTCTGCCCGCTCACCATTTCCCTCGACCAGCTCACCGCCGGCATCGACATCATGGAGACCGCCTTTGACGCGGTCCTGGGGTCCCACCGCGCGGCGGCCGAATAAGGACAAGCCAGCAATGATTGTACGCGATCTTGAATCCGCCCGCATGGGCGACCGCCTCGTCAATTCCAATGGCTGGGACAGTACGCGCCTGCTGCTGGCCGGCGACGAGATGGGATTCAGCTTCCACATCACCCGTATTCACGAGGGCACCAGCCACGTGTTTCACTACAAGCATCACTTCGAGAGCGTCTATTGCATCTCGGGTGAAGGCTCGATTGAGGAACTCGACACCGGGGTGGTGCACCAGATCCGCCCGGGGGTAATGTATGCGCTCAACCTCAACGACAAGCACCGCCTGACCGCCAAGAGCGAGATGGTGATGGCGTGCTGCTTCAACCCGCCGGTCACCGGCAATGAAGTGCACCGCGAGGATGGCTCTTACGCCCCGGCGCCCGAAGACGCTTAAGGCGTTTCCCAACACACCAACTGAAAGGCGAGACAAATGACCCAGTCAGCTTTCGACACCGCCAATCACGATGATTATCCCACGCGCCTGCCGGCCGAAAAGTGGCAGGAGCGCAAGGACCCCGTCGTCTGGGGCAACTGGACCCCGGAAGCGCCGCTGACGCGCGCGCAGACCGAGAGCTTCGAAAAGAACGGCTACCTGGTCCTCAAGGATGTCTTTTCGCCGGCGGAAATCGCCGCGCTGCAGAAGGAATCCGCCCATATGCGCTCGGGCGAGGCAAAGATCGCCGAAGACAATGTGATCACCGAGCCCGGCTCGAACGAGGTGCGCACCGTCTTCCGGCTGGATGAAGAGAACGCGCTGTTCGCGCGCCTCGCCAGCGACCGCCGCATTGCCGGCGCCGTCAGCTTCCTGCTCGATGACGAGGTCTATCTCCACCAGTCGCGCCTCAACTACAAGCCGGGCTTTACCGGCAAGGAGTTCTACTGGCACTCTGATTTCGAGACGTGGCACGCCGAGGACGGCATGCCGCGCATGCGCGCGATTTCGGCCTCGATCCTGCTCACAGACAATGATGCGCTCAACGGTCCGCTGATGCTGATGCCAGGCACCCACAAGAACTTCATCGCCTGTGCCGGCGAGACCCCCGAGGACAACCACAAGACCTCGCTCAAGAAGCAGGAAATCGGTGTGCCCTCGCATGACGCGCTGACGAAAATGGCCAAGGAACACGGCATTGACTACGCCTCGGGCAAGGCCGGGACCGTGGTGCTGTTCGACTGTAACACCCTGCATGGCTCGAACGGCAACATCACGCCCTTCCCGCGCTCGAATGCCTTCTTCGTCTATAACGCCTGGTCCAACCGGGTGGTGCAGCCTTTCGCTGCGAAGAACCCGCGCCCTGCGTTCCTCAGCTCGCGTGACCCCAAGGGTCCGATCAGCATCGAGACCGGCAAGATCGGCTAAGGCCGGTTTTGAGACGCCCACGACCAACCAAATGGCTCCGCTCCCGAAAAGGGGGCGGCTGGAGACTGCATGACCACCGAAAGCCCGCGCCATACCGTTGAGAAGATCGGCGGCACCTCGATGTCCCGCACCGAGGAATTGCTCGACACCGTGCTGATTGGTAACCGCAAGGGTGCCGAACTCTATCAGCGCATCTTTGTAGTCTCGGCCTATGCCGGGATGACCGACGAGCTGCTTGAACACAAGAAATCAGGCAAGCCCGGCGTCTATGCGCTGTTTGCCAGCGCCGAGAGCGGCTGGGGCTGGGGCGATGCCCTCAGCGCCGTGGCCGACAAGATGTTCGCCCATAACGAGCGCATCTTCGCGGACGAAGGCGCCCGGCAATCGGCCAACCGCTTCGCGCGGGAGCGGGTTGAAGGCGTACGATCCTGCCTGATCGATCTGCAGCGGCTGTGCTCGTTCGGGCATTTCCAGTTGCAGCAGCATCTGCTCACCGTGCGCGAAATGCTGGCCTCGCTGGGCGAAGCCCATTCGGCCTTCAACACCGCCCTGCTGCTCAACCTCAACGGCGTTCGCGCCCGGATGATCGACCTCACCGGCTGGCGCGACGAAGGGCAGTACACGCTCGATGAAGCTATTGAGCGGGCGCTGGCGGATGTCGATCTCGCCACCGAGCTGCCGATTGTCACCGGCTATGCCCAATGCAGCGAAGCGCTGATGGGCACTTATGACCGGGGCTATTCGGAGGTGACGCTGTCGCGGCTCACGGTCGTGACCAAGGCGCGCGAAGCGATCATCCACAAGGAGTTCCACCTTTCGAGCGCCGACCCGCGGCTGGTGTCGCAGGACGCGGTGCGTGTGATTGGTGAAACCAATTACGACGTGGCCGACCAGCTCTCCAATATGGGTATGGAAGCGATCCATCCCCGTGCGGCAAAGAGCCTGAGGCGCGCCGGCATTCCGCTGCGTGTGAAAAATGCCTTTGAGCCGGAACATCCCGGTACGGTGATACGTTCTGACCTAGATGCGCAGTCACCTCAGGTCGAGATCGTGACCGGATTGAAAAATGTCTATGCCTTCGAATTCTACGACCAGGACATGGTCGGGGTGAAGGGCTATGACGCCGAAATCCTCGAAGCGCTGAAGCGTCACAAGGTCTGGATCATCGCCAAGACCTCCAATGCCAATACCATCACCCACTACCTCAAGGGATCGATGAAGGCGATCAAACGGGTCGAAACCGACCTGTCCACTGCCTTCCCGACCGCCGAAATCGCCCTGCGCAAGATCGCACTGGTTTCGGCTATTGGCCGCGATCTGCGCTCGCCCAAGGTCCTGACCCAGGCCATCCGCGCATTGTCTGATGCCGGTATCGAGCCGCTCGGCGTGCACGACCTGCTGCGCAAGGTCGACCTGCAGGTCATCGTCGAACCCGACCAGTTCGAAGCCACAATCGCGGCCCTGCACAAGGGCCTGATCGAAGACTGGGCCGCCGCGCCGCCACACAAGCTGCACGCGGCAGCCTGACCCATGGCCGGCTGCATGGATGGGCAGCAGCCGGCTTGAACCGCCCGAAGACAAAGAAATGAGGAGAACACACATGACCAAATTCGGAAAAACCGCAGTCATGGCGCTGTCCGCCATCGCCGCTTCGGCTCTCGCCTCCACCGCTGTCAGTGCTGCAACGCTGTCCGAAATCCAGGAATCGGGTTCGATCCGCATCGCGGTCGCCAATGAGATTCCCTATGGCTATATCGATCCGGTCTCGGGCGAAGCCATGGGCGCCGGCCCGGACGTGGCCAAGCACATTGCCGAGGAACTCGGCGTGACCGATATCGAGTGGATCACCACCGACTTTTCCTCGCTGATCCCCGGCCTGCAGGCCGACCGGTTCGACATGGTTGCCGCTGAAATGGCCATCATTCCGACACGCTGCGCCACGGTCATCTATTCCGAGCCCAACACCTCGTACGGTGAAGGTCTCCTGGTGCCCGCCGGCAATCCCGGTGGTCTGAGCGGCTATGCCGATTTCGCCGAAAATTCCGACCTGACCGTCGCCATCATGGCCGGCGCCAACCAGCTCGACATGATGCAGGCGCTCGGTGTGTCCGAGGACCAGCTGGTGACGATCTCGTCCAATGCCGATGCGATCTCGACAGTGTCGACCGGCCGCGCCGACGCCTATGCCGCAACGGGCCTGACCGCGAGTGAACTGGCCGGCCAGAGCGATGCGGTGGAAGTGGCCGAAGGCTTCTCCGATCCGATCATCGACGGCACCGAACAGCGCTCCTGGGGCGGGTTTGTCTTTGCCCAGGGCAATGAAGAGTTGCGCGATGCGGTCAATGAAGTGCTGGCCGAGTACAAGCAGACTGACGAATGGCTCGAGACCGTGTCCGGTTACGGCTTTACCGACGCCGACACCTCGCGGTCGTTCGACATGAGCACTGCAGAGCTTTGCGCCGAGTAAGCGCGGCTCATTTGATCTGATCTGCCGGCGGGCGCTGTTTCCGGCGCCCGCCGGCGAATTGCTTGAGCTTCACCGGCAACAACAAGAATAAAGCTAGGTTGAGAACGCTTTCATGGACTGGACCCAATATCTCACCCCCCTGATGCTGGGGGCCTGGGTGACCATCGAGCTAACGATCTATTCAACGGTGTTCGGAGCGCTCCTTGCGTTCGCCGCGGGCATCGGCAAGCTCGCCCACAACCCGCTCATCAAGGCGATCTCGATAGGCTATATCGAGATCTTCCGCGGCACCTCGCTTCTGGTGCAGCTGTTCTGGCTGTATTTCGCACTGCCAGTCGCAGGACAAGCCATCGGCATCGATCTGCGCCTGCCCCCGGTCGCCGCCGGTGTCCTGGCGCTGTCGCTCAATATCGGTGCCTATGGAGCCGAAGTGGTGCGCGGGGCCATCCAGTCGGTCTCCAAGGATCAGTATGAGGCCGCCAGGGCGCTCAATTTCACGCCGCGAAAGACCCTATGGCGGGTGGCACTGCCCCAGGCGATCCCCGAAATGATGCCGCCCTTTGGCAATCTGGCCATTCAGAATCTCAAGGATACCGCGCTCGTTTCGCTCATTTCCTTGTCCGATCTGGCCTTTCGCGCCGAGCAATTGCGCAATTTTACCCAGGACTCGACGACGATCTATACCCTGGCGCTGCTGATGTATTTCGGGCTGGCGCTGGTTTTGACCGCCATGATGAAACTGCTCGAGCGGTTCGTGGGCCGCTGGCGCGCCGGAGCGAGGTAGAAAAATGCTATTTGGAATTGCATGGGACACCGCTTCGGGCTGGGCGTTTGCCGCTTCGATATTGCCCATTCTGCTGATCGGCATGTGGGTGACCATTCAGGCCACCGTGCTGGGCTTTTTCATTGCGCTTGTCGTGGGGCTCGTGTGGGCGGCGCTCAAGGCCGCGCCGCTCAAGATCATCTCCTGGCCCGCCGCCGTGGTCACCGAGTTTCTGCGTGACACGCCGCTGCTGATCCAGTTGTTCTTTCTCTACTACGTGCTGCCCGAATTCGGCATAACGCTGCCCGCTTTCATGACCGGGGCGCTGGCTCTGGGCTTGCAATATTCGGCCTATACCTCGGAGGTTTATCGCGCCGGCATCGAGGCCGTGGCCAAGGGCCAACACGAGGCAGCGCGCGCACTCAATCTTTCGGGCGGCCGCACTTTCACCCACATCATCCTTCCCCAAGCCATCCCGCGCATTATCCCGGCCATGGGCAATTATCTGGTGTCGATCATGAAGGACGTGCCGCTGCTCTCGGTGGTGACGGTCCTTGAAATGCTCAACGTCGCCCGCATCATCGGTGACAGGACTTTCAACTATCTGGTGCCCCTCTCGATGGTCGGCGCGATCTATCTCATCATGACTCTGGTAGCCTCGGCCGGCGTGCGCCTGCTCGACAACTGGCTGCCCAAGCAGGGGATTCCCTTGAAATGACCGACGAACCGATCATCAAATTCGACAAGGTCGTGAAGCGCTTCGGCGATCTCACCGTGCTCAACGAGCTCGATTTCGAGGTCAAGAAGGGCGAGAAGGTCTCGATCATCGGACCGTCCGGCTCGGGCAAATCGACCGTGCTGCGCATCCTGATGACGCTCGAAGACATCAATGGCGGCGTGGTGACCGTAGGCGGCGAACCGCTCTGGCATGAAAAGGGCCCCGACGGGGCGCTCGTTCCGGCCAGCGAAGCGCATCTGCACAAGATGCGCACACAGCTCGGCATGGTTTTCCAGCAATTCAACCTGTTCCCGCACATGACTGTGCTGCGCAATATCACCGAAGCGCCCGTCCAGGTGCTGGGCCTGTCCAAGAAGGAAGCCAGGGATCGGGGGGAAGAACTGCTTGAGCTGGTTGGACTCGCCGATCAGGCGCAGAAATACCCGCACCAGCTCTCCGGCGGCCAGCAGCAGCGCGTCGGCATCGCCCGGGCGCTGGCCATGCGCCCCAATATCTTATTGTTCGACGAGCCGACCTCTGCGCTCGACCCGGAACTAGTGGGCGAAGTGCTCAACGTGATCGGCAAGCTGGCCGAGGAACACGACCTCACAATGCTGCTGGTGACCCACGAAATGCGCTTTGCCCGCGAAGTCTCGGACCGCGTCTGCTTCTTCGACCAGGGCCGCATCCGCGAAGAAGGTGCGCCTGAAGACCTGTTCACCGACCCCAATGAAGAGCGCACTCGCGAATTCCTGCAGGCCGTGCTGGATAATTAAGGGCGCGACGCGCCGCACATCCCCGCGATTCGAAAGGCCGCTCCGCCCCGAGCGGCCTTTTTTGATGTCCGGCGACGGAGTGCGGCGCGCGCGGAATCAAGCTGGCGGAGAATTCGGGGATATTCGGGAGGGAAAGTGGCGGAGAGGAAGGGATTCGAACCCTCGAGACAGTTGCCCATCTGCACCCTTAGCAGGGGTGTGCCTTCGACCACTCGGCCACCTCTCCGGCGGGGTCGGGTCTAGCGGCCCCACCCCAGGATGGCAAGTGGTTTTTGTGCGGGGCGCCACAAGGACTTGCTGCCTGTGGACGGATGGGGAACTCCTGCGCCGCAATTTGGTTGGTATGCGCGTGCATTCATGGCTTAAATCGGGATCGTGGCGGCGGCAGGTTCCGAGTCGATTGGACGACCGGGACAATGACAAGAGGCGGAGAGCAGATGGCGAGTTGGAACAGGTCCGGGCGTTTCCTGGCGCTTCCTGTTGTGGTGGTGTCGAGCCTGTTTGCCGGGGCCACGAGCGCGCTGGCGCAAGCGCAGGCGCCAATCGAAGGGGTCTGGCGCACGGCGCTGGAATCCGAAATCACCATCATGGCCTGCCCGGAAGGATTTTGCGGGCACCTGTCGCGCATTGTCGTGCCCGAGGGCCTGTTGAGCGGCGCAGAAGCAGAAGCCGCCGCGGCGATGGCGCCGGAAGACTTCTTCGATGATCGCAATGAAGATCCGGCGCTGCGTGATCGGCCCATGCTGGGGCTGCAAATCCTCACGCTGTGGCAGGGCCAGCAGCCCTATATCTATGACGGCGAGATCTACAATCCCGAGGACGGCAAGACCTATACGGGCTATGTCGAAATGACAGGCCCGGATGTTGTGCGGCTCAATGGCTGCGTGCTGTTCAATGTGGTCTGCCGCGGCGAGGACTGGACGCGGGTGCCGGCCGAGGAGTTGGAAGCGCGCGCCGCAGCAGAAGCGGAGGCCGAGGCGGCCGAAGCCGCCGCCCCGACGCAGTAGTCCGCCATTCGAGCATAGCTCTCATGGCCTTATTGTCTTGAAAGGCTCCACTGGGGCCTTTCATCCGTCAATGCGGACCGCCTGCTAAGCGAGCATCAATCTCATCTGTGGCTGGCCATTGCCGCGCAGGGCCGGCGAGATGCCGCGCAGATCCACTGTCGAGACCACACGCTGCCGATAGGCGGCGAACATGAAATCCGGGGTGACATTGACCGGTTCATCGAACTGGATGGTGACCGTGAAGGCCTGCATGTTGTGGGCAAGCTGTACCCCGATCAGCAGGCCCTTGAAGGGCTGTTCGAGATAGAAGCCTTTGACGCGCATGCCGACCTGGAAGGGCACGGCGACACGTTCGGGCAAGGCGGCGCGGGCCGTATTCCAGTCGCGATAGCCATGGGCGCGCGCTGTCTCTTCAAGGGCGGCGCTATGGGTCATCGGCTGGCCGGACTGGGCACGGGCTTCGCGCAGCGCCTTGGCTTCGGATTTCAGGGTTTGGGCAGACGGGGTATCGAGGGAAAACGACATGTTTCGGGCTCTCCGGATGGGAGGCGACAATTCACATGGGAGCCCGCATTGCCATGATGCGCCTTGGGAGAAACAACCGAAGGGATCATCGTCAAGAACTGGACTTCACCATGGATCTTGCGATCCGCGAGCGGCAGGCGCCAGCAACCGGTGGCGTAAATGCGCCCTGGACGGCGCCAAGTCAAGTGTGGGCCGATCACATGCGGTGATGGGGCGATCAGACAATTGCGTTAGGCGCGGCAAGATTTGAGCGCTAGGAATTTCCGTCGTGCGATTGGGGGAATGATGACCGAGCTCTTGCTGTTTGTTGCGGGCCTTTTGGGTGGAGCGCTGAATTCGCTCGCTGGTGGCGGCTCATTCATCGTCTTTCCCGCGCTGCTGTTTTCCGGCGTGCCGCCCGTGCTGGCCAATGCTTCCAACACCTATGCGGCCCTGCCCGGCTATGTCAGCGGCGCCATCGGCTATTGGAAGTCCGTCGCCGGCTACAAGGACCGGCTGGTGCTCTATGGCATTATCTCGGCGCTGTTCGGCTATGTCGGGGCCGAACTGCTCCTGGTGGTGTCGGATGAACAGTTCTCGCTGGTCGTACCCTGGCTGATGGCCTTTGCCGTGACGCTGTTCGTGTTCGGCAACCAGATTAATACGACGCTGAGGGCCCGTAGCGGCGAGCGGCGCGGCATGAAGGCGCTTGGGGCGGTATTGATCCTCTCCTTGCTGGCGGCCGTCTGTGTCTATGGCGGGTTCTTCAATGCGGGCCTGGGCATTTTGCTGCTGGCGTTCCTCGCAATGGCGGGTATGACCGACATCCACGCCATGAACGGGCTCAAGCTCTATATCTCGTCCATCGTGGCGCTGGTGGCGGTGGCGCGCTTTGCCTTTAGCGGCAGCATCGACTGGTATCACGGCTCCATCGCGCTGGTGGGCGTGACCATTGGCGGCTATGCGGCGGCGCGGCTGGCGCGGTTCATCCCGACGCTGTGGATCCGCATGGGCGTGATCGTCTATGGCATCGGCATGACGGGATATTTTTTCTGGACGGCGTATTTCGCCTGAGAGCCTAGTCCGCCAGTCTGATCCACACCGCCGCGTCGTGGAACGGCGCACCGCCGAAGGGCGGGGCCGGTTCGGCGCTGGTGAGCATGTTGATGCCCTGCCCGCCGCGATGGGCCTTGTTGCGATGCAGGCCCTCGGCAATCAGCACGCCGCTGCGCAGCCCGTCGAACAGGCGCGCGGTCAATTGCACGGCGCCGCGATGATTGCCGACCACGACGGGCGCGCCGTCTGCAATGCCGAGCCGCGCTGCGTCCTCGGGGTGAATGAAGACGCTCGGCTCGCCCTCACGCCTGAGGCTGCCGGGGGTCTGGTTGAAGGATGAGTTGAGGAAGGCGCGCGCCGGGCTGGTGGCCAGCTTGAACGGGTGCTCAGCGTCGGTCGGTTCCGTGATGGCCCAATGATCCGCAAAGCGGGGCAGAATCGCGGGGTCGCAGACCCAGCGATAGCCCTTGATATCCGAAACGGCCTGCCAATTGGGCGCGAAGCGGAAGCGGCCATCGGGCCAGGCAAAACCATTGGCGAAGCGGGCGTCGTCGTCGGATCGGCCGCGATCGATGTAGCCGGTCTTTTCCACCTCTTCGAGCGCGGGATAGTTGGACCGCGCAAATGTGTCGGCCACGACGTCGCGGTCGCTGCTCCGGAAAATCGGATCATCACTGCCCAGGCGCTGGGCGATGGCGTTGATGACGTCGTGATTGGAGCGGGCCTCGCCCGGCGCCTCGACCACGGCTGGGCCATAGAGCACCCGGGTATGGCCGCCGCGGGTGTAATAGTCATTGTGCTCGAGGAACATGGTGGCCGGCAGCACGATATCGGCCAGTTCGGCCGTCTCGGTCATGAATTGCTCATGGACGACGAGGAACAGATCCTCGCGCCTGAACCCCTCCTGCACCCGTTTCTGGTCCGGCGCGACGGTGGCCGGATTGGTGTTCTGCACGATCATGGCGTGTACCGGCCCGCCGCCCTGCAACGCCCTGGCGTCGCCGGTGAGGATCGGCCCAATTTCGGACATGTCGAGCCGGCGTGGCGCGCCCTTTTGCAGATGCTTGCCGGTCAGGCGCGACTTGTCGAGCGCCCAGGTGCCCGAGTTAGAGTGGAAGGCGCCACCGCCGCGATGCTGCCAGGCACCGGTCATTGCCGGAATGGAGAGCGCGGCATGCATGGCAGTGGAGCCATTGCGCTGGCGCGAAAAGCCGAAGCCGAGCCGGAAGAAGCTGCGCGGTGTCTTGCCGACGAGATGGGCGAAGCCTTCGATTTCCGCAACGGACAGGCCGGTGATGTCGGCCGCCCATTCCGGTGTGCGGGTTGAGAGATGGGCTTCGAACTCAGGCGAGAAATCGGTGAACCGGGCCATATAGGCGCGATCAGCAAGTCCATCGCGCAGCAGCACATGCATGGTGGCAACCGCCAGCGCGCCATCGGTTCCGGGCCTGAGGACCAGCCCCATATCGGCCTGGTCCATGGTGGCATTGCGATAGATGTCGATGACCACCACCTTGGCGCCGCGCGACTTGCGGGCCTTCATGGCGTGGGTCATCACATTGACCTGGGTATGCACGGCATTGGTGCCCCAGATGACGACGCAATCGGCCTCGGCCATCTGCTCGGGATTGACCCCGCCCAACAGGCCCGTGCCGGCGATATAGCCGGGCCAGGCGAGACCGGTGCAGATGGTGTCATATTGATGCGAATAGCCGCGCAATGCGCGCAGGCGCTCGATGCCGTCGCGCTGCACATGGCCCATGGTGCCGGCGTAGAAATAGGGCCAGATGGCCTCCGGACCATGCTCGGATTCAATCGCAAGGAAGCGCTGGGCGATCTCATCGAGCGCCTCGTCCCAGGAGATGCGTTGCCACTGCCCTGCCCCCTTGGGGCCGACGCTGCGCAGGGGATGGGTCAGGCGTTCGGGGTGATGGATACGCTCGGCATAGCGCGCGACCTTCTCGCAGATCACACCGGCGGTATAGGGATCATCCTTGGCGCCGCGCACGCGTCCAATGGTGCCGTCGGCGAGAATATCGACATCGAGCGCGCAGACCGAAGGACAGTCATGCGGGCAGACGGAGCGGATGGTGCGCTGGGCGATGGGGGCGTTCATGGGACAAGGTTAGTCCCACCCCTGCCCCGCGACAATCGCATTGTGGTGATGGGGGCAATCAGGGACGGTGATAGGCCCGCCCCTGCCGCACGATGTTGTCAGGTCGCGAATGCCTTTGCCGCAGTTTCGGAATTGCGGCGGGCGCGGGTGCTGGCATGCCTGGCCAATTGGGCAGCGCCGGCGTGGAACTGGGAAAACGTGATGCGCCCGGCGGTGCCGGTGATGGTGATGCCGCGCCAATTGGGACGCACCGCACGCACATCGGCCCAGTCCAGTTTCGTCTCGCGGCCCATGGCGTTGCGATGGGTCACATGGCGATGATCCCAGCGGGTCTGGGTGAACAGGCCCGCCATGCCGATGCCGAGCGAGCCGGCCGCCAGGAGCACCACTGCGAGATAGGTGGCGATCAACTGGGTGGGGTCGGCGACATGGCCCATGATGATCACGGCAAAGAGCAGGATGGCCGCCAGAGCCGCTGCGCCATAGCAGGCGAAATATTCGACCATGGAGGGCCGCAATTCGGCCCAGCCGCCTTCGACCGCTACGGCCTCCTCGGGCTGTAGCAGCCGCAGGGCAAGGAAAGCGGCATAGCCAAAGGCCACCACGCCGGCCGCCCGGGACAGCGGCAGATGGTCAGTTATGGGAATGTGCTTGAGGACAAGGAGAAGGGTGATTGTAATCAGCGGCAAAGCCACTTCCTGCCAACGCAAAGGCACGCTTGAAGTCTCCATGGTGCGGGGCCGGTGACGCAAATTCGGCAGATTTCCTTGTCCTGAAGGGTACGCAATCGACGTGATTTGGCCATTCACAATTTCGCCATAAGTGGGGCGGGACGGCCAGAATGGGCTCAGGGATTGATTCAAGAGCTTCAGAAAGTGAGTCAGCGCCCTGCCAATCTGATTCACACCACGGGTGTAACTCGCTGTAATTGCAGAACCAAATATAGAATCATAAAGCAAAATCCGCCCCGATCTGTGATCGGAGCGGTCGGGCATGGCGATGCCAAAACGTGGCAGAAATGTCTCAGCCGCGAACGCTTGCCGGGGCGCCGACCAAGGCGGCGCTGGCCTGCTTCTCGGCGTCGATTTCCGCCTCCGGCTCTTTGCGCAAGGTGGTGGCCAAGGGGAGTTCTTCGAGGAAGAAGCTCAGCCCGAAGGCCAGGATTGAAACGCCCGCTGCTGTAAAGAACACCGGATGCAGCGCCGAGGCAAAGGCCTCCAGAACCAGGGCCTGCACCGGTTCTGGCAGGCTGGCAACGGCCTGGGTGCTGAAGCTGCCGGTGCCCATGTCGGCGCCTTCGGGCAGGATGGCGCTCAAATGGCTGGCCAGCCCGCTCGAGAAAATGGCACCAAAGATCGACACGCCGATCGACCCGCCAATCTGGCGGAACAGCGTATTGCCGGCGGTGGCCGCGCCCACCACTTCGCGTGCTACGGCATTCTGCGTGGCGGTGATGCTGACGCTGTTGACCGGACCAATACCGGCGCCGACCAGGAACATGTAGATGGCGATCATCCAGGCCGGGGTATCGAGTTGCATCGTGGCGAGCAACAGGCAGCCAATGGTCAGCACCAGCGTCGAAAGCTGCGGCAGGCGCTTGTAGCGGCCGGTGCGGGTCATGAAGAAACCGGAGAGCATCGAGGTGCCGATCATGCCCACCATCATGGGCACGAGCTGCAACGCCGAGTCCATGGGCGACACGCCCTTGGCCAGTTGCAGATACATGGGCAGGAAGGTGATCGAGCCGAACATGGCCATGCCGACGAGAAAACCGATCATGCTGGTCAGGGCAAAGGTGTTGATTTTGAACAGGCTTAAGGGCAGGACCGGCTCGGCGGCGCGGCTTTCCGTCCAGACAAAGGCGGCCAGCATGCCAATGGCGAAGACAACCAGGCCAATGATCTGGGGCGAGAACCAGCCCCAGGTATTGCCACCGAGCGAGGTTGCCAGCACGAAAGCCGTGAGCCCGCCCGAGAGCAGCACGAAGCCCCAATAGTCGATGGCATGCTTGACGCGCACGCCGCGCGGCTTGAGCGCAATGGCAATAACGGCCAGTGCCAGAATGCCCAGCGGCAGGTTGATGAGGAAGATCCACTGCCAGGAAAAGTGCTCGACGATGAACCCGCCGAGCAAGGGGCCGACAACAGTGGACACGCCGAAGACGGCGCCGAACAGGCCCTGCACCTTGCCGCGCTGACGCGGCGGGATGATATCGGCCACCACGGTCATGGCGACCACCATCAGGCCGCCGCCGCCCAGCCCCTGCACAGCCCGCGCAATAATCAGAAAATTCATGCTTGTCGCCATTGCCGAGAGAACGGCACCGGCGAGAAATATGACGATGGCGACCTGCAGCACGATCTTGCGCCCGAACAGGTCACCCAGCTTGCCATAGATGGGCGCGACCACGGTGGAGCTGAGCAGATAGGCGATGACCACCCAGGTGAGGTGTTCGAGCCCACCAAGCTGACCAACGATAACCGGAAGCGCGGCTGAAACGATGGTCTGGCCGAGCGAGGCGAGCAACAATGTAACAGCCACGGCGCCGATGATCAGCGCAACGGAGGGGTTATCCGGCGTTTCGGCCGGTTGAACAGGTTCGGACATTGGGGCATTCCTTGCGAGCTCGGGCGGCGATACAGGCCAGCCCTTGCGAAATGAATTCTGCCGGCATACATGTGCCCACAGCAATTACATGTCAAGAGCATGCATTTGTGTCGTGCATGCATATCCACGGGGCTGCCATGCCTTTGAATGACAAGAGTGAACTGAGTGCCCTGCTGCACCATGCCGGGATTGATCCGGTCACCGCCGAGGCGGCGATGGAAATTGACGGGCTGATGCAGAAATGGCGCCGCCGCGCCATGAAACGTGAACTGGGCCACCGTGCGCTGGTCGATCTCAAGATTGACCTCGAACTGGCGCAACTGGACGTGCTCGCGGCGATCGGTGGAGCCTTCGCCGAGGCGGATAGTGTCGGCGAGGTGATGGTTTCAACGGTCGCCGAGCGGCTCAATATTGATCCCTCACGTGCCAGCCGGCTGGTCAGCGAAATGGTCGAACAGGGCTATGCCCGCCGCACGGTCAGCCAGGCCGATGCGCGGCGCACCCTTATCGAATTGACCGGGCGCGGGCACGCCGTTGTCGAAGCCGTGCGCGCCTACAAGTTTCTCATCATGGGTGATTTCCTGACCGAATGGGATGCAGCCGAGCTGGCCACCTTCGTGCCACTGCTCAAGCGCTTTGGCACCTGGATGGACGGGATTGATCCCAGCACCGAGAAACATGCCGCCGAAATCGAGTCCCTGGCGAAGGGCATTGCGCGGGCCAACCCGGCCGGCGAGACCGCCTAGCCCTTGTAGCAATGCCGGCACGGGCGGCTGGGGCGGTTGAAGCCCCAGCCAGTCGCCAGCTAGATTTCGCTGCGGTTCTTCTTGTGGTCCTTGGCCTTGGCGGCCTTCTTCTTGGGCGGGCGGGCGTCACCTTCGGCGGCGGGCTTTGACCATTTGGGCTTGCCCTTGTCCTTGGGGGGCGATTTTGCCGACTTGGCCGGGCGGATTGTGACGTGTTCTGCGGGTTGCTCCACGGGCCGGGTCGCCGGGCGCGTGGCAGGACGCTCGGCGGGCTGCTCGAAGTCGTCGGCCCGCAGCTTGGACGAGCCATAGCGCTGCTTGCGGTCAGCGCGCTCGGGCCGGGCCTTCATCGGATCGAACTTTTCCGGCGGGCCGGGTGGGCGACGCTTGGACTGGGGACGTTCGGAGCGCTCGGGGCGTTCGCCCGGACCATCGACGGCGTTGATATGCACGCCCTTTTCGCCGGTGCCATTGCTGCCCACATTGCGCAGGAAGCTGTCGACCTTGTCGGCGGCGATCTCGAAAATGCTCTCGGTGTCGAAAATGCGGATCGAGCCGATGGCCGATTTGGTGACGCCACCGGCCTTGCAGATCATCGGCAGCAGCCAGCGCGGCTCGGCGCGCTGCTTGCGGCCCAGATTGACCTTGAACCAGCTTCCGCCGGCAAAGGCCTCGCGGCTGCGCGGCTCGCGCGAACTGAAATCATCGGGTGCGGTGGCCGTCACGTCCTCGGGGACCGGCCGCGCCGCCAGTTGCAGGCGCACATAGGCGGCGGCAATCGCCTCGGGGCTGTGGCGCTCGAGCAATTGGCTCACCAGCGGCGCCTCGTCCTCGGTGGCCGGCGCGCTCAACGTTTCGGCCGAAAGGATATGTTCGCGATAGCGCGCATCGATATCGGCGGCGCTGGGCGGGGCAATGTTTTCGGCATCGACCTTGGCAGTGCGCAGGATTGACAACGCCACGCGCTTGCGATGGGCCGGGGCGATGACCACACAGGTTCCCTTGCGCCCTGCCCGGCCAGTGCGGCCCGAGCGGTGCAGCAGGGTTTCGGCGTTCATTGGCAGGTCGGCGTGAATGACAAGGTCGAGATTGGGCAGATCGATGCCGCGGGCGGCGACGTCGGTGGCGACGCAGATGCGGGCGCGGCCATCGCGCATGGATTGCAGCGCACTGGTGCGCTCGGCCTGGCTCAGCTCGCCCGAGAGGGTCACAACGTCAAAGCCGCGATTGTGCAGCCGGGCCGAGAGATGCTTCACCGCCTCGCGGGTCGAGGCGAAGACGATGGTATTGGTGCTCTCGTACCAGAGGAGCGTGTTGATGACGGCGTTCTCGCGCTCGGCGGCGGGGACTGACATCAGCTTGTACTCGATATCGGCGTGCTGCGAGCCGGAGCTGGCTGCGGTGATGCGCAGGGCATTGCGCTGAAAGGTCTTGGCCAGTTCGGCGATCGGCTTGGGCACTGTCGCGGAGAACAGCAGGGTGCGGCGATCTTCCGGCGCGGCCGCGAGGATGAATTCGAGATCTTCGCGGAAACCGAGGTCGAGCATTTCATCGGCCTCGTCGAGCACTACGGCGCGCAGCGCCGAGGTGTCGAGTACGCCGCGCGTAATGTGGTCGCGCAGGCGCCCGGGCGTGCCAACGACGATATGGGCGCCGCGTTCAAGCGCCCGGCGCTCGGTGCGCTGGTCCATGCCACCAACGCCGGCGGCGGTCTGGGCGTGCATAGTGGCATAGAGCCAGTCGAGCTCGCGGCGGACCTGCATGGCCAGTTCGCGGGTCGGGGCGATCACCAGTGCCAGCGGTGCGCCGGGGGTCGGCAGAATGAGGTCGTCGCCCAACAGGGTCGGCGCGATTGCCATGCCAAAGGCGACGGTCTTGCCCGAGCCGGTCTGGGCGGAGACCAGAAGGTCGCGCCCATCCGCGCCTTCTTCGATGACGGCAGCCTGTACCGGGGTGAGGCTGTCATAGCCCTTGGCCACGAGGGCCTGGGCGATAGGGGCAATAATGGTATCGGGTAGGGACAATGCAGTTCTTTCGGAGCGGATTACACCATGCGTGCCGTGCCCCGATGCTGCGGGATGCTCCGACCGATTACTGGTGTCTATCAATGGGGTTCCGCCCTTGTGGCGGAGTGACCCGGGTAGAGTTCAGTGCCTTATAGCACGAACAAGCAAAAAGGCCGCCCGGCGGGCGGCCTGGAATTTTCGGTGGCGGAGACATCGGCCCGGCCCTTCGCCGGGCTCAGGGCGTTCGTCCCTCAAATCGCTCCCCCGGAGCGATTTGCCGGCTGGCCTTGGCCAGCCGTCGGCACTTACCCAACGATTTCGTCGTCGGAGAAGAAGAACTTGATTTCCTGGGCAGCGGTTTCCGGAGCGTCCGAACCGTGCACGGAGTTTTCGCCGACGGAGAGGGCGAATTCCTTGCGGATGGTGCCTTCAGCGGCGTTTTCCGGGTTGGTGGCGCCCATGATTTCGCGGTTCTTGAGGATGGCGTTTTCGCCTTCCAGGACCTGCACGACAACCGGCGAGGCAATCATCTGCTCGACCAGTTCACCGAAGAAGGGGCGTTCCTTGTGGACCGCGTAGAAGCCTTCGGCCTGCTCGCGGGTCATGTGGATCTTCTTCATGGCGACGGGGCGCAGGCCGTTCTCTTCGAACTTGGCGACGATCTTGCCGATCAGGTTGCGACGGACGGCATCGGGCTTGATGATGGAGAAGGTGCGTTCGAGCGCCATGGCGGTGTGTTCCTGCTTGATACGTTTGGAAAGGTGGCGCCTTTTAGCGGGTGCGTGTGTAAGGTGCAAGACGGCTTCCACGCATTGGCCCGCGGCTATTTGGTCACCGGCTCGCCCCCTTCGATTGAGACAGCCCATGACGCCATTGGCGCACCTTCGGGATCTTGCAGGGTGACTTCGAGACTGACGACGTCCGGGCCTGCGAGCACTGCCTCCCGCACCGATATCTTGACGATCTGCATGGTGCAGATTTCGGCCGTTGAGACTGTCGGAAAAGTCACGGCCAAAGTGCCCTCGTTCATCTCGCCCAGTTGGGCCGCACCCACCTCTTCACAGGCACCGCCGTCATAGGCGAATTCGACCAGCACCTGCCGAGGGTTAAGGCGATCCGCATGAAGGCCGTCGAGGGTGAGACCATCCTGGGCCGATGCGGGCAAAGCGGCGAGCAGGCCAAGACTGGCAGACAAGGCGAGGCGGTTGAGCATTGGAGCTGTCTCCTGAACGTTTCGACAGAAACTGCCATGCTATTCTGGCGCCATGGTGACGGGGAAGCCAAGATGGTTGCCTTATCAGCGCCAAGCCCCTAATCCCGAGGCAATCGAATTGATGCGTCCCCTGCCCCATGTGCGCGCGGGGCGTGACGCAAGCGGATTGCCTGAGCCATGCTGACGATCAATAATCTCACCTACCGCATTCAGGGCCGCCCCCTGTTCGAGGATGCTGCGCTGGTACTGCCAGATGGCGCCAAGGCCGGCTTTGTCGGCAAGAACGGTACCGGCAAGACCACGCTGTTTCACCTGATCCAGGGACATATCAGCGCTGACAGCGGGTCGACCGAGGTCAACAAGAAGGCGCGTATCGGCGCCGTTGCGCAGGAGGCCCCGGCGGGCGAAGAAACCGTGCTCGAGGTGGTGCTGGCCGCCGACAAGGAGCGCACGGCGCTGCTGGCCGAGGCAGAAACGGCGACGGACCCGCATCGGATCGGCGAAATCCATATGCGCCTGGCCGATATCGACGCCCACAGCGCCGAGGCGCGCGCCTCCTCCATTCTCAAGGGCCTGGGATTCGAGCAGGACCGCCAGAATGCGCCGACCCGGCAGCTTTCCGGCGGCTGGCGCATGCGTGTGGCGCTGGCGGCTGTGCTATTCAGCCAGCCCGACCTGCTGCTGCTCGACGAGCCGACCAACTATCTCGACCTTGAGGGTACGCTGTGGCTGGAAAAATACCTGGCCACCTATCCCTACACGGTCTTTCTGATCAGCCACGACCGTGACCTCCTGAACAAGGCGGTCAGTTCAATCGTGCATCTCGAGCACCGCAAGCTGACCTTCTACAAAGGCAATTACGACACCTTTGAAGAGACCCGTCGCATGCAGATGGAGCTCAATAACAAGAGCCGGGAAAAGACGCTGGACCAGATTGCGCATCTGCAAAAGTTCGTCGACCGCTTCAAGGCCAAGGCCACCAAGGCCAAGCAGGCGCAGGCGCGCGTCAAGATGATCGAAAAGCTCAAGCCGCCCGAGGCCATGTTCGACGAGCACGCCGCCCCGTTCCAGTTCCAGCAGCCCAAGGTGGATTTGCCCACCCCGATGATCACGCTGGACAAGGTGTCGACCGGCTATGGCGACACGGTGATCCTGCGCAACGTCACCCAGCGCATCGACCCGGACGCGCGCATCGCGCTGATCGGCGTCAATGGCAATGGCAAGTCGACCTTTGCCAAGCTGCTGGCCGGCGATATTCCAGTGATGGACGGCCAGCTCAAGATAAACAAGAAGCTCGATATCGCCCATTTCGCCCAGCACCAGATGGACAAGCTCAAGCCCGAGCAGACGCCGCTTGAACATGTCACCGCGCTGATGCCGCTCGACAATGAGGCAAAACGCCGGAGCCGGTTGGCGCAGATGGGCCTGACCACGTCGCGCATGGACACCAAGGCCAAAAACCTCTCCGGTGGCGAGCGGGCGCGCCTCCTGATGGGGCTGATCACCTTCTCGGGCCCCTCGATGATGATCCTGGACGAACCGACCAACCATCTCGACATCGATAGCCGCGACGCGCTGGTCTTTGCCCTGAACGACTACCAGGGCGCCGTGCTGATCATTTCGCACGACCGGCATTTGATCGAGGCCACCTGCGACACGCTCTGGATTGCCGAGAACGGCAGCATTCGCGAGCTGGACGAGGATCTGGACAGCTACCAGCGCAGCATCACCTCGAACAAGGACGGCAAATCGGGCAATGGCGGGCCGGGCGTGAATGATCGCAAGCAGTCCCGCCAGGAGGCGGCGGCGCGGCGGGCCGAGTTGGCCCCGCTCAAGAAAAAGATCACTGACGCCGAGAACAGGATGAAGCGGCTAAGAACCGAGATCGACAAGATCGAGGCCAAGCTTGCCGACCCCAAGGTCTATGACGGCCCGCCGGACCAACTGATCGCCCTGGGCAAGGACAAGGCGCGGTTCAGCACGGACCTTGAGGCGCTCGAAGAAAGCTGGCTCGAATTCAGCGCTGAGCTGGAAGAGGCAGAGCGGGCGTAGGGGGCCGGCGGCCCGACAGTCGGCGCGGCGTCTTCACCATTTATGGCCATGGGCCGTTGACGGGGGCGCCGCGCTGGCATTTGCTGAAAGCCAACTTAGGGAGGCATGAGATGACCCGCCTGTCTGTCCTGCTCGTCGCGCTGATCCTGTCCCTCAGCGCCCTGCCTGCTGCGGCTCAGGACCTGTCCGGCCTCACCAAGCAGGAGCGCGCGGAAACGCTGCGCTTTGCGGTCAATAACAGCCTGTTCACGCTCTACCACGAGGTTGCGCATCTGCTGATTGACAAGCTTGCCCTGCCCGTATTGGGCAAGGAAGAAGACGCGGCCGACAATATTGCCACCTGGATCCTCCTCAGAAAAAATACGCCTGAAGCGAACCAGGCGCTGGAAGACGCGGCGGATGGCTGGGTGCTGACCGGCGAAAGCTATGACGACTATTTTGCCGGCGACGACTATGCCTCAGGCTACAGCCCCGACCGGCATCGCGCCATGCAGATCATCTGCCTGATGGTCGGGGCAGACCGCACGGCCTTTCGCACCATTGCCAATGCCTATGACATCCCTTCCGAGCGGCAGCACACCTGCCTGTTCGACTATGAGCTGGTCAATCGCAGCCTTGATGAGCTGATTTCCGAAGGCAATTCAGGCACGCGGGTCAATGTGACCTATCACGATGGCGGCACACGACTGCGCCTGGCCGAACGCGCCTTCCGCGGTAGTGGCATTTTCGATGAAGTTGCCGAAGAATTGCGCCAGGGCTATCGACTGGACGGACGGGTGCGGTTTACCGCGCGACGCTGTGGCGAATCCAACGCCTTTTACGACCCTGCCTCGACCGAAATCATCTTCTGCTACGAGCTAATGCAGGACTTCATGCAACTGCATCTGGACGCACAAGGCCCGCGCAGCCGCGACTGACCGCTCTAGTCTATGTCTGGTCGCGGTTTCGAACCGGAAAAGCGGCTACCACTGTTCCTGAAACCGCTCTAGCTGAACCCCACGTAGCGCCCGGGCCGGTGGTTCAGCGCGATGATCAGGTTCAGCACCAGCGCCCCCAGAATGGAATAGAGCACCCGGTCAAAGGGCAGCACGAAAAAGGCGATGACCAGGATCACCGCATCGACGCCAAGCTGAAAGTAGCCGGCGCGGATGCCAAAATTCTCCTGCAGGAACAGAGCCAGGATATTGATGCCGCCCACGCTCGCCTTGTGGCGGAACAGCGAGAGAATGCCCAGGCCCATCAACCCGCCGCCAACCAGCGCGGCAAACAGCGGGTCGATGCGTTCAATGCCGATCCAGCCCGGAATCTGGCTGGTGAAATAGGACACCATGGCCACGCTGGCGATGGTCTTGAGTGTAAAGGGCAGGCCCATGCGCCACCAGGCCAGCGCGTAGAATGGCAGGTTGATGGCGAAGAACAGCCAGCCGAAGGGAATGCCTGTGATATATTGCAGAAGCAAAGCAAGGCCGGCGCTGCTGCCGGTGGTGAGTTGGACCTGCGCATAAAAGGCAATGCCCAGCGACACCAGCATGGTGCCGATCAGCATGGCAAAGATGTCTTCGTGCAGCTTGTGCCGGCTGGGGGTCGAGAGGTCTGGCGTCATGCCGCGGCCTTCTTTTCCCAGCGGCCAGTGGCGTCCTGCTGCCAATAGGTCAGGGTGTCAGAGCCACCCCGCAGCGCCTTCCAGGCGTCGCGTGCCGTCTGCACGGCCTCCGGGTCGTGACCCGAGAACAGGTAAACCAGCCGCTGATAGCCCTCACCCGATTGCGGCACCGCACCATCTGCGAAAAAGCGGACGGTGGCGCCATTGGGATTGTCGGTTTCGGTGGTGATCAGAATGGGTTGCTGGGCGTCCAGTTCCTCACCGGACAGGCCATGCGCCAGGAAGCTGTCATCGCGATAGGTCCAGAGATGGGCGTCCAGCGCTTCGGCACGTTCGCGCGAGCCGACCTCGACGACGGCGCGCCAACCCCGCTCGATGGTTTTTTCGAGCAGCAGCGGCATGACCGCTTCAAGCGGGCGGGTTTCGAGATGATAAAACAGGACTTCGGCCATGGCTCCACATTATCTGCCGCATGCTGGCGGCACCAGTTCGCCACGCGCCATGCTGGCATGCGCGAGGGCTCATCTGTGACGGTATGGGAGATTGTGCCGAACACCGAACTGCCGCAAGGTGCGGCGCGATTCATCCCACGCTAATCTGCGCGGGCACCAGCTTCGGACCCATATGAGACGACTGACCAGCTATCTGACGCGCCTGTTTGCCAGCGATGCGCTGATCCTGTTCGGGATCATGTGCTTCCTGCTCTGGCTGGTCAATTGCCTGCGCTCGTTCGACGTCGTTTCGGTCAAGGGCCAGGGGTTTGGCACGCTGGCGCTGCAGGCGCTCTACACCATGCCGCCGCTGGCCCTGTCCTTTTTCTATATTTGCGTCGGGATCGGCGTGGTGCGGGCGCTCAGTGCCCTGCAAACCAGCCACGAGCTGCATATCATCCACACCAGCAACGGGTTGAGCGGCCTCTGGCGTGCCAGCATCGTAACCTGCAGCGTCGCTGTGGCGATGGTGTTGCTGCTCGCCCATGTGGTGGAGCCGCTTGCCAACAAGCAGCTCAACCGGTTGTCGGCCGAAGTGGCTGCCGACCTTGTCAGCTCGACCCTCAGGCCGAACCGGTTCACCCAGGTCACGCCAGGCGTGGTGTTGCTGATCGGCGGGCGCGCCGATGGCGGAGAAATTACCGAGTTCTTTGCCGATGACCGGCGCGATCCGGAAACGCGCCGCACCTATATCGCGGCCTCGGCCCGCGTGGTCAGCGTTGGCGAGGATTATGTGCTCGAATTGCGCGACGGCACTTTGCAGCACACCGAGGCCGATGGCCGCTATTCCGAGATCCGCTTTTCCCGCTATGACGTGAGCGTTGACAGCCTGGCCCAGCAGGTCGCCTATGTCGATGTGCTCTCGGAGACCGACAGTTTCAGCCTGATCGCCCAGGCGCTCGAAGCCGGCTGGTCCCCCGAAATCGTCAAGCGCCTGCTCGACCGTTCCGCCGAGGGACTGCGCGTCCTGGGGCTGGTCCTGCTGGTGGTGGCGCTGGCCGGCTTCCCCAGTGGCAATCGTATGCGCATCAGGCTGCCACTCGAAGCCTTTGTAATGCTGGTGGCGTTTGGCGAGCGCGGCATCAGCGCCTATAGCCCGCTGGGCAGCGGTACGGGCGCGATCCTGCTGATCCTGACCGGCGGCGCCATCCTCCTCTTCCGGCTGTGGCCGCGGCGCCCCATGGAGGCGAAACCGGCATGATCAACCATATCGACAGGGTCATTGTCGCCCGGCTGACGAGCCGCATCGCTGCCACGGTATTCATCTTTTACGGGCTGATCGCGCTGGTCGAATCGCTCGACACTTGGCGGTTCAGCCATGTAGCCGACGAGCGCGGCGTGCACATGGCCATTGTCATGGTGGCGATGAGCGCGGTGCGCTGGACCATCAAGACCCTGCCCGTCACCGTGTTGATGGGCACCATATTGGGGCTGGTCGACCTCAAGATGCGGCACGAGCTGACGGTGATCAAGGCCAGTGGCCTCTCGATCTGGCGCGTGCTGCGCGCGCCTGTGGCCGTGCTGTTCGTCGCCAGCCTGGTGATCGCCCTTGGGGCGGAGACCATCAGCACCACGATCAACCGCGAACTGGCCCCTACCCCGCCCGGGCAAGTGACGCAATTGACCCCGCCGGGCGAGGTCTGGCTGGAGCAGCGTGGCGATGGGGTACACTATGTTTTGATGGGGCGCGGCATGTCGCAAGGCGGCTCAAGGCTGGCCGATGTGACGCTGTTCCACCTGGGCCCCAGCGAAACGCCTCGCATTGAGGCTGAGGAAGCCATTCTGGAAGGCGGATTCTGGACCTTTCCTGAAGCCAGCGTGCGTACGCCGGATGGCCCGGTGCGGATCATGCGTGATGTGCGCGTGCCGACCCGCTCCACTGCGGCCGAAATCAGCCTCAAGCTGGCTTCGACCGAAGACATGACATTTTTCGAGCTGGCCCAATTGCTGCAGCGCGGGGTTAGCGATCCCTCGATTTACGCCTCGACCTCGATGCGGCTGATCAAGCTGCTGGCCCTGCCGCTGGTGCTGACCGGTTCCCTGCTGATCGGCTTTGCCTTTACCGCCGGCTATAGCCGCCACGCGCAGATCGGGCCGGCCGTGCTCTATGGCATCGTGCTCGGCTTTGTTGTCTTCATCATCACCGAAATGGCAGACCGGGCCGGCGCGACCGGCGTGCTGGACCCGCTGTTTGCGGCCGTCGGCCCGGCCCTTGTCGCCATCGTCATCGGTGTGACAGTGTTGCTACGCAAGGAGGACGGCTGGACCTGACCGGTTCGGGCCGTTCCGATTTTGGCCTCAATCATCGCCCAATTGACAAGACTGGCTCTGACGCCGCATTGAAGGCGTCACAAGACAAGCGGACCTGACCATGACCTTTGCTGAATTTCGGCGCGCTCTCGGCGCGATGTTCATCGGACTTGCCCTGACCCTGGGTGGCATTGCCCCCGCCATGGCGGCGACCGTGGTGACGGTCAATGGCGAGCCAATCAGTGATATTCAGGTTGATCAGCGCCTGCGCCTGTTCCGCATGGAAGGCAACAATACCGGCCGCAGCGGCGCGACCCAGCAATTGATTACCGAGGCCATTCAGGTTCAGGAGGCCAAGCGGCTGGGCATCAATGTGTCCAACGCGCAGGTCGATGACGCCTTTCTCCAGATTGCCCGCAATCTCAACGTCAGCCGCGATCGGCTGACCCAAATGCTGGAACAGGGCGGCGTCAGCGCCCAGACCCTGCAGGATCGCCTGCGCGCCGCCATTGCCTGGAATGCCGTGACCGAATCCGCCATCACCCCGCAGGTGCAGATTTCCGAGCTTGAACTGGACCAGCGCGCCGCCGAGCAGATCGCCGATTTCCAGAACTTCGACTATATCCTCAAGGAAGTCATCTTTGTGGGTGGCGGCGGCCGGTCCGGCCAGGCCAATAACTTCCGCTCAAGCTTTGCCGGCTGCGACACGGCTGTAGAACTCTCGCTTGCCTATACCGACGTCGCCGTCGTCGATATCGGTCGCCGCCACGCCACGCAGATGCCCGATGCCATTGCCCGGGAACTGGCCGGCCTCAATGTCGGGGGCATCAGCAAGCCGCGCGCGGTCGAGGCGGGCCTGTCCATGCTGGCCGTGTGCGAAAAGGTGCAGGCCGAAGACCTGACCTTTGTCAAAGGCGGGTTGCGTGAAGATGTCGGCGGCGACGCCCTGGCCAAGGAAGCCGAAGCCTATCTCGAACGCCTGCGCAGCCAGGCCAAGATCTTCTACCAGTAGGCCCATCGCGACCTGCGCAGAATAGCGGCCCATTCCGGGGGCCATTTCGCGGCCGCAATGTCTTGCGGCCGCCTCGCCTTTGGGGGACAGCATGACTGCGCCTATGGCCGTCACAATGGGGGAACCGGCTGGCATCGGCCCAGACCTGATCCTGACGCTTTATGCGCGCCGCCAGGCTCTCAACCTTCCCCCCTTCGTGGTTTACGGACACGCCAATTTTCTCAAGGCCCGCGCACAACGCCTGGGCCTTGATATCGCCATCGAGGCCGTGGGTGCGGATGCCGCCGTCGAGACGTTCGCGCAGGCACTTCCCGTGGCGCATATCGAGGGCATGGTGGCCGACCTGCCCGGTGTGGCCGACGAACATGCCGCGTCCGTCGTCATCAATGCCATTTCCGAGGCCGTGCAGGCGGCCATGACTGGGCATTGCCGGGCGGTTGTGACGGCCCCTATTCACAAGGGTGCGCTCTACCATGCCGGATTCAGATATCCCGGCCATACCGAATTTCTGGCCGATCTCTGTGCCATGGGCGGCAAGCCTCGGCTGCCGGTGATGATGCTGGCGCATGAAGATCTGCGCGCTGTGCCATTGACCATTCACGTACCGATCAAGGATGTGCCGGGGCTGATCAGCCGCAAGCTGATCCTCGATACGCTGCGGGTGATGGCCCATGACCTGCGGCAGCGGTTTCATATCGAAAATCCCCGCATCGCGGTGGCCGGGCTTAACCCCCATGCCGGCGAGGGCGGCTCGATCGGCCGCGAAGATGTGGAGATCATCGCGCCGGCCATTGCCGACGCGGTGGCCGAGGGCATAGAGGCTGTCGGCCCGCTGCCCGCGGACACGCTGTTTCATCCGCCCCATTGGCGGCAATATGATGCGGTGCTGGCCATGTATCACGATCAGGCGCTGATCCCGATCAAGACCGTAGCCTTCGATGCTGGCGTCAATGTCACGCTCGGCCTGCCCATCGTGCGCACCTCGCCCGACCATGGCACCGCCTTTGACCTGGCCGGAACCGGCAAGGCCTCCGTTTCCAGCTTTGCCGCGGCCCTGGCCATGGCCCATACCATGACGGCCCCCAGAACATGAGCCAGATCGATAACCTTCCCCCGCTGCGAGAGGTCATCAACGCCCACGGCCTGCGCGCCAAGAAGGAGTTGGGGCAGAATTTCCTGCTCGATCTCAACCTGACCGCGCGCATAGCCCGTGTCGGCGGATCGCTCGAAGGTGTGCGGGTGATTGAGGTTGGTCCCGGCCCCGGCGGGTTGACCCGTGCCCTGCTCGCCGAAGGGGCCCGCGAGGTCATCGCCATTGAGCGCGACGCGCGTGCCCTGCCTGCCCTGGCCGAAGTGTCCGACGCCTATCCGGGCCGGCTGACCGTGATTGGCGGTGATGCCATGGAGATGGACTATCGCCTGCTGGCTGACGGTCCGACGCGGATCGTCGCCAATCTGCCCTATAATATCGGCACCCAGCTTCTCACCGGCTGGCTGACCATGGAGCCCTGGCCGCCCTTTTTCGAAAGCCTGACGCTGATGTTCCAGCGTGAAGTGGCAGAGCGGATCGTGGCCCGACCCGGTGACAATCACTATGGGCGCCTCGGCGTCCTGGCCGGCTGGCGCACTGACGCCCGCATCGCCTTCAATGTCGGCAAGCAGGCTTTCGTGCCGCCGCCCAGCGTCACCTCCGCCGTGGTGCACATCGTGCCCAAGCCGGTTGAAGAGGGATTGCCGGTCAGGCTGGTCGAACAGGTGACCAGGGCCGCCTTTGGCCAACGCCGCAAGATGGTGCGGCAGTCGCTGAAATCGCTCGGCGTGCCGGTCGAGGCCCTGCTGGCCGCTGCAGACCTCAAGGGCGACGAGCGGGCCGAAACCCTGCCCATCGAATCCTTCCTCGCCATGGCGCGGGCCCTGCCGGGGTTGCGGGCTGAAGGTTAGGTCCCCATCCCTCAGGGCAAAGGCGAAGGTGCTGCGGGTTTTTCCGGCACCGGCAAGGGCGCCACGAAGACCAGCCTGATGGCCACCAGCAGCGCCAATATCGCCGCACCGCCGCTGACCAGCATGACGCCGGGCCAGGCCCAGGCCGTCCAGGCATAGCCACCCAGCGTGCCCAGGATCGAGGCACCGAGGTAATAGGCCACCAGATAGATGGCCGAGGCCTGCGCCTTGCCGATCCGGGCGCGGCGGGTGACCCAGGCGCTGGCAACACCATGCGCGGCGAAAAATCCTGTGGTCGCAATGGCCAGGCCAATGATGATGACAATGGTGTCCTCGAGCATCGTTACAGCCATGCCGGTTCCCATCAACGCCACCAGCGCCCAGAACACCTTTCTTCGGCCCAGACGCTGCGACAGGCCGCCTGCCCAGGTCGAGCTGACGCCCCCCAGCAGATAGACGAGAAAGATCGCAGCGATGGCGGCATGGCTGAGGTCGAACGGCGGCAGGGCAAGGCGGAAGCCGGCATAGTTGTAGAGCGTGACAAAGCCACCCATCAGCAGGAAAGAGCTGGCAAACAGCCAGGGCAGCGCCGCATCATCAAAGCTGGCCCGGCAGCGGCGCCAGAGGTCCGGCAGGCGGATCGGGTCGCGCACGAAGTGACGAGGCCGCGGTAACAGGACAGCAACGGCGATTGCTGCGACCACGATGAGGCCGGCCAGTATGCCGGTGCCCAGGCGCCAGCCCAGCCAGTCCGACAGAACGCCGGAGATGACGCGCCCGGCCATGCCACCAATCGCCGTGCCGCCAATGTAGAGCCCCATGGAATAGCCCAGCGCCTCGGGGTCCATTTCCTCGGAGAGATAGACCATGGCAACCGCCGGCACGCCGGCCAGCGTCAGGCCCATCAGCGTGCGCAGGGTAATGAGTTGCCACCACACCTGGGTGAAGGGCAGCAATGCCCCCAGAATGGCCGTTGCCAGCAGGGCACCGACAATCAACCGCCGCCGGCCGAGCCGGTCGGCCAGCATGCTGGCAGGGATCAATGCCAGTGCCATGGTGGCGGTGGTGGCCGAGAGCGCCAGCGAGGCGGTGCCCGCATCACGCACCCAATATTGCGCGAACATGGGCAGCAGTGGCTGCACCGAATAGAGCGAAGCGAAGACCGAAAATGCGGCGAGGAAGAAGGCGATATTGGCCCGCACGAACTCTGGCGTGCCGCGCTGGATTGCCGGGGCGGTCATGGCGAGCGACGGCAATTCAGCATGAGCATCACAATTCCCGAGATTGCCGCCCGGCCACTGCTGCGTTTTGGATCGGTTTCTTGGCAGGCGCCCGCCATTCGAGCATAGCTCTCATGGCCTTTTCACCTAAATTCGCTCCACCGGAGCGAATTTGCCCTCGGGCACGGTTCAAAGAGAATCGATCTGACTTTGCAAGTCCTTGACGAAGCTCGGCAAATTAACCTGCCGCTCGCGCTTGAGACGGGCCGAGGCGAGAATGGCACGAACGCGGGCTACCGATTCTTCGAGGTCGCGATTGACGATGACATAGTCATATTCGTCAAAGTGCTCCATCTCGATGCGGGCATTGTGCAACCGCTTTTCGATCGTGCCGACACTGTCCTGGGCGCGACGTTCGAGGCGGGCCCGCAATTCCTTGATCGAGGGGGGCAGGATGAACACCGTCACCATGTCGGCGCGGCATCTCTCATAAAGCTGCAAAGTGCCCTGATAGTCGATATCGAACAGAATGTCGTTGCCGGCCGCGAGTTGCTCTTCCACCTGGGCGCGCGGCGTGCCGTAGTAATTGCCGTGCACTTCGGCGCTTTCAAGCAGTTCGCCATCGTGCTGCATCTTTTCGTAGGTCGGGACGTCGATGAAATAGTAGTGCTTGCCATGCACTTCATCGGTGCGACGCGCGCGCGTGGTGACCGAAACGGAGAGCTTGATATTGGGGTCGGCTCCGAACAGGGAGCGCGAGATCGAGGATTTTCCCGCGCCTGAGGGAGAGGCAATCACCAACATGACGCCGCGGCGCTGAAAATCCATCTGACCCACTCTATTCGACGTTTTGAACCTGTTCGCGTAATTGATCGATCACCGCCTTGAGGTCAAGGCCGATGGCCGTCAGCTCCACCGCGTTTGCCTTGGAGCAAAGCGTGTTGGCCTCGCGATTGAACTCCTGGGCCAGAAAATCGAGGCGGCGGCCCACAGCGCCGCCGTCCCCGATCAGCTTGCGGGCGGCGGCAATATGGGCGCGCAGCCGGTCCAGTTCTTCCTGAATGTCGGCCTTGGTGGCCAGGAGCAGGGCTTCCTGCGCCAGCCGGTCCTGCGGCAGGCTGGTATCCTCGCGCAGCGCTGCAAGCTGCTCGCGCAGCCTGGCTTCAATCGTGGCGCGATCACGGGACGGTTGAACCTCGGCGCGGCCCACCAGATCGGCAATCGTGTCGAGATGGCTCAGCAGCACCGCGGCGATCTCTGCTCCTTCCTGGCGCCGCGCCGCCTGCAGGGATCCGAGCGCCTGCCGAGCACAGTCCAGGACCAGCTCTGCCTGCTGGTCTTCGTCGATCTCCCCTGCCCCATCGCCGGCTTCAAGCACACCGGGCAGCGCCAGAATCCCCTCCGGACGAGGCATTTCCGTCGTGATCTGTTGCCGCACCTGCGCGATGGCGGCCAGCACGCTGGCCAGGGCCTGCTGATTGAGGCGAACCGCCCCTGCGCCTGCAGCGCGTTCCAATGTCAGAACCAGATTGATGGCGCCGCGCGCCAGCGATTTGGAGAGCAATTGGCGCAGGGGAACTTCGAGGGCATCCAGCCCCGGCCCCAGCCGCACGCGCATGTCGAGCCCGCGGCTGTTGACCGACTTCAGCTCGACCCGAACCCGCATGTCGCCAAGCTGCTGCTCCGCGCGGGCAAAGCCCGTCATGCTGGCAAGGTTCGCGCTCACTGTGCCGTTTCGGCTTCGGCGCCGGCCCCTTCGGCCTCTTGGGCCTCCAGCGCCTGGCGCGCCGCCTCGGCCTCTTCCTCGGCCTGTGCCGCCGCCTCGGCGGCTATCTCGCGATAGCGCGCCACATTCTGCTGGTGCTCGGCATAGGTCTCGGCAAAGACATGACCCTCGCTCGGCGTCGCGCCCTTGGCCACGAAGTAGAGGTAGTCATGGCTGTCCGGGTGGGCCACGGCCTCAAGCGCCTCGATGCCCGGATTGGCGATCGGGGTCGGGGGCAGGCCATCGATCTGATAGGTATTGTAGGGCGTCTGCTCCTCAATTTCAGAACGGCGGATGCCACGGTCGAGCGTCGCCTGGCCCAGCGTGATGCCGTAGATGATGGTCGGATCCGACTGCAGGCGCATGCCCTCGCGGATACGATTGACGAAGACGGCAGCAATCTGCGGCCGCTCAGAAGCAATGCCGGTTTCCTTCTCGACGATCGAGGCCAGGATCAGCAGTTCGGCCGGCGATTCGAGCGGCAGATCCGCCTCGCGCCCCGCCCAGACCTGAGCCAGCGCCTGGGTCATGGCCAGTTGCATCTCGTCCAGTACCGACTGGCGGGTGTCGCCGGGGGTGTAGTCATAGCTGCCGGGCAGGATCGACCCCTCGGGCGGAAGCTGGTCGATAGAGCCCGTCAGTCGGTCATCGGCATTGATGCGCTGAATGGCCTGCCAGACAGTCCAGCCCTCGGGGATGGTGACGGCATAGCGCAACGGATTGCCCAGCGTCAGCTCCTTGAGGATTTCAGACATCGAGGCGCCGGCCGGAATGTTGAAATCGCCTGCCTTGACGACCGCGCTTTCTTCCACGCGGCTGCCGAACTGGCTGAAAATGACCGAATTGGTGATGAAGCCCTGCTCTTCAAGGCGGTTGGCCGTTGTGGAGAGCGTATTGCCCGATTCCACACGGAAAACGCGGTCTTCACTCAACGGGCCATCGCCGTAATATTGCGAGGCGATGAAGAACAGGCCGCCCCCGACCACGACCAGGCCAATGACCAGAAGGGTCAACAGGCCGTTGAGGATGTCGACCAAGCCATTACCCGAGCGGCGGCGGCGCCGATTCCTGCGATCGTTCATCGTATCCCTGTCACTCGCGAATATGGGCCCTGGCGGCCCTGGTTGTCATTGTTTTTGCGCCAAACTGTGGCGGGGCGCCGGCATTGTTCGCAATGCGAGCGCGCAAAGACAAGGGGCACATCGCAGGTGAGTGCGATGTGCCCCTTACAATTCGTGGAAAAACTTAGCTAACCTTGCGCATGACCAGGGTCGCGTTGGTGCCGCCAAAGCCGAAGCTGTTGGACAACGCCACGTTGATTTCCTTCTTGAGCGGCGTGTGCGGCACAAGATTCATCTCGGTTTCTACCGAAGGATTGTCCAGGTTCAGCGTGGGCGGGGCGACACTGTCGCGCATGGCCAGCAGGCAGAAGATGGCCTCCACTGAACCGGCCGCGCCGAGCAGATGGCCGACAGCAGACTTGGTCGAGCTCATCGCTGCGCCCTTGGCTGCGTCACCCAAGACGCGGGTCACCGCGCCCAGTTCGATCTCATCACCAAGCGGCGTGGAGGTGCCGTGGGCGTTGATGTAGTCGATCTCCGACGCCGAGATACCGGCGCGCTTGACCGCGGCGCTCATGGCGCGGAACCCGCCATCGCCGTCCGGTGCCGGGGCGGTAATGTGATAGGCATCGCCAGAGAGGCCATAGCCGATCACTTCGCCATAGATCTTGGCACCGCGGGCCTTGGCCCGCTCATAGTCCTCAAGCACGACAATGCCGGCACCCTCGCCCATGACGAAACCATCGCGGTCGCGGTCATAGGGGCGGGAAGCGGCGGTCGGATTGTCGTTGAACCCGGTCGACATGGCGCGTGCAGCAGAGAACCCCGCCATCGCCAGGCGATTGATGCAGCTCTCGGATCCGCCGGCCACCATCACGTCGGCATCGCCCAGGGCGATCAGACGCGCGGCATCGCCAATGGCATGCGCGCCGGTGGAACAGGCCGTCACGACCGAATGGTTTGGCCCCTTGAGGCCGAAGCGGATCGAGACCTGGCCGGAGGCCAGGTTGATCAGACGGCCGGGAATGAAGAAGGGGCTGATGCGGCGCGGCCCCTTTTCATGCAGCGTAATGGAGGCATCATAGATACCGCCGACACCACCAATGCCCGATCCGATCAGGACGCCTGTGCGTTCCTGTTCTTCCTGGGTCTTGGGTTCGACGCCGGCATCTTCAATGGCCTGCTGGGCCGCCGCCATGGCATAGACGATGAATGGATCAACCTTGCGCTGCTCCTTCACCTCCATCCATTCGTCGGGGTTGTACTTGCCATCGGCATAGTCCCCGAGCGGAATGCGGTGAGCGATCTGGCAGGCAATATCGTCGATTTCGAAATCGTCGATACGCTTGGCGCCACTCTTGCCGGCAAGAATATTGGCCCAGGTTGCTTCCACGCCGCAACCAAGCGGTGTGACAAGCCCCAGTCCGGTGACGACGACTCGGCGCAATTCCATGGTCAGCGGCCTAGCCCCAGCGTTAGCTGGTGGCCTTGGTCAGGAAGGCGACCGCGTCACCGAAAGTCTGGATCGACTCGGCTGCGTCGTCAGGGATCTCGACCGAGAATTCTTCCTCGAATGCCATCACCAGTTCGACCTGATCCAGCGAATCTGCGCCCAGATCGTCGATGAAGCTGGCCTTTTCGGTGACCTTCTCGGCATCCACATTAAGGTGTTCCACAACGATCTTGCGGACCCGATCAGCGACATCGCTCATATTTGACTTCCCTTTTTAGAAATCGACGTTTCGTTTCGCTTCTTATTGGCGCAAAGCCAAATCATCAAGCGCACAATTGGTTTGCACTGGGGCAATGTATGCGGCCTTCTGGGCGCCCGCAAGGCGGGCCGGCAAGATCGACCGCGGCGCGGGGTACCATGTTTTATCCGCCATAGCCAGTCGCAATTGCCAAGGTTTCCAAGGCTTTTGCCATGCAGTACCGCCATTCGAGCATAGCTCTCATGGCCTTCTCACCTCAAATCTCTCCACCGGAGAGATTTGCCCTTTGGGACGGTTCAGATCATCGCCATGCCGCCATTCACGTTGAGCGTGTGCCCGGTGATGTAGGCGGCAGAATCGCTGGCGAGGAACACCGTACAGCCGGCAATTTCCTGTGCAGTACCAAGGCGTCCGGCCGGAACGGTCGAGAGGATCGAGTCCCGCTGCTTATCATTGAGTTCGTCGGTCATGGCTGAAGCGATGAAGCCCGGCGCGATGGAATTGACGGTGATGTTGCGGCTCGCAACTTCATAGGCCAGCGCCTTGTTCATGCCGATCAGGCCAGCTTTCGAGGCGGCGTAGTTGCCCTGCCCCGGATTGCCCATCACGCCCACCACCGAGGAAATGCCGATAATGCGGCCCCAGCGCGCTTTCATCATGCCGCGCAGCACGGCGCGGTTGAGGTGGAAGGCGGCAGTGAGATTGACGGCGATGACGTCGTCCCATTCCTCGTCCTTCATCCGCATGAAGAGATTGTCGCGGGTCATGCCGGCATTGTTGACCAGGATATCGACGCCACCCATGGCGGCCTCGGCGGCCGGCACGAGCTTGTCGACTTCGTCGAGCTTGGAGAGGTTCGCGGGCAGGATGGGACAGTCCTTGCCGATTTCCTTGGCGGTATCTTCCAGTGCGCCGACCCGGGTGCCGGACAGTGCAACCGTCGCGCCCGCAGCGGCCAGGGCCTTGGCGATTTCGCGGCCAATGCCACCGCTGGCGCCCGTAACCAGGGCGCGTTTACCAGAAAGATCAAACATTTGGGTCTCCTCCGGGGAGAAAGCGATTCAAGCGCTTCAGATTGTGATTCAAGTGGTTCAGGCGCCAAGCTGGGCAACGAAGGCTTCGATATCGGCCGGCGTGCCGACGGCCTGGGCCGAGGCGTCCGCAGCGATGCGTTTGGCCAGCCCCGTCAGCACCTTGCCCGAACCGAGTTCGACCAGATTGGCAACACCGCCTGCGGTGGTGAGCCAGGTGACGCTTTCGGTCCAGCGCACAACGCCGGTCACCTGTTCGACCAGGCGCTGGCGGATTTCGTCCGGATCGGAAATCGGGGCGGCCAGCACATTGGCCACCAAAGGCACCACCGGCGCCTTCATTTCGACTTCGGCCAGGGCGGCCGCCATGGCTTCGGCAGCCGGCTGCATCAGCGAACAATGGAACGGCGCGCTGACCGGCAGCAGCAGAGCGCGCTTTGCCCCCTTGCCCTTGGCAATATCGACAGCGCGCTCGATGGCGGCCGTGGCGCCGGAGATCACAACCTGACCCGGAGCATTGTCATTGGCGACGGCACAGACTTCGCCCTGCCCGGCTTCATCGGCCACGGCCTGTGCAGTCTCGAGATCGAGGCCCAGCAGCGCCGCCATGGCGCCGTGTCCGACCGGAACGGCTTTCTGCATGGCCTGGCCACGGGTGCGCAATAGACGCGCCGCATCGGCCAGGCTGAAGGTGCCGGCCGCACACAGCGCCGAATATTCCCCCAGTGAGTGGCCCGCGACATATTTTGCGTGGTCCTTGAGGGAGATTCCGCGGGCCTCGAGCACCCGGATCACCGCCACGCTGACGGCCATAAGGGCTGGCTGCGCGTTTTCTGTCAGGCGCAGGATATCTTCGGGCCCCTCGAACATGATGGACGAAAGACGCTCGCCCAAAGCCTCGTCGACCTCATGGAAGACGGCTCGCGCTTCGGAGAATTCGTGCGCCAGATCCTTGCCCATGCCAACAGCCTGGCTGCCCTGACCTGGGAAAGTGAAAGCGGAGATGGACATGTTCGATCCCTTTTCGAGCCAATGTGACAAGCCGCAAGCGGACTGTCCAGTTGCCCGGCGCTTTGCCGGGAGTGTGCGGCGGAGTCAAGGCGAACGGACGCGCTGCTTGCCTTCTTCCCCTCATTCCTCTATAGCCGCGCCAGCAATTCGTTTGGCCGGGGGCTGAACGGAGGGTTTGTGCTTTGCACGAACAGGGTCCGGCGGACCCGGCCTCCCGTGTTCCCGCTCTTTGCAAGACTGCTTTGACGCCTTTCCGGCTTCGAAGGGGCTCCGCGCCAGGCATTGTTGAGTAAAACTCGAAAGGAAGGCGCATCAATGGCCCTCTACGAACATATCTACCTGGCTCGCCAGGACGTTTCCCAGCAGCAGGTTGAGGAACTGACCGCACAGCTCGCCGAAGTTCTCGGCCAGGGCGGCGGCAAGATCACCAAGAACGAATATTGGGGCCTCAAGGGTCTCTCCTACCGCATCCGCAAGAACCGCAAGGCCCACTACACCCTGCTCAACATTGAAGCACCGGCCCCCGCCGTTGCCGAAATGGAACGCCAGATGCGCATCAATGAAGACATCCTGCGCTTCATGACCGTGCGCGTCGACGAGCTGGAAGAAGGCCCGTCCGCAATGATGCAGAAGCGCGACCGTGACGACCGCGATGGCGGCCGTGGTGGCTTCTCCGGCGAACGCCGTCCGCGCCGCTTCTAAGAGACAAGGAAGAACACAAAATGGCTATCAAAGACCTTACCACTTCCCAGGCTCGCCGTCCTTTCCAGCGTCGTCGCAAGACGTGCCCGTTCTCCGGCGAGAACGCACCGCGCATCGACTACAAGGATGTGCGCCTGCTTTCGCGTTACGTCTCCGAGCGCGGCAAGATCGTGCCGAGCCGCATCACCGCCGTTTCGGCCAAGAAGCAGCGTGAACTGGCCCGTGCCATCAAGCGCGCCCGCTTCATCGGCCTGATGCCCTACGCCGTCCAGTAAGCATCCGCTTCGCTGAGACTGCATCGCTGGGGTCGCGAAATGGTTCGCGGCTCCTAACCGCTCTTATGTGAGCGGGACAGCCAAAGGAAAAAAGACATGAAAGTCATTCTGCTCGAGCGCGTCGGCCGCACCGGCTCCATCGGCGACGAAGTCAACGTCAAGGACGGCTTTGCCCGTAACTTCCTGCTGCCCCAGGGCAAGGCCCTGCGCGCCACGGAAGCCAACCGCAAGAAGTTCGAAAACGAACGCGCCCATATCGAACAGCGCAATGAAGAGCGCCGCAATGCGGCCGCCGGCATTGCCGAGGGCCTGAACGGCCACGCCGTCATCATGATCCGTCAGGCTGGTGAAACCGGCCAGCTCTACGGTTCGGTTGCTGCCCGCGATATCGTCGATGCCCTGGCCAAGGACGGCTTCACCGTCCAGCGCAACCAGGTCGACCTGGCCGACCCGATCAAGACCGTCGGCGTGCACTCGGTCGATCTCTCGCTGCACCCGGAAGTCGCCGTTTCGATCACCGTCAACGTGGCACGTTCGGAAGACGAAGCCGTGCGTCAGGCTGCTGGTGAAGACGTTACTGTCCCCACCTTCGACAGCGACGAAGATGGCGACTTCGCAGCCGGCCAGGCCGCTGCTGCCGCTGATGACCGCTACGAAGAGTAGTCTTCGTTCACATCTGCTGTTGAAAGGCCGGGCCCAGCGCTCGGCCTTTTGCTTTTGCCCTGCATTTGCGACAGACTCAGTGCGGCGCGCCGGTGAGTCTCGAGAAGCAACCGGCACCCGATGAAATCCCCGTTGTCCACAGAGTTCACAGGGGCCATTAGGGAAACATCAACCCCCGCCCCGCTAGCCCAAGACTCAGCGTCAAAATGCATGGTTAAGAAAGGTTAACTCCCCGCAGGAACCGTCATGGCCGAGATCGCACGCCTTCACCCCGCCGAAGACAAGACCTTCCGTGTCGCGCCGCACAATGTGGATGTCGAGCAGGCGCTGCTGGGCGCCATTCTGATCAATAATGACGCTTTCTATCGCGTCGCCGATTTCCTGCTGCCCGAGCACTTCTACGAGCCGATCCACCGCGACATTTATGAGCTCGCCGGCAAGATCATCCGCGCCGGCAAGGCCGCGGAACCGGCCACGCTCAAGACCCACCTGCCCGACCAGCTCCTGCCCGAAGTCACCATGATGCAGTATCTCTCGCGTCTGGCGGCAGAGGCGACCACGGTGCTCAATGCCGGTGACTATGGCCAGGCCATCTATGACCTCGCCATCCGCCGAAATCTGATCATGGTGGGCGAGGAAATGGTCGGCGTCGCCTATGACAGCGACGTGGAAATGACGCCGGTCAAGCAGATCGAAAAGGTCGAGGGCGAACTGTTCCAGCTTGCCGAAAAGGGCCGCTATGACGGCGGTTTCCAGGCCTTTGGCTCAGCGCTCAACGCTTCCATCCAGATGGCGGGCGAGGCCTTTCAGCGCGATGGGGGCCTGTCCGGTGTCGCGACCGACCTGCACGATCTCGACCGGCAGATGGGTGGCCTGCAGCGAAGCGACCTGATCATCCTCGCGGGCCGTCCCGCCATGGGCAAGACGTCGCTGGTGACCAATATCGCCTACAACGTCGCCAAGAACTGGCGGGGCGACGTGACCCCGGACGGGCATTCCAAGACCGTCAATGGCGGCATTGTCGGCTTCTTCAGCCTGGAAATGAGTTCCGAACAGCTCGCCACCCGTATTCTGGCCGAGCAGGCGGAGATTTCCTCGTCCGACATCCGCCGCGGGCGCATTCACGACAATCAGTTCGCCAAGCTGGTCGATGTGTCCAATGTGATGAGCAAGGTGCCGCTCTATATCGACGATACAGGCGGCATCTCGGTGGCCCAGCTTGCCGCCCGCGCCCGGCGCCTGAAACGCCAGAAGGGGCTGGACCTGCTTATCGTCGACTATTTGCAGCTGCTCTCGGGGTCCTCCAAGGCCTCGAGCCAGAACCGCGTGCAGGAACTGACCGAAATCACCACCACGCTCAAGGCACTCGCCAAGGAGCTCGAAGTCCCGGTGATCGCACTTTCCCAGCTCTCCCGTCAGGTGGAATCGCGCGATGACAAGCATCCGCAATTGGCTGACTTGCGCGAATCGGGGTCTATCGAGCAGGACGCGGACGTGGTTCTGTTCGTGTATCGCGAAGAATATTATCTCAAGAACAAGGAGCCCAAAGAGGGCACGCCGGAGCATCTGACCTGGCAGGGCGAAATGGAAAAGGTGCATGGCAAGGCGGAAGTGATCATCGCCAAGCAGCGCCACGGCCCCACCGGCACGGTGCAGTTGAGCTTCGAGGCGCAATTTACCCGCTTTGGTAACCTTGCTCGGGCAGATTACCTGCCTGAACGCATGGAATAGGCATGGCGCTGACTTCTGGCCTTGGCGGCCAATTGAGCATCGATCTGGGGGCACTGGCCCGGAACTGGCGGGCCCTGGACAAGGTGAGCGCCGGCGCGTTGACCGCTGCGGTGGTGAAGGCCGACGCCTATGGCACCGGCATCGAGCAGGCGTCCAAGGCGCTGCACGCGGCCGGCGCGCGCTTCTTCTTCGTGGCAACACCCGATGAAGGCATGGCGGTGCGCGCCGCCGTGCCCGATGCGCATATCTTCATTCTCTATGGGCTCTATCCGGGCGCCGCCAATCTCTACATCCGGCAGAACCTGATGCCGGTGCTCTCTTCCATGTCGATGCTGGAAGAGTGGATGGCCAAGTGCATCGAGCGCAATGAAGCCTATCCGGCGGCCTTTCATTTCGACACCGGCATCAATCGCCTCGGCTTCCGGCTCAATGAGGCGAGCCTGGTGCGCGAAAGCATCGAGAAGCTCGGCTATGCGCCGCAAATGGTGATGAGCCATCTGGCCTGTGCCGACACGCCCAACCATGAAAAGAACCGTACGCAATTGGCGCTGTTCGGTTCGGTCATGTCGCAATTTCCGGGCATTCCGGCATCGCTCGCCAATTCGGCCGGGCTGATGACCGGGCGAGACTATCATTTCCAGATGGTGCGCCCCGGTATTGCGCTGTTTGGCGGTCGCGCCGTGGGTGGCCGGAAGAACCCCATGCAGCCTGTCGTGACGCTGCATGTGCCGATCCTGCAGGTCACGGAGGGCCGCACCGGCGAGTCGGTGGGCTATGGTGCCACCTATACGCTCAATCGCAATTCCAAGCTGGCCATCCTCGGCTATGGCTATGCCGACGGCTTCCTGCGCTCGTTGTCGGGCACCAATCCGCGCCCGGGCGGCAAGGTCTTTATTCGCGGCAAGCTCTGCCCGGTGATCGGCCGGATTTCCATGGACCTGACCGTGGTGGATGTCACCGAACTCGGCTCCGACCTGCCCACGCCCGGCGAAGGCGCCGAAGTGCTGGGCGCCAATGTCAGCATTGATGATCAGGCCGATGCGGCCGGCACCATCGGCTACGAGATCCTCACCAGCCTCAAGGGCCGCTACAGCCGCAATTATGTCGGCGACGGGAATATCCCGGAATAACATCGCCTCTCCCCCAATAGACGCCCTCAACAATAGATATCCCCGCGCCCAAAACCTGCCCCATACTCCCAGCCATTCCTCTCGCGTCAGGGCGGCCTGCAGCGACCAGCTTCGCGCTGTGCCGCAGGCAAAACCTCCCCAGTGGGGAGGTTTTAGGCAAGAAGGCCATAAGCGCAGTGCGCGAATGGCCGAGGAGGAACAGCCGGGCATGGGGCAGTCGCGTGCAGCCATGGTCTGGGGGTCGGTCGGTGAGAGTTCGTGCCTATTGTGGCTTCGACCACGATTGAAAGCGGGTGCCCCAGAGGCGGTCGCACCGGACAGCCTTCCAAGTTACCCCCTATCGAGAAACTTCGCAGACGGTTCGCGCAGCGAAGGCGCGGCTCCGGTGGAGCCGGGCCAGTCCAGAAGGCCTTGAGCGCTATGCGCGAATGGCAAGCGTTCCCGAGGCGGTTTTCGTCTCAGTTTTTAAGTTTCAGGGACGACGACCGTCTCGGGATACCGCTCCTTTCGTGCCACCGCGAGGCAATCTAGCCTGGCGGCGCAAAGCTGCGCCATTTGTTCCTATTTCGTTCTTGCCCTGCCATGGGCATGGCTGCTAGTGTTCACCGCATTTAGCATTCGGATTCGCATTGGCCACCTCCCCGCCTCTCTACGCCATTCTGCTACGCGCCATTGGTCCGGCGACGCACAAGCTGATGGGCATGGCGCAGTGGCGCGCGGCCTCCGAGGCAGCCGGTTTTGTCGCGTCGGAGACACTGGTCAATACCGGCAACATGATTGCCCAGTTCGACGGCTCGCCGGCTGCGGCGCGCCAGACCATGACCGGCGTGCTCCGCCAATTCGGGCTGGGCGAAAATGTCGTCCCTATCCTGCGGACCCCGGCGCAGTTGGAAAAGCTGCTGCGCGCCGCTCCCATTGCCGATGCGGCCCAGCATCGCCCCGCCGAAACGGGCGTCTATTTCTTCGCCGCTCGGCAACCAGACTTCACATGGCTGAACAGTCATGATGGTCCGGAGATCATCCACATCGTCGAGAAGCATCTGGTCGTGGACTTCTCGCAGGACGTTGCCAAGTCCGGCAAGCTGATCCGGAGAATCGACAAGCAATGCGGGCTCAACACGGCCCGGAACTGGAACACGACGCGCAAGCTGGCGGAACGCTTGATCGCGCGGGGGAAAGAGTAAGCGTGGCCAAGAACCGATCCCAATTCATCTGTCAGTCCTGCGGGGCCGTTTCCAGCCGTTGGCAGGGACGCTGCGACGCCTGCGGCGAATGGAACACCATTGTCGAGGAACTGGTGGATTCCGGGGTCGGCGCGGGTCCGAAATCGGCCAAAGCCAGCGGTCGTCCGGCCAATCTGGTGCCGCTTTCAGGCGAGACTGAAAGTGCTGCGCGCGTGGTCACCGGCTTTGCCGAGCTGGACCGGGTGACCGGGGGCGGCTTCGTCAAGGGATCGGCGCTCCTGGTCGGTGGTGATCCGGGCATCGGCAAATCCACCCTGCTGCTGCAATCGGCAGCGGCCCTGGCCCAGAAGGGCAAGCGCGTCATCTATGTGTCAGGCGAAGAAGCGGTCGCGCAGGTGCGGCTGCGGGCGCAGCGATTGGGGCTGGGCGAAGCCGGGGTGCTGCTGGCAGCCGAAACCAATGTCGAGATCATTCTCGCCACCCTCGAAAACGGGCCACCCCCGGACCTGGTCATCATCGATTCCATCCAGACGCTGTGGACCGACCGCGTCGATTCGGCCCCGGGCACCGTCACCCAGGTGCGCACTTCGGCCCAGGCCCTGACGCGCTTTGCCAAGAAAAGCGGCGCCGCCGTGGTGCTAGTGGGCCACGTCACCAAGGACGGGCAGATTGCCGGGCCGCGCGTGGTCGAGCACATGGTCGATGCCGTGCTCTATTTCGAGGGCGACAGCAGCCACACCTTCCGCATTCTGCGCGGGGTGAAGAATCGCTATGGCGCCACTGACGAGATCGGCGTCTTCGCCATGACCGAACTCGGCCTTGAACAGGTGGCGAATCCCTCCGCCTTGTTCCTTGACCAGCGCGACAAGGACGCGGCCGGGTCCGCGGTCTTTGCCGGCATGGAGGGAACGCGGCCGATCCTGATTGAGATTCAGGCGCTAGTGGCCCCCTCCCCGCTTGGTACGCCGCGCCGGGCCGTGGTGGGCTGGGACAGCTCGCGCCTTTCCATGGTGCTGGCTGTGCTCGAAACGCGCTGCGGGGTCCGGATCGGCGCCAATGACATCTATCTCAATGTCGCCGGGGGGCTGAAGATCAACGAGCCGGCGGCCGATCTGGCCGTGGCCGCAGCGCTGATTTCATCGCTCACCGGCGCGTCCCTGCCCGCCGATGCTGTCTATTTCGGAGAAATCTCGCTGGCCGGCGGGGTGCGTCCCGTGGTGCATGGCGCGCTGCGCCTGCGCGAGGCCGAGAAGCTGGGCTTTGGCTCGGTGGTCACCGGCAAGCTGGGCAAGGCGGATCGGAACAGCGGCCTTGAGGTCACTGAATATGCGCAATTGAGCGACATGGTCAGTCGCATTGCCGCGCGCGGCAAACAGCCCATCCCTGAGCCGGAGCCCGAGGGCTGGTAAACAAATGGTTTCCGGGGAGATCGCAGGGTGTGGACACCGCTAGGCTTGGCAGCGCGCGTCAAAGCCGTTAAAGGTCCAGCAAAAGCCGGGGCGGCAAGACAACAGGGCAAAGACATATGCTGACTGCGTTCGACGTTGGTGTGGGTGTGCTGGTGCTGATTTCAGCGATCCTGGCCACGGCACGGGGGCTCACCCGTGAAGTCCTGTCATTGGCGACCTGGGCCGGCTCGGCCGCCATCGCCGTTTACATGTGGCAGTACCATCCCGATATTGCCCGGCAATATATCGCAGAGCCTGTGGTGGCCGACATTGCCACGGTGGTCGTGACGTTCATCGTCGCACTGATCGTGCTGCATCTGCTCACAATGCGGATTGCCGATTTCGTGGTCGATAGCCGCATCGGGCCGATCGACCGCTCGCTCGGTTTCGTGTTCGGCGTGCTGCGCGGCATTCTGATTGCCATCGTCATCACCATTTTCGGCATCTGGCTGCTTGGCACCAATCTGCCGGAATGGGCCAGCAACGCCCAGTCGCTGCCTTATCTGCGCGATATGGGCAACACGCTGATTTCCATGCTGCCCGAAGGTCTTGAGCAGCAGGTGACCGACATTCTCTCGGGCGGTGGCGCCAACCTGACCGAAGACCCGCAAGCGCCGGCCGCCCCGCTTGAGGGCGGCGCGCCGGACCCCAGCATTGATGGTACCGTCGACCCGACCGACCCGGTGGTTGACCCGGCGCCCGAGGCCTGAGGCCAGACAAGTTTGGCGGGCAGCAGCGCACCCGCCTCAATCCTGCCGACCCCATCTGTCATTGGTGGCCGGCAGGTAAATGCGCTATTTGCGAGCAGGCCCAATTCGCATGGAGAACCCGGTGACCCATTGGAACGATGACGATTTCGATCTCAATGGAGACACGCTGCACGAAGAGTGTGGCGTGTTTGGCATTTTGGGGCACAACGATGCCTCGACCCTGACCGCTCTTGGTCTGCACGCCCTGCAGCATCGCGGTCAGGAAGCGGCCGGTATCGTCAGCTTCGATGGCCGCCAGTTCTATCAGGAAAAGCGCATGGGTCTGGTGGGTGACCACTACACCGACCCCGCTGTGCTGGCGAAGCTGCCCGGCAATATCGCGATTGGCCACACGCGTTATTCGACCACCGGCGAAGTGGCGCTGCGCAATGTGCAGCCGCTCTTTGCCGAACTGGAGGCCGGTGGCATCGCCATCGCCCACAATGGCAATTTCACCAATGGGCTGACCCTCAGGCGCCAGATCATCGCCACGGGCGCCATCTGCCAGTCGACTTCGGACAGCGAGGTGGTGCTGCACCTGATCGCCCGTTCGCGCCATTCCTCCACCGCCGACCGCTTCATCGACGCGATCCGACAGATGGAGGGGGGCTATGCCATGCTGGCCATGTCCCGCACCAAGCTGATCGCCGCACGCGACCCCGTCGGTATCCGGCCGCTGGTCATGGGCGATCTCGATGGCAAGCCGATCTTCTGTTCGGAAACATGTGCCCTGGACATTGTCGGCGCCAAATATGTGCGCGACGTGGAAAATGGCGAAGTCATCATCTGCGAAATGCAGCCTGATGGCTCGATCAGCATCGAGGCCCGCAAGCCCGCCCATCAGGTTCCTGAGCGCCCCTGCCTGTTCGAATATGTCTATTTCGCCCGCCCCGACAGCATGGTCTCAGGCCGCAGCGTCTATACGGCGCGCAAGAATATGGGCAAGAACCTGGCTATTGAGGCCCCAGTCGAGGCGGATGTGGTGGTGCCCGTGCCTGATGGCGGCACGCCGGCGGCGATCGGTTTTGCGCAACAGAGCGGCATTCCGTTCGAGCTGGGCATCATCCGCAACCACTATGTCGGCCGCACCTTTATCGAGCCGACCCAGCAGATTCGCGCCTTCGGCGTGCGCCTCAAGCATTCTGCCAACCGGGCGGAGATTGCCGGCAAGCGCGTGGTGCTGATCGATGATTCCATCGTGCGCGGCACCACCTCGGTCAAGATCGTGCAGATGATCCGCGAAGCAGGGGCGACCGAAGTGCATATCCGCGTCGCCAGCCCGATGATCTTCCATTCGGACTACTACGGCATCGACACGCCGGATCCGGACAAGCTGCTGGCCAACCAATATGCCGAGCTTGATGACATGTGCCGCTATATCGGGGCGGATTCACTGGCCTTCCTGTCGATTGACGGGCTCTATCAGGCCGTGGGCGGAGAAAAGCGCAACGCCAAGGCGCCACAGTTCACCGATCATTATTTCACAGGTGACTATCCGACGCAGTTGACCGATCTGCATGGACGCACGATGAGCGATCCCAAGCAGGTTTCGCTGCTCAAGGAAGCGGGTTGATGACTGACAAAACCGAACTGGCCGGCAAGGTCGTCCTGGTCACCGGCGCATCGCGCGGCATTGGCTATGCCGCCAGCATCGAAGCAGCACAGCGCGGCGCGCATGTGATTGCCGTGGCGCGGACCGTTGGCGGGCTGGAAGAATTGGACGACGCCATTCAGGCGGCCGGAGGCTCGACCACGCTTGTGCCGCTCGACCTGCGCGATGGTGACGCCATTGACCGGCTGGGCGCTGCGATCTTTGAGCGCTGGGGGCATCTGGATGGGTTGCTGGCCAATGCCGGCCAATTGGGCGTACTGAGCCCGGTGGCCCACATCAAGCCCGACGATTTCGACAAGGTGCTTGCGGTCAATGTGACGGCCAATTATCGCCTGTTGCGCTCGCTCGACGTGTTGCTGCGCCAGTCCGAGGCAGGGCGCGCCGTCTTCGTCTCGTCCGGCTCTGCCCGGTCGGCGAGGCCGTTCTGGGGCCTTTACGCAGCCAGCAAGGCGGCGCTCGACGCGCTGGTCAAATCCTATGCTGGTGAAGTGGCGACCACCAAGGTACGCGCCAATGTGTACTATCCGGGCGTTGTGCGCACGGCCATGCGCGCCAAGGCCATGCCGGGCGAAGATCCCAATACGCTGCCGACCCCGGCAGAGGTGGCGCCGAGCCTGATCGACATGCTGAGCCCATCGCTGGACGAGAATGGCCGGCTGTTCGATGTTGGCACCGGCGCATTCGAAGATATCTGATCCATGCTGGCGCTCCGTCCCTACCGTCCCGAGGATCTCGACGCGCTCTATGCGATCTGCCTGCAGACGGGCGACGCCAGCAAGGATGCCACGCCGCTGCATAGCGACCCGCAACTGGTCGGGCACATCTACTCGGCGCCCTATGGAGTGCTGGAGCCCGATAATGTCTTCGTCGCCGAGGATGATGCGGGCGTTGCCGGCTATGTCGTGGGCACCCATGACAGCACTCGCTTCGCAGTGCGGCTGGAACAGGACTGGTGGCCTGATCTGCGCGCCAAATATGCCGACACCACCGGCATGACCGAAGCCGATCGGGACCGCATCGCGGCCATCATGCGCCCTGAGAAAACACCGGCCGACATCGTCGCGCGCTATCCCGCGCACATCCATATGAACCTGCTCTCGCGCCTGCGCGGGCAGCGCGTGGGCACGCGCCTACTCGATATGTGGGTTGAGCAGGCAAAAGCAGCCGGGGTAAGCGGCATTCATCTGGGCGCCAGCGCCAGCAATAGCGGCGGCATCGCCTTCTGGACCCGCAGCGGCTTTACGCCGCTGCGAGAGGAGCCGGGCGCGGTCTGGTTCGGAATGACCCTTTAGTCCACGCTCTGCGGCGCGACCGGCGTGACCAGCACCTTGTCGATGCGGTGTCCGTCCAGATCGAGCACCTCAAATCGCCAGCCCTCCTGCTCAAAGCTCTCACCGACGGCGGGCATATGGTTGACCTGGGCCAGTACAAATCCGGCCAGCGTCTCATAGCGCGCATCCTTGGGCACGGGCACGTTGAAGCGCTCGGCGAAGTCATGGACAGGCATCCACCCCGCGACAAGCCATGAGCCGTCCTGACGCTGGGTCAGAGCCGGTTCATCGCCAGGCTCTTCATTGTAGATGCCAGTAATGACCTCAAGCACATCGCCATAGGTGATGATGCCCTCGAAGTGCCCATATTCATCGACAACCAGCGCCATCTGGGCGCGCTCCTTGCGCATCGACTCAACGACATCGAGCGCGTCGGCATGTTCCATCACCACCGGCACCGGCTTGACCAGGGCGCGCAGGTCCGGCTGTTTCCCGGCAACCAGGGCCGGGAGCAGATCGGACTGGGCCAAAACGCCCAGTATGGTATCGGCATCCCCCTCCTGAACCAGCACCTTGGTGTGCGAGGTTTCGAGGATGATCTTGAGATTGTCCTCATAGCTGTCTTCGAGGTCGATCAGCACAACATCGAGTCGTGGGGTCATGATGCCGCGGGCCGAGCGGTCGGCCAGCTTCATCACGCCCGAGATCATGGAGTGTTCTTCATGCTCCAGGATTCCGGCTGAGGTGGCCTCGGCGATGATGGTACGCACCTCTTCCTCGGTGACGGAATCCTCGGTCTGGTCCCCCTGCCCCAACAGGCGCAAGACGGCCTTGCCCGTCGCGTCCAGCAGCCAGACGATTGGTGTGCCGATCAGCGCCAGCAGCGCCATGGGCTGGGCCACGCGCGCCGCGACGGCCTCCGGATTGCGCAGGGCAATCTGCTTGGGCACCAGTTCGCCCAGGATCAGCGACCCATAGGTGATCAGCACGACCACGACGCCAACACCGGCGACATCGGCAAAATTGTCCGCCAGCCCGATATCCTTGAGCCAGGTGGTGAGGCGCAAGCCCAGCGTCGCACCGGAAAAGGCGCCCGAGAGAATACCGACCAGGGTAATGCCGATCTGCACCGAGGAGAGAAACTTGCCGGGTTCCTCGGCCAGGCGCATGGCTGTGGCCGCACCGATATTGCCCTGTTCGGCCAAAACCTTGAGCCGCGCCGGGCGGGAAGAGACCACCGCCAATTCGGACATGGCCAACGCGCCGTTCACCAGGATCAGCACAGCGACAATGAGAATTTCTGTAAGCAAGATGGTGCACTATTGGCACGCCGCGGCCAATGGCGGGGTGCTTCGACGGGCGCATCATAGGGCAAGGCGCCGAGACGTAAACAGGGCTTGGCGCTTTGCCAAACGCCCGGGCTCACATCTGGCTATTTCTTGTCCACGTAAGGATTCTTGCCGCCACGCAGCCAGAGGCGGATTGGCGTGCCCTTCATGTCGAAGGCCTCGCGCAATCCGTTGACCAGGTAGCGCTGATAGGACGCAGGCACCGCGTCCGGACGCGAAGAGAAGACGATGAAGCTTGGCGGGCGCGTCTTGGCCTGGGTCATGTAGCGCAGCTTGAGGCGACGGCCCGAGACGGCCGGGGGCGGATGCCCCTCGATCATGCCGGCCAGCCAGCGATTGAGGCGCGAGGTGGACACGTGCGCGTTCCAGTGCCGCTCAATCTCAAAAATCGCTTCCATCAACCGGTCGATGTTCTTGCCGGTCAGCCCCGACAGGGTCACCAACGGCACGCCGCGCAGTTGCGGCAACAGCCGTTCACATTCCTCGCGCAGGAATTTGAGCGTTTCGTTCTTGTCCTCGATCAGATCCCACTTGTTGAGCGCAATAACCATCGACCGGCCCTCACGTTCGACCAGGTCGGCCAAGGCCAGATCCTGCTTTTCGAACGGAACCGTGGCATCGAGCATGAGCACGACAACTTCGGCATATTGGATGGAGCGCAGGCTATCGCCCACGGCCAGCTTCTCGAGCTTGCCGGTGACGCGGGACCGGCGACGGATACCGGCGGTATCCACCAAATTGACGATGCGGCCTTCCCATTCCCAGGGCACCAGGATGCTGTCGCGGGTAATGCCGGCTTCGGGGCCAACCAGTACGCGATCCTCGCCCACCATGCGATTGACCAGGGTGGACTTGCCCGCATTGGGGCGCCCGACAATGGCCACATTGAGATAGCGGCGCGGGTTCCAGCGCAGGGTGGCGTCGTCCCCTTCCCCTTCGAGCATGTCGGGGGTGATGTCGACATCGACCTCCGGCATGAGGTCAAGGTCGTCGACAATTTCTTCGCCCCGGGCGGCGGCAGCCGCCTTTTGCTCTTCGGCCTTGTCGATGGCCGCTGAAACGATGGAATAGAGCTCGGACAGGCCCAGGCCGTGTTCGGCCGACAAGGGGATGGGTTCACCAAAACCAAGCTTGAAGGCTTCGACAAGGCCGGCTTCGGCGGCACTGCTCTCAGCCTTGTTGCCGACGAGGTGGACATGCTTGCCGGCCTTGCGCAGCACCTGGGCAAAGCGCTGGTCGAGCGGCACCACACCCGCCCGGGCGTCGATCATGAACAGGATGATATCGGCTTCGCGGATGGCCAGCTCGGTCTGCTGACGCATGCGGTCCTCAAGGCTGCCATCCTTGACGTCCTCATAGCCGGCGGTATCGAGCACCTTGAAATGCAAATCGGCAATGCGCCCATCGGCCTCTCGCCGGTCACGCGTCACGCCCGGTGTGTCGTCGACCAAAGCGATCTTGCGGCCGACCAGCCGATTGAACAGGGTGGATTTGCCGACATTTGGACGGCCGACAATGGCAAGTGTGACCGTCATGGCGGTTCCCCTGAAATGCGGACTATTCGGCCGCGGGTTCGGCAGCGGGTTCGCCGTCAATGGCAGCGTCATCGGCATTGTCCGCAGCCTCGGTCGGTGCGGTCTCGGCCACCACGCCTTCGGACAACATCTGCGCCAGATAATAGGCCATGCGGTTGCGGATGCCGGCCTGTGCCAGCGGATCATTCAGCACGGCCTCGAAGCTTTCCTCGGCCGCAGCGAACTCGCCAGCCTTGTACTGGGCAAGGCCAAGCAATTCACCGGCGACGCGGCGCATCTGGCTGTCCTCGGTCGCCAGCGTGCCAATGCGCGCCTCGACATCAGCCAGCGAGCCGGTGTCGACCAGAAGGTTGGCCGCCAGCAACAGCGCCAGTTCGCGCAGGCGCGGGTTGGATTGGGTATTGGCCAGGTTGTCATAGGCAGCAATGGCGCCAGCCGTGTCGCCCTGTTCGGCCAGCAAGGCGGCCTTGCGGAACTCGGCCAGAACCGGATAACCGCCCGAACCATCAGCGGCCAGCGCATCGAGCTGGCTTACGGCATCGTCGAGATTGCCGGCTTCGGCGGCGTCATAGGCTGCATAGAGCTCTTCGGAAGCTGCTGCCGACCGGCTGCTGGTATACCAGGACCAGCCCTCATTGATCGCCACCAGGGCGACGATGGCAACGGCACCACCGATGACGAACGGCGCAAAGCGGCGCCACAGCGCCCGCATGCGATCGGTGCGCAGTTCCTCGTCGATTTCGCGGAAAATGTTCTCGTTGGACATGGTCGGCCTAAGGCAAGAAAGAATTTGAGGGCGAGCATTATCACGCGCCCCCGGGAATGCAAACCGGCTGAGCCGGGCTTGGTGCCTTCATCAAACCGCACCTGAGGCGAGGTGTGCGAATGTTATGGGGGCGCCGAGGCGCTTATGCCTGGCCGACCCATTCCCGCTTGAGCAGGGCATATTGCATTGTGTCCTCATAAATCGGATTGCCCGCCGCGTCGTTTATGAACGAGATGAACTCTCGGAAGACACCTTCCTGGCGCATGCCGAGCCGCTCGCAGAGCGCCTGGGAACGCGGATTGCTCACTTCGACATAGGCAAAGATGCGCCGGGCACCGCGGTCTGAGAACAAGTGATACAGCAATGCGCGGGCCGCCTCGCTGGCCAGCCCCTTGCCCTCGAAGGCCGCGTTGAAGTTCCAGCCGACGCTGAACGTGTCGGGCTCTTCGAACATGCAGAACATGTCGCCGATCAGCTCCCCGGAAGACTTCAGGACGACCGCAATCGCTTCGTCGCTATCGGCCCGGGATTGGACATCGGAGATGGCTGCATCGAGATCGTCGAGCTTGCCGGACATAAAGCAGCTTGCCCGCGGTTCACGCATATAGGCGAGTAGCCCCTCTGCATCTTCCAGGGCAAAGTTGCGCAGGAAAACTCTTTCTGTTTCGATGGTTTTCATGGGCCTAAGACAATTGCGACTGGAACCGTGATCCGTGCGACTGGGCGAAAACGGGAAGCAAGGCGACTTTGAGGCGATCGAATGCCGGTGCAGCAGAGAGCAACCGCCTGCCCTTCGAGCATAGCTCTCCGGGCGTAGCCACCTAAAATCAGTCCACTGGACTGACTTTGCGGCGCTTTGCGCCGCCGGTGGCTACTCCCACTCAATCGTGCCCGGCGGCTTGGAGGTCACGTCGTACACCACGCGGTTGATGCCGCGCACTTCGTTGATGATGCGCGTGGCCGTCTTGCCGAGGAAGTTCATGTCGAACTGGTAGAAATCGGCGGTCATGCCATCGACCGAGGTGACGGCGCGCAGGGCACAGACGAATTCGTAGGTGCGACCGTCGCCCATGACGCCGACGGTCTGGACCGGCAGCAGCACAGCGAAGGCCTGCCAGATCTTGTCGTATTGGCCAGACTTGCGGATTTCATCGAGATAGATGGCATCGGCCTGGCGCAGGATGTCGAGCTTTTCACGCGTGATGCCGCCCGGACACCGGATGGCAAGGCCCGGCCCCGGGAAGGGATGGCGGCCAATGAAGCTCTCGGGAATGCCCAGTTCCCGGCCGAGGGCGCGCACTTCGTCCTTGAACAGCTCGCGCAGCGGCTCGACAAGTTGCATGTTCATGCGCTCGGGCAGGCCACCCACATTGTGGTGCGACTTGATGGTGACCGAGGGTCCACCGGTGAAGGAGACGGATTCAATCACGTCGGGATAGAGCGTACCCTGAGCCAGGAAATCGGCGCCGCCGAGCTTCTTGGCCTCTTCCTCGAACACTTCGATGAACAGGCGCCCGATGATCTTGCGCTTGGTCTCGGGGTCGGACTGGCCTTCCAGCTCGCCCACGAAAAGGTCCTCGGCATCGACATGGACCAGCGGGATATTGAACTGATCGCGGAACATGGTGACGACCTGTTCACTCTCGTTGAGCCGCATCAGGCCGTGATCGACATAGATGCAGGTGAGCTGGTCGCCAATGGCTTCGTGGATCAGCACGGCAGCAACCGAGGAATCGACGCCACCGGAGAGGCCGCAGATCACCTTGCCGGTACCGACCTGCTCACGGATCTTTTCGACCATCTTCTGGCGATAGGCCGCCATGGTCCAGTTGCTGGAAATGCCGCAGATCTGGTGCACGAAATTGGCGTAGAGCTTGGCCCCATCGGGAGTGTGCACCACTTCGGGGTGGAACTGCACGGCCCAGATGCGGCGCTCTTCATTGGCGATCATCGCGAAGGGTGCGTTTGGCGAGGTGCCGACGACTTCGAACCCTTCCGGCAGTGCGACAACGCGGTCGCCATGGCTCATCCAGACCTGATGATCCGTGTTGAGATCCCAGACACCATCGGAAAGGCTGTTGGCCTTGTGCACGGTCACTTCGGCGCGGCCGAATTCGCGGTGATGCCCGGCCTCGACCTTGCCGCCCAGGGCCATGCAGAGCGCCTGCTGACCGTAGCAGATGCCCAGGATCGGTACTCCGGCGTCAAGAATCGCCGGGTCGATGGTGGGCGCGTTCTCGTCCAGCGTCGAGGCCGGACTGCCCGAGAGCACGACGCCCCTGGGGTTAAGCGCGCCAAAAGCGGCGCCGGCGGACTGGAAGGGGTGAATTTCGCAGTAAACACCGGTCTCGCGAATGCGGCGGGCGATCAACTGGGTGACCTGCGAGCCGAAGTCGACGATCAGGATGGTGTCGTTGCGGGTGGCGGTGTCTGGGTGCTGCATGGCGAGGCTTTAGCCTCGCCACACCGATTGTGCAAGCATGCTGTGGGAGAAGCCCCCATGCACGCCGCACAGGTCTGCCGTTAGTTCATCAGCGCGATGGAAAGGTTGAGATAACCGGCAAAACTCACCCAGGCGATATAGGGCACGAACAACCATGGCGCGACGCTGTCATGCCGCCGAGCAGCGAGGATAAACCCGGCAATCGAAAGCCACATGGCGACCAGAATGGCGAAGGCTGCCCAGGGTATTTGCGCGAGGAACCAGACCGGCGACCACGCCCAGTTGAGCAGCATCTGTGCACCCCAGAACTTCATGGCGCCCGATTGTGGTGCGGCGATCCAGATGCGCCAGCCGGCCACGGCGATCATGACGTAGAGGGCGAACCAGACCGGACCGAAAATCCAGTTGGGCGGATTGAGCGGTGGCTTGGTGAGCGATTCGTACCAGGTGCCAGGCTGGGACTGGGTGCCGACGAGAGCGCCGACGCCGATGACCAGGACGAGGAAGATGGCGAGGGCGATCCAGGATTGTGGTGTGCGATAGTCGGAGGCGGTGGCGTGCATGGTGTTCTCCCAGACAGGGTTGCTGTCGGGACAACGAAGGGAGTGGGCTGGTGGTTCACCTTGACGCCGTGAGCGAGTGGTATGCCCATCATCCGTCGCTTCGCGCCATCTTCTCCCCGAAGGGAGAAGAATGGAGGGTGTCAGCCCTTGTTGCGCAGCAGGTGACAGTAAAAACCGTCGGTCCTGGTCCGATGGGGCGTCAGGCAGATGCCGCCGCCGGGGGTGGCAAGGCCCTCGGGGAGGTCGGTGATGAGCGTCTGGCGCCACGCGGTGGTCACGTCCAGGGTTTCAAAGCCGGGATTGGCCCCAAGAAACGCGGTGATCTGATCGTCGTTCTCCTCGGGGAGGATGGAACAGGTGATATAGACCAGCGTGCCGCTCGGTTTGAGATAGCGCGCCGCCTCAACCAGCAGTGCCGCCTGCTCGGATTGGCGCACTGCTAGAAGCTCTGGCGTCAGTTTCCACTTGGTATCGGGGCGGCGGCGCCAGGTGCCGGTGCCCGTACAAGGGGCGTCAACGACAACGCGGTCCATCTTGCCGACCAGATCATCCAGCGCGCCATCCTGCGGGGACCGGACCTGGGCATTGCGCACAATGTTGCGCTTAAGCCGATCATAGATCGGCGCAAGGCGAGATCGGTCGGTGTCATAGGCAAAGATCTGGCCCTTATTGCCCATGGTGGCGGCCAGGGCCAATGTCTTGCCCCCTGCCCCGGCGCAGAGGTCGAGCACCTGTTCGCCCTCGCGGGCGCCGGCCAGCATGGCCACGATCTGGCTGCCCTGGTCCTGCACCTCGAACCAGCCCTTCTGGTAGCCTTCGTCGGTGGTGACATTGGGCGTGCGGGCGTCGCGCGGACCAGCCGGCATGGTGATGCCGAAGGGGGCGATAGTTGTGGGTTGCGGCGAGAAGCGCGCCAGCGACTTCATCACCTTTTCGGGCGAGGCCCTGAGCGCATTGGCGCGCAGATCGAGTGAGGGACGCCCGGTCATCGCCGCGCCTTCGGCGATCCAGTCATCCCCAAACGCACGCTCGAGCGAGGGGACCAGCCATTCGGGCATATCGGCGCGCGCCGCTGGTGGGGCCTCGGAAAGATCGGCTGTTGCCCCGGCAATCTCCCCGGGCGTCAGCGCATCGGGGGCATGGCTATCGCCCTCAAAGGCCGCGGCGAGGCTGTCCGGCGTTTCACCCCAATCGCGCATGGCCACGGCCAGAACCAGGGCGCGCGGGCTGTCGCTGCCCATGGCGGCGGCATGGGAGGCGCGTCGGCGCAGCGCGTCATAGACAAGATTGCCGATAGCGGCGCGATCTCCAGCCCCCGCAAAGCGATTGTTGATGCCCCAGGCCTTCAGCGCCTCGGAAACGGGTCGGTGCCGCGTTTCGACGTCGGAGAGAACTTCAATGGCGGCGGCAAGACGGCCGGGAAGGCGCATGGGTCAAACACTCGGGGCAAGCAAAAGGCGAAGGACCAGCCATAGCCAGAACAGGGCCAGGACGGCAAGACCAGCGACATAGGCGGCAAAGCGCCGATAAACCCGATTGGTTGTGACGTGTATGGCAGCGTGGACATAGCGCAGGGCAACGAAAAGCCAGGCCAGGCCGACGATGAACCAGTCGAGCAAGCCAAAGTGGAGGGCGGCCAATGCGCCGACGAAGAACAGCAGCGGAAGTTGGAACTGATTGTCGAAGCTATTGGAAAGCAGCCGCGCCTTGAGCGGATAGGCGGACTTGTCGACGGCGATGTCTGCGACCCGGATTTCACCCCGCATGACACGAGGGACGCGTTCTCGTCCCATCCATATCAGCAGGCCCAGCGTCAAGAGGACCTGGGCCGCTATGGCGAGGGCGAGCAGTTTGTCTAGAAGGGGCATATCTTGAGGCTCCGCCAGAGAGTCGGCTTTTCTCAGTAACGTCTTGTTGCTGAATCAGTTTTCCGGCGAGCCGTGCGGCGCTGCCGGGTGCGCCGGCAACGCCAGGATGTCTTAGCGCCCGCTGCGGTAGTTGGGCGCTTCGCGGGTGATGGTGACGTCGTGCACATGGCTTTCGCTCAAGGCCGCACCGGAAATCTTCACGAAGACCGAGTTCTCGCGGAAGTCCTTGAGATTGTGCGCCCCGGTATAGCCCATGGAGGCGCGAAGACCGCCAGCGAGCTGGTGCAGCACGGCGTTGACCGGGCCCTTATAGGGCACCTGACCTTCAATGCCCTCGGGGACCAGCTTCATCTGGTCGCGGACATCCTGCTGGAAATAGCGATCGGCCGAGCCGGCGCCCATGGCGCCGACCGAGCCCATGCCGCGGTAGGATTTGTAGGAGCGGCCCTGATAGAGGAAGACTTCGCCCGGCGCCTCATCGGTGCCCGCCAGGAGCGAGCCGACCATGACGCAGGACGCGCCACCAGCGAGAGCCTTGGCCAAGTCGCCGGAGAACTTGATGCCGCCATCAGCGATGACCGGCACGCCTGATTTACTCGCCTCTTCGGCACAACCCATGACCGCGGCCAGTTGCGGCACACCGACGCCGGCCACGATGCGGGTGGTGCAGATCGAGCCGGGACCGATGCCCACCTTGATCGCATCGGCGCCGGCATCGATCAGGGCGCGCGCAGCTTCGGGGGTGGCGACATTGCCCGCCACGATGCGGGTGGAATTGCTCTCGCGCTTGACGCGCTCGACGGCCTCGGCGACGCGTACCGAATGGCCGTGCGCAGTGTCGATGACCAGGAGATCGACGCCGGCTTCAATGAGTTGGAGCGAGCGCTCGAAGCCATTGTCGCCCACAGTCGAGGCGGCGGCGACGCGCAGGCGCCCCTGCTCGTCTTTCACCGCATTGGGGTGAAGCTGGGCCTTTTCGATGTCCTTGACCGTAATCAGGCCGACGCAACGATAATCGGCATCGACCACCAGCAGCTTTTCGATGCGGTGGCGGTGCAGCAGCACCTTGGCTTCGTCCTTGGACACGCCATCGCCGACGGTGATGAGGTCATCCTTCGTCATCAGCTCGGCAATGGGCTGATTGGGATTGGAGGCGAAGCGCACATCGCGATTGGTGAGGATACCGACCAGCTTGCCGATGGCGCGGCCGCCCTTGCCACCATTTTCGACAACTGGAATACCCGAAATCCGGCTCTGCTGCATCAGCGCCAAGGCGTCGGCCAGCGTGGCCTCGGGGCCGATGGTGATGGGGTTCACCACCATGCCGCTTTCGAAGCTCTTGACCATGCGGACCTGCTCGGCCTGCTGCTCGGCGGTCAGGTTCTTGTGAATGACCCCCATGCCGCCGGCCTGCGCCATGGCGATGGCCATATTGGCTTCGGTGACCGTGTCCATGGCCGAGGAGAGGATCGGCAGCTTGAGCGCTATGTCCTTGGTGACATAGGTGGAGATATCGGTCTCGGTGGGCAGAATGTCCGAACGCGCGGGCTGCAGCAGCACATCGTCGAATGTGAGCGCCGATTCGCCGGTGATGGTGGTAATAATCTTCGCCAAGGCCAGACCCTTCCTGCCTTCTGATGAAATCCAGAACTGTTGGAATGTGAACCGGCGAATGAATGTGCGCGGGTTCAGGTTGGCGAGGGTCAATAGCACCCGAGACGGACTTTGCCTAGGGGGCGAGACACGCCATTATGTGTGCAGGCATACCGGGAGGCCAAGATGAAACAGCATACTCTTGTGGCGGGATGGGCGATGATGTTGTCGGGACCCGTACTGGCGGCCAATCTCACGGATTTTCTGCCTGCTGAAGTTGGTGCCAGCGCCTGTTGGCAACGCACTTACGACCAGGCGCACCTCAATGCTCACCCCGACCAGCAGGTCACGGCGATGAGCTTTTCCATGAACTATCTCACCTTTGAGGACGACAGTGAGGGCTTCCACGTGTTCGGCGTCGAAGCGCGGCTGCGGGATGGACGCAGTGGAGAGGGCGTCGGCAGTTGCTGGGCCGACACTGCCGGTATCGTCAGGTGCGGCGTCGATTGCGACGGCGGTGGGCTGGCCTTGCGCCTTGATGAATCGGGCAATCTTTTGGCTGACCTGGAGGCAATGGGTTACATCAGGCTGGAAGGCGGATGCGATGGCGCAGAAGACGCCGAGATCTTTTCACTTGAGCCCGGCCTGGATGACAAATTGTTCCTGCTTCATCCGACAAGTGCCAAGGTTTGCAAGTCCCTGATGCCGGGCGAGTGAGCTCGGAAGTCCAAAAGAACTACAAAATTGGGGCTAGGCGCAGGGGCAGCACCGGCCCATAGTGTTCTGGTCGCGCTCGCGACGCATCCCGATTCATCCCGGTTTCCTGCCTTGATCCGCGTTACCCCGCTCATCCTGGCGGTCGCCCTGTTCATGGAACAGATGGACTCGACCGTCATCGCCACGTCGCTACCCGCGATTGCCAATGATATTGGAACCGAGCCGATTGCGCTCAAACTCGCGCTGACGGCCTATTTCGTGGCGCTGGCGATCTTCATTCCGATCAGCGGGTGGATGGCGGACCGGTTCGGCGCCAAGAACATTTTTCGCCTGGCGATCTTCGTGTTCATGCTCGGCTCGCTGGCCTGTTCCTTCTCCTATTCATTGGAAACCTTCGTGGGTTCGCGCTTTTTCCAGGGTATCGGCTCATCAATGATGACGCCGGTGGGGCGCCTGCTGCTGGTGCGCTCGACCCCGCGCAATGAGCTCGTCGCCGCCATGGCCTGGCTGACGGTCCCCGCGCTGGTGGCACCGGTATCGGGGCCGTTGATCGGCGGATTCCTGACTACCTATCTGAGCTGGCACTGGATCTTCTGGATCAACATTCCAATCGGCATTGCGGGCATCATCCTTTCGGGTATTTTTCTCAACGTTCCCGATGAGCGGACGCCGCGTCCGGTCGATATTGTCGGCTTTTTCATTGCCTCGGTGGCGTTTGCCGGATCGGTGTTCGGCCTGTCAGTGATCAGCCTGCCGGCCCTGCCGCTCATCTATGGCTATATGACTTTGGCGATTGGGGTCACGGCGGCCCTGCTCTATCTGCTGCATGCGCGCAAGACGAAATATCCCCTGCTCGATCCGAGCCTGTTCCGCCACAAGCTGTTCCGCTCCTCGGTCACCGGGGGGTCTTTCTTTCGCATCGGGGTGGGCGCTATGCCCTTTCTGCTGCCGCTGATGCTGCAGCTCGGCTTCGGGCTCAATCCGTTCCAATCCGGCGCCATCACTTTCGTCTCGGCGATTGGTGCGATCATGAGCAAGTTCATTGCCGAGAGGATCTTTTCGCGCTTCGGCTTCCCGCGTGTGCTGGGATTTGCGGCGGTGTTCGGTGGCCTGCTGATTGCGGCGCAGGGCCTGTTCACGACCGAAACACCGGTGGCAGTGATGATGATCATCCTGGTCGCCGGTGGCGTGTTGCGCTCGATATTCTTTACCGGCACCAATGCCATAGGCTATGCCGATATTTCCGACGAAGAAGCCAGCCAGGCCACGGCCATTGTGGCGGTGGGCCAGCAATTGTCTGTCGCCTTCGGGGTGGCCGTGGCGGGCGCCATTCTCGAGATCACCAGCATTTTCAGCGGCGGCCACCTGACGCTGCTCAATTTCCAAATCGCCTTTTTCGCCGTCGGGGGCATGAGCGCTCTGGCCGGCATCATCTATTTCCGCCTGCCGCATGACGCCGGCAACAATGTTTCCGGCCATAGGGCCGTTCGGGAGTGAGCGGCACCGGAACACCGGGCCGGAACAAGACATGTCGCGCGCAACGCCTCTGATTCTCGCCACGGCGATCTTCATGGAGAACATGGATTCGACGGTGATCGCCACGTCGCTGGCGGCCATTGCAGCCGATATCGGCACCGATCCTATTTCGCTCAAACTGGCGCTGACGGCCTATCTTGTGGCCCTGGCCATCTTCATCCCGATTTCGAGCTGGATGGCGGACCGGTTTGGCGCCCGCCGGGTGTTCCGGCTGGCCATGCTGGTGTTCATGATCGGCTCGATCGCCTGCGCCTTTTCCGGCTCGCTGGCCCAGTTCGTGGGCGCGCGCTTCATCCAGGGCATGGGCGGGGCGATGATGGGGCCGGTGGCGCGGCTGGTGCTGGTGCGCATGACGCCACGCCATCAATTGGTGGATGCCATGGCCTGGCTCACCATTCCCGGATTGATCGGGCCAATTGTCGGCCCGCCGTTTGGCGGGTTCCTGACCACCTATTTCTCCTGGCACTGGATCTTCATCATCAATATTCCCATCGGCCTGCTCGGCATGGCGCTGGTCGGGATCGCGCTGCCCAATGAGACGCGCAACAAGCCGCGCAGCATTGATGGCAAGGGTTTCGTGCTGGCCGGGCTCGCCTTTGCGCTGTTCGCCTTCGGCTGCTCGGTGATCAGCCTGCCGGCCCTGCCCCCGATCTATGGCGTTATCGCCGCAGCGCTGGGGATCGGGCTGGGCTATTTCTACACGCGCCATGCGCTGGCCACCGAATATCCCCTGCTCGACCTGCGATTGTTGCGTCTGCCGATCTTCCGGGTTTCGGTGGTGGCTGGCAGCTTCTTCCGCCTCGGCCAGGGCGCGGTGCCGTTTCTGTTTCCGCTGATGCTGCAACTCAGCTTCGGGCTTAGTCCGTTCGAAAGCGGCATGGTGACCTTCGTTGCCGCCATCGGGGCGCTGGCCGCCAAGTTCGTCGCCAACTGGATTTTCAAGAGCTGGGGGTTCAAATACCCGCTGTTGATCGCCAGTCTGGTCTCGACCCTGGGCATTCTGGTGATGGGCTTTTATGTGCCGGGCACCCCCATTCCGCTGATCCTGGGTATTCTCGTATTCACGGGCTTCTGGCAATCAACCTTCTGGACCGGCTCCAACGCCTTCGTGTTCGCCGATGTCGAGGACAAGGACGCCGGCCAGGCCAATGTGATCAGCCAGGTCTGGGGACAATTGATGTTCGCCATGGGCGTTGCGGTGGGCGGTGGCACGCTCGAGCTCGCCCATCGCCTGCGCGGCGGCGGCGAGTTGGCGCTGGCGGATTTTCACACGGCCTTCTTCGTGGTCTCGGCCATCAGCGCCGTCGCTGTCGTCATGTTCCTGCGCATTCCGCGCAATGCGGGCCACCAGCTGATGAGCGGCCCGCATATGCATTGATGTGTAAGGTCAGTTGACCGTCACCCAGCGCAGCATGAGGAAGTTGTCCGGGCGCTGCACCAGTTCGACGCCATCGCGCGCGGCCCACACCAGCGGTTCTTCATAAAGCGGTACATAGGCCATCTCGTCCTGAAGAATGCCGGCCACCTCGTCCAGCATGGCCTGGCGGGCCGCCGGATCGAGCTCCTGCTGGATCTGGGGCAGAAGATCGTCAATGCGGGCATTGGAATAGCCGCCGAAGTTCCAGGTGCCGAGCTGCTCAGTCGGCGTGTGCGCCAGGAAGCGGATCGGGTGTTCCGCATCGAATGTACCGGGCGACCAGCCGAGAAGGTAGAGGTCGGCATTGTCTTCACGCAGTTCGGGCCAGTAATTGGCCACCGGCATGGTTTCGAGCTCGGCGTTCAGCCCGACCTGCTGCAGCATGCCGGTGATGGCCAGACACACATCGGCGTCGTTGAGATAGCGGTCATTGGGGCAACGCAAGCTGAAGGTGAAGCCATCGGGATAGCCGGCTTCAGCAAGCAAGGCGCGGGCCGCATCGGGGTCGTAGGCCGGGCGTTCGGTGTGGGTCGCCGAATAGCCCGAGAGCCCTGCAGGCTGCAATTGCGCCGCCGGCTTGGCCAGACCGCCCATAATGACCTGGACGATCGCGGGCACGTCGACCGCATGGGCGACGGCCTGGCGGACGCGGGCATCGGTGAACGGGTTTCCATCGACATTGCCGTCGGTGAAATAGAGCGTGTCCTTGTCCTGGCTGAAGCCGAGCATGATGACGCGGGCCTCGACCCCGGAAAACACGGTGATGCCATCGGTCTCAGCCAGGCGCGGCGCGTTCTGCACCGGCACGGTGGCCAGCATGTCGAGTTCGCCCGAGAGCAGCGCGGCAATGGCCGTGGCTGAATTGGTGATGGGGCTCAGCACGGCCTCGGTGAGATTGTGCTCGGGTTCATCCCACCAATCTGGATTGACCACCAGGCGCGTGGCGACGCCTGGCTCGCGCGTATCCAGCATGAACGGGCCGGTGCCGTTTGCGTTGAGGGTCGCATAGGTTTCGCTGTCCCGTGCAGGCGCGGTGGCGCCATTGGCCTCGGCCCAGTCGCGATCCAGGATCATCCAATTGGCAATGCTGTCGGGAAACAGCGGATTGGGGCCATTGGTGATGAACTCGACAGTATAGTCATCGACCACCCGCAGCTCGCTGACCGGCGCGAACCAGGATTTCACGTCCGACTGTTCGGAAATGGCGCGCTCATAGGAGAACAGCACGTCATCGGCATTGAACTGGGCGCCATCCTGAAAGGTGACACCCTGGCGCAGGGTAAAGCGCCAACCATCCTCTTCGCCGCTCAGCGGCTCCCAGGCGGTGGCCAGGGATGGTTCGATGGCCATGTCCTTGCCGCGGCGAACCAGCCCTTCGTAGATATTGTTCAGGAAAGAGGTGACCGGCGCCAGATTGGCGGCATGGGGGTCCATGGTCTGCGGGTCGGTGGTGGCCGACCAGCGGAAGGTTTCGGCCATGGCAGTGCCGCCGAGCAGCGCGACCATCGATGTGGCCAGGATCAAGCGGGTAGTCGTGTGACGCAGCATGGGTTCCTCCCGGGTCGTTTGTGCAGGCAGCATTTCAGCCTTGGCCCCGCCGACCAAGTGCAATTTCAAAGAAGTGTTCGGATGCCAGGGGCGCTCGGTTACTGGCGCAAGTGTTTTTTCTCGATCCAGCGCCACTTTGGGAGCGATAACACCTTGCTAGTCCCGGTCGCTATCCTCAGCGTCGACGCCGTTGTTCGAGCCCTTGAACCCCTTTGCCACAAGATAGGCCTCCGCGGAGTCCTTGCGGCTTGAGGGCGGCTTGACGTGAAAAGTGGTGGCAAAGTGCCGCTTGAGCATATGCAACAGCTCATGCTCGGTGCCGCCCTGGAACACCTTGGCCACAAAAGACCCGCCGGGATTGAGCACTTGAATTGCAAAATCGGCAGCGATCTCGATCAGATGCACGATGCGCAGGTGGTCGGTGGCGCGGTGGCCGGTGGTCGGCCAGGCCATGTCGCTCATCACCACATCGGCGCCTTGACCGCCCAAGGCCTCGATCAGCATGGCGGGCGCATCTTCCTCGGTGAAGTCTTTCTTGAGCAGGATGACGCCGGGGATAGCATCCATGTCGAGATAGTCGATGCCCACGATCAGCGGATGTTCAGTGGTGGAGCCAACCGCATTGGCGGCCACTTGCGACCAGCCCCCGGGCGCCGCACCAAGGTCGACAACGCGCATGCCCTTCTTGAAGAGCTTGTGCTTTTCGTTGATCTCGCGGATCTTGAAGGCGGCCCGGGAGCGGTAGCCCTCGGCGCGGGCACGGGCCACATAGGGATCGTTGAGCTGGCGTTCGAGCCATTTTGTCGACGCCACCTTGCGACCCTTGGCCGTCTTCACCCTGATCTTGAGGTCCTTGTCGGACTTGCGTCCGCCCGTGCCCAGAGCCTTGTTATTGGCCATTGCCTTGCCTCCTGGGGTAGCGGTTGGGGCGCTTCTGCGTGCGGTCGGCGTCCATCAGGGAAATCAGAATGCCTTCGCGCAGGCCGCGATCGGCGACGCGGACCCGTTCGGTCGGCCATTCGCGGCGGATCGCTTCAAAAATGGCGCAGCCGGGCAGCACCAGATCGGCCCGGTCCTTGCCGATGCAGGGATGGGCGACACGCCGCGCGAAGGGCATGCCAAGCAGGGCCCGCATGGTTTCGTCCACTTGGTCGCGCCGCATCCAAAGGCCGTCGACCTTTTGCCGCTCATAGCGCTCCAGGCCCAAATGCAGCCCGGCCAGCGTGGTGACCGTGCCCGAGGTGCCGATCAGGTGGACCGGATGGGTGCCAATCATCTGCTTGAGCTTTTCACGGCCACGGAACTGGCGCAGATGCGAGCCGACATGCTCGACCATGGCTTCGAAGACTTCCGGGGTTACATCGACACCGCCGAACTTCTCGGCAATCGAGACCACACCCACCGGCAGGGACTGCCAGGAGCGGATGGAGGCCGACATGCGGCCCTGAGCGCGCGGACGGCCGCCCCGAAAATCAAGCCAGGCCAGCTCGGAAGAGCCGCCGCCAATATCGAACATCAGCGCGCCCTGCGCCGCCCCGTCGATCAGATCGGCGCAACCGGTCACCGCCAGTTCGGCCTCGGTGCGGCGATCGACGATTTCGAGCTCCAGCCCCACCTCGTTTCTGACCCGATCGAGAAAGGCGGGTCCATTCTCGGCGGCGCGACAGGCCTCGGTAGCAATCAGGCGCATGCGGCTCGGCTGATGGTCACGCAACTTGTTGCGGCACTGGCGCAAGGCGTCCAGCGTGCGGTCCATGGCGGCGTCGGAAAGTCGTCCGGTGACTGAAACCCCCTCGCCCAGGCGGACGATTCGGGTAAATCCGTCGAGCACGCGAAAGCCACGCTCATGCGGCCGGGCGATCAAAAGCCTGCAATTATTGGTGCCAAGGTCCAGCGCCGCATAGAGCGGCCCGCGACCACGCCTGGGATGGGGGGCGTTTGGGGTCCGTTGTTCCGGCACGGCAGGCGGGGCTGCGCCCGCCCTTTCCCTCCGGCTCTGGCCGGTAGAGACGCCGGCTCCAGCCTCGTCCACAAGGGCCGAGACCAGGGCGGACCGAACAGGTTCGGTCACTATTGGCTCCTTTGTGCACGGTCGCTGGACCGGTCGAACCGGCCGCGCCCGAGGGCACATCATGTTGCGTTGTCGAAACTGACGGTAGAGCAAGGCAGGCGGAAGCGCAACGCAAAGCGTGCCCGCCGCCTCCCCGGCCCGTCCTGCCAATGGATGAGGACATCAGCCCGATCCGCGAGGCGAATGGCCGGCACAAGGATTTTTCCCCAGCGCGGCATTATTCGCGCGCCGTCCCGCTTGCATTCGGCCCCAGCTTTGTCTAATGAGACCCCCGTTGCGCTTCGCCGCCCCCGGGCCGCCGCGCCGACCTGCCAGCAGGCACCTGCTGGGGAATAGTTCAATGGTAGAACAGCGGACTCTGACTCCGTCGATCTTGGTTCGAATCCAGGTTCCCCAGCCAAATCTCCACCCAAGCCACTGAAACTAAAAGATAAAAGCTGAAAGCGAAAATCTCGCTGAAGCTCTGTCGCACACAAGGCCTCACACAGAGGGCCAAGTAATGCGCAGAGCAGTCCAGTTTTGCAGCCTCCGCAATCAAGCCTATTATTGGCGCCGACGCATCCCGGGTTCTCGCGCATATGTGGATTTCAGTCTCGGCACACGAGACTGGCAGGTCGCTCAACAGCTATCCTGTGTCCTGATGCTCGAAAGCGAGCGCGCGTTTGGTAGTTTGCGTGAGGGCAATATGACTAAGGAGCAGGTGAAGGCCTTTATGAAGCTTTGCTTCAAGAAGCACCAGGACAAGCTCCGCAGCCTTACTATGCTTGCCCTGGATTCGGGTCATTCCATTCAAGAGGAAATTACCGCCAATCGAGTTGCGGCGCATGCACACTTTGCGCTGGCTCAAGGTGGCCTCGATGCTCAGGCCACCCCAACGGGGGACACAGAGTTTGATCGCAGAGTCAGCAAATTGGCGGACGCTACTGCTGACATGATTTGGAGCGAGGCAGGCACAGAGCGCATGCGCCACCAAATCTCCGATTTCCTTGGCACGCAGGCAACCGGTATTGAGCTCGCCACTGGGCGGATGGCTAAGCTGAACGCGATGGCCGCGGCAGCGCTCTCTGTGGCAGATGAACTGGCAAGCCGTACGGGCACTTCGCAGCTTGAGCAGTCGCGCAAACTCGTTGCCCTGCTGGAGCAACCGGACGTCTCCAACATACCTGCCGCTGCAATCGATGGACCAAGAGCGCCCAGCCAGACAACCACGACTCAGCAAGGGATTGATGAGCATAACTCTATGCAGGGCGCCGAGTTGGACGGCACCTTGGAGTTTGCCCGAGACATGGTTGCTCGCGCGGTCAGGACCGGCGCTCACGATGCTGCCTGGGGAAAGGTCAAACTCAGGGTCATTGAAGAATTTGTCGAGTGCACGGGTTGCACCACCCTGGTCAGCATCCGGCAGGCCGACATTTGGAAATGGATGCGCATTCTTGAGCAGTTGCCTGCGGCTCACGGCAAAGATCCGATCGACGCCGAACGCACTTTACCTCAACGAGTCGAAAATGCACAGAAAGCTGGCAAAGCAGGGTTCAAAACTATCGGGGCAAAGACGATCAAGAAGAATCTGAGCGTTCTAGGAAGTTTGCTGAAGGCGGCGAAAAACGCTGGATTCTCAGAACTGGGAAATCTCTCCACCGCAATCCAGGACCGCAGCGTGCACATCGGGGCCACGCGCACGGATCGCCCAAGGTTCAAGACAGCCGACCTTTTTGCGCTTTTTGCGGGACCAATCTGGACCGGCTGCAAATCTCAATCGAGACGAAATCTGCCCGGCGATCTGATTATCCAGGACGGCTTGTATTGGTGCCCGCTGATCTCCGCTTACACCGGAGTCAGGCGGGAAGAGATTGCAGGAATGCAGGTTGCCGACGTGGATCTTCTGGCGCAAACACCAGCGTTTGTGATCCGCGTTAACAGCAATCGCGGTCTCAAGACAATCGCCTCGGCAAGGACTATCCCGATTCCTGCGCCGATTCTGAAATTAGGCTTTGCAAAATATGTTAAGGAGAGACAGCAGCGTAGAGACGTAGATTTGTTTCCGGAATTGGCCGCCAGCGCGGCCGTTGTCAAAGGCACACATTCATCCTTTGGTGACAAGATCGACCATCACTTCAACAATGCGGTCGATCTGGCACTGGGCGCCAATCGGGAGGTCGATGGTCGTCGCAAGACCTTTCACAGCTTCAGGCACTACGTGGCAACTAGGCTCGACAATCATGACGCTGTCAGGGACAAGACCGTACAGGACCTTCTGGGCCATGAGAACGTGGGCACTACCAATAGAATTTACAAGGATCCAACGCCTCCGTCGGTGATGCTGGACGCGCTCAACAGGTTGCCGGACTTTACAGTCGCTGCTCAGGCCGCCTTGAATCACGCCCGTGTTGCGGCACCTCGGCCTCGAACGAAGAAGCGCAATGGAGCAGCTCATACGCTGAGCTCGGAGATTCACAATCCCGACTAGAGCAGGCCTTTTGTCTGGCATGATCCGCGGGCATGCAATGAACCAACAGCGGCAGCTCGGGTGTACTAGCGGCTTTCCACGAATGGGTCACAAGTCATTTCCTGCCCCTTTATCATGTGGGGAGCGAAGCGACTTCACCGCCCTGTCCGTCTTCGGACGAAGGGTGGCCATTCAGCATCGCAAACGTAGAGGTTCAGCAGACGCGTAGCGGACCTCCTGATCGGGGTTTGGAAAGGGGCCGAGCCCCTTCCCCACCGGGATAAGCTCGCTTATCCCGAGTGAGTCCCTGAAACATAGTCAACCATTTCCGATTTTCATGAACAGCCCTGAAGCTGCGCTCATGAAAAACAGTACCCTAGATCAACTCGCCGAAGCCAACCCCAAGGCAATCTGTGTCCGAGTGGAGCCGTACGGGTTCACCGACGCTGTCCGACAGATCATGCACGATCGCCGCATTGGATATGTGCCGGACAATGTGAATCAAGCTTTGGGTCATTTGAACGAGATCGTCATCGAACCGATCAATGCGGTCGAGCTGCGCCAAATCTGTCGAAAGAGGAGAGAGCTTCGAAACACGAAGAGAGCGATGAAATCCAATGCATCGGTACTTTCGGCCGGCGTGATCGTGTTTGGCCGAGTCGCACAGAAGTATTTCGATCAGCTTGATAGCAAGACACAGACAGAGGCCTTTCTTCGTGTTGCAACTGACATCGCCAATTATCTCAACACAACGCTCGTAGGCTTGGTCATTCATCGCGATGAAACATCGGTGCATGCACATTTCTGCATGCCGTCCTTCGACCTCAATGGTTACCCAATTTCCGATGCGTCCTCCAAATCCAAAATATCCGGCCTGCAAGACATTGCAGCGACGGCAATCGCCAGTTTCGAGAGTCAAGTCGAACGTGGTCACACCAAAGTTAGTCGCATCACAAATGGGGCGGAGCATGGCGATACTGACCACCTGAGCCTGCGAGACTGGAAGCGTCTCAACAAAGAACGGCGTGACGAACTCAGGAGGACCGAGGAAGAAATCGCTGTCCTAGAGACTAGACGACTGCTTGAGAGCGAGCGGATCGAGAAGCTTGAAGCCAAACAGGCCGCCGCTGAGCTTGCCGCCTCGCACGCGGAAAAGAGAGCGCAAGAGGCCGACAATGAAAAGGAGCGAATACTCACGTCCGCAAAACTGGAGGGCGACGCGCTCAAGGCTCAAGCATGCGTTGAAGCAACGCAGATCATCGAAAAGGCCTCTCAGGACGCAGTCTCAGAAGTGCGTCAGATCGATGATGCCGTTGCGCTGCTTGCCGCCGGGACCGTTGAACCAAAGCCAGAAGGCGGCGGCTACCATTGGGCCCGAACAGTCACCGATGACGAGCGTGCAAAGGTTGGTGTCCTCGTAAGACACCGTCTTCTAGGTCCGCTACTGGACATGTTCCGGAGAGCCACAACCGAACTAGTTCAGAAGATTGAACATTTTCAGCGACTGATTAGTAGACTTGAGACGCTGGAAGAGGAGATGACCCGCGCGCAGCGCGAGGAACTATGGGACGTCAAAGCATCGATCGACGATGAAGATTACACTTTGTGAAAACGCTACCCCCGCCCTGGAACGGTAAAGTTTGCTTTACCAAAAAGCGACGCTCGGATGCGGCCGATCAGCAAGGCGCCCCATTTCGGACGCAAGAGCCGCTTCAGCCGGGTCCCAAAAGCGGTAGTTTCAGTGAACTGCCTGAAACCGCGATGGCGGAAGGATGTTAGGGGCGCTTTGGGGAGTTGTAAGATAGTTGGAACCGCCCAACTTGCGTCCCATTGATCATGCCGCAAATCGTCTGGCGCTGAATACGCAGAGGACAATCGCGAAGCACACCAGCAGCATGGTCCAGGTGACGGGCTCATGCAGCAGGGTGGCGGCGAGCGCCAAGCCGAAAAAGGGCTGCAGTAGTTGCAGCTGGCCAATGGCGGCGATGCCGCCCTGGGCCAGCCCGCGATACCAGAAGACGAAGCCGACCAGCATGCTGAACACGGAAACATAGGCCAGGCTCATCCAAGTCGGCAGGGTGATGCCGATAAATGTTGGCGGCAGGGTCAGCAGTGATAGCCCGATCATGAGCGGCAGCGACAATATCAGCGCCCAGGAAATAACCTGCCAGCCGCCGAGCCGGCGCGACAGCCTGCCCCCTTCGGCATAGCCGAGGCCGCAGACCACGATGGCGGCCAGCATGAGCAGATCGCCGGTCGGAGACGCTGTGAGCCCTTGCGCCAAGGCAAAGCCGACCACCAGCGCACTGCCCAGCGCAGAGAACAGCCAGAAGGCGGGTTTTGGTCGCTCGGCGCCGCGCAGCACGCCGAAAACGGCGGTCGCCAGCGGCAGGAGGCCGATGAAGACGATGGAATGGGCCGAAGTAACGTGCTGCAGCGCGAGCGCCGTCAGCAGCGGAAAGCCGATGACAACACCCAGCGCGACAATGACCAGGGAGAGGAGGTCGGCCTTTGCCGGACGGCGCTGGCGCAGGGCCAGCAACAGTACCAGCGCCAGCAGGCCGGCAATGGTGGCCCGCGCCACGGTGAGGAAGATCGGGTCGAACTGCTGGACAGCAAGCCGCGTTGCTGGCAGCGATCCGCTGAAGATGGCGACACCGATGAGCCCATTGAGCAGGCCACTGGCCGTCTTGGCCTCGCCTGTGTCGAGGGTCGTCATGGTCGGTTCGCCCGCGCGAGGCCATGGCTCACCAGACGCTCGATGATCTCGGAATAGGCAATGCCGCTGGCCGCCATGGCCTTTGCGTACATGCTGATATCGGTAAATCCGGGAATGGTGTTGAGCTCGTTGACGAGAAAATCGCCGTTTTGCTTGAGGAAAAAGTCCACCCGAGCCATGCCGTCGCAACCCAGCGCCCGGAAGGCCCTGGCTGCCATGTCGCGCATAGCGTTCTCGACTTCTAGCGGCAGATCCGCGGGCACTTTGAAGTCCGCGCCGGTCTCGTCGACATATTTGGCGTCATAGCTGTAAAAGCCATGCTGCTCCGCCGGTACGATCTCGCCGGGGCGGGAAATGAAGAGGCCGCCTGTCTCATCCTCCAGCACGCTGAACTCGATCTCGCGGCCCGCCACGAACTCTTCCACGAGGAGGTCGCGGTCAAAGCGGAGGGCGTCTTCGAGGGCGAATGGGAACTCCTCGCTGCCGGAGACTTTCCTGACGCCGACAGATGATCCCTGCCGGGCAGGCTTGATGAACATGGGCAAGCCAAGCGCTCGTTCCAGGGCGGCAAAGTCAGGCGCCTCTTCCTTGGTGATGGCCACCGAACGCGCCACCGGGATGCAGGCCGCGTTCAGCAGACGCTTGGCAATGATCTTGTCGAGCGCCGTGGCCGATCCAAGCAGGCCGCACCCGGCCAGCGGCACGCGGGCCACCTCGGCAAAACCCTGCACAGAGCCGTCCTCACCGAAGAGGCCATGCAGGACCGGAAACAGGATTTCGATCCTGTCGGTACCCGCGACCTCTCCGCCAGCACCAAGCATGATCAGGCGCCCGCGCCCACCGGGCACCAAAGTCAGTTCGGTCCCACTGTCGGGCGTCGCCAGGACGCCCTTTTCGTAGCGGCTCAGCAGCCATTGGCCATCCCGGGTCACGAAAATCGGCAGGGGCTCGTATTTGTCGGAGTCGAGGGCTGCCATGACATTGGTCGCCGACAGCACCGAAACATCATGTTCGGCGGAGCGACCGCCGAACAATACGGCGATCTTCAATCTGGATTGTTTCAATGCGTGATCTCGATCGCTGGGTCATTGCAAGTGGATCAACTAGAATGCATGATCGCTACAATTCAAAGAGCCACTATGCGAGCCTGTCGTGAGCCACTTGCCCTCTACGAAGCGCCGGCTGGCCCGCCGCCGCGAAAGCCCGTCGGCCGGGTTCCAGCCGCGTCTTGATCCAGCGGCGCCGGCATCGCTGGCCCGACAACTCTATCTGGCGCTACGCGAGGCCATCGCCGATGGCTGGATCAAGCCGGGACAGAGGCTGCCGTCGTCGCGCCTTGCTGCGCAGGAATGGGGGCTCGCGCGCGGCACGATTGCCGAGGCCTATGACATCCTGATCGCCGAGGGCTATGCCACGGGGCGTCATGGGTCAGGGACCTACGTCCTGACAGACATGCCCGCCGAGCCGCTCGAAACGGTCGCGCAACCCATTGTCGGGAAGAGTTCGCCGCGGCGGTCCATCTCGGCGTCGGTGACCGCCATGCTGACCTGTGGTCCCAGCCTTGAACCACAAAAGCTGCTGCCCTTTGTCACCGGCCGAATGGCGCATGACGAACGGACGGCGAGCCTGCTCAACCGCCTGGCGGGTCGCCACATGAACTATGCCTTCGAAGGCTATGGTGATATCCAGGGCGAACCGGATCTGCGTGCGGCCATCGTGGCCCATGTGGCCGCCTCGCGCGGCGTGCGCTGCACGCCCGAGCAGCTGTTCATCACGGCGGGGACGCAGCAGGCGCTTGATCTGGCCTTTCGCGCGCTGGTGTCGCCGGGCGACCGCGTGCTCATCGAAGACCCGTGCTATCCGCCGGCCCGGCAGTGCCTGGCGCTCAATGGGGCGCAGATCGTCGGCCTACCGGTCGACCACTCCGGTATCGTGCTCGAGCCGCTGACCTCGGGCGGGCTGGCGCCGCCCGCTCTGGTCTATGTGACGCCCTCCAACCAGTATCCGTGCGGGTCCGTGCTCTCGCTGCCCCGGCGCCTGGACCTTTTGGCCTATGCGCGTGAACATGGCTGCTGGATTGTCGAGGACGATTACGACAGCGAATTTCGCTATGACGGTCACGCCATAGCCTCGCTGCAGGGCCTCGATCAGGCCGATCGGGTGCTCTATACCGGCACCTTCAGCAAGGCCCTGCTGCCCAGTCTGCGCCTGGGCTACCTCGTTGTGCCGCCCGACCTGGTGCCGGTGTTTCGCGCCGTCCGCCCGGCGCTCGACCGCTGCCCGCCCAGCTTCCAGCAACGTGTCGTGGCCGATTTTTTGCAGGAAGGCTATTTTCCTGCGCATCTGCGCCGGCTGCGCGAGCGCTTGCGCGCCTCCCGCGACATGCTGGCCGGCCTGCTGCAGGAACGCCTTGGCGAGCACCTGTCGGTGGTCTTGCCGGACCAGGGCATAAATCTGATTGTGCGCAGCACCGGCACCTGGAGCAGTGATACGCAGATTTCCCGTGCCGCACTGGCGCGCGGCGTGGTCGTCATGCCACTTTCCCGTATGAACGTTACGTCCGCGGATACATCAAGGCTGCTGCTCGGTTTCTCTGGCCTGTCGGACCGTGAGGCTGATCTCGGAACGAGTGCGCTGGCGAAGGTCTTCGAGAGCTTATAGCCCCGAGAACCCGAAAGTTTGGGATGTGTGCATTTCCAGATTCCGTACTCAGCAACCACATTCGCTAGCACGTTGTTACTGCGTGAATGATCGGCGTGGCATCGGCAACCGTGGGTCGCCAACGCGCCCCAGTTCGGCCATTGGGTCAAGTTGAGAAGAATCCCGATAGCTGCCATTCAGTGCGCAGCGCGGTGGGCATCTGTGAAATCGGTAGCGGTGAGTCCTTCCTGCGCGAGTGCTCCTCGCGCGACATCATTTACTAGCGATCGCACAGCAACATTTACGTGCAACGGCCCCCCGCATTCGACATCAGTAAATCTCGGCGATGCGCCCCTAAACGGTCGTTCAGCGGCAAAGTTGACGGAGCCATAGGCGGACGCTTGAATGGCTAGGTGGCGCGTCGAACTATGACGCGTGACAAGAGCCGGTACGAATTGTGTGCGTGGGATCTATCCAATTGGCTCAATCTAATCACTCAAGCACGCCAAGGCGGGAGCGTCCAATGGAACGAGCTGGCGTCCGTCCCACACGAAATGAAACTGGCCATCCCTTTCCTCATTGCAAAGGCCAGTTATGATGAGCAATCGGCTATCGTGTCGGAACGAAAAGGCCTTGTCTGCGCTGTCGGACTGGACTGAGCGATGGATCGCAAAGGGGAATTCGAACCATTTTTCCGTCCGGGCATCGAAGACACCGCCGCTCATACAGCCAGTACCGCACCCCCAAACTGCAATTGTGGCGGTGCCAGCGAAGTTGATGCCATCTGCAAATGTGGTGTTAAGTTCGTCGCGTGCTTGAGCGGGCAGATCTGGAAAATTGCCTTGCAAACCTGCGGGTGCCTCTGTGCGAATAGTCACAGCATAATCTTCGAATTTCGGGCCCACCGCCACACTTTCGGCACTGAAAACAGCGGGCATTGGCAATGTCATGATGCTGATACACAGTGAAATGCGGACTGCAATGGTCGTGGCACTAGACATTTGCGGATCCTTTGGGCTGCAGCTCCAGTCTAGAATGCTGTTCCACCGGTTGCCAGCAATACTACAAGCCCTGCATCTGACATCAGCATTTGCTCGACTCTGGTTGACGCAATTGTCTTGTTCGCGCTTGATTGATAACGCGCGGTGGCATTGGGGGGGGGGGGGACCAAGCATGAATTTCGGAACAGTCTCGCTGGGGGAGAATAGGCCATCTCCGGGACTACGATGAGCACGGGATTTGGACGAGCACCGCCGCAGGCCTATGGCGCGCTTGCGACAGCTATGGCTGGCAATCTTGGCACAATTCCCGCACCCGTACTGGAACGGCGAGACACCGACAGCGACACCTACCAGGGGTTGTCGAACGGCTGGGATACTGTGGTGTGCCGAACGTTGGACGGGTTCTTGATACCCGACGCTCAAGAGGAGCGGATTCACCCTGTTTGGGTGGATATCGAGGCACTCGGTCAGCCGGTTCCGGCAGCAGGCGGTCTGGTTCTGAACAACCATATGGCATTCGCCCTCGATACGGCGCGTGGGGACTCTATCCGACTGCTAGTCAAATCCGACGTACAGCTATGCCAAAGCCTGACCGAATTGCTCGTCGCAGGCGAACAGCCAACTAAGGCCGAGCTCCGTGTGCTCAAGCAACTTCTCTGCGGGATCGGGCTGAGCGTTGCGGCAAAAGCGGATGGGGTCGGGCACGAAACCAAGCGGAGCCAGTACAAGTCATTGGCGCGAAAACTCGGCGTACGTTCACAGGCCGAGCTGTCCAGTCGAGTGCTTGCGCACTTACTTTTCGAGCATCGGAACGATGCGGATTCTCCACCGTCGGCGCATGACGATCTGTTTGTCGACCTCATAGAAGCGTTTGTTCCGGCAGCACGGGTCGCCCGCTTGCGGTCCCGCAACGGCGAATGGCACCGGTTCATCGATATCGGCCCGGTTTCGGGCCATCCGATCATTCTCCTGCATTCCCAAATCCTGCCCGATATCCGGCCCGAAGATGTTGCCTTGCTGGAGACCGCCGGTATCCGGCTGGTCATACCCCTGCGTCACGGCGCCATGGCTGGACCTGCCGACAGACTGGACGTCACTGCCCATCTCGACCACGCCTGCGACGGCATCGACCTGGCCCGGTCGCATTTTTGTGGCGAACAGGCCGATCTGTTGCCCTGCGTCAGCGGCTGCGCCTATGGCATCGAATATGCAAGACGACATCCGGAGCGGGTGCGATCGATTGGCTTTCTGGGCACCTGCATAAAACCTTCGACCGGTCTCGGCGCGGCGGGCCGGCTGCGCGCCGGCTTGCTGAGCCTGGCGAGTGCCCATTGGAGGTTACTATCCAATGTGCTCGATTTTTATGGGACGCGCCTCAAAGACCCGGCCGCACTCCGGCGCTTCTTCGTCAGGCACTACAGCGAGTGTGCTGCCGATCTTGCGGTAGTCGAGGCTGAATATGCGCGGCCCCATCAGGGCGAGCGGGCCCGCCAAATGTTCGCGGCGTCGCTGCAATCGATCAAGCAGGACTTCTACCACCAGGCCAATCCGCGCTGGGACAGATTCCCTGTCGGCCAGTTTCCCGCCGCCTTCTTTCACGGAGCGGACGATTTCATCCATGAACCCGAGGCCGTGAAAAGCCTGGCGCAACGCTATGGTGAGGTGCCGGTCCATTTCATCCCGAGTGCTGGCCAGCTGCTCTACTACGATCATTTCGGGCCCATGCTCGATGCCTATGCGGGGTTTCTGGAGAACATCAAGGCCTGATTGAACCGCCAGGACCATGCAGCGGACGTCCCGCTTAACCCAATCGGGGGATACTGCCTCCGGCCTCTGCCTGTTAGCCTTTCTGAACTCCCGTGCGTGGGCAGGCACATTGGAGTGCCGTTCCCCCATCCGGGATGTGCGCCGGATGCAGGATAGGCAGGAGATGAAAGATCGTGTTGGACTTTAAGCCGGGCCTGTCGCGCGGCCTTTCCTGGCTGTCCGTTCTGGCAATGGCCGGCGCATTGACCTTTGGCTCTTCGTTCCAGGCGATGTCTCAGAGCCTGCCACTGGAAGTCGAGATCGACATAGCCATGGCCGCGCTTGAGCAGGCGATGAACGCTGAGAATCACGCCGAAACGCTGGCCCAGATCGACTTGATACGCGATCTTGATCCGGACCTGACATCCGGCGAACTGCTGTTTTTCGAGGCACTGGCGGCCAAGGCGACTGGGGATATTCCGCGGGCCGACGCTGCGCTGGTCCGCTTTCTCTCCGATGTCGGGCAGCAATCGGCAAGCTATGACGATGCGCTGGCGATGGCCCTTGAACTGCGTGCCATCAAGGCCGAAACAACGGCGCTTGATGAGGGCGTCGCCGCCTTTGACGCGGAGGATTATGCCGACGCCCTTCGCATCCTACATCCGCTGGCCAAAGCGGGAGAGGCTGAGGCGCAGTATTATCTCGGCGAGATGTATTCCAATGGCCTTGGTATCGCGCAGGACCACGAGGAAGCGGTGCGATGGTATCGGCTCGCAGCAGAACAGGATCATCCCGGTGGTCTCGTGGGGCTTGGATATCACTACAGATATGGTGACGGCGTTGAGGAAGACGTTGATGAAGGTGTGCGGCTGCATCGCGCCGCAGCCGACCAGGGTGATCCGCGCGGCCTGATCGCCCTGGGGGGATATTACTACTGGGGTGATGCCAAAGACTATGCCGAAGCGGCGCGGTTATATCGCGCTGCGGCGGAGCAGGGCGATCCCTATGGGCAGGTCCTTCTGGGGCGCATGCACAAGGATGGTGAGGGGGTGGACAGAGATCCCGCCGAAGCGATGCGCTGGTACCAACGTGCCATCGATCAGGGCTACGTTCTTGGTATGACCCATCTCGGCGATATGTATGCCGAAGGTGCTGGAATCCCGATGAATGCCGAAGAGGCTTTACGATTGTATCACATGGCTGCGAAGCAAGATCCCGAAAGGGGCTGGCATGCGATCGGGCAAATGTATCTTTACGGCCATGCGGTTCGCAGGAACCCGGACGAAGCGAGGGATTGGCTCACTCGGTCCGATGCGGCAGGAGATCTTTTTTCTCCTCACTGGATCGAGTCTAATGATCGCCTTGCCCTGACATCGGATGACTGGCTTGTCCGCAGGGCGGACGCGACCTGCTATATCTATTCTATTGCTACGGATGTGACGCCCGAAGGCATAATCACCCCGCCGTTTATGGAATTCAGGGCGTGGACACGAGAATCAGGTGATCAGCTCACATCGATGATGGTTAGCCCCAATCCATTTCGTATCGACAAGCCTATTGTCGCCGACGTGGATGGCGCACGGTTTGACCTCGAGGGACAAGACTGGAGCATATATAGAGGGACGAGCGTTCGTCCAGCCAGTCCCGCGGTCATCAGGGCGATCCGCGCAGGCGAGGCGGTCACCATAACCGGTACATCCATCGTCACCGATCAGCCGTTGTCAGCCACCTTCTCGGCTGCCGGGTTCACCCGCGCCTTCACCACCATGGCCGAGCTTTGCGACCGGCCCGGGATACTGAGCCTGATCCGATAGCACCCGGCAAGCGTCGCCAGCGACGAGTTCCGCTGCCTGCAAGGAAGACCACATGACCAGCTTTCGCACTCCCCTGAGACTCATCGGCGCTGTCCTGGTGCTGTTGCTTGGCGCCCAGAGTGCTCAGGCCCAGACCTATGAGGGCGAGACACCGGTGGATATGGTGCGTGGGGTGGCCGACGAGAATGGCGATATCGTCCGGTTTCGTTCGCTCACCATCAAGTGGCGGTTCACCGGATTGATGGGAGAGCCGCTGCGCCAGTTTGCCGGGCGCTATGAGCATCATTCCCCGCCCTGGGTCGAACTGGCCGGTGCCCCGGTCTGTTTCGCGCAACATGTGGTCGCTAGCTTCAGTCCCCATAAAATCGAACCGGGCATGGTTTCGGAGGGCGCGCTGGACGGGGTGGATCTTTACACCCATTCGCGTTTCCGCATGATCATCGAGACCAACAGCAATCTCGGTTTTGCGCTGGGGCCCTCCAATGTCATCCAGCATTATTTCGGCGTCGACAGTTTTTCACAGGGCGCGGACTATGGCCCGTCTGTGCCGGGCAGCCCGGAATGGGACCGGCTGTTCCAGGTTGGCCCCGTGGGGTCGGAGGACATCTCCTGGCTGAGCGAGGCGCAGGCGCGGGAGCTGTTCCGCGTGGGGTTCAGCGTGTCGCGGATCGACATGGTCGAACCCAAATACGCGCTGGCGCAGGTCAAAGCCTCCTATGAGCGGCACTTCCGGTCCAAGCCCTGCGGGGACCGTCCGGTGGAGCTACTGGCGGCGGAAGAGGGCGAGGATGAAGCTGATGGGACCGGCCCCGATCAGGTGGCCAGTGTTGAAGACGCGCAGCCCGATCAGCCCGAACCTCGGACCGCTGCCGATCGGCTCGATGCCATGCTCAAACGGGTGGCAGAGGCGCGGGAGAAGGAGAAGGCGGCGGCGGCGGCTCACGAGGCCTACATAGCAAGTCTGCCGGTTGACTCGTTTGAGGTCGCCGATGGCTGGGTCACCGCAGGGGGAGAGAAAATATCCGGTCCTTATTCAGAAGGGGCATTCCTGGCATTCGGCAATGAATATGTTGTCGAACACGAATGTTCTCCTGCGGTGGTCGAGAGAACTACCGGCTCACCTGGATTTCCATCTCGCGAAATAGTGAGCAGAAACTGCGATATAACAATGAAAAATTCCATAGATGGAATTTCAGTCCAAAATTTATATAGCAGTAATTCCGAATGGATACAGTTTTCACATTCGAATGATGATCAACTTATAGTAATTTACGCCACCGGAACGCGGCAAAGGCAATGCCAGCCTGGATTAAATCTAAGAAGGTGTGGGAACAGTAGCACTGGGCTGGATTGTTATACTAAAGTATACAATAAAAATTTTGAAATTGTTGGGAGTCCATCGCGATACGTTGAAGCGCTTGGCGAATGTTTCTTCTAGTCGAGTATCGCCCAGGTCTACTCAATTTCGCCAGGATACGAAACTTAAGGGCATCTCGTACCTTCGCCGCAAGATCCAGTCTCCGCTCTGGCAGGGAAGAGGACTGGCCTAGACTCAGTCATGACGGCTTCGATGAGAATTCAATTTTGGTCGTCGCGGCGACTACCTAACAAATACAGGCCCCATCCTCGCAATCGAAACCACCGGACTCGCTACATGCTCTCTCGATCATTGCCCGTCAAAGCCGTGTTGGCCGCTATCATTTCCCTTTTCGTGTCGGCGGTGCCGACGGCGCAGGACCTGTCACCCGAGGTTCAGATCGACCTGGCCATGGCAGCGCTCGAGCGCGCCATGCTCGCCGAGGATGATGTGGAAATTCTCGAAAGGATCGACGCCTTGCGAGACCTCGCGCCGGAACTGGCCGGGGGCGAGCTGTTGTTTTTCGAGGCGACAGCCCTTGCCGGACAAGGGGATGTCGAGGAGGCCGAGCAGGTATTGAACCGATTTCTCTCCGAGGTCGGACAACAATCGGCAAGCTATGAGGATGCGCTGGCGCTGATGCTAGACCTGTCCGAGCTGCGCGCGGACCTGGCAACGCTGGAAAGCGGCGTGGCGGCTCATGAGCGTCACGACTATGACGAGGCCCGGCGGCTGCTTGCGCCTCTCTCGGACAAGGGGCATGCGGAAGCGCAGTATCGAATCGGCATGATGGATTATTACGACCTCGGGGGCAGCGCCGGAGTCAGGGCAGCGGAGCGTCTCTATCGCCTGGCGGCAGAACAGGGACATGCCCGCGCCCAGGCGTCGCTTGCCGCGCTCTACTACAATCAGGAAGATGGTCTGCTGGACGACGATCAGGTCGCCCATTGGTATCGGCTTTCTGCCGAACAGGGCGACCCCATGGGCCAGATGGGGATGGGCTACGCATATTTCGAAGGGCTGGGCGTGCCCCAAAGTTATGAGCAGGCCGTGCAATGGTATCGCCGCGCGGCCGAGAGTGGAGATGTTCAGGGACAGTTGGCCATGGGCTCCATGTATGAAGAGGGGCTTGGCGTTGCAACCGACCTGGCCGAGGCGCGACGATGGTACGAGATGGCGGCGGATCAGGGAGCGTATTTCGCCGAAGAGGCATTGGAAAGGTTGGGGGAATGAGGGTGAGCGGTTTGTGCGTGCGTGCGATGCTTGTCGTAGCGCTCTTGAGCTTCGCGCCAATGGCCATGGCGCAGGACCTGTCACCCGAAGTGCAGATCGACCTCGCCATGGCGGCGCTGGAGCGCGCCATTCTCGCCGAGAATGATGCGGACATTCTTGAACGGATCGACGCCTTGCGAGACCTCGCGCCGGAACTGGCCGGGGGCGAACTGCTGTTCTTCGAGGCAGAGGCCTTGGCCGGACAGGGCGATATCGAGGCGGCCGAGCAGGCGCTGAGCCGTTTTCTCAGCGAAGTTGGTCAGCAGTCGGCAAGTTATCAAGATGCGCTGGCGCTGATGCTCGATCTGCAAGCTCTTCTCGATCAGCAATCCGCGCTTCAGGCCGGCATCGAAGCCTTTGAGGACAGGAGATTCGCCGAGGCTCTGCGTCTTCTGCAGCCCTTTGCCGATAGTGGCGATGCTGACGCGCAATACTATCTGGCAAAGATGCATGCCGAGGGCAGCGGGGCCTCGGTGGACACCGAGGAAGCCATTCGGCTTTATCGCCTTTCCGCGGATCAGGGCTTTGCCGATGCGCAATATGCATTGGGCGTGATGTACATTTCAGGTGAAGGCGTCGAAGCCGATCCGGCCCAGGGTATTGAATGGTTCAACGCTGCAGTCGAGCAGGGACATCCGGGCGCACAGCAGGCTTTGGGCAATGAATACGTCAATGGGCGCAACCTGGAGCGGGATTACAGGAAAGCCGTGCGCCTCTATCACCTGGCAGCCGAGGCCGGCCATGCGGCCGCGCAGGGCAGTCTTGGAATGGCCTATATGGGAGGAGTTGGTCTCACACAGAACTACAGCATGGCGCGGCGATGGCTGCAAATGGGGGCCGATCAGGGCGATCCTGAAGCCATACTGTCCCTCGGTAAGATGTACGAGGCCGGACTGGGCGTGCCGCGAGACGTCGACCGTGCCGTTAGCTTGTATCGCAGGCTGCCAGATGACCTGGATTGGGTTGATACCGTCATTTCTCGCCTGCAAGGGCATATTGAGACATTTGGAGACTGGCATCTGGCCGAAACGACGGCCTATTGCATAATCTCGTCCTACGTCATCAGTGCAACCCGGCAACCCAATATCCACTACACCTCAATGACGATCATTGCCCACAAAAATGGCCGCGACAGCAATGTCAATTTTTCGATGGCGGGGCCGAAATGGTTTGATTCCAGCCGCCCGGTAACCGCCTATGTCGATGGCCGTGAGTTCCCGCTCGACCCCTCCGGCGTACTAGTGCGGCCTGTCAATTCGAACGTCGTGAAGGCCATTAGAGCGGGGCAGTCCTTCAGAATTGTCGGTTCGGACGCCTTTACCGGCGGAACGATCACGATCACCTATTCCGCTGCCGGCTTTACTCGGGCGTTCAACACCATGGCCGAGCGCTGCAACCGCATGGACATTCTGGCCTGGATAAACTGATCGCGAAGGACAAGTGATCTCACCAGAGACCGGTCCGTCGCAAAAAGTCTTCCAGCGCTTCAGGAAATGAAGCACTGCGCGTCTTGTCGCCCGGACACGTATTGTCCACGAACGCGACTTCGCAGGTCGTGTGGTTCCAAAAGCTAAGGTCGACATAGACCTGGTTCATCCGGGACCATGCCTCTTCGCGTTCCCCAAGGGCGGACTTTAGCGCCACCCATCCGGCGAGAAAGCCTGCTTCGCGCCACAGGCCTGGATCGAGTTCGGCATGGTGCTCGAAGGCATGGAGTTCGCGGCGATGGGCCGGGGCAAAGGCACGCTCGCCGCTTGCATCGACAAGTGTACCATCGACCAGCTTGAACACCCTGATCGGTGTCCAGAAGTTCGCATAGGGCGCAAATCGATTGAGGAAGCGGTCGTCGCGGGCGATCAGTTCTAATTCTGCGTCTCCATCCACATCCTCGACGCGATAGCCCTCGTCACCATCATGCCAGCCTCCGTCCACCTCAATCCAGCCGACTTCATCCCTGGTGAGAATGCGCGTGACGGTGCAGCAATGCGCGCCCATCGTATAGGCGGACAACACGATCTGGGGCCGGCTTGCAGTTCGATCCAACCAGGCGATGCGGATGCGGGCGAAGGCGCCGTCGGTTCCACTCTCCTCCATCCTGGCTTCGTGGACGGGGTCACCATGCTCAATCAGCGTCAGCACGGGTTTGAGGATGCCGTCGGTGACGTCAAGATGGGCGGACATCTGGATAGAAAAACCGTCAGAGACGATCCGCCCATCGTCGCCGTGCCTGAATTCATGCCGGACCACGGCACTGTTCGGCAGGCCCCAGATGAACGCGCCGAGTGACCCAGCGTCGACTACCTCGATGCTCGCAGGCCAGTTGCCAGACCCAAGCAATTCTGTGAGCGCGTCCGTGTCATCGTTCGTCTCATCGTCCAGCCTGCCAAGGGTGACATAGCCACCGGTTGTGTTGGCAGCGACAGCCATCGCCTCGAACCACCAGCGATGCGCCAGGGCAATCCCAATGGCCTGGTCGGGATCGCGGCTTTCGGGGAGGGCGAACCAGCGTCTCTCCTCAGCCCCTGCCTGTGTCACAGGCAGGGATGCGGCAAGGCAGATCAGCATCACGCGCAGGATTGCCATCCGGGCCTCTATTGAGTGCCGCATTGCACCTCAATCGGTTCGAGTGGGGCGTATGGGTCGGCGCCAGCGACATCGTTGCCAAAAGCGATGACATTGAGCAGCGCCGGATCATATCGATGGTCAGGTGAGCGAATGGTGTGCTCACAGCTCGATAGACCCCAAGCATTGAGTGTGCCGAAGTGAATGATCGGAACGTCATGGGTTTTGCCGAAGGTCACCAGATCCCGGATCAGGGCGACACGATCCTCGCGCGGCACGCCGAAATCCGGCTTGGGGGCATTGAGTTCGGTGAACATCACCCTGATGCCATTGTTCCTGGCGAAGGCGCCGATATCGGCAAACATTTGCTCGAAATAGTCAGGGCCAGGCTGAATACGATTGTACTCCCGGATATAGAATTGCGCCTCTTCGTTTCTCGCTGCCGCCGGAGAGATGCGCTGAAAAGGGTAATGCATCTGCGTTCCGGGCTCGTAGAGTGCGTTCTGAGCCGTACCAAGCATGAGCGCCCGAGGCGTATAGAGATGCAGCGCATACGTCACGTCGTCCAGGCCTTGGTGGACTGGAACCACTGTGGCCAGTTCCCTGTATGAGCCGCCACCCAGGATGAAATGATCGCCCGCCGTGCAGACAGCGGTACTGACCAGCGACATGCGTGGGGCCTCGACGCGCACCGCATCAAATACTGCCCGCTCGATCGCCCGCCAGCGCGCCAGTCCCCCGCGCAAGGGACGGCCGTTGTGACGGCAAAATCGGGTCTCGTTCAGGGACTGAAAACTCACATTGTTGAGGTTTCTCGCACGCATTGCGGCGACAAGCGCCCCGGCGAACTTAGGAAAATAGGATTGGAACATTGGGTCATTGACCACCGCACGGTGGACCAGCGGGTCCTGCGGCGGTCCAGGGGGGGCCGATCCATCGAAAGCGCTGCCATCGCCGGTAAAGAAGTCGGATGGCACGACCATCACGTGAAAGCCGTTTTCGTCCCAGTATTCAACGGCATTGAGATAGTGCCGGATGACGGGATTGTCCGTGAGGGAATCAAGCTCGGCGAACTGCAACTCCCAGTCATTGCTGCGCGCCTCGTCGAAGGCCTTGATATAGCAGTCATCGAGAACTCCCAGGTCGAGGTCCTCCATCCAGGGACACTCGCGGTGAAACAACATCCCCTCCATCCCCAGCTGCATGCGCATGACCTTGACGCCGGCATCGCCGAACATCTCCAGATCATCCTCGATCGGCTCGAACCAGCGACGGACCGGGACGCTGGTCAGCACGCCCTCCCGGTTGACAATCGCGGGCGTCCCGATGGCCCAGTTGTGGATGTTGAAATACCATTGGGTAGCCAAGCCGACATAATAGTCGTCGGGAAGCGGGATGGTGGGAAAGAGGGCATAGTCCGCGTCCAGCGCGGTCTTTACGGCCGCCAAGATGGGCTGCAGCTCCTCTGGAGAAGGTGTTTGCTCCGGAACGACAATGTCCAAGGCGTAGTCTTCTGCGAAGCCTGTCAGCGCCTTGCGGCTATTTCCACCCCAGACACCATCCTGGCCGAAAACATTGTAGCCAGCGTTGTCGAGCAAGTGCTGGAGATCGCGGATTGTGTCCTGACCGTCCGCCGTCGTCGCCCCCAAGCAGAGAACAGCGATCAACGCGCCCATAATTTGTCTCATCGTCCCACCCCAATTTGATCGCCGCCAATGCCGTTGTGCTGCAATTGAACTAGCCACCTACCTTCATCCAGTTGCGACATGGCATGCAGCTCGTTCAACTTGTAGACACTTCTTTCCGCTGATGGCAGTTCATATGCCCAGCGTGAATTCCCCAATTGGGGGATGGGACTGGCCGACAGCTTGATCCATTGCTCCGGGATCAGACTGCCGAGGGAAACGTATGACAATTTCCATGCACGCTCCGGCAGCTTTCTGCCTCTGCTGGCTAAAAGCCGACTGTCGGCAAACGGCCCCTACCCTGCCCTCCCGTCAAGCATGGCCAATGACTGAAATGGCCGGTTGCTGACGGGCCGGTCTTGGCTCAACAGGCAACAAACTGGACTACATCCGTGCTCTTGAAAGGTCCTAATCAGAAGACGGTATTGTTTGCCTGGCCAGGTGTCCGGCGTCAGCGCCCTGAAGGGATGCCTTGCCGACCTGACGATGGAAAACCGCCTGCTCAAAAAGCATGCTGGGGGATGGGGAGGATATCGAATGAGATATCCCGCCCCCGAAAAGCTCGAGACCATCCGGCCGGTCGAACAATCGCACCTGCCAACCAAGTAAATCCTGGGCTGGTTGGTATCCCGCGCCGGACCTTTTATCGCTGGTATGATCGCTACCTCAATGGCGGTCCCGAGGCGCTGGAGGACGGGATCACAGCTGACCGGAATTGCGAATATCACTGTTAACAGCATAAGCTGTGCGTGCCAGACATCTCACCCCTGCGGCCAGACCGACGCCGCTCATAACCCTCACTTGCTTAAAGTTTCAGCGAACTGACTTCTTCATCGGTTGGCGGTCCATTTTCCTGGCCGGCGCCCGGGAAGGAGGGATGCCAACACTTCCGCTTTGTCCACTCCTCTGTGCAGCGCCGCTCAGAAGGCCACAGCAAGGCTGGCCTTGATGCCATGGGTGCTCTCGCTGCGAGAAAATTGCCCGTCATAGGTCAGAGAGAGATTGGCCCCTGGAGAGAAATCGAGCGTGAGCCCGGCATCGAGCACGAGTGTGTCCTGAGACCCTCCGCTGCCGACAACGGCAAAGGCCTGGCCGCCCGAAAACTGATTGCTGAGGCGCGGCGCATCCGAAAAGACCCTTCGCCAACCAATGCCACCCGACAGGGTCGCGAGCGTGGTTCCGATGGCCATCCGGGTCTGAGCGCCGATGCCGATCTCGCTTGCAACCTGGGTAAGAGCCGAAGGGGCAATTGTCAGAGCCGCTGAACCGCCACTTTCGACAAATGCGTCAGCGGTCTGGTGAATGACGCCCAGTCGACCATAGGGAATCAATGCCGAAGCACCATATTTCAGCTCGTGGCTGACTTCAGAGAAGGCAGAGAGCGTATTGGCCCCATAGGCTCCGACAAGAGTCTGATTGATCCCGCCAAACTGCACCTGGCGCGTTGACGCTGCAATGGCGTGGGTCCAGGCGCCGCCGAGCGCGAGCGTCGTCTGCCCGAACTCTCGGCCCGCATAGGCGCCCAGCGAGAGGTCCGTCGCCGTGATCGTGGTTGCGCGATCCGGTATCGCCACATGGGTCTGGCCGGCCCCTGCAAAGCCACCGACAAGCCAATGTTGCAGATCGACATCGCCGCCCATCAGAATGCCGGCGCTTGTCGCGTTGAGACCGGCCGTACCGGTGGTCCTGTCCAAATCAGTGAGCAGGGCAAAGGGAGCTGCCCAGCCATGCCCCTGAGGCGCAGACGGTCCGGTCTGGAGCGAGGGCGCATAATTCAGGGGGGCGGCAGGCCCCAGAGTGCCAAATCGCTGTTCTACGCGATCAAGCAGGGTGTGGCCCAGATTGACGCCATTGCGCGACAGGACGCCCTGCATGCTGGCATAGCCCTCTCCCGACAGGGCATCGAGACCCGGACCGGCTGCTGCATTGGAAAGATTGAGAACTTCCCGGTAAAGCGGCGCGGCCGCTCCGAGAGAGGCGACGCCATTGCCGGTTGCACATTGGTTGTCCGTGGCGCCTGTCAGGCAGAGCGAAGGGATGTTGCTGGTCAGATAGTAGTTCAGCGCGTCATAGCTGCCGGTAAAGTCGAGAAAGGCGAAGTCGTCGCTGATAGCGGGTGCGCCCGCAACCGTCAGTCCGCCCGAGGTCAGGATGGTGTAGGTGGTGCCTGCGGTGTAGAGGCTGCCGGTGTCGGTACCGTTCTCTGGCATCACCTTGATGGTCGAACCGGCCTTGATCACGGCCGTGCCCATGACATCGGTGAGGTCATTGTGGGTTCCGGCAGTGTTGCCGCCGTTCTTCAGTTCGACCTCGTAGGTGCCGCCCGAGGCCAGTTCCCAATTGCCGGTGACGGAGAGCGTTCCGATGGAATTGCCGGGGGCCAGCGTGCCGCCTGAGCCGACGAGCACGCCGCCGACGCTGCCCGAACCGCCCAATGTGCCGCCCGAGACCAAGACATCGGAACTGTCGATGGCACCATTGACCACCAGCCGACCGGCCGACACCGTCGTGTCGCCGGTATAGCTATTGGTGCCCGTCAGCTCCAGAACACCAGCGCCGGTCTTGATCAGGCCGCCGTCGGAGTCGCTTGTGCCGCCGATACCGCCCAAAGTGTCGGAGAGGGTGACCGTTCCGCTGTCGATGCGATAGGTGATGTCAGCGCCGAGAAACAGGGCTGTACCGGTCGCCGCGCCATTATTGCCGCCCGTGCCCCCCGTGACGCTGCCACCCGAAAATCCCGAGTCGACGATGGTGAGTGTTGCGCCGTCGCGGACGAATATTGCGCCGCCGAGGCCGGCACCGCCGCCGCCGGTGTTGTGAGCGCCAGCGCCTGCACCTTCGCCACCCGAGCCGTTATTGATGCTACTACCACCACCACCGCCGAAGCCGCCATCACCGCTGCTATAGCTCCCGCCGCCACCGCCACCACCGAAGCCTCCATCACCGGCAATTGCATAGTTTGATCCGCCGCCACCACCGAAATCGCCACCATTGCCGCCATAACCCTTTCCGCCGCCGCCGCCACCGCCGAATGTCGCCCCATTGTCGCCGGCACTGCGATAGCCGCCACCGCCGCCACCGCCGGTGCCACCCGCGCCCGCAACGGCCGTGGTGCCGTCGCCGCCATCTCCGGTTTCGCCGCCGCCACCGCCGCCGCCGTTGGAGGTGGCCGCAGCGCCGCCATCACCACCATCGCCGTGATAGCCGCCGCCACCACCGCCAGCGCCAAGGTTAGCCGAAGGCGATCCGCCATCGCCGCCCAGTCCGCCGCCGCCGCCGCGACCGCTAAAACCATTTTCACCTGAGCCATTGCCGCCGGTTGCGGCATTGTCGGCAAACTGCACGTTGGAGATTGTTGCGGTCACGTTCTTGTTGATGAACAAGGCACCGCCCGCGCCCATGCCGCCGCCGGCGCTGGCACCGCCATTGCCGCCCGTGGCCGAACCGTTTTCGAGCGCGAGATTGGCAAGGTTCACGGTGATCGCATTGCCGTCCCCGGCAAAGAAGATGCGATTGGCGCCGCCACCGTCGATGGTGACGCTGCCGCCCGATGCGCCCGCGCCGTCAATCGTCACCGAGGATTTGATGACGGGCAGGGCAGACGACAACGCAATCGTGCCGACGCCGGAATCAAAGGTGATTGTGTGCGGGCCGGTGGCACCATTGGCGCCATCGATGGCCGCGCGCAGGGAACCGGCGCCGCTGTCTGCCGCTGTTGTCACCGCAAAAGTTGCGGCCAGGGTGTCGCTGCTGGCCAGGGCGCCAGCAAGCATGATGGCCGTTGCCGAAACTGCATGGCCGAAGGCACCGCGTCCCGTTGCTCCCCATAGAAATCGCGTCATTTCTGCCCCCAGCACCAAGCACTTAACACCAGTGTGCACTTGTGCCCGAGCTGCAGGAGGAGAGGAATCCCCGGATTAGGGGGAAAAGCCCAGCCAAAGCGCCATAAGCGCGGAGCGGCTGGTGACGCCGTATTTCTTGTAGATGCGTTTCACATGGTCATGCGTGGTGTGGACACTCTGGTCCCGGTCCCGCGCGATAGCCGGTTCGCTCTGGCCCGATAGCAGTTGTTCAAGGACCGCGCGTTCCGTCGCGGTGAGGGGCTCCAGGGCCACCCCGATTCCCTCACCTAGCAATTGCCTGCGGTGGAACCATTTCAGCCCCTGCAGCGCGAAGGCAAATGTGTCTGCCTCCTCGGCGGAAAAGGGGGCGTGATCGAGGCTTCTGAACAGTCCGACATAGACTTCGGTATCGGTATTGACCGGAATGCCGGCCCACATCGTGTCCCGTACACGGTCTGCCAGATAAAAGGTCTTGTAGTACCTGGATTCGAACCAGCCTTCGGGCGCGATGTCGACAAGCCGATGCACCCGGAAAGTGCCGGCCAGGGCGACCCTGCGAATGGTGACGATGTCGGGTTGACCCTGTTCGAGGGCCTTTTTCTTCTTGTTCAGAATGGTGCGGGTCTTGGGTCCGGACGTCAGAAGCCTGTGGACTGCGCGCGGGCGCCATCCGCCAAGCGGGTCTGAAGATTGCGGGTTATCCATCAGGACGGCCCCGACCCAGGATGCGTTCTGGGCGTCGAGCATCGCGCAAAGCTCTTTCAGAAAGAAATCGCGCGCCTCGATGATGCTGGCGGCGTCGAAGTCGGCCAGTGCATCCCAAAACTGAAAGATGGAATTCCAGCGTGCGGTAACAAATCTATTCATGACACCGTAGTCGCCTAGCATTGTGATGTTGGAACACCCGCGCTCTTTGTCCACTCGACCAGGTGAACCGGCAGGTTCGGGAAGGCAGGAGCGACGGCGTGAACGGCAGGAATGGGGCGCGTCTTTGCCCGGCCGCAGCCGACCCCGTTGCGGTCATATGGACAGAATTTCCAGTGTCTTTGAAGCCGTCAATATGTGTAACTTCGGAACTAGCAGTAGACCGATCTTAGGTGGTGTCACTCCATGGAAGCCTTTTTGGAAGCACTTATCACCCTGGCAAGAAAAAACGGCAGCAGAACGCTGGCCATACTGACTACGCTCGTCGCCATCGCGACGATGGCGACGCTATGGTACATGGGCGAAAGCAGGTAGGTCCAAGCCGCTAACTCCTTTCGATGAAGGGGCGGCTCCCGACCCCTTTGCCGACCTTCGCAGCCGAAGATCGTCGCCCTGATAGCGGCCGGTGTGCGACGCGAATTACTACACTCAGCCTACTGTCCGCTGCGAGGTGATACGAAACGCTCGTCTGTGCCATCGTCAAAACCAACAATCTGCGTGCAGATCTGAAGCTGGACGTTTCCCTCCGTCGCGCCGATCAGAGTTTTGTACTCCGCAGCGTCGGTCGATACTTTTACAGCGCGAGTTTGCCCAGCGGCAATTTGCTGAGGAACTATAGGAGCGCCAGCCTCGTCCAGTGGCCCGTTCTCCGAGCTGAAAACTGCTCGAGCGATCGAACTCTTGATGTCCTTTTCGAAGTTGTTTTTGATCTCGATGGTGATCTCGGTCCAACCCTGTTTGTTTAGGGCGGCCGACCAACCGACGGCGGTCATTTCACTTTCCCGGCCCATCCAGCACTCTTCCGCAAAGGACGATGGGGTTAGGGCGACAATGGCCGCCAATGCGATTGCCAGCTTCATTCGGACGTCCTTTGATCTGTACGGTAACGGTCTTGCTCAGGCGCTTAGCATGAAGGGGTAAATCCTCATAGCAACTGCCTCACGCCACAGATGGTAACGTGCAGGAGCAGCTCTCAGGCTTCCTCTGTGCCAATATCTGCCAGTTCGCCTCCCCCCATCCAGGAGGGCCGTCCGATTAGCTGACTGTCAGGTTCCGGGAGGCAGGAGCGGCGGGCTAAGCGGCAGAAATGGGGCGCGTTTGAGATCGTCGGCTATCTAGTCGTCTTTCTTCCCGTTCCCGTTCCCGTTCCCGTTCCCATTGCCATTGCCGTTTCCACCTGCGTTGGAATTCTCGGGCGGGCCACTTCCATTACCATTGCCGTTCTCGTTGCCGCTGGAGCTTGAATTGCCGCCGCCATTGGAATGGTCAGGGGGACCATTTCCATTCCCGCTGTTGTTGTTCGAGCCACCGGCATTCCCGTTACCATTCCCGTTTCCGCCCGCGCTCGAGTGCTCAGGAGGACCATTTCCGTTATTCCCTCCGTTGCCGTTGCCGTTGCCGTTGCCGTTCGCCACGCCCGAGCCGGACTTGTTTCCCCCAGCGTTTGAGTGCGCCGGTGGACCGTTCCCGTTCCCACCAGCGCTGCCATTGTTGGCGCTGCTGTTTGCGCGATTGGCATTGTTCGAATTACCGACATTGGCATTTGGATTGGCGTCACCCACGGCTCGCGATTGCACAGCCTCCAGTGCGTCCTCCGGCTCAAGTTCACCCTTTAGCACAGCGTCCTTGGCTGCCGCCGGCACGACTTCTCCTTCAATGAGATAGACCACTCGATCAGCACCTGGGCCGCTGACATCAAGTGGGGCGGCTTGGCTAGCGGCGGCGGTTTGTCCGCGCGTCACATCGGCGACCATCCCATGGTTATTGTCCTGAACCTGAACAACGCCTTCGCGCACATCCACGCGGGCCTGCCCATTGCGATAGGTCACTGTGAATTGTGTGCCTTTGACCACCGCCGCCAATACCGGTGTCTGCACCGAGAAATGCTGCACGTTGCGTCGCTCGGCCTGGATCGTGACACTCCCCATAGTCTGAATGACGCTCGTCATTTTCTGCCCGGCAGCGTCGCGGATTGCCACCTCTGTATTGGGGGAAAGCGCAATGCGTTCCTGGCCGCGAACCAATTCCACTCGACCGTCCCCTAGCGTGCGAACCTTGCCACCATCGGGAACGACGTCCGCACGGGCCAGTGTCACCCAAGACCCGCCTTCAAATTGCAGCACCCCACCCCGCAGGCGATCAGCAACCCAATCCTGGCCTAGCGCCGACATGCTCACCAACGACAGCATCGCGGCGGCGAGGGTAGATTTGATAACTCGCATTTTTTGCCCCCAACAGGCTCCTGCCCGCATCTGTGCAAAGAGTTCGCGCCAAACACCCTTAACCCAAGCCTAATTCAATCTCTCAATGCGTCCTAAGCAGGTCACAGCGCGATCGTAGGTAAATTTTCGGTTTCTTGTTTTGCTCAATCCGACTGATTGGTCTGTTGGCACTGGGGCAGGCGAAGGCGGCTCCATGTTCGTGTTTTGCGCCTGACTAAAAGCAGAAGACCTCGACCGATGCTGCTGTCGACAATGCGGACCGACTGCTCTCAAGCGAACTGAATAACGGTCTGAATGACTTGAATGGGGCGCGCACCTGTCCGGCGGGTTATGGAAGCCCCCTGCCCCATAATCCTCCATGCCAACGCCTTAGTCGGGGCCGACTCCCGACTGTCCGGTTCGGACCGACAACCCACGACAAGCGGACACAGCGTGACGAGCAACATCCACGTTTCCCTATTGTTGTGGACCCGGTGCAACGCGGGAGGGCTTGCCTCATTTCGGGATGTCGAAAGTCGAGGCTAGAAGGTTCTGCCGGCGTGGGACGACCAGCTTGCGATGCGCAAAGGTCGCGATCATCGGCCCTGCATCACAACCTGGCTGTTTGCTGCCGACCTTGGCATGCTGCGGGAATGCTTTGATGGTGGGAGCTATCACCGCACGAGGCAGCGCAGACCGGGCCTAGCGTTTGAACACGACGCCGCCAAGCCAGCCCGTGAACAACGCCAGCACCACGCAGGCCAGGCCGTAGCGCATCGGAAACTGAACCGATGACAGGGCCAGGAAGCGTTCAAAGCCCATCTTGCGAACCGCGAAGCCTTCGGACTGCCGCGCGATAATGGCGCCATCGCGGAGGAGATAGGTTTGCGCGATATAGGGACCTGGCGGCACATTGGCCGGCAGGGTCAGGCGCGCTGAATAAAAGGTCTCGGACAGGAAGCTGACACCATTTTCCTGCACGCCGAACAGGTCCGCTGCGGCCATCTGGCGGAGCAATTCCGCGCCAAAGGACTGAGATTTCTGCGGGGAGACCGCGCTCGCTGGATGCAGAAAGGCTTCGGGCATGATGGCGTTTTCTCGCAGGACGTCGCCAGCAGCGACCTCGCTCAGCCGCCCGCTTGAGAGCACCCGGAGATAGCTGGGAAAATCCCGGTACGCGACCCGATCGGTGTTGAGCCATATGCCCCAGCTATTGGTCTTCTTGCGCAGAACCGGGTGCTGGGTCGGCCCCGAAACGACAATGACGACATGGAACGGGCCGGTGACCACCGGATCGAGCGCCCCGATATCGGGCACGATGGTCCCGAAAAAGGTCAGGCGCTCGCCGTCGAAGCTGGATGTGATCTCCACGCTGGTGTTGGAAATCTCGGAGACCAGCCGCTCGGCCTGTGCCGGACCGGCAAGGAGCATGACGGCAAGGACCAGGATGGCCGCGAGCGGTGCTGGCCTCATCGCGAGACTGCCAGGCTGTAGGCGTCGGCGGGCTCCAGCACCAGGGTCAGGCCAAACCGGATGGCAACGGCCAGCACCAACAGTGCCAACAGGCCGCGCAGCTGTTCGCCCCGCAACTGCTTCCCGGCCGAGGCACCGAACTGGGCGCCGATGGTTCCGCCGACCATCAGGCAGAAGGCGAGCATGATGTCGACGCTCTGGCTCTGCACGGCATGCATGATCGTGGTGGCCGCCATCATCGCCAGCACCTGGGCGAGCGAGGTGCCGATGACGACGCTACCCGGAACCCGCAGCAGATAGACCAAGGCGGGAACCATCACGAAGCCGCCGCCTATGCCGAGCAGGGAGCCGAGGCAGCCAATGACCAGGCCGATCAGCAGGACGGGCAGGACGCTGATATAGAGCCGGCTCTTCTTGAACCGCACGCGCCAGGGCAGTCCATGGAGCCAGTTGTGCTGGTTGGGCAGGCGTTCGCGCACGACGATGCCCCGCCGGGATTTGAGAACCGCCCGCGTGGATTCGACCAGCATCAATATTCCGACAAAGCCGAGCAGGACCAGGAAGCCGAGGGAGATGACGAGGTCGAGCTGGCCGGCATCGCGCAGCAGCGAAAAGGCCGCCACGCCCCCCGCCGCGCCGACAATGCTCGAAACGATGAGATAGGCTGCAAGGTGCAGGTCGACCCCGCCGCGCCGGTAATGGCTGAGCGCGCCGGATGTCGATGCGGCCACCACTTGGCCGGTCACCGAGGCCACGGCGACCGAGGTGGGCACGCCGGAAAAGATCAGCAGGGGCGTCAACAGGAAACCGCCGCCCACCCCGAACAGGCCCGACAGGAAGCCCACCGCGCCGCCAATACCTGCCAGGAAGAACAGGTTCAGCGAGAGTTCGGCAACGGGGAGATAGATGTTCATTGGGGGCCAGGGAGGAAGACGGCTTGTTCGGGACGCGGATAGCCATTGGGGGCGTTGCTGCCCCACTGGACACCACGCGGCGGGATGGCCGTTCGATGTCGGATCGGAATTCAGGCCAAGACGTTCAACCGCCAGTCTCCACCACAGGTTCGGTATCGCGCTCGGTCAGGCGACGGACGGCCCAATAGACGGCCAACGCGATCAGCGCGGCGTTGACGATCACCAGGGTCAGCGAGACCGGCCGGTCGAGAAATATCCAGTAGCCCTCACGCGAGATCAGCAGTGCGCGGCGCAGATTGTTCTCGAGCAGCGGGCCGAGGATCACGCCGATCACCAAAGGCGCAAGCGGGTAGCCGGCATTTCTGAGCAACAGACCCAACAGGCCGAAACCCATCATCACCCACAAATCAAAAACCGAACTCTGCAGGGCAAATGTTCCGATGGCACAGAGCAGCAGGATGATCGGAATGAGATAGCTTTTGCGAAGCCGCAAGACCCAGACGAAGACCGGCGTGGCCAATATGCCAACCACCAGCAGTGAGACATTGGAGAAGAGATAGACGAGGAAGACGCCGCCAGCGATCTCGGGCTGTTGCGCAAAAAGGGCCGGCCCCGGGAAGAAGCCAAGGATGAGCATGGCCCCGATCAGCACCGCCGATGCGGCCTCGCCGGGGATACCGAGCGCCATTGTGGGCACCAGGGCGCCGCCGACCGTGGCATTGTTGGCACTCTCGGTCGCCACCACACCGCCCTCCGCGCCCTTGCCGTAGCCTTCTTCAGGTTTGGAGAGCGCCTTGGCAAAGGCATAGGCGGCAAAGCTCGAGATCGTTCCGCCTACCCCTGGAAGGGCACCAAAGGCTGCACCAATCGTTGAGGAACGCAGCAAGTTCTTCCAATGCCGAAGCGTCATGCCCAGGGTCCGGAAGCCTGGCCGCACCAGGCTCACCTTGGGCCTGTCGTTGAGGCCACCCGCCTGGACCTGATGCGCCATTTCGGAAACTGCGAAAATGCCCACGACGATAGCGACGATGTGGAAGCCGTTGAGCATTTCGTAAATGCCGAAGGTGAAGCGGAAGCCGGTCGAGAACTCGTCGGTTCCGATCGTTGCAATCAGGAGGCCAAGCGCACCGGACATGAGGCCCTTGAGAAGGGACCCGTCAGACACAACCGCGATGGCGATCAGCCCGGTAAGGGCCAGCATCGCATATTCCGGCGGCGCGAAATTGGAGGCAAAATCGGCAAGTACCGGCGCCAACAGGATCAGCACCAACCCGCCGAACAGACCGCCGAGAGCCGACGCCGAGATCGCGATTCCGACCGCGTCCGCGGCCCGCCCCTTCTGCGCCATGGGATAGCCATCGAAGAGGGTGGCGGCGGCAAGGGGCGTGCCCGGAATGCGCAGGAGAATGGCCGAAATCGAGCCGCCGCAGGAGCCGCCGACATTTATGGCGATCAGGAAGCCCATTGCCGCAACCGGCGGCAGATCGACCGCAAAGGGCAGCATGAGGACAATGCCCATCAGCGGTCCCAGCCCGGGCAGGGCCCCGACGACGAGGCCGAACACGACGCCCAGTGTCGTAAGCAGCAGTGTAAGGGGTGTGAGAAACTGGTCGAGACCAGCAACAAGGGACTGCGTGAGCATGGATCACCAGGCAATATTGAGGTGCAGGAAACCGCCCGGCAGCACGATCTTCAGCCAGGCTTCGAACACATAGGCAAACCCGAGTGAAACCAGGATGGCCGGTAGCACGATGGCCAGTGGCTTTCGGATGCCGCACAGCCCCATTAGTGTCGCGAGCATGATCGGCGTCGCGATGTGGTAGCCGAGAATGTCGAGGCAGCCGAGATAAACGGCAAAAATGACAACCATTGCCGCGGGACGCACCAGCTGGCGCACCGGCACGGAACTGCCATTGTCGTGCGGGGCGACGCGGGAGCGGATCATCTGGATGACCACCTGGGCGAAAGTCAGGATGCCCAGAACGATGGCGATCGTCTTTGGATAGGCCGCCGCGTTGTCATAGGGTCCACCAGAGGCGATGCCCTGCGCGGCCATGTCCGTGGCGGCCTGCTGGAAGACCAGCCCGACCACTGCGACAAAGAGGATAGCCACAAGCCATTCGGCCAGCGCCCTATTGATGGTCACGACTATCCTCCTTCTCCTCAGTCCCGCGGCAGCATTGCTTACTGACTGGCGAGCTGTTCTTCTTCCCACTTCAGGGCATTGCCCATCGCCTCGAGCTGACCGGCTACCGGGCCGACGACGTCCTCATAATCCGCCCAGTCCCACTTGAGGGACGAGAACCCGAGGGATTCGGCCTTGGCTTGCACTTCGGGGCTTTCCATCGCCGCCTTCATGGCACTGCGCAGAATCTCAAGTCGATCCGGCGGGGTATCCTTGTGTACCAGCCACCAGTTCCAGCCCATGGGAGCCAGGCCGCTCAGTCCCAGGTCGACATCGAGATCGGCAATGGAGGGCGCTCCTCCAAACGCGGCGGCGCTTTCGGGCAGCTCGGACAAGACGATCAGGACATTGTAGTCCGCCGGGCCCTGCTGGAAGTCCCCAACATTGATATACCCGAAATCGAGCACGCCGTTCTTGAGGTCGGACATGGCGTCGGCATTGGCCGTGTAGGGGATATTCTGCGCCACGCAATTGTAGCTCTGCAGGGCCTTGGCGGTCACCATATGGGGCAGGTTGTTGCGCGATCCGGTCGTATAGCGCAATTCGCCGGGATGCTCCGCGCAATAGTTCATCAGGTCCTCGAAACTGGCCCAGCGGTCATTCCCCGCCGCGGTGCCCAGCGCGAATGCGTTCGAGAAACCGGCATGAAGCGGGACGAAGTCGTCATAGCTCCATTCTGCTTTCCCCAGCACAGGCTGGAGCACCAGTGGTGCGACATAGCCATCAATGATGGTGTAGCCGTCGGCCGGCTTGTTCATGCCGATCAGGAATGCCTTGGTGCCGGATGCGCCGGGCGTCGAGATGACGGGGATGGATACGCCGATCTCATCCGACATCGCGTCGGCGAGGATCTGGCTGGCGGACATGGCGTTGCCCGGCCCCCAGGGGAAGATCAACTCGATCGTGCGCTGCGGAAAATCCTGCGCCTGGGTTGTCAACGGGGCGGCGGCGACGGCGACAATTGTGGCCAGTGCCGGAATGACAGTGTTTGTGTTCATGCTCTCCTCCTTGGGTATTGTTCTGCCCATCAAATCCCGACGCGCCTTTCTCCTCCGGCGCGTGCGAGACCGTAATGTGCGTAGAGTTCGTCGGGCGCGTCATGCGCCTCGAAGTGCTCGGATATCGCGTCCGCCAGGCGTGCCTCGATCTCCGGCGCATCGATGGGTGTCGTCTGGGCCGGGTCGGACACGAGGTCGTAAAGCACGTTTCCGGCATCCCAATTGGCCAGGATGTTCAATCCGGATTCGCCAATCTTGTTTGCCAGCGTGACCCGCATCATCGGCGCACCCTTGGTGAAGTCGAATGCGTGGACCATCTCGGCGGTCGCAAGATCCCGGACTGAAAACAGCTCCTCGAGATGACTTGGCATCAGGGTGTAAACCGGCAGCGCCGACGGATCGTCGGTCAGCGGAAATCTGAAATAGGTGTAGCGGCCGTCCGTCACGCATACCGGGCCTCCGAACATTCCCAGGATGGCCGTATCCCGCCCGGACGGACGCTCCTTGAGCAAGGGAAGCAGGGAATGCGCGCGCGCTTCCTCGGGCGATACCACGTCGTGCAGTTCCAGGATGGTGGGCATCAGGTCGGTGGTCTGCGTGAGCGCAGAAACCCTCTTGCCGCTGTTGGCTGCGTTGTCGGGATGCCAGACCATTAGGGGGATATGCGATATCTCCTCATAGTAGGGCATCCGGTTCTTGGCCCACCACTCGTGTTCACCAAGCAGATAGCCGTGGTCTGTCGTCAGGATCACCGCGGTGTCTTGCCAGGCATCGTTGGCATCCATCCAGTCAAGCAATCGCCCAAAATGGTCGTCGCACATCGCCACCAGCGCGGCGTAATTGGCCCGGATTTCGGCAATCTCCTCGGCCGAGTTCGTGCATTTCTCGTAGAGCGGCCAGTCCAGGATTGGGCCCTCGTAGCCCGTCGCGAACTTCTGCTTGTACTTGTCCGGCGCGTCGAAGGGTTCATGCGGATCGAAGCACTCGACCTGCAGGAACCAATCGTCGCTTTTGCTGTTCCTGTTGAGGAACTCGAAGGCCTGCGCAAAGCATTTTGCCGTCGGGAAATCTTCGTCTTCCCAAGGATCGATCTTGTTAATGGCGTGACGTGACCGCTTCCAGACATCCTTGGGCAGGGTCCAGCGGGTAGCCGTCCGGCCCTCCACCAACGCTTCGGTCGGGTAGTGGCGCGGATCGAAGGCTTCGCGAATGCGCTCGACGGGCGGAACGGTGAATACCGTGAGGGGATCGTATTCCTGGCCGCGAATGAACTCCCAGCTGTCGAAGGCCTGGGCGTAGCCCCAACCGCCATTCTCGAAATAGTGCAGATGATCCGAGATCAGATGGGTGTAGATGCCCGCGGCACTCAGGAGTTGCGCGTAGGAGTTGTCGAAGGGCTCGAGCGGCCCCCAGGGCCGGTGCGTGAAATTCAGCCGCCCGGTCTGCATGTCCCGGCGCGCGGGCATGCATGGCAGAGACCCGACATAATGGGTGTCGAACGTGACCGCCCGTCCCGCGAACCGGTCGAAATTCGGGGTCGGAATCGCCTTGCTGCCATAGGCGCCAAGCGCAGTCCTGTTCAGTGAATCGAATAGCACGAAGATCGTTCGCACATTCCCCTCCCTTCGTACGATGCCAAGAACTTGTCAAAGGTCAGGGGTTCTGTAAAATCGATTTTTGAAGGCCTCATCATAGAAAATGAGAATATCTGATGGATCGAAATTTGAGGGCGTTCCTGGCGATCGCCAAGGAATCCAATCTCTCTGCGGCGGCCGACACGATTGGTTTGACCCAGCCCTCATTGACCAAGCGCCTCGCCAATCTCGAGGAATATCTGGGCGACAAACTCTTCGAACGCCATCGCCGCGGGATGCGCCTGACCGCAGCCGGGCGGCTCTTTCTTGCGCGCGCGCGCCGGATCGAACATGAGTACGACCAGGCCAGGGAGGAAATCCGCGCACTTACAGGAATGGGACTCCAGACCCTAAGGGTTGGCGCAGGCCCTCTGTTTCACCTGCGCTATGCCGCACCGCTTTTCGCGCAGCTGCGCAAGCGGTTTCCGGCACTGGGTTTTGACCTCATCGCCGACCAGAATTCCGTCACTCTGCCGATGTTGCGCGACGGACGCATAGACGTGGTGCTGGGCGCTATAGAGCCGCTGGAGCCAGACTCGCTGATCACCGCAATTCCGGTAACCGAAGTCGACCAGTCGGTCATCATGGCGGCGGACGACCCTGCTGCGCAAAACGCAGTCCTGCGCCCGAAGGATCTGGAGGGTATGAGCTGGGTGGCCTATAGCGGGGCGGCGGACAATATACCTCTATTGCGCCGCTATTTCTCCGAACACAATCTGAGCGCACCACGCATAGTCGCGCATTCGACGTCGTTCGCCGCCGCACTCGACCTAACCCGCGAATTCGGAGCAAAGCTCATGGCTCCGCTGCAGCTCGCAGAATATGTCGAAGCCGCGGGCCTGGTTGCGCGACCGACGAGTCCACCAATCAGCCGGCTGTCAACCGGCGCCTATGTCCGGCAGAGTTCGATGAACATTCCGGTCATTCAGCAGCTATTGAAGGATTTGATGGATCTGGTGGGACGAAAGTGAACGACGCCTCAGACGTCGCAATGGCTCAGGTGTAGTCGATCCAGACGCCGCCAAGATCAGCGGAGCGGACGCAGTTCTCGACCCAGCGAACCCCTTCGAGTCCGGCTTCTATTCCGGGATAGGGCAAGCGCTGTGGTACGCCGGATATGGCGGCAGCAAAGCGGCGATAGAGGTTGCTCCAGGCGTCGAACAATCCCTCCGGGTGACCTGCTCCGATGCGATCCTCGTCCAGAGCCGTGGCATTTAGATAGTCCATGCCGCGGTCAAGCAGCTTGGGCGGTTCGCCCTGCACTTCGAAGGAGAGCTGGTTGGGGTGTTCATCCCACCATTCAATGCTGGCGCGCGAACCGGTGATGCGGATCTTCTGGCTATGCATGGCCCCGGCATTGACCGCTGAGATCCAGGCCGTCGCGACGGCGCCATTGTCATATTCCATCAGCACCGTGGCATTGTCTTCGAGCGGCGCTCGCGACTGAACGAAGCTCTGTCTGGTGCACAGCAGCCGCTTGACCCTGAGGTGGGGCAGGATCACTTCCGAGATATAGAACGGGTGCGTGCCCAGGTCGCCCAGGACATAGCTTGGTCCCGCGAATTCCGGAGTAACACGCCAGCGCGTCGATGGATTTGCCTCTTCCACTGCCGCGCTATGGAAGCCGTGGGCAAACTGGAAGTTGACGACGCGAATATCGCCCAGGTCGCCATCGGCGACCATGCTGCGGGCCTGCTCGATCATCTGGTAACCCGAATAGCCATAGGTCACGCCGACAATACGGCCCCGCTCGGCGGCCAGCGCCTGCAATTGTTCGGCCTCCGCGACGGTGAAGCACAGGGGCTTTTCACACACGACATGCAGGTCGTGCTCCAGCGCCGCCTTGCAGATGGCAAAGTGGGTGTTATTGGGAGTAGCGATGGAGACGACCTCGATGCCGTCCGACCTCCCGGCCTCCGTGGCAAAAAGGGCCTCGTAGTCGGGATAGCTGCGCGATGCATCAATGCCGAGCTCGATACCGAAGGCCCGTCCACGTCCCGCATCGATATCCAAAGCGCCCGCCACGAGCTCGAATATCCCGTCGCGCGTTGCGGCTGAGCGATGCACATAGCCGATCTGGCTGCCACGACCGCCGCCGACCATGCCCCAGCGCAAGGGTCGTGGCCCTACGCGTCCCCCAATGATCATCACCTATCTCCATTGAATCCGATATTGGTCGGGCAGTCCCGCTCGCTCTGATGTTTGCCAAGTTCCCGGAGGCATTGCGAGGAATCACGCCTCTGCTCGAACGGGATCAGCACCGCCGTTGTAACGACGCCGAACTTGCCGAGCGCCAGAGGCTTTGTAAAATCGATTAGTACAGTCGCTATGATAGAAAAATGGAATGGCAGTCGGCCTGGGATATGTGGCGTTCTTGGCGATATTCAGAGGCGCTTCTATCTCACGGACCTGCTGCCGCGACTGTACGCCGGGATTGGTGGATGAGGGCGGCCACTGGGCAGCCAGCCCTGCAATCGAGATGCAGGTGGACCAGCGACGTGCGGCTCAGGACCGACTGACGCCCGCTGAATGGCCGCAAAGGGTGGCATCTTGCCGATCGGCCGTTCGCGACCCAGTAATGGACAGTATTGTGCTGACGGACAGCTCTCAGGAGGCAGCCAAGGCCGTCTGAACGACCGTTTTGGGGCGCTCTGCTGCCTTGAACAGTCGCAGCACCTGCTTGGAATTCGTCCACGCTCACGTTTGGAACGAGTCCGATTGCAGAGGACCCGATTGTCTCAGCACGCCAGCCAATATGCCGAGCCCCTGCACGCTGCGCTTACCCGCCGACGGGCATCGTTCGTCGTTCATTTGGCGCGGGGACAATTGCCACCATGTCGCCCCTTCCAAGGCAGCGAGTTGAACAACAACATGACCCGCAACTGGCTTTACGCTGGTGGCGCGGCCTCAAAGCGGCATCGATGAGTCCCGGTCAGCTTGCCGGCGGAGGCCGGCGCAGACCGGAAAAGCATTGGGAATGATGCGCAAGCGCAGACAACTGGAAGCCTGCTCCCCTCCATGCAACACATTGGTCGCCACGACAAGCTCGCCAGGGCCCGCTGTCGTCGGACAAAACCCAGTTTGCGGATTGCGGTCGAAGCGAGGGAAGTTCGACGATGAAATCTGCAGACGAATACTGTCCCCACTTTTGAACAGATGACTCACGTGGCCCACGCGAATCTGGATTGCGGTCAACTCCCCGTCTGCATGAACGGACCGGGCTACTCCATCAACCAGGCCGACACTTCGCCCCGTCCAGTCAACCGCACACAGACGTGCGTTCCAGTCGGTAGAGCGTGCGGAAGATGACACCCAGAGGTTTGCTTCGACAAGCCCTGTGACTTCCAGGTCCTGTTCAAGAGGGGGGGAGGTGAAGATCAGCACATCACTCCGGCTTTCGACCGCGAACTGGTCCTTGGGTCCAGAATTTCTGGCTTGAAGCAGGCCTGGAAGAAAGTTGGCGCCACCGACAGTTGGCACCGGACGGTTGGGGTCTGACTGATATACCCGTTGCCACCGTTCGGAGGTCGGATCATCTGAGAGTCCACTTTCGGAAAGAAAGAGAGTCTTTTCTACAGTGCCCGGCAGCGGCCAATCGGGGGCAGCGTGCCATGTGTTTGATCCTGACCGGAAATAGCGCACCATGGGTGTTTCGGGCAGCCTGCCAGCTCGGGCATCATCGAAGAAGCTCAACTGCTCTTCGCACAAACCCGCCGTCGACGCCGCATATCCAAGCCAAAAATCGCCTTGCCAGTCCGACGGATTGCCATGGGACCAAGGGCCGATGATCAGGCGATCTGGCACGCTCTCAGCGTTGTGCCACCGCTGCCGCGCTGTCTCGAACAGCTCAATCGAGCCTTCCACAAACAGATCATTCCAACCACAACTGACCAGCATGGGGAGGCGCGAAACGGCCAGCCTATCAAGGGCTTCTTGGTCGTTGGCCGCCGCTTCTGCCGACTTGCTGTCAAACCAGCGTCGAGCATAGGGCGCCAGCGCGACTATGCTGTCGTCAAGTATCGGCAGACGCTCATAGGCCTTCTGAGGGTTTTCCAGCATTTGCGCCAGGACTCTTTGAGCCTGTTCGGCCGCATCCGGCGGAAGCCCGGGCAGGCGCCTGCGCAGGTCTTCGGGGCCCAGTGACTCGATAATCCAAAGCAGCAAGAATCCCAGCTCGGTGGCGCCTGACCGATAGGTCCAGGTTTCGCCATGGCGCGCTGTGGTCAAATGCGGGGATATGGCGACCAACCCATCGGGGTCCCGCGCTGCGAGAAGCACCTGGGTCGCTCCGACATACGAGGCCCCGAACATAACGACCTGACCATTGCAAAAATTCTGTTGCAGGAGCCAGTCCAGTGTATCGGCCCCATCTGCGCCCTCATGGACAAATGGATCGAAGTCGCCGTCCGAGCCATAGCGGCCGCGCGTATCCTGGATCACGATGGCATAGCCACGCCGCAGCGCCGCCTTGAACTCCATGCCAGAAATGTACTGGGTGCCGAAGGCATCCTCTTTCTGATATGGCGTGCGCTGCAACAGCACCGGCCAGGGGCCATCTCCCTCAGGCAGCCAGATGTCGGCCCGCAGGAGGATGCCGTCGCGCATAGGCATCTCGACATTATCGAGTAGGCGAAATTCCCTTGAGACGAGCATGGTCAATCCCGCCTAACCGCGAATGAAGCGCTGGCGGATCTGGTCGAAGGAAACGGCCAGGATCAGCAGCATGCCTGCGGCCACCTGTTGCCAGGTGGAGTTGATGTTCATCAGCGTCATGCCATTGTTCAGCACGCCGACAATGAGCAGGCCCAAAATGGTGCCGAACATGCTGCCCGTGCCACCCTTGAGGGAAGTACCCCCCAGGATGATGGCCGTCACCACGGCAAGCTCCAGGCCAACGCCGGTCGTGCCCGAGGTGGAGCCCAGTTGCGAAGCGCTGACGAGACCGGTTGCCGCCATGCAGAGCCCCGAAATCACAAAGGCGAAAAACAAGGTGCGCTTGGTGCGGATGCCGACCAGGCGGGCTGCGTTCTCGTTGGCGCCGATAGCATAGATGGTCCTGCCGAATATGGTCCTCGACAGCACAACGGCCACGACCAGCGCAATGAGCAGGAAGACGATCGCGGACATGGGGATGTCGAAGAACGGGCGGGCAATGGCCCAGTCGAAACCTGTGACCCTGACGCTGCTGGCGCCACCTATGGACAATGTAAGTCCACGGAAGATCGCCAATGTTCCCAGCGTGGTGATGAGGGCATTGACGCCGACCACAGTGACCAGAAAACCGTTCAGGACGCCAATCCCCACACCCACCAGCAGCGCAATGCCCACCGCTGGAATGATGCCCAGGCTTTGAGCGGCCAGGGCGAATGAAAGTGCCACAAAGGCGGTGCCGCTACCCACGGAAAGGTCGAACTGCCCGGCAATCAGCAGGATGGTTCCGCCCGCTGCCAGAATGCCGGTGATGGACAGCGCGGTTACGATGTTCACCCCATTCGGCCAGGTGAGGAAGTAGGGAGAGTTGAAGCTGAAGAAAACGATCTCGGCCAGCAGGAAAAGCAGCAAGGCTCCCCATTCGGGTGCCTTCAGACGCCGCCCTGCGCGGGATGTCACGCGGCCTGCATCGATATTGCTCATGGTGGTTGGAGCCTGTTCAGGCATGCGCGCCCCCTCCGGCGGCCTGGGTCAGCCGCTCCGTTGAAATTTGGTCCTGGGTCAGGTGGGCAACCACCCTGCCCCGCACCATCACGGCCGCGCTGGTTGCAGCCTCTGTGATGTCTTCATAGTCCGAGCTGGCAATGAGAATGCCATGCCCCTGCTGCGCCAGATCGCGCAGGACCGCATAAATCTCCTGCCGGGCGCCGACATCGACGCCGCGCGTCGGCTCGACCAGCACCAGCAGTTTCGAACCGGCCTCGAGCCAGCGACCGAGCAGCACTTTCTGCTGATTGCCGCCCGAGAGCGTCGAAATCTGCTCCGAGCCATCCGGTCGGGACCGGACCTGGAGCACCGAATGCCATTTTTTGAAGGTATTCGCTTCTATGCCGGGCGCAACAAAGGGACCATTGGCAAGACGCGTCCAGCTTGGCGCCGCCAGATTTTCGGCCACAGTGCGGGTCCGCAACAATCCCTCGCTGGCGCGGTCGGCCGGCAGATAACCGATGCCCTTGGCGACCGCTTCGGCAGGATGTCCGAACTTGACCGCCTCGCCGCCCAGCCGCAGTGTTCCGCTGTCAAATTGGCCCGCGCCAAACAATGCTGCGGCAAATTCGGGAACGCCGGAGCCGATCTTGCCATAGAGGCCGACGATTTCCCCCGGTTCAACGGTCAGGTCCACATCCTCAAAATGCTCGGACCCCAATTGCGCGACCTCAAGCAATGGGTCGGCGCCTTTCGACACAAATTCATAGCGGTCATGATCGGACGCGACCGCGTGACCTACCATGGCGGTAACGACCTGTGCCTGGTCGACCTCGGCAATGGCGGCGTTGAGCGAGACCTTGCCATCGCGCAGCACGCAGACGCGATCGGCGATGGCGAAGACTTCGTCGAGCCGGTGGGTGATATAGAGAATTGCAACGCCCGCCTCCTGCATCCGCTTGATGAGCGTGAACAGGCGCCGTGTCTCGGCATCCGACAGGGCTGCAGTCGGCTCGTCGAAAATCAGGCATTGCGACGCCCCTGCCGTGGCGCGGGCGATCTCGATGATCTGCCGCTCGCCCAGGCGCAGGCTGGACACCGGTGCATCCACCGCAATATCCGCCCCCAGCGCGTCGAGCGCCTTGCGGGCCACCTGGCGCATGGCATGGCGATCCACAAAGCCGAAGCGGCTGGGCAAGGCGCCCAGTGCGATGTTCTCGGCAACCGAAAGGGTCGGAGCATCGGCGATTTCCTGGGCGATCAGCCTGATGCCGGCGCCTCGCGATTGCACCACGGTGCGGAAAGAGGTCTCGACTCCCTCGATGGCAATCGTCCCCGCATCGGGTTGATGGTCACCGGCAAGGATGCGCACGAAAGTCGACTTGCCGGCCCCGTTCTCCCCGAGAAGCGCGGTGACGCTTCCCCGGGGCAGGTCAAGGTCCACGCCATGTAGGACCTTGACCGGACCGAAAGACTTCCTGATTCCGCGGACGGAAAGAAAGCTCTGCTCGGTCATCAGCAGTTCGTCTCGGGATAGATGGTGGTCATGTTGTCCTTGGTGATGACTTCATGGGGCACCAGGATCTGCTCGGCAATATCCTCGCCCTTCACCGACTTGATCAGGTTGGGAATGATCAGCTCGGCATAGCGCTCGGGGAAATAGGCGGCCGTGGCGATGAAGTTCGGGGCTGTCCAGATCTGGCAATTACCGGGGTCGAAGTTCTGCGCGCCGATATAGAGGGCTTCGGTGCGGTTCTGCGACCGGGCGGCGGCCAGGGCGCCGGTGATCACGTCCTCATTGATGCCGACCACGATGACACGCTCGGCGCCGGGAAGCGCTGTCAGCGTATCGGTGACCTGGCGCTGGGCCGTATCGGCCTGGCCGCCGGCGCCGGTATCGATCACGCGCAGGTTCTGTACCTCGCCACAGACCTGGGCGAAGCCATCGCGCATGCCGCCCATACGCTGGTCATTGACGATACCCACGGCCAGCGATTCAAGCGACAGCCAGGCATCGTACTGGCAGTCGAAGTTCTCCTTGAAATACTGGCCCATGGCGTAACCGACGATCTCGCCGGCATAGACATTGGCGGCGCCGACAAACGCCGTCTGGCAAGGCTGTTGCTCGATGTCGATGGCGATGACCGGCACCTGCGGACCTTCCGCGCAGATATTGGCGGCAGCCGCAGCATCGGCCTGGAAAGTGACGAGTCCATCGACATTCTGCGTGCGGAACTGGCGCGCACAATCGAGCGCGGCGGCCGCATCGAACTTGGAATCGCAGGTCACAAGGTTGACGCCGGCAGTCTCTGCTGCCGCTTCCATGCCGCGCTGCAATGCCTCGGTGAAGGGCACGCCCAGGCCGAGCTGGGTAAAGCCGATGGTGATCCCCTCGCCGCTACCGGCCTCTATGGGCGCGAACGCCGCCACTTCCGGCGGCGGTGTGATGCCCGCATCCTGGGCCAGGGACGGCGTGACCATGCCGCATGCCAGGCCGACCGAACCGAACAAAATGCCCAGTGTCTTTGTGGTCCTCGAAAAGTTCATTGTGGTTTCCTCCTCCTGATGAACGTTGTCGCTCACGCGACCTGCGTGAATTTTAGATTGAGCAGGCGGGCAAGTTTTTCGATCCGTCCCGCGATATGACCGACCCCGACGGCGCAATGATGCGCCGGGCCGACGGCATTCCAGGCCTCGGTAAAGGCGCGCGCGCCGCTGTCGAACCGGTAGCGGCTATTGGTATTGCCGATTTCGAGCACGGGCCCCGGAACGGATTCCCCCTCGGCGACCAGCAGTTCGACCTTGCCGTCGCGTTCGATGACCGAGAGCAGCGTGACCGGCCCATGCTGGACTGACATCTCCACCGAGACGCCCTTGCCGACCTTGCCGTGATAGACCTCGAGCGGACGGACCTTGGTCTTGCCCTCAGCGATTTTCGTATGGCCCGGCCCGTCATGGCCCATGAGCACTACGTCATCGTCATAGTCGATGGCGTAGTATTCGGTGAACGAGCCGCCCGCGCCGAACGCATCCATGATCTTCATGGCCTGGGCATTCTTGATCTCGTATTCCCCCGCCACCGGCACGCCCGAGGCGGTAAGCAGGGAGCAACCAAGGATCACCGAGGAGATCAGGTCTTCATGCTCGTGGCCAGGCACGGACACATAGAAATAGGCCATCGAGCCAAGTCCGTGCGCCGCCACCAGCTTGAACAGCGCCGCTGCCGTCGCGGCCGCGCGACGCAGTTCTGCCGGGTCGCAATCGGGCTGGATATCGAACTCGGCCTCGATCCGCGTCAACATTTTGTCGACTTCGGCTTCACTCAGCGCGCGGCGGATGGAGGCCAGTTCGTCCATTTCCATGAAATCAACAACTGTTCCAAAGGCTGCGCTCTGGGCCGTCAGGTCGGAATAGATATCGAGCATGCCATTGTAATAGTGTCCCATGAGGCCCAGGCGATTATGGGCCATGACATGGGCAACACGGGCTGCTTCCATCCAGTCTTCGATTTCGGCATCGACATGCGGATCGCCCTGCAGGACGCCGGTCACCTGATGCGCCTCGATGCCTGAGCGGTTGAACACATTGACGATTTCGGGCACCGGGCAGGCGGCGCAATAGGCCAGCCAATGGCCCGTCATCCTGGTGCGGTCAGCCATGCGGTTGAAAGCAGCGAAGTCGATGGACCTCTCCGGCTGCAGGTTCAGCACGATGACCGGCACGCCGGCGCGCCGCACCGCCGGAAGGACCGTCGAGGACAGGGCGTAGGTGGTGACATAGAGAAAGATCAGGTCGACATCTTCGGTTCGGAAGCGGTGCCCGGCCTCGATCGCCTTGGCGGAGGTATCGACCAGCCCGAGATTGACGATCTCGACGCCCGGACGCGCCAGTTTGCCGGTCACGGTCTCGACATAGCCTTCAAGGCGATCCTTCAGCCCGTCGAACTGGGGCCAATAGGCTTCCAGTCCGATGCCGAACAGGCCAACGCGGAGTGGCCGATCTCCGGCCTGGGCAAAATCGCCCAACTGCATGCTACCTCTCCCATTTTGCTGCCGCGATTGTGCCGCAACGGCGCTCTTGGCGCGGTCATTCAAAAACTGACCTTGGACATGAGAGTAGCACTCGATTGGGGCGCGCAAAGCCGCTAAGGTTTTAGAGAAATGATCTGATCCATACAAAAATTGATCAATGCACGACGGTGACTACTTCAACTATCTGCCGGAGAGCGCGCTGTGCGAGGCCCTTGGCTGCACGGCGCTCTCGACAGGCCATACGCGCATCCCGCCGGGCTCGGCCTATCCGCCGGTGCGGCATCCGGACGACCACCACTTCGTGTGGGAGAAGGGACGTACCATCCAGGCCTACCAATTTGCCTGGATCAGCGAAGGGCGTGGACAATTGCAGTCGGCGCCGGATCCGCGCCGCATTCACCCCATAGAGGCAGGAGATGTGATGCTGCTGTTTCCCGGCATATGGCATCGGTTCGCGCCCGACCCCAGCACCGGCTGGGTCGAAAGCTGGATCGAATGCCGCGGAGCGGCCTTCGAAAGGGTGATGGATATCGACCTTATGTCCCCCGAAGAGCCGGTCTGGCGGGCCGGCCAGCAGGCCCGCGCGATATTTGACACTATCCATTCGCTCGCCCGGCAAGATGCGCTGATGCATCAGCCGACCCTTTCGACTTTGGGTCTGCAATTGCTCGGCCAGCTCTGCCAGACCCGCGACATCGCCGGCCAGGGTCGCATACGACTGATCGAGCAGGCGCGGCGCGCTCTGATGGAAAAGAGCGGCGATACGACCGCATTGACGAATATCGCCGCTGACCTGGGCGTGAGTTATTCCACCCTGCGCCGGCTGTTCAGGGACCATACGGGCATGTCGCTCAAACGCTATCAGACAGATGTGAGAACCCGCCGCGCCTGCGAGCTGCTGCGCAACTCCGACAAGTCAGTGAAGGCCATAGCGTCCTATCTCGGCTACAACACGGCCTTCCACTTTTCGGCCCAGTTCAAGAAGGCGACGGGCCTCGCCCCCTCGGAATGGCGGCAGAGAAATCGGTCAGAAGTCCGCGGCGACAGGCTCTGACGTCAGCCTTCTCCTGTGCGAGTGTGCCTTGCCGAATGGCAGCTTCCGGGCGCTCAGCGAAACTGGCTGAGCGGCTGAATTGGGGCGCTTGGGAGAATGTCCGCCATACGGGTTTCAGCCGGCAAGCCATGCGACACGCTATGGCAGATCGAAGTACACATCATCAGCGTTTTTGAACTCGCAAGGGTTTCCGTCCGGGTCCGCGAAGATAGCTATCGTACCCCACTCGAACCGCAGGACCTCGACATCGATCCCAAGCCCCGCAATTCGATCAGCTGAACGATCAACATCAGGCACATCAAACCGCAAGACGACGGGATTGGTCTCGGCGGCCTTGCGAAGGCCAGACTTCACGCCGCCCCGCTCCACCATCAGGTAGCTGTCGGCACCGAAATGGAAGCAGAACAGATTTGGCTTCTGGTACCACAGTTTCAACGAGAGCACGTCCCGGTAGAATTCCGTGCACTCGGCGAATCTCTCTGTCTTGAGGATAATCCCAAACCGAGCGGGAGCTATTTCTTCCATCTTGTTCTCCTGGAGGCGTCTTCACAGCCAGCATAGTCAAGGTGTTGATAGGTGAAAATCAATTCCGACTGGGCTGTTGTCCATGGTCGGCACCGGACCAATAAGGTCTTAGCGCGACAGACCAAGATCATTCAGCCGGTGTTCCGAAAGAGCGCAGAGGTCAACGGCGACAGCGCGCTTTCGGCGGCGGTCGGTCTCCGCGTTCTTGACCCGGCTTTGCGGCAGGCGATTGGCGACTTGCCCGGCCCAGACTGAAGCCAGAACGATGCCGCCGCCCAGAATTTGCAGCGGGGTCAGGGACTGGTGCAGCCACAACCAACCCAGGGCAACGGCAACGATCGGGCTGACCATGCCCAGCATGGAGACGGCCGCCGGTTCCAGCCGAGCCAGCCCGCGAAACCACAGGCCATAGGATGCAGCCGCCCCGATCAAGCCGAGCCAGGCAAGAGCCATCCAGTTGACGGCGGACAACGGAGGTAGTGCCGGTTCGACAAGCAAGGCAACAGGCAGCAGCACCAGGCCGCCGGCAGTCAATTGCCAAGCCGTGAAGCGCAGAGCGGAGACCGGCGGAGCCCACTTCCGACTCAGCACCGTACCCGCAGCCATTGAAGCCGCCCCCAGCACCCCGGCCAGAATGCCCACCGGATCAAGCGCAGCGGCAGGCCCCAGAAGCAGGAGCGCGACCCCGACCACCCCAGCGACAGCAGCCACAACAGCGCCGCCCAAAATAGGCGTGCCCAGCCAGGCGCGTGCCAATGCGATCACCATAAGGGCCTGGACGGCGCCAAGGGTTGCCGCCACACCGCCTGGCAGCCGGTCTGCGGCGATGAACAGCATGGTCCAGAAAAGCCCAAAGTTCAGGACGCCAAGGACCAGGATACGGCCCATGAGGGCAAAGGGCGGGAAGCTGCGCGTGAGCGCCAGGAGCAGGATTCCCGCCGGCAGAGCCCGGAGCGCAGCCAGGGTCAGAGGGTGACCACCCGGGAGAGCCTCGGTGGTCACAATATATGTGCTGCCCCACACTGCCGGTGCCAGGGCAGTCAGAAGAATATCGGATATCCGTGCCATTTTTGGGTTCCAGTTCCGGATGGTGCACGACCAGTTCAGAGCGCCTCAGGCCGCGTCCTGTGCCCAGTCCTCTTGTGCAAGTCGCCCTGCAACCCGAGCAACGTGAGCACCCTGGAAGCGGGCGCCAGCGAGATCGATTTCGGTCGGATGGAGCGAGCCATCGACGCCTGCAATCGTGCCGGCGCCGTAGGGAGATCCCCCCACAATGCTGTCACGATGCGTCTGCCCCGCGAAGGAATAGGGTAGTCCGACAATGACCATTCCGAAGTGCATGAGCGGAACATGCGCTGACAGGATCGTGGCCTCATGGCCACCATGTTGCGAACCGGTCGAAGCGAAGACTGCGCCAACCTTGCCCACCAGGGCATTGCGCGCCCACAAACCGCCCGCCTGATCGAGAAACTGCTTCATTTGCCCCGCCATCATGCCGAAGCGTGTCGGGGTTCCAAGGATGATGCCATCGTAGCTGGCGAGGTCTCCGGGACTGACCAGCGGCGTTTCGTCAACAATGTAGCCGGACGCCTCGCGGACGGCCTCAGGAACCGTTTCGGGGATACGGCGCAAGTCAACGATCGTCCCGGGGGCGCTCTGCGCGCCTTCGGCCTCTGCCTGCGCTAAAGCGCGAACATGGCCATAGCTGGAGTAATAGGCGACAAGAATGCGGGTCATTGGGATGCCTCTGGCAAGGTTTGGAATTGCCAGCAACATCACTGAACCGGGGTGAGCGAGTAATCACCCGGCGCTCAAAACACTGTTCACGCCACGTCAGGAATAGAGGTCGCTGAGCGCATCCTGAAGATGGGCAACGAAGGCCCTGGCCCTGGGGTCGGAGCCCATATGCGAGGCGGTAACAGCAAAAATTTCGGGCGATGGTAGTTCATATTCGGGCAAGACACGCGTGAGATGCCCATCGGTCTCGGGCTCTCGCGATATGAAGTCCGGAAGTGTCCCGATGCCGCAGCCTGCAATCAGCAGATCGCGCAGGACGACGCTGCTGCCGACCTTGATGCGCGGATGCAGGGCAAGCTTTCTTGTGCCCCCTGGTCCATGCAGTTGCCACTCGCTCTGATGACCTGCCAGAGTGAACCCAATCACCGTATGAGCGGCAATGTCGTCGGGATTGGCGGGGGTGCCGAAGCGCTCCAGGTAAGCGGGCGATGCAAAGATTGCCTGTTTGAGCTGTCCCAGGCGCCGAACCATCAACGACGAGTCGGGTAGGCTGGGCCGGATGCGGATGGAAATGTCGAAGCCGCCCTCGATCATATCGAGTATGTGATCGTCGAGAGACAAGGTGACTTCCAGGTCAGGATGGTCCTGCAGGAATCCAGGGAGCATCGGCGCGATAACCAATTGCCCGAAGGAATGCGGCGCATTGATCTTGAGTTGGCCGATCAGCGAGCTGGCGCTCGCGCGGATCTCATTTTCGAGCGTGTTTACCGCAGAGAGAATGGTCACGGCCTTGTCGTAGTAGGCCTGTCCGGCCTCCGTGAGCGACATGCTGCGGGTGGTTCGAGTCACCAGCGTGCAGCCCAGGCTTTTCTCAAGCAGCTTGATTTCCTTGCTGAGCAAGCCCGGAGACACCCCGAGATCGTTGGCGGCGCCCACAAAGCTTCCGCGCTCCACGATTCGGCGGAAGGCATGCATCACCGAGAGCTTGTCCATATTCGGCCTGCGGTCTCGAAACTGCTTTGGCCAACGGTAGCCGGGTTTGCTGGCGGATAAAAGTTGTTCAACCTCGCCGCGTCGGGGCGGTGAGGACAAGTTGAGGATGATCTAGATGCCGCCGAGTTCCTCTGCGAGGAAGTCGAACACCATGCGGACCCTTCTGGAGGTATTGAGTTCGCGGTGCGTGGTAAGCCAGATGGGGAACTGAAAGGGTGTGTAGGCGCCCTCCAGGGCGCGGACGACGCCGGGCGTGGTTTCGCCGAGAAATTCGGGGACCATGCCAATACCCAGACCCGCCTTGAGCAGTTCCCAGTGGACCAAATGGCTGTCCGCCAGAATGGACAGATTGCTGCGGTCGATGGGCAGGCCCGCCCCCGCCAGTGCAGCCAGATAGGTATCGGGCGACCAGAGGCTGATGAAGTCGGCTTCGGCGACCGTTTCCACGCTCAGCGGCTTGGCGAAGCGTTCGAGATAGACCTCTGACACATAGAGCCGCGCAGCAACGTCCTTGATCTTGCGGGCGATCAGTTCGGGCTGGTCTGGACGGAAATTGCGGATGGCAATGTCGGCTTCCCGGCGGCGCAGGTCGGCAGCGGAGTTCTTGGCGATGAGGTCCACGGTCAGGCCCGTGGCGGTGCGGCGCAACTTCTCGATGATGGGGGGCAGCAGATAGGCCGCGTCGATCTCGCTGGCAGTAATGGCGATGTTGCCTTCGAGCGCCTGTGCCCGTCCCGATGCGCCGAGCGAAAGACGTCCTGCCGCCTCGCCCATGGTGCGCACATGATCGAGCAGGTCCAGGCCGCTGGGGGTGAGTTCGAGACCCCGGCCGGTACGCTCAAAGAGCACCACGCCCAGTTCGTCCTGCAAGGCCTCGACCTGGCGGCCAAGCGTCGGCTGCGCCATGCCCAGCGCGCGGGCAGCGGCCGACAACGAGCCCTCCTCGGCCGTCACCAGAAAGGCCCGGGCGCGGTTCCAGTCAAATCTGACAGATCGCCAATCCATGCAAATGTGCATACCGGAATACAGGATTTAGTCAATTCTGCAGAGGGCGAGTCTGCCGTACCCATTTGGCCATCGGCACCGCGATGGTGCATCCAAAAGGAGACAACAGATGAAAGCGGTCATTGCCAAGGCCTATGGCGGTCCGGACGTCCTGAGCATTCAGGAGATCGATCGGCCAGCCCCCAAGGACAACGAGATCCTTGTAAAGATTTATGCCAGCGCCGTAACCCAGGCCGACGTGATGATGAGGACGGGCAAGCCCCTGTTCGGCAGGCTGTTCCTGGGGCTGCGCAAGCCCAGGGCCTCGGTGCCCGGCACGGCATTTGCCGGCAAGGTTGAAGCTGTCGGGCGGGATGTGACCCGCTTTGCGGTCGGCGACGATGTGTTCGGAGAGACGACCGTCGGATTTCACGCCCACGCCCAGTTCGTGACTGTGCCAGAAGACGGGATCATCCAGACCATTCCGATGACCATGTCTTATGAAGAGGCGGCGCCGGTGACCGATGGCGCGCTCACTGTGCACAATTTCCTGACGCGGCTGGTGACGATCCAGCCGGGACAAAAGGTGCTGATCAACGGCGCAGCTGGCGGACTTGGTACCTCCGCCGTGCAACTGGCCAAGCATCTGGGTGCCGAAGTCACCGCGGTGGCGAGCCGGCGCAATGCCGCTTTCCTGCGCGACCTTGGTGCCGATCATGTCATCGACTATGCGGCAGAGGATTTCACCCGGCGGCGTGGCGCCTATGACGTGATCTTCGATACGGTCGGCAAGGTGCCATTCGGCAAGGCCAGGCGGGCGCTCACGCCCGATGGCTTCTATCTCTCGCCGGTACTTGGCCTTGGCCTGTTGCTCCGCATGCTCTGGACCGGGAAATTCGGACGCCGGAAGGCCATGTTCTCGGCCACGGGACTCTTGCCGCATGCCGAACTCAGCAGTCGCCTGACGGAAGTCAAAACCCTGATCGAAGACGGTGCGCTCAAGACCATTATCGATCGGCGCTATGGCCTCGACCAGATCGCTGAAGCGCATGAATACGTCCAGAGCGGCCACAAGCGCGGCAATGTCGTGCTCGAGATCGACCACCACGACGTGGCGATCCTGGCAGCCGAGTAACTTCCTACCCCAGCGGCAGCATGCTGCACCGACCCGACCCGATCGGTGATGGATGCTGCTCGCCCATTTCCGAGGATGATCCGATGACCACTCAAACCATGCATGACTTCAACTGGGCCCGCTCCGCCGGATTGGCCTATCTGGCCGTCGCGGTCCTTGCCGGCTTTGCCGAACTCTCCGTCCGCACCGGCATGGTCATCCAGGGCGACACCGCGGCCACCATGGCCAATATTGCATCTAACCAGATGCTCTATGGGCTTGCCGGGATCGCTGACCTGCTGGTGCTGCTGCTCGACACCTGGCTCGGCCTGGCGTTCTGGATGCTGCTCAAGCCGGTCAACAAGCCTATCGCCTTGCTTGCGCTGTTTCTCAACCTCCTGCGGCTCCCCTGGATGGGCGCGAACGTAGTCTATCACTTCGGCGCGCTGCTGCTGGTCAATGGCGCCCTGCCATCCTTTCCACCCGAGCAGGTGCAGGACCTGGTTGCCCTGCTGCTGGATCTGCACGCCTATGGCTACACCGCCAACGGCATTTTCTTCGGCGCCTGGTGCTTCACCATCGGCTGGCTGTTCTACCGCTCCGGCTTCGTGCCGCGTCTGCTGGGCGTGGTGATGATGCTGGCGCTGGTTGGCTACTGGACCGATCTTTTCGTGGTGTTCGTGCTGCCGGCATTCGAACCCACGGTCTCCCCCGTGGCCATCATGCCTGCCGCACTCGCCGAAATCTCGGTTTGCCTCTGGCTCACCTTCCGCGGCGGTTCAGTCCATCGGGGCTTCCAAAGACACATCTCAACGCTGGCCGCCTGATCGGCTAGCCCATCCCCAACAGTCCAACGGAGGACACCATCATGGTCGGATCTGACCAGGAAAACCGTTCCAACAAGAGCATCGCCCGTGTCGCGGGTCTGTTCTATCTCGCTATCATCGCCCTGGGCATCTGGAGCGAAATGGCGGTGCGTGAAATGCTTATCGCTCCAGACAACGGCCCGCAAACGCTCGCCAATATCGCGGCATCCAGCGGATTGTTCTCGCTAAGCCTCGCCGCCGATATCGGCATGATCCTGAGCGATATTGCAGTGGGGATCCTTCTTTTCCTGCTGTTTCGCCAGGTGGCGCCGCGTGTGGCGCTGGCCGCGATGATCCTGCGCCTAACGCAGGCCATCGTGCTTGCCGCAAACCTCCTGTTTCAGGTGGCCGCGATGGTGCTGTTGCGCGGGGAGCACTTTGCCGATGCTTTTGGAGCTGGCAATCTCGCCTGGGCGGTGCAGGCATTGCTCGAACTGCAGGGGCAAGGCTATGACCTCGGCCTCATCTTCTTCGGGATCAACTGCCTGCTGACGGCCTGGCTGATCATGCGTTCGGGCATCGCGCCCCGCTTGGTCGCATTGGGAATTGCCGCATCGGGCCTGGTCTATCTTTCCGGAAGCGGGTTTACCCTGCTGACCGACGATCAGCCTATGGTCATAACCATCGCCTACTTCATACCCCTGATTGCCGAACTGGCATTCGCGATCTGGCTGCTGGTTGGCGTGGGGCTGAGGTCCACCCCACGCCGCAGCTAGGTAGCCGTCACCAACAATCGCTTGAGGACTCTTATCATGTCATCGAACATTGCTACGCTGAACTTGGTGTGCGGCAAAATTGCTGCTGGGAAGTCAACTCTCGTTTCTGAGCTAGGCCAGTCGCCTAAGACAATCGTTGTAAGAGAAGACCATTGGCTCGCCAGCCTCTACCCAGAAGAGCTCCACAACTTGGCCGACTACGCCCGTAGTTCCGCCAGGCTGCGACGCGCCATTGCCCCGCATCTGATCGGGGTGCTTCGAGAAGGTCTTTCAATAGTGCTCGATTTTCCGGCAAACACTGTGGACACGCGGGCATGGATGCGAGGCCTATTTGAGGGCGCGGACTGCGCCCATCGGCTGCATTATCTCGAAGTATCAGACGAGGTTTGCAAAGCCCGTCTTCGCCAACGAAACGAGGACGGCAAACACGAGTTCGCCGTCAGCGAAGAGCAGTTCGACCTCTTTACCAAGCATTTCGTTCCGCCTTCAGATGAAGAGAGGTTTGATGTGATATTGCATCGTCACTGACCGTCAGCAGGTCCGCTATCCTGATCGATATCTCGGTATCAGACAGGCCATGCTGCACCCGTTTCTACCACCACTTGTGTCAAAGCGGACCGGCGGTTTTCGGGACTTCGCCAAAGCGCGTTGAAAGTCTAAAATGGGGCGCCTCTCCGACAGGCAGCTGCCGACCCCGTTGCGGTCATTCGGGGGCTTTCGGAACGACGGCTTCGAACCTTAGCGGACGTTCGCAGGATGAACTTCTCGAACGCCGAAGCGTCAGCCAGGTCGATCCATAAAGGCGCGACTGGAGACGGACACGGAATTGCCGGATGGGTCCTTGGTATTGGCGAAAACATAGCCATCGGCTTGGTGAATCGGTCCGAAAACTAGGCCTTTCTTTGTGGCAAGCCGAAGGAACTCGGGCACGTCTTCGACATCGAAGACAAGCTTCACAAGAGCCTGACCCTCCTTTTGCCCCTTGGCCGCCGGATGTAGCAGAATGGAGATTCCGTCACTATTCGGACGGAGCTCGACAAGCCTGTCCCCCGATCGCTGCACGGCTGTGAAGCTGAAAAGCCCTGAATAGAAGCTTATCATCTCGGGAATACGCTTCGTGTATACGATGATGCGGCCTAGACCTGCCTGCACGGGGTGCCTCTCTCACTGATATCCACCAAGCCTGACCGACCGTGGCGAAGTAGGCAATGACTGTCCGGATAGCTGCCGCCATTGGATGACATCAGCAACGGCAGCTTTCCACCCCGAACGCGACACTGGCCGGCCGCTGCGGGAATGGCACCTAACGGGAAACTGCCAATGCCGCTTGAATGACTTGAATGGGGCGCCTTTCAGCCTGGCCGCTGTCGACCCCATATCCGCCGTTCAGTTTGATGTTCCAGATTCCCGAAAACTGTCGGCTCACGTGGGGTCGCGCGCAACATCGAGAATGGAAAAGCACCATGGAGTAGTCCCGCAATTGGCCTCCTAGGGCGTGTCGTCGTTTCGAGTCAGATGCAGCTTCCCCTCATCGTACCACGTGAAGATGAGTGTATCGTTGGCGCGCATCGACATGTCGGTGACAGGTGGTCCCCACGGATCGCTGCCACAGGTCACCGAATAGCTGGAACCACCAAGGTCGAAAATTGGTGACTCGCAGTCATCGGCAGGGTCAAGGGTGCCAGTCCGGCCAGCAGCGGTCCAAGTGATCGCATCTGCCGTGATGGTGAGTTGAGCATCCATGTAGGTGGGATCGTCCTCAACAAGTGCTTGAATGTCATCATCGGGCACCTCAACACCCATAACGGTCCAAACACCTGCCAGAACATCCAGATCAATCGGCAAGGAAACGTTCGCCAGATCGTCCGCTTCCGTCGTCGGATAACTGTCAGGGTTTGCTAGTATGTCAGTACTGACTAGCCCGTATATCAAATCGACAAACTCGTAGCAGACCTCAATCTGCGCATCGTCTTGATCATATGCTGCATTTGCATCGCCATCGCAGCTTTGGGCCACAATATTAATCGGGCGCGGCATGCGGAAACTGGCATTCACCATGGATGCCATGGTTTCAAGGACGTTGGAACTCGCAAGCAGGTTTTCGTCAAAGCCAAGTGCGCTGTATTCGTAGTCGTCCTCATAAGACACCGTCAGGGGGCCATCTACCATTTCGGTTGATGTGCCCTCGTCAGCGCCCACGCTTGCCGCATCAATGCCGCCGTCGGCAGGCTTGACTCCACCGTCAATCGAATACGGGGCCAACAGGTTCTGCCATCCATTGGCGGCCAGTTGGAAGTCGAAGGAGCATCCACTCTGGCGGTCTTCATCCATGCCGTATTCGGTGGCCAAGGCAGCAAAACCATCGGCATTGCTACCAACCATCATGCACAAAATCTCAAAGCCGCGCGAAATGGACAGGGTGTGTTCGTCGTAAAACAGCGACAAGTCGTCAGCATCGTTTTCCAGCTCCTGTGTGCCAATCAAGAACCAGCTTTTCATAGCATCGCGCAGCGTGTTGCCAGTGTCGTCTGGCTGGGCAACGAGCAGCATGGTCGTCGCAAAGCTGTCAGCGGCATCTTCGCTATGGCCCAGCACCGGCAGGTCGAATTCGCCTACCATCATGTGCCCCATTTCATGCAGAAGGGCGAATTCGAGGACATTTGTTACCACTGAACGAGCTGCGGCCTGCTGCGCGTCACTTAGCTCCACAGGCTCATCGGTCGAAGCTGTTTCGCTAGTTTCAGTCGTGGTCGTGGTCGTAGTCGTGGTCACTGTGCCATCTGGCGCAGTGACCGTGGTGGTGACAGTCGTTGCGCCACCAATTGCAGTATTAGAAAGCAACCCTGCCAGTACGAACCCGAATGCCAATGCCTTTTGCATGCCGCTTCTCCGTTGGTTGCGGCATAGTGATTCAAAAAAAGCAATCAACGCAATAGGATGTTCGGCGCAGTTTGAATGAAAGGGCAGGCGTAGATCACAGACTGCATCATGATACGTGTCGGACAATCTGCATGACGCGCGGAGAGACCGTAGACTTCTGCTTTCGCAATCGCGCTCCCAAAAGCAGTCTGTCAGTTACCCACCCCATTTGAGCCGTCTGCCACGCCCTTCAGGGACGGCAGCTTTTAGGAAACCGCCAAAGGCTCCTAGATGACCGGAATGGGGCGCTTCAGCGATGGTCCGGAGTTCTTCTTGAACAGGACATGATCATGTGGATGCTGACCGTCCGGTTCCAGATATCGAACCGGACACCGCGCTTGCCCGGTGTCCACTCGTGCGGCCTCACCTGCGGTGGGGCCGCTGATCGTCAGACTTCTGTGTGCTCCGCCAGTTCCAGTGCGTCCTCAACATCAACGCCCAGATACCGAACCGTGTTTTCGATCTTGGTATGGCCAAGAAGGATCTGCACGGCGCGGAGATTGCCGGTGGCCTTGTAAATCAGTGAGGCCTTGGTGCGACGGAGCGAATGCGTGCCATACTCTTCCTTGCGAAGACCGATGGCGATCACCCATTCATCCACCAACCGGGCATATTGCCTGGTGCTCAGGTGATCGTTCGGATCGGCTCGGCTCGGAAACGCGAAATCCTCTACCGAGCCCCCTCGCCTTTCGAGCCACGCCAGCAAACTTGTTCTCGCATCGCTGGTGATCTCAAACTGGACCGGTCGGCCGGTCTTCTGCTGGATGACCATCGCCCGGGCGCGAATGTCATGACCGGTCACCAGTGTGCCGATCTTGAGCTTGACCAGATCGCAACCGCGCAACTTGCTATCGATGGCGAGGTCAAACAGCGCTCGGTCGCGCATTCGGCCCTCCCGGTCCAGAAAAAACCGGATTGCCCAGATCTGCCGGACCTTAAGCGCCCGCTTTGCGCCGACTTGCCGACCGGCGTTCCAAGCCGGCCGACCTCTGGCGGCGGGGTCATATTGTGAGATACCCATTTTCATTCTCCTTTGGCCAACATCGGCCAACGGGGAGAACGATTAAGGCGAACAGTTCGTCAGGCAGCGTCGCGCCGCATCGAGAGAATGACTCTTGCCAGCGCATTCACATGGCAGCCAAGAATAACAATTGCCGTTTTGCATTGTTCGCTGTGCCAGTCCTGCCAGCATATCAGTTGAGCGCGGCGCTGAGGTCGACGAGGATGGTCCGAGGCGACTAAGGGCCAGTGCTGTGCTCTCTTGCCCCAAAAAGTGGAGGGCCAGCCTGGACTTGAACCAGGATACCGACACTTGCACGCGTCGTGCGTATTCTTTCCGCCACCGGCCCCTCGGCCAGACCATTGCGGCTGACCGCATCAAATTCAAGCCTAGGGGTGGCAGTCTGGTTAATGCTGGCCATTGCATCGCACCTGTCGCCACAACGGTTTTTCGCAAGTGGTCCAGAGAAAGCTAGCAACGTCTCGAACTTACAATTGCAGGGTCTCTATCTGGCTGTAGCTGCCATCAACAACGCGCTGGTGTCAACAGGCGTTCTGTCGCGTGAGAACGTCGATACGGCCCTGCGGCGTTCGGAGGAGCCTGAGTGAGTCCATCTTCTAGACCGATCCCATCAGATCGATGCTCACGCCGTTGATGAATTCACCGAGTGACGGGCGCTCAGTCATAGCGGCCCATAAAAAGTCGCTAAAGTGCGCCAATTATTTCATGCACCGAGTCTCTGAGTTCTTCTCGTAGTGCGAAGATGTAGGCACCGCGGCTGGCCGTATCGTTCGGGTCGAGGCCGGTGCGGACGGCGAGGTCAACAGCTGCCACCGCCTGACCATTCTCCACCATCAGGGAGAAAAGGCTCAACCGCGCTTGGGGAGGCGGTTTTGGCGATGTTTCAACCACCTGGGTCAGGAGCCTGATCGCGGCTTCCGCGTCTCCCTCAGCGGCTGTGATATAGGCCAGCCGCTCCACATGGGTGAGATTGGCCAGGCCAAGGTCGATGCCGCGCTGGAGAAATTCACCCTCGCGCCTTGTATTGCCCCGCCCCTGCATGGCGCCGACGAGGAAGGTGAAGCCTTGCAGCGTCGGCGTGTGGTCAAATTCAGCTTCGGCCCAGTCAACGCGTTCTTCGAATGTCCCCAATGCATCAACGATTTCGGTCTTGTACTCGCGCGGCCAGTCCGATTCAGCCCACGTGGTGAGTGCGTCGCCGACGAGCGGACCGAACGTGTCCACTTTGCCCAGCTGGATATTGACTTCGATGGCATCGGCCCACCCGCGCTCAGTGCGCATAGCACGTTCCGCTTCCCTATCCAGGAGGGCCTTGGCTTCCCGATATTGCCGGTCAGCGAGCAGTTGTTGCAATCGCTGCTCCGGCCCGGAGGGCAGGAAAAACACCGCGATCACCACTATGACAATGGCGACAACGCCATAGATTAACGGCAGACGACGCTCGAATGACTCATCCCATGTCATGGTTCTAGCTCGGCGCAGCGGACGGTGACGGTGATGGGATCAAAGGAGGTTATGTCGGTGTCGATTGACAGAACGCCATTCTCGCTTCTGGCCGTACCTTGACTGACCGCTCCACCTGCCTGCGTCAGCGCAAAACGATACTCGCCCTCTGGCGCCCACAGCTCCAGCTCTGGGCGGCCGAAGCCCTGCAGCACGGCACTGAAGCGGCACTGGCCCAGATCTGCCCCGGAAACTTTCCATCGAGATTGACGCAGGGACAGAACTGCGCTGGGCGCATCATCGAGCACGACTTTTGCAGTGCTTTGGGAGGTGTCGAGTGCCAGATAAAGGCTGCTCTGATCGTAACGGTGTCCAATGACGCCACGACTGGCGGCATAGTTCGGTTGCGTGGTGTCAGCTACGCCGTCGAAGCGCAGGGTGCCCAGATGGCCGTAATCACGGACGGACCAGGATAGGCCTCCCCGCTGTTCGACTCTGGTCTCGAAGAAGCCGCCGACAATGCGCGGATAAAGGGAAGCCGCCACGGGGGCAACTTCCGTCGAACGGGCAATGTCGAGGTGATGGGTCAGGGCCTGCAGGCTGCCAAACCGTTCGCCGGCATACATGTGGTAGTAAAGGTTCATGGGGCGGAGACGGAAAGGAGCGCCCGTGCGCTGCCATGTTTCCTCCAGCAAATACTGACCATAGAACGGCCCGCGCCAGAGGTTGGTATAGGTGTTCTCGTTGCTGTTGACGGCATAAACCTGCCGCTCGGTCCCCACCGTCCGGGTGAGCGGCGCCACGTAGGTATAGGAGGGGTATTCACCATCGAGGCGTGTATCGCCGCCATTCATGTTGAGGACACCCGCCTCACGCGCCGCGGCCAACTCGACCGGCCCAGGTGAGGTATCCCCACTCCAAAGATAGAGCTGAACCGTCTTGCCAGCCGGCGCAAGACGATTGGTCACGGCAAGGGCGCCAGCTATTTCCTCATCCACATGATAGGGGTTGGCGGAATAGAAGCGCCAGGGATCGCCCAGTACCGTTTTCTGCTTGGTATCGAGGCGCGCAAGCTGCGACTCTGCCAGCGCCCGGGCAGCGATATCGTCCAGCTCCGCCTGGCGGTCGTAGTCGACGAGCTCGGTCCAGAGGAAGGGGTGGGTCATGGTGTGGCTGGCCACTTCGACTTGCGGCAGGGCAAAGATGTCCCTGGCGGTCCGCTCGACGAGAGGCGCATAGACCTCATCATAAACGATGTCGCCTGCCACGAGGCCCACGCTGACCGGCAGATCGGGGTAGGCTTCGATGACCTGGTGCTGGATGACCTCGGCAGACACTTGACCTGGCTCGGCCTGGGAGGCGTTGACCCAACCGTCGCCATCGATATGGCTGAAATAGATCCGACGGCCCGAGAGTGTGGTTGTATCCGGCACCGGCCAAGGGTCTTTGTCCATTACCCGTTCGAGATAGAGGAAGGGATCAAGAAGCCACAGGGTCCGTTGCAGGTCCTCGACGAACTTCATGGCAAAGCCGCTGGCCATATAGCCACCTTGCTCCGTCACGGCAGCCAATACCGCGGATTGCGCCATTCGGGGCGACTGGACCGAAAGGAGGGTCTCCTCGCCGTTTCCCGCAGCGACAAAAACGGGGTACCCCGGCAGCACGTCGGAGAGCTGAGCCTCGAAGCCGAAGTAATCCCTGTTCAACACATCATAAGTGCTGTCGTAGGTGACAGTGATGTAGTCGCCCGTGTCGACCAATCCTAGGCGGCGGAGAAAACCGTCATACTCCGAATGCGCCCGACTGTCTCTCGATGCACCGATGTCGCCGAAAACGATCCATTTGACGCCAGCATCCATCGCTTCATTGGCGCGGCGGAAATAGTCTTCCTCCACCACAACGTCGGCCTCGATCCAAGACACCACGCCGGCATACCGACGCAGCGCTTCAGCATCGGGAAGGCCAGCGCTCATCTCCCGATAATCGAGGATATAGCCTAGATGATTGAAGGGCGTTTCCAACATTAGATGGAGACGCGTGTCCTTTATTGATCGCTCGTCGCTACCATTATAGAGCGCCAGAACGTGGCGCTTGAGCGTCTCGGCAGCAACGGAGGGTGTCAGCACGAGCACCAGAAGGAAGGAGAGAACCAGCTTCTTCAATTCTGTCACCCTAAGCCCGCGCCAGAACGTCGGCATTGAGGTCGTCGGCGCTGCGCCGCTGCCAGGAATAGGCCAAAACGGCCGAAATGGCGCAGGCGAGAAAATAACCCAACCCGAGAAGGTCCGGCCGAAGCCAGGACAGGCCCACGGTCAGCACGATATTGAGCCCGCAGAAAAGTGCCTGCAATTGTGCATAGCGGCGAACGTCACCGATGAAGAGGATAACCGTTGCGCTGGCAAGAAAAGTGAACTGAAAGGCGCCAGCTAGGACGAGAAGCCGCAGCGTGCTGATCTGGCCAAAGGCCAGATTGAACTGGGCAATCAGCACCGGCGCGGCCATGGCCGCGATCACGCAGACAAAGAGCTGGATCATGGACATGCGGAAGATCAGCCTAGTCACGTGGTCCCGCGCTTCCCCCAGAGCCCCGTCGATCTCGCCCAGTCGGCCACGGCTTTCGATGACGTGCTGGTATTGCCGGAAGCCGCGGAAAAGCTCGGTTTCCGATAGCACCATGAAGACCGAAATCGCCGGCACGATCAGGACATAGCCGACAAAGACCGAGCTATCATAATGGGGACGGTGCATCAGCCCGTTGATGGTTTCTACCCCGGCGGGCCAGAGCAGGATTTTGTCGATCCAGATCGCAAAAGCCCCCAGGAAGCCACCAAGCGCGAGGATTCGGTGCCTTTGCACCGCCCGCAACAGCGCCAGGGCCAGATCCCTGATGCCGCGCTGCCCCTCGGGGAACGTCGCAAAGAGAGGAAAACTGATACCCGCCCAGGCCAGCAACAGCCCCGCATGGAAGGCCAGGAGCAAGGTGCTTTCGTCAAGATTTTCCCAGATGCCCCAGATGATCAGCGCGGCGCTCAACAGCGTTCCCGAGCCAAAGGCCAGCGTCACTGTGCGATATTCGCGCACCGCCGTCGCAAAGCTGATGCCCACGAAGAGGCAGGTGACCAGAGCCGATAGCAGGGCGGCGGGAACGACGAAGTCCATATCCCAGCCCGAACGCCAGCCGAAAACCGCCAGTGCCGCTACACCAGCAATGAGGGCGCCAAAGGCTGTGGCCAACACATAGACGCCACGCATGAGCGAGAAGTCGCGGCCGCTGAACGCATCTGCAACCAGGCGGACCGCGACCAGCGAAATCGGCGCGGCGACAATGAAGGCGATGGCGAAGGCATAGACGACCGCCACGCGAAAGCCGACGAGCGCATCGGTTGCCCGGCCTCCGGTCAGCATGTGGATCATGGTAAAGCAGATGATGGTTAGAACCGATGGTCCGGCAGCGATGAACATGGCGTGTCCGACCGCCTGCACGCGGCCGCTGAGATTTGCCCGCTCATAGAGTTTGAGGAGAGGAAAACCGATCCCGGCCATTCAGCGCGCCTCCAGAACGGAGTCGTAAAGAGTGCTATACTGCGCCATCACCGTCTCTGCCCGGTAGTATTTGTTCACCCGCCGCCTGAGATTGTCGCCAAAACGCGTTCGCCGTTCCTTGTCCGTGAGAAGGGAAATGGCACCATCGGCGATTGCCTGCGGATCGACCAGGCCGACCAGAATACCGCCCGGACCGAGATTGGGAGTCTCGTCTGCCGCGCCCAGCAGCATTTCTTCGCAGGCACCCACATTGGTGGTGACGAAAGGAATGCCCGCCGCGCCGCCTTCGAGAATGATCAGCGGCTGCGCTTCGGAAAGACTAGTCAGGAGCAGAACATGGATGCTGGGCAGCCAGTCCTTGATCTTGGCCATGCCCGTGAAGCGTATATGTTCTACAAGGCCCAGCTTGGCGACCAGCGCCTCGCACTCCCTGAAATAGTCTTCGTCTTCATCGGTCGGGCCGATGACCAGAGCAAGAATGTCGGGCACAGCCTGACGGATGAGATCGACGGACTTGATGTAACTCTTGATGTCCTTGATCGGCGCCACACGGCCGATCAGCGCAATGGTCGGCCGTTGGTCCGCACCGGCGCGGGACATGCCGGCGTAGCCTTCGACATCGACGCCATTGGGCACGACAACCAGCTTCTCTGGAGCCGCCCCATCGCTCGCCTGGACTTGGCTATTGGCTCCATAAAGCGTGGTGATGCGGTCACTCGCATCGTAGCAGGTGCGCGAGATGGCTTCGAATGTGCCTTCCCAGAGACCGTCGATGTCGGGGAATTCGTTGTGCACCGAGATGCGCCGCCGCAGCCCCTGCCGGATCCAGGTCGCCAGCGTGATCTCCATGCGGCGCTCATTGGTATAGATGCCATGCTCGGTTACCAAGGTCGGGCGGCCGGTCTCGATATGCGCGCGCGCCTGAAACAATCCCGCATAGCCTGTCGAAATGGCGTGATAGGCCTTCGCCCGCGGAATGGGGGCCTGAATGGTGCTGATGACGGATTGCACGATGGACCGCCAGCCCCAGTAGAAATCGATGAATGAGGCTTCGGGCATGCGCGTGAGATAATGGGCGCGCACCTGGTCATAGGCCTCGCGCGACCGGACGAATCGCGTGGCATCGACCCCGGCCGCCTGCAGCTTCTGCACCGATCTTGTGAGATTGCCCAGGGCGTCGAGTCCACCCTCTTCCATGAAGGTGTAGAGCGGCTTTTGTATATCTTTGGCATTGCGGCCGAGGCGCTCGGCCGCAATGCGCGCCGAGCCGGGCGGGCTCAGAATAATTTCGGAGAAATCGACGAGATTGTCCGGAAACTTGTAACGCGGTGGGGTTTTGGAGGGTGCAGCCAGCAGCGCCACCACGGCGAAGCGGCGCGCGGGCATGCTGCGCATCAGCCAGTCGATCCAGGTCGATACACCGCCCGGTACGTAGGGATAGCAGCCTTCGGCGATGAGGCAGATATCGGCTTCCTGCTCACCGGCAAGGCGGGCAATTTTGCGTCGGCGCTGCGGTAGATCGGCAATCATCGCGATGGCTCTGGCAAGGGTGTCGCGACCAACTTGTTGAGCATGGCCCGCAGGATCGTGGTGTCGCGGCTATTGGCTGCGTGGCAGCCCCAGACCAATTGCGCCAGCATGTCGGCATGATGCCCTTCATCGCCGAACTGAATGACGCGGTCAGTAAGGTTGGCCATGGCCAGCGCGGCCTGACGCATGCCTTCGGCATCCAGCAGATGGTTGGTGATGTGCCTGGTGATAGCAGCGGAAAGAGCGGTGATGTCCTCCATTCGCGCCTCCGGCACCTTGGCGAGAAGCAGATCGAGATCGTCACGGGCCTCCTGCCCAAGACCGGTCAGCACTGCCGCCGCCTGCACGCGGATGGTCGGCTCCGGATCGGCCAGCGCCTGGCGTAAAATGACATAATAGTCGCGGTGATAGGCCGAGGTGAGATAGGCTATGGCGCTCCGCTTGGCGGCCAGGCTGCCATTGGCAATGATGTCCTTGAGCGTGGGCGCATCCGGATTGAGGATCGTGCCGAATTCGAAAGTGTGCTCGGCGCGGGCCGTCGGTTCAAATGCCTTGCCGCGCCCGGAAAGCGTTTCATACCAATCGAGCAATTCGGGCGAAGCGCGGTTATCAACCGTCGTGAGACGGGCTGTGATGACCGCTGACGCGAGCGCCCCGACGAGTCCGCCCAACGTAAGGATGAGCCACTCAAGGTAACGCTGGGACGGCAGTTGCCGACGCAGGGCGAGCAGGATCAACGCCCCCAATGCTACCAGCACGGCGACGCGCAGCGAGACGGCCAACCCGACGGGGATCAAGCCCCTCCATACTGCCCAGATCAAAGCGCCATCCGCGACGGCCACCGCGAGATAGAAGGCAATCCTGCTCGCGGTCATGCCACCCGGCTCCGCACGGCCAACCGTAACAGATCCAGCGTACCACGCTTGTCCAGAAGCGCGCCGACACGCTCACATAACTCAAAGAGATATAGCTGATCTGCCTGGGTGAAGTGTTCGGGGTCAATTCGATCAACATGAACCTCGAGAATAGTGCGGCCAGATGAACCCAGCGCAGGGAAGATAGCTGCAGGCGGAATATCGCTTTTCTCTTTCTCGGTTTTATCCGGACGCGGAAGTTCAGTGCGGACCCGGCCATCACAGATGAAGAGCGTCAGCGCTGCGCCATTGGCGGCCGAGGTGAAGATCTCAAATAGGCTGTCGCGGCAATCGCTGGCCGACATGTCCGACAGTGCGTCGACTTTGCGAATGGTGTGGCGCAAGTGCGGGTCGCGACCTACGGTGAGGGAACGTTCAAGAAACTCAACGCGATCACGAAGGCGCGAATATCGCTCCGTCATGGCCGCCACATTGTTCCGCTCTTCGGCCAATTCCCGGCCTAGATTTAGCGCATGTTCCTGCGCCATCGTCCGCATTCCGCCCAGAAAAGCAGCAACAACTGTCCAGAGCAGAGGCTCAAGGCCGAGACGAAGCGCGAAGGCATCAATGCTCTCGCCCACGCCAATGGCAGAGCCGAACTGCATCGTGTAAATGACGAAAGCGAAGGTGGACGCGATCAAGCCGCTGAGGAGACCGTAGTGCAGCGAGAGAACCATGACCGGGATCCAGAGCAGACTTACACGCACTGGGAGCGCATTGGCGTCAAACCACTCGTGAACGACGGGCCCCGCGAGAACTGCGAGCAGGAAAAGCGCAGACATTTCAAACGTCCACTCAAGGATGAACGTCGGAAATCGGTATTTCCTATCACCACTGACTTGCCTATCGGCCACAGCACCCCCAGCATGTGTTTTCTCGGTTCACCTCAACTGCATAGCCCCTGAGAGTTAAGAAACCGAATGTGGACACCAAAGCGGATCGCCAGCGCCATGGCCCTGTTGTGTTTTGCTGCAATGGCGGTAGCTTTCTCCGCGCGGCATGTATCAACAGGTCCAGAATTGAACGCAGTGGACACTTGGGGTTACCAGCTACAGAACCTCGATCTTGCCCAGTTGGCGGTGGTCGATGTCCATCTTCTAGTTGTGGATCACGCCGGTGACGATGCTCGCCCGCTGCCCAATTCCACGATTGCCGGCCTCAAGCGCAATGCCGATGGGGCGCCACGGATCGTATTGAGCTATCTCAGCATCGGTGAAGCGGAGCGCTACCGGACCTATTGGGAAGAGAGCTGGGACCAGACTGGCCCCGATTGGCTTGGGGAAGAAAATCCGGACTGGCCAGGCAATTATGCGGTCGACTTTGCCGATCCCGACTGGCAGCGGCTGATCTACGGACACCCCGGCGCCCTTCTCGATACCATCATCGACCAGGGTTTTGATGGCGCCTATCTCGACCGCGTAGATGCCTATTACGGCCAGGGGCGCGAAGCGCGGAAGGACATGAAAGCCTTCGTCGCCGAGCTGAAGGCTTATTCCGAAAAACGCCGCCCGGGCTTTTTGATCTTCCAGCAAAATGCAGAAGAACTGCTCACCGATCCTGACCATCGCGCCAACATTGATGGGCTAGGCAAGGAAGACCTGCTTTTTAATGTCGAGCGCCGAGGCGCCGCCAACCCGGCCAATACGGTGCAAGAGTCCCAAAGTCTCATCGCCTTGCTGGCGGAGGAAGGCAAACCGATCCTGGTCGTCGAATATGATCTTGCCGCGGATCAGGCTTCAGCGGCGATGGCAACTCTCAACAGACAGGGATACATACCCACCATGGCGAATAGAAGCCTCTCCCAAGTACCAAGATAGCAGGCCGCGAATTGACGTGAGCGCCTAGGGGTGCCCTTGCCTCAGTAGCGCTGCTCTGGTCGGCAAGGGAATCCAGATTGATCTGGGCCCCAAGCCCGCTGCGGTTTGCGTTTTGTCGAGTTTGACATCCTAGTAGCAATGGCCGCCCGCCGATCCTAGGTGAAGTTCGCCGCATTGGGGAGCCTAAGCTGAGGTCCTGATTGGCGCCCAAACGCAGGCCTGGCCCAGGAAGGTTACCAGTGCGTGAGCTTTGGGGAGCCGAAGAGCTTGTCTACCTTCCTGAAGCTGACCCCCGTTCGGATTGTGATCTTGCATTATCGTGGCGTTGCTTCGCCAAGCACTTCCCTCATTGCCAAATTGCGAGGAACGAAAGTAGCGTTTCCTTATTTTCGGACGATATTACTGGCGCCGGTCAGAGCTGATTTCCGCAAGCCACTTCTATCGATGGGGGCCAATGGAGTTGTCACTCGACCCTATGGCTTCACTGAAATCCTGAGCGAGATACATAGGCAGGAGCAAGCGCTGAAGTGGAGGCCTCCCGTGTCCAGTGCTCCGAAGGCCCTGCCACGCCCACGGCAAAAGCACAATGTTGTCTCACTGTTTGGCTGACGCCCTGACCTCAACCCGTAGATCTCCTCAAGAGTATGGCGTCATTCCTGCCTTCTACGAGGGTCACGTCATCGCCGCGTTTGCCTTCAACGGAGTCCAACGCATTTCCGCGGCGACACTCGTCAGTCTGCGAACCACTCTGTTGTCGCCATCACGATTGAGCAGGTGGACCGGCAGTTCTCGGGAGATCGTGATCTTAGCCTGAACGGCAGAAATGGGGCGCGCACCTGCCCGGCGGGTTATGGAAGCCCCCTGCCCCACAATCCTCAAAGCCAGTGCCTTAAGCGGGACCATGAACGGTCTGGCGGCTTTGACCTTTCCCTTGACCCTTAGTAGGCGTACATGAGCCATGTTTCCTCTACCTCAAGGCGCGCAGCGCATTCAAGATTACGGCCACATCGATGAGTTCCTGCAGCAGAGCGCCTTGAACTGGCGATAAGTAGCCAAGGGCGGCTGCAACCATCGCCAGGATGGACAGGCCCAGGCCAGCCACTACGCTTTGTAGCGCGATGCCCCGCGTCCGCTTCGCAATGGTGATCGCTTTGGCAAGAGGGGCGAGTTCATCGACCAGCAGAACGACGCCTGCAGCGTCCGATGAAGCCGCAGTCCCACGGGCGCCCATCGCCACACCGACATCGGCGGCGGCCAACGCGGGCGCGTCGTTGACTCCATCTCCGACCATCATGGTGTGACCGCCAGCGGCCTCTTGCCTGATGACCGCAACCTTTCCCGCTGGGTCGAGGCTGCCCAGCACCATATCGACGCCAAGGCTCCTGCCGACAGACTCGGCGATCGCGGAGCGATCACCTGACGCCAGTACAATCCGGCGCACACCCGCGGAGCGCAGGTTGCTCAGCAACTGACCCGCGTCGCTGCGCACGCGATCCTCAAGTACAATAAGTCCCGCAAGGATCCCATCACAGGACACAGCAACGGTCATCAGGTCGGGCGGGATGCCATGTTGGTCGGGTGTAGGACCAGCTGCGTCGACCCATCGGACAATGTAGGCCTCAGACCCTACGGCTACCGTCCTGGCGTCGACAAGGCCGACGAGACCCGCGCCGGCCGTCTCGTCAACCCCATGGGGGACTGACAATGTGAGCCCACGTTTCGTGGCTTCCTCGATCAGCGCTGCGGCGACGACATGGCTCGAAGCCTGGTCAAGGCTCGCAGCGAGACGCAGGACCTCATTCTCGCTGAATCCACTGGACGCTCGAATGACTGACACTGTTGCGCGGCCATGTGTCAACGTGCCGGTCTTGTCGAGAACGACCGTTTCGATGCGTGCCATCGCCTCAAGAATGCCCCCTCCCTTGACCAACACCCCGATACGGGCGGCACGCGAAATGCCCGAGATGATGGCCACGGGCACAGCGAGGATCAGCGGGCACGGCGTGGCGACGACCAGCACGCTCAGCGCGCGGATCGGGTCGCCTGTCACGAACCAGGCAGCCGAGGCGACGGTGACAGTGAAGGCCAGGAACCAGATAGCATAGCGATCGGCGAGCCTGACCATCGGCGCCTTGCTCGCCTGCGCGCCTTCAACCAGCCGAACGATTGAGGCATAAGTGCTATCGGCCGCAGGGCGGCTGGCGATCAAATCGAACGGTGCGCCAACCGAGGTAGCGCCGCTCAGGCCCTCGCCGCCCGGCGCGACCTGCTCAGGCATCGACTCGCCGGTCAGGGCGGAAAGGTCGAGCATGGCGGTGGATGTCGCAACGTGGCCATCCACCGGGAGCGTTTCACCCTTGCGGATCAACAGGCGGTCTCCCGGCACGATCTGCGAGATCGGCACCTCGTCCAGATCGTCCTTGCCATAGCGCATGGCGGTGCTGGCGACGCGGCCAAGGAGCGCTGTCATCTCGCGCCGCGCACGGCCCTGCGCAAACACTTCCAGCAACTGGCCACCGGCATACATCAATGCAACGACGTTGCCCGCCAGCGTCTCGCCGAAAACCAGCGCAGCGGTCATCGACAAGGCCGCCACCAGATCCAGACCCACGTCGCCACGACGCAGCGACCCGATGATCTCGATCACAAGCGCGAGCAGGACGGGAAGAGTTGCAGCTCCCCAGATCAGCCCGGACAGGTCCGTGCGGCCGAGCCAGAAGGCGGCAGCGCCACTTGTCAGCCCCAGCAGGGCAATTGCAACAAGGCCGTACTGGCGCATCCCAAACCAGCCTGCGCCCGGCCCCATCGCGTTCAAGCGCCAATGCCTGCTCGACACGTCCCGGTCAGCGGCACGGACAGAGCGAGCGTGTTGGAGATGGTGCCGTATTTGCGCACATTGGTGTGCAACAGCTCCAGGCGGCGTGTCGGCTCGTCCGTATCCACAATCAATTCGTAGTCGATGGAGACCAGCAGCGGCGGCGCGTCCTGCCGCACCGCGCGCAGGCGGACGCTGACCGCCCGGAACTGGAAGTCGAGCATTGGCGCACTGCGCTCAACGCCCTTGATCATGCAGGCGGCAAGAGATGCCAACAGCAGCTCGACGGGATTGAACGCGTCGTCTCGCCCGACCAGTGTGGTATCGAGTTGAACCTCCGCGGCCCGCGCCGAAGCGATGCTCCCCGATGGGCCCTGCCGCATGGCCGTTACCGCATAATCGAGCATGGCTGGTCTCGCTTTGAGTGGACGAACTTATCCCGGTGGTCGCTACGACGGCTTGATCAGAATCAAGCCTTGCTTTGATTGAGCCCCCGCGCTCGCAGCGCGGCATGAAAGAACACAATGCCGGCAAGCATGGCGCCGGCCAGCACCGGCGCCTGCCAGTCCCCAGAACTCACGCGCACCACAATCAGCGCGACACAGACCATGGCACCTGATGCCGGGACCCATCGTGGCACCTCGAATTTCCCATTCGTCTCGCCAGGGCGACCCTGCAGCATGAACAACGCGGCATTGACGACAGCGAACACGACCAGCAGCAGCAATACCGACGCCGATGCCAGCTGGGCGATGCTGCCGAAGAAGGCCAATGGAATGAGCAGGACCAGCAGGACGGCCGTCGCCATGTGCGGCGTTTGCGTGCGGTGGTGCACCAGTCCGAGCGCCTTGGGAAGCAGGCCCTGTCGGGCTATACCATAGACCATGCGCGAACTGGTGACGTAGTTGACCAGCGCCGTGTTGGCGACTGCAAACAGGGTAATGCCGGTAAATACAAGCGCCGGGATGGTCGGTGCAGCGCGCTGCATGACCTCAGTCAATGGGGCTGGCGCCAGGGCGAGCTCCTGCCACGGCACGACAGACACGGCCGTGATAGCCACGGCGACATAGATCAGTGCTCCGATCAACATCGCCGATACCAGCGAGATTGGAATGGTCCGCTGTGGATCATGGCACTCTTCAGCGATATTGAGTGTGTCCTCGAAGCCGATGAAGGCAAAGAAGGTCAGCACCGCCCCCTGAAACACCAGCACGACCAAGGCGTCCCCGCCGATCATATTGGGCGTCTCCAGCAGATCGACCGAACCCCAATAGGGAATGCCGACGGCAATGACCAGAAGCAGTCCGGCAGCCTCGATCAGAGTACAGACAACGTTGACCCACATCGATTCCCGGATGCCGCGCAACACCAGACCCGTGAGGATGAGCAGAAATCCTATGGCAATGGCCCAGACGGGCAAGAACGTCAGCTTGAGCAGCGCGCCCAAGTTGACCGCGAAGACCTGGGACTGCGTTGCGATCGATGTCAGGCCCGAACAGACGACGGCCAGCCCAACCACGAAGCTGAGCAACGGCATGCCGAAAGCCCGCTCCGCCACATAGGCCGCGCCGCCCGCACGCGGATAGCGCGACCCCAGTGAGGCGTAGGACAGAGCGGTGAGCAGAGCCGCGATCATGGCGACAAGAAACGCCAGCCAGACGGCATTGCCGGTTTGACCGGCAGCCTGGCCGATCAGGCCGTAAATGCCTGATCCGAGCATGCTGCCCAAGCCGTAGAGTGTCAGCTGGAACGGGCCGACCGACCGGCGCAGCGCGGAAGGTTGAGTAACAACGCTTGTCTCGGCCACCTGCGAACTACTGGGCCACGTAGCCACCATCGACGAGGTGGTAGCTACCGGTGATGAACGAGGCCTCATCCGACAACAAGAAACAGGTCAGCGCCGCAACCTCCTCGGAGCGGCCCAGCCGCCCGATTGGATGCATCCCGGCGATTGCGCCGAGTGTGGCTGCATCGAGGTTTTTCGAGAGCAGTGGCGTGTCGATAAAGCCCGGTCCCACCGAATTAATGCGGATGCCCTTGGCCGCATACTCGACGGCCGCGGCCTTGGTCAGGCCCAGCACGCCGTGTTTTGCGGCGACATAGGCAGACGAATTGGCGAAGCCGACCGAGCCAAGAATGGAGGCCATGTTGACGATGGCACCGCCACCGGCGCGCAGCATCGCGGTAATCTCATATTTCGTGCAGAAGAAGACCGCGTTGAGATTGACGTCGATGACCTTCTGCCAGCCATCGAGTGGATAGTCGCCCGTTGGTGCGCTTGGCCCTCCAATGCCGGCATTGTTGACCGCCAGATGCAGGGCGCCATAAGTGCGCTCGGCGAACGACACCATTGCTTCTACTTCCATTGGATCGGCGACATTGAGTTCGAAGGGTGATGCGATGCCGCCAGCCTTTTCAATGGCCCGAACGACAGCCTCCGCACCGGACGCGTCCAGGTCGGCAACAAGAACCTTGGCCCCTTCTTTGGCGAGTTGCAGCGCGACTGCCTCGCCGAGGCCGGACGCGCCCCCCGTGACCAGGGCAACCTTCGTTTCAAATCTCATGCTCACTGGCTCAGTCCTTTGTGTTGCTCGGCAGGGACGAACCGGCCTGCGCCGGTTCGAGTGTCTTGAGGTAAGCGATTATGGCTGATGCCTGATCAGGATCAAATTCGAACGGCGGCATTTCAGGATGCGCCGTGACGATGCCTTCCACCAGAGCCTCGGCAAGGTGCTCGACGTCGTAGCGCAGGTGGAGATCTCGAAATCTCGGCGCGATGGCCAGCGGGCTTTCGCCGGTCATCTCCGTTGCATGGCAATCGGTGCAGTACATCTGCACAAGAACCTGGCCCGCGACCACTGCGTCATCGGCCAGGGTCGGAACAGCAGCAGAGGTAAGGAGCATTACTCCAATGGTTAGCCGGACCAAGCCGTTCATGCTGAAGCGATCGCGCGCTCGACCTCTGTCATAGAATGCCCTGTCAGATCCTTGGCAATCTCACCCTGGAGCAGGGCTACCAGGGTCTTGTGATAGTGCTTGCGCATTTCACCGAGCGCGCGCGGCGCGGCAATGATGACCAGCCCCTTGATGGCGCCGCTCAGAACCTGCTGGTTGAGATAGTCGACCGTGCCGGCCGAAAATCCGTCTTCGCCGGCTTGGCCGTGATCGGGGTTGCCCGAACTGCTCTGGTGCCCGCCACTCGTGCTGGCGCTACTTTCGATGGCAAGGCGCGGCAGTGCTTCGAGCTTGAGGCCGGCCTCGTCACCGGAGTTGCGGAACAGGTTGAATTTTTCGCCGTCGGCAACGGCGATTGTCGTGCCCTTTGCAAGCATCATAGGGAGTCTCCTGGTAGCTAGTGAAAATGACGTGGATAGCCGACCATTCTGCTCTCGCTGCCCGAGGTTGCCGGTCGCAAAGCGGACCGGTCAGGTGACCTCGTGAACTGCCTGACTACAGTGCGCCACAACCTGAATGGTTGCGGCAGCATGTCAGCAACAGCCAAGAGCCGCATTGTCCTGGATCAAGTGAGCGAACTAAGTTGAGCACATGTAGATCGACCGACGGTCGCCGACGGCTAAACGCTCACCCCGAACAGGCGGCCAATGAGTGCCGTGACAGCCTCGACCATCTGTGGCCAACAGATGGAACAAACAGTTCAAGGGGACAAACTTCTGCGTGGCTCGCGAAAGTCGCTGCAAGCCGGAGCAAGCTACTGACCGTGTCAGGTGCATCTGGGGTCGGATAGGCTTGCAGCGGGAAGAGAACGTCACTTAGCATAGCGCTTACTCCAAAAGTGGCTCAGCTAACCTAAAGGGCCACTCTCGAACGCCTTTGATTTCAATCAATCCATCGAAGAGAATGTTTGTTGGATGTCGGCACGCACACTCGTTCGGCACCCCACAGCTTGCCCTTGCCTGAGTGGCCTTGAGCTTGATTGGGCCTCGCACTTCGCTCCAGTTCACAGCGGCCAGAAAAACAGGATCGAGGGGACACCGACGGCGATGATGATGGCTTCCAGCGGCAGCCCCATCCGCCAATAGTCTCCAAAGCGGTATCCGCCCGGACCCATGATTATCGTATTGTTCTTGTGCCCGATCGGGGTCAGAAAGGCACACGACGCCGCCACGGCCACTGCCATCAGGAAGGGGTCGGGCGAGACCTCCAGGGTCTGGGCGATGGACAGGCCGACAGGGGCGGCAATCAGCGCGGTGGCCACGTTGTTGAGGAAGTCGGAGAGGGTCATCGTGACTATCATCAGCAATGTCAGAATGGCCCAGGTCGGCAATGTGCCTGTGAGCGAAACTATGCCGTTTGCAATCAGCTCGGTTCCACCGGAGGTTTCGAGGGCCAGCCCGAGCGGGATCAGCGAGGCCAGCAGGACAATGATCGGCCATTCCACCGATTCATAGACTTCGCGCGGGCCAATAATGTTGAACAAGGCGTAGATGCTAACGACCATGGCCAGGGCAACAGCCAGTGAAAACAGGCCCATCACCGAGCCGGCCACAGCAGCGGCAAACACGGCAATGGCGAACAGCGCCTTGCTGCGTTGAATGACGGAGTGACTCCTTTCCGCGATGGGAAGCACACCCAGCCAGTCGATCGCGTCGTTCACGCGGTTTTCCGGCCCTAGCAGCAGCACGACGTCGCCTGGCTGAATCGGCAGTTTCCGAACGCGCTGGCGGAAACGGCGACCCTGCCGGGCGACGCCGAGAAGCGCCACACCACGCCGGTTTCGCAGGCCCAGGCCAAGAGCGGTGCGGCCGACCATCCGCGCATTGTCTGGAACTATCGCTTCAATCAGGGTGAGGGACTTTCCTCGGAGCCCGACATGATCTTCGGTGCCCAGGGTCTCCAGATTTGCCGCCCCGATGAATGCCTCGATGGACTTCGGATCACCCTCAAGGATCAGCATGTCGGCGGCGCGCAACTCGGTGCTCGCGGAAAAGCCAGGAAGCCGGCGCCCGTTCCGCACTATCCCCAGAAGGGTGATGTCGTGCTCTTCGGCCAATGGCAGGAGATCGTCCGGAGTTTTGCCGAGGCTCTTGGACTCCTCCCCCAACACCGCTTCGGCCACGAACAATCCCTTGTCCTGTTCATGGCCCGCGACGGCGGCTCCAGCGGCAGGCAGCAGGCGCCAGCCGATCAGGGTGACAAAGGCAATACCCACCAAGGCGCAAGTCAGGCCGACCGGCGTGTAGTCGAACATGGAATAGGGTGTGCCCAGCGTGCGCTCGCGAAATTGCGAGACGACAATATTGGGCGGCGTTCCGATGAGAGTGATCATGCCACCCAAAATTGTGGCGAAGGACAAGGGCATCAGCGAGCGAGCGACAGAGCGCTTGCCCTTCTTGGCAGCCTCGATATCGAGCGACATGAGCATGACCAGGGCCGCCACATTGTTGATGATCGCCGAGAGGGCCGCCCCGACGATCGACATGATGCCAATGTGGCTGGACAGAGCTCGATCAGACGAAATCACCAGCCTGGCGATCAGCTCAACAGCGCCGGCATTGGCGAGGGCCCGCGATACGATCAGGACCAATGCGATGATGACGACAGCTTCCTGCCCGAAGCCGGCAAATGCCTGATCTGGCGGCACGACGCCGGCGACGACGGCGATGAGCAAAGCCGCGAAAGCCACGAGATCATATCGAACCCGCCCCCAGACCAGGAACGCGAACACCAGGCCCATGAGAACAAAGAGAAATATCTGGTCATAGGTCACGTGTTTCGATTGCTCCAGTCCGGTTGACGGCAAATCTCTCAGGGACTGCCGATGCTATACTGTCGGGGCGCTGGGGCAAGGAGATGGCGCAGTGCCAAGGTTGCATCCAGGCGCGCGCCTTGGCGCTTCATACCGCCCTCAAGACAGTTGGACAAAAGCCCGCAGCAGGTCCGAACGGCTGAGCAGGCCCACGAGGCGGCCGTCCTCGACTACTGGAAAGCGTCGGTACGGTGTGGCCAGAAAACGCTCCGCAGCCGAGACGATGTCGAGCCCGGCATCCAAGGTCTCGGGCGCTCGGGTCATATACTGGTCCACGGTGCCGCCCCATTCCTTGTAGTAGGCCGCATTTAATGCCGCCTTGAAGCAATCTTTCTTGGTAAGCATGCCGACAAGCTCGTCGGCCTCCTCCACAACAGGTGCTCCTGACAGTTTGCGATCGAGCAGCAGCCTGACAGCGTGAAGGATTTCCATGCCGGGCGGCACGGTGAGGACGTCGGTGACCATGAAGTCGGCTATGGTGCGGCGTTCAGTCATGGGCATTCTCCCCTCCATGCCGATGCGGACAAGCCTCGCAATCAAGCTTGCCGATGCATGACAGGCCCCCGCAGGACCCCTTGATCGGCGCCCGGCCCGCCATGACCCCGAGTGCCATGGCAGAGACGGCGAGCCCAAAAACCACTAACGCGGACAGAAACACAGCCATCGTCGCCTCCTAGACTTCAACCGCGGCAGAGAAGTCACCCGTGAAGACCGAATGCAGCCTGTCGCCTTCGCGCACGAGAAACAAGGCATCAAGCCCCCGTCGCTCGGCCAGCGCCACGCCCTTCTCGACACCGGCGGCAGCAAGCGCGGTCGCCCAACCGTCGGCCAGCGCCGGGTCGCGCCCGAGAACGGATACCGAAGCCAGTCTCGTATCCGCCGCCCGTCCGCTCGCCGGATCGACGATGTGTCCATAGGATCTGCCGGCATGCGCGTAGCTCTGGACACTGTTGCCGGACGTGGCCACCGTCCGGCCGTCCAGCCGAAGGATATGCGCGACCCCGCTGCCGCCCGGCATCTCAACGCCCACGTGCCAGCCGCGCCCCTCCGGGTGCTGGCCACGGGCGATGACCTCGCCGCCAAGATCGAGCAGAAAGTCGGTGACGCCTGACTGCACCAGCGTTGCCGCCATACGACCGAGAGCCTCGCCCTTGGCGATGCCGCACAGGTCCACTGTCAACCTGCCCCGACGCTTGCGGACCGCGCCCGGTTGGGCGGCAAGCTCCTCGAAGGACCCAGTGACCCCGCTGATCGGGCCGAAGCCATGCCGAGCCACTGCCGGCCCCACTGTCGGGTCGAAGACGCCGCCACAAATCTGGGCGAGCGACAGGCTTTGCCCGACAAGCGTGCTGAATGCGCCTGGCACCACTTGCCAGTCCGTGCCGTCATGGCGGTTGAATTGCGACAGTACGCTGTCCGCCCGGTAGGGAGAAAAGAGGCGGTCGACCTCGGCGATGATGTGGGAGAGGCTTATGCTGACCGCGTCATGATCGATCCCCTGAGGCACGCTCAGCCGCCAATATGAGCCGAAGGCCCCGCCGCCAAGAGTGGCAAGCTGACGCGCCAGCGCCGGCACGGCGCCGGTCACAAGGGTTGCGGCGGAGAGGGCCATGAAATTGCGTCTTGTCAGCATGATCATATCCCGAAATCGTCGTTGAAGATGGCGTGCGGCTCTACCCCGCAGCTGTCGAGCATCCCCAGCACCGCCTGGATCATCAGCGGGGGGCCACATAGATAGTACTCGCAGGCCTCGGGCGCGGGATGATCCCTCAGATGCTCGCGCAGCACGACCTCGTGGATGAAGCCTGTCGCACCGCGCCAATCATCCTCGGGCTGCGGCTCGGAGAGCGCCAGTGTCCATCGGAAATTGTCATGTGTCCGCGCCAGCGCATCGAACTCGTCCTTGTAGAACACATCGATGCCGCTGCGCGCGCCATACCAGAAGGTGATCTTCCGTCTCGTGCCTGCGGCGAGCTGTTCATGGATCATTGCCCGCAATGGAGCCATGCCGACGCCGCCACCGATAAACACCATCTCGCGGTCCGTATCCTGCACGTGGAATTCGCCGAACGGACCCGACACGGCCACGCTGTCTCCCGGCTGCAGGCCGAAAAGGTATGACGAGACAATGCCCGGCGGCACCCCTTCATCCGCACCGGCCGGCGGCACTGCCAGGCGGATATTGAGAACGATCTGCCCCTTGTCCTCCGGACGGCTCGCAACAGAATAGGCCCGGTGCACCGGCTCCCGGCTGACCGATTTTAATCGCCGCCATCCTAGCGTCTTCCAGTGAGGTGCGTAGCCGGGCTCGACCTTGAGTGATGCGAAATCGAGCGCGTAGGGCGGCGCCTCGATCTGGACATATGACCCCGCCCGAAACGCGAAGGTCACTGCCTCGGGCACGTCGAGAACCAGCTCCCGGATCAGTGGCGCCAGCATCCGGGCAGAGCGTACCTGCGACGTCCAGCTCTCGGCGGCGAGAATGTCGTCCGCTACGCCCAAGGACAATGGGCCACGCACCATCACCTGGCAAGCAAGCCTCTGGCCTTGCTTGAGATCGCTCCGTGTCAGTCGCGCAAGTTCGGTAGGCAGGGGCGCGCCGGCGCCGTCGATGACCCTGACGCGGCACAGCCCACAGGTTCCGGCGCCGGCACAGGCTGACGGTACCGGGATGCCGGCGCCGTTGAGAATGCTGAGGAGCTTCTGCCCGGTGTGACCGGTGATTTCTGTGCCGCCATTGATGGTGATTGGTACAGGCCCAGATGGCGAAATAATCGACCGCACGCCGATCACCATTCCTGAGAGAGCCAGGATCAGCACAATGATCAGAACCGTGCCGAGCGCGATCTCGATCATAGTTGCACACCTGAAAAGGCGGTGAAGCCCATCGACATCAGCCCGGTGACGATGAACGCCATGCCCAGCCCCCGCAGACCGGCAGGAATGTCGGCATAGTTCAGCCGCTCGCGAATCGCAGCCAGTCCCATGATGGCGAGGGCCCAGCCGATACCCCCGCCGAGGCCGAAAACGACGCTTTCTGCAAAATCATAGTCGCGCTGCGCCATGAACAGGCTGCCCCCGAGAATGGCGCAATTCACGGTGATCAGCGGCAAGAAGATGCCAAGCGCGCGGTAAAGCGCCGGCACGAAGCGATCGAGCACCATCTCCAGGACCTGCACCACCGCCGCGATCACCCCGATAAAGGCGATGAGGCCGAGAAAGGTGAGATCGACCCCGCCAAGTCCGAGCCAGTCCCAGGCATTGGGCGCGAGCAGGCGCGAGAGGATCAGGTAGTTGAGCGGTACGGTGATTGTCTGCACCACGATGACCGCAATGCCGAGCCCTACGGCGGTATCGAGTCGCTTGGAAACTGCCAGGAAGGTACAGACCCCCAGAAAAAAGCTGAGGATCAGATTGTCGGCAAAGATCGAGCGAACGAAGAGATCGATCACGGCGCTCTCCTGTTCGGCTCGATGGAAATCTCATAGTCGGCGGGCTCGATCTGGGCAGGGCGGACCGACCGGATGGCCCAGATCAGCAGTCCGAGCAGGAAGAAGGCGCTGGGCGCCAGCAGCATCAGATTGAGCGGGGTGAACCAGCCGCCATCATGGATGGTTGGAAACACCGTTTGTCCGAACAGTGTCCCGGCACCGAACAGTTCACGCACAAAACCGATGAGCAACAGCACCAGCCCATAGCCGAGCCCATTGCCAAGCGCATCAAGAGCGGAAAGTCCCACCGGATTGCGCATGGCGAAGGCCTCGGCCCGCCCAAGCACAAGACAATTGGTGACGATCAGGCCCACAAAGATCGAAAGGCGCTGGCTGATGTCGAATGCGAAGGCCTGGATCGCCTGGTCGGCGACGATCACCAGCGATGCGATGATGGTGATCTGCAGGATGAGGCGGATGGAGCTGGGGATATGGTGCCTGATCGCGCTGATGATCATGCTGGAGGCAACAAGCACCACAATCAGTGCCAGCGACATTACCAATGCCGTCGTCATCGAGGTTGTGACCGCTAGGGCCGAACAGATGCCTAGAATCTGCAGGGTGACCGGATTGTTGTCGATCAAGGGAGCGTAAAGATGCTGCAGCCGCTTCATTGCAGTCCCGTCCCTTGCCGCAGATTGGCCAGCACATCTTCGAAGCCGTATTCGCCGAGCCAGAAATGGATCGCGGCGGTGATGGCGTTGCCGGTGCGGGTCGCCCCGGTGATGCCATCCACCTCGAATGCGCTGGTCGCCCGGCCCCTGACGACCGACAGCCTGATCTCGCCATCCTCTCCGGCGAGTTCCTTGCCCGGCCACAGTGCCTGCCAGGCGGGCTCCTCGATCCGAGCGCCCAAGCCTGGGGTCTCACCCTGTTCGATGATCGAGAGCCCGGCCACAGTGTTGAGATCGCCCTCAAGGGCCAGATGTGCCCGAATGGTTGATTGATAGCCAACCGCCCAGATCGGCAGGATCACCAGGCGCAATTCGGTGTCTGCACGCAGGATGTGGATAGGGGCCAGGTCGGCCCGGCGCCCGAGACCGGCTATGTCCGCCTCGCTGGGTATGGCCGAGGACGTTTCGGGGTCTTCCGCCGCCGCTGCGATATCAAAGGTTGCCGGGTCGATATCGGTCGGCTCACCGGTCTCGAGGTCGACGACGACTGTTTCGAGGCTGTCCGCGCCATATTGGGCGACAATGTCGGCGAGGCCGGGCATGCTCTCGAGCATTGCGGCCAACCGCGCTTCCCGTTCGGCCGTGAGATTGGCATCCCGCATCGGCGCCAGCAGCACAGCAGCGCTCGAAACGAGCAACGCGCAAATGCCCGACACGATGAACGCCATGGAGATCGTCTTTGTCCGGCTCTCATTGGGCAGGGCCAGGAGTCGCGCCCACCAGTTCAGTGGATTGAGATCAGGCATGGCCGCCCCTCCATTTTCGCGTTACCACCGCGATTGCGGCCGCATCGAGCAGTGGCGCAAAGAGCGAGGCAAGCAGGGTGGCGAACACCACCGCCTGCGGCGCATCTATGCCTGCATCCGCCCAGCCGAAGATCGCAACCAGTGCTCCGGCCAGCGCGCCATATGCCCAGCGCCCCATTCTGGTGGACGCCGAGGCGACCGGGTCGCCGATCAGGAAAACCAGTCCAAAGACAAGGCTGCCTTCAAGAAACGGCGCCGCAGGGTCTTGGCCGAGCGCAAACGTAGCCAGCACCAACCCCATGGTCGCTGCCACAGCGATCCGCCACGAAAGCACGCCCATCACCAGCAGAAGAAGCGCGCCGAAGCCCGCCGCAACCGCAACCAGCGGACCGGTGCCGGTGTGCAGTACTTCGGGGAAGGCGAAATAGAAGAAGGCCAAGGTGACCACGCCTGCATTGACGACATTGCGCCCCCAGCCGCCGAATATCTGTTCACCCATGACGGTGCCGAAGCTGGCTGCAAGCACGATCTGCCACATCTCGGTGGTACCCGACGCCAGCACGGCAACCGCAAAGGCGGTGACCAGCGCGATGGGGGACAGCGGCTGGGCCCGTGTGAACAGGAATACGCCTTGCCAAAAGCTGATCACCGCAAGCGCCACACCGAAGCGCTGCATGGTGGCAAATCCGAGATCCAGGCTCGCGGCCACTACCACCGGAAGCATCGCCGAGACGATGATCCAGGAAACGGTATCCCTGTGCCAGATGCCGCGCATCACGCCGCCTCGAGCATGTCGAGCACCGCTCGCAGCCGCGCTCCGAAATCGGTTTCACCGCCCGTCGCATAGGTCGCGAGGGCCAGATCGTCTTCCCCCAACTGCCGACAACCCATTTGTGCTGCCCGGTCCGCATCGCCAATGCTGAGCGCGCGCAACAGTGGAACGGCCGGCATGTCTGGTCCCAGGGTCCTGTCAACTGCTGCAGTTGGCACAAAGGCCGCCGGTGCCGAGGCGCGGCCCAGCGCCGCGATAAGCCAGTTGCGGGCGCGCGGTTCGACGCGGGCCACCACGCTCGCCTGCAGGTGATAGCGCGAGAGAAACTGCGCTTCGCGCCCGTCGAGTATGGCGCCAGAAAGAATGCGTTTGGGTCCAGGCGTCAGTTGCGGGCGGGATAGGGCGTGAAGGTCTGCTCCCATCGGAACCCGCAATAGCTGCGGCTGTTGCGTGCCAGGTCCGGCAAGGCTGATGCTGCGCGAAAAATCGATGGTGCCACGCGCGAGCAGTTGTCCGAGCGCTGCCACGTCCTGATAATTGATATGCCACACAGGTGCGCTGGACGTCGCCGGATGCAGGCTAGCGATGTGGGTGCCGGGAAGTCCGGCGGGATGGAATCCGGTGAATCGCACCACCGAGACACGGTCCTGCGGCTCCACCAGATCAACGCCGTCACCCTGGCAAACATAGACTTGGCCTTGCGTCAGAAGGCTGAGCGCGCCTACGCCGCGAGCGAAGCTATCTTCCATCCCACCCAGGACCACCGCAGGATCAGGCGCATGAGGACGCGTGTCGATCGCAGTGACGAACACCGCCGCTGGCTCGGCATCGGGTGCCGGTATCCGGTCGAACGGCCTACTGCGAAGAGCCGGCCAAAGCCCGGCCTGCTGCATCAGCGACCGCACTCCCGCCGGCGTGCCGGTTGCCGCCAGTTCAAATCGTACCGTGTCCTCCCCCTCGGCTAATATTGTCAGCAGGGAAAGCCGCCGCTGAGGGCCGATTTCGATCTTCTCGATCCGTCCGGACAATGGAGACGTAATCACTATCTCCGTTCGCTTCCGATCCTGAAACAGCGGGCTGCCACAGGCGACTGCCTGCCCTGCTTCGACCAGTATTTCGGCGCGGATGCCGGGATAGTCGGCGCCCGCAAGCCCTATTCTGGGGACACGCGTTGGGACAAATTCCCCGTCCGGCAATGCCCCTGCAAAAGGCAGCGGAAGCCCGTGACGAATGACTATATTCATCCTCGCCTCATTTGCTTTCCGCCAAGAGCATAAGCCAAAAATTTGACCGGCACATTGTTCTAGATCAATACTCCCTTGGACCTTTTACTGATAAGTTGCGTGACAACTTGGGCAGGGAGGAGAACGCAATGTTCAGGCTGACTAGGTTCGCTTCCGTTGCGGGTATGCTTCTGGCGGCATGCGGGTCCGCATTTGCCCAGCAATCGCCAGCCACTCTGGAGATTATTGAACTGTGGCGGCAGTCGGGGCATGCCGATTCCTCGTCTGCATCGTTTACGCACTGGCAAGGCGAGAGCGAGGTTCCCGCCAATTGTGCTACCTGCCATTCCGGAGAGGGCTTCCGCAGTTTTTACGGAATTGACGGTTCAGCCAAAGGCGAGGTGTCGCACCCGATCGTCCCTGGCGGAGTCATCGACTGCGCGACTTGCCACGAACCCGGTGTGTCGGATATCGGCAGCGTTCACTTCCCGTCTGGCCTCGAGGTCAGTCCGCCCGACGGCACAGCTACCTGCATGACCTGCCATCAGGGCCGTCAATCCGGTATCGACGTGGCGTCAGCAACCCAGGAACTACCGGACCACGACGTCAATTCCGAGTTGCGCTTCATCAACCCGCACTATGCAGTGGCCGCAGCGACCCTGTACGGCAGCGAGGTCAAAGGCGGTTATGAATATCCTGGGCGCACCTATTCGGGGCGCTTCGCCCACGTGCCGTCTTTTGCCGCCTGTGCAGATTGTCACGACCCTCACAGCTCGCAGGTCCAAGTCGAGACCTGCACCGGCTGCCACCAAGTCGCCGAACTCACAGCTATCCGCACTTCAGGTGCCGACTTCGACGGCGATGGCAATATCTCAACCGGCATTCATGCGGAGATCGCAGCGCTACACGCACAGCTGCAGGACACAATCACTCACTATGCCGCCAACGTCGCCGGCATACCGATCGCTTATGCGGACCGTTTCCCTTACTACTTCTTCGGTGGCGCAGAGACGACGCCGGCTAACCGCTACGCGGGCTGGACACCGGCGCTTCTGCGGGCTGCTTACAACTATCAGTTTATTGCCAAGGACCGTGGCGCATATGCCCACAATCCGCATTATGCCGTGCAGCTGCTTCACGACAGCATTACCGACCTTGCCCAGGCAAGTGGCATGAATGCAAACTTGGGTGAGCGTCCGTAAGCGAGTGGGCGGGAAGGCGCGTTCTGCGGTCTTAAAGCCATGTTCGCGGCCCAGTCGTTCAGAACGGCCAGCAGGTCAAGCTGACCGTCTACGGCAAGTTGCCGCATTCTCCTACAAGCCGGAGGACAGAATCTGATGGAGATATGGTTTCTGCTCCTCGGAGGGCTCGTTCTGCTGGTCGTGGGCGGCGAGCTTCTGGTCCGTGGCGCCGTGCAGGTTGCGACCCGTCTGGGTGTTTCGCCGCTCGTGATCGGATTGACTCTGGTCGCCTTTGGTACTTCGGCTCCGGAACTCGTCACCTCGCTGCAAGCAGCGCTCGCAAATGCGCCTGGCATCGCCTATGGCAACATCGTCGGTTCAAATATTGCGAATGCGCTGCTCATTGCTGGTGTTGCGGCCATAATAAGCCCAATGATGATCGCTTCAACGGCATTGAAACGTGACGGCATCGTGATGCTTGCTGTCGTAACGGCCTTTGTAGCATTCGCATTCGTCATGCCGCTTGGCCGGGGCATTGGCATCGTCTTTGTCGGTGCGCTTGTCGCCTATGTCTACCTTGCCTTTCGGCAGGAGCGATCGTCAGCTCCACAGGGCCATGGGGCCATTTACGACAAGAGTCTCGCGCTACAACAAACGGATGTCGGCCTTGCGCCGTCGAAAAGGCTGGGGGGCTCGGTTGTCGTGTCAGGCCTGATCGCGCTGGGAGGCCTTGTCCTTGTCATTCTCGGCGGACGCTTTCTCGTTGATGGGGCGGTTTCCCTGGCGCGCGGGTTCGCTATTTCGGAAACAGTGATTGGGCTGACCATTGTCGCAGTCGGCACATCCATGCCCGAATTGGTAACTTCGGTCGTAGCAGGGCTACGCAAGCAGGGCGATGTCGCGTTCGGCAACATCGTAGGCTCGAATATCTACAACATCCTCGGTATCGGTGGCGCAACGGCCCTTATTGTACCTGGCGCGGTCCCCGCTGAGATTGTCGACTTCGACAATTTTGTCATGCTCGGTGTTACCCTATTGCTCGTGATCTTCGCTTGGACAGGATTGCGCATTGGCCGCCGGGAAGGTGCAATTCTCCTCGCCGGTTACGCTGCCTACATCTATTTCATCTTGCCTTAGGCCTCTGACGCCGCCCCACCGGTATCGGTGGTCAAGAAGCGGCAAGCCGAGATAAGTGCTCTGTGCATATTCAGGTCCTAGTTCCAGTTCTGGCGCCGGTGTTCCCACGGCGACACCTTTCCATCCGTGTCTGCGGCATGGTGATGGGCCGTTGCCGCGCCGAGGAATTCGTACTTGGAGACCTTGCCGTCGCCATCGGGAACCATGCCGTTGAAGCACGCGTGGTGACTCGCGGTGAAGGGGGCCGGGCGGTCGGATCGGATCGGTGCCGAGCGAGGCCGGTCGAACGATCGGGCCTTTACCTTCGGCCATTTGATCCCAGTCAAGTATGGGGTCGGCAGGGTCAGATAATACTGTCCGGATGAACCGGGCCCCACAGAACTGGAAGATACCTGATGGCACCGCAGACCTATTCGAAGACCCAGATTGCTCTGCACTGGATAATTGCGCTTCTGGTCCTGTTTCAGATCGTGGTGCATGACGAGATTGTGCGACTCTGGGCCGGACGAATTGACGGCACGCTACCCAATGCTCCGGCCCCGGCACCGAACGCTCATGTCGCCATCGGAATCCTGATCTTGGCTCTCGTCGTCTGGCGCCTTGTGCTTCGCCTCACCCGAGGGGTGCCCGCGCTTCCTGCAGACGAGCACCCGGCGCTGAAACTGGTGGCAAGCGGCACGCATATCCTATTCTACGTGCTGCTGATCGGCATGCCGCTGTCCGGCGCCGCCGCCTGGATACTGGGCGTGACCACGGCCGCTCAGGCGCATTCGATCGCAGAAAAGCTCCTGATCCTGCTTATTGCTCTGCACCTGTTGGCGGCCTTGACCCAGCACTTCTGGTTCAGAACAGACGCCCTGAAGCGGATGCTCGGCAGAGCGTAGCCCGATATCGCCAGGGCCATGCCGTCGCTTCTGCACCGGCCAGCCGAGCCCGTTTCGCCCATATCCCAACGCAAAGGAACCAAGACAATGTCACTTCACATCGGCGACACCGCGCCTGATTTCAGCATCGAGTCCTCGAAGGGCCTGATCAGCTTTCATCAATGGGCGGGAGACTCCTGGGTGTTCTTCTTTAGCCATCCGGCCGACTTCACACCGGTCTGCACTACTGAGATGGGACGGACGGCCCAACTTGCCGGCGAATTCGCCAAGCGCAACACCAAACCGCTCGGGCTCTCGACCGATACGGCAGTCGAGCACCTTAAGTGGATCGACGACGTCAACGTGACGCAGCACACCAATGTCGATTTCCCAATTCTCGCCGATGCCAGCCTCGAGGTGGCAAGGCTCTACGACATGATCCATCCGTTGCAGAGCGCTACCGAGGCGGTGCGGTCGGTGTTCATCATAGACCCGGACAAGAAGATCCGGCTCACCCTTACCTACCCGATGAATGTCGGGCGCAACTTCGACGAAATCCTCAGGGTCATCGATGCGCTGCAGTTTGCCGACAAGAAGCAGGTGGCCATGCCGGCGGACTGGCGGCCGGGTGACAGGGTCATCATACCGCTCTCGGTAACCGACGACATGGCCAGAAACAGGTTCCCTCAGGGTTGGGAGGCGCCCCGTCCATACCTTCGGCTCACCGAGATGAAGTGACGCTGGACGTTCCCAGATCGTCTGCGGCCTCGTGCCGTGGCGGTTATCGTATTCCATCAGGCAAGGAGATCAGCATGTACACTTTCGACAAGCAGCTACGGGGCATCGCATTCGATGATGCAGTAGCGCGCACCAAGCAAGTGCTCGCAACGAAAGGCTTCGGTGTGCTCACCGAGATCGATATGCAGAAAACCATGAAGGCCAAGCTGGAGGTCGACATTCCAGCCTATGTGATCTTGGGCGCCTGCAACCCAAAGATGTCGTATGAGGCGCTGAAACTGGAGCCGCGCGCCGGCGCCATGCTGCCCTGCAACGTGATCGTGCGACAGCTGGAAGACGGCGCCATTGAAGTCAGCGCCATTGATCCAGTGGCGTCCATGACCGCTATCGACAACGATGCGCTGCAGGCGGTCGCCGGCAAGGTTCAGGGCCTGCTCAGCCAAGCCGTAGACGAGATCTAGTCCCTTCTACGGCCGTCTGCTGCGCGTATTGAAAAGCCAGGCTGGCCTGTACCGAAGCCTTACTATTGCGGCGACTTGGATCACCAGCCGGTACTTGCGGCGCCAAGTTGCCACGCTTGTCCTGGCCAACTTTCTCCTGCGCCGCGCCCCCTCGCCGAGATGGAAGAAAGTTGTCGAGTCTGCTGTGCGGCACCCTGGCTGGCCGTCATTACCGCCATTGCCGGGCTTGTGGCCAAGGTCAAGATCATGATTGTTCGGGAGGCCCCGCCATCGGACGCTGACCAGGACCATGACGGCGGTGGCGTTCCGCCCAGCAAGACCTAACAGGTATGGCGGTCCACGGCCGACCGGATCATGCTCCAAGTGAACCCGCGGGCGTCAGCAAATATTCAGTCGCTGCGGCCCACCCACGACCGAGACAAACCGGAACCGCTACTCGGCCAGCCCGCAGAGGCCGGCCAAGTCGAGGACTTCGATCTGGCTCACGGTGGGGAGGCGTATCAGTCTTGCGTCCTTGAGCGTCTTCAGCACACGCGACACAGTTTCAAAAGTAAGGCCAAGATAGTCGGCGATATCGTTGCGCTGCATCGACAGATCGATAATTCGATCAGCGTCCTGTCGCTCATGGAGATCGACTAGGAATGCGGCCATTTTCTCCGATGCGTTCATTCGCCCAAGCAGCAGCAAATGGTCTTGGATACGGGCCATTGTCCGCAGCGCGATGGTCAGGGCATCCTCTCCAAGCCTAGCATCGGAATTCGGGCGAAGCAGCCGAATACCGGTGCCGTCCACGCTTTCTGCATAGTTCTGATGTTCCCTGCCGGGCTCGAAACCGAAAACCTCACCGGCAAAGTGGAACGAATTGATCTGTCGGCGGCCATCAGCCGTTAAGCGACAAATCCGTACGGTGCCGAATTCCACGAGATAGAGTGGACCACTGGTCTCACCCTGGCCATAGATTGCTTCGTTCGGATTGTAGAACGACACCGCGCAAGGGCGGGCTTTTGCCAGCAGCGACCGCAGCACAGGATCAAATTGGGTTACAGGTGCGGCCATATGCGATGAAGAAGGGTGAAGCGACTGGATCAGCATGGCCGTGTCCTCGGTTTCCAATGAACCGAAATTGGCCGAATTCTTCTCACGAGAATATTCCGGTGCGACTCCTAGGGGGTTTACTTAGCGTCCCCGCGGCCCCGCTCTGCCGAACGAAGAGCAGCCTCGACAGCAGCAATGAGCGGTTCGCCCAGAAGCGGTTTGCGAACCACGCGAAAGACCATGTCTTCGAGCCATGGCGATGTACTGCCAGCGAGCAGGACGATAGGCCCCGACATCACCTGCAGCTCCGCGAGGCTTCCAGGTCTCTCAATCGCCCGATGGTCCAGGACGGCGCAGTCGAAGAGTTGATCCTTGGGGATGGTGGCGATGTCAGCCTGAGGCGTAACCGCATACCCTGCGGCCTCAAGTAGGAACTCCAGCGATCTCCGCAGATCGCTATCTGGCGCAATGATGAGCAGGCGGCGTCTAGGCATGGAGCTGGATTCCCGGCGCCACAATGAACCAAGCGCCTTGATCTCTTGTAGCGCCCCTAGACTTTGGTGGATTGTCCTAGATCAAGAACGAATCCGATGAGTCATCACCTTTCTGAGACTCGATGCTCAAAATCATCCGGACCAGTTCCGGGAGGTTCTTAGCCTGCATCTTGGACATCAACCCCGCGCGATAGACTTCCACCGTTCGCGGGCTGATGCCGAGCTCGAAGGCGATGGTCTTGTTCGGCTCGCCAGACACCACGCCGTTGAGAACCTGCATTTCGCGTTCGCTTAGCGTGCCCAGCCGCTGGCGCGTGGCCTCGATGGTGGCCTCGTTTCTTTGGTGCGTCTGCGCGGCGTTAACAGCCCGGCGGATCGACTCGATCAGGACATCGTCACTGAAAGGCTTCTCGATGAAGTCCAGGGCACCGTTCTTCATGGCCTCTACGGCCATCTGCACGTCACCGTGGCCAGTAATGACGATCGCGGGCAGAAGTGTGCCGGCTTCCCTCAATCGCTTCAGGAGCTCGACTCCGCTCATGTCCGGCATGCGAAGGTCGGTAACGAGACAGCCCGCCCGGATGCTAGCAGCCTCACGTATGAAGTCTGTTGCGCTCAGGTGTGTGCGCACGGCGAAGCCCGCACTTCCGAGCAGAAAAGCGACTGAATTCCGGACTGCTTCCTCATCGTCAACGATGTGGACCACGATGTTGACACCGCTCATCGACTGGCCTCTTCAATTGTCGGCAGCGTAAACTGAAATGTGGCGCCGCCAGCACCGTTTCGGCTGGCTTCTATCGTGCCGCCGTGCGCTTCAATGATGCGCCTGGATATCGAGAGGCCAATGCCCATCCCGGTTGGCTTGCTGGTTATGAACGGCTGGAACAGCTGAGGCGAAACATCTTCCGATATCCCCGGCCCGGTATCGGAAACCTCGACCATAATCCGCTCGGCTGTAGCCAGGCGAGCGCTAACCGTCAGATCCTTGACCGAACTGTCGCGCATTGCCTCCATCGCGTTTCGCATTAGGTTAATGAGCACCTGCTGGATCTGAACCCGGTCGACCAGTACCAGTTCCAAGCCTTCGCCATAGTCGAACACCGTTCGAATGCCGCGCTCACGGGATCCCACCAGAGCAAGTGCGCCCGCCTCCTCGATGAGGTTCTTGACGTCCTCAGCATGGCGCTCGGTATCGCCTCGCGTGATGAACTCTCTGAGATGACGAATGATTTCTCCTGCCCGAAGCGCCTGCTTGGCCGCCTCAGACAGGGCACCCCGCATACGGGTTGCTGGTTCCGAGTCGATCTTGTCGAGTATTCGGATGCAACCCTGCACATAGTTGGCGACCGCCGATAGCGGTTGATTGAGCTCGTGCGCTAAAGTCGACGCCATCTCGCCGAGCTCGTTTAGGCGCGAGAGGCGGGCAAGTTCGCTTTGTGCTTCGTTGAGCCTGGCCTGGCTTTCCTCCTGCTCTGTCAGGTCACGGATGAACCCGGTGAAGTATGTCACGCTACCTGAGCGCATTTCACCAACAGCGAGCTTCATCGGAAAGGTCGATGCGTCCTTGCGCCGGCCCACGACCACTCGGTCGATCCCGATGATCCGCTTTTCACCAGTGCTCAAATAGCGCGCAAGGTAGCTATTATGCTGCTCGCGATAGGGGCCCGGCATCAGCATGCTGACGTTCTCGCCAACCACCTCCTCGGGACGGTAGCCGAACTGCCTCACCGCTGCGGCATTGAAGGAAACGATCGTACCGTCCGTTTCGATGACGATCGTCGCGTCGGGCACCGTGTCAAGGATCGACTGGAGGTGGGCTTCGCGACGATGGAGTGCGCGCGTACTCTCCTTCGCCATGGTATGTGCCCGTTTGAAAGAACCACCCAACCAAGCGATGGTAGCGCCAACAACGACGAAAAGAAGAATGTTGACCACGACCGTCGCTGCATCGTCTCGGCCCAACGCGAAATATACGACCAGAGGTGCTGACACTGCAGTGCTCAGCAGCCCCGGCACCAAGCCGCCTGCAATTGCGCCCACCAGTATGGCGGGCGTGAACAACAGGCCAATGGCCGAATTCGGCAGGACGTCGTGGATGCTAAACCGGATCAGGAAAGCAACGAGGATCAAGGCGCCCGAGAGGACGTATGCAGTCCACCGTCCCTTCAGCGATATCATGTGGCCACCTGCCCGCCCATTTGCTGTGGTCAGTTTCCGAACTGACAGCACCGCATTTGTGAGCTGCCAGCAGCTTAATGGCGATCATCCGTCCTTAGCAAGCACCCTTCATCGCCGAAGGCCGACGCAGCGTCGTGGCATGCTATGGGCCTCTATGCCGACGGTTGCGCCGTCTGCATTAAAATTTCCGTTTCAAAATTGGCTTCCTCGGTCGTTCCTGGTCCGCTGAGATAGACCTCCCAGGTGAGGCCGCTCGGTGAAAGGGAAGCTTCATTCATTGCTTATTCAAGGCGGCGATAGGCAGCGTTCAAACCTGAATAGGCCCCTATATGCAGCAGCCTCAGGGCCCTTCCATCGGGGCTCTTTCCTGCCAGAACGTTACCGGAGGCCTTTGCCAGGTCGTGCGGACTAACCGGGAAGCCTACCTCGACGGCCATCGTATTGCCGTCCCAGTCCCTGTAAATGGAAAGTGGGGGCCGACAGGGATGACATGGTTCTCCGTGAAGTAACCTTCCAGTGTCCTGAATGACTTGTCCATTACAGATCCCATGATCGCCTCCGCAGGATAAGGGCTACAGAGCGGGGGGTCGTCTATGGCTCAAGGCCCAGGAACGGTGCCTTGAGAGCGGCGTAACCGCAGGGCCCGGTGCCACCCATCATCATCAGCCCTGTCGCAGCGGCGAAAACGGGCATTCGCCGTCCACCGCCCCATGGCCTGCCCAACCCGGCATGGACCCGAAGGGTTCGGTCGCAATTGCAACACGCCTATTAGGACGTCTTCCGAGTTGACCTAGATCAACATCTTGGTCGGCGCGGTATGCCACTTTGCAGCCTGGCTTCTGCAAACTGGAGGCACATATGCAACGGCCCCGCTCTCCATCCGCGACGATCCATCATTTTTCGACCCAATCGGCAACGAGTTTGTCCCCGACCACCGAGTGTGCTCGCGCGGCCATGGGCAGAGCCCTTGCGGGATTCGAACATCAGGTCAGCGGGACAATTGAGCGTGGTCGGGCACTTCTCTCAGGCGAGGTCGGCAGCGAGGCAGAAGAACAACTCATTGTGCGGTCGGTTCTGCGGCTTCATTGCGTGACCGATGTTATTGACGACATAGTCGTCCGTCCTCCGAAGCGGGCCACGTCCGCGCCTCAGCATCGTTCTTGGGATTCGGCGGAGAAAGTTCAACCCATCATTTTCCGCACCAGCTTTTGCTCCCTGCTCGAGGCCCCACTTGCCAACAAGGTCGAAGATGACTTGAAGGTCTTGATCAGGGAACTCGATGGCGACGGCGGGCCGCCCGCCGATGAAGCTTACGTGTTCTACTATGGCTGGCACAATGATGCCGCGCTGGTTGATGTCGCCATCCCTGCGGCTGGTGCACTGGAACGGCGCCGAACCAACGATGTTCGTGCATCGATAATGCCCAGTGGTAGGCATTGCGTCGTGCCATCCGGGGGGATAACCGGCCTCAAATCGGCTCGGCGGTTCCTGCGTCTGGCTTCAGGGGCGACGATCTCGGATCAGCTCTTCCGTGTATGGCAACGGGTGCCACTGGAAAAGGGGAGGCTGCCTCACGACTGGCTGAACGCGCCGCTCCATAGCGCCCTTTAGCCCTTGCCAAACATCTGGGCAGTCCGAGCCAAAGCACATAGTGCATGGGCGAAGCATCAATTCCGATACTCTGGCCGCCAACGCCTCATGATCTATATCAAAACCTATGGTGTGCGGTTCGATATGGTGTCGCATGGAGGACCAAAATGGCTCATGTTGTTGTTCTAGGTGCTGGCCTTGGTGGCACCATTATGGCTTACGAGTTGCGCGACGCGCTCGGCGCCGACCACCGGGTTTCCGTGGTCAACAAGGGGACCAAGTTCAGCTTTGTCCCGTCCAACCCGTGGATTGCCGTTGGTTGGCGCGACCGTGAGGACGTCGAAGTCGACCTGACAGAGGTCTTTGCGCGGCGCCACATCGCTTTTTTTCCGCAAGGCGCCGAGCGGGTGCATCCGGAAAAAAAGCAAGTGAAGCTGTCGGACGGTACGGACCTCGATTACGACTACCTGGTCATCGCCACCGGCCCCGAACTTGCCTTCGACGAGATCCCAGGCTTTGGCCCAGAAGCGGGGACGCAGTCGGTTTGCCACATCGATCATGCCCTTGGCGCCAGGAACGCGTTCGACAGGCTGGTTGCCAATCCCGGGCCGGTTGTTGTCGGCGCCGTCCAGGGGGCCTCGTGCTATGGCCCGGCCTATGAGTTCGCCTTCATCCTCGACAAGGCCCTGCGCGACGCCAAGGTACGCGACCGTGTGCCCATGACCTTCGTGACGGCCGAGCCCTATATCGGGCATCTTGGCCTGGACGGCGTTGGCGACACCAAGGGCCTGCTCGAGAGCGAAATGCGGCAGCGGCATATTCGGTTCATTACCAATGCCAAAGTCGATCGCTTCGAGGATGACAAGGCGTTCGTCAGCGAGATCGCTGAGGATGGTTCCGTGCGCCAGGCGCATGAGGTCCCCTTCGTCTACACCATGATGATCCCGGCCTTCCGCGGGGTGGCGGCAGTACGCAATATCGAAGGCCTAACCAATCCGCGCGGATTCGTCCTGGCAGACCAGTTTCAGCGCAATCCGACATTCACGGACATTTTTTCGATCGGCGTCTGTGTTGCCATCCCGCCGGTCGGCAAGACGCCGGTGCCGGTTGGCGTCCCCAAGACCGGCTTCATGATCGAGTCGATGGTGACTGCCACAGCCCAGAACATCGCCAGCCTCGTCGCTCGAAGAGAGCCAAGTGCGATCCCGACATGGAACGCAGTCTGCCTTGCCGATTTTGGCGATGGCGGCGTAGCTTTCGTGGCCCAGCCACAGATTCCGCCTCGCAATGTCAATTGGTCGGCTTCAGGCAAATGGGTGCATACGGCCAAGATCGGCTTCGAAAAATACTTTCTGCACAAAATCCGCTCCGGCACAGCCGAGCCGCTGTATGAAAAGCTGGTCCTGCAGGTCCTCGGCATCGAGAAGCTTCGGGCCGTCAAGCAGGATAAGACCGGCACGTGATTCATGTCGTGCGTTCGCATTGCGGGGCGACCTATCGGTGGGTCGAAGACTGAAACCTCGCGGCGGGAGTGTATAGCCTGACTCACGGATGTTGAACTAGGGTCAAACGCATGGGCAGCGCGGCCACCATACGACACTCAAATCACCTAATGGGTCAAAAGTCCGACTGCCTGACATCCCATTCGCGACCATATTGCCAGCTTAACAGACCGTCAGCTTTCGGTGGATCTCACCAGCGGCCCTAATGACTGATTTGGGGCGCGCACCTGCCCAGCAGCTTTGCTTCCACGCACTGTCAGTACGGCGACACTGTGTGACGGTTAACCATGCTGGGCGAATGGACATGACTTCCGGCCCAACAAGTGCAACCGTTTTCCTCGGACATTTCCGTCCACGCCGCCTTGGCAAGGCGGCCGCCAGCCCGACGGCAATCGGACTGACGGCCTGACCAAAGCGGCACCTGCAGGAACAGGAGACACGCCATGGCTATGGCCATCTATTCGGCGTCGGAGATTCGACGCAACCATTTCCCCCATTTTTACGCGTTCAGGGTGCCCGTTTTGGACACCAGCAATCTGAGCAAAGCCCTGGCTCTCAGGGATCACAGCTAGTCTGGCTGCTTTGCCCTAGCAGGACAGTGGATGCCGCAAGTCGGCGGCTGAAGCCTCGTCTTTCCCATTGTTCGTGATCGTCTCTTGCCTGGCGCTGTCCTGGTCTCGATGGCGCTCGCGCTGGATTCGCAATCATGACCAAAAACGAAAAGAAGCCCGCCTCGCAGAAGGCGGATGAACCCAAGCCCGCATCCACTTCAAATGAAGCACAGATGTTCGGGCCCGACCGTGAAGAGCCGGAGATGCCCCCGCCAAGTGGCGAGGGCGACCTCATGGGCATCGATGATCTCGATTCAGATAAGGTTCGGTTCGCCGACTACGAGATCCGGCTGCATGCCATGATGCGTGCCCGGCTCGGCCGTCCGGTTCGCTATCGCACCTCAGAGGGTGAGAAGACCATCGTGCGTTTGGCGGACCAGCCTCAGGCGGACGCTGTCGACAGTAGTTCTGACAGGGAGCGGCGGAGCGTCATCCGCGCGAAGCAGAACCAGCTGATCGAGTTCTTCGCCCTCGGCGGACCGTCGGATCACCATCAGATTGACGAGCTGGCAGCAGATCTCTTTGCCCAGCACATGCTGCTGGGGCCAGCTATTGAGCATATCCGATCCAGCAGCCAACTGGCATTGAACCGCGGCGCCAGCTGGTTCGCCTTTCACCCGCTGCTGATTGCCTCACCACCGGGCTTGGGCAAGACCAGTTTTGTGCGCAACCTCGCTACGGCAGCCGGCCTACCAGTCATCTACATTGACTGCAGCCTTGAGAAAACGGTGACCAGCATTACCAGCGGCGACAGCGTGTTCGGCACCTCGCGCCCATCCGCCCTGATCAGCGGCCTGGCTGAACACAAGGTGGCCAATATCCTTGTGGTGCTCGATGAGATCGACAAGCTGACGGACGTGTCTCGCAATGCCTCGGCGATGCCGAGCGAGAACCTGATCGGACTGGTGCAGCGCGAGACTGCCAAGGTCTACCGGGACAGTCACCTGCAGATGACGGTTGACCTGAGCTATCTCAACTTCATCTTCCTGGCCAACGACCTTAGCCGGATCGCGGCGCCCTTTCGAGACCGCGTGAAGGTCGTCCGGCTCGACCCTCCGACCGCCCAGCAGATCGCCGGCATTGCCGCACGCGAGGTGGAACGGCGGGGTCTTGATCCAGGGCTGGTGCCGATCCTGTGCAGGGCAACAGCGACGGGCAAGATCAGGAGCTTGCGTAAGCTGCACAAGCTGCTTGACGCCGCCCAGGCGACCAAGTCCCGGCCGCTGCTCAACTAAGTCGTCACCCGCACTTCCTAACAAATCATCAACGCGGAGCCGTCAGGTCCGCGAACGCTCCAACCTTGTCTTAAGACGACCAGAAAGCACCCACCATGTGCAACCGAACCATCAAGACCGTGACTTCCCCGTCGGAATTTGGCGACCTCGTCATTCCGGCTGACAGTATCCTTGACCCGATGCAGTCGGCCCAATTGGCCGAACAGCGCCTTGCCATCAACACGGCGAGGTCTAGAGGCGAGGCGCTCTATCGCTGCCACGAATGCTCGGAACCCGTCTATATTGCCCGAACCTTCCAAACCGACGGCAATGGGGGTCTCCACTTTCGACATTTTCAGAGCGAGGTGGCCAAGGCCTGCAAGTGGCGCATCGGCGGCAGTGTCCGGGATCTAGGAGCCATCCGCTTCAATGGTCGGCAGGAAGGCAATGAGCACTTCCGCCTCAAGCACGCACTGGCCGAGGCTCTGGCCCAGGATTCTTACTTTTGGTCCGTCGCGGTCGAAAAGCAGATTGTGGGAGAGACCACCGGCACGCGGCGCCAGCCCGACGTCTCGGCGCGCTTTCTGAGCGGGGAGCTTGTGGGGTTTGACCTGCAACTTGCCGGCATGTCGGTGAAGGATATTGCCGGCCGCAACAGCTTCTACCTCGAAAACGACATCCACCACGTGTGGCTGACCTCTGCGTCGGACCTTGAGCGGCTCAGAACCCAGAGTTTCCAGGACATCTACTTTGCCACCGGAGCATCCATCTACTGTGCCTCCCCTGCTGCGTTGGAGGCCAGTGAGGCCGAGGGGCAGTTGCAGCTTGATGAGCTTCAGGTGGTGCCGAACTTAGGCGACAAGGGCATCTACTGCAGCTGGCAGGTCGGGCGGGTTGACGTCGAGCGTATCTTGCGTGATCTGCCAACTCGGCAAGCCTATGGCATTGCGGCGTTTGGCCGGGCCTTGTCCGATCAGGTCGATCAGGACACCCATCAGGCTGTTCGGCGTCTGCGCGACGCAAGCATGGCTGGGGCATCGTGGCCGTCCTTGGCCGCGAACTGGACCATCGTCGCCAAGGCCGTCCATGGACGGAACGGAAAGATAGCACAGTCGGACAATGTCCATCTGATGCTGGCCTGGCTGGCCCTTGCCGAAGAGCTGACCCGTGTCGTGGCAGCGCCGGACGGATATGCCGCGGAGTTCAATCACCGGACGGCTCATCTGCTGGCGGCTCGAAACGCAGCCAACTGGGTCTCGCTCATCGACCTGGTGTTGACCAGGCACCAGTCCCTGAACAAGCACCTCGACCGGGATCATCTGCAGCAAATCGGCCAAATGCGTCGGCAGCGGGTTACCGGTCACTACCAGCAGTTTCACCGCTCGATGATCGCCACCTGCTTCCCGTTCCTGGCGTACTGGCTGCTGGCGAAAGCGCCCGACTTTCCACCGCACTTTCGTACCTAGGAATCTTCTCTTGGGCATGGTCAGTGAACTGCCCATGCAGGGGACCGCCCCGAGGGGCGGTCCTTGGGCCCCAAGGGGCCCATGGCCGGGACAGAAAGACGGGACCGTTGGTCCCGGAAAGAAGAATGAAGACTGCCGCCTCAGACTAGAAATGTGAAGGCGGTTGACGCCAAAGGAGGCCACATATCCTCCCCCATCTCCGCTCGCCTTGGCGAGCGGGCAAGCGCCGAAGGCGCCAGTGGCCTCGGCTTGGAGTCAAGCTCCGGACCAAGGGTCCCAAAATCCAATCTTCCCTCAGGGAAAGCGGAGCATATCAGCACAATCGCCCAGCCGTTGCTGGCGATGTCGGGCCAAAGCGGGATTTGATTTTGGGCAGGACGGAGCGGACTGCCTGCCCTCCATTCGTGAGAGAAAGCCGAAGAAAATGCTGGTTGAATCACATGCTAGCTAGATAGCTAGCCTCCGTTTCTGCCACCGCCGACCTCTGATTACAGTGGCAGAGCGTCGATCCTTGGACCATGCGACCGCTCCACCTTCCATAGATTCATCGCATATTGGATCAAAACATTGATACGCCCTACACTGCTAGGATCCAATTGGGCGGATCTGCCGGCTATGCTCTACGATACATAGGCTAGCTAGCTATCTAGCCTGTGTTCCGCTTGGCTGTCAGATTGGCGTCGATGATCGCAGCAATAAAAAATGTCGCGGTACCTGTTTGCCTCTTGCCCTGCTAGCTATCGAGCGGCGATTTCCTGCACGGGGCGCAAACCGAGTCCCTTTAACATGTGACCAGAGCGTCCTGCTGAGATGCTGCCGAACACATGCTAGCTATCTAGCTAGCATGTACTTCCTCCATATCGCGAACCAGGATGCGATGGACAACCGCATCGTACCCTGCCATTTCCTGTTCGCCTGATTGGCTGTCCTGCGGACATCTTGGCGAGATGAGCATCTCTCAAAGCCCCGCCACTCTGGTTCGCGAGGTGTAATAACTCGCCCGTCCATTCGCTCGAAGGAGCAGTCTCTGCGCGCGACAGCGCGCTGTTTGGTCGAGGTGCCCAGAGTACTGCTAGATAGCAAGCTAGCATTAAATCTTTTGCAGCCCTTCCAGGACGTCTCCGGTGTCGCAGGCTGGCGGGAGCGGTGTGATGACGCCGTCGCTTGGAACTCATCCCAGGGCAACAGCACGACCAAAGATTTTCACTATGAGCAGTTTTCAGCGCCCTCAGAACGGTGCCGACAATGTATCTGATCAATCTGACCAGACCGTGCCGACGATCTTTGCCGCACAGCTAGCTAACTCACTGGCAGCTGATTTCGGCCGGCTTATCGTTCCGCCGGCCGGGTATACCGTCTCGATGGAGTTGAGACGTGTTTGTGCACGATCTCTTGCACGCTGAAGTATATGCTAGCTAGATAGCTAGCACTTGACGAGCGAACACAAACGTAACACAATCACTAACACAAAAAATTTCGACATGCCTTGTGGCGATATTTTTCTTTTATTTTCAGCCGGATAGCTAGAAACTGAGTTTTACTCCGAATCCAGGTTCCCCAGCCAAATTCTCCATAAGTTGCTGAAATAGTTAAGTAGTGTCGACGCTTGAGCTGCTGTGCGTTGGACGGTCGCGCTTCGGGCTTCTGTAGATGGGCCGTCAGCAGGATTGTCCTTGAAGCACGTTCGCGCCGGGACAGCCGTTCCTCGCGGTGTTCAACTGCATGATCACCCATGAGTCCTGCACGTTCCGCGACCAACCCGACGCCGTGCGTCCCGAGGATGTGACGCTGCCGTCCCATCTGCCTGATGAGCCCGGAATCCGTCAAAGCCTCGCAAGGCACTACAATGCCATAGCGCGTATGGATACGGAACTCGGCCAGCACCTTAACGACCTTGAGACGGACGGTCTGGCCGAGCACACGATTGTCTTTTACTTCTCCGATCACGGCTCCGCCCTGCCCCGGTCGAAGCGCTATCTCTATGATGACGGTCTGCGCGTGCCCCTGATTGTTCGCGTGCCGCCCATGTGGTGGCATCTGAGCCAGCATGGGCCCAGATCGCTGGTGAAGTCCCCTGCCTCGCTGGTGGACTTGTTCCCCAGCTTTCTGGCCATTGCGGGCCTGCCTATTCCCCCGCAGCTACACGATTTTCCCCTGCTTGGGAAAAGCGCAAATGATCGCCGCTATGTCTTTGGTGGCAGGGATCGGATGGGAGAGCGCTACGATCTGAGCCGCACGGTTCGCTCCAGCCGCTATCGCTATGTCCGCAACTACGCTCCGCATCGGCCGCTGGGCCAATATGTGGCCTTCGAATTGCTGGGCGCGCATTACCAAGATTACGAAACGGCCCGTGTCGAGGGCAGGCTTGATGCGAAGCGGGAGCAGTTCTGGCGACAGAAGCCAGGGGAAGAAATCCAAGATCTGGACGCCGATTCTGACGCCACGGCGAACCTGACCGAGTCGCGTTCCCATCAGGTCGCCCTGGATGAACACAGGTTGGCGCTCGACGCGCACTTGCTTGCTATTGGGGATACCGGTTTCATCCCCAAGCACAGTGCCCTCGAAAACTGGCATGCCAGCCAGGACGCGGCCCAGTATCCGCTGCAAGCGGTGATGGACCTTGCTGGACGGGCTGCAAGCCGGGATCCCGGCAATGTTCCCAATTTTCTAATGGCGCTGAGCCATCCTTCGCCAATTGTGCGCCACTGGGCAGCCAAGGGCCTGCTGATCCTGGCCGCTGCCGACCATCCCCTGCCGGAGGGCCTTGAGCAGATTCACGAGCAGGAGGACGATCCACAGGTATAGATTCCGTTGGCGGAAGCACTTGGGCGAAGCGGCAATAGTCGCCATTGGGTCGAAAGGATCACGGACATCCTTGAGCACCATCAGGATCCCAGAGTGAAGCTGCAGGCGCTTGACGCCCTGACCTGGCTGCCACTGTACGCCGATATCACCCTTGGCGCTGCGCGCGCCCTGCATGATGACGAAGATACCTATCTGCAGCAGTCACCGGACTATCTGGCCGAGAGACTTGCCGGTACCTACAAGCCAACCAACGTGATTTTCAACTTGGGCCGCCTGGACCCGGAAGTGCAGATGGGCAAGCAAAATGCAGCGACAGCCTGACATGGACGACCACTCAGGGCAGTAACGATGAAAGCGATGACCGGCGCCTCTATGGGGCACCGGTCTGTTGTCCGCCGGGGCCTGTCTGGATCGATTGCCGAGCCGCGTGACACGCCTGCCACCGGGCAATGACGACCCAGGGGGGTACGGAATCCCCAGAGGGAACGGCCCTGCCAACCCCCAGTCCTCCAGTCACGCCCGCGCGATGGGATAAGATACTACTGCGCCGCGCGCCCGATTTATTGTTTCTTGACCACGGTATGATTTGCGATCTGGATCCGACTGTCCGGCCTGGCAGTTTATTCTTGCGTCATTTGGCGTATAGTGGAAACAAACGCGGTCAATGGCAGGTTGACATAACCTGTCTCAAGCAAAGCATGCGGCACCCATGGCAAGACAAGCGGGTCCATCCGCAACGGAGCAGACGGGGCTATATTCGGCCCGGATGATAGCCGCCTTTCGTTATGGGTCGCTGGTCATTGTGGCCCTGGGCGCGGCATGGGCTGTTGTCTTCGGTGTCATGGGCTGGTGGGGCATTGTTGCCCTGGATCTGGCGATTGTTGCCAGTGGCCTTTCCATCCATACGCTGGTGAGGCGCGGGCAATTGGCCCTTGGCCTGTTGATCGCCCAGGCGGTGCTGATCGCAATTGCCACGATCATGGCCCTGGTCATCGACATGCCGACGGCCGAAGCGCCGCGGGTGACCCATTTGTACCTGCTGGTGGTGGCAACCCTGGGGTTTCTCAATTATCAGCGCAAGGCTTCCCGGGTGCAGCTGGGCTTGATCGGCGTCAGCCTGCTGCTCTTTGTGGTCTTCGCCAGCGCACCGCTGCCCAACCCCTTTGTGGTCGATATGCCCGTGGCCCTGCGCCAGGTCGGCACCTGGGCCAATGCCATTGTGGCCACGGCCCTGCTGGCAGGTTGCGTCTATGCCATGCAGGCAGAGCTGGCGCGCAATGACAGAATTGGCCGCGACCTGCTCTCTGCCTTGTGGAATGAGGAATTTCACCTGGTGTACCAGCCCCAGGTAGATCTGGACCATCAGACGGTCGGCGCAGAGGCCTTGCTGCGCTGGAACAGTCCGGGGCGCGGCACCGTGCCGCCGGCCTCTTTCATTCCGCAGGCGGAACGGGCGGGGTTGATGGTGGCGATTGGCGGCTGGGTCCTCAAGCAGGGCTGCACCACGCTGGCAGAATGGGAAAACCACCCCGATTTTAAGCACTTGACTCTCTCGATCAATGTCAGCGCCAGCCAGATATTGGACGATGGGTTCGAGGATCTGGTCCGCGATACATTGGCCGCGACCGGCGCCAATGCCCGTCATCTGATCCTTGAGATGACCGAAAGCGTGCTGGTGACCGAGACTGAAACGGTCGTCGCCAAGCTGGCGGGCCTGCAGGCTCTAGGCATCACCATTGCGCTGGACGATTTCGGCACCGGCTATTCCTCACTGGCCTATCTGCGCAGCCTGCCCATCCAGCAGATCAAGATCGATCGTGGCTTTGTCAAAGACATGCTGGACGATCCGCGCAGCGCGTCGCTGATCAAGAATGTTGTCCAGATCGGGCGGGATCTGGGGCAGCTCGTGCTGGCCGAGGGCGTGGAAACGCCCGAGCAGCAGGCGTTGCTGGCCCAGGTGGGGTGCATGCAGTTCCAGGGGTATTTTCATGGCAGGCCGATGGAGCCGGTGGACTTCGAGGCCCGGATTGCGGCCGAGATGAACCGCGCCCGGACCGGCTAGTTCACCGGGCGGAACCGGCCCGTGCCTTGAGCCCTATGTCATCGATGACCCACCGACCTCTGCCGCTGCGTTTTGCAGCGTAGCAGGCCTGATCCGCCCGCTTGAGGATGCTCCGCACGCCCTCGCCCTGGTGTGCCACAGCGACGCCGATGCTGGCGGAGAGGACCGCGCCGCCCGCATCGGTCGAGAGCCGGCGCACCGCGTCAATGATCTTGCCGGCGAGCATCCCAACCAGGTCCTGGCGTATATCAACAAGAATAGCGAACTCATCGCCACCAAGCCGGGCGGCATGCCCATTCTCTGCGGTCCAGCGCAGAACATCGGCGATCTGGCGCAGGGCCGCGTCGCCCGCATCGTGCCCGCCGCTGTCATTGATCGATTTGAAGTGGTCGATATCGATATAGAGCACCGCACATGGCGGGCCGTCGAGACTTTCGAGGCGTCTGGCCAGGCGATGCTCGAAGGTCGAGCGGGTCAACAAGCCCGTCAGACCGTCATGTTCGGCCGCCCATTTGAGGGCCGCCCGCCGCTCGACATCCTCGGTAACGTCCCGAATGGTGCCGGTCAGCCGCTTGGTCATGGGCGGAGCCCCCGCCCGGCGGGCGAAGGTCTCGACATGGCGGACCTTGCCGTCCTCCCGGATGATCCGGTAGCGGATAACTTCGGTGGTCACCCCGACCGCGTCGTGCCTGCGTTCCGCCATCTCCCGGTCTTCGGGATGTAGGTAATGCTGCCAGGTCTGCAACTGATGCGGCTCGAGTGAGGGATCGACGCCAAAAATCTCGCGCGTCCGAGCATCCCAGAAACCGGTTTGACTGACAGAATCATATTCCCAGATGCCGACATCGCTCGCCTCAAGGGCCAGGCGAAACCGCTCATTGGTCTGCTGCAAGGCCTGTTCGGCCGCCTTCTGACGCGAAATATCGGCCTGTACGCCCACCATACGCGTCGGTCGGCCATCGCTATCCCGTTCGACGATGCCGCCCCGGTCGAGTACCCAGAGCCAGGTACCGTCCTTGCGCCGCAGGCGGATTTCGGTCTCGATTTCGGCCGTTTCGCCGCGCAAATGGCGTTCGCCGCTTTCAATGGCGCGCGCGCGATCATCGGGATGGGTCAGTTCGAGCCAGAGATCGCTGGACTGCTCCAGTTCACCGGGCGCGTAGCCGAGCATGTCGAACCAGCTCGCCGAATAGCCGCATTCGCCGGTGACCAGGTTCCAGTCCCAAACACCAAGGCGCGCACGAACAATGCCATGCAAATAGGCGTCGACGTCCAACTGGCCATGTTCGTGACTAGGCATCGTCAAGTTCCAACTCGAGCCTCCAACATGGCCCGAAGGCACAAAGATTGGATTAAGCCGTAGTGCCGAATTTAAGTGCCGCCGCATTTATTGAGAAGCGGTGGCAGGGTTTTCACCAGGCTTTTGTCATCCGGCTGCTGCAAGGCGCAAGGCCTTGGCGGCAGCCACGAGATTTTGCAGCGAGGCTTTCACTTCCGGCCAGCCGCGAGTCTTGAGCCCGCAATCGGGATTGACCCAGAGCTGGTCGGGGGCAATACCCTTCCCGGCCTTGTGCAGCAAGGCTTCCATATCGGCCCGATCGGGCACGCGCGGGGCGTGGATATCCCAGACGCCGGGGCCGATTTCATTGGGATAATTGAAGTCGCGGAAGGCCTCGAGCAGTTCCATGTCCGAGCGCGAGGTTTCAATGGAGATGACATCGGCGTCCATTGCGGCAATGGCGGGCATGATGTCGTTGAACTCGGCATAGCACATATGGGTGTGGATCTGCGTGTCATCGGCCACGCCCGAGGCCGAGAGGCGGAAGCAGTCCACCGCCCAACCGAGATAGACATCCCAATCGGCCCGGCGCAGCGGCAGCCCCTCGCGCAGGGCCGGCTCATCGATCTGGATGATGCCGATGCCGGCCTGTTCGAGGTCGAGCACTTCGTCGCGGATGGCGAGGCCAATCTGGCGGCAAGTCTCGGCGCGCGGCTGGTCGACCCGCACAAAACTCCATTGCAGGATGGTGACCGGACCGGTCAGCATGCCCTTCATGTGCCGGTCCGTGAGCGAGGCCGCAAAAGCCGACCAGCGCACCGTCATCGGCGCGGGGCGCGAGACATCGCCATAGATCACCGGCGGCTTGACGCAGCGCGAGCCATAGGACTGCACCCAGCCATTTTTGGTGAAGGCAAAGCCATCGAGCTGTTCGCCGAAATATTCCACCATGTCATTGCGCTCGAATTCGCCATGCACCAGCACATCGAGCCCCAACTCTTCCTGAATGCGGATGGCGTTTTCGGTTTGCTGTTCGAGAAAGGCATCATAACCAGCCCGATCGAGCTGGCCCTTCTTGAACGCCGCGCGAGCCTGCCGCACGTCTTTGGTCTGCGGGAACGAACCGATAGTGGTGGTCGGATAGGCCGGCAGTTTGAAACGGGCGCGCTGTCTTTCGCGACGCAAGGCGAAGGGCGAATTGCGATCCAGAGCAATGGCTTCCCTAGCGCGGGCCTTGACCTCCTGACGGTGAATGCGCGGGGAGGCCCTGTGCGCCGCAATGGCGGCAGCGCTGGCCTCGAAAGCGGCCCGGGCAGCGCCCCTGCCCCGCTTTTGTGCCGTGGCCAGCGCCGCAACCTCCTCCAGCTTCTGCCTGGCAAAGGCCAGCCAGGATTTCAACTCATCGTCCAGCGCGGTTTCGGCATCGAGATCGACCGGACTGTGCAGCAGCGAGCAGGAGGGCGCGATTTCCAGGCGATCCGGGCCGATATGGTCCCAGACCCTGCTGACCAGACCAAAGGCAGCGTCGAGATCGGTGCGCCAGATATTGCGGCCATCGACCACGCCCACCGAAAGCGTCTTGCCGGCGGGCAAGGTGGCGAGCACTGCGTCGAGCTGATCGGGCGCGCGGACGAGATCGATATGCAGCCCGGCAACAGGGAGCCTTGCTGCCAGTTCGCTATTGTCGCGCAGGTCGCCGAAATAGGTGGTGAGCAGGATATTGGGACCGGCCTTGCCCAGCACCGCATAGGCCTTTTCGAGAGCGGCCTGCTGCTTGCCGGAAAGGTCGAGCACCAGCACAGGCTCGTCGATCTGCACCCAGTCTGCGCCCTCGTCCTTGAGCTGGGCCAGCAGTTCGGCATAGACCGGCAGCAGCGCGTCGAGCAGGTGGAGCGGATCGAGACCGTCATCCTTCGCCTTTGCCAGGCTGAGGAAGGTGACAGGCCCCAGGATCACCGGCCTTGTGACAAGGCCAAGCGCCCGTGCCTCACGGAAATGATCGAGCGGCTTTCTGGCGTTGAGCGCGAACGCCTGATCGCGGTACAGCTCGGGCACGATGAAATGATAATTGGTGTCGAACCACTTGGTCATCTCCATGGCCGGGGCAGCATCGGTGCCACGGGCCATGGCGAAATAGCGTGCGTCGGGGTCGGCAATATCGGCAAAGCGCGGCGGGATGGCGCCGACCAGCACCGTAGTATCCAGCACATGGTCGTAGAGCGAAAAATCGTTCGAGGGGATCACCTCGATGCCGGCCTCACGCTGCAGGCTCCAATGGCGGGCGCGGAGCTGGGAGGCGGTGGTGTGCAGGGCGGTCGCGTCGCTTTCGCCCTTCCAATAGGATTCGAGGGCTTTTTTCAGCTCGCGATTAAGGCCGATGCGGGGAAAGCCGAGATTGGCTGAGCGGGTCATGGATAATTCCGTTTGTGACAGACGCGCAGGGTCGCCCGTGCGGAACACGGTGCGTCCAGGCGCGCGAATATGTTGGATTGCGCCCGGCACTGGTGTAAGTGCGGGCGGATCAGGGCTGGGTTGGGGTCAGAATTGACCGCTTAGCAGCGTCGCATTCGGAAATGATGAGCAAACGTCATGGTCGTGTCCTCCGGCCGATCCACCCGATCGGCTGACAATGGAAATTCACGCCCATGGTAGGTCTCCTGGCTCGCGGATCGAACCGGATGTTCCCCTTCCCGGCCAATGATGACCAGTGGGACAACGAACACCCGTCTCCGCCAACAGTTGCGGGGGCAGCTCCGGACTTGGGGCTTTGGGCCCCGCACCGGCATTCCCTGTTATCCCCTCGCGGGGACCATGGACGTTGGGCAGGATGGCGGAGGGGGGCCGGGGTGTCAATGGGGATATAAAGATTTCTTTATATCTCCATTGCATTCAAGGACACGGCCACCCCTCGCCCCTTGTGGGAGAGGGACAGGATTTCTGCGTTCAGCAGAAATCCAGGGTGAGGGGTTCTCTCCGCGCGCTGGCTGCCGCCCTCGCGTTCACAAGACCCCTCATCCGCCCTTCGGGCACCTTCTCCCACAAGGGGAGAAGGGGGGAGTCGAGAACCCTTGGGCAATTAAGGAGGGCGCCTCGCGGCACCCTCCTACATCTCAAGAAAGTTCTACTTCGTGTCGCCACGACCGGGCTTTGGCATGCGTTCGACAGTCGTCGACGCAGGACGACGCTTGGCGTCAGCCACCGACATCAAGCGACCAGTCTTAGCGTCGCGCCCGATGGCAAAGGTTTTAGTTTCCTTGGGCATTGCACCTCTCCTTTCCCCCGCATCACTATGGTGAAACGCCATCGGCGCTTGACACCGGTTGATCTGGAGAACAGCATGTCCAAGCTTACCAAGCGATAGACTCAAGGGCGGCGGGTCCGCCTTGGCTGTTCTATCAGGGCGATGTGCTACGAACACATCGCCCTAATTCTCTGAAATAAAACTGAGATCTAAAAGTCCCAGTCGTCATCCTTAGTTGGCTCCACAGTCGCCGGAGACACTTTCCACGGAACTATGTCCGAAGATCGAAGACCCTTCTGCAACGCAGACATTCGGCGTTCTGTCATCAGCTTCGTTAGGCCAAATTGCTTCACTAGCCGATCCAGATTGAACGGATTTGTTGGGATGTTCAAAGGTATCCCGAAGGCGAGTCCAAAGTCGTCTGCTTCCAGTTCATGTCGCTCGATGTCTCGACCGAATTGGAGTCTGCCATCTGGCATTCTGTTACGGGTCGGATGGTTCAGAACCGCGTGACCAACTTCGTGGTAGATCGTAAACCTGATCTCCCCGTCCTCTGTATTTTCTAGCTGGTCCCAAACTCTCTCAGAGATCAGTATGAATTTGGTCTCTTTGTCCCACCGAGCGTCGGCCTCACCCAGTTCCTCACCACTAGCCTGCCTAAAGTCAGCAATAATTCCGCGCATTCTCAGGCGTCGCAAGAGGTCAAGCAAATCCGGGCGTTCATCGTCCGGAATGCCAAGCATTGCTCGGGTCTCAATAGCTAGCTTTTCGATGCCATTCATATTGCGTCCGATCAAAAATCCCAGTCTTCGTCCTCGGTGGAGATCGCCTTGCCGATGACATAGCTCGAGCCCGAGCCGGAGAAGAAGTCGTGGTTCTCGTCGGCATTGGGCGAGAGGGCCGAAAGGATCGCGGCGTTGACCTGGCAGGCCTCTGGCGGGAACAGGGCTTCGTAGCCGAGATTCATCAGCGCCTTGTTGGCGTTGTAGTGGAGGAATTTCTTGACGTCTTCGGAGAGGCCGACGCTGTCGTAGAGGTCCTCGGTGTAGCGCGCTTCGTTGTCGTAGAGCTCGAGCAGGAAGTCGAAGGCGAAGTCCTTGATTTCCTGCTTTTCGGCATCGCTGAGGCGCTCGACCTCGCGCTGGAACTTGTAGCCGATGTAATAGCCGTGGACGGCCTCGTCCTTGATGATCAGGCGGATCAGATCGGCCGTATTGGTCAGCTTGGCGCGGCTGGACCAGTACATGGGCAGGTAGAAGCCGGAATAGAACAGGAAGCTTTCGAGGAAAACCGAAGCCACCTTCTTCTTGAGCGAGTCGCCGCTGTCATACTGCTGCATGATCAGCATGGCCTTGCGCTGCAGGAACTCGTTTTCCTCACTCCAGCGATAGGCTTCGTCGACATCAGGCGTAGAGCAGAGGGTCGAGAAGATCGAAGAATAGGAGCGGGCGTGCACCGCTTCCATGAAGGAGATGTTGGACAGCACCGCTTCTTCATGCGGGGTCTGCGCATCGGCCATCAGCCGCACCGAGCCGACACCATTCTGGATGGTGTCGAGCAGGGTGAGGCCGGTGAAGACGCGGATGGTGAGCTGCTGCTCTTCGGGCTTGAGGGTTCCCCAGGACGGAATGTCGTTACTGAGTGGCACCTTTTCGGGCAGCCAGAAATTGGAGGTCAGGCGGTTCCAGACCTCAAGGTCCTTCTCGTCCTGGACGCGGTTCCAGTTGATGGCGCGGACCCGGGCGATCGGCTTGGCGTGCATATTCATGGGTTTGGGGGCCTTTTTATCAGAGCGCGCAGGAGACACAGCCCTGGACCTCGGTTCCTTCAAGGGCAAGCTGGCGAAGACGGATGTAGTAGATGGTCTTGATGCCCTTCTTCCAGGCGTAGATCTGCGCCTTGTTGATATCGCGGGTGGTCGCGGTATCGCGGAAGAACAAGGTCAGCGACAGGCCTTGGTCGACGTGCTGGGTGGCCGCCGCATAGGTGTCGATGATCTTTTCAGGACCGATCTCATAGGCATCCTGATAATATTCCAGGTTGTCATTATCCATGAAGGCGGCCGGGTAATAGACGCGGCCGATCTTGCCTTCCTTGCGGATCTCGATCTTGGAGACGATCGGGTGGATGGAGGAGGTCGAGTGGTTGATGTAGGAGATCGAGCCGGTCGGCGGCACGGCCTGCAGGTTCTGGTTATAGAGCCCGGTCATCATGACCTTGGCTTTCAGATCCTTCCAGTCTTCCTGGGTCGGAATATGAATTCCGGCCTTCTCGAACAGGTCGGCCACGCGGGCGGTCGCAGGGGTCCATTCCTTGTCGGTATATTTGTCGAAATAGCTGCCATCGGCATATTTCGACGTGCCGAAGCCCTTGAAGGTCTCGCCGCGTTCGGTGGCGATCAGGTTCGACGCGCGGACGGCGTGATAGGTCACCGCGTAGAAATACATATTGGTGAAATCGACGCCTTCATCCGAGCCGTAGAAGATGCGTTCGCGGGCCAGGAAACCGTGCAGGTTCATCGCGCCCAGGCCAATGGCATGGCTGTCGGCATTGCCCTTGGCGATGGAGGGCACGGACGAGATATTGCTCATGTCCGACACGGCGGTCAGCGCGCGGATCGAGGTCTCGATGGTCTTGCCGAAATCTTCGGAATCCATCGCCTTGGCAATGTTGAGCGAGCCGAGGTTGCAGGAAATATCCTTGCCCATGTGCTCGTAGCTCAGATCCTCATTATAGATCGAGGCGTCGCTGACCTGCAGGATTTCCGAGCAGAGATTACTCATGGTGATGCGGCCGTCGATCGGGTTGGCCCGGTTCACCGTGTCCTCGAACATGATGTAGGGATAGCCGCTCTCGAACTGGATCTCGGCGATGATCTGGAAGAATTCGCGCGCCTTGATCTTCTTCTTCTTGATCCGCTTGTCTTCGACCATTTCGCGGTATTTCTCGGTGACCGAAATCTCGGTCATCGGCACGCCATAGACGCGCTCCACGTCATAGGGCGAGAACAGGTACATATCCTCGTTGTCGCGGGCGAGTTCGAAGGTGATGTCGGGGATCACGACGCCCAGCGAGAGCGTCTTGATGCGGATCTTCTCGTCGGCATTTTCGCGCTTGGTGTCGAGGAAGCGCATGATGTCTGGGTGGTGAGCGTGCAGATAGACCGCACCCGCACCCTGGCGGGCGCCGAGCTGGTTGGCATAGGAGAAGCTGTCTTCAAGCAGCTTCATCACCGGCAGTACGCCCGAGGACTGGTTTTCGATCTGCTTGATGGGGGCACCCATCTCGCGGATATTGGTCAGGCTCAGCGCCACACCGCCGCCGCGCTTGGACAGCTGCAGCGCCGAATTGATGGCGCGACCGATGGATTCCATATTGTCTTCGACACGCAGCAGGAAGCACGAAACGAGTTCGCCGCGCTGCTTCTTGCCGGCATTGAGGAAAGTCGGGGTCGCAGGCTGGAAGCGGCCGGAAATGATCTCGTCGACCAGGTTCCTGGCCAACACTTCGTCGCCGCGCGCCAGAGCCAGCGCGACCATGCAGACCCGGTCCTCATAGCGCTCGAGATAACGCTTACCGTCAAAGGTCTTGAGCGTGTAGCTGGTGTAATACTTGAACGCGCCCAGGAAGGTGGGGAAGCGGAATTTCTTGTCGTAGGCGTAGTCGTAGAGGTCACGCACGAAGTTGAAGGAATAATGATCGAGCACGTCCTGCTCGTAATAGCCTTCCTCGACCAGATAGGTCAGCTTCTCGCGCAGATTGTGAAAGAACACCGTGTTCTGGTTCACATGCTGCAAGAAGTACTGGTGGGCGGCCTGCCGGTCCTTGTCGAACTGGATCTTGCCCTGCTCATCATAGAGATTGAGCATGGCATTGAGCGCATGATAGTCCAGCGCCTGCTCATTCTTATCCTGAGAAGGCTTACCGGCCGGCCGTTCTTCGGTGCGGTCTAATGTGAGCGTGTCCAAAACCGTTCCAGTCCCTGTCTGACGTTGGTGACATCCTCATCGGTTCCGAGCAATTCGAAGCGATAGAGGAGCGGCACGGCGCATTTTTGCGAGACGATGTTGCCCGCAAGGCAGTAGCCGGTGCCGAAATTCGTGTTTCCCGCGGCGATGACGCCGCGGATGAGATCGCGATTATGCGCGACATTGAGGAAGCGGATCACCGGCTTGGGCACTGCGCCCTTGCCTTCCCCGCCCCCATAGGTGGGCAGCACCAGCACGAAAGGCTCGTCCATCACCGGCGGTTCGCTGGCAGCGTCCACCGGTAGCCGCACCCCGCCTACTCCCAGCCGCTCCACGAAGCGGTGGGTGTTTTCCGAGGTGCTGGAGTAATAGACGAGGCCGCTCATGTCCGGGCCCTGCTCCATGAAATCAGGCCAGATTGCCGATCATGTCGGGACGGAAGCCGGCCCAGTGCATGTCACCAGCCACGACCACGGGAACCTGGCGGTAGCCCATCTCTTCAACGCGCGCATAGGCGTCGGCGTCGGCGGAGATGTCGACCAGAGTGTAGTCGATACCCTTGCGGTCGAGCGCACGGGTGGTGGCGGTGCACTGAACGCAGGCGGGCTTGCTATAGACGGTGATGCTCATCGTAATCCTCACAGGACTGATATTGCACGGAGGGCACGAGCCATCCGCGGGTGGACGTTTGGGTGCAAGGCAGGCCTTCTGGCATGGACACGACCTGGCCCCTCGCAGGGTCGCTCCGGCATCGCTTCAAAGATAAACGCGCGAACCATCGCTTCAGTCATTCCCAAGTCACGAGCGCGCACACGCCCGCCTGCCGTAATCCGGCTTCGTCCGGTCTGTCGTTGACGCTGTTACCAACCCCGGGCCCGCGGGAGGGCGGACCCAAGAACTTGCCCCGTGCCCCGGCCCTGCATCAGTCGTATCGCCAATGCTTGTTCCGAGGGCTTGTCCGAAGCTTGAAACCAAGCGCCGGACCGAGGATCAGGTTCGTGCGATTCACGGCTGTCGTCAACGTCAGAAAATCACAACACCTAGTGCCCCACCCCTCGCTTCCAACAAGGGATGGTATGGGTAATATGTGGATTATGGGGACAAATATCAAGCAAAACAGCGCTGTTGTGGCGCCGATTTGATCGGCGCTTTACCGAGCTCATCCAGCCTCTGAAGCGCGCTAGAGTCCGCCGCTAAAGCCACGGAAAATCTCACTGTTCGGCAGACTCGATCAGCGATTAACCGCGCATTCACCATAGGGGAAAGTCCCGATTCTCCCCGGCGCCGAAACTGTCAAGCGCAGAATTTTTGGCGTCTTTACGACAGCGCTTGGGAAATCGCCGACTATCCACAGGTGGTGATGCACCGCCCGTGCATGACCACCATATCTTGTGTGCATGGCGCCGCCGCGCGACGCGTCGATCAAGGCTGGTTCAGATTATCCGCCGGCTCGTGTCGCGCGGCCTGGTACTCAACACCGATTTCCTTGAGCGAGCGCCAGGCGACGCGGCAGGGCTGCGGCCGGTGACCAGGCACGATCAGATCGAAGCGATCGGGAATACCGGCGACGCGCGCCACTTCGAGCTTGGCGCCAGTATCGGACACATTGCGCACGATGCAGGGCAGATTGGTGAAGCCCATGGCGATGCTGGCCTGGATGTAGGTGTTCCGGCGCGGGGCAATCCGGCGTTCAAGCAATAGGGGCGAAGCCGCAGAACCGCGGAACTTGTCGAAAGGCATGGCTGAACGCTAGCCGCGCTCCGTTGTCGCCCCCTTAACGGGGCCCACGCAAGTCGATGCATCGCCCGCTTGTCCACAAGCGCCCTGCCCCGTCGTAAACCATTCGGACGCAAGTTGGGGGACGGGCCGGCGGTCTCCTGTTAAGGTTTCATCAACCATAGGAGGCCGGGCATGCGCGTTCCCAACGCCGGACAGGATCTGATCGAGCGCCGAATCGTGCGCGAGGGCAAAGCAATCGCCGAAACCATGCTGGCCGATTTTGCCGATCCGTCCGGCCTTCAGCTCTCCGGCCTCTGGCGTCAGCTCCGCACTTTGGGTGCCCGGTTCTCGGCTCTCCTGCGCGGCGCGCCGATCCGCTCCTGACCGGCGGCTATCCGCCGTAATTCCAATTTCCACCATCCCCGCCAATGCACTAGTGTCCAGCATCAGGAGGACCGATGCGCATATTGCTGGTGGAGGATAATGAGGATCTGGGCGAGGCCATTGAAAAGCGGCTGCGCTCGGCCGGGCATTCGGTCGAATGGGTGCGCGATGGCAACGATGTGCTGCCCACCGCCGAGGCGGAACCCTTCGATGCAGTCGCGCTCGATCTGATGCTGCCCAACCGCGATGGCATCAGCCTGATCGCCGAACTGCGCCGGCACAAATTCAACGCGCCGATCCTGGTCATCACCGCCCGCTCCGAAATCGACGACAAGGTCAGCCTGCTCGATCTGGGTGCCGATGACTATCTGGTCAAGCCGTTCGACCTGCGCGAACTCGAAGCGCGGTTGCGCGCGCTGTTGCGGCGCACCGGCGGGCAGGCATCGAGCACGGTGTCCGTGGGCAATCTCGAACTTGATCTGGCCGGTCTCAATGCCTCGGTCGCCGGCAAGGCGCTGGAGCTGGGGCGCCGCGAGTTTCGCCTGCTGGAAATCCTGGTCGCCCATGCCGGCAAGGTGGTCGCCAAGGAGCGGCTGATGAACCAGCTTTTCAATTTCGACGAGAATGTCTCGGTCAATGCGCTCGAACTGCATATTTCGCGCCTGCGCAAGAAGTTGGAAGCGGCCAACATAGAGATCGGTACGGTGCGCGGCGTGGGTTATGTGGTGCGGGTGAGCGATGGATAGGACGGCGACTGCCACAAGGCAGAGACCCTTCTCGATCCGCCGCCGCATCTTCGCCCTGGCCCTTGCTCTGCTGCTGGCGGCGTCCGTGGTGCTGATCGTCTTTATTCGCGACTATGCCGAGCGCGCTTCGGACCGCGCCTTCGACCGGCTGCTGGCCGCCTCGGCGCTCACCATTGCCGGCGCCGTGCAGGTCGAAAACGAGGCGGTGGTGGTGGAAATCCCCTTCGCCGCCTTTGCCATGTTTTCGGGGCAGGACCGGGTGTTCTACGCCGTGGAAGATCCCGATGCCCGCACGGTGACCGGTTATGAGGACCTGGCGGCGCAGATGGGCGAGACGGTGTCGTCCGAGCCCACCTTTACCGACATCCTCTATCGCGGCGAGATCGCGCGCGTGGCCAGTGTCGGGCGCCTGATCTCCACCCCGAGCGATACGGGCTGGGTGACCATCCATGTCGCCGAAACGCAGAACCAGCGCGAGGCGCTGTCCAATGAAATCCTCTCCAATGCCGTGCTGCCGGTGCTGGCACTGACCCTGCTGGCGATTGGCCTGGTCTGGTTCGGCATTTCCCGCATGTTTGCGCCCCTGACCGAGTTGGAGCATGAATTGCGTGCCCGTTCGCCAGACGACCTCTCCCCCATCACCGTGCCGGTGCCGAGCGAAGTGGAGCATCTCGTCTCCGCGCTCAATGGCTTCATGGCCCGGTTGCGCAATGCCATGGAGCGGGTGAGCGGGCTTGTCGCCGAGGCGGCCCATGAGGTGCGCACGCCCCTGGCCTCACTGCGCGCCCAGGCGGAAGTCGCTATGGACGAGCAGGACCCCGAGGCCCTGCGCCGGCGCGTCGGGCGAATTCACACCGGGGCGGTGCAGGCCAGCCAATTGGTCAGCCAGCTTCTGATGGAGGCGACGATTTCCCACCGCATGGAAAACAGCGAAATCGAAACCACTACGCTCGCTTCGGTGATCGGGGATGTGCGCCAGCGCCTTGATCCCGACCAGGCGCAGCGCTTGCAGGTCGCGCTGGGCCAGGCTGCAGAAGCCCCGCTGCGTGGGGACCGCGTGGCCCTGCGCGAAATGATGCGCAATGTGGTGGACAATGCGCTGGTCTATTCCGACGGCCCGATCGACATTGTCGGACGCCTCGACAAAGGCGCGCTCAGTGTCGAGGTCAGTGACCGCGGCCCGGGCATTGAGGCAGGGGAGAAATCGGAAGTGCTGGAACGCTTCAAGCGCGGCAAGGCCAGCAATGGCAAGGTAGGGTCCGGCCTTGGCCTTTCCATCGTTGCCCGCGTGGCCCAGGCGCATGGCGGCAGTCTGCGCCTGCTGGACCGGACGGGCGGCGGGTTGAGCGTGGCCATCACCCTGCCCTTGCCCCGGCGCGCCAGCGGCAGCGCTGTGTTTGGCCTCGTCGCTGCGCTCGTGCTGGTGCCGGCCCTTTTGCTGTCCCCGGCTCCGGTGGACGCAGCGACCACGATCTATCCCGCGCCGGATGGCAGTTCGGCTCAGACCCTCAATATTCTGGGGGTCACCGATACCCCGCTCTTCGCTCATTTCATTACGGCCTATCAGGACCAGCGCCGCGACGTCACTGTGGTCTATGAGGAAACCGATTCCCTGCCATTGTTCCGGCGCTATCTGGATGGGGAACTGGAAACCCCGCCTGACCTCCTCATCAGCTCCGCATCCGATCTGCAGCTCAAGCTGGCCAATGACGGCTATGCCCTGGCCTATGACAGCCCTTATCTCGGCGCCCTCCCCGAATGGGCCCATTGGCGCAATGAAGTCTTCGGCTTCACCTTCGAGCCGGCCGTCATCATCTATAATCGCGATCTGATCGACGATGATGAGGTGCCGCGCACCCATCTGACGCTGGCCGAGTTGATCGAGACGCAGACCGAGCGGTTTCGCGGCAAGATCGCCACCTATGACATTGCCCTTTCGGGTGTTGGCTATCTGCTGGCGGCACAGGACCAGACCATCTCCTCGACCTTCTGGCGGCTGACCAATGCCTTTGGCCGGGTCAATGCCCGCTTTTCAGGCTCGAGTCCGGCCATTCTCAACGGCGTGGCCGATGGCTCGCTGGCGCTCGGCTACAATGTGCTGGGCTCCTATGCCTTCGCCCGGCAGGCGGAGGGCGCGCCCATCGAAATCGTCGTGCCCGATGACTATGTGCTGGTGCTGACGCGCTCCATGTTGATCCCGAGGGATGCACCCAATGCAGAGCTGGCCAAGGGGTTTGTCGACTTCGCCCTGTCTCCGGCGGGTCAGGCCGTGGCGGCCGGACCAACGGCCCTTGGCGCCGTCGTGCCGGGCAGTGCGGGCGAGTGGACCAGCGAGACGATTGCCGCCCGTGGCCGGGGCGTTATCCAGCCCATCCCCTTGGGTCCGGGCCTGTTGGTGGCGCTCGACACGCTGCGGCGGCAACGCTTCCTCGACACCTGGCAGGAGATCGTCTCGCCCAAGCCATGACCTGCCGGCAAGACCGGATGACGGGGTGAGAAGATCTTCCCGCAATGCATGGCTGGGGTGACCAATCGACCCCTACCGATCCGGGTGGACAAGGTCCATCTAGGGGTCATGGAAACGACCCGGGCTGTTCCGGGTTGGACAGGAAGGATTGGAAAATGAGCACCCCGCGCAAGAACAAGTTCTTTGCGACCCTCGACACTTTCGCCACCGTGTTCGGCAGCGCTGCTGCTGTGTCGGCGGCGGTCGAAGCTGGACGGGTGCCCAAGGCCAAGCACCTGGACAATCTGGGCATCGACCCGGTCGCGTTCCGCAACATCGGCAAGGTCTAAGCTCCGCATCTTTGTGTAGAAGCTTTTGGCGCGGGGCCCAGGCCCCTCCCTCCAGAGGCCCCAGCGCTAAATTGCCGGTATGACAAGCCCGGCTGCCAGATCCCTCCCTGGCAGCCGGGCTTTTTTTGCGTCTCCACTGGCTGAACGAAATCTGAAAGCGCGCATCAGTCCCGGTTCAAGCACGGGCGGTCATTTAGCGGTCATCCAAACCAGCCGGACAGACCGGCCCCAATGAGGAGACCAAACATGACCACCACCAAGACACGCGCCCTGGGCACAACATTGCTGACGCTGGGCGCCCTGCTTGCCCTGACCCCGATGGCCCCGAGCATCGCCATGGCTGATGATGAGGAAATCATCTGTTTCGAATACCAGATGCCCAATGGCACCGACGAAACCGAGTGCGACACGCGTGGCAATTACAAGGCCGAGTGCGCCCTGACCGACCCGGAAACCACCACCGATTTCTGCCAGGATATCAATTCGGAGTTTGAAGGCCGGGATGATGCGCCCCAATCCCTCTCGGGCAGCGGCGGCGGCTCGCCTGATCCGACCCCGCCATCGGGCCCCAACAAACTCACTATTCGCTAGAAGAGTAAATCGGTCTCGCCCCCGCCAATCATGGCAAGGGGCGAGACCGGCCCTGCGTCCGCAGGATCTCGTCAGTCTTCGTCGGTCGCCAACTGGCCCAGGACGCTGCCCTGCCCGCGCAGGCGCAGGATCAGCGGCACGCCCACGGCGATGATGGCGACGACATAAAGCACGATCGAAATGGGCGAGGAGAACAGCACGCCGATGTCGCCCTGGCTGATGGCCAGTGCCCGGCGCAATTGCTGTTCGGCCATCGGCCCCAGGATCAGGCCCACGACGACAGGCGCAATGGGATAGCCGAAGCGGCGCAGCAGATAGCCCAGAATGCCGAACACCAGCAGCAGCACCAGTTCGAACGAGATCCGCACCGGGCCAAATCCCATGGACATAGCGCCATTGGCCCCGAGCGTTCCCAGCGTGGCGAAGGTCAAAATGCCCGCGTAGAGCCAGTGCTTGGGGATGGTCAAAAGCCGCACCCAGAGCCCGATCAGCGGCAGGTTGAGCACCAGCAGCATGAAGTTGGCCACCAGCAGGCTGGCGATCAGCGCCCAGACCAATGGCGCGTTGTTGGCAAACAATAGCGGCCCCGGCTGCAGGCCGAACTGCTGGAAGCCGGCCAGCATGATGGCGGCCGTGGCCGTGGTCGGCAGGCCGAGCGTCAGCAGCGGCACCAGCGTACCGGCTGCCGAGGCGTTGTTTGCTGCTTCCGGTCCGGCCACGCCTTCAATGGCGCCATGGCCGAATTCCTCGGGCTTCTTGGAGAATGTCTTTTCGGTGCTGTAGGAAAGGAAGCTGGCGACATCGGCCCCGCCCGCCGGCATGGCGCCGATGGGAAAACCGATAAAGGTGCCGCGCAGCCAGGAGGCCCAGCTTCGCTTCCAGTCCTCCAGTGTCATCCAGACCGAGCCCTTGACCGCCGTCACTTCTGTATTGGCCTGGTCGCGGTCGGAGGCCGTCTTGAGCGTCTCGCCGATGGCGAATAGCGCAACGGCGAGCGTCGTCACCTCAATGCCGTCGAGCAGGTCCATGACATTGAAGGCGAGGCGCGTCTGGCCGGTCTGCAGGTCGATACCGATCAGGCCCAGGCCCAGTCCGATGAACAGCGCCGTCAGCCCGCGCAGGGCCGAGTCCCCGAACGCCGCCGAAACGGTCACGAAAGCCAGAACCATCAGCGCGAAATAGTCCCAGGGTCCGAAGGACAGCGCAAATTTCACCACGAATGGCGCAATGAAGGCGAGGCCAAGGGTCGCCAGGAGGCCGGCGACGAAGGAGCCGATGGCGGCGGTGGCCAGTGCCGGGCCACCCCGGCCCTGACGGGCCATCTTGTTGCCCTCGAGCGCGGTGACGATGGAGGCGCTTTCGCCCGGCGTATTGAGCAGGATCGAGGTGGTCGAGCCGCCATACATGCCGCCATAATAGATGCCGGCGAACATGATGAGCGAACCAGCCGGGTCGAGCTTGTAGGTTACCGGCAGCAGCAGCGCCACGGTCAGCGCCGGGCCGATGCCTGGCAGCACGCCCACGGCGGTGCCGAGGGTCACGCCGATCAGCGCATAAATCAGATTGTGCACCTGGAGCGCCGAGAGCAGCCCCTGGGCGAGAAGGTCGAAGGTTTCCATCAGAAGGGAGTCCCCGTCGTCAGCAGGCGTTCCAGCGCACCGGCCGGAAGCGACAATTGCAGGCCCTTGGCAAAGATGAACCAGACGGCGAAGGCAAAGACCGTCCCAATCGGAATGGTCTGCCACAACGGTCCGCGCCCGAAGGCCTTGGCGGTAAAGGCAAACAGAACGCCCGTGCCGATGGAGAACCCGGCCGTTGACAGCAGCAGGATCTGCCCGATCAGGCCGCCCACGATCCAGAAGATCGGCGAATAGTCATCCTTGCTGCGCTCGGGGAAGCTGCCGCGCATGGCGGAAACAACCGTGCCGATGGCGAGTAGCGACAGGCCCGTTGCCACAACATAGGGAAAGACCTGGGGACCAACCCGCTGCTGGATGGGCGGCAGGCGCATCTGGCTGGTTTGCCAGAAGATAATGACCGCCAGACCGGCGAGAATGGCTGCGATAACAAGCGCCGCCCCATCGGGGCGGCGCTCGGGCTTGGAGGAGCCTGTTGTCATTGGACCAGGCCAATGTCTTTCAGGATGGCCTCGGTGGCCGACTTGTCGGCTTCGAGCTGGGTGGCGAAGGCATCGCCGTCGAGATAGGTATCGACCCAACCGCGGGTTTCGAGCGCAGACTGCCAGGTGGCGGACTCGGCCATGGCCTTCACGTCGGCGGTGATGGCGGCCTTCTGCTCATCGGTGATGCCGGGAGCGGCAGCGACCATGCGCCAGTTCTGCACGGCCACATCGACACCTTCTTCCATCAGCGTGGGGGCATCAAAGCCCGGCACGCGGGTATCGGTGGAGACGGCCAGCAGACGCAGCTCGCCCGCTTCGATCTGCGAAGCAAATTCGCTGACGCCGGAGAGGCCCACGGTGACCTGACCGCCCAGAATGGCGGCAAGGGCTTCGCCACCGCCCGAATAGGCGATGTAGTTGACCTGGGTGGGGTCGACTTCGACCGCCTGCGCGATCAGGCCTGCGGTGATGTGATCGACACCACCAGCAGAACCACCGGCCCAGGCCACAGCGCCCGGATCGGCCTTGAGTGCGGCCACAAGATCGTCAACCGACTGGATGTCGGATGCAGCCGGCACCACCAGCGCCACGGCTTCACCGGTGAGGCGCGCGATGGGGGTGACATTGTCGAGGCTCACGGGCGACATGTTGGTCAGGATGGCGCCGACCATCACATAGCCGCCCACGATCAGGGCATTGGGATTGCCGTTTTCCTGGGTCGCAAACTGCGCCAGGCCAATGGTGCCGCCAGCGCCGGGCACGTTGGTGACCTGCACGTTGCCCGAAATGCCTTCACCCTGCAGGGCTTCCTGCATGGTGCGAGCGGTCTGGTCCCAGCCGCCGCCGGGGCCGGCCGGCGCCATGATGGTGTAATCGGCGGCAAAAGCGGGTGCGGAAAGGGCGCCGGTTACCAGCGCCGCGAGAAGCAGCTTGTTCATAGATCCTCCCTAGAACAATTGCGAACGTCGTTGCGTTCGTAAGAGCAAGCTTATGCCTGCTCCCTGTCATCGTCCTGTCAGGGAGGCTACGCCTTTCTGATGAGGGTGGACAAGGTGGGTTCGCGGGACGGAAATTCGAGTGACTTTCCCGCCCGCCGAGTTCGTATTACCCCACCCTAGTTTCGCTACGGCCCGTTGGGCCTAGCTGCACTACCCTCCCCATCTAGGGGAGGGAGTCGAAGCATTGCAGCAGTGTTCATCGTTTCCCTCCCCCTTGTGGGGAGGGATAAAGGGTGGGGGTCTCATCCGGCGACAGATTTCACCCGTAGCTGGGCAGGACCAGTCCGGGAGAGCTGGTGGAGTGGAATGCCTCAACTTCGAATCGCTGACGCTCATTGGGTGCAATGCTGAAGGGGATGGATTTGCCGTCCCATTCCAGATCGCCGGTCACCGTCCGGCTGGTGAGGCCGATGATTTCGATCAGCCTCCCGGATCGGTCGGTGACCACACGAACCCCAGCCGGGAAGCGGCCCAGCAGAGTGCCATCCCGATGGATCTCGCTGAACTCAACAGTGTTGAGCAGTTCAAATTCGACCCCGTCAACGTCACGCGCATAGGCTGTTTCCCACGGCTCATAGCGGTGCGTTGCCGGTTTTGGCAGCAGGCCGGTGAACCACAGATCGCCCTCGGGTCGCGGCAGGATGCCGGACAGGCGCTCGATGAAATCGAGCAGGCAGAGGATCGAGGGTGAGTATTTCTCGGTAAACCCGGCTTCGCCGGTAAAGGGGCTGAGCGTCTGCGGAAAGCGATCCGCCACGAACAAGGCCGAAAGCGTGGGCTGCATGATCCAGCTCAGCTCGACATGATGGCCGTGATGTTCGAAAGCATGCGGGGTGCGGATCAGCGTCAGGAAGTTGCTCGGCCCGTCCCAGCTATTGTGCCCAAATGTCGGGTCGAAGCGGGGATCGTCCAGCGCAATTGAGGTCAGAGGGAATTTCGCGAAGAATTTCCGCGTGTTGAGCAGATAGCGTTGCAGCGCCTGGGCAAAACTCTCGGCGTCGCCAATTTCACAGGCCAGCACCCGCAGCAGATTATCGGACTGGATGCGCACCATGCGGCCATGGCGGTCGCGATCATAGAAAAAGGCGTCATCAGGATCGTAGCATTGCGCGAACAGCGCTTTGCGGCTGGCCTCGGCCTTCTGCCGCCAATCATCGCCGTTACCATCGAGCTGGTCGGCCATATGGCCCAGATAATCCCGCTGGCAGGCGACATTGGCCGTCAGGTCCGGCGCGATAAAGGGCAGGATGGGGTTGTCGGGGTCGTAGCGCGTGGGGTCATTGGCGAAGGGACTGTCCGGCACATGCCAGAAGCGCGAGGACAGGTCGTGCCCGGTATCATAGGTCGAGAAGGCTTCGACAGCGCCGGTGCCCAGTGTGTTTCGATGTTTGGCGAGCCATGAGTCATAGTGCGACATGGCCCCAAACATCCCACCCAGCCAGCCTGTGTCGAGGCGGTTGAGCCGGAAATGATTCCAGACCGACCGCGCCAGCGGCGTGACGAGCTGGATCTGGTTGAAGGCGGGGCCCTGCGGGGTGACCTTATAGGGGAACAGCCCATCTTCCCGCTGGTAGCGGGCAAAGGCCGAGTAGGTCGCCGTCGTCACCGAGGGCAGAAAACGGCTCAAGAGTTCGGCATTGATGGTGCCGGTGCTTTCGAGCCAGCAGCCATGATAAATGCCGCCTTCATGCAGGATCGGCGTGTCGTCCGCTGCCGGCGCGATGCAGTCGAACAGCTCGCGCACGGCGTCGTAGTAACGGTCGGTCACCCGATCAGCGCTCGAAACAAAACGGACCCCCGAGCGCTGCCATTCGGCCAGCAGCGCGGCATCGGCTGGTTTGGCGAGCGGACCGATCTTTTCGGCCAGGTCCAGTGCGCGCAGGCGGTCAAGCAGTGGATGGATCACGCGGATGCACCGATCCGCAGGCCTTCGGCATCGAAGAAATGCGCGTCGCCCGCCTTGAAGCCGAGCGAGACGGTGTCGCCGCGCTTGAACTGGGCGTTGCCGGGCGCCTGGGCCAGCAGGCTCTGTCCATCGGCCAGCGCGACATAGACGAACAGCTCGCTGCCCAGATATTCGACCAGGGTAATGGTGCCTTCAACCGCGATATCACCGGGCTGGTTGAGCCCCAGATGCTCGGGCCGGATGCCCACCGTCACCGGGCCACTGGTGCCCAGTCGCGCCGACAGCGTGCCCAATCCGCCCAGATCGACCCCCTGCCCCGATGCATTGCCCTTAAGCAGGTTCATCTTTGGCGAGCCGATAAAGCTGGCGACGAACAGGTTGCGCGGATTGTTATAGAGTTCGAACGGGGTGCCCACCTGTTCGAGATTGCCCTTGTTGAGCACCGCAATCCGCGTAGCCATGGTCATGGCTTCGGTCTGGTCGTGCGTCACATAGATCATGGTGGTGCCCAGCCGATTATAGAGACCGGCCAGCTCGACGCGCATCTGCACCCGCAATTCGGCATCGAGGTTCGACAGTGGCTCGTCGAACAGGAAGAGCTGGGGTTCGCGCACGATGGCCCGGCCAATGGCGACGCGCTGCTTCTGCCCGCCCGAGAGCTGGCGCGGCTTACGCTCCATCAGCTCCCCGATCTGCAATATGCGGGCCGCATCGGCAACGCGGCGCTCGATTTCGTCCTTGGGCATGCGCAGATTGGACAGGCCGAAGGCCAGGTTCTTGCGCACGCTCATATGCGGATAAAGCGCATAGGACTGGAACACCATCGAGAGGTTTCGCTGGCTGGCCGGCAGGTCGTTGACCACGCGATCGCCGATAGAAACCGTGCCGTCGGTGATCTCTTCGAGCCCTGCAATCATGCGCAGCAACGTGGACTTGCCACAGCCCGAGGGGCCAACCAGTACCAGGAACTCGCCCGACTGCACTTCCAGATTGATGCCGTGAATGACCTCCATGCTGGAATAGGCCTTGCGGACTTCGGAAAGGGTAACAGATGCCATGGTGGTCGCTTCTTACTTGAGGCCGCTCATCGCGATCCCGCGGATGATGAGCCGCTGGAAGATGATGAAGAACAGGAGGATGGGCAGGATGGAGAGGATCGACATGGCGAACATCGGGCCATACTGGCTGACGCCATCGGTGCTGATGAAGCTGCGCAGCGCCAGGGGCACCGTGTAGTCCTTCATGTCGTTGAGATAGACCAGCGGCCCCAGGAAATCCTCCCAGGTCCAGATGAACGAGAAGATCGCGGCCGTCGCCATGGCCGGCAGGCTCAGGGGCATGATGATGGCCCAGTAGATCTTGAAGGGCGAGCAGCCATCGATCATCGCCGCCTCGTCCAGTTCGCGCGGCAATTGACGGAAAAACTGGATCATCAGGAAGATGAAGAAGGCGTCGCCGGCAAGGAATTTGGGAACGATCAGCGGCAGATAGCTGTCCACCCAACCCAGGTTGAGGAACAGGATATATTGGGGGATGAGCACCACGTGATAGGGGATCATCAGCGTCATCATCATGAGCGCGAACCAGATGGTCTTGCCGGAGAATTCGAGCCGCGCAAACGCATAGGCCGCAAATGAGCAGGAGATGACATTGCCGATCACCGAGAGCACTGTCACTACGGTCGAGTTCCAGAAAAAGGTCGTGAAACTGACCGGCAGGGCATTCCAGCCGTCGGAATAGTTGCCCCATTGAAATTCGCTCGGCCAGAGGCCCAGATCGCCGAAGATCTGGTTGTCGGGCTTGAGCGAGGCGGCGAACATCCAGATCAGCGGATAGATCATCACCAACGAGGTGAGAATCAGGAAAATGTGCTTGAGCACGGCAGCGCGCTTGGCGCGTCTGACCCTTTCTTCGCGATAGGCGTGGGCGATCTCGGCGGTGGACTGGGCGGGCATGGTGGATGCGCTCATGGCTCAGCCCCTCTCATTCTCGTAGTGGACCCAATATTTGGAGGTCCAGAAGGCGATAGCGGTGAACAGCGCGATGATCAGCAGCAGCACCCAGGCCAGCGCCGAGGCATAGCCCATGCGCAGGAAGCTGAACGCCTCGTTGTAGAGATAGACGGTGAAGAACAGCAGGCTATCGAGCGGCGCGCCGGAGCCGCCGGAGATGATGAAGGCGCCCGAAAAGCTCTTGAAGGCCTCGATCATCTGCAGCACCAGATTGAAGAAGATCACCGGCGCGAGCAGCGGCACGGTAATGGCGAAGAATTTCTTCACCGGTCCGGCCGCGTCGATTTCCGCCGCCTCATACAGCTCCTGCGGAATGGCTCGAAGCCCGGCAAGGAAGATCAGCATGGGCGAGCCGAACTGCCAGATGGCCAGCACGATCAGCGTCCAGAGCGAATATTTCGGATCGGCCAGCCAATAGGGTCCCTCGGCGCCGAACAGGCGCAGGATCGAATTGATCACTCCGTCATAATTGAACAGCTGCCGCCAGAGAATCGCCACGGCAATCGAGCCGCCCAGAATCGAAGGCAGATAGAACAGTGCCCGGTACCAGCCAATGGCGCGAATACCCTTGTCGAGCGCCATCGCCACGCCAAGGGCGAAGATCAGCTTGAGCGGCACCGAGATGACGACGAACTGGAAGGTAACCTGCAGCGCCATGTAGAAGCGCTGGTCATATTGAAACATATAGACATAGTGGTCGAGCCCGAGCCATTGCGGCGGGCGCACCACATTATACTTGGTGAAGCTGAGATAAAGCGAGGCCAGGATTGGCCCGATCGCCAGCAGGAAGAAGCCCACCAGCCACGGGGACAGAAAGGCATATCCGGCAAAGTTGCGTCGGAAGAATTTTTGCACGCGCGGCTCCAGTCTCAACTGTTCCCGTTGATCGATTATAGCGGGATGCGGCGCCTGCCGCGACAAGGACAGGCGCCACCTCTTCCCGGGGAGAAATCCGCCGCCCCACGGGAGAGAGGGCGGCGGACCGGGTTTCTAACCTAAGCGCGGGCCAGGATGGCGCGGGCCTGGCCGAGGAAGTCCGATGCGACTTCGGGGATGGACCGCTCACCGAGCAGCACACCGACCGCCAGACGTTCGAAGGTCTGTTCGACCTCGTTCGAACCGCTGGGCGGGGGTGGCGGCAATACGGCGGTCTTGCCCTGGATCTTGTCGAAGAACTCGACCGAACGGGCCTCGACATCGGTCAGCTCGGGCTGCAGGGCAGCGCGTACCTCGCTCTGGCTCGGAATGCCGCGTTCCAGGCCCAGCACCTTGGTCATGTCGAGATCGTTGACGAAGGCGCTCATATAGGTGGTGGCGGCTTCGGGGTTGGCGCTGTCGCGCGTCAGGCAGACGAACTGGCTGGGCTGCACGATCGAGCCCGGTACCATGTCCGGCGTATTGGGATACATGGCCGCGCCCAAAGTGTCCTGCATCAGGCTCTGCACGCCCACCAATTGGTTGGACCAGAGATAGGTCATGGCCGTCTTGCCGGTCACCACGCCCATCTGGCTCAGCTCCGACACACCGGCGAGACCGGCGCTTTCCGGGCCCGGCGGAGTGCCGCCGGCGCTGCGGATCTTTTCCCAGGTTGCCCAGTATTCCTCGACGATTTCCTGAGACGGGCCATAGGAGCCATCCTCGTTGAACAGCATGGCGCCCTTCTGCACCACGAAGTCGGAGAAGTTCTGATAGTCGGCCGTGTTGTCGTCGGTCCCGGCAACGCCCGTCGCGTCCTTGATGGCGGCGGCGAACTCGGCCAGCTCGTCATAGGTGTAGCCATAGGGATCGAAATCGGTGCCCGGAACGATCCCGGCTTCCTCAAACAAGCGGGTGTTGAACATGGCCATGTGGCTGTTGGCGCCGATGGAGAGGGCATAGAACTTGCCGTCCACTGTACCGGCATCAATGGCGCTCTGATCGAACTTGGAGATATCCAGGCTTGAGCCGACATAGTCGTCCAGCGGCACGATGGCGCCATTAGCGATATATTCGAACAGCACGCCATAACCCTGCTGGATCACGTCGGGCATGTTGCCGCCGGCGATCTGGGTGGTCAGCTTGGTGAAATAGTCACCAAAACCAAGGGTTTCGCCGGTTACGTTGATGTCGGGGTGCTTGCCATTGAAAATGTCGATCACTTCGAAGGTGCGGCGATCGCGCTCCGGATTGCCCCACCAGAAATGGCGGATTTCCGCCGTCTGCGCGAAGGCGGGGCGCCCCATGGCCGCCAGCGCCAGCACGGAGCCGGATGCACCCAGAAAAGTTCTTCTTGTCAGTCTGCTCATTGTGTTCCTCCCTTGAGCCTTCCTGTTTCAACCAGAGCCGGGTCCTCAGCCGGCGCTGGCCGTTTGCATTGCTGACTTACGTACCTCCAGGTACGGGTCAGCAAATTCTGTGCCCTTCTTGCCCACCTAAGCGTCGGCGGCCATGGGCAATTTGTGTGGCATGACGATCCGGCGCCGCTCGGGTGTCAGTCGCGCCAGAAGGTCCTGGCTGGGCACCATGTCATGCCTGAAATAACCCCAGCTCGGGCCGTAGCGATAAACCGTCATGCGGCGCTGGCCCGGATTGGTGCGCCGGGCCGAGCCATGCATGATGGCGTCGACGAACATCAGCGCGTCGCCGGCCTTGAGATGGACTTCCACCGCACCGGCAATGCCATCCACCGAGGTCTGCTCATCGCGCTTGTCGAGAGTGACCGTCTGGGGATGGCGCAGATTGGATTTGTGGCTGCCGGGAATGACCATGGTGGCGCCATCGCCCGGGCCGATATCGTTGAGCGCAATCAGCACATTGACCTGGCCGCAGTGAAACCGTCCGGCGTGGAAGCGATACTGGGTGCGAATGGTGCCGACATGTCCGCCCGAATGCAGGCGCAGCGCCTGCCCCGGCCCACGCACCGAAGCAAAGCATTCATCGATGAAGGCGGGTCCGTGATGGCCGTCGAAATTCTCCGGATCGTCTGCGCCGATGAAATGTACGGCCTTGGCGAACCAGGACGGATGATCGATCAGCCGCTCCCAGGCAGAACCGGCCTCATAGACCTGCTGCAGGATCAGGCCTTCCTGGCGGTCGGGGCGGTTGAACAGCCGCACATGGCCGTCCCAGCCATCGCCCACGAAATCCTGATGCTGGTCGAGCGTCACATTGCAGGCCAACACCTCCTCGGGTGACAGCGCATTGGGAATGACCAGATAGCCATTGAGATCGAAAAGATAGCGTTCGAGTTCGGTGCATGCAGCACCAGGCGTCAGCCCTGCGTCCATTCCCTTGCTCCCCGCCATGCCCCGTTTTGGGGTCAATCATGCGCGGTGCTGCTGGGAGGGTTCGTCCCGCCAACCGCGACCGCACGGTTGAAATCATTTTGCGGGCAACTCAGAAGGTCGATACGAGCAACTGTCCGTGGTTTAACATCGGTCAGACAGCAGACGTACCGCGTAGCTCACGCTTTACCACATACCCTGGCTGGGCCCTTGGGCCCATGACGTGTCTCCGGCCGTTCCTGAGAGGTTCATCCCACTCAGATTGCGCCCAAGATCACCACATCTTCCATACAAGTCAACAGATTTCAGAGCTGATCGAGCCCGAAAACGTTTACTGGCCGGCAGGCTGAGGCAGCGGCTCCCCACCACTGGCCTTTCCCCATGCGCAGCAAGAAATTGTCCGATTGGCACAGACAACGCATTGATCGGCTTTGAGCGCGATGAGCAGCGGTGCTAGGGGAGCGGCCATGGATTTTTTCGCCCGCCTCATTCCCAACATGGTCTCGGTCAGCCCCGCAGAACGCTTGCGTGCCGCGCTGGGCGCATTCCTCGGCATTCTGCTGACGGCTGGCGTTTCGGCGCTGGCCCTGGGCCAGGGACCGGAACTGCCGTTGCTGGTGGCTCCGATCGGGGCATCGGCTGTGTTATTGTTTGCCGTGCCGTCGAGCCCGCTGGCCCAGCCCTGGTCGATGCTGATGGGCAATTGCCTGGCCGCCATGATCGGGGTGAGTTGCGCCGCCTTGATAGGTCCGACCCCGATTGCCGCAGCGCTGGCAGCAGCCGTCAGTATCGGCTTGATGCTGAGTTTCAGATGCCTGCATCCGCCAAGCGGCGCTGTCGCGCTGACGGCAGTGATCGGCGGGCCGGCGATTACCGATCTGGGCTATGGATTCGTGATCTGGCCGGTCGGCATCAATTCGATTTTGTTGTTGCTCGCGGCTGTGGCCTTCAACCGCCTGACGGGCAAGCAATATCCGCATCGCCCCGCCCCTGCCCCGACAATCGAAGCCAAGGTGATCCCCTTTGCGCCCAAGGTGAGCCTGGGGATTTCGGTCGAAGACCTCAAATCGGCGATACGTGAACGCGATGAGGTGGTCAGCGTCGATCCGGCGGACCTCGAAGAGATGCTGGAGCGTGCCGCCCTTCTTGCTTTCTCGCGCCGTTCGGCCGGCATCACTGCGGGCATGGTGATGACGCGCGATGTGGTCAGCGTTCAGCCCGGCACCTCACTGCGCGTCGCTTTGCGCACCATGCGCAGCCACGAGGTCAAAGCCCTGCCCGTGGTCGACATGAGCGGCCAGGTCGCGGGCATCCTGACCCAGACCGACATTCTGGAAAAGGCCGAATGGGGTCCGATGATCCACGCCTCGTCAGGCCTGGGCTGGCGCCTGCGCTCCATGTCCAACTCGGACAAGCCGCTGCGCGGCAAGGTGCGCGATGTGATGACCAGCCAGGTTGCCACCGTCACCGAAGCCATGCCGATTGCGCTGGTCATCAAGCTGATGCTCGATAGCGGTCATCACCATCTGCCGGTAGCCGGCGACAACAATACGCTCAAGGGCATGGTCACCCAGGCCGATCTGATTGCTGCGCTGTTCGGCGCCGGCATGGATGATCTGGCGCGGATCGCCTGATCGCTAACGCTTGGGGTTGACCAGCACCCGACCCTTGACCGCGCCGCTCAGGATCTGCGCCGCCTTGTCCGGCAGCGCGTCGAGACCCACTTCTTCGACATTGCCGGCATAGGCGGCGAAATCGAACAGGCCGGCCAGCCGCGCCCAGGCATCAGTGCGCGCATCAAAAGGCTGCATGACACTGTCGATGCCCAGCAGGTTTACCCCGCGCAGCAGAAAGGGCAGCACATTGGTGTCGAGCTTGATTCCCGCCGCATTGCCCAGGCTCGCGACTGATCCGCCATAGGCGATCTGGCGCAGGAGCTTGCCCAGCACCGCCCCACCGACGCAGTCGATGGCCGCAGCGAACCGTGCTGTTTCCAAAGGCTTGTCGGGCTGCGCCATGAATTCGTTACGGTCGATAACGCTGGCGGCGCCGAGATCGCGCAGCATATCGGCATGTTGCGGGCGTCCGGACAGGGCCGCCACGGAATAGCCCAGACGCCGCAGCAGGGCCACCGCAATGGAGCCGACGCCGCCTGCCGCCCCGGTCACCAGCACGTCGCCATCTGAAGGGGTGAGCCCCGCCCATTCCAACCGATTGATGGCCAGCATCGCCGTCAATCCGGCCGTACCCATGATCATGGCATCGCGCGCGGTCAGATTGGCCGGCAGCGGCACGAGCCACTCGGCCTTGACCCGCGCTCGCTCCGCATAGCCGCCCCAATGGGCTTCCCCAACCCGCCAGCCGGTCAGCAGGACAGGGTCACCGACCCGATAGCGGAAGTCATCGCTGTCACGCACGGTCCCGGCAAAGTCGATCCCCGCGACATGAGGATAGGTCCGCACCAGACCGCCCTGCCCCGTCAGACAAAGGCCGTCCTTGTAGTTGAGCCCGGCCCATTCGATGTCCACCGTGACATCGCCTTCGGGCAGGCGCCCATCCTCCAGCATCTGTACGGCGGACGAGACGGCCCCGTCTTCGGCCTTTTTGGTAAGCAGGGCGCGGAAACTCATGGGGTATTCTCCTCTGATGCCACCTGGTCGATATGGCCTGCCCGGACCTTAGCGAAGGGCTGCTGCCGATGACCAGTCCGCGCACGTCCAAAAAAACGTCCGCGCACCATTTCGAAGTTATCCCCGCGACCAAAAGCGCCCCCATAATCCTGCCCATTCCTCTCGCGTCAGGGCGGCCTGCAGCGACCAGTGGCGGGAGGAACAGCCGGGCGTGGGGCAGTCGCGTGCAGCCGCGGTCTGGGGGTCGGTCGGTGAGAGTTCGTGCCTATTGTGGCTTCGACCACGATTGAAAGCGTGTGCCCCAGGGGCGGGCGCGCCGGACAGCCTTCCAAGTTTACCCCCTATCGAGAAAACCCGGCGTTCCCGAGACGGTTTTCGTCTCAGTTTTTTAGTTTCAGGGACGATTGCCGTCTCGGGATACCGCTCTGTTTTCACAACCGCGACGCCAAATGGCCGGGCGGCGCGCAGTCGTGCCTACCCGGCAGCCTCGGTCGCTGCGATGGCGGTCATGTTGACGATGCCGCGGCTCGTAACAGTGGGCGCCAGGATATGAGCAGGCTGGGCCGTGCCCATCAGGATGGGACCGATATGCAGGCCATTGTTCATTTCCTTGAGCAGGGTCATGGAGAGGTTGGCCGCCTCAAGGTTCGGGAAAATCAGGAGGTTGGCTTCGCCCTTGAAGACGGAATCCGGAATATAGCGTTCGCGCAGGCTTTCATTGATCGCCAGATCACCCTGCATCTCGCCTTCCACCATCAGGTCCGGCGCCTCGACCTTGAGCCGGTCATAGACCGCCCGCATCTTCTCGCTGGTCTCGCCATCGCGGGAGCCGAAGTTCGAATAGCTCAGCAGCGCCGCCTTGGCCTCGATATTGAAGCGCTTGAGGTGGTCGCGGGCCTGCAGGGCAATCGAGACCAGTTCGTCCTCAGTGGGGTCGATATTGGCGTAGGTGTCGGCGAGGAAGAACACGCCGCGATTGAGGATCAGCATGGAGAGGGCCGAGAGTTGCTGGGCTCCCGGCGCCACCCCGATCACCGAATGGATGTCGCGGGCATGCTTGATGAAGCGCCCCTGCAGCCCGCAGATCAGCGCATCGGCCTCACCACGCTTGACGGCCAGCGCGCCGATGACGGTGGTGTTCGTTCTGACGATGGTGCGGGCGGTGTCGGGGGTCACCCCCTTGCGCCCGACCAGGGCATGGAAGTCGGCGACATAGTCACGGTAGCGCGGATCGTCTTCGGGGTTGATGACTTCAAAATCCGTGCCGGGCCGGATAGTTAGCCCGAAACGCTCCAATCTTGATTCAATCACCGAGGGGCGCCCGATCAGGATCGGCTTGCCGATACCGTCTTCGAGAATGACCTGGGCGGCGCGCAGCACCCGTTCGTCCTCGCCATCGGCAAAGGCGACACGCTTGCCCGAGGCCTGGGCCCGCTCGATCATCGGCTTCATCACCATGCCGGAGCGGAAGACGAAGCGGCGCAATTGATCCCGATAGGCGTCGAAATCGGCAATCGGCCTGGCCGCAACGCCAGACTCCATCGCCGCCTTGGCCACGGCGGGGGCAATGCGCAGGATCAGCCGCTGGTCGAAGGGATTGGGGATCAGGTAGTCCGCGCCAAAAATGGCCGGCACACCATGGCTGGTGGATTCCAGACCCGGCTCATGTGCGAGTTTGGCGATGGCATGCGCTGCGGCCGCCTTCATCTCCTCGTTGATGATGGTGGCACCGCAATCCAGCGCCCCACGGAACAGGAAAGGGAAGCAGAGAACATTGTTGACCTGGTTGGGATAGTCCGACCGACCGGTACAGACCAGCGCATCAGGCCGAGCTTCCTTTGCCAGTTCCGGCATGATCTCGGGAATGGGATTGGAGAGCGCCAGGATCAGCGGATTGGGCGCCATGTCCTTCATCATTTCGGGCTTGAGCGCGCCAGCCTTGGAGAGCCCGACAAAGATATCCGCCCCCGCCATGACGGCGCTAAGCTCGGTCTCATCGGTGTCCTGGGCAAAGGCACCACGCCAGCGGTCAACCATGTTGTCCCGCTTCTTTGTCACCAGACCCTTGGAGTCCGCGATCCAGATGTTTTCCCTTTTTGCCCCGACAGCAATCAGCATGTTCATGCAGGCAATCGCCGCGGCACCTGCCCCGGAGGTGACGATCTTGGCCTTGGCGATGTCCTTCTTGACCAGTCGCATGGCGTTGATGACCGCGGCGGCCACGATGATCGCGGTACCGTGCTGGTCGTCATGGAAGACCGGGATGTTCATCCGCTCGCGCAGCGCTTCCTCGATCTCGAAGCATTCGGGCGCCTTGATGTCTTCGAGATTGACGCCGCCAAAGCTGGGTTCCAATGGCGCGACGATCTCGATGAAGCGCTTGGGATCCTGCTCGTTGACCTCGATATCGATCGAGTCGATGCCGGCGAACTTCTTGAACAGGACCGCCTTGCCCTCCATCACCGGCTTGCTCGCCAGCGCCCCGATATTGCCCAGGCCCAGCACCGCAGTGCCGTTGGAGATCACGGCAACCAGATTACCCTTGGAGGTGTATTTGTAGGCATCGGCCGGATTGGCAGCGATCTCCTCGCAGGGAATGGCCACCCCAGGCGAATAGGCCAATGACAGGTCGCGTGTGTTCGCAAGCGGCTTGGTGGCTACGATTTCCAGTTTCCCAGGCTTTGGAAACTCGTGAAAATACAGCGCGGCTTCGCGCAGGCTGGCGGCCTTGTCTTCGGACATCAATCTCTCCCATCTGCGGCGCGGCATGGTCGCGCACCGGGCCGCGTCCCCACGCGACAAAACTTTTCAAGAACAGGTCTGCTCCCCCAAGGGAAGTTATGCCTTAGTCGTAGGCGAATACATCTGATTTTCAGGAACACATCTGGTTCTGGTGCCCATCGGGTTGATTGGTTCAGGTTTCCTGATACACAGTCGGGTTTTATCCAATAGGCAGCACCGTAATCGCATGAGCCGCAATTTCCTGGTTATCGACCCTGAAGAAGGCATCGACGTGCTCAAGGGCCTTGCCTCCCCTATTCGCGTCAAGATGCTGAAATTGCTGCATGTCGAAGGCGCCATGAATGGCAACGACATTGCCGAAAAGCTCGGGCTGCCGCAGTCGACGGTGTCGACAAACCTGCAAATCCTGGAGGGTGCGGGACTGATCCGCACCGAGACGCAGAAAGCGCGCAAGGGCAATCAGAAGATCTGCCATTCGACGTTCGACGAAGTGCTGGTGATGTTCAAGGATGACATCAAGCCGCTCCGCGCCAACACCATTGAAGTGTCCATGCCGCTGGGGCTCTACACCAGTTGCGAGGTTTCGGCGCCATGCGGGCTGTGCTCCAGCGAAGGGATCATCGGGCTGCTCGACGTACCCGATACCTTCCTTGACCCTGATCGCATGAAGGCGGGCCTGATCTGGTTCACCCGCGGCTATCTCGAATATCAGTTTCCCAACAATGCCAAGCTGGCCCAGAATACCATTGAATCGATGGAGTTCATGCTGGAATTGAGCTCGGAAGTGCCCGGCACCTCGGCGGACTGGCCCAGCGACATCACCCTGTCGGTCAATGGCACGGAGATCGGCACCTGGCTGTCGACCGGCGATTTCGGCGACAAGCGCGGCGTCTATACGCCCGATTGGTGGAAGCTCAAGGGCAGCCAGTATGGCAAGCTCAAGAGCTGGCGCGTCACCATGGACGGCACCTATGTGGACGGGCTGAAGATTTCGCCGGTCTCGCTGCACGATCTGGATCTGGCCACTCACCATTCGATCCGGCTACGCATCGCGGTCAAGCCCGACGCCAAACATCCAGGTGGCATCAATATTTTTGGTCGCGGCTTTGGCAATTACGACCAAGACATCACGCTGCGCCTGCAAACGGCGCCCTGATTTATCCACGCACTCTCGTTTGCCCTTACAATCCTCGCTGCGGCGCCATCCAGCCGAGGCTCAACTATGCACGGCTCAAAAATCATATTTTTGAGCTTGCACGCCCGCCGCGCCATCGCTACAAACGTCATTACTGATATAAATCAGAAAAACGGAATTAGTGGGAGGAGCCGGTGAAGGCGTCCGTCATTGCCAACAAGGACTACACGATCGCGAAAATCGATGATCGTGTCTATGGGGCCTTTCTGGAGCATCTGGGCCGCGCGGTCTATGAGGGCATCTATGAACCCGACCACCCGAGCGCCGACCAGAACGGCATGCGCGGGGATGTGATCGATCTGGTCAAGAAGCTCAATGTGCCCGTCGTGCGCTACCCCGGCGGCAACTTCGTTTCCGCCTATAACTGGGAAGACGGCATTGGCCCGCGCGAGGAGCGCCCGGTCCGGCTCGATCTGGCCTGGCACACGTCGGAAAGCAATGCCGTTGGCGTGCATGAATTCGCCGATTGGTGCGACAGTGTGGGCACCGAGATGATGCTGGCCGTCAATCTGGGTTCACGCGGCGTCGACGATGCCCGCAACTTCCTCGAATATGTCAATCATCCCGGCGGTTCCTACTGGTCCGATCTGCGCATCAAGAACGGGCGCAAGGAGCCGTGGAACGTCAAGATGTGGTGCCTGGGCAACGAGATGGACGGCCCCTGGCAGGTCGGCCATAAGGATGCCGACGAGTATGGCAAATTAGCTGCCAATACCGCCCGCGCCATGCGCATGTTCGACCAATCGCTTGAGCTGATCGTCTGCGGCTCGTCCAATTCGGACATGCCCAGCTATCCCGATTGGGAACGCATCGTGCTCGAGCACACCTATGATCATGTCGATCATATCTCGTTGCACATGTACTTCGCCAATCGCGACGACAATACGCCAAATTACCTTGGGCTGGCTGAGAAGCTGGACACCTATATCGAGACCGTGGCCGCGACCATCAAGCAGGTCAAGGCCAAGAAGAAATCGAAGAAGGACGTCTATATCTCCTTCGACGAGTGGAACGTCTGGTACCATTCGAACAAGAAGGATCGCGAGATCCTGGATGGCAATGGCGGCTGGCCGCATGCGCCGGGGTTGCTTGAGGACATCTATAATTTCGAAGACGTGCTGATGGTGGGGTTGATCCTCAACACCTTCATCCGCCGCTCGGACGTGGTGAAGATTGCCTGTATTGCCCAGCTGGTGAACGTGATCGCCCCGATCATGACCGAAAAGGGCGGGCCGGCCTGGGCGCAGACCATCTACTACCCCTATTACTTTGCTTCGGTCTTCGGTCGTGGCACGGCGCTGCAACTCGTGACGAGCTCGCCGGGCTACGAGACGCCGCATGACAAGGATACAGCGTTTGTCGACGTCTCCGGCGTGCACAATGAAGACGACGGCACACTGAGCTTCTTCCTTGTCAATCGCCACACCAGCGAGAGCATCGAAACGGAAGTCAACCTGCAGGGCTTTGCCAATGCCTCGGTCATCGATCATCAAGTGATGACCCATCCTGACCTCAAGGCCGTCAACACGGCAAGAAAACAGGAAGAGGTTGCTCCCAAGAAGGGCAGCGGCGCCAAGGTGGACGGTGACACGCTTTCCGTCGTCTTGCCGCCCTATTCCTACCAGATGGTACGGGTCAAAATCTAAGGATTAACGCCGTCCTGGACCCTCAGGATGAACGGGTCCCGCAATGGCATTTTCATGAGGTCCGCCCCAAAAGGCGGGCCTCACTGCATTTTGTATCATGGTTTTGGATTTACATCAGAAAACACATTGACAGCTCCAACCCCCTAGTTAAGTATGACTTATCGCAAGGTTGAGGAGCCTTGCGGAAGGAAGCGCAACAAGGCGCTTCGCAACGGGAGGACATCGATGGATAGACGCAGTTTTCTGATCGGCACCACCGCGATCGGCGCACTCATGGTTGCAGGCAATGGCCTGGCTATGGCGCAGGACGCGGAAGGGTCGGCACCGGATCTGGCGCAGTTCCCGCGCAATGAGACGGTCATCGTTCACAACCCCGAAGGGGTTATCCGCAATCCAGGCTGGTTCAATCTCTGGGCCAATGGCGGCGGCGGTCTTTCGACCGGCCTGCAGCAGCTTACAGCCGACACCTTCTGGTACATCGATCCCGATGCCGGCATCGAAGGCGCCAGCGAAAACGCCATCTACTATTCCCTGGCGGAAGGCCCGTGGGAATATAATGACGACTTCTCCGAGATGACCGTGCGCCTGCGCAAGGGCATCATGTGGAGCGACGGTGTCGAATTCACTGCCGACGACGTGGTGTTTACGGTCGAGAAACAGGCCGCCACCCCGGGCACCGGCTGGTATGGCGCGTTCTCTACCCAGATCGAAAGCGTCACCGCCGAGGACCCCTACACGGTCCACTTCGTGCTCAAGAACCCGAACTCGCGCTTCCACACCACCTTCTCGGTGCGCTGGAACGCCGCCTGGATCATGCCCAAGCATGTGTTCGAGGGTGTTGAGGACATCGTGGCGTTCGAGAACAACCCGCCGGTCAGCCTTGGCCCCTATACGCTGCATTCGTTCGACCCGAACGGCACCTGGTATATCTGGGAAAAGCGCGCCGACTGGGACAAGACCACCATGGCATTGGTGGGCGAACCCAAGCCTAGATACATCATCTACCGGAACAATATCTCGACCGACAATCGCCTAATCGAGATGCGCAACGGCAATCTGGACATGATCCACGATCTGTCGCCGGAAGGCACATTCTCGATCGTGGAACAGGATCCGGACGTGCAGGGCTGGTTCCCCGGTTTCCCGTATGCGCACCCCGATCCGACCCTGCCCATGGCCGTGTTCAACCTTCAGAACCCCAAGTTCCAGGACAAGCGGGTCCGCTGGGCACTCACCCTCATGCTGGATGCGCGCGCCATGTCCATGGCGTCCTATCGCGGCGCGGCAACGCTTTCGGCAATCTCCATTCCGCCGACCGGCACGCATCCACGCGACTATCATGCACCGCTGCAGGACTATCTGGTCAATTTCGAACTCGACACCGGTTCGCGCGTCATCAAGCCGTACGATCCTGATGTCGGCCTGCAGATCGCCGAAATGGTACGTCCGCAGTTTGGCGACCAGGTGCCGACCGATCCTGAGGCCATTCGCAATTCCTTCGGCTATGGCTGGTGGAAGACCGACGTGCAGGCGGCCGAGGAACTGCTCACTGCTGCCGGCTTCACCAAGAGCGGCAATCAGTGGATGCAGCCCGATGGCACGCCGTTCACGATCAGCGTGCTGGTGCCGCAGGAGGGCGTGATCAACCGTCTCGGTGTGATGATTGCCCAGAGCTGGAGCCAGAACGGCGTCCAGGCGACAGCCGAAGTGGCCACCGACATCTGGGATCGTACCGGTGCGGGCGACTTCGAGGTGGAAATCGGTTGGGCCGTGGAAACCTATGGCGGCCATCCGGACCTCGCATTCTTCCTGGACAGCTACCACTCGTCCTTCGTGGTCGAGCCCGGCGAAACCCAGCCCGGTCGCAACTGGATGCGCTGGACCGATCCGCGCCTTGACGAGATCATCAACAAGGTTCGTGGCATCGACTTCAACGACCCCAAGGCGATCGAATACGGACACGAGTTCGTCAAGCTCCACCTCGAGGAGATGCCGAACATTCCGATCATGTCCTACAATGTGTTCTCCATGCAGTCGAACCGGTTCTGGACCGGCTGGCCGGATGCCGAAAACAACTACGCCAACCCGGTGACCAACTGGTCGAACGCGAAGTATATCTTCACGCAGATCAGCCCGGTTGAAGGCGCTTCATAGCGCTCCTCCCAGGGCGGCCCGGTATTATGCCGGGCCGTTCGGCGGGGCGCGCCCCAGGGTGCGCCCCTTCCTGTCTCCGGCTCCGATCACCCACGGGACGTCATTCCTGCGACAGCAGTGATCTTCGTACTGGACCCGGCATGACAACCAACGGCTCGCCAAGGCGGGCTTCAACGCGTGGGTCGAGTTTTCCAGGGCAGTCGAGGAGTCCGAATGCACAGTTATCTCTGGTTTGTGGGGAAGCGCGCGCTGCAATTGCTGGCGGTGATCTTCTTCGGTGTTTCGGCAACGTTCCTGGTGACGCATCTGTCACCGATCAACCCGGTGGAATCGGCTCTAGGCCGGATGACCGCAAGATCGGTTTCCAACCCGGAAGCCATCGTGGCGATGCGTGCCGCCCTGACCGAGCTCTATGGCGTCGATGAGCCCATCTGGAGCCAATATATCAATTTCTGGACCCGATTGGTGCAAGGTGACTTCGGCCCATCGCTGCTGGCTTTCCCGACGCCGGCGATGACGCTGGTGATGCGCGCCCTGCCCTGGACTGTCACCCTGCTGACCCTGGCCACGCTGATCACCTTTGCCGTTGGCAACATCATGGGTGGCCTTGCCGGCTACAACCAGAACAACCGCTTCCTCAAGGCCTTTGGCCTGGTCGCTATCGGCATCCAGCCGATCCCCTATTATGTTGTCGCCTTCATCATGCTGATCCTGTTCGGGTTTGTCTGGCCGATCCTGCCGATTTCCGGCGGCTTTGCGATGAACGTCACGCCGGGCTGGAACTGGCCATACATCTCCTCGGTTATCCAGCATGCCACCCTGCCCGCGCTCTCCCTAGTGCTGGTCGGATTTGGCGGCTGGTTCCTGGGCATGCGCGCACTGGTGTCCAATGTGGTCACGGAGGACTATGTGACTTATGCCGAACTGGCCGGTGTGAAGCGATCGACGATCGTCGGCGCCTATGTGATGCGCAATGCGCTGCTGCCACAGCTGACGGCGCTGGCCATGGCGCTCGGAACCGTGTTCTCAGGCACGGTGATCACCGAACAGGTCTTCAACTATCCCGGGCTGGGCTCCCTGCTGATCGACGCGGTCAATGCCGGGGACTATTCGCTGGTGCTGGCCGTTGCGACCGTGTCGGTGACGGCAGTGGCGGTGTCGATTTTCATCGTGGACCTGCTCTATCCCATTCTCGATCCACGCGTACGGGCGGAGTAAGACCATGTTTGCCGTATTCCGCGACCTCATCCGCTACAATATCGAGTTCACCATCGGGCTGATCCTTGTGGGTGTGGTGGTTCTCTTTGCCTGCCTGAGCTTCTTCTCGCCGGTCGACCCGTCGCTGATCTACACGACCATCCCGGATCAGCCGCCTTCGGCACAGTTCTGGTTCGGCACCAATTCGCGTGGCCAGGACATGTTCTGGCAGCTTTCGGCAGCCTTCCGAAACAGTTTGACCTTCGGCCTCACCGTTGCCGTGCTGAGCCGTTTCATCTCCATCGCTGTGGGGCTGACAGCCGGCTATCTGGGCGGATGGGTCGACCGGGCCCTGATGTTCGTCAACGACATCTTCGTGGCCATCCCGATCTTTCCGGTGCTGGTGCTGTTCTACTTCGTGCTGCGCAACAATATGGACAGCCTGACGCTGGCGCTGATCATGGCCTGTTTCGGCTGGCCATTCGACGCCCGCCTGATCCGCTCGGTGGCACTGGGTCTCAAGCACCGCGAATTTACCCGCCACGCTGTCTTTGCCGGAATGAGCACGCGCAAGATCCTGCTCGAAGAACACCTGCCCTATGTGATGCCGATCGTGTTCTCGACCTTCATGAACAACATGCTGTGGTCCATCGGCCTTGAGGTGACGCTGGCGGTGCTCGGCTTCACCAATATCAACAACCCGACGATCGGCACGGCGCTGTACTGGGCCAATTCGCACTCGGCCATGGTGGTGGGCGTGTGGTGGTGGATCGCCATTCCGGTGATCCTGATGGTGATGACCTTTATCGGCCTGTTCCTGCTGGCCATCAGCATGAACGAATATATCGACCCGCGCAGCCGCCTGCGCCGCATGGGAGCCTGAGCCATGACACAGGAAAACGACATCATCCTCCAGGTCGAAGGTCTCAAGGCCTATTACCAGATGAACTATTTCGGCGTGAACCGGGAGGTTCGGGCCGTCGACGACATCACCATGACCATGCGCAAGAATGAGGTCTATGGCATTGCCGGGGAAAGCTCCTCGGGCAAGACCAGCTTCATCAAGGTGCTGGCCGCCGCCATCCGCCCCCCACTGCGGGTGGTCGAGGGTACCGTGAAGTACAATTTCAAGAATGGCCCGATCGATGTGACCACGGCCAGTCCCGAGCAGATCGAGACCGTCCGCTGGAAGCATCTGAGCTACATCATGCAGGGCTCGATGAGCGTGCTCAATCCGGTGCGCCGCATTGGCCGGACCTTCCAGGATTTTGCCCAGCGCCCGCTGGGGCTGACGGGCAAGGCGTTTGAGGATCGCGTCATCAAGCATCTGGCGCGGCTCAATTTGCCGGCCGATGTGCTCAAGGCCTATCCCCATGAATTGTCGGGCGGCATGCGGCAGCGGGTGACCATTGGGCTGGCGACCGTGTGCCACCCCGAATTCATCATCGCCGACGAACCAACCACGGCGCTCGATGTGGTGGTGCAGAAGGAAGTGTTGAGCCTGATCCGCGACATCCAGAAGGAAATGGGCGCCTCGGTGGTGTTCGTGACGCACGATATGAGCGTGCATGCCAATGTCGCGGACCGCGTGGGCATCATCTATGCCGGGCGGCTGGTGGAGGAAGGGCCGACGCAGAAAATGTTCTTCACCCCCAAGCATCCCTACACGGCCCATCTGGTGGCGAGCCTGCCGCGCATCGGTGACACCCAGCAGCGCCCTGCCCTGGAAGGCCGCCCGCCCAATCTCGCCGATCCGCCGCAAGGTTGCCGGTTCCATCCGCGTTGCCCGTTGGCCGTCGACAAATGCCGCAAGGAAGTGCCGCCCATGATCGAGGTCGCTCCAGGACAGCGCAGCGCCTGCTGGCGCTGGGAAGACGTCAAGCCGCTGGTCAATATTGCGGCCCCGGCAGGAGCGATGGCATGACGACACTTCTCGATGTGCAAAACGTATCCAAGCGCTTCACCATGGGCGGGATTTTCGGCCGCAAGACCATTGATGCGGTGATGGATGCCAGCTTTTCGCTGAGTTCGGAAAATCCGGAAATCTTCACGATCATCGGGGAGTCAGGGTCGGGCAAGACGACGCTGGCGCGCATGATCCTGGGCCTGGAAGATCCCACTGAAGGCGACATTCTGTTCCGCGGCGAAAAGGTGGATCGGCATGCCGGCCGCGCCGAGCGGCTCAAGTTCATGAGCCGGGTGCAGCCGGTGTTCCAGAACCCGTTCGAGGCGTTCAATCCGCTCAAGGAAATCGAGCGCTACCTCGAAAGCACGGCACGGCGCTTTCTCGATACCTCGGACAAAGCTGCGATCGACAAGGCCATGGATGAAGCCTTGCAGAAAGTGGGCCTGAGCCTGAAGGAAGTGCGCGGCCGGTTTCCGCATGAAATGAGCGGCGGGCAGCTTCAGCGCTGTGCGATCGCTCGCGCGCTGATCCCCAATCCGCCGCTGCTGATCGCCGACGAGCCGGTATCGATGGTGGATGCCTCGCTGCGCATGAGCATCGTCAATCTGCTCAGGAGCCTGCGGGACGATCTCAAGGTGTCGGTGATCTACATCACGCACGATCTGGCGACTGCCTATTACATTTCCAACCGGCTGATCATCATGCAGCGCGGGCGGATCGTGGAAATGGGGGATGCTCGCACGGTACTCGACAATCCCGAGCATGCTTATTCGCGGCTGCTCAAGGCCTCCGTGTTGTCCACGGACAATGCCGGCTCCGGCAAGCTGGGGACCGACCCGAGCATGCTCGATCTGGCCAATGACAGCGTCGGACAGGCGGGTGAACTGGTGGCACGACCGGATGGGCGGCATGTGCGGGTGTACGCGTGAGTGCACCGATCTTTCGCGACCCGATTGAGGATGGCGCGGCCGATCCGGTGGTTGTCAGGCGCGAAGGCACGGATGAATGGTGGATGTTCTACACCAATCGCCGGGCCAGCGCGGACGAACCCGGGTTCGGCTGGATTCATGGTTCACCCATCGGCATTGCGGTCTCGCGAGATGGCGGAGCAAGCTGGGCTTATCGGGGCACCGTGAAGGGGCTGGATGCACCGGGCGATGACGGCCTCAATACGCATTGGGCGCCCGAAGTGGTGTTCGCCGAGGGGCAGTATCACATGTTCCTCAGCTATATCACCGGCACGCCGACGCATTGGAAAGTGCCACGCACCATTACCCATTTCACCAGCCTGGACCTGGAGACCTGGACGCGGGTCGGGCCGCTGAAACTATCCAGTAGCAATTGCATCGACGCCTGCGTGTTCCCCAGTCCCGATGGAAAGTGGCGGATGTGGTACAAGGATGAAGGACAGGGATCGAGCACCTGGAGCGCGACCAGCCCTGACATGATGAATTGGACCTTGGAAGGCCTGGTGCTGCCCGGATCACCGGATGCGCCGCCGCATGAAGGGCCAAATGTTTTCGCGCTGAGTGGTCATTACTGGCTGATCGTTGACGAATGGCGCGGACAGGCGGTGTACCGGTCGGATGATACGCTGCGCTGGACGCGGCAGGGGCTTGTTGCGGATGCGCCCGGCGCAGACCCGTTGGACCAGCGCTATGCCCGCCACGCGGATGTGGTGGTCAATGGCGACCATGCTGCGATGTACTATTTCACCCATCCCGAATGGGATGAGCGCAGCCAGACTGACGGGCCACCCGATATTGCGGCGCGGCGTACGGCGATCCACCAGGCTAGGTTGACCGTGGTGGACGGGATGCTGGTGTGCGAACGGAGTATTCCCAAGGACCTGGGGCTTCTGGGCTGAGCCAGCGCTACCCGGCGTTCCTGGAGGCAAGCGGTTCCTCTGCCACGACCCGGTCGCGACCGCCCGCCTTGGCCAAATACAGGCGGGAATCGGCAAGCTGCATCAGCTCGCCCGTCGGGCGCATGCCATCGCCGGCGGCAACGCCAATGCTGACTGTCACCTTCATGTCAGGGGCGATCTTGTCCCAGTCGGCATTTCCGATCGCGACCCGCACGCCTTCGCAGAAGGCGGCGGCTGTCGCCAACGGGGCGTCCGGAAAAATCAGGGCGAATTCCTCGCCACCCAGCCGTGCGACATGGCCATGGGTGGCAATCTGGTCAACCATGATCCGGGCCACGCGCTGCAGCACGGCATCACCTGCGATATGGGTATGGCGATCATTGACCAGCTTGAAATTGTCCAGATCGACAATGGCGACCGACAGCGCATTGCCGGCGAGTCGGTCGAGAATCTGATCGAAACTGCGGCGGTTGGCGATGCCGGTGAGCGGATCGGACAGGGCCTGGTCTGCTAACTCGGCAGCCCGCGCGCGCAGCCGATCGGCCTCAGTCCGAATTTCCTCGACACGCGCGCGGCGGCGAACCGCCTCACCGGACTGGCGAACAAAGAGCTTATGATAGAGCCGATGCATGCTCAGGGCAGCAGCAGAATCGCCCCAGGCCTCCAATATGCGGCTTAAAGCCTGGGCGGCATTGACCTGATGGTCGATCTGTCCGGCTGACTCCGCAAGCGCCAAGGCGTCCTGGCAGGCCGTCTCTGCCTGGCGATATTGACCCACCGCATAGCGGACCAAGCCAAGAGTATAAAGATGGTGGGCATGCAGACTGGGGCTGGCCTCGCCCGGCACGCTGGTCCAGCGATCGAGCAAGGCCATTGCCTCATCATTGCGGCCAACAGCGGACAGAAATTCCGCGCCATTGCACAGAGCAACGCGCAAGGTCCAAAGATCGCCCGCCGCATCGGCGAGATCAGCGGCGGCCGTGCTTTGCTCAATGGCCAGCGCATATTGTTCGGCCAGACGCTCGTCTTCTTCCAGCTTGGCAGCCAGTTCGGCCATCTTGGAATGCGCAAAGCCCAGATTGAGGGTGTAGAAGGCTGCAGCAGCGGTGTTGCCGCCCGCCCCGGCCAGATCTACCGCCTGTTCGAGCAGAGACAGAGCCAGCTCTGACTCCTGGCACACCGAGAGCACGACGCCCCGCACATTCAGAGCAAAGGCCAGAATTGCCGGTGCATCCAGGGATTGTGCCAATTCCAGCGCTTCGCCCGAGAGGTCGAATGCCTCATCACCAAAGCCAAGATCGAGGAACAGAAACGCCTCGACGGCGAGAGCACGCGCAATTTCCTCGGCGTTGCCGAGACGCCGCCAAAGCCACTTCGCGCCTATGGCGCACTCCAGGCCCTGCTCCGGATCGCCCATCTTGAAACAGGTCCAGGCGATTTCGCAGAGACTGGCTGCCATAAGATCCGCAGCACCAGACTTTTCGGCGTTGGAATAGACGGCCTTGAAGTGGATCAGGGCCTCATCCAGATCACCGGCGCGCAGCAGCAAGGTGCCTGCTGAAAAATGGTCGCCAAATTCTGTACCAGTGACCTGCACGTCCAAAGCCCACAAGAATCGCTGAGAACAGTCTAGCGCAGATAGTTTGCACAATACTCCAGGAAACGATGCTTTTGTTCATTGGTGATCGAGCGCCATACATCGTGCAGCGCTGGCGTTCAGTTCATCTCAATCCTGGTCTGGTTTCCAGACCGGGTCGGGCTCCCGCCGCAGCGGGCCCATCTGGGTGATGTCGTCGCCACGACGCATAGAGATGTTCATGCGGAAGGAATTGCCGATGCGCTCGGAGCGCTCCACAAAAAGCGCGGCAATATCGGCCGGGCAGATTTCCTCGACAGTCTGGCGGAACAGGCGCAGCCAGCGCATGAAATGAATATCAGCGAGATCGGGGATCGCCATGTGCTTGGGCATGGGACGGCCATTATAGCGTCCCGTGCCGAGCAGCATCGAACTCCAGAAATCGGTGATCTTGTCGAGATGCCCCGGCCATTCTGCATCGGCAATGACGCGATTGAAGATTGGACCGATGACATCGTCGCGGCGCGCACGGGCGTAGAACGCATCGACGACAGTGCGGATCATCGCTTCGTCGAGCCCTTCGGGCGTGTCCCAGCCGATGCGATGCAATTGCGTGCCTACAGGCGGCCGATCATTGTGCGGCATTGTCGATGCTCCTGATCGCGTAGGTGCAGCGGCGGCCGCCCGAAACAATATGCTCCTGACGTTCGACCTCAACCTCCGGACCCAGCACGGAGCGGAACACGTCGAGCTCGGCGCGGCAAAAGCCCTGGCAGGCCGTTGCGGCGGCGCAGATCGGACAATGGTTTTCAACCAGCAGCATCGACCCGTCGGGCAGCTCGGTCCAAGCGGCCATATAGCCTTCCTGGCTGCGCAGATCGGCGAGGGCCGCGACCCTGGACTTGAGGTCCGTCGTCGCCCCTATCGCTGCTTCATAGGCGCTGCGTGTATCGGTTTCGCGGGCGGTGATGATGGTGTCGAGCACATTCTCGCCGAGGTGGTCACGCACGATATCGAGCAATTGCACCGTCAACGCCGCATGCGTATCGGGAAAGCGGGCCTGGGCGGCGGGCGCAAGGCTCCACAATTGGGTTGGACGACCGACGCCGCCGGCAGCACTGGTCGCTTCCACCAGGCCTTCATCGGCCAGGCGCTGCAATTGCTGGCGGGCCGCCTCGCTGGTGGTTCCCAGGGATTTCCCCAGGGCCGCCGCCGAGAGCGCGCCATGCATCTTGAGGACCATAAGGATGCGCTCGGCCGGGCTGCGCGGCGACCACACAGCGTTTTCCAAGCTCGAACTTGACATATCATCGGAAAGGGTTTTCAAAGCCATTGCTTGGAAATTAACCCGGCGCGCACAAACTTGCAAGCCGAATGCGAAAGGACCCCGAACATGACCTTCACGCTGCCCTCCCTGACCTATGCTGCCAATGCGCTGGCCGCCAACGGCATGAGCCAGGAAACGCTGGAACTGCACCACGGCAAGCACCATCAGGCCTATGTCACCGCGCTCAATGGTTTCGTTGAAAAGATGCCGGAACTGGCCGGCAAGTCGCTCGAAGAGATCGTTACGTTCGCAAAGGACAAGGCTGATCTCGCGCCGGTGTTCAACAATGCCGGTCAACACTGGAACCATATCCACTTCTGGCAGGCGCTGACCCCTGAGGGCGGCAAACTGCCCGGCAAGCTGGAAGCCAAGATCACCGAGGATTTTGGGTCTGTCGATGCGTTCAAGGATAGCTTCAAGACCGCTGCAACCACGCAGTTTGGATCGGGCTGGGCCTGGCTGGTGCTTGGGACCGACGGCAAGCTCAAGACCACCAAGACCCCCAATGGTTCAAACCCGCTGGCCACCGGTGAGGGCAAAGTGTTGCTGGGCCTCGATGTCTGGGAACACTCATACTATGTCGATTTCCGCAATCGCCGGCCGGACTATGTGGGCAATTTCCTCGACAAACTCGCCAATTACGAGTTCGCCGAGGCCAATCTGGGCTGAGGTCCCGCGATGAGCCGCGACACCGGTGTGCGCGGCTCAACCCCATTTGCCCTCCCTCTGAACGGGGAGGTGCGGGCCGGCGTTTTACACCGGCCACATTGCACTGGTAGCCTGTTTCCACCATGACTATCCCCATGCCCGAGTTTGAATTGCCCGACACCATGGCTTTGAGGCCACTGCGCCGGCCAGCCATCAACGACGCCGAGTTCCGTTCGGCCATGTCAGGCCTGGCTTCAAGTGTTCACGTTGTGACCGCCCGGCGCGGCGATGAACGGGTGGGGCGGACGGCCACCTCGGTGCTGTCTTTGTCGGCACAGCCGCCGGCCATTCTGGTGTCTATCGACATCGTGAGCCGATTGGCCGACCTGATCGCCAAGACCGGTTGCTTCTCTCTGGCCATGCTGGCGACCGGTCAGGAGACCATTGCCGATGCCTTTGCCGGGCGCGTGGAACCGGCGGACAGGTTCGGCATTGGACAATGGGGAAACTGGCCCTCGGGCCAACCCTATCTGCAGGGCGCCGTGACAGCACTGGATTGTGAAGTGATCGGCGCGATGGAAACAGGCACGCATGTGCTGTTTGCCGGGGCAATCATCGAAGCCGAAACCAGTACGGGTGCTGCCCCCCTGCTCTGGCATCGACATGGCTATCGCGCCTTGCGCGGGGTCGACTGACAGGCTCGGCAGTGCCACACTTCGGGTCGGGCGGTTTGGCAACTTCTGCCGCCACACGACGTTAACCCCCGGAATACGGGAACTAATCGTGCCGAAATATTACTTTCACTACCGTACTGACGAAGCGCTGATCCGCGATGAATCCGGAAGCGAGCATCCCGATCTGGATGCCGCAGAGCAGACTGCCGCAGAGATGGGCCGGGCCATAATTGAAAAAGTGGCTGGTGAAGGGGGGGAAATGGACGCGCCCCGCTCGATCGAAATTACCGATGCCGCCGGACACGACCTGCTCTATGTCGTGTTCTGGGCTGGCCCGAAGGTCGGTGATGGCCCTGCCACGCCGATTGAACCGGCGACGGTTCACTAGGCGCTCAACCAACTCATAATATCGCTACAAACAACTATGGCGGCCATCCGGCCGCCATTTGTATTTTTCTCGGAGCGTCTGACCGCGCCTAGCCGAACATCGCTCCGGCGTGAACGGTCACCAAGAAGCCGAACAGCAAGGCCGCGGCCAGACCGACATAGGACACATAGTGGGACAGTTTGGGCATGGAGGATCCTGCTTTCGAAACTGTACTAAGTCTATCAGAGTGGTAGAGTTTAACAAGTCGTAAACGCAATGTGCCGGTGAGATGGCGGGAAACGGATTGCTCGATTGTGACGTTCCAATGAAATGCTGTGCTGATTCGCGCTCGCGAAGGGGACACTTCGAATACCAACCTTGGTGGTGCAGACACTGTCATCAGAGGTGCATAAGGTAGGGCTGCGAGTCACGGGGGAAGCTTGAGATGACGACTTTGGTCAAGGCGCGATTGCTGGAGCTGGCAAAATCAAAGTCAGCGGGCAATGACAGCCTGCAACGGCTATTGGTCGCTGCCGTTTCCGCGGCCGATTCAGACGATCTGGAGCGGCAGGATGGCGATGCGCTGATTGCCGCGTTGACCACCAGCCATGAGCGGCTGACCGCGACTCCGCAAGGCGCTACCCGCGTTGCAACCACCGCCCCTGCCGGTCCGGGAGAGGCGCTTTTGCTCGACATCGTCTGCCCGGACATGCCGTTTATCGTGGATAGTGCCCTGGCCGCTTTGCGGGCCATGGGCGGCACCATCCGGATGTTTGCCCATCCTGTGCTGCAAATTGCCAATGGCGTCGTCGTGCCCCAGGGGGGCGAGAGCGTCAGCATGCTGCATATTCAAAGCGATCCAGTTGCCGATGCCAATGCGCTGGTCGAGGAAATGCAGGCAACGCTGCTGGAGGTGGCGCGCGCCGTTGCTGACTGGCAACCCATGCTGGAGCGGGTGCGGCGCGCATCCGATGGCCTGGGACAGCTCAAGGCCGGGCAGCGCGATGAGCCTGAGCGGTTCATCGAATGGCTGATCGAGCATAATTTCACGTTTCTCGGCTGCCGAGAGTACCGGCTGGAAGGCGACGTGCTGCTGCCTGTTGCCGGCACCGGTCTGGGTATCTTGCGCGACGAAGACCTCAAAGTCCTGCGTAGCGGTCCGCATTACGTAGAAAGCACGCCGCAACTGGTGGATTTCGTTGCTGGCCCCGAGCCCCTGCTCGTCACCAAGGCCAATGTCCGCGCCCGCGTGCATCGGCGCACCCATCTGGACTATGTGGGGATCAAGCTGTTCGACGCCACGGGGGCGGCAAGTGGCGAATTGCGGGTGGTGGGACACTATACCGCCCAGGCATTGGCAACCCCGCATACCGATGTGCCGATCATCCGGCGCAAGATTGCCGATGTGATGCGCCAGTCTGGCGTCGATCCGCTGGGACATGCCGGCCGCACTCTGCTGGGGGCGCTGGACAGCTATCCTCGGGATGAGTTGTTCCAGATCGATACCCAGCAGCTCGCCGAATTCGCCGTCGCCATCGCTGGGCTTTACGACCGGCCGCGTGTGCGGGTGTTGCCGCGGATCGACCGGTTCGACAACTTTGTCTCCATTCTCGTATATGTGCCGCGCGACCGTTATGACGGCGCGGTTCGCGCCCGGATCACCCAGTATCTCGCCGATCTCTATGATGGTCGCGTTTCGGCCTACTACCCGCACTTCCCCGAGGGCGACCTGGTGCGGCTGCACGTGATCATCGGGCGCAATGGCGGTGCCACGCCCCAGCCCGACCGGCGGGCGCTGGAGACGGGCGTTGAGGCCCTGACGCATGATTTTTCTGACATGCTGATGGCGGCGGCCACCGAGCAGGCGGCGGTCAGCGACTGGAAACAGGCCTTCTCCGGCGCCTATCAGAGCCGCAATGATGCCCAGGCCGCATTGCGCGATATCGCGGTTTTCGAGGGGCTGGGCGATGACGGTGTAGCCATTCGCCTGGTCAGGCGCACCGGCACGGACGGGGCGCTGGGCCTCAAATTCTATCATGAAGGCACCGCCATTCCGCTGTCGGATCGGGTACCGATGCTGGAGCATTTTGGCTTCCGGGTTATAGACGAACGCACCTACACCATCGTGCCGCGCGATGGGGTCGAGCGCTATCTGCACGACATGGTTCTCGAGTTGAACGAGGACGGCGATATCGACGTTCTGGCGCGCGCCGGGGCAATCGAGGCAGGGTTGCTGGCCGTATGGATGGGTCTGGCCGAGAGCGACCAGCTCAATGCACTGGTGACCATGGCCGACCTGGAGTGGAGCGACGCCGCCCTGCTGCGCGCCTTGTCGCGCTATTTGCGGCAGGTGGGCACCTCCCACTCGCAGCGCTACATCGCCAGGGCCATGGTGACACAGCGGTCGGCCGCGCAGGCGCTGGTGGCCTTGTTCGCTGCGCTGCACGATCCCGAGCTGATCGACCGGGCGCACGCCGCCGAGGACGCGCGCGCTGCCATTGTCGCGGCGCTCGACCAGATCACTTCGCTTGACGAAGACACGATCGTGCGGCGCTTCTGGAACCTGATCGAGGCATCTGTACGCACCAATGCCTGGCAGCGTGACGAAAACGGCAACAGGCGGGCCGCACTCGCCATCAAGTTCGACAGCCACAAGGTAGAGGGCATGGTCGCGCCCCGGCCTTATCGGGAAATCTCGGTCTATTCGCCGCGCGTGGAAGGGGTGCATCTCAGATTTGGCGCCATTGCCCGCGGCGGGCTGCGCTGGTCGGACCGGCCCGAGGATTTCCGCACCGAAGTGCTGGGCCTGGTCAAGGCGCAACAGGTCAAGAATGCGGTGATCGTGCCGGTGGGAGCCAAAGGCGGGTTCGTGCCCAAGCGCCTGACGGCCGGCATGGCGCGCGAGGCCTGGCTGGAGGAAGGCAGGGACAGCTACAAGGTCTTCATCGGTGCCCTGCTCGATGTGACCGATAATCTGGTCGATGGGGCCGTGGTGCCGCCAGCCAATGTGGTGCGGCGCGACGGCGACGACCCCTATCTGGTGGTGGCGGCTGATAAAGGCACGGCGAGCTTTTCCGACATCGCCAATGGCATTGCCACGGGGCGGGGCTTCTGGCTGGGCGACGCCTTCGCCTCGGGCGGATCGGCCGGCTATGACCACAAGAAGATGGGCATTACCGCGCGTGGCGGCTGGGAGGCTGTGAAGCGGCACTTTCGCGAGATGGATCGCGATATCCAGAAAGAGCCATTCACCGTTGTCGGCGTGGGCGACATGAGTGGCGATGTGTTCGGCAATGGCATGTTGCTCAGCCGCGAAATCCGGTTGGTCGCAGCGTTTGACCACCGGGACATTTTCATCGATCCCGATCCGGATGCTGCGGCCAGCTTTGCCGAGCGCGAGCGATTGTTCCAACTGCCGCGATCGAGCTGGCAGGACTATGAGAAGGGGCTGATATCCGAGGGCGGCGGGGTGTTTTCGCGGTCGCTGAAATCCATCCCGCTCAGCCCCCAAATGCAGGCAGTTCTCGGACTGGAAAAGGATGCGGCGCCGCCCTCCGAGATCATCCGGGCCATCCTGATGGCCCAAGTGGACCTGCTCTGGTTCGGGGGTATCGGCACCTATGTCAAGGCGAGTGACGAGGACGACGCCAAGGTTGGCGACCGCGCCAATGACGCGATCCGCGTAACGGCGGATCAGGTCCGCGCCAAGGTGATTGGCGAAGGCGCCAATCTCGGCGCAACCCAGCGCGGACGCATTGCTTATGCCCTGAGCGGCGGGCGGATCAATAGTGACGCGATCGACAATTCGGCCGGGGTGAACTCCTCGGACCTTGAGGTCAATATCAAGATCGCGCTGGCGTCGGTGGTGGCCTCGGGCACCCTGCCAATGGCTGAGCGCAATGCCTTTCTGGCGTCGATGACCGAGGAAGTGGCGGCGCTTTGCCTGCGCAATAATTACCTGCAAACGCTGGCCATATCGCTGGCCGAGCGCGCGGGTCTGGCCGAGTTGCCAGACCAACGCGTGCTGATCGAGGGGCTGGAGGAGCGTGGCCTGCTCAACCGGGCCGTCGAGTTCCTGCCCAGTGATGCTACGCTGGATGCCCGGGCTGCCGAAGGGCGCAGCCTTGTTAGGCCCGAACTGGCGGTGATCCTGGCCTATGCCAAGTTGACCCTGTTCGATGACCTTCTGGCGGGCACCGCCATCGATGAGCCCTATCTGGCGGGCGAGCTGTTCCGCTACTTCCCGGAAACCCTGCACAAGGGCTATCCCGAGCAGGTCCAGGCGCACCGGCTGAAGCGCGAGGTGATCGCCACGGTGCTGGCCAATGCCATGATCAATCGCGGCGGGCCCGCATTCGTCTCGGAACTCACGGCGGCGACAAGCGCCAGCGCCGGCGAAGTGGCCTTGGCTTATGCTGCGGTGCGCGACGCATATGAACTGCGCAGTCTCAATGCACAGATCGATGCGCTGGATGGCGCCCTGCCCGGCTCGGTCCAATTGGCGCTCTATGCACAGGTCGAGTCCCTGCTGCGTCAGGAGGTCTTGTGGTTCCTGCGCAATGCCTCGGTCACGAGAGGGCTGGCCGATCTGGTGGCACAGCATCGCGACGGGGTGGCGCAACTGGCTGCTGCCGAAGGCCTGTTGCCCGAGGATCAACGCCAGTCGCTTGACGTGCGGATCAGCGGGCTCATGACACACGGTGTTCCCGAGGCTCTGGCGCAGCGCATCGGCGCCCTGCCCTTTCTTAGCCATGCCAGCGACATTGTGCTGGTCGCAGAGCGCGGCAATGTGGATGTGCTCAAGGCAGCGAAGGCCTATTTCGGCGTGGCTGGATTGTTCGACCTGTTCCGCATTATCGAGGATGGCCGCGCCATCGTTCTGGGTGACCGGTTTGACCGCATGGCGCTGGACCGGGCATTGGCCAATCTGATGCGCGCGCTGCGTGACCTGGCGGCCGATGTACTGGTCGCAGGGAGTGTCGATGACTTTGTGGCGCAGCGTTCGGTCGCGCTGGCGCGGTCGGTTGCGGCGGTCAAGGAGTTGACCGAGGGCGGCATTACCGTGTCGCGTCTGAGCGTGGCTGCGGGCCTGCTGACAGATCTGGCAAGGGAAGCGTAGCGGCGAGCGTCTCCCCCTCACCCGAAAGTCTGCCTTGTATGGTTGGACCAATTGCCGATGTTGGGCATCATCAGATGGAGACCCGACGATGACCGACCTCGCCCAATGGCTAAGCGCGCAGACAGACGATGCCGATCTCGGCGAAGCCATATTGTCGATGGCCGCGGCGGGGGCGGAAATCGCTGCCGTGCTGCGCCAGGCTCCCATTGCCGGGCAGACCGGGCTGGCGGGATCGGATAATGTGCAGGGCGAGGCGCAAAAGGCGCTCGATGTGATCTCAAACGACATTGTTTTGAATCACTTGGAGGCAAATGCGGCCATTTCGATTCTGGTGTCGGAAGAGCTGGATGAAGCCGTTGAACTATCGAGTCAGGGCCGCTTGATTGTGGCCACAGACCCCCTGGATGGATCTTCAAACCTCGACGTAAACGTCACTGTCGGAACAATTTTTTCGATTTTGGCAAGGGCGGGCGGACCGCTGCAAAAAGGGCGGGCGCAATTGGCCGCCGGCTATGTTGCCTATGGGCCGGCGACGAGCCTGGTGGTGCGGATCGCTGGACCGACCAGCATCTTTACGCTCAGCAACGAGGGAGAATGGGTTCAGACAGTTGCCGAGGCGAAGGTGCCGGCTGCGTCGGGCGAATTCGCCATCAATACGGCACGCGAACGCTTCTGGGATGCGGCTACGACCGGCTATGTGCGCGAGAACATTGCAGGCGAAACCGGCCCGACCGGCAAGCGCTACAATATGCGCTGGGTTGGCTCGATGGTCGCCGATATTCACCGCATCCTGATGCGGGGTGGCATTTTCCTCTATCCACTCGACAGCGAGACCATCGGCAAGGGTGGGCGGTTACGACTGCTCTATGAGGCCAGCCCGATGGCCTGGCTGGTGGAAGGCGCCGGCGGCCGCTCGACAACCGGAACGCAGGATATTCTCGAGGTCGAACCCATCGATATTCACCAGCGCGTGCCGGTCGTTCTGGGATCTGCCGACGAGGTGAAGCGGGTGGAGGACTGGTATGGACGGGGGTAGATGAGGAGTCGCTGCTCCTTTGCATGCAGAGGGAGAAACTTGAACCAAGCAAAGCGTCTCCCGGGAATTGCAACGTTCTCATTGTTTCGATAGAACCCCTGCCGAAGATGGCCGGCGCGTGACCAAGCCGGGAGGAGCCAGCATGACCAACGACCCCAATCGCCTGCCGGAAACCAATTGGGGCGCCTGGCAAGGCCGGCCGTTTCACCGGCAATATCTGATGACGCAGGCCAGCCGGCTATTCGATTTTTTCGAAGCCTCTTCGCTCAACCCCAAGGGTGGGTTCTTCGAACTGTCCGATGATGGTCAACCGCTTTCGCCCGAGAATGGCGTGCGGCAGGTGCATGTCACGACACGCATGATCCACTGCGCCACGATCGGGAGCCTGATCGGGCGGCCCGGCTCCGACGAAATTGTCGATCACGGCATGCGCTATCTTTGGGAGAAGCATCGCGACCAGCGCCATGGCGGCTACGTCTGGTCGCTGGATGACGAGGGCTATGTCGATGACAGCAAGCAGGCCTATGGCCATGCCTTTGTGCTGCTGGCAGGCGCCAGCGCCAAGCTGGTGGGCCATCCCCTGGCCGATCAGGTGATTGCCGACGCTACAGAAGTGATCGAACAGCGCTTCTGGGACAAGAAGATCGGCGCGGTGCGCGAAGAATTCGGCAATGACTGGCGGCAGATCAGCACTTATCGCGGCCAGAACTCGAACATGCACCTGACCGAGGCGCTGATGGCCGCCTATGAGGCCACGGGGGAGACCGAATATCTCAAGAAGGCGACCCGGATCGCCGACCTGATCATCCACCGCAATGCGGCCAAGCTCGACTATCGCGTGGCCGAGCATTTCCACGAGGACTGGAGCCTAGACAAGGACTATCTCGGCTCGGAGATGTTCCGGCCGTCCGGCACGACGCCGGGGCACGCGCTGGAATGGTCGCGCCTCTTGTTCCAGCTCTTCGTTTTGTGCCGCAAGGAACATAGCTGGATGACCGAGTCAGCGCGTGGCCTGTTCCGGCAAGCCATCGAGCTGGGCTGGGACAAGGAGCATGGTGGCTTCTTCTATACGTTGGACTGGAACAACCAGCCGATCATGCGCGAAAAGCTGTGGTGGCCGGTGGCCGAGGCGATTGGCGCGGCAGCCTATATCGGCGCCTATGACAAGGACGATTACTACCAGATCTGGTATCGCAGGCTCTGGGACTTTGCCGAAAACCACGTGATCGACCACGAGCGCGGCGGCTGGCACAGCGAGTTGACCGAGCAACTCGTGCCGACCTCGCGTCTGTTTGTGGGCAAGCCCGACCTCTACCACGCCCTGCAGGCCTGCCTGATCCCGCTCTACCCGGTGACCGGCAGCCTCACGCATGGGATCATCGAGGCCGACCACCCCAAGCGGCTCTGACCCCGTCCGTCGCATCCGAACTCAACCAATGCCTGTCTGCCGCGTTGCCCCCAAAGCAACATGGAGAATGGGCGATGGCAATTCTGGACGGCAAGGTCGCATTGGTCACCGGCGCGGGTTCCGGCATCGGCAAGGCAACCGCACTCAGGCTGGCGCGTGACGGGGCGGTTGTGATTGCCATCAGCCGCACCCGCGATGAGGTTGAGGCCACTGCCGCCGAGATCGAGCGCGCCGGGGGGAAGGCCAGGGCCGCGACCTGCGACATCACCGATGACGCCGGCATGAAGGCGATGGTCGCCGAGATCCTGGGACATTTCGGGCGGCTGGATATCGTCGTGGCGAATGCCGGCATCAATGGCGTCTGGGCGCCTATTGAAGACTTGGCGCCCGACGAGTGGGACAAGACCATTGCCGTCAATCTACGCGGCACCTACCTGACCATTCATCATACCGTGCCAGCACTGGAAGCGGCTGGTGGCGGGGCCATTGTGGTGGTCTCCTCGATCAACGGCACGCGCACCTTCACCTCGCCGGGCGCAACGGCCTATAGCGCGACCAAGGCGGGCCAATTGGCGATGGTCAAGCAGTTGGCGCTAGAATTGGGTCAGAAGAAGATTCGCATCAATGCCGTCTGCCCCGGCGCCATCGAGAGCGATATCGAGGACAGCACTGAGCATCGCGAAAGCGAAGAAGCCGGCATTCCCGTACATTTTCCCGAGGGCGATATACCGCTGACAGGAGGGGCAAAAGGCAAACCCGGCGATGTTGCCGATGTCATCGCCTTTCTGGTTTCCGATGCGGCGCGGCATGTCACGGGCAGCCCGGTGTGGATCGATGGAGGGCAGAGTTTGCTGCGTTAGGCGGCTGAGACACAAAAGCGTACCCCTCGGCGCTGTTGTCAGCTCCGAACGTGCGTCGTACATCACGGGCCAGCCCTTGTTATCGGTGACGCGTCATGACCGCCCTGCCCCCTCAACTGCCTCGCCTGTCGATTGAACGTGTCGTCGCCGCGGCGCTGGAGGAAGATCTGGGATTGGCAGGTGATCTGACGAGCCAGGCAACGTTGGCGCCGGAGGCCTGGGCCTCGGCCACGCTTTCGGCGCGCGAGGCGGGCGTGATCGCCGGTCTCGAACTTGCTGCCGCCGCCTTCCGGCTGGTGGGCGATGGTGTCAACTTCGTGACAAGACTGGCCGACGGCGATCGGGTCGACGTTGGCGGTATCGTGGCGGAAATTTCTGGTCCGGCACGACTGGTCATGTCGGGCGAGCGGGTTGCGCTGAATTTCCTCAATCATCTGAGCGGGATTGCAACCCAGACCCGGCTTTATGCCGACGCCGTGGCGGGAACGGACGCGAGGATCTGCGACACCCGCAAGACCACCCCCGGCCTGCGGGCCTTCGAGAAATATGCCGTGCGCTGCGGCGGCGGCGCCAATCACCGCTTTACGCTCAATGACGCTATCCTGATCAAGGATAATCACATTGCCGTCGCGGGTAGCGTGGCTGCGGCCTACAAAGCGGCCGAAGCCTTTGCGGGGCACCTGGTGGTCATCGAAATCGAAGTGACGACGCTGGCCGAGCTCGAAGAAGCGCTGGCAGCCGGGGCCCGGATCATCATGCTCGACAATATGGACAATGACACCCTGCGCGAGGCCGTGGCGATCAATGGTGGCCGAGCAAAGCTGGAAGCGTCGGGCGGGGTGAAGCTGGACCGGGTGCGGTCAATCGCCGAGACCGGTGTCGACTATATCTCCACCAGTCAGATCACCATGGGTGCGACGCCGCTCGATCTCGGACTCGACGTTTTTATTCAAGCGGGACGAGGCGCATGATGTCCGAGGCCACTACCCTGTCGTTGACCGATATAGCCGTCAACGCCGCCATTGCAGCGGCAGAGGTGATCTGCGCCATCTATGAGCGGCCGATCCATGTGGTGACCAAGGATGACGGGTCACCGGTAACCGAGGCCGATGCAGCGGCCGAGGCGATTATCATCGAGCACTTGAAGACTACCGGCCTGCCGGTGCTGGGCGAAGAGAGCGTTGCTGCGGGGATCATCCCCCAACTGGGCGAACGCTATTTCGTCGTCGACCCGCTGGATGGCACCAAGGAATTCATCAAGCGCAATGGCGAGTTTACCGTCAATATCGCGCTGGTCGAGCAGGGCCGGCCGGTCATGGGCGTGGTTCTGGCGCCGGCCAGTGGCGAAATCTTCGTGGGTGACGCGGATGGTGCCTGGACCGGCAAGATCGCAAACGGCGTTGTGGCCGGGCGTGAGGCGATCAAGGTAGGGCTGTTGCAGCGCCCCAAGATTGTTGCCAGCCGCAGCCATGGTCATGCGGCGCTTGCGCAGCTTTGCCACACACTGGAAGTGGACAGTGATGTGTCGGTGGGCTCATCGCTCAAATTCTGCCTGCTGGCACGCGGGGATGCGCAGCTTTACCCGCGATTTACCCCGACTTGCGAATGGGATACCGCAGCCGGGCAGGCCGTGCTTGAAGCAGCGGGCGGCGCTGTTCTCACCCTGGATGGCGCCCCGATGCGCTACGGCAAGGGGGAACTGAAATTCCTCAATCCCTATTTTGTCGCGGCGGCCAGCCTTGCGCTGGCGCAGACCGGGGCCAATGAGATGCGGCGCCTCATCGAGTTGTGAGTGCGGCCCCTCAGAGCAGCCAAAACACCGGAAGCCATCGGCTGGCCTTGAGCCAGATCGCCGACATGCAATCAGTGATTAACTGATCTGCGCATCGTTCCCTGCCGTTAAGCTTGCAGCAGGTATTAGAGCCATATATACGCCGAGCATATATCGGACCAGAATATGGCCAGAGGAACACGCGCATGAACGTCAGAACTCTCTGCCTCTCCATTCTCTATGAGGACGAGGCCAGCGGATACGACATTCGCAGGATGTGTACGGAAGGCAATTTCGCCTATTTCGTCGAAGCCAGCTATGGCTCGATCTACCCGGCGCTTGCGCGCCTGGAAGATGACGGTCTGGTCGCCAGTCGCACCGAGCAACAGGCCGGCAAGCCCGCGCGTAAGGTCTATTCCATCACCGAGGCCGGAAAGGCCGCTTTTGCCACGGAACTCAGCGAGCCGCTGGGCGAAGACATGTTCCGCAGCCCGTTCCTGCTGTTTGCGCGTTTCGCGCACATTTTGCCGCGCGAGCTGGTTGAACAGCGCTGCGCTGAATTTCTGGAACGGACAGTCACAAGCCGCGAACAACTGGACCATGCACCCTCAGAGCATAGCTGCAATGCAGCAGATATGTGGGTCATCAACTACGGACGTGCAGTATTGGAGGTTGCGGAACAACATTTCCGCACCCATATGCACGAACTGATCACAATGGCGCGAGCCGAGCCACGCAAAGACGCGGCTGAATAAGGGGCGAGATAGACTTCATGCGTGCACTGTTTTCCTATGGCCTAGCCTTCGCCATCCTGCTTCTCGCCGGTGGCTGGCTTGCAACCGGAACGCTGGTCCAAGGCGGTCAGGGCCCCGGCAATGGCGAAACGCCGATCATCGCCGTGATCGAGGGCGAGGAACATGGCCCCATTGCCTCCGCGTTGGACGATGCAGGCGTGCTGGCCGAGCACAATGAACCTGAGATTGATCCGGCGCTGACAATTGCTCAACGCAATGAAGCCACGACCGGTTCCGGCGCCCCGCTGCAAAGCGTGCGCACCCAGCGGTTTACGGCGGCTCCAATGCCTATCGAAGTGCCGTTGCGCGGGCGGACCCAGGCCAAAGCAACTGTTACAGCCGTGGCTGAAACCTCAGGTGCTGTGGATGTCGTGCATGTCACCAAGGGACAGCGCGTCGAAGTCGGCGCTCCCCTGTGCACGCTCGACCAGGGAACCCGCGTTGCGGCTGTCGCCCAAGCGGAAGCCGGGCTGGCGCAGGCCGAGGCAGCTCTTGCCCAGGCCCAGTTGAATTTCGATACCAATACCGATCTGCGTGATCGCGGACTGGCCGCCGCAAATACGGCCAACGCAGTCGAGGTTGCCCTGGCCCAGGCGAAGGCGGGCGTCAGCCAGGCCAAGGCTGGGCTGGACAATGCCGAGGCAGAGCTTGAGCGCACCGAGATCGTCGCCAAAGTCGCCGGGCTGGTGCAGGACCCGGTCGCGGTCGAGGGTTCCATGCTCAATGCCGGCTCGCCATGTGCCACAATCGTGCAGCTCAACCCGATCGTTTTTACCGGCATGGTGCCAGAAGCCCATATCGGACTGGCCAAGACAGGTCTGGCAGCCACGGTCACGACAGTGACCGGCCATAGCGTTTCGGGCGAGGTGACCTATGTGTCGGCGGTCGCGGACAATGCGACCCGGGCCTTCCCGGCCGAAATCGAAATCCCCAATGAAGATTTTGCCATTCGCGACGGGGTCACTGCCGAGGCGATCGTGAACATCGGCACAGCGCCGGGTCACCTGCTGCCACAGTCTGTCCTGACGCTGGACGATGAAGGCGTGTTGGGTGTGCGTACCGTGGAAGACGGCGTTGTGGCCTTCTACCCGATCACCATCGTGAGCGACACGCGCGAAGGCGTGTGGGTCACCGGCCTGCCCCTGATTTCCGACGTGATCACTGTGGGTCAGGAAAATGTGAATTCCGGGCAGGCTGTTGAAGCCAGCCCGACCGATCAGTCCGCCGAAACCGCTGCCAGCTAAGGACGCAAACCATGCTCGATTTTATCGAAAAAATTCTCAGGATGCCTCGGGTCGTCCTGACGATCATGGTCGTCGTTTTGGGCGGCGGCGCGCTTGCCTATCTCTCCTTGCCCAAGGAGAGCTTCCCGGCCATCGACGTTCCCTATCTCTATGTTTCGATCAGCCAGACAGGTGTTTCGCCCAGCGACGCAGAAAACCTGCTCGCCAAGCCGGCGGAAGATGAGCTGACGGGCCTGCCTGGCCTCCAGACCATCACAACAACATCGACAACGGGTCACGCCTCGGTGCTGCTCGAGTTCGACATCAATACCGACAAGGACCAGGCCCTGCAGGACACGCGTGCCCGCATGGACGCGTTGCGCGCCGCCCTGCCGGATGACGCCAACGACCCGACCGTTTCGGAGATCGACTTCATCGGTCCGGTCATGTCGGTCGCCGTCTATGGTTCGGCTCCGGAGAAGGAACTCGTGCGTCGCGCCGAACTGCTGCAGGACGCCATCGAGGCCATTCCCGAAATCCGCGAAGCCGTGCTTTCCGGCGCTCGCAAGGAACAGCTCGAAGTGCGGGTCGACCTGCTGCGGCTCGAGGCCTATGGCCTGACAGCCACCCAACTCTTCGACGCGCTGTCGCGCAACAATATGGTGGTCGCCGGCGGCACGCTGAACACCGGACAAGGCTCGTTCAATGTTGAAGTGCCGGGTCTGATCACCACGGCCGAAGACGTCTTCAGCCTGCCCCTCAAGACCGATGGCAACACCATCGTGACCTTTGGCGATGTTGCCACGATCACCCGCACGCTGGCCGATGCGACCGAGTTTACCCATGTCAACGGCTCCCCTGCCCTGATCATGGGCGTGTCCAAGAAGCCCGGCACGAACATCATCGATGTTTCCGACAAGGTGCGCGCGGTAACTGCAGAGGTTGCCAAGGACTGGCCGACCGGCGTGAGCTACTCGTTCTTCCTCGACCAGGCGGAAACGACAACGGCTCTGTTCCGCTCGCTAGAAGCGGCGGTGCTGACAGCAGTGGCCCTGGTGCTGATCACCTGTGTGGCAACGCTGGGCGTGCGCCCGGCCATCATGATCGGCATGTCGATCCCGCTGTCATTCATGATGGCCTTCCTGGTTGCCCAAGGCCTTGGCATGACCATCAACATGATGGTGATGTTCGGCCTCGTGATCGCTGTGGGCGTACTCGTCGATGACCCTGTGGTGGTGGTCGAATATGCCGAACGCAAATTGCAGGAAGGCGTGCCCAAGCGCGAAGCCTTCATCATGGCGATGCGCAAAATGTTCGTACCCGTGGTGGGCGCGACCGCAACGACGCTGGGCGCCTTTGTGCCGCTGCTGTTCTGGCCAGGCATTATCGGCAAGTTCATGAGCTATCTGCCGACGATCGTGATCATTGTCATGATCGCATCCTTCATCTCGGCGCTGATCTTCATGCCGGTGATCGGCTCGATCATTGCCTCGTCCCATGTCGACGAGAAAGAAAAGGCCAAGGCCGATATCGTTATGTATCCGGACAAGTTCGACTCCAGGAAGGTGGGCGGACTGACCGGGTTCTATGTGCGCGTGATGGAGAAGCTGTTGCACTGGCCGCTGCCAACTCTGGCCGTGGGCTTCGGCGTCATCGCCACCATCTTTGTGGCCTATGCGACCAACCCAACCGGATCGGAAGCCTTTCCGGCGTCCGAACCCGAGTTTGCCACGGTCGCCGTGGTTGGCAGGGGCAACTACTCTCCCGAGGAAATCCGGGACATGCTGGTGGAGGTCGAAAACGAGCTGATGCAGGTCCAGGGCATCCAGGACGTCATCATGCAGTTCGGAACGACCGGCGCCTTTGGCACCATGCCGCCCGATACAATCGGCAATTTCCAGCTGCAGCTGACCAACTGGAACCACCGAGTTCCGGCGTCGGAGATCTTTGCCAATATCCGCGAGCGCGTCTCCGGCTTCGCCGGCCTCGATATCCAGTTGCTGGCGGCCGAAAGTGGCCCGCCGGCCGGCAAGGACATCAACCTGCGGGTGGAGAGCTCCAACTACGACGACCTTCTGCCGGTCGTGACCGCGATCCGCGATCATCTGGCCACCTGGCCGGAGGTCGTTGACGCCGAAGACGGGCGTCCCTCCCCCGGCATCGACTGGGAGATCAAGGTGGACCGCGCCGAGGCCGGCAAATATGGCATCGGCGTGCGTGAACTGGCCCCCTATGTGCAACTGGTAACCTCCGGCGTGAAGCTGGGCACCTACCGGGATGCCGAGACCGGCGACGAACTCGACATTCGCGTGCGCCTGCCGGAAGACGAGCGGACTTTCGATGCGCTCGACTCCATGCGCATTGCGACCAGCCAGGGACTGGTGCCCGTTTCGAACTTCATCGAACGCACCGCCGTTCCCAAGGTGGCCAATATCGAGCGGCGCAACCAGGTTTATACGATGGCCGTGGCTGCGGGGCTGACCAACCTGCCTGAAGGCGTCTATCCCGCCGACAAGGTGGAAGAGTTGCAGACCTGGATCACCCAGCAGGACTTTCCGGATCGGGTGAACGTGGAGTTCGGCGGCGCCGAAGAGCAGATGGGTGACGCCAATGCCTTTATCGGTCAGGCGATGATCATGGCGCTGGTTCTCATCTCGTTCATCCTGCTGCTGGAGTATAACAGCTTCTATCAGGTGCTCGTGACGCTGATGACGGTGGTGATGTCCGTGGCTGGTGTGCTGCTGGGCATGCTGGTCACCGGAATGACCTTCTCGGCGATCATGACCGGGCTGGGCATCGTGGCACTGGCGGGTATCGTGGTGAAGAACGGCATTGTGCTGATCGACACCTATAACGACTACCACCGGCACCAGAACGTGGAAGCGGTCAAGGCGATGCTGCTGACCGTAAGCCAGCGCGTGCGTCCAGTGCTGTTGACCGCATTCCTGACGGCACTGGGCGTGATCCCGATGTGGGCCAATGTCGAGTTCGACTTCATCCGCCGCGAAATCGTGGTGGGCGGTATTGCCGGCTCGTGGTTCGTTCACCTCTCGGCAGCGCTCGTCTCCGGCCTGTTCCTATCGACGGCCCTGACGCTGGTGATGGTGCCGGTAATGATTACTGCGCCCACGGTGATGTGGAGCCAGATCCGTTGGCTCGGATCGATCTTTGCGGCGATCGGCGCATGGATTGCCAGCCCCTTCCGCCAGAAGGAAGCGGCAGCTCCGGCAGGCTTTGACGGCATGGCCGTGGAAATCCCGGAAGAAGCGGACAGCACCAAGCGCTACATCGTCTCCAAACAAGCCGGGCTAACCGAAAAGGAAGCCAATGGCGTGACAGTGGTCAGCCGTAGAGACGCGGCAGAGTAGAGTCATCTTTCCAATCTGTGAGAAAGGCCCGCAGCGATGCGGGCCTTTCTGCAATTCTATTGGGATTGGAACGCTGTCAGCTTCCAGGTGTCACCATCGAACGCTATGTCGCGGGACGTCACCAACCTGCCGTCGAGCGCCCGAGGCCAAAACGTCTGGGCCGCAACGTTGGCGTGGGGCACAGCGATATGCCAGGCGCCGGGATGTGCTCCCAGGGCAAGATCGAGCGCCGTTCTGCCGACGCCCCTGCCACGGTGGGCGCGCAGCACGAAGAACTCCGCCATGAACCAGCACGGTTTTCGACCGGTGAGCGGGCATTCGTCGATGACCAGCGCGAAGCCTGCAATCTCTTCGCCTGACATAATGAAGTAGGGATAGCGCCAGAAACGGTCGAGGAAGCCGTATTCAAACCGGCCGTCCGGCCCGACTGGAAACGGCATGAACTCTGTCATGTCGTGCAGGTAAAGCTGGATCAGATTGGCGATTGCGGGTTTGTCCTCGTCCCCCGCTCTGCGGATCGACACGGTCATGCCGTTTCTCCCTTAGAGAACGCTTCGAACAGCGCCCTGATGCGCGCGGTCTGACGCAGCTCCATGGGAGTGAGGAGCCAGATGGCGATACTGAAGGCCGGGTCGTCCGACAGGCGAACCAGGTGGGCCGATGCACCGGCGAGCGCCGCGGGCACGAGGCCTGCGCCAAGGCCAGCCTCGACGGCCCGAAACATGGCGAGCGGCGTGGGCACACTGGCTTGGGGACGTGCCATGGGGTGGGTCTTGCGCAACCAACGGGCGGCCGGTTGGCTGCAATCGCGATTGCCATATTCGATCCAGGGCAGATCCTCCGTTCTCGCCTCAAGGTCCGCGCGCACGTAGGGATGGAAGACCAGTGTGCCGATTTCCCGACCGAACAGATGGTCATCGGGCGCATTGGTCGCCCGCAGCGCGACCTCGGCCTCGCGCCGGGATAGATTGCGCAGTTCCGATCCAATTTCCAAAGATATGTCTATCTCCGGGTGGTGTGTGCGAAAACGCGCGATCGTCGGCATATAGAGCCAGGCCAGAGCATCGACGGTGGTCAGCTTGATATGGCCGGTCAAACGATGATCGCGACCGGTGATGTCGCGCTCAAGTCCCGCCAACTCGGCTTCTATGCGGCGTGCCGTTTCGAGAAGACGTTCACCTTCGGGGGTCAAAACAACCCCGTCATCGCGACGCTCGGCCAAAAGCGTGCCGTAATGCGCTTCAAGCTCCTTGAGCTTGCGCGACACAGTGGTGTGCGCCACACCGAGCCGCCGCGCGGCTCCGGTGAAGCTTCGCGCATCGTCCAGTGCTGAAAAGATCGACAGGTCTGGCGGGTTCATTGAACATTCCTGCACACTTGAAGCGAATTATCGCGCGTTGACGGTGCGTGAATGAACCACAATATTCCGACTGTGACCAGTCAGGACCCCTTCTCATGTTCGTTTCTATTGCCCTTCTTGCCACCGGCGCCCTTGTGTTTGCTTCGGCCGCCGTCCAGCACCTCAATACCGTCGGCTCGCGCGGCGTGGCCTTCATCTTCACCGACCGCGCAACGCCGTTGAGCCGCGAAGGCTTCGCCGGGCGGGCCGCCAGGACCTTGCAGAACAACCTTGAATCCATGGGGATGGTCACGCCGGCCGCACTGGTGCTGCTGCTTGCCGGTGCAGATGGTGTGGTGGTCAGTGGTGCAGCGCTTATCTATGCATTGTCCCGTGCGGGGTTCACGCTCAGCTATTGGGCGAGCATCAACAAGATGCGCTCGTTCTTTTGGGGCATCGGCATGGCGATGATTGCCGTCCTGACAGTCAACGCCATGCTTGTTGTAGTAGGCGGCTGACCTGACGGCTACTCAGCCGCCGGCGCGCCGCGCTTGACGAAGCCATCAGGGTCGTCCTGAGTGCGGGCCAGCAACTCGGCAGCCTCGTTTGCTTCGCGCTGTCGGTTCCACATCTGGGCGTAGAGGCCATCCTGCCGCAGCAGATTGGCATGATCGCCGCGCTCGGCGATCTGCCCGTCGCGCAGCACCAGTATCTCGTCGGCATTGACGACGGTGGAGAGGCGGTGGGCGATGACGACAGTGGTGCGGTTGCGCGACACCTCGTCCAGAGCGGCCTGAATGTCCCGTTCGGTCTTGGTGTCCAGGGCCGAGGTCGCCTCGTCGAGAATGAGGATCGATGGCGATTTGAGGATGGTGCGAGCGATGGCAACGCGTTGCTTTTCACCGCCCGAGAGTTTCAGGCCGCGCTCGCCTACCGGGGTTTCGTAGCCCTTAGGCAGCGTCTCGATGAAATCGGCAACCTGCGCCATGCGCGCGGCGTCCTTGACCTCTTCTGCAGAGGCTCCCGGCCGACCGTATTCGATATTGTAGCCGATGGTGTCGTTGAACAGCACGGTGTCCTGGGGGACCATGCCGATGGCCGACCGCAAGCTCTCCTGGGTGACGTCGCGCAGATCTTGCCCGTCAATGGTCACGCGACCCCCCGTCACGTCGTAGAAGCGGAACAGCAGACGCGATATGGTCGACTTGCCGGCACCGGTCGGGCCGACAATGGCCACAGTCTTGCCGGCGGGGACCTCGAAGCTAACCCCTTTGAGGATCTTGCGGTCAGGATCGTAGTGGAAGCTGACATCTTCAAAGCGGATGACGGGGCCGGTCACGGCAAGCGATTTCGCGTCGGGTTTGTCCTGGATCTCGGGATCCTGATCCAGCAGCTTGAACATCTCCTCGATATCGGTGAGGCCCTGGCGGAGCTCGCGATAGACGAAGCCGATGAAGTTGAGCGGCCGGTAGATCTGCATCAGGAAGGTGTTGAGCAGGACAAAATCGCCCAATGTCAGCGTGCCATCCATGACGCCCAGAATGGACATGATGGAGATGACGAGGAAGCCACCATAGAAAATGACGGCTTGGCCGAAATTGAGAAAGCCGAGCGAGGTCCAAATGCGGATGGCCGAGCGTTCATAGCCTTCCATTGCGCCATCGAAGCGCCTCGCCTCCATGTCCTCATTGGCAAAATACTTCACCGTTTCGAAGTTGAGCAGGCTGTCGATCGCCTTACCGTTGGCGTCGGTATCGCTCTCGTTCATGTCCCGGCGGATGGAAATGCGCCAGTTCGAGGCCTTGATGGTGAAATAGAGATAGCCCCAGATCATCACCACCAGCACGCCGAGATAGCTGATCCCGAACAGCCAGACGAAGATGACGGCGACCACGACAAACTCGACCATGGTCGGGGCGATGTTGAGCATGGCGAAACGGACGACCGTCTCGATGCCCTTGGTGCCGCGCTCAATGACGCGAGACAGGCCGCCCGTGCGCCGCTGCAGGTGGAAGCGCAGGGACAGGCGATGCATGTGGTGGAAGGTCTGCAGGGCCAGCTTGCGCACGGCATGCTGGCCGACGCTGGCGAACCAGACATCGCGCAATTGCTGGAAGCCAGCATCGACAATATTGCCGATGACATAGGCGATAACCAACACCAGCGGAATTGCCAGCCCAAGGATCAGGGTCTGATCCGGCTCAGTGCCATCCAGACTGTCGATGATACCCTTATAGGCGAAGGGTATGAGCGTGGTGGCGACCTTGCTGGCCAACAGTGCGGCCAGCGCCATGATCACCCGCATTCTCAGATCGGGGCGGTTTTCCGGCCACATATAGGACCAGAGATTACGAACCGTAGAAAATACCGATCCCTCGTCCGCGCTGACGGACGGTTTCTTCTCAGTGCTGTCAGAAGCCATCAGGCCTGTTCCGTTTCCTTGTTGGCGGCGACGGGCGCCAGCCCCTTGAGGAGACCGCCAAAGGCCGAATCGAGTTCGGCCAGTCTGTCGTGGCGGAGACAATAGCGATTGCGCGTGCCATGCGGCTTGCGCTCGATCAGGCCTGCGTCGAGCAGAACCTTGATATGCTGGGATACAGTCGACTGGGCCAGGGTCAAGCTGTCCGTAACATCGGCGCAGCAGCATTGACCCTGCTGCTGGGTCGCCAGAATGCGTAGAATTTCCAGCCGTACGGGATGCCCAAGTGCGCGCATGGTATTGGCAATGTCATCATCATGCATGGCGCTGTGCTCAACATTTCGGGACTGCGCAATGGTGCCAGCGCTATCCGGTTGATCGGTGAATTGCGATGGAAGATGGGGGTTGCGCGGCGGAAAATCAATAGGCCCGTGAAAACGGCGCCTCTCGGCGCCGCTTTCTGGTGGATTACTGAGCCAGAGCATCCTCGGGCAGGTTGAAAACCTGACCAGGGTAGATCCGGTCCGGATCGCGGATCTGCCCAGTGTTGGCTTGGTAGATCGTGGTATATTTGAGCCCCTCGCCATAAACGCGTCGCGCGATGGTCCAAAGGTTGTCCCCGCGGCGGATAATGGCCTTGCCGGAGGCGAAACGCTGCGCTTCCGGATCCCCAAGGGACACTGCGACCATGGTCGGCACGGCTGGCTCGTCCGAAGCAATTTCCGCAGGCGCCTCAACCGGTTCGGCTGGTGACTGCTGTGGCTGCTCGGTGGCAGGCGTATCGGTCGCGGCCGGGGCAGTCGCCGGATCGGCCGGCACTGGCTCAGCCTGTTCGCTCGCTGCAACTTGCTGGTCAGGCAGGTCAGGGGTCTGTTCCGGCTGGGCAAGTACCGGCTCCGGGGCGTCTCCAGGCTGGGGCGCCGCCTCCTCGGCCGCTGCAATTTCAGCTTCGACCACAGGCTGCTCGGGCGTAGCCGTCTGAGGCTCGGCAGGAGTCTCTGCCGCTGGAGGTGTAGCCGCGGGTGCAGTGGCTTCTGGTGCCGGGACAGGTTCACTCACCGTCGGCGCTGGTGCCGGTGCTTCAGCAATATCGATCGGCACCTCGGCACCCGGAACATCCACAACGAAGTCGACTTCGGCGCGTGCGATGACGTCAGCGGAGTCGGGTTGCAGCAGATCAACGCGCACCCGCTGGCTGGGTGAATCAAGGACCGGACCGGCCTCGACCAGCCAGCGACCACCTTCGACCGTTGTGTCCGCGACGAAGCTGTCGTCGACATAGAGGCGAATAATGCCGCCATCGGGCCCGGCGCCGGCAAAAAAGGTGCGATCGTTCTCAAGCTCGATTGCATCGATGGTCGGCGGCACTACGGCAGGTTGCGCGGGCACGGGTTCCTGTACGGGCATCTCATCCACGCGCGGCTGATCGGTTATGGCCACAGGGGCCTCGGCGGCGTCCACCGTGTCCTCAGTAGCAACTTCAGGCGCAACCGACGGCTCGACGACCGGTTCGGCCGGCTCAGCCGAATCCGTGGCCGCTGCAGGCTCAGCCGCGTCGACGGCGACTGCGGCCTCTTGGGTAGCAGGCGCCTCTTGGGTCGGAACCGACTCCGGCGTGGCGGGCGGCGGCTGAGGAGCAGATGACGCCTCCGGCTCTGCCGGTTCAGGAAGAGCTGCAACGTCCATGGAGGGCTCGTCGGCCGACTGATCGGCATCAGACTCGGGCGCTGGGACCGCCGGAACGCTTTCAGTCGCCGTCGATGGCTGGGGCGCATCCGCCTGTTCGACCGGTTCAGCCTCAGCAGCCTCGCTTTCAACCGACGGTTCAGCGGCGTCGGCAGGTTCGCTTGTTTCGGCAGTCTCAGATGTTGCCGCAGGAACCGGCGCCTCGGTTGTAGCCGGTTCCTGCTCGGGCTCTGGTGCCTGAGCAATCTGGACCGGGTCCGTCAGGCCTTGCAGCACTTCGCTGGCCTCACCCGGGGTGCTGGCGACCACCAGAGGCTGGCTGGTCTTGTCTTCGTCGATAACGACAATGAAGGAATCCTCGGCGGTGCCGGGCTTGCCCTCTTCGCTTAGTGTGATTTCCAGGCCGCCAGGCGGCAGCGGCGCGTCGGGCACGAAGACCCAGTCACCGCTCGATTCCACCTCGACCGTACCGAGCAGTTCGCCATTGGCGAAGACCTCAACGCGGCTACCGGGCGTACCGCTACCGGCGATGACTACCGAACCATCAGGCTCGGCGCGCAGCAGGCCAAACGTGGCGGCAACGACCTGATCGACGTCGGCTTCAGCCTCCGCCTCGGGTTCTACGGGTGGCGTGACATCCAGTTCGGGTTCAGCCGGCACCGCTTCTTCGACACTGGCGACAACCTCTTCGGCGGGCGCTTCGGTCTCGGCAATAGCGGGCGTGGGCGGGGCCGGGATGAGCCCGACCTCGACCATCTTGCCGCGCAGACACTGCCCCATTCCATCAGGGCTATTGAAACAGGTGACAATCGATGGACCGGACAGAACGCCTAGAACAACGAGTAGAGTGACTGCCGCTGCCCCGATCGTCAGAGCCAGAGGTCGTTTCGGAGCGGTTTCGGCCAGTTTGCCCTCCCGGTAAAATTCAATCAGCCGGCGAGCGTTCTCGCCTGGCTGGTGTTTGCCCCCAATGTCGAATCCTGCGCCGCTTCAGTTTTCAACAGCTTGTATGTGATTGATTCATACAGAGCTTCAAACGAGGCATCAATGATATTGGGCGAGACGCCGATAGTTACCCAGCGCTCACCACTGCCATCGCGGCTTTCGACCAGTACACGGGTGACCGCGCCCGTGCCGCCGTCCAGGATACGGACCTTGAAGTCGACCAGTTCCAGATCCTCGATTCGCGACGAATATTTGCCCAGATCCTTGCGCAGGGCCTGATCCAGGGCGTTGACCGGGCCATTGCCCTCGGCCACCGACATCAGCAATTCGTCATCGACCCGAATTTTGACCACGGCCTCGGTTACTGTGACTTCCTCGCCCATCGCATTGTGGCGGCGCTCCACCATGGCCCGATAGTTCTCCACATCGAAAAAGTCGGGCAAGATACCGAGGACGCGGCGAGCGAGAACGGCGAAGGACGCATCAGCGCCATCATAAGAGTAGCCGCGGGATTCGCGCTCCTTGACGGTGGCCAGCAGCTTTTCCAGCTTCGGGTCGTCCTTTTGCAGCACGATATCGTGGCGCGCCAAGGCGGTGAGCAGGTTGGACTTGCCGGCCTGTTGGGACACCATGATGGACCGTTCATTGCCGACGCTTTCGGGCGGCACATGCTCGTAGGTGGAAAAATCCTTGAGCAAGGCCGAAGCGTGAATGCCCGCCTTGGTGGCAAAGGCCGATGCACCGACATAGGGCGCCTGCCGCGCCGGGGCGCGATTGAGCCGATCGTCGAAAGCGCGCGAAATATGCGTCAGCCTTTCGAGATGTTCGGGCGAAATGCCGGTTTCGAAGCGTTCCGCGTAATAGGGCTTGAGCACCAGGGTCGGGATCAGGGTCACCAGATTGGCATTGCCGCAACGCTCACCCAGGCCGTTCAGCGTGCCCTGAACCTGGCAGACGCCGGCCTCCAAGGCCGCCAGGGCATTGGCAACGGCCTGGCCGGTGTCGTCATGGGGATGGATGCCCAACCGGTCGCCGGGGGCGATGGTCATCACGTCCGCAACGATCTCGCGCACCTCCGAGGGCATGGTGCCACCATTGGTGTCACAGAGCACCACCCAGCGCGCGCCAGCCTCAAGCGCCGTCTGCACACAAGCAAGGGCATAGGTGCGATTGGCCTTGTAGCCATCAAAGAAATGCTCGAGATCGACCAGCACTTCCTTGTTGCCGTCCGAGGCGGTGCGAACAGAGTCAGCGATGCCTTCAAGATGTTCATCGGTGCTGCAGCCAAGCGCCAGTTCGACTTGATAGTCCCAGGCCTTGGCAACATAGCAGACGGCTCCAGCCGCCGAATTGACCAGCCCCATGACGCCGGGATCGTTAGCGGCCGAGCGCCCTGCCCGCTTGGTCATGCCGAAGGCAGTAAAGATCGCCTTGCTGGTGCGTTTCTTTTCAAAGAAGGCGGTGTCGACGGGATTGGCACCGGGATAACCGCCTTCAATATAGTCCACGCCAATCTGTTCGAGCATGCCGGCAATGGCGATCTTGTCCTCAAGCGAGAACTCGATGCCGGCGGTCTGCGCACCGTCGCGCAGGGTGGTGTCGAATAGATAGAGGCGTGTGCGGGACATTGGGGGCCTAACTGGGCTTACTGTTTTACGGGCCAGACGTCAGTGTCGTGGTCGGGGTGCTGGTGTGAAGTCGCCTGAATCGCGCTCCACCAGTCTTCGCGCTCGGGGTCCTCGGTGATGCCGCCATGCTCGATGGATGGCAACGTATCGAACCAGAGGACGCGGCTTTCATTGCCGGTATTGGCGTGGGGTGGAAATTCTTCGGGGTGGTCGAGCGAGCCAATGGTGAAATTGACACGATCGCCGCTGAGGTCGTCATAGAACAGCGGCGTGCCGCAGCGGACGCAGAAGCCGCGGTCGACGCGGTCGGAACTGCGGAAGCGTGCCGGTTCACCTCGGGTCCAGGCGATCGCCTCGCGCGGGGCGGCGACCAGTGCGGCAAATATATTGCCCACTGCCTTCTGGCACATACGGCAGTGACAAATGTGGGAGTTATCCATCATTTCCGTCGCATGGTAACGCACGGCGCCGCACTGGCAGCCGCCACTGACCTCTTTCTTGTAGCGGTCCATCAGGTCTCCTCCCTGGGTGGCCAGTCATTGGTGTCGTGATCTGGATGCTGGTTGGAATGGATGCCGGCCATGAAGTCGCGCCACTCGTCGCTGACATCATGACGTTCAGGCAGCGTGCTGAGCCCGGCAAAGAAAGGCTGCCTGTCGGTCAGATTGACCTGGATTTCGGGTGCGGCAATTGTTGGGTCGTCGAAGGCCCCAATGGCCAATTCGAGCCCGAAACGCGTTTCATAGGCGAGTGGGGTGCCGCATTCGCCACAAAAGGCGCGGCGGGCGGCATTGGAACTTTGGAACCACTTCGGTTCGCCCCGGGTCCAGACGGCGTTATGCGCAGTGACCAGGGGGCCGAAGAAACCGCCAAAGGCCTTCTGGCACATGCGGCAATGGCAGATGGAGGGCCGGCCGAGACGTGTGACGCGGAAACGAACCGCGCCACACTGGCAGCCGCCGGTATGGGCTTCAGCCTGGGGCATGACACACTGCTTCGATGTTGTTGCCATCCGGGTCGATGACAAAGGCGCCGTAATAGGTCGGATGATAGTGCTCTCGAAGGCCCGGTGCACCGTTGTCGGTTCCGCCTGCGGCCATGGCGGCTGCGTAGAAGGCGTCGACATCAGCGCGGGTCTCGGTGCGGAACGCATAATGGCGGCCAGGGCCGGTTTCCGTGGCCTCGGTCAGCCAGAAATCGGGCCCTTCCTTGCCATATCCGCCGACCTTGACGCCGCCGGTGAACTCCACCGGCACTTCGTTGAGCAAGGTGATGCCGAGCGGGGCGAATGTGGCGTCGTAAAAGGCCTTGGCCTTGTTCCAGTCCGCGACGAGAATTCCAACGTGATCAAGCATGGGTCCAACTCCGGTTTGAGGAGTAGCGATCTGGCGCGATTCCGCTGACAGGGCATGGCAGGAAGGTCACCGCTTGACCTCCCACTTGGTCTGGCGCTGGCCGGCCTCGTCCTTGTAGTCCATCAGGGCTATGCCCTGCTCGGCAAGGTCATTGCGGATGGAGTCGGCCTTGGCGAAGTCCTTGGCGTTGAGGGCGGCAAGGCGGGCGGAAACAGAGTGTTGAACCGACGCCTCATCATCGCTCGACAAGTTCTCGTCCCGCTGTTCCAGCGAGACGCCCAAAAGCTGCGCAGCTTCCAACAAGGATTCACGAGCGCCGACCGCGCCCGCATTTGCTGATCTCGCCAACGCTTGCATCGTCTGGATCGCAGCGGGCGTATTGAGATCGTCAGCTAGGAAATGAATAACTCCTTCCAAGCCAACATGCTGAATTGCATCTTTCTCCGCTTTATCATTTTCAGAAGACGCCCTGATCGTCCGGCGCAACCTTTCCAAAATGCTCTCCGCCTCCTCCAACCTTCTCTGTGAGAAATCAATCGGCTCACGATAATGCGTCATCAGCATCGCCAGCCGCAGGACTTCGCCAGGCCATGCCCGCCCACCGAAAGCCTCTGTTTCGAGCAGATCGCGGATCGTGAAGAAATTGCCGAGCGACTTGCTCATCTTCTGGCCTTCGACCTGCAGGAAGCCGTTGTGCATCCAGACATTGGCCATGGCGTGCGAGCCGTGGGCGCAGCGCGACTGGGCGATCTCATTTTCGTGGTGCGGGAAAATGAGATCGAGTCCGCCGCCATGAATGTCGAAGGTCTCGCCCAGATAGCGCTCGGACATGGCGGAGCATTCGATATGCCAGCCGGGCCGACCGCGACCCCAGGGGCTGTCCCAGCCGGGTTCATCCTCGGACGAAAGCTTCCAGAGTACAAAGTCGGCCGGATTGCGCTTGTGCGTGTCTACCGCGACGCGGGCGCCGGCCAGATTGTCCTCGAGATTGCGGCCGGAAAGCTGACCATAGTCGGGCATGGAATCGACGGCGAACAGCACCTCGCCGCCCGCCTGATAGGCATTGCCCTTGTCCAGCAGGCGCTGGATCATAGCCTGCATTTCGGCGATATTTTCGGTGGCGCGAGGCTGGATTGTCGGCTCGAGGCAGCCGAGCGCAGCAACATCCTTCTGGTATTGCGCGGCAGTGGTTTCGGTGACCTTACGGATGGCCTCGTTCAGCGGCAGGTCGGGATGGTCACGCAGGGCGCGGGCGTTGATCTTGTCGTCGACGTCGGTGATGTTGCGCACATAGGTGACGTGCTCGGCCCCATAGGTGTGGCGCAACAGGCGAAACAGCAGGTCGAAGACGATGGCAGCGCGGCCATTGCCGATATGGGCGAAGTCATAAACCGTAGGACCGCAGGCATAAAGACGCACATTGTTCTCGTCCATCGGCACGAAGGGGGCCTTGGTCCGGGTGAGCGTGTTGTAGAGAGAGAGCTGCGGCTGTGCCGTTGTCATCGCGGGGTCCTGTGGGCCATACGGAATTGCTCTGGCGGGAGAGCCTCTATCCGTTTTCAAACCATCAGGATGAAGAAGACCGCTCCGCCAACGCTTGGGTTAGCAGGTAATAATGCAGCAGGTAATGTTGCACGCGGTGTTCATGGCGCGGAGATTGGCCGGGCGACGCGTAGAAATCAAGTGATTTTGCGCACCGCGTTTCCGATGCGAAAATCTCGGACCACTTTTACTGGAAACGCTTCGGACCAAAAAAGGGCGGTCCGAAGACCGCCCGATCGCTTTGGAGGCGAGGTGAAGCTGAGAGCCGCTCTCAGGAGCGGAACTGCTGGTGGCACTGCCCGCAGGTACCCATCAGGGTCTGCAACGCGCCACCATAACCGGCTGCATCCCCTGCCTCGGCAGCGACAAGGCCGGCTTCCGCAGCGGCCAGACCGGTATCGACGATTGCCGTAAAGGCTTCCCAGTTTTCCCAAATGGCCGGCAGGGCTTTCGTGTCCCCCACGATGGAGCCCTCGGGGAACAGGTCCGGAATGTGGCTGTAATTGTCGCGCAGCGTCGTCATTGCCGCGACGGCCTCGGCACCGGACAGATTGCGCGCTGTGCGCAGAATGCCACCATCTTCCCGCATCAGCGCCTGGCGCATAGAGACCGCCTCTTCAGGCGTAGCGGGTGGGGTGAAAGCATCCTGGGCAAAGACGGTGACAGCACCGACGGCCAGAAAGGCAACAGTAGCAAAGCTGGAAAGCTTGCGGTTGAGCATCAATTGGTTCCCTCAAAAAAGATGTGCACCGAACCGGGCCCTCTACCCGTTGGCGGCACGATTACATGGCTTCGTGACAGGCCCAACGGGCACACGTGAAAGTTATCGATCAGCGGGCCAGCAGTGCGACCGTCTGATCAATGTCGCCAAAGACCGATCTTCCATCTGCATCGACGGCGCCGATGCGCACCTTGTCGCCAGGTTTCAGAAACGGTGTGCGAGCCCTACCGTACTTGGCTTTTTCTGCCGTACGCGCCTCGGCAATGCAAGCAAAGCCAATGCCATCGGGTTTGAGCGGCAGGGTCTGGTCATGCGGATTGGACACCGTGCCGCCGCCAATAATGGTACCGGCCGCCAAATTGCGGGTGCGCGCCGCCTCGACGATCAGATCGGCAAAGTCGAAATGCATGCCGATGCCGGCATTTGGCTGCCCATAGAGCTTGCCGTTGACTTCGATTCGAATGGGCAGATGCAGGCGATTGTCCCGCCAGTCCGCGCCAAGGCTGGCCGGGGTCATCGCAATGGGCGCAAAGGCAGTGGATGGCTTGGCGTGGAAAAAGCCGAAGCCGTTCTGAAGATCATCAACCACCAAGCGGCGCAGCGACACATCATTGAGCACGGTCACAAGGCGAATAGCGGACGCGGCCTGTTGGCGCGTTGCGCCCATTGGTACGGCCCCAATGATCACGCCGACTTCGCCCTCGAAATCGAGCGCCAGGTCGTCGCCGGTGATTACGATTGGCGCCGTGGCGGCCGAAAGCGAATCGGAGCCGCCCTGATAGAGCAGCGGACGGATGGACTGCAGCTCTTCGTCCTTGCTGCCCTTGAGCGACCGGACGCGCTCCAGATGGCTCATATAGGCCGAACCATCGATCCACTGATAAGCCCTGGGCAAAGGCGCATGGGCTGCCTTGGGGTCGAAGACCTGGCCGGTAATCTCGCCAGCATCAAGCTGGGCCGCCAGCGCCGCCAGGGCAGGCTCGGCGCGCGCCCATTCATCCATGGCGGCCTGGAGGTTGGGCGCGATGCGCCCGGCCGAAACGCATCTTTCAAGATCGCTGGAAACGACCACAAGCTGACCGTCGGGGCGGCCATTGCGCAGGGTGGCGAGTTTCATGCGATCTCTCCTTGAGGCGTGTGTTGCCCGGACGCGCTACCGCGGGGCAAATCATGTCGCTATAATGTTGCCACGGACGTTAAAGCATTATCCATGGCGTTAGAATCGGTTTGGGGCTTCAAGCCATTGATTTGCCGCGCGATCCACCAGGGGCCGTTAAACGCAAGCGGGTTTGGCCTCCGCATACGGGAATATGGCGTGAATTTCACTTTGTCCGGGCTTCGCCCAATTGTCCTGCTGATCCTGACGGCAATCGTCCTGGTGCTGGATGTCGAGGCTGCCCATGCGCAGGCCGCCCAGTGCCAGCAATTGCAGTCAGCGCTGGCCCAGTTCGACCGCAATGGAGACTTCCGCCAACTCGGCAGCAACTCCAACGCGGCGCGCCAGTTGCAGCGCCAGGTGCAACAGGCAGAGAGCCGCTACATTCGTGAAGGCTGCAACGACGATGCCCGCGCCGGCCGCACGCTGAGCCGGAGTTGCCAGTTGATCGCGCGCGACGTTCTGAGCCTGCGGGACGACTATGCCCAGCTCAGCCAATCGGTGGAGACCGCCAATGCGGTGGCCCAGCAGCGCGAGGCCATTCTGCAGGAAATGGCGCGCTTCGGCTGCAATTCGGGGTCGAATGCGACGTTTACGCGCGAACGCCAGAATATTTTCGACCGGATTTTTGGCACGACGTCAGAGGGTGATTTCACTAATGGCGATTTCATCGATGGCGGTGATTACTGGGGCTATCAGGGCTACAATACGGTGCGCACAGTATGTGTGCGCCTGAGCGATGGCTATTTCTGGCCGATCAGCTACGCGACACTGCCCGACTTCATCGGCAATGACGCGATCAGTTGTCAGCAGATGTGCCCCAACACGGCAGTCGAGCTCTACTATTATAACAATCCTGGCGAAGAACCCGAACAGATGCGCAGCATCAATGGCGTGCCCTATATGTCGCTGCCAACGGCCTTTGCCTATCGCAATGAGTTCGACAACTCGGCCAGTTGCAGTGCCGCGCCCACTGCCGACGGTTCGGTGACTGTGGTGGCCGCAGCAGATGGCAGCAACCGGGCAATGCTGGACATCAATGGACGACGCATTCCCATGCCGTTGCGGGATCCCCGAGGGGTTACACCGGTGCTGGCCGCCCCGGTGGAAGCTGTGGCGACTGTTGCCCTTGTCGATGTCCCCCTGCCCAGACCGCGTCCGGCAGGGCCGGGAGAAATTGCCCGTCAGCCGAGTGCGCCGGTGGCGCCGGAACTTCGGATTGTCGAGCTTGGCGGCAAGAGCGTCAGGGTAGTCGGTCCAGACACGCCTTACGCCCGAGCAGGACAAGCAGGGACTTGAGTTCGGGGCCGTCGTGACGGCCCGTCAAAGCCATGCGTAGCGGCAGAAACAGACCCTTGCCCTTGCGCCCGGTGCTCGCCTTGAGGGCATTGGTCCAGTGGCTCCAGGTGGTGTCATCCCAGGGTTCGGGGGGCAGCAAGGCCTTGGCCAAGGCCAGGAAGTCTCTGTCCTCATCGGCCACCACTGGCTCGATTGGGCCGGTCAGCAGCTTGGACCATTCCACAATGTCTCGGAATTTGACGAGGTTCTCACGCAGCAGGGTCCACATGGCCTCGCCTTCCAGCCCAAGCGCGCTGAGGCGCGGCGACGCTTCCGCATAGGGCATAGCGTGCAGCATGCGGGCGTTGAGCGTGTCGAGTTCGGCAGGATCAAACCGGGCCGATCCATGCGAAATCATCGAAAAATCGAGCTTCTCGGCGATCGCATCAAGGCTGTCATAGGCCTCGACCGGCAGGCTGGTGCCGGTCAAGGTGGCAACAATGGCGATGGCCAGCGGTTCGTAGCCCTCTGCACGGAAATCAGCAATCGACTGGCTGCCCAAGCGTTTTGAGAAACCCTGTCCATGTGCGTCGGTCAACAGGTTGTGGTGGCCGAAGATCGGCGGCGTGGCGGCCAGGGCCTCGAAGATTTCGATCTGGGTGCCTGTGTTGGACACATGGTCCTCGCCGCGGATGATGTGGGTGATGCCCAGATCAATGTCGTCGACGACGGATGGCAAAGTATAGAGATAAGATCCATCCGCGCGGATCAGTACCGGATCGGACATGGAGGCGGTGTTGACGGTCTGCTGGCCCTTGATGAGATCATCGAACTGCACGGGGCGACCGTCGAGCTTGAAGCGCCAGTGTGGGGTGCGGCCTTCGGCCTCGAGCCGGGCACGATCTTCATCCGTGAGGTTCAGTGCAGCACGATCATAGATCGGCGGCTTGCCGAGCAGGCGCGCGCGGGCGCGCTTGCGGTCGAGTTCTTCCTCGGTTTCGTAGCACGGATAGAGACGACCAGCCGCGATCAGACCATCGCGTGCGGCATCATAGAGCGCTGTGCGCTCGGACTGGCGCACCAGCAGGTCTGGCTGAATACCCAACCAGAACAGGTCCGCCTCGATGCCATCGGCAAATTCGCGGGTGGAGCGCGCGTGGTCCGTGTCATCCATGCGCAGCACGTAGCGACCGCCATGGCGGCGGGCAAAGTACCAGTTGAGCAAGGCCGGGCGGGCATTGCCTAGATGAATGCGGCCAGTAGGAGACGGCGCCCAGCGAACGGTTACACTCATCCGATGGTCCCGTCCTTGTAACCATTGGTGATGGGATATTTGCGACCCTGCCCAAAGGCGCGGGGCGTGATCTTCGGGCCCGGCGCGGACTGGCGACGCTTGTATTCGGCAATGTTGAGCAGGCGCTCGATGCGCTTGACGAGGGCTGCGTCGTGGCCGCGCGCGACGATGTCGTCCAGTGCCATTTCCTCTTCGACAATACAGGTCAAGATGTCGTCTAGCACCGGATAGGGCGGCAGGCTGTCCTGATCGGTCTGGTCGGGGCGCAATTCCGCGCTGGGCGCCTTGTAGATGATCGACTGGGGTATGACCTCGCCTGCCCTGCCCAGGCAATCACCCGGCATGTTCTTGTTACGCCAGGCGGCCAGGGCGTAAACATCCATCTTGAACATGTCCTTGAGCGGATTATAGCCGCCATTCATGTCGCCATAGATGGTGGCATAGCCAACGCCCATTTCGGACTTGTTGCCCGTGGTGAGCAGCATGGAGCCCAGCTTGTTCGAGACCGCCATTAGAATGGTGCCGCGCATGCGAGACTGAATGTTTTCCTCGGCTATATCGATTGGCCGGTTGCCGAAAATGGGCTGCAATTCGATGAGCGCGTTGTCGACAGGATCGCCTATGGCGACCACGTCATAGCGGACACCGAGCCTGTCGGCGCAGTCCTTGGCATCACGAAGGCTGGCCTCGGAGGTGTAGCGATAGGGCAGCATAATCGCGTGGACCTGTTCCGGCCCGAAGGCATCAGCGGCCATGGCGGCAACTACGGCGCTGTCGATGCCGCCGGAAAGTCCCAGCACGACGTGAGAGAATCCGTTCTTATGGACATAGTCGCGCAAGCCAAGCACGCAAGCGCGCCAGGGGGCTTCTTCGACCGAGGTCAGGTCCTGGATGCGGCCGTTGGTGCAGGTCCAGCCATTTTCGCTCAGGGTCCAGTCCGAAACAATGAAATCCGGCTCGAAGGACCTGCCTTGCACGACGAGCTTGTCACCCGGCTCCATGGCAAAGGAGGCGCCGTCAAAGACCAGTTCGTCCTGGCCACCGACCTGATTGAGATAGAGCATGGGCACGCCGTCTTCGGCAACGCGGGCGCGCACCAGGTCCTTGCGAATATGCTGCTTGTTGGTCCAGTAGGGCGAGCCGTTGGGGCAGAGCATGATTTCGGCGCCGCGCATGGCCAGATGCTCGCAGACTGGCGTGTGCCAGACATCCTCGCAGATCGGAATACCCACCGAGACGCCCTTGATGGTGACGGGCAGCGGCAACGGGCCGGCCTCGAAATAGCGCTTCTCATAAAAAACGTCGCTATTGGGCAATTCGCGCTTGTAGCGAATGGCGGTAATGTCGCCATGTTCAGCAACAAGGACCGCGTTGTGCAGGCCAGTCACATCGAGCCAGATGGTGGGCAGAATGAGCACCACATCCGTGCCCTTGGTATCGGCCACCAGCGCACGTGCGGCACCAATGGCGTCCTTGATGAACTGCTCCTTGAACAGCAGGTCGTCCGGAAAATAACCGGTGAGGAACAGTTCGGACAGCATCAGGATATCGGCCCTAGCGGCCTTGGCGTCGTCCAGCGCCTTGCGCGCGAGCGCGAGGTTTCCGGACAGGTCGCCCACCTTGGGATTGAGCTGGGCGAGCGCGATGCGAAGCTGGTCGGTCACTGGAAGCTGGCCTGGGTGCAAGGGACAGGACCATCCGGTGTGGAGCCGGATGCGGCGCAAGGATTAGCCGCTCACCCCCATGAGGGCAAGCGGCGCAGACAGGAAGCGGCTTTGCAGGCGGAGAAGACTACTCGCCGGCCAGGCGCTGTTGGCGTGGTGGCTTTTGCGCGTGCACTTCCTCGGCAACCAGGAATGCCAGTTCCAGCGCCTGGCTGGCATTGAGGCGTGGGTCGCAATAGGTGTTGTAGCGGTCCGAAAGCGTAGCCTCAGTGACTGCCGAGACGCCGCCGACGCACTCGGTGACGTCGTCACCGGTCATCTCGATATGCACGCCGCCGGCATAGCTGCCCATTTCGCGATGCACCTCGAAGAAGTGCTTCACTTCGGCCAGCACGCGGTCGAACGGGCGGGTCTTGAAGCCGGTCGACGCCTTGATGGTGTTGCCATGCATCGGATCGCAACACCAAACCACAGTGCGTCCGGCTTTCTGGACGGTCTCGATCAAACGGGGCAGATGCTCGTGCACCTTATCGGCGCCAAAACGGGAAATCAGCGTGATGCGACCGGCCTCGTCGGTCGGGTTGAGCCGGTCGAGCAGACGCAGCAAATCGTCATTGGACAGGCTGGGGCCGCATTTGATGCCGATGGGATTGTTGATGCCCGCGAAATATTCGACATGGGCTTCGTCAGGATCTCGGGTGCGATCGCCAATCCAGAGCATATGGCCCGAGGTGGCGTACCAGTCATTGGTGATCGAGTCCCGGCGGGTCAGCGATTCCTCATAGCCGAGCAGCAGCGCCTCGTGGCTGGTGAAGAAGCTGGTCTGCTTGAGAGCTGGCGTATTGTCGGGGTTGATGCCGAGCGCCGACATGAAGGTGATGGCATCGTCAATGCGGCGGGCCACTTCCTCGAAGCGCGCATCCCAGCTCGAGCCCTTCATGAAGCCCATGGTCCACTCGTGGATGCGAGTGAGTTCGGCATAGCCGCCCATTGAGAAGGCGCGGAGCAGATTGAGCGTCGCCGCCGACTGGCGGTAGGCCATCAGCAGACGGTTTGGATCGGGGACGCGCGATGTTTCGGTGAAAGCAATGTCGTTGATGATGTCGCCGCGATAGGAGGGCAGTTCAACACCGTCGATGGTTTCGGTATCGGCCGAACGCGGCTTGGCGAACTGCCCGGCGACGCGGCCGACCTTGACCACGGGCTTGGACGCGCCATGGGTCAGGACCACCGCCATCTGCAGGAAAACGCGGAAGAAATCGCGAATATGATCGGCGCCGTGCTCGGCAAAGCTCTCGGCGCAATCACCACCCTGGAGAAGGAAGGCCTCACCACGCGCGACCGCTGCGAGACGAGACTTCAGTTCACGCGCTTCGCCAGCAAAGACCAGCGGCGGGAAGGTTGCGAGCTGACGTTCAGCGTCCTGTAGGGCCGCTGGATCGGGATAGGCAGGCACCTGCCGGATCGGCTTGTCGCGCCAGGAACTGGGGGTCCAGGTGGTCATAATCTGTCTCGCTTCGGGCCGGGCAGGATGAGTGAGGGCGATCTAGCAAGCCAGAGCGCCCCTGCCAAGCGGAAAGGGTCAGACGCGCTTGCAGTCGCGGTAGGAATAGCTGGGCGATTTGAAGGTCACCAGCTCTTCGGCGGCCGAGGGATGCAGGGCAATTGTGCGGTCGAAATCGGCCTTGCTGGCGCCCATGCTGACGGCGATGCCGACGAGCTGGATCATTTCGGCGGCTCCTGGACCCAGAAGATGAACGCCGAGCACCTTGCCCTCATTCTTCTCGGTGATGAGCTTGATGACCATGCGCTCAGTGCGGTCCGAAAGCGTGTTCTGCATGGGGCGGAAGCGCGAGACGTAGACATCGATATCGCCATGGGTCGCAGCCTCGGCTTCGGTCAGACCCACGGTACCGATTTCCGGCTCGGCAAAGACCGCAGTCGGGATCAACGAGTGATCGACCTTGAGCGGATTGTCGTTGAACACGGTCTCGGCAAAGTACCAGCCTTCGCGGATCGCCACCGGGGTCAGTTGGGCGCGCCCGGTGACGTCACCGACGGCGTAGATCGAGGGCACGGAAGACTGCGAATAGTCGTCAACGGCGATCGAGCCATGCTCGGTGAGCTTCACCCCAGCGGTTTCAAGGCCGAGACCGTCGATATTGGGGCGGCGGCCAGTGGCGAACATGACGGCCCCGTAGGGAGCAGAGACGCCGTCGCTGAACGTAGCCGTCACATCATCACCGGTCCTGGCCAGCGACTTGATGGTGGTCTGATAGATCAAGCGGATACCGCGCTCGGTGAGGCCGGCTTCCAGACCACGCCGCATATCTTCATCAAAGCCACGCAGGATGCAGTCACCACGATAGATAATGGTGGTGTTGACACCCAGGCCGGCAAAGATGGTGGCGAACTCGACAGCGATATAGCCCCCGCCCTCGATGAGGATGGAATGGGGCAGCCTGGGCAGATCAAAGGCCTCGTTGGAGGTGATGCCGAACTCGGCGCCCGGAATATCGGGAACGAACGGCCGCGCGCCGGTGGCCACCAGAAGATATTTGGCGCTCAGTTCGCGCCCGTCGCGCACAAGACGAATGCCATTCGGGCCAGTCACCTCTGCACGGTCGCGGATGATTTCGACACCGGGTTTTTCCAGATTGCTGGCATAGGCGTGTTCGAGCCGGGTGATTTCCTTTTCCTTGGCGGCGACCAGGGTCGGCCAATCAAAGTTGGCGTCGACCTGCCAGCCAAAGCTTTGCGCAATGTCGAACTGGTCGCGGAATCGCGCGGCATAGACATAGAGCTTTTTGGGCACGCAACCCCGAATGACGCAGGTTCCGCCGACGCGGAACTCCTCGACGATGGCCACCCTGGCGCCATAGGTCGCGGCCATGCGCGCAGCGCGGACGCCACCGGAACCGGCGCCAATGACGATCAGATCATAGTCGAAATCCATTTCAGTCCCCTGCTCGGTTCCGCGCATCACAGCATGCCGACCTTATATCGTCTAATGACGATGAATATAGTTCGGGATTCGCACAAAAAAAGACCCCGCACAAGGCGGGGTCGATATCTGGCAATGCCTTGGGATCAGAGTTCGATGCCCTGATCGCGCAGTTCGGAGCGCACCTTGGCAAAGAATTCGGTGCGCAGATTGTTGGTGTAAACCTGCAGCACACGACGAATATCCGCATTCAGTTCAGAATTTGCGGTGGCCAGCTTCTGGCCCACTGGCGACTCATAGAAGGCCACGATTTCGGTCAGTTCCTCAAGGGTGAAGTAGATCGCGTAGACGCGGGCGAACTGATCGAGCAGCTCGCCCTTGCGGCCGTTATAGGCCTTGATGACCTCGCCGATGGCGTCGCTGGTCTCTTCCTGGATTTCCGGGTTCTGGGTGATGATCTGGCGCATCGTATCGATGCCCATTTCCACAATTGTGGTTTCGAACACGGCGCCGCGGTCGGTCAGGTCAATATATTTGCGCGCCATGGCAAGCTGCTCGGGCGCCACTTCCTGGGCGAGAGCCGGCACAGCCGCTCCAAAGGTGCCGGCAACCAGTGCAGCCAGTGCCATCATCCTGGCACTGCGTGCCCAGTTTCCAATATTCCACAATGCCATCTTGTCTCGTCCCACGCTGGTCAATTGCCCTTGAGAAGTGTTTCTACGCCATTCGGCGTTGCCACATAAGCCTTGCGGCACATTTTCAGGAACAGTCCATGCTGGACCACGCCCGGAATGTCCAGAAGCTCGTTTGAGAGGGCTTCTGGCTGCGAAATGCGGCCAAAAAATGCATCCAGGATGAGGTGTCCCCCATCGGTCAGGAAAGGTTCACCATTGCCGGCGGCCCGCAATTTCAGCTCACCCTGGGCTTTATGGTGCTTCATTATTGACGCTACAGCATGCCGTGTGGCGCCGAGGCCGAAGCGGTTGACCTCAATGGGCAAGGGGAAGCGACCAAGCGCATCGACGATCTTGGAGCTGTCGGCAATCACGATCATGGCGTCCGACGCCGCCGCCACGATCTTCTCGCGCAGCAGCGCCCCACCGCCCCCCTTGATAAGGTTGAGAGACGGATCGATTTCGTCTGCCCCATCGACGGTGAGATCGAGGCGATCAAGGGTATCCAGATCGGACAGGGGGATGCCGCATTCCCGCGCCTGCCTGGCCGTGGCTTCAGAGGTGGGAACGCATACAATGTCCAATCCCTGCGCCACGCGTTCTCCGAGCAAATCAACGAAGTGCCGCGCCGTTGAACCGGTGCCGAGGCCCAGCTTCATGCCGGAGGTGATTTCGGCAACGGCCCGTGCCGCAGCCTCGCGCTTCAGCACTTCGCTCATTGGTCAGTCCTTTCGCCAATTTCGGCGGGTTTGGCAGCGCGGGACCATGACTGTCAAGCATCCGAAAGTCGGGTGTTCACGGATTGGTGACTCGCAGGTGTAACCGACTGGCAACACAATGTGGCGATGATAACGCATATGTGGCGGAAACTGGGCAGGTCCCTTTCGGCCCGGATCGAGACCAAGTAAATAGCGCAAATAGTCGCGGACCCGAATCAGGGCAGCGTATTTGAGAGGCCAAGTGGAAGCATGAGCATCACAAGAATTGTATTGGCGTTTGGCATGGCAGTCTTGCTGGCGGTCAGCACCGTTCTGCCGTCAAGTGCGGCCCTGTGGTATAACCCGGACACCAACAAGTTCGAGGAGCGTTCAGCCAGCGGCCGGACTGGCAGCAGCTCGATCCGCAAGCAGGTCGTGAACTACGAAACCAATCACAAGCCTGGCACGATTGTCATCGAAACCGGCGAACGCCGGCTTTATCTGGTGCTCGAAGACGGCAAGGCGATGAAATACGGCATTGGCGTTGGCCGTGACGGTTTCCGCTGGGCCGGCACCCACCGCATCACCCGCAAGGCCGAGTGGCCGGGCTGGACGCCGCCGCCGGCCATGCGCAAGCGCGTACCCGATCTGCCGGCATATATGCCCGGTGGCCCGGACAATCCGCTCGGCGCACGGGCGCTCTATATCGGCTCGACGCTGTATCGCGTGCACGGCACTTCCGAGCCGTGGTCCATCGGCCAGGCCGTATCTTCGGGATGCATTCGCCTGACCAATGACGATGTGGTCGATCTCTATGAACGCGTCCGCGTCGGTGCGCTGATCGTGGTCAATCACTGATCAAAACAAAGATTTCCGGAATGAGCCGCCATTTTGGCGGCTCTTTTCGTTTGGGCGCTTTGCGTTGGCGGATCAGGGGGATAAACTAAGGGCATGACCGGCTTGCCCACACCTCAGCGCCCCCTTGTCGACAGTTTCGGCCGACGCATTTCCTATCTGCGCATCTCGGTGACGGATCGCTGTGACTTCCGCTGTGTGTATTGCATGGCCGAGGACATGACCTTTCTGCCCAAAAAGGATGTGCTCAGCTTCGAGGAAGTCGAGGCCATTGCCGGCGCGTTCATTGCCCGCGGCACGACCAAGATCCGGCTGACCGGCGGCGAACCACTGGTGCGGCGCGATATCATGGCGCTGGTGCGCAATCTGGGCGGCCGGATCGGCAATGGCCTGGATGAATTGACCATCACGACCAATGGCAGCCAGCTCCAGAAGCACGCTGATGGCCTGTTTGAGGCGGGGGTACGCCGCCTCAATGTCTCGCTTGATACGCTCGATGAAGCGCGATTTGCGCAGATCACCCGGCGCGGACGGCTGGGCGATGTGCTGGCCGGGATCGGCGCGGCCCAGGCAGCGGGCCTGGCCATCAAGATCAACATGGTGGCGATGCGCGGCGTCAATGACGACGAAATCGAGACGATGATGGACTGGGCACATGGCGGCGGCATGGGGCTGACGCTGATCGAGGGCATGCCGCTGGGCGAGGTCGGCATCGACCGGGTCGACACCTATCTCCCCTTGCGCGAACTGCATGACCGGCTGGCGCGCCGCTACAGCTTCACCAAGCTGGACAAACACACGGGCGGGCCGGCGCGCTATGTTCATGTCGCCGAGACCGGTGGGACGCTAGGCTTCATCACCCCGATGAGCCACAATTTCTGCGAAAGCTGCAATCGGGTGCGCCTGACGGCCACCGGGCAACTCTATCTGTGCCTGGGGCAGGATGATCAGGTCAATCTGCGCGATGCCTGGCGCAATGGCGGGGCAGAAGCTCTCGACGCCGCGCTGGACCACGCCATGATCATCAAGCCCAAGGGCCATGATTTCGTGCTGGACCGGACCCGTGCCGAACCCGCCGTGGCGCGGCACATGAGCGTGACGGGTGGCTAAACCGGAGTTTTCGGCGGCAGCGCTGGAACGGTTTCTCGAGAACGCCTTTCCCCTCCATGGACCATTGCGTCAATTGACGGAAGGCGAGGAGTCGCGGGCTTTCGCGTTCGATTCAGGGGAAGAGGCTCTTGTCGTTCGCGTCAACGCAACGGCAGAGGGCTTCGAGATGGACCGGCTGATCGGTGCTGCATTGTCCGACTGTGCAATACCAGTGCCGGACGTCGTGATGCTCGCCCCCCTTGAGACCGGCAGCTTTGCCTGTGTTTCCCGGCGCCTGCCCGGTGACACGCTGCAAGCGCTGCCCGAGGGCGGCGCCTTCGAATTTGGCAATGCCGTTGCGCAGATCCTGGATCAACTTGCCGGACTCGACGAGGCAATTCTGCACCGTCTGGCAGCGTCCCCGCTGATAACTGCGCAGGCCAGCTGGCCGGACTTTGTCGCGACGGTCACGCGGCTGGACTGGCGTCATGCCAGTGCTGGCGCGCGCGCTTCGATTGATCGCTGGACGGACCTGGTCGCGGAACGTATCGACAAGCTGCCTTGGCGCCGGCGGCTCATGCATGGCGACTTCGGATCGAACAATGTGCTGGTGCAGCGTGGCGTGGTCAGCGGTGTGCTGGATTGGTCCGAGGCCAGGATTGGCGACCCGCTTTATGATGTGGCCAATATTCTGTTCTGGCGGAGCTGGCTCGACTGCATGGAGCAGCAGTGCCGCTATTTCGAGCAGCGCGAACCCTGGCGCCTGGCGGAGCGGGATACCCTGGGATGCTATCAATTGCGGATCGGACTAGAGACCCTGCATGGGGCCTTCGCCGATGGCGATGCGCGGCTCATTGACTGGGCCATTCTACGCTGTTCGGCGATTGCCGAAGCGCTCTAGCGTCCCTCCGCGCGCTCGATCAGTTCGACAAGCGCACCGTCCGGATCCCGCACGAATGCCACTCGCTTGATCATCTCAGTATTATAGGCCGCGCGTGGCCGCTCGGCGATCTCCACGCCAGCCTCTTCAAGCGTTTCGATCATGGCGTCCACATCGTCATAGGCCAGGGTGATATGGCGAAATCCCGCCTCGGTATGAGGGACATCACGAAATGGCCCGACCTCTGCGGCAGGTGCTGCGATTTCGAGCATGCCGCCACCGGCATCGAGAAAGGCGAGCTCACCGCCCGCAGTGGTTCTGCGAAACTTCAGACGCAGGCCGAGCAGCCCACAATAGAAGTCGATGGCGCGCTCCATGTTGCTCACGGTCATGCCGACATGTTCAAAGCCGAGCAACATGGTTCAATGCCTATTTGTCATCGTCGGAGATGATGGCGAAATCGAGTGGCAGGGCCGTGGTGTACTTGATCTGTCCCATGGCGAAGGCAGAGCTGACATCGGTCAAATTGATCTTGCTGATCAGGCGCTTGTAGAAGGTGTCATAGGCACCGATGTCGGGCACAACGACACGCATGAGATAATCGACATCGCCGCTCATACGATAGAATTCAACGACTTCGGGGAATTCATCAATCACGCCAGAGAATTTGCGCATCCAGGAATCGTTGTGTTCGTTGGTCTTGACCGACACGAAGACAGTGACCCCAACATTGACCTTGACCGGGTCGAGCACGGCCACGCGACGCTGGATGATCCCGTCTTCTTCCATCTTCTGGATGCGGCGCCAGCAGGGGGTGGTGGAAAGCCCCACCTTTCGACCAATCTCGGCAACCGGCATGGTGGCATCCCGTTGCAGGAGCGTGAGGATTTTCCGGTCGATCTTGTCCAAAGCCATCTCAATCTCTTGAAATCAGATTTCGCACAGCCAGCAAAAATTGATCACCGGCGCCAACACAAGTGCCATAATCATAGTTGAGGCGCAATATTATTGCGCGTGGCAATCGAAGGAATGTCGCAAGACTATATTAACGCTCTTGCGCGGCAACAGGCCAGAGCATTCTAGAGCGGAAGCCATTCAAATGGCTGAATGGGCAGGAAATCGGCGGCGCGGTTTCACGCCCTGTTAACCAAGGCGCCCCTAAGGTTCGATCCAGAGCGTCGCGAGCGCGTTTTTGTTCGCAGTATCGAGTAAACGAGTAAGTCTTCCATGTCGGTCCACGACGCCAGTGTCCGTGCACGCCCCGGACATGACGGCAAGCGTACAGCACAGAAAGCCGTGCTCGAGGCGCGTCAGCGGCTGACGTCGAGCTCTGGCACGCGCGCCGATTTCGACTTCGAACTCATGCATGACTATGCCGATTCCCGGATCGGTGCGGCGCTGCCCATGGCTGCGATTGTCAGCATTCTGGCGATTGTCGCGAGCTTTTGGGTGCCCCTGATGGTCACGACCATCTGGGCGGGGCTGGTCATTTCGAGCCTCTTGGTCGTTGTGGTCACCGCGCGGCGGTTCAAGTCGGTCGAACTGCACAAATTCAATGCCGCGCGCTGGACTACCAGCTTTGTGGCGGCCGAGAGCCTGGGCGGGTTGGCGCTGTCGCTGCTGGCGCTGTTTACCCTGGTGACCGACCCCGAAGCGTTGGCGCCGGTGATGTTCGCCATGGTGCTTGTGAGTATCGCGAGCAATGCCATTGCCACCCATACCCTGCCCCCGGCCACGCTGATGAGCACGCTGCCGGTGACGACGACCGTGTCGATCTCGCTGATCGCGCTGGGTGGTACGCTCAATTATACGCTGGCCGCAGTGTCTATTTGCGGCGAAATCTTCTTCGTCTATCTCGCCCGGCAACTGCATAATTCGGAACTGGAAACCATTACCCACCAGGCCGAGAAAGATACGCTGATCTACGAGCTGGAAGAGGCGCGCAACATGTCGGACGAAGCGCGCCGGCATGCCGAGCAGGCCAATATCGCCAAGAGCCAGTTCCTGGCCACGATGAGCCATGAGCTGCGCACGCCGCTCAACGCCATTATCGGCTTTTCCGAGGTGCTCAAATCCGAATTGCTGGGCCCCCATCAGGTGCCGCAATACAAGGAATATGCGGGTGACATTCACGCCAGCGGGCAACACCTGCTCAACCTGATCAACGAATTACTCGATCTCAGCCGCATCGAGGCGGGCAAGTATGAGCTCAATGAAGAGGTCGTGTCGCTGGTCGACATTGCGGATGACTGCCGCCGGATGATGGAGCTGCGCGCCAAGTCCAAGAATATCGAGCTGGTGTTCAGCGTGGGCGATAATCTGCCCCGACTGTGGGGGGATGAGCGCGCGATCCGGCAGGTGGTGCTGAACCTGCTCTCCAACGCGATCAAATTCACCCCGCAGCAGGGCAAGATCGTGCTCGTGGTGCAGCGCAGCGGGGATGGCGGGCAGTTGATTTCGGTGAAAGATAACGGTCCAGGCATTCCCGAGAGCGAAATCGCGACGGTCCTGTCCTCGTTCGGCCAGGGATCGCTGGCGCAGAAGACCGCCGAACAGGGCGCTGGTCTGGGCCTGCCGATCGTACAGAAGATCATGGACCTGCATCAGGGCCGGTTCGACCTGTTTTCCAAGCTGCGTTTCGGCACCGAGGTGATCGCCACCTTCCCGCGCGCCCGGGTGATGGATGCGCTGGCGCCCGTGGTGGAAAAGCGCAATCGGCTGGAAATCTACTCGGAAGCTGGCTGAAAACTACCCGGCCAATTGCTGCGTGCCGAAATTTCGCCGCGATCACACTGAGGATCGCGTGTCTGGAGGCTCGATGCTCATACGCCCATTTCTGACCGCTCTCTTGCTGCTGGCGACGCCTCTAGGGGCCAATGCGCAGCAATTGCCGCTGGCGGTTGACAATCCCCCCGCAGAAGCGGACGCAGTAGAGTTCGATACCAGCTATCGGCACTCTGCCAGCATATCGGCGCGGATGCAGCGTGAGTTTCTCTCACGTATTCGATGGTCAGCCGGGGCCGAGGTGCGGGACGATTTGGCGGAGGCGTTTGCCGAGCGCAGTCCGAACGAGATCTGGCAGGAACTGGTTGCGTCCGATGGACTGGCGACCAACAATGTGGCTGACGCGTTGACCGCCTATTGGGTGCTCAACTGGGTTGCGGCAAATGGCGCCTATGCGGTCGAAGTCGACAGCCTCCCGGTCCAGCGGCAATTGCGCCAGGCCTTTGCCAATGATCCGAATTTTCTCAGGCTCAGCGACCAGCAGCGCCAGGAAATGGCCGAGGGCTATATCCTCAACTTCCTTGTCGAGCACGCCGCGCTCAACACTGCCCTGGCTCAGCAGGACCTCGAGACTCTCTACGCGCTGGCCACGGCCGCAGTGGCGCGCTTCCACAATCAGATGAATGTCAATTTGCTCGACCTGGTACCCGGCCCCAACGGGTTCGAGGGGCGGTCGCGGGACGACCAGAGCGCATCATCGCTTGATTGAAGCGCTCTGGCTGATCTAGGCAGACCTGCCGCTGACAGATGCGCCCTCAAAGGTCGCCATGTTGTTGTGCAGGTGCAGGGCCGTCTTGGCCATGACCGCAGCAAGCGCGGCACCGCTCCCCTCGCCCAGGCGCATGCCGAGATCGAGAAGGCCGGACTGCCCCATCTTCGAGAGCACCTGCGCATGTGCCCCCTCGGCAGAGACATGGGCAAACAGGCAGTGGTTGATGGCGGCCGGATTGACGGCGTGAGCGATGGCTGCGGCCGTGGTGGCGACATAACCATCGATGATGACTGGCACTTTCTGGTGCCGCGCGGCCACCAGGGCGCCGAGCATGGCGCAAATTTCGCGGCCACCGAGGCGGGCCAGAATGGCCAGTGGGTGGTCGAGCTCGGCCCTGTGCAGCGCCAGCGCGCGGTCAACAACATCGGCCTTGCGCTTGAGGCCTTCATCGTCAACGCCGGTGCCGCGACCGACCCAGTCTGCGCCATTGCCACCATAAAGCGCCGCATAAAGGGCCGCCGCGATCGTGGTATTGCCGATGCCCATTTCGCCCAGGCAGATCAGGTCCGGCTTGCCGGCAACCGCTTCCATGCCATAGGCGATGGTGGCTGCGCACATCTGGTCGTCCAGCGCAGGCTCTTTTGTGATGTCACCGGTTGGCAGTTCCAGCGCCAGTTCGAAGACGCGCAGATTGATTTCGTGCAGGCCGCAGATCTGCGAGATGGCGGCGCCGCCATTGGTGAAATTGGCGACCATCTGGGCTGTGACTTCGCGCGGGAAAGCGGAAACGCCCTGGTCGGTCACGCCGTGATTGCCGGCGAATATGGTGACCATGGGATTGTCGAGGCGCGGCTTGGAGCGGTGCTGCCAGCGCGCCAGGAACTCCACCAACCCATCAAGCTGGCCCAGTGAACCTGGCGGCTTGGTCAATTGAGCGTCGCGTTGCCGGACAGCGGCCACGGCTTGCTCGTCGCCATCGGGCACAGCCACGAGCAGTTCAACGATGTCAGCAAAGGCGGGGTTGAGTGGCATGGCAGGTCCGGCGCGATATGGTAGGAGGGCGCGCGTCTTGTTGCCCATAACGGAGCGAAAAGCAATTGAGCGAGAACGGGGCCAAAACCGATGAGGCGGGGCGGATCGACACTGCCAACCGCGATGCCTATGCGCCGCAACCCGCTCGCGGCGGCTTGGGGCTCAAGGATGATCTGGTGATGGCGCTACGCTTCTTTTCGCGCCTGCCCACGGGCGACACGCCGCATGAAAAGCCTGACCTTGGCCGTATTGCCATGGCCCTGCCGCTTGCTTCAGTGGTGATGGGTCTTGGCCCGATATTGCTGTTCGCCGGGGTGTGGTTGGGCCTGCCCGGATACTTTGCCGCGGCCTTGTCGGTCGCGGCCATGGTGGTGGTCGGTGGCGGCATGATGGAGGATTCGCTCGCCGATGCCGCCGATGGGCTGTTTGGTGGATCGACGCCCGAGCGGCGGCTCGAGATCCTCAAAGACAGCCGGCACGGCACCTATGGGGTGGCAGCCCTGTGCCTGTTTCTGGTTTTGCGGGTGACGGCCATTGGCAGTGTGGCAACGATCAATCCGCTAGCCGCCGCCGCGCTTTGGCTGGCCGCCAATATCGCTGCGCGATCAGGGGCGTTGTGGGTGGCCGTCGCCCTGCCCCCTGCCCGCGCCGATGGTGCCGCGGTCGCAGCGGGCAACCTGCCCGCGTCCCGATTCTGGATCGGGGCGGCGCTCGCTTTGCTACTGCTCTTCGTCATCGGGGCACCGGCATCGAGCCTGGTTGGGGTCGCCTTTGCAGCTCTTGCCGTTGCCCTTTTCGTCCTGGGGTGGACGATGCTCTGCAAACGGCTGGTGGGTGGACAGACCGGGGACCTGATCGGTGCAGCGGCGGGTTTGGGGGAAATCGCGGCCCTGACCGTGTTGCTGATCTTCGCGTGACGCCTTGAAATCGCCGCGCCCACGCCCTTAATCGGGAAGAGAATTGTGAAAGGTCAGATCTGATGGGCTTTATCGGCATCGCATTGATCATAGCCGCCGGCATCGTGCTGCTGATCAGTGCCGACGTCGGGAGCATGGTGGGCCTGAACCAGATGCAAACGGCGCAATTGGTGCCGCTGCTGGTGTTGCTGATCATCTTTGCAGGGGGCGTGTTCACCCGCCGCCGCCGCGCCTCAGAACTGGTGGGCGGCTTGCTGCTTTGGGTGGGCCTGTTTGGCGTGGCCATGGTGACCTATGCCTATCGCGACGAATTGCTGGGCGTCGTCGGCCGGGTCGCGGGGGAATTGCAGCCCGGCGTCGCGCTGGTGGACAGCGGTGCGGGCATTGCAACCTTCCGGCGCGGCATGGGCGGGCATTTCGAGGTCAATGCCACGATCAATGGCCACACGACGCCGATGATTTTTGATACCGGCGCCAGTGCCGTGGTGCTGACTATTGCGGATGCGGAAGCGGCAGGCGTCAATGTCGATGGGCTACGCTACACCGTGCCGGTATCGACAGCCAATGGCCAGGGCCTGGCCGCCAGGACCCGGCTCGACAGCATCGAGGTTGGTGGCATTGTACGGCAGAACCTGACGGCTTTCGTCACAGAGCCAGGAGCGCTCGAAACGAGCCTGCTCGGCATGACTTTTCTCGAAACGCTGAGCCGCTACAGCGTGACGCAGAATTCGCTGGAATTGGTGGATTAACTCAGCCTTTGACAAGAAAAAGGGCCGGTCAGATGACCGGCCCTGCTTGTTGGCGATGCCGCTTGTCAAACGGCAAACTGGATGGCCTGGCTGCCGACGATGTACCAGGTGACGAAAAGCGCATTGATAAACGCGCCTGGCAGATAGCTGCCAGTGCGCCGCCAGGCAAACGTGGACAGGAATGCCACGATGGCCAGAAGCGGCACGAACTGCATGCCGATCACCGTGTTGAGGGGTTCGTTCATTGAGAACAGGTGTCCCGTAAAGAGCAGCGTCAGGTACTGGAAGCCCAGGAACAGGATGAATCCGACAATCATGATCGCGATGTTGGACAGGTACTGTGCGACACGGCCATCGCCCACCACTGAAAGCCCGGTGTGCAGGCCGCGCATGGCAAGCAGGAAATAGACCGTGAAAGGCACCAGGTAGACAAGACCGATCTGGAAGCGGATCAGGTCCAGCGGCTTGAGGGCCAGCACCCAGAAACGGAAATCGACCTTGAAAAAGAAGTCGACTGCCGCAACTGCGATATAGCCAATACCGACAGTCGCCAGCGCAATCAGCACTGAGCCCCAGATATCCCCCCGACCCGCGACCTTGTCGCCCTTGAAGACAAGCCCCATCGCCAGGACGATGACGCCATTCAGCACAGCCCATAGTGCAATCTGGCTCGTGAAGGTTTGCGGCAGGAGAGCAGAGGCCGGGAAGATGACCGTGGCCCAGTAGAAAAATGGGTAGTAGGTCAGGACCGGGATCAATGTCGCGAGCGCGAAGTGAAGCCACCACTTGCCATTGCGAGAGGCGTAGGCCGCACCTTCTGGCTGCTTGCGCAGATGGGCGAAGACCTGACTGCGCAGGAGCATTTCGAAGGTGCCCGCGAGCAAGACAACGAAGCCGATCAGAGCGATCAGAGTACCAATTTCTTTCCACATCCAGATCTGCTCATCTGGAGATATCGGATTGGCGCCTTCAAGTGTCAGGTCAAACCACGCGATCGCATCACCAATCGCCTCAGGCGAAAAGTGGTTGCCAGGATGGGTGGTGTTGGGCTGGTTCAAGATGCGGGCTGTGCCAGCTTCGATGTCTCCATAGATCTGATCTTCCACCACGGTGTCAGTGGTTCCGAAGGCCGCTTTGAGCTTGTCGCCCGAAGCGATGTCCTGAGCTCTGTCGACGCCCCACATGGTTTGTGAGAATTCGTCGTATTTCGAAAAGACAACGGCAAGGTTGCGCGGCCAGGTGGGATCGCCTTCCCTGGCAAATGGCGCCCCCGTGCTTGAGCCTTGCAGCACCACCGCCTTATAGGCGTCAGGCATGGCAGCAGCGGCCGCCAACACGGTCCAGCCCCCCATGGAGTGGCCTTCAAGACCTATATTGTCCGTGTCGACAAATTCGAGCGAGCGCAAATAGGCCAGGGCACCGGGACCGCCAAAACCGTTGGCGAAGGCTGGCGGATCAGAATAGCCGTGACCGCCCTGATCGAGGGCCAGAACAACGTAGCCACGGCGGGCGAATTCAATCGCGAAACCATCCTGGGTTTCACGACTGTTGAAATAGCCATGGACCGCGAGAATAGCGGGCGCCTTGTCCTCCGCCGATACGCCCGGCGGAACGTATAGGAGGCCACTGAGGACCTGTCCGTTTTCCCCGTTAAACCGCAGATCGCGAATAGTCACATCGCCGGAGGTCTGGACGAAATGCGCCAACAGCGCACCAAGGAGTATTATGAACCATCCAGTGTGGAACAGGAGATTTTTAATTTTCATAGAAGGATGCTCCCCCAAAAACTCGCGCTGAATCGTTTCAGCAGCATTTTAGGGCGCCATCATTTGCACATCTCGAAAGAAAACGAAAGAAAACGAAATGCCATTTTTCAACAGGCGGCTAGGGTCGAGCGCAAGACAGCGTCCTGACACACGTCGGAGAAGCACGAGATTTAGCCTGCGACCGCCAGATTGCGATCTTGAACGACGCTCAAAGCGCGCTCGAAGACCTCCGGCCCCGCATTGGGGCGACAGGCTTCGACGCTCAGGATCTGGCGGAACTGGCGGGCGCCAGGCCGGCCATTGGCCAAGCCAAGCATGTGGCGCGCGATGTTGTTGAGGCGGACACCAGCCTGCAGCTGGGTCTCTGCGTAACCCGCCATCAGCGCAATGATCCCGGCAAGGTCGGGAACCGGATGAGAGTCACCAAAAACACGGGCGTCGACTTCGGCCAGCAGCATGGGATTGTGATAGGCGGCGCGCCCCAGCATGACGCCTTCCATATGATCGAGATGGTCCATGGTCTGGTCGAGCGTTTCGATGCCGCCATTAATCATGGTCGGCAGCGGCGCAAGCCGCTTGGCCAGCCGGTGCACGCGCGGATAATCGAGCGGCGGGATGGTGCGGTTTTCCTTGGGGCTGAGGCCCTGCAGCCAGGCCTTGCGGGCATGGACATAGAGGGCATCGACACCCGCTTCGACCATGGCGTCAGCGAAGCGATCTAGGCTTTCTTCGGTGTCCTGATCGTCAATGCCGATGCGGCATTTGACGGTTACCGGCCGATCCGTGGCGTCGCGCATGGCACGGACGCAAGTGGCGACCAGGTTAGGCTCGGCCATCAGACAGGCGCCGAAGCGACCGGACTGCACCCGATCGGATGGGCACCCGACATTGAGATTGATCTCGTCATAGCCGAAGGTCTCGGCAATCGACGACGCCTTGGCCAGTTCCGCCGGGTCGGAGCCGCCAAGCTGGAGCGCCACAGGATGCTCGGTTTCGTGAAAGCGCAAATGGCGTTCGGCATCGCCATGTACAATGGCGCCGGAATTGACCATTTCGGTGAAGAGCAGGCTATGGCGCGTCAGCAGGCGATGGAGGAAGCGGCAATGCCGATCTGTCCAATCCATCATCGGCGCCACCGAGAAGCGGCGGGACCTTGAAAGTACTGTATTTTCCGGCTTGTCGCGGGATTTTGGCGTTTCAGTCTGTGTCATGCTTTGGCAGCAAAATTCCAGCTATTGCAGCGTTTTTCCGAAGTTGGTACTACATTGTCGTACCTAGAGCGGAGCAATGTCGTACCATGGGAACCATCATCGCGCGCAAGCGCAAAGACGGATCAACCGGCTATACCGCGCAGATCCTGCGAAAGAAAGGCGGCGCCATCATCTGGCGTGAAGCCCAGACGTTCGACAAGCGACGCGAGGCTGTCTCCTGGCTTACGTATCGGGAGGCCGAGCTTGGTCGCCCTGGCGCCATCGAGCGTGAAAAAGAGAAGGCCAAGGGCGACAAACCTACCTTGGCCGACGCAATCGACCGGTACGTGAAAGAACACAAAGGGATGGGGCGCACCAAGGCACAGGTTCTGCGCACCCTGAAGGGGATGCCAATCGCCCAGAAGGCGTGCGAGGATATCGCCTCGCCCGAGCTTGCCGCGCTTATGACTGATCTAGGCCAGACCCGAAAGCCGCAGACCGTCGGCAATTACATGTCCCACATGCAGGCAGTGTTCGCCGTCGCAGAAGACGAGTGGGGCTTTCCTCTGGACATTGCAGCGATGAACAAGGCGATCCGATCTGGCAGAAAGCTGGGCAAGGTGGCCAAGTCTGCCGAGAGGGACAGGCGCCCCACCCTCGACGAGCTGGACCGGCTCATGACCCACTTTCGGGAGGTGTGGCAGCGCAGGCCGAGAAGTTGCCCGATGCATCGCGTTGTTGCTTTTGCCATCTTCTCGACCCGTCGGCAGGAGGAGATCACGCGTATCGCCTGGGCTGACAATGAAGGCGACCGGGTACTGGTCCGCGATATGAAGCACCCCGGCCAGAAGGTTGGCAATGATGTCTGGGTCGACGTCCCTGCCCCGGCTCCTGCCATTGTCGAAGCCATGCCGAAGCGTAATCGACCAGAGATTTTCCCATTCACCACGGACGCAATCTCGGCCGCATTCACGCGCGCGTGCCAGTTCCTCGAGATCGAGGACTTGCACTTCCATGACCTTCGGCATGAGGGCATTTCAAGGCTCTTCGAAATGGGATGGACCATCCCGCAAGTCGCACAGGTTTCAGGCCATCGGTCGTGGTCAAGCTTGAAACGGTACACGCAAATGCGGGCCAGCGGTGACCGGTATGCCGATTGGAAATGGCTCCCCGTTGTGACAGCGCCGGAAAAAATTTAGGTCCGGTTGATAGAGAAAATGGCGCGCTTTCCATAACTACTAGTGCAGGGCCGTTGTGGCGCTGCCTTTGCATCTGGAGGCGCATCAATGCTGACGACCACACAAGCGGCTGCCCATATCGGCAAATCGGCAAGCTGGCTCAATAAATCACGAATGACCGGAAACGGCCCGGTCTATCTGAAGATCGGCGGCGCCGTTCGATACCAGCCGATCGACCTGGACACCTGGCTCGCCAGCCAGCGCCGCACGGCTGTGTATGAACACGCCAACGACAACAGTCGGGCGCAGGCCGCCTAACCACCCAAAAGGACCACCAATGCATATCTCGAACCTGCGCCGGTCATCCGGCGACGGGAGCATCCTTGCGCACTTTGATTTGGAAGTGATGCCGGGAGTGAAGCTTCCCAACTGGGCCATTAAGCGGGGCGGAAGAGTGTTTCCGCCGTCCCCGCGGCACGGCACCCCGGCCGCGATCTTAGCACCTGAACTGATGGCGGAAGTCACCCGCCTCGCAATGGAGGGCGTTGGCCTTGCCTCAAAGCGAAACTAGCGTCGAAGCCCGCCTTCTCCGAATCCAGGATGAGCACGGCGGCGAATATGTCCCGGCACATGGCGCGCGTGGTGCGCATGTCTGCGGGGCAATCATTGACGGCGTCGGCTGCCAAGTCTGGATCGATACCAGCGGAAAAATGTGGGGACACACCTCCGAGGGCGTGTTCGACATCATCGAGCATGCGAATGACAATTTTGGTCCAGTCGACATCTGGGCAGAACGTCGCCACCCATCTCTGCCGGCCGGGCTCCTACCCAAGGTCATCGAAGAGTTCGCAGTGGTCAATGCGCGCACCATGGGTGCTGACGCTGGCGCGCTGGCCGCCGCAGCTCTGACTGTGTGCGCGGCTGCAATCCCCGATCAAGTTCAAGTGCAGGTGAAACGGCACAATGCCGGTTGGAAAGAGTCACCCCGCATTTGGGTAGCGATCGTTGGCGACCCAAGCGCCAAGAAGAGCCCGATCATCAACGAGGCCAGTCGTCCCCTGAAGCTGATCGATGCGCGCATGTTCGCGGAGTATCGCGAAGCCCGCCAAGCCTATGACGGCATGGACAAGGCGCAGCAGGCCGTGACGCCGATGCCCAAGCAGGCTCGGGTTCGCATTGAGGATACGACCATCGAAGCCGCCCAGGAGGTTCTGCGAGATAGCCCCAATGGCGTGCTGTGCTTGCAGGACGAATTGTCCGGGTGGTTTGGCAGCATGGACAAGTATTCCGGCGGCAGGGGGTCTGCAAAGGACCGGGCCTTCTGGCTCCAATCGTTCAATGGCGGTCCATATGTGGTGAACCGGGTCGGACGGGGCGCCAGCATGATCGAGAATCTGTCTGTCTGCATGCTGGGCGGTATCCAACCCGACCCAATCCGTCGACTAGCCGCCGAGGCTCACGACGACGGCCTGCTGCAGCGCTTGTTCCCTATCGTGGTCGCGCCGGCGTCGGTCGGCGTTGACGAGCCGGCCCCACCTGTATCGAGCCGCTATGCTGCCCTGATTGAGCGCCTGCACGGCATGGGGCGCCCCAAGAAAGGTTTGGGCGAGTTCGACTTGCGGTTCGATGACGGTGCGCAGGCGATCAGGGATGGCCTAGAGCTCGAGCACCACGAGCTTCAGATCGCATGGGAGACCATCAACAAGAAGCTGGCGTCCCACATCGGCAAGCTCGACGGACTGTTCGCCAGGCTATGCGTAGTCTGGCACTGCATTGAGACCGAAGGCGATCGGCCGGGTGTCGATATTCCAGAGAGCGTGGCGAAGCGCGTGGCCGAGTTTATGCGCAGATTCCTGTTTCCCCATGCCATCGCCTTCTACACTGGCGTGCTGGGCCTGTCTGCGGCTCGTGACATGGTCGAGGATCTGGCCAGCTATATCCTGTCCGCGAACCTGTCCACGCTGACTGCCCGCGATGCAAAGCGGAATATCCGGGCACTCCGCAATGCGGACGATGGCGACCTGAAGTCGGCCATGGATCAACTCGATGCGCTTGGATGGATTGAGCCGCTGCCCCTTGTGCGAAATGAGACTGCGCCCAGATGGCGCGTTCGGCCTTCAGTCCATACGAGTTTTGCTGATCGGGCCGAAAAGGAGCGTACCCGCAGAACTGCCGTTCGAGAGGCTATTGTTCGGTCTCTCGAAACAATCGAAGAGTAACGTTTACTTGTCGACACTCGTCGCTTGCGCGCGCGACGTAAAATCCAACAACGCCTTTTTCCTTACCTATCGTTTCGCACGCGTAAGCGACAGGTGTCGACAAGTAGCCAATCCCCATCAACCCTGAGGAGACCAGGATGACCAAAATGCTTTCTGTCGAGCCCTTCACCGCGCTTATCGACGTTGCCCCCGAATCCGCCATCAATCCTAAGTTTAGACAGGTCCAGGTGGTCGGCATCGCCGACCGCCCCGAAGGCCCCCGCTGGGTTGCGATCGAAACCCACGACGGGTGGGAGTACCCGAAGTTTGTCGATGCCGTGAAATGGCAGACGGGGCCAGAACAAGAAGCATGGGCCGACAAGGAGCGCCAATGACTGCCAAACGCACGGCACACGCCCACACCGCCGACAACGATCGCCCGTACCGCGGCCGCCGTCTCACATGGGCCGAGTTCTATCAACTGCGCCCCGATCGGAAGCCGGCCAATGATAACGAGCCGGTGAAACCGGCCACCGCAAAAAGAAGGGCAAGAGGGCATCACCCTCTTGCCTCTCACTTCAACTTCCCAACTTCCAGATGGCAGAACCAATCTTGAGGATCACTGCCAGCAGGCCATAGGGCAAACTTCGCGCAGCCTGGCCGTATGCCCACATGTGCGCACATACCAAACCGAACTTGCTCTCGGCGATTTCAAATCCCTCGTCGAGCGCAGTGAGTGCATCGTCACGGTACTCCCGTCCAACGGAAGACCAGACGAGGAAACGAACTACCTTATGTGGCGTATTCGCCATGGTACTTCTCCTTTGGACGGAGAGCACCCAGTGCGTTTAGTTCAGCGGCCGATCTTTCCAGAGCCTTCGCACCCGGTGTCTCAAGTCGAAACACTTTTTTCGAGCGGCCGCCACGTACAGGCTCCGGATCTTTGACTGAAGACGTGATGAAGCCTCTGCTTTCCAGCTTCGAAAGGGCCAGATAGAGCTGCCCGATCGCCACATCCCTCTTCAGTGCCTGGCTCAGCAATTCTTGGAGTTTGGACCCCCAAGCCTCGCTGCCTAGGCTGTTAATCGCTGCAAGCAGCCTGAGCTCAAACGAACCGACTCTCAGTTCGTCCGCGCTGCTTGCAGCGTTCATCGTTTTGATGGGGAGGATTGCCTCCCTAAATGACAGTGCATTCTCGTCTCCTTTTTAAGCGGGTAAGCGCCCGCTACGCTGCACCCCTCTCTCGTGGGCGCAGCGTATATATATAACATTTGTTGAAGATTACAATAGGCCGCCGGGAGGGGGTATATCAGCTTCCCTGAACACCGGTTTCCGGGACCGCCGCCCAAGTAGATTTTTCACGCAACCAAAACTGAAAAATCGGCCGGGGCCGGTTTGGCGGGCGCCAGCCCGTGCCATTCGCCGCAATGAAGACAGCATGGACAATTTGTCCACCCTGTCTGATGGCCGCAAGGCAGGCCCCCACACCAGCAGATCGGAAGCTGCCCGTGAAGCGGGACTATCCAAGCACCAGCAAGTGCAATGCCATCGCGCTAAAACTCAAATTATTCAAACGCGAATAATCTTCCCCAGAGCGCGTGGCGATCGCGCGGGCTGTTGCTGATGGGATGGGAAATCGTCAGGGGCAACGGTCCGACTTGGGACTTCCGGACGACTGTCCGGAAGTTGTTGAGACCCGCGATATAACAGCAAGGCGCACCGGATTTGGCTCCGGCAAGCAGTTCGAGCGCGCTCGTGACGTCGTTGATACTGCCGTTCCAGAACTCGTCGAAGCGATGGACATCGGCAAGGTCAGTATCAGTGCGGCGCATGCGATCACGATAATCCGGCGTCCCGGCCCTATATTAACAGCGAGACTTTACAGGGGGACCAATGCAGGCGAACGCCTTTAAGACACTGGCCGAGCGCCGCGCTTGGCTCGACACGATCAAGATGCCAGCGAACGATTCCGATATTCAGCCCGTACTCGCCTGGCCGACGATGGAACGCATGGTCTCTTCGGGCCGGATCATTGACGCGAGGAAGCTGGCCCAGTGGAGCGACGGTAATCGCCCGATCGCATTCCCAACTGCAATGCAGGCCGCCAACGATAACGGGCCGACCTACGATGGTCACGAGAAGGCCATTTGGGCGACCCCGTCCGACCGCGCCGATCCGATGGACGTCGACCGCGTGGTGGAGTTACGTCCCACCATCAACGAAACGATGTCGGCAGCCAACAGGGTGTCGGTTACGACCACTCGACACGCCAAAGGCAAATGGTCAAAGCCGATCCGCAGATTGATGCAGTTCCAATGGCTCGGCGCCGAGATGAAGGCCTACTTCAAGGATGGGCGCCGATGGGCGGTTCGCCAGGACAAGGCGCGCGGAGAGCGCGGCCGAACTGTTCAACGGGCATCCGATAGTTTTGCGCGGCGCTATCTATCCATCGGAGGTGTTCTGTTCCCGCCGCAATGGAAAACGCATGACGGTGGCAGATGGTGGGAGCCCACCGGACGTGCCGCCGTGGCCCGAACGGAACTGGAGCAGTTAGGTGTGGATGGCAGCATCCCGCCCGATCGCCTACCCATCCCCACCAAGGCCGGCGGCATCGCCATTGCCAAGGGAGCCCACTGGCTCTGCGGGATGATCAAGCCGAAAGGCAAGACCGGCGAGCAGACCAGATGGACCGACATCTGGGATGAAATCGAGAGAACTGCAGCGGCTGTGGCGCGTCGAAGCGCGATGTTGCCCGATGACGCCGAGGTGCTGGATCTAGCAACAACCAGGATGTCGGCCCGCGAGATCGGCGAATGCTTCGGGCGCCGAGGAAAATCCGCCGAGCGATGGGCGGTCAGGGCGATCGACCGAGCGCTAGAAAAACTCGCTGCGTAGTGCCCTCAAATGGGTACTGGCAACGTTTACTAGTAAGAAGAACTCGGCCCGCTTCGCGCGGGCCTTCTTTTTGCCCACCACCCCACAACTTACACAATGCAGAAAGGTACCCTGTGCCCACTGTGAATCACGCCCTTGACGCGTTCGAGCGTCACCTGGGCTTCCCCAAATCTCGTGCGCGCAGCATCGTTCCGCGCCTCCAAGATGCCGGCCTGGTCGAGCATGGTGCCCCAGGCGTCGCCCCCCAGATCAATGACATCGGCTTTGCGGCGCTGTTTCTGGCCATTGCCGGCGACACCACCATTCGCGAGACCGCCCCGCGCGTCGAACGTCTTTTTGCCATGACGCCAGGTGGCGCATCATTGGACGGCGCTCCGGCGTCAATTCCGACCGCGCGGCGCGCGCTATTGGACCTGATCGAAACATCGCTAGTCGGCGAAGACCTGCCCACAGCGATCGAGGTTGTGAGCAATTTCGACGAGATGTCCGTCGCCTGGCCCGGCGACGTGGTCGAGCGGTTCCAACCCACTGGCGTCCAGCCCGGTCACTGGCAAGTCACCAGCCATCGCCGAGCCTGCATCGTAACCGGCTCGGCCTTCGCTAAGGCCGTGCGCGCCACTTTTGCGAGGATTTGAAAATGGCCCTTCTGTCCAAGAAAAATGCCCCGTTCGTGGCGCCGACAATGGCAGAGACAGACGCGGACTACGCCCAGCGCGTCGAGCGCCTCGCGACCCTAAACACCGCCCTTACCGAGCTGCGCCAAGAGCAGCGCCGGATTGAACGCGAGCTGGCCGACACCCCGGCGCCATCTGTCCGGCCATCCGTTGCGGCGCTGTTGGGTGACGAAGCAGTCGATGCTCGCACCGCGCTTCGCACTCGCTTGGCAGAGGTGAACCGCTCAATTTCGGACCATGATGCCGCTGTCACGCTGCAGAAGGCCCGCGTCGAAGAAGCTCGGGGCCGTGCATCTCTGGCGGTGTGCGAGGCCGTGAAACCCGAATACGGCAAGCGCGTCGCTGCGATGATCACTGCCTTGGAGGCAGCGAATGATGCTCGCCTCGAGTTGCGCCGGCTGGTCGACGACCTCGACGCTGACGGGGTTGGTTGGACGCGGCTTGGTGTCTTTGAACCTGTATGGCTGGGCGACGCTCGCGATGGGCATGTCCAACGTATCGCAAGGGAAGCGAAGGCAGCCGGCTATGTCCATTGAACGCGCAGATTCTCAGTACCGGCGGGACACCGCCAACAAACGCAAAATCCGGATCGGCGGCGTGACACGAGATCGTAGCTACTCGGCGGTGGAAATCGCCCGAGCCCTGCGAAAGGGCAAACTCGAAGATCTGGAGAGAAAGCGTGCGGATTGAAGGGTACGTCGCCCGCTACAACGAAGAGACGGTGATCTGGGGCGAGTTTCGGGAGAGGCTCGCCCCAGGCGCGTTTCGCCGAACTCTGCGTGAAAGCCCAGATGTCGTAATGCTGCTTGACCATGACAGCGGCCGGGTCATTGGGCGTACCAGTTCCGGAAGCCTCACACTTGAAGAAGACTCGATCGGACTGCGGTTCTCGCTCCTACCGGACGAAAAGACCCCTGAAGGCCAGACCGCTATAGGTACCGTTCGGCGCGGAGATGTTCGCGGCTGTAGTTTCGGATTCCAGGTGAAGGCGGAAGAATGGGAAAGCGGAGGCTCGAAACTACCGCTTCGGACGCTGACCGACGTATCCCTCTATGAGTGCACGTTGACCGGGTTTCCTGCCTACCCAACAACATCGGCGAAATTGATCAGATCGGCCACCGGCACCGCCGCCCCAAGCGCCAACCCTTCCGTTGAACGAGCCAAGGCAGCAATGCGTTTCCGGGGCATCGCGGTCTAGCGCTTGCCCCATAGCATCCACCAACGCTTTGTTTCCTTGAAACCGTTGAGCCAATCGACATACTGAGCATCGGTAGGCATGAGGTGCTTTGCACTGTCCTTTAGAGCAAAGGAGCCAAGATCACGTTTGGAACCTAACTTTCGACCGGTGCGTCGGATGAGGCGCTCGCCATGCTTCTGCAGTTCTTGAAGGGAAGTGTGGGTAAAAAATATTGCATCGTCCGTGTAAAGCGAGATGGCATGTACATTGTCTTTGAGGCGGGTATCGGCTCCCTTGTCAGTCTCGAGACCCAAATATCTCTCAGCCATTTCGATCGGCTTTAGATTTGCGTGCTCAAACGCGGAAATCATTTGATTTCGTTGCTCGATAGACTTGTTGAGCGCTTCGCTGATGCCGCTGATTTGCAACGCGGCCGCCAAACCCTTGCCGCCCATGGTCACCTTCTCGGTGAGTACCGTATCAAGATGAGCCACAGGAGCGGTTATGGGTGGAAACATTTTGAAATCAGTCTCCAACAAGACTTCGCCTTTGATAGGCGACGCCAGGGCAGCACGGATGTTTCTATCAAGCGTTTCAAAATCCACGACCATCGGAGCAACCATCTGCCGCTTGAATGCCAAGTATTGATTCAGGATGACGAAACACAGATTGATGGCCTTCTTGGTCGACGTTAGTTCCGCACGGGCCGAAACAAGCTGCTGATGGCGGTTGATAACCGCCTGTGTGGAAAAGCTTCCGACTGCTACACCCGCCGCTCCCGTTATCAGCGATTGCAGCCAAATTGCTTCTGAAAGTGCCTGCCACCCCGCAGCCAACACACTAACAACATCTTGTGGCTCCAACTCAGTCCTCCCCGTTGATGACATTCGTGCCCCTCTCATAAATGGTTGGAGGGGTACTCGCACATCTCTCGCGATTGCTTTTTCCACGCCGCGCATCCCCGAACGTGCACAGAAACCCAAATCAAAATATGAGGGTCAGTCATGGCAAGACCACGCAAGCCTACCCATTTGCTGCGTCTATCCGGACAGATCAACCGTCGGCCGGCGCGCTATGCCGACCGACGGAATGAACCCGCCATAGCTGACCCGGTCGGCATGGCGCCGGCCAATCTTTCCGATGCTGAAATCGTCCTGTGGGACGAACTGGCCCACTACGGCGTCTGGCTGACCGCTGCAGACCGCCTGATGCTAGAAATCGCGGTTCGGCTGTTCCACCAGTTCCGCGCCGGCGACGTGCGTATCGCCTCCAAGCTCATCACGGCTTTGTCGAAGCTGGGGTTCAGTCCCACCGATCGCAGTAGGGTCGGCGCGCCTGGCGTGCGGGATAAGCCGGAAGATCCGTTCGCAGAGTTCAAGTAGAAAAGTGTTCCGGATGGCGGACCGCGGACTGGATTTCATTCTACCCATCGGGTAGGCTAACGCCTACCCGAGCTGGGGTATATTTTACCTCCAGCCGCTCCAATCCGGTCTTTCCCGCAACGATAAAACATAAACTATTGCCGGAATTATCGGGATCACGATTGCACGAACACGGCAACCACGATGTCAACAACCCGTTGACTATCGGGTATGCACAGCGCATATGTTGTGAAATTCGCAACACCATACAACCATAATACACGGTGTATGGCGACGCGGCATACGATCGGGAATATACCGACTATGCAGGAGAGTGAGATGGGCAAAGTGCAGAGAGTTGAGCAGCACGGCAGTGCGCGCAAGAAATTCGTTGTGCGCAAGCGCGTCCGCCCGGTTGACTATAAGGCCCTCGCAAAGCAGGTTGAACTCAAGTTTCCTGTTTTGATGGCTGAGCTTGCAAAGTGAACCATTCTGGCTGCCGGCAGAGGCGGTCATTCAGATAAATGAAGTTCACGTCGGAGAGACGGGAGAAGTTCACTTTCTCCTGTTTCCCGAACGTCTGAACTCTGCGGTCATGAGACCGCAGAATGATTACTATTACAATGGGAATGATGACGCGCTGTCATTGGGTGTGAACCTAATGTTCGCAATAGCTGGTGCCCATGCGTTTGAGCAGGGCAACAAAAGAACCGGCTTCACTTCTGGCGTCGCGTTTCTGATGGACAACGGCTACTCCTACCAAGGAGCAGATACGTACGAACAAGCTGACCTTTTCCTGGCCGTTGTTACAGGCGAGGCCCAAGTGGAAGACTTCGCGCTTTTCATGGAGCCCTATGTGTTCCCCATTGAAGACTAGCTTTTCTACGCACCCAATTGGAACCAACACAACCCGCCCTAGCCGGCGGGTTTTTCACGCCCTATTCGTGCTGCGTCGAAACCTCTTCGGCCTCACAGATAGCGTACGCCTCCGCCTCTTGGGCAAGCCTAGACACCTTGCGCGTGTACTCGTTGAACTCGTCCAGATAAGCTTGGAGGGAGTTCACGTAGTCATCGACCTCTGAGAAATAGCTCTCGATCTCCCAGTTATCGCACGTGTGAGTGCCACTGTAGGAATAGCTGCTCAGGCAATACGGGACATCTGGTCGGCCAAACATACCAGGTGCCTCTGGCGCTCGCAGGCCGTAAGGGACGCTCGGCGTATAGCAAAAGGCAAAGGCAGGTGCTGGCAGCAACGCCAGCACCAAGATTGCGGCGCGCAGCATCAGCTCGCAGCGAACACGATGCCGCAGTTTTTCACGCGGTTGACCTGCTCAATGGCCTGCATTTCGCCCTTGAGCCGCGCGACTTCGGCCGCGTCGGCACCGTCGCCTTTCATGAAGAACAGCGCCGGCCAGAACAGCACCACGCCGACCGTAGTCATGGCTGCGTCCTGGCCGCGGTTGGCGTCCTGCTTGCCGAATGCTGCAGCAGCACGTGCAGAGACGCCTTCAGCCTCGTTGCGGAGCTGCTGACAGGTCAAGTTCTCGTAAAGCGTGGTCGACACGTACGCCGGCGCAATGTCCTTCGGCGGCGTCGCGCAGGCGGCCAGCATCGAAACCGCGCCGAGCGCGATCACTGATTTCTTCAACATGGATAGTCCCCCAAAAGTAATTTTTGGAGACTGCCTACGAAGACACTGATGGGCAAGGATTTTGTTTACCAATCATTAATGATTGGGATTTGTCCCAGTGACTTTGGGCCGGACCATCCTGGGCGCACGCAATACCAAGCGCCCAAGCCCAGCCTGCCGCCCAAACCTTAACAACCACACCCGCCCGGCCACAGCGCCGGGCTTTTGCGGCCGATCTAGCCCTAACCTTCCCCCGCATACGGCACATCTTGATCCCAATCCGGCGCCTCAGTCTCAGCAGTCATCTGTTTGAACAATGAGTCGAAGTTCGGTTCGTAGAACACCCCCGACGTGGATCGCAGGTAGTCTATCAGCGCCAAGGAATGCGGCGGCGCCGACCACTCAGGCGCCTCCCTCATGTATGCCCAGTTGGCACGTTCGGCGACGGGGGTCGCGTATTCCTCGGCAAGCTCGTCACCTTCTGCCCGGATGAATAGAAGCGCCTGGCCGCTGTTCTTATGCCGCAATTCCCACCACCCGCGCATCACTTCGCTGCGGTGGGGATCGTACATCGGCACCAATAGCAGGCCGTTGCATTCACGCGCCTCGGCCTCATTGGGCCACATGCCGCGCAGATCGGGGTGGTTTGGATTGCGGTGTCGATAGACCCAGGTCCACGTGCTGGACATTTGCGCCTCCTTTGGTTCGCCAGATTACAGAACCGAGTCAGATCGGCGTCAAGCACTTGTTCCTTATTTGTTCACGTTTTATGATTGGGTGCTCAGAACACCCGAGGCCGACATGACCATAGCAATCAAGCTGAACACTGCCGAACAGATCCGCCGGGCTCGCGAGGCCAATCCGGGCGCGACGCAGGAGGAATTGGCGACACGCTTGGGCGTCACAGTGAGCCAGGTCAAAGCCGCTCTTGCGTATCGCCGACCAGGTCAGAGGCGGGGGCGCAAGGCCTAAAAACCCCCTGCGCAATGTTGGGGGCGCTGCGCAGGGGGTGTCAGGGAGGTCAGAGCGCTGTCAGTGCAGTGAAGACTAAGCCGATTTCAGAGTCGGTTCGATTGGGAGATATCTGGAGAAAAAGGGCGGCCCGAAGGTCTATTCGGAGCCCCATGTTGATCTATTGATCGCCTTCATAATTCGCTCGAAGCGGCTTTCGCTCCACCCCGCGGAAAGCAGGACGAAGAATGAGACGGCAGCGACGCCCATTGCCATGTCGGCCTTGGCAGCCGCATAGACAATTGCTGCACAAGCGAGCGCCGACAAGAATCTCCAGAAGTCAGCCATGTTCCATCCCTCTTTGTTTCGTATCCATGTCGCATGGAGTCGCCGAGGGTGTCGATAATGGTTGGGCCGAAGAAAAGGGCGGCCCGAAGACCGCCCAATCACGACGTTGAGAATCGCTGGTAAAATCAAGGGTCAATGTCTATTATTCGCAAATCTGCGGGTGTAAGACCTTGCCTGCAATGTTGGTGGCCCCGTCGAGACGGGACCACCGGCCGCAGGATTATCGGGATGGATAGCCCCTGCAGTGCTCACGGACGTATTCTTGACGTCCGAAGCGGGTGCGAACGTATTGTCGTACGTGGACACCCTTAGGAAGAGAACATGTTAGTGGCATGTTCGATTTCTCCTAGTGGGGTCCAATGACCCCCCACAGTGGTCACCGACACACCTGGCGCCTGAGGGCGTTGCGTGTGGCGGTCACCACGGGAGAAACTTCCAATACGATATCTACCAAATTCGCCGCATGTTTTGGTCCATATAGCCAAGTTTTCCACAGTGAACGCAAAAATAGTTCACTTCGGACGCGGCGGTGTGGGTGTTTTGCAATTCTCTGCCACCAAACACTCGCGGCTGAGAATGAAATGCTTTAACGGGGTGTCGCTCCTTAACCCTTTGTTAACGCTTTGTTCTCGATACGTTTTCTGTTTTTTCCGCTAATGACCGAATCACACGTTGAATCAACTGGGACCGGAAATGGCCAGCAAGATCGAAGCCTGTTCCGGTCTCGGTAGAAGCGGGATCTCAGTGACTCTCCATCGCCACCCCTGGCCGGGCAGTCGCATCGCCTTGGTCGATCGCTATCCCCTTCTCCTTTAGATCGGCGACGATTAGCGCCTCGACGTAATTCGAGACCGTTCTTCGGTCGGCTGCGGCAGCTTTCTCTAAGCCGGCCTTAATCACGGGCTCAATGCGCAAGGCGAGGTTAGCCGTCTTGGCCATGGTGTTCTCCTCAGTGGTGTTGTGCGGCGCTTGGTGGGCGCAATGCAATGTAATGCATTTTTCCGTTGACAGGCGCAAGCAATCCATGTGATGCATTGCATGACAACGCATTACATGGATTTGCCCAGTGACTGAACCCAAGATTGTGCCCATGCGTGACGTGATGCCCATTGGGCGCCCAGGAGATACTTCGCAAGATCATAGGCCACGCCAGGCCGGAGCCAACGCGCCAGTGACATGGGGCGGTCTGTATCTGATGTTCAGCGAGCTCGGAAAGACTGCTGAGGCCAACTACTGCCTCGACCACATCATCGCTTTGGATAGCTAGTTGACCAGTTTGCGCGCGTATCGGCCCGCACTTCTAATGCGGACACCGTAACTGGAGGGAAGATGTCAGTTCGATCCTGACCGTGCGCTCCACATTTCGGGCCTCACCATCCCGATCAGCCCTCGCGCCGCCGACACCACCGGCAACTACAGGCGCGGGGGTTTTGATTCCTCGTCGATCTTTTCGCCGCGCTCGGCGTTGAGCTGAACAAGTCGCTCTGACTGACCGGTCTTTGCTGCGGTGTCAGTGGTAAACGTAACCGCAAGGTTTTCGTTTACGTTGTTCCCCATGGCGATGTTGGCCGCAGTTGCGCTGTTGGCCTTTGCACTCCCATGCAGCGCCTCATATGCCTCCTTTCTCCTCCTTGTAAAAAGCGCCTTCTCCGAAGGAGACAGCTTCGGCCCGCAAAGGTTCTCGTCGCACTCGGCGATCTGGTTGATCGTCGCAAGACGCTTTACGAGAGGATGTTTCCCAGCACAGCAAAGCCAGGTCCTAAAAGCAATTATCGCCATAATGGCGACAATTCAGCGGGAGGGACTCCGCCTTGGGGTTTTGCGTCACAGGTTGTGACGCATTGGCTTTAGATAATTGTTGCTCCGTCCGCTCGATCCATTCCGAACCTGCTCATCGCGCTCCAGTGGTACGCCTAGAGGTACGACACGCTCTTCCCTGCCTTGCCAAAGCCGCCTGTTTCATGCCCGATCCGTCCAATCCATCATGGGGGCCACCGAGAAGCGGCGGGACCGTACCAGGTTGGTCGCACTGTGTAAGCTTGGCTGCTGCAAAAACCGCCGCTCCATGGGTTTGATCAGGTGGTGGTCGGCCACCAATAGGGCATCATCCGGCACCGAAATAGTGCGGAAGGCCCACCTATGCAATCTCCTGGCTGATCTGGATCAAAGCGTGATGCCATGCGTTGATGCAGTGTGGGAACACAATCAAGCGTCAAGGGAGTTCGCCATGTATTCCAATATCGTGTGCGGTGTCGACGGGTCCGACCTCGCGAACAAGGCACTGCGCCATGCGCTCGCGCTGGCCGCCAAGACGGGCGGCAAGGTGACGGCCGTGACCGTGACAGAGCCATCGATCATTGTTGCGCCGGGCGCCGAGATCATGATGGTCGACACCAGCTCGATCATCGAAGACCTCGACAAGGCCAAGGAAGAAACGGCCAAGGGCATTCTGGCGGATGCGGAAAAGATCGCCGGGGAAACCGGTGCCCACCTCGCCCAGATGCATGTAGCCAACAGCCACGCGGCCGAAGGCATTCTACACGCGGCCAAGGAGATTTCTGCCGATCTGGTGGTGATGGGTTCGCATGGCCGACGGGGCCTGGGGCGCCTGCTGCTGGGTAGCCAGGCGGCCGAGGTGCTGGCGCATGCAGATATTCCGGTGCTGGTGGTCAAATAGCACTAACATGTCAGTGGTGGCATGGCGGCGCGAAATGGTTTAAGTCCCCCGCATCTGTTCAATTCAGGTTCGGCCATGACCCAGACCATCCCCCGCCATGTGGCTGTCATCGATATCGGCAAGACCAATGCCAAGGTGGTGCTGGTCGACAGCAAGACCGGCACGCAGGTTACTGCAATGGGTGTACCGAATGCCATCCGTACGGATGGACCCTACCCCCATGCCGATGTCGAGATGCTGTGGGGCTTCATCTTCGGGGCGCTGAAGGCGTTGCACCTGGACCACGGGGTCGATGGCATTTCCATCACCACACATGGCGCGACAGGTGCGCTGCTGGCGGGAGAGGAACTGGCCCTGCCCGTGCTCGATTACGAATTTGACGGGCCGGAGAAAGTTGCGGCCGATTATGCCGGCGTCCGCCCGGACTTTGCCGAAAGTCTGTCCCCTCGCCTGCCGAATGGGCTCAACTGGGGCGCGCAGCTTTATTGGCAATCCCGGCAGTTCGCCGAAGACTTTGCCAGGGTCACGGCCATTGTGCCCTATCCGCAATATTGGGCATGGCGACTGACGGGAGTGCTGGCCAGCGAGGTGACGTCGCTGGGTTGCCATACCGATCTCTGGGCACCGGATCGTGGTGATTTTTCCGGCATGGTCGATGCACTGGGGTGGCGTGGCCTGTTTCCTGCCGTCAGGCCCGCAGCATCGGTCATCGGCACGCTGCGGCCCGAAATTGCGTCGGAAACTGGATTGCCCGCCGACACGCCGGTGACCTGCGGCATTCACGATTCCAACGCCTCGCTGGTGCCGCATCTGGGCCGGCATGAAGCGCCATTCACAATCGTCTCGACCGGCACCTGGTCGATCCTGATGACGGTGGGCGGTGATACGGGCGCGCTCGATCCGGCCAAGGACAGCCTGGCCAATGTCGATGCCTATGGCCGCGCTGTGCCCACGGCGCGCTTCATGGGCGGGCGTGAATTCGATGCGCTGGTGCCCGATATCGCAGAGCCGGATGGGGCCGACCTGGCCTTTGTCATTGCCAATGACGTGCAGGCGCTGCCGAGCTTTGCCGCCGGGGTCGGGCCCTATGGCGACAAGACCGGGCGCTGGACTTGTGATCCGGACAGCCTGACGCCGGGTCAGCGCACGGCAGCGGCCTCGCTTTACCTGGCGCTGGTGGCTTGTGCCTGCCTGGATCTCTGTGGCCTGGGCCGTAGCATTACGCTGGAAGGGCCGTTGGCGCGCAACCGGCTGTTCGGGCAGGCGCTGGCGCAGCTGAGCGGTGTGCCGGTGTTTGCGTCGGGCGATGCGACGGGAACGAGCCTGGGGGCCAGCCTGTTGTTCGGTGGGGTCCTGCCCAAGGCCGCGGGCAGCCATGCAGTGGTGGCTCTGCAAGCCGAGGGCCTTGAGGCCTATATCGAAAGGTGGAGAGCGCGCGCACAAGGTTGATGCGATAGCGCCGCAGTCAATGGAGCGAAATATGCCATCCCCCAGACATAGAGTAGTCATCGTCGGTGGGGGATTTGGCGGCTTGTCGGCGGCCAAGACGCTGGCAAAAGCCGATGTCGATATTGTCCTGATCGACCGGCGCAATCACCATCTGTTCCAGCCACTGCTCTATCAGGTCGCCACGGCGGCGCTGAGCCCGTCCGAGGTCGCCTGGCCGATCCGGCATCTGCTGCGCCGGCAGGACAATGTGCGGGTGCTCATGGGGACGGTGAGTGGCGTCGATACCGAGGCCAAGCGGGTGCTGCTGGAGGACGGTGGGCAGGAGCCCTATGATAGCCTAGTGCTGGCCACAGGGGCGCAGCACGCCTATTTCGGCCATGATGAATGGGAGACATTCGCGCCGGGGCTCAAGACAGTCGAGGATGCAACGGCGATCCGCCGCAAGCTGCTGCTGGCACTGGAAGCGGCAGAGCGTGAAACGGACGATGAACGGCGCAAGGGGCTGCTTACCTTCACGATTATCGGCGGTGGGCCGACCGGTGTGGAAATGGCCGGCGCCATCATCGAGTTAGGGCGGGCCAGCATCAGGGGACAATTCAATACGCTCGACCCCAAGGATTTGCGGGTAGTGCTGATCGAGGGCGGAGAACGGTTGCTGTCCAATTTCGACCCAGAGTTGACCGACTACACGCTCAAGGCATTGCGGCACATGGGGGTCGAGGTGGAGCTTGGCCAGATGGTCAGCGGGATCGACGCAGAGAGTGTCCGGTTTGGTGACCAGCGGATCGAGACACATACCGTGATCTGGGCGGCGGGCGTGGCGGCCTCGCCGGTGGCGAAATGGCTGGATATCGAGGGGGACCGTGCCGGTAGGGTAAAAGTAGCGCCCGATCTGTCGGTGCCGGGGCTAGAAGATGTCTACGTGATCGGTGACGTGTCCAGTGTCACGCAGGCCGATGGCAAGCCTGTGCCTGGGGTGGCGCCGGCGGCCAAGCAGGCGGGCAAGCATGTCGCCCGGGTGATCGAGCGGAAGTTGGCGGGCCGCCCGGCAGAGCCGTTCCGCTACAAGCATGCCGGAGATCTGGCGACCATTGGCAAGAGTTCGGCAGTGATCGATTTCGGTTTTACCAAGGTCAAAGGCTGGCCCGCCTGGTGGCTCTGGGGCTTTGCCCATATCTACTTCCTGGTTGAAACCCGAACCCGCATCTTCATCACGCTGAGCTGGCTGTGGATCTATCTCACCGGGCAGCGCAGCGCGCGGCTGATCACGCATGGGGAAGCGGCGAGCCAGAAGCCTCTTGATGAGGTGGACGAAAACTAGCGCTCGGAAACGACCACCGTTTCGGGTTTGGCCAGCTTGCGTTCGCGCAGCCAGATATAGAGTCCGGACCCGATGACGATTGGCGCGCCGACATAGAGCCAGATGTCGGGCGGCTGGTTGAAAATGATCCAGCTCGCGGCGGCCAGGAAGAAAATCTGGAAATAGGAAAATGGTGCCAGCACCGTGGCCGGGGCCAGGCTGGATGCCACCGTGATGAGCTGGTGCCCGACAAAGCCGAACACGCCGATGGCAAAGAACACGAACCAGCCATCGGGGGAGCTGGGGAGGGACCAGAAGAACGGCACCACTGGCAATAGGAAAACTGTCGCAAAGATACCGACATAGAACTGGCTGGTGGCGGCGCTGTCATAGCTGGACACCTTGCGGGTGAGCAGCATGTAGAAGGCGGTGCTGAGGGCTGCGGCAAGCGAGAGCAGGGTTGCGGGGTGGAAGGCATCAGTCCCGGGCCGGACGATGACCAGCACACCGAGAAAGCCGACCGCAATGGCACTCCAGCGGCGCCAGCCGACCTGTTCGCCCAGGAGCGGCACCGACAGGGCACAGATCAACAGCGGGACCGTGAAAGCTATAGAGCCGGTGACGGTCAGCGGCAGAAACTGCACGGCAAGGAAGTTGCAACTCGTCGCGCCCAGCAGGGCCAGCGCCCGAAAGAGCTGCAGCCGAAGATTGCCCGAGCGCACCATGCTGCGGCCATGGCGCGGCAGGTGAATGGTCGCGACCAGCACAAGGTGGACCGCATAGCGCAGGAAGACGATCTGGATAAAGGAGATGCCGACCATCCCAAGCCATTTGGCCGAGGAGTCGATGCCGGTGAACATGAAATAGGCGGCCAGCGCCAGGCCGATGCCCAGCAGACGCTGTTCTGCGGGCGGGGAATAGGGACGAGACATCTAGAGTTCCAGAGGCCGGAGAGAGGTGCGACCACCGGCAAGGCTGGACAAGAGCGCCGCCCAAGTCAATGACCGGGCGGCAGTTTCTTGTATGGAAGCGTGCGCCGCTAGAATGTCTCTGCGAGGTGCTGAACCTTCAGCGAGCCAGCAAGGCCGGCGGAATTCACCACTGCCCCGTGGCGCGGGATGAAGGTCAGTTCCACGGGCCGACCGGGCAACAGGGTGATGGCATTGTCAGAGAAATAGCCCGGAGCATCCACGGTGGCGGTGGTGAAGAAGGCCGGCTTGTCACATTCAAGCGTGAGTACGGCCTTGCCGTCACGATCCGACCATTCCGCACGGATATCGGCCCCGACCAGCTCATAGGCCTTGTAGGGCTTGGGGAAATAGTCGTTTTCGCCCAGGATGTTGCCCTGCGCGTCTTTCCAGATGAAATAAAGGAATTCGTCTTCGGCCAGGTCGCCGAATGGAATATCGGCCACAGTGATGGCCGCATCCGGGCCAACAGCCGAATTGCCGGAAAAGACCACGCGGCTTTCGCCCGTCACCTTGACGGCTGTTACTTCCAGCGCAATCGAGACCGGCCTGCCGGTATCATTGATGGCCCGCAGGGCAATCTGGTCGGGTAATTGTCCCTCGACCGGGGTGCCGCGCGAATTGGTCTGCACTTCGGTGATCTGGGGCACTGCAACTACATTGACCAGATTATAGAAGCGCCGTGCCATGTAGTGCATCAGCTTCCACTGCCCGCCATAGTCCAGGCTCGACCAGCTTGCCACCGGCCAGATATCGTTGATCTGCCAATAGAGTGTTCCCATGCAGCGCGGCTTGGTGGAGCGCCAGTATTCGATGGCGGTCTTAATGGCGAGACCCTGCTGGATCTGAGAGAGGAACACCATCTGCTCGAAGTCGCGCGGGAAGCGGAAGTAGCGCGTCATGGTTTCCAGAATGCGCGCATTGCCCCCTGCATTGCGCTGGTGGTTTTCCATAACCGGCGATGACGGATTGCGATCCTTCTCCTCTGCGAAGGTCTCCACGACATTCATCGAAGTAAAGGACTGGAAACCGAACTCGGAGGCAAAGCGCGGATTGACCGAGCGGTATGCCTCAAAGCTCTTGGCAGAATGCCAGACGTCCCAATAGTGCAGGTCGCCGCGGGTGTCGGAATGCCAGCCATCGGAGAAATCCATGTAGCCCAGCGAAGGCGAGGACGGCCAGAAGCGGCGGGCCGGGTCTTCATCCTCGACGATGCGGTGCAGCATCGAGTTGAGCCGGTCATAATTGGCGATATAGCGCTCCTTGTCCGCCTTGGTCTCGGGGTACCAGTCGAGCGAACCGATGACCTCGTTGTCGCCGCACCAAAGCGCAATCGAGGCATGGTGGCTCAGCCGGTGCACCTGCTGGGTGATTTCGGTCTCGACGCTTTTGAGGAACGTGCGGTCTGACGGATAGCTCATGCAGGCGAACATGAAGTCGTGCCAGATGAGAATGCCGAGTTCATCGCACATATCGTAGAACCAGTCGGGCTCATATTGCCCGCCGCCCCAGATGCGCAGCATATTCATGTTGGCGGCCTTGGCACTTTCGAGCAGATCGCGAATGACGGCTGGGGTGACCTGGCTGGGGATGGCATCGGCCGGAATCCAGTTCGCACCCATCATGGTGATGTCGCGGCCGTTGATGCGGCACTTGAAGGAATGGTCGATTTCGTCCTTCTCAACGACCCAGTCGAGCTGGCGCAGACCGATCTTGCGCGTGGTCACTTCGCCTTCGAGATTGGTCGTGAGGTCGTAGAGAGGCTGTTCGCCCTGCCCCGCCGGCCACCAGATCTGTGGGTTCTGGATGGTCAGATTGTGGGTAAAGACATTGTCGCCCTTATGGACCACCACCTTGTCGGTGATGACCTGACCGTCAATGGTGTGCTCGAGTTCAACCTCTCCATGAGCAAAGGCGAAAAGCCGAGTCTTTATCGAGAGTTCGACCGAATTCTGGCCATGGGCCTGATCGACCTGGACACTTTCCTGCCGGGCCAGGCGCGCCTTCCTGAGGCTCATTGTGCCGTAGACCCCGATGGGCATGAGGCAGATACCCCAGTCCCAACCCGCATGGCAGGCCGCCTTGCGGATGAAGTTCATATGGATGCCCTTGAGCCCATTGGTCTGGTAGTTCTTGGTGAAAGGGATCGGGAAAGGATGGGCATCGGCGCGCGCCTTGGCCACATCCGGCGCGATATCGAAATCGATGCGCAGCGTGTTCTCGCCAACATGCACCTTGCCGGTGACATCGATATCGTTGCGCACGAAGCTGTTGTCGGTCCGCGCAATCTCCTCGCCGTTGAGGAAAATGGTGGCAATGCAGTCGACCTCCGCCAGCGTCAGGGTCAGGTAGCCATCGATATCAGCGTCCGTAGCCGTGAACTGGCGCTCGACGCTCCAGGCCGTCTCATTGACCCACATCACCTGCTTCTCGTTTTCGCCGAAATAGGGATCCGGGATCAGATCTGCGGCCAGAAGGGCGTGATGAACATCACCGGGCAAGTTCATGGTCGTTTCAATGCCGCGCGTGTCTGCGGTCAAAGTGGATGCGCCGCCCAGATCAAGGGCGGAATTGTGCGTTGGGACGGCCATGAATGTATCCTCCGATTTCGGCAGCGCGCCGAATTGAGCTGGCCAATACCAGTCTCTGCAATCGATTTCAATGCAACGTTATATCAAGCCATGCGTATCGGGCAATGTGCACAAACCACCAGATTCCGCGGGCGGTCTGACTGTCCGGTCGCGAGATTTCCGAAAACGTTTTTACAGATAAATTAGGATTTGACCGCATAGGCTTGCGCCAGGAAGGGCGAGCACCATGTCACTGCTCAGGCGCATCTCCAGACTGGTTTCGGCACCGACCGACACGCCTGAACTCGCCCTGGCACAATGGCGCGCACTGAGCCGCCAAATTCCGCTGATGTATATCATGCTGGTGTCCAACACGCTGATCGTGGCCTGGACCCATTTTGGCGTCGCTCCGGTGGAACTGACCGTCTATGTTCCCACCACCCTAGCCATGCTGTGCATTGTCCGCATGGTGGTCTGGTGGCGCAGCAGGCACAAGGTCCTGGACCCGCACAAGGCGCGCACCAATTTGCGGGCCATGATCTGGATGGGCGCGGCCCTGGCGATTGGCTTTACCGCGTGGAGCTTCAGCCTCTACCCCTACGGGGACGCCTATCGTCAATCGCAGATTGCCTTCTACATGGGCATCACCACCATTGGCTGCATGTTCTGCCTGATGCACGTGCGGGCCGCTGCATTGGCCGTTGGGATCTGCGTGCTCGGGCCGTTCACGGCGTTCTTCATTGGTACCGGTCACGAGACCCTGGCTGCCATCGCCATCAACATGGTGCTGGTGGTGACGGTGCTGCTGATCATCCTGCTGAGCAATTCTCGAGACTTCGCAGACCTGGTTGCCTCGCGCAGTGCCATAGCGCAGCGGCAGCTGGAGACCCAGCGCCTTGGCGAAGAAAACCAGCGGCTGGCCAATATCGATACCCTTACAGGCCTGCCCAATCGGCGCAGTTTCGATCGCCACCTCGCCATGGCGCTGCAACAGGCAGCGGCCGAGGGCCGGCAGATCGGCGTGGCACGGCTCGATCTGGACGGTTTCAAGTCGATCAACCAGATCTTCGGTCAATTGGCAGGTGACCGGGTCCTGGTGGAAGCGGCACGTCGCATCGACTCGCTGCGGCGGGCGGATACGTTCGTGGCCCGGCTGGAAAGCAATACATTCGGCCTGATCCTGGTTGGACCTATCGACCGACAAACCCTTGTCCATGCGGGCGAAGTCCTGTGCGGCGCCATGCGGCTGTCCTTCGAGCAACCCGAGGGCGTGATCCGCCTGACGGCATCAGCGGGATTTGCCGTTTCCCAGCCTGATGACATCGGTGACCAGCTTTTTGACCGCGCCGACTATGCCTTGTCCGCCGCGAAGCGGGAGGCACGAGGCAGCGCCGTTGTCTTCTCGGAGGTTCACGCCCGAGAGATCAGCAAGGTGCGCCATATGGAGCATTTGCTGTATTCCGCCGATCTCGACGACGAAATCTACGTGGTGCTGCAGCCGCAATATGACGTTTCGCTTGGGGCAACCACTGGCTTCGAAGTGCTGGCGCGCTGGCGTAGCCCGGTACTCGGCGAGATCTCTCCAGCAGACTTCATCCCCATGGCCGAGCGCACCGGGCGGATCAGCAAGATCACTCAATGCGTGCTGCGCAAGGCCCTGACGATCAGCCGGGCGCTGCCACCCAGCATCAGGCTTTCTGTCAATCTTTCGGCCAATGACATTGGCTCGACCACCGCTATCGAGCAAATCGTGGCGTTGTTCGAGCGTGGGCGCGGCCCGTGCCAGATCGATTTCGAGGTGACCGAAACGGCGGCGATGCGTGATCTCAAACAGGCCAATCAGTCGCTGCTGATCCTGCTCGGGCTTGGTGCGCGGATTGCGCTGGACGATTTCGGCACCGGGCATTCCAGCCTGACCCATGTGCAGCAATTGCCGTTGCATCGGATCAAGATCGACCGGAGCTTTGTTGCCGAAGTCACCAATGACATTGCCAGCCGGGCCATCGTCAAGACAATGGTCGATCTGTGTCGCAATCTGGGCATTTCCTGCGTGTTCGAAGGGGTCGAAACCGAGGAGCAATTACAGGCGCTGATCGCTCTGGGCGGCACTGTCATGCAGGGTTATTTCTTCGGCCGGCCAATGGCCGTGGACGAGGTCGAGGCCTATCTGCGGCGGGAACGGACCCGGCTCTCACGCGAGGACCGGGCCACCGGATAGAAGAAGGGCGGAACCCTTGGCCCCGCCCTCCCCGATCTATTGCGCTGCGACTTCGGACTGCTCGACATCCAGGAAGCCGCCGGACTGGCGGGCCCAGAGCTGGCTGTAAATGCCACCGCTATCGACCAGTTCGGCGTGCGAACCCTGTTCAACAATGACGCCCTTATCGAGCACGACAAGCCGGTCCATCATGGCGATGGTGGAGAGCCGGTGCGCAATTGCGATGACCGTCTTGCCCTGCATGAGCATCTGCAATTGCCCCTGGATGGCGGCTTCGACTTCGGAATCCAGCGCCGACGTGGCTTCGTCCAGCACCAGGATCGGTGCGTTCTTGAGCAACACGCGGGCGATGGCGATGCGCTGGCGCTGGCCGCCAGACAATTTGACGCCGCGCTCGCCGACATGGGCATCATAGCCCTGACGGCCCTTGGGATCGCTCAAGGTCTCGATGAACTCGGCGGCTTCGGCCTGTTCGGCGGCAGCCCGCATCATCTCCTCGGTGGCATCTGGGCGGCCGTAGAGGATGTTTTCACGGACCGAGCGATGCAGCAGGGAGGTATCCTGCGTGACGACGCCGATATTGGCGCGCAGGCTGTCCTGCGTGACGCCGCCGATATCTTCCCCGTCGATGAGAATGCGGCCATCAGCACGGTCGTAGAAGCGCAGCAGCAGATTAACGAGAGTGGACTTGCCGGCGCCGGAGCGGCCGACCAGACCGATCTTCTCGCCGGGGCGGACGTGCAGGTTCAGCCCTTCGATGACACCGGATGCCTTGCCATAATGAAAGGCAACGTTCTCGAACTTGATGTCGCCCGTGACCCGCGGCAGCGCCTTGGCTTCCGGCTCGTCCTGAACGACACGCGGCAGCGAGATGGAGTTGATGCCATCCTTGACCGTGCCAATGTTCTCGAACAGCGACGACATTTCCCACATGACCCACTGGCTCATACCCTGGAAGCGCATGACCAGCCCGAGGGAGACAGCGAGCGACCCCGGAGACATCAGGCCTTGCATCCAGAGCCAGATGCCCGTGGCGCCGACCGCAAAGAGCAGCAGCGCATTGGACCAGAGCACCAGGATGTTGAGCACGGTGAACAGGCGCATTTGCCGGTAAACCGTGTCGAGGAAGCCATCCATGGCCTCCTTGGCGTAGGCCTCTTCGCGATTGGAGTGGCTGAACAACTTAACGGTGGCGATGTTGGTATAGCTGTCGACAATCCGTCCGGTCATCATCGAGCGGGCATCGGCCTGGGCCTGGGAAATCTTGCCCAGGCGCGGGATGAAATAAATCATGAGCGCCGCATAACCGGCCAGCCAGAGCAAGAAGGGGATGGCTAGGCGCCAGTCCGTCGAAGCTGCCAGGATCACCGCGCCGGTGAAATAGACGACGACATAAACCAGCATGTCGAGCAGCTTCATCACCACTTCGCGCACGGCGAGCGAGGTCTGCATCAGCTTGGCGCCAATGCGACCGGCGAACTCGTCCTGGAAATAGCTCATCGACTGGCGGATCAGGTAGCGGTGCGCCATCCAGCGGATACGCTGGGGGAAATTGCCCAATAGGGTCTGGTGCATGGTCAGCATTGAAACCAGCATGATGGCGGGCACGATGATAACGATCATCGCCCCCATCAGCCCCAGCTTCCAACCATCGGTCTCAAGGAAGCTGGCCGGATCGGCATCGGCCAGCCAGTTCACCACATCGCCGATGAAGCCGAAGACGATGATTTCACCAATCGCCACCAGTGCAGCCGAAAACGCCATCAGGGCCAGCCAGCGCTTGGCGCCGTCACTGTAGTGGAGGCAGAACCCCAGCAGTCCTTTGGGGGGTTCGACCGGATCATCCTGTGGATAGGGGTCTAGTCGTGATTCAAACCAGCGCAACATGTCTCAAGACCATTCGTTCAAAAGCGGTATTTGTTCAGTCGCCCATAGCTGTGCGACCTCAACCGCAGTTGAGGTCAAGGCATATCTGGCCGACGGTTCGAACCCGCGCGGAAATTTTGGAACCATCGCTCGTGCCACCGGAAAAGGCGCAGAGGAACGACGAGCAGGCGACCCCCTAGCATCTCCTCCCTAATGTCGTCCCAATTGACGCCACAAGAGTCATGCTATGCAGTCGAGAGCCGCATAGGATACACGAGAATGCAGAATCGGCTGTCACCGGACGGCCACACATTATAGCCAGAACACCATGACAGTTGGACCGCTTCATGCGCACCGAGAGTGAACAGACCATCTACCTCAAGGACTATGCCCCGACCCCGTACCGGATCGTGTCAGTAGAGCTTGATTTCAAGATCCTGGAAGAAAGCACCCGCGTGCGGGCGCAACTGACCATGGAGCCGCGCGCGGACACAGAGCCAGGCACGCCGCTGGTGCTTGATGGAGACGAACTCAAGCTCGATTCCATTGCCCTGGATGGCGCGCCGCTGGTGCTGTCGGCCTATGCGAGCGATGCAAATTCGCTGACCCTTGTAGAGCCGCCGCACAAGCGTTTCGTGCTCGAAACGGAGGTCACGCTGAACCCGGAGGCCAATACCAAGCTGATGGGCCTTTACCGCTCCAGCGGCACGTGGTGCACGCAGTGCGAGCCGGAGGGATTCCGCCGCATAACCTATTATCTCGACCGCCCGGACGTACTCGCCCCGTTCAAAGTGCGCATGAGTGCACCCAAATCCGTAGCGCCGGTCTTGCTGGCCAATGGCAATCTGGTCGAGCAGGGCGAGCTGGGCGACGGCATGCACTTCGCCGTCTGGGAAGACCCGTTCCTCAAGCCCGCCTATCTGTTTGCACTGGTTGCTGGCGATCTGGGATCGATCAAGGACAGCTTCACCACGATGAGCGGTCGCAAGGTCGAGCTGGGCATCTACTGCACCCACGGCAAAGAATCCGAATGCGCCTACGCCATGGATAGCCTGATCCGCTCCATGGCCTGGGACGAGCGCCGCTTTGGGCGTGAATATGACCTGGATGTGTTCAATATCGTCGCCGTATCGGATTTCAATTTCGGCGCAATGGAGAACAAGGGCCTCAACATCTTCAACGACCGGCTGGTCTTTGCCAAACCCGAGACGGCGACCGATGCCAACTATCATGGCATTGAGCGGGTCATCGCGCACGAATACTTCCACAACTGGACCGGCAACCGCATCACCTGCCGCGACTGGTTCCAGCTTTGCCTGAAAGAAGGGCTGACCGTCTTCCGCGACCAGGAATTCACCAGCGACGAACGCAGCCGCCCGGTGCAGCGCATCCATGACGTGCAGAACCTCAGGACCAGCCAGTTCCCCGAAGATGGCGGTCCGCTGGCTCATCCGCCGCGCCCGGACAATTATCGCGAGATCAATAACTTCTATACGACCACGGTTTACGAGAAGGGCGCAGAGATCGTGCGCATGCTGGCCACGATCCTGGGCGAGGACGGCTTCCGCAAGGCCATGGACCTCTATTTCGAGCGCCATGATGGCGATGCCACGACCATCGAGGCCTTCATCAAGGTTTTCGAGGATGCCAGCGGCCGCGACCTCAGCCAGTTCGCCACCTGGTATCTGCAGGCGGGAACGCCGCAGGTCAGCATTACCGACAGCTATGATGCTGCCAGCCAGACCTACACATTGACCCTTAGCCAGACCATCGACCCGACACCGGGCGAACCGACCAAGAAACCGTTGCTGATCCCGGTGCGGTTCGGGTTGATCGGCCCAAATGGCAGCCCGCTGGGCTGGAGCGGCGTGTCTGGCGCCACTGTAGAAGACGATCTGATCCTATTCGACAGGGACAGCGTGACGCTGACGTTCGAAGGTGTCGCCAACAAGCCGGTGCCCTCGCTGTTCCGAGGATTTTCGGCGCCGGTCAAAGTGAGCACCAATCTCAGTCAAGACGATTTGCTGTTCCTGGCGCGCCATGACAGCGACCCGTTCAACCGCTGGGATGCACTGCAAACCGCATCGACTGCGCTGATCGCCAATGCGGCCCAGGGCAAGGCATGGTCCGAGGATGATGTCGACGCCTTGCGCGCCGCACTCATCGATACGCTGGAAAATGCCGAACTCGATGACGCCTACAAGGCGCAGGCACTCGACGTTCCGGCCGAAACCGTGGTCGGCCGGCATATCGGCAAGGATGTCAATCCAGACGCCATTGCCGCCGCACGCAAGGAATTTGTCGCTGCCCTGATTTCGCCAGTGTCGGCGAAGTTGGCCGGCGCCTACGAAGCCCTGGCCAGCAGCGATGTCTATAGCCCAGATGCGGCACAGGCTGGGCGGCGTTCGTTGCGGAACGGCCTGCTGGCTCTGCTGACAGCCGGGTCGGAGCGCGGCGCTGCCCTTGCGGCCGAACAGTTCGAAGCGGCGACCAATATGACCGAACGCTATGCGGCCATGGCCATATCGGTGCGCAACTGGACAAGCGAGGCAAGCGCCCTGCTCGGCGAGTTCCGCACACGCTTTGCCGGCGATCCGCTGGTGTTCGACAAGTGGCTGACGGCTTCTGCCCAGGCGCCGGATGACGAGGTGATTGAACGGATGCGTGCGACCCTGGCGGCACCGGACTTCCCCAAGACCAACCCGAACCGGCTGCGCTCGCTGCTGGGCAGTTTCGTGATGACCAATCCGGTGCAGTTCACCCGCATTGACGGCGCCGGCTTCCGGTTCATCACCGAGGCGGTGGCGGAGATCGACAAGGTAAACCCGCAGGTTGCTTCGCGCATTCTCACCGGTTTCCGCGTGCTGCCGACACTGGAGGCGCCGCGCCGCGAGGCGGGTATGGCCGCGTTGCAAGCGCTCAAGGAACAGCACACACTCAGCCGCAATGTGGGCGAAATCCTCGACCGCATCATCGCCGGCTGAACAAGATTATCGGGGAATGGCACGGCCGTTCCCCGGTCCATCGTGGCACAGGCAATGATGGGCGAAATTTTTGGAAGAATTTTTCTTTCCGGCTAAGTGATTCAGCCGACTCTGCTTTTTCCGATCTGCTCAAATTTGCGTCTCCGGGCACACTGGACAAGGCAGGGCGACCTGATTCATACCTTGTTAAGGGCAAGTTTGGTTTGGGTCTAAACCCCTTTCAAGGATGGAGAATTTCATGCGGTCGTCGGGGGCATCCGGCGCCGGCGCACTCGGATTCCGCGTCGGCAAATGGAACAGGACTGAACGCCGCGACAACGCAAATCCTTGGCCCTGGGCGTGGCGCTTTACCCGCACCAGCGCCGCGGTTGCCGCGACCGCATTCTTCGCTGCCAGCCTGTTCGTGGTTTACGACGTCACACGCACCTTTGCCGGCGTCCGGCATGAACTGTCGGCCATTGGGGAAATGCTGGCCGCCGATATCGCCATGCGCTCGAGCAGCGAGGCCGAGGCGGCAATTGATGCGGCCACCTTCAGGACCGGCGGACTGATCAAGGCAAGCCTTTCCACTGGCGCCACGCCGGGTCTGCTGACCGAAATGGTATCGGCCGGGCCGCATGGGACGCTGGGACTGGAAGTCGAACAGACCACACTTCTCTCCGATCTCAGTGGTCGCGGCGCGGCGGCCTTCGCGCTGGCGGGTCTGTTCACGCTGCTATCGGCCAGGCGCCGCAAAGGGGTGCCTGCACCCGAAGAGCGCGAGAGCTATGACCAGCTTGCCGCAGCCATTCCTATGGGCCTGGCCTGCTGGACCGGAACTGGTCAGTTGATCGTGTGCAATGCGCAATATCGCGACCGGCTGGACATTGACGATACCCGCCTGACCTACCACCAGGCCGTTAGCCGGCTGATCGCCGGAGGCTACATGAAGCTGGTGCGTGAGGACGACAGCCTGCGCCTGCTTGAGCTGCATTGTGAAGATGGCACCTGCCTGCAGATTGACGAGCGGCCATTGGGCGATGGCGCCTTCATGACGCTGGTTTCGGACATTACCGAAACCAAGCGCACCGACGCCATGCTGCAGACCATTCGCGAAGAACAACGCCTGCTGGCCCGCCGCTACCACGAAGAAAAGCTCAAGGCCGAAGCGGCGAGCCGGGCCAAGACCAATTTCCTGGCCCATCTCAGCCACGATATCCGAACCCCGCTCAACCACATCATCGGCTTTGCCGAACTGATGCAGCACCAGACCTATGGTCCGCTCGGGGACGAGCGCTATGTGGACTATGTCGCCACGATCAAGAATTCAGGTGAGCACCTGTTGAGCTCGTTCGGTGCCATTCTCGACCTGGCCGAACTCGAGGGCGGCCGCAAGGCGCTGCGGCAGGAGCCGGTGCTACTGGACGAAGTGCTTCAGAGTGTGGTCGATCGCTTTCAGGGGCAGGCGCATCGGGCTGGTATCACCTTGCTGATCGGTCGGGAAACGGGCGCGGTCCTGCGCGGCGACCGGTTGGGGCTGATGCGGATGATCGGCAATATCATGGACAACGCCATGCGCTTCACCCAGGCGGGCGGCCAAGTGAAGCTGGCGAGCTTTGCTGCCGATGACGGCGTGGTGATCGAGGTCAGCGACACCGGCATCGGGATGGACGAAGATCGCCTCGCCAGTCTCAGCCAGCCTTTTGCGCTGGGAGACGCCAGCTTCACCCGCGAGGGCGTTGGTCCCGGACTGGGCATCTCCATTGCCCGGGCGATTGCCGAATTGAGCGGCGGCAATCTGGCCATCGACTCCAGTCCGATGATCGGGACGACGGTCGCGATTTCCCTGCCCACGGAACCGGCCGCGGCCAATCTGGCCGCCTAAAGCCCCCGGGCTTGGCCATACCATTCGGATGCTGCCGCTTCGACCTCGCCTCGCATCTGGGCAATATCGAGTTCGAGCCGCCCGAAATCGGGGTAATTGGACAGATGAGCCAGCAATTCCTTGAAGGTGGGTGTCCAGGCCTCTTCCTTAAACGGGCTGACCAGCGCCGAACTCATCACCTGCAGGGCCGTTGAATAGACACCATGGATTTCGGCCAGGCGTTGACCCTGCGGTACGAGTCCGATCTCTCCGAGCCGAACCAAAACCCGCGCCGTGGTTTCCTGCGGAAGATTGACCTTCGATCCGGCCACCAACTGAGCGGATTGAGCGACAAACTCAAGGTCGACGAGGCCACCGCTGACCAGTTTGAGGTCGAAAGCATGACGCAGCTTGCGTTCGCGGGCCATCAGAGCGCGCATTGAGACGACGTCATCAATCGTTTTTGCAACATCGCGGGGCCGCGACATGACATCGGCGATCTCGGCGTTGACTTTGTCGCCCAATGCGCCAGTTGACGCGATGACCCGGGCGCGGCTCAGCGCCAGATGCTCCCAGGTCCAGGCATTGTCCTTGTGATAGGCCCTGAACCCCGCAAGGCTGGTTGCAAGGGGCCCCGAATTGCCCGAGGGGCGCAACCGCATATCCGCCTCATACAGCACGCCTTCGGCCGTGGGAGCCGAGACGGCCGCCACCAGCCGCTGCGTCAGTCGGGCAAAATAGTGTGATGTGGAGAGCTGGCGCTCGCCATCGGACTCTGTCTCTGGCGCATCGTAGAGCAGGAAGAAGTCGAGATCGGAGGTGAATGTCATCTCCCGGCTCGCCATTTTGCCGAACGCAAGCAATGCGACTTCGGCCCCGGCGATACGGCCATGACGCACGGCGAACTCGTCCTGAACCTTGCTGAAAAGGCGATTGAGCAGGGTTTCGGCCAGCGCCGTGAACTGCTCCCCTGCCCCCTGCGCGCTGACTGTGCCGGAGAGCAGGCCCGCCGCGACCATGAATTTCTGCTCCTGCCCGATTATGCGGGCACGATCGATCAGCTCTTCATAGGAACGTGCGTCGGCGAGGAAGGCGTCGACCTTGGCCACCAGCACGTCGCGATGGGTGACGTCATTGGCAAAGGCCGGGTCGATCAACCCGTCCATGACGTGCGCGCGGTGGATGACCGCCTCGGCCATGCGTGGCGCCGAAGCCATGAATTGCACAAGGAGCGTGCGGAGCTGGGCATGATTGCGCAACAGCGCAAAGAGCTGGACGCCAGCCGGCAGGCGCGACAGGAAGTCGTCGAAATGGGCCAGTGCCTCGTCGGCATTGCCCGCGCGTCCGAGAGTCAGCAGCAGCGCGGGGAGCAGTTCGGTGAGGTGCGCGCGTGCGGCCGAGGTGCGCGTGGCGGCATAGCTGCCATAATGCCATTTGCGAACGGTCTGGATCACCTTTGATGCATCGGCAAAGCCCATGGCCGTCAGGGTTTCGAGCGTTTCCGGATCATCGTCACTGCCGGTAAAGACCAGATTGCCCTCGCCAGAGCCCAGTGTCTCACCCTGGGTGAAAAGCTCGGCATAGTAGCGGGCCACGCGTTCAAGGGCGGCACGATAGGCTTTTTCGAAGGCCGCCAGATCGGCTTCGCCCATCAACCGGCCGATGACGGCAACGGCTTCGGGGTTATCGGGCATGGTGTGGGTCTGCTCGTCGCGCAGCATTTGCAGGCGATTTTCGACCGCGCGCAGATACCAATAGGTTTCGGTAAGTTCCTCGGCGGTCTGCGGGCTGATCCAATCGGCTTCGGCCAGCGCCGCCAGTGCGTGAGCGGTTGGCCGCACGCGCAGCGCCTTGTCGCGGCCACCGGCGATCAATTGCTGGGTCTGGGCGAAGAACTCGATCTCGCGAATACCGCCCCGCCCGAGCTTGACATTGTGCCCCTCGACGCGAATGTCGCCGACCTTCTTGGACACGTTGATCTGCCGCTTCATCGCCTGAATGTCGGCAATGGTGGCGAAGTCGAGATGCTTGCGCCAGACATAGGGCGCCAGTTCCTTCAGGAAGGCCTCGCCGACCGACTTGTCGCCGGCGCAGGGACGCGCCTTGATCCAGGCCGCGCGCTCCCAATTCTGGCCGCGCACTTCGTAATAGGCCAGGGCCGCGTCGAACGAGATGGCCACCGGGGTCGAGCCGGGATCGGGGCGAAGGCGCAGATCGGTGCGGAACACGTAGCCGCCTGCCTGCCGGTCCTCCATCAGACCCACCAGCTTCTGCACCATGCGCGAATAGATCTTGGTGGCTTCGAGCGGATCAGCGAGCACCGGCTTCTGAGGGTCGAAGAAGGCGACGATGTCGATATCGGATGAGTAGTTGAGCTCGCGCCCGCCATGCTTTCCCAGGGCAAAGATGGCGAGGCCGGAATTAGCGGCGCGCGCTTCTTCAACGGGAACGGCCAAGTGCCCCCTCTCAAAGGCCTGGCGCATCAGCAGGTCCAGCGCGGCCTCAAGAGCGGCATCTGCCAGATCGGATAGGGCCTCGGTCGCTCGAGCGGTGGTCCAGGCACCACCGGATTCGGCGACAGCCGCCAGCAGGGCTGTGCGGCCCTTGGCGCGGCGCAATGCATGGGCAATTGCAGCCTCGTCATCCTCTCGTCCTGCACGGCCCATTTCCCTCAGGAGAGCACTGAAGGCGCGGTCCGGCCCAGAGTCCAAGGCTTGGGCGAGCCATTCGCCATGCGCCCGCGCCAGATCGAGCAGATAGGGCGCTGCCTCCAGCAGCGGTCCAAGCGCGGGCGCCTCGGCGCCAAGGGCACTGGCCACGTCGTCGGGTAGTTCGGTCAGCAATGCCTGAAACAGGGGGGTATCGGCGGCCGGCAGTGGGGCAAGAATTGTGCTCATTTTTGAGGCATACCCTGCCCCCGCGGCTCCGGCAAGGCGGCGCGCTAGCGCGCAGGAAACTCCAGCACGGCGCGCACACCGGGCGCGTTGTCCTCAATACGGAACGTGCCGCCATGCAACCTGGCCACAGCGTTCACCAGCGACAGACCGAGGCCCGAGCCCGGTTCGGACCGGCTCTTTTCGAGCCGAACAAAGCGTTCCAGCACCCGTTTGCGATCTCCGTCCGGAATGCCGGGGCCATTATCGGCCACCGAAATACACACCCGGTCGGCCTCTTTGCTCAGCGAGACATCAATTCTGCCGGATATCCCATCTTCTGGTCGCGCGTACTTCATGGCGTTTTCCAGCAGATTGACCATGGCCTGGCCGATCAATTCCCGATTGGCCTTGAGCGTCACGTCCTCGGCAATACGGGTTTCGACTGCTATGCCCTCATCCTCGGCAACCGGACCGTAAAGTTCGGCAACGTCGGCAACGATCTCGCTGATATTGATTTCGGAAAGCGCCCCGGACGGCGCGCCAGCCTCGACGCGCGCGATCATCAGCAAGGCGTTGAACGTCTGGATCAAGCGATCGCTCTCGGCAATGACGGTTTCGAGTGCCTGCTCGCGGGTTTCGACGCTGGCCGTGTCGCGCAGGGCCGCTTCGGCCTGGTTGCGCAAGCGGGTCAACGGGGTCTTGAGGTCATGAGCGACGTTGTCGGTGACCTCCTTGAGGCCCTGCAGAAGTTGCTCGATGCGGTCGAGCATGGCGTTGAGATTGGTCGCCAGGGCGTCGAACTCGTCATTCCGCTTGGTGACCGGCACACGTTCGGAAAGGTTGCCCGACATGATCTTGGTCGAGGTCTGCTGGATGGTATCGATGCGCCGGAGCACCCGGCGCGCGGTAATGCCGCCGGCGATCAGCGAGAACAGCACAATGCCCGCGACGCCGACCATGAAGCTCTGGAGAATGATGGCCGAATAGCCCCGACGCTCCACGACATCCCGCCCCACCACCAGGCGCATCCCGTTGACCAGCTCTATTGACCGGACTACGGCAATACCTTCGCTCTGGCGCCGCGAACGGCCTTCTTCGGCCACATCGTCACCCAGTGGGTTGGGCCGTTCATAATCGAAGCTGTAAACGCCGGGATTGATTACCACTTCGGCGGGCACGTCGGTGACATTGCCGAGCAAATAAAGGCCAGCAGCATCGCCGAGAAAGTAGATGCCCGGGCCCGGCTGCGAGGAGAGCCGATTGACGGCAAAGGCCAGCGCTCGAATGCCCTGATTGGTTTCGATACGCTGGAATTGGCGGATTTCGCGATCGATGTCGTCGGTCTGTTGGCGCTGGATTTGTACGCTCGATTGCCAACCGATAAATGCCATCAGAAGGATGGCAAAAACGATAAAGATGGCAATGAATGTGGCCGTCAGCCGGACTGTGGATGTGCGCCAAACCTGGGCGAAGCGGTTCACGGGCTACTCCCGGATCATATAGCCGGCGCCGCGCACAGTGTGCAGAAGCGGATTGGCGTGACCCTTGTCGATCTTGGAGCGCAGGCGGGACATGTGCACGTCGATGACGTTGGTCTGGGGGTCGAAGTGATAGTCCCAGACATTCTCGAGCAGCATGGTGCGAGTCACCACCTTGCCGGCGTTCTTCATGAGATATTCGAGCAGGCGGAATTCGCGCGGCTGGAGCAGGATATTCTCGCCCTCACGCTCGACCTTGCGGCTGAGACGATCCAGCGACAGGCCGCCCACGGTATAGCTGGTAGCCGCCTCTGCCGGGCTTGACCGGCGCGCCAGCACTTCGACGCGGGCCAGAAGTTCGGTAAAGGCATAGGGCTTGGTCAGATAGTCATCGCCGCCAGCTCGCAGGCCGGTAACACGGTCATCGACCTCACCAAGGGCCGACAGAATCAGCACGGGGGTTTTGTCATCTTCGGCCCGCAGGCTCTCCACGATGCTGAGGCCATCGCGGCGGGGCAGCATGCGATCGACGATCAGCACGTCGTAGTCCATGCCGGAAGCCATGGCAAAACCGGTTTCACCGTCGGCGGCGTGGTGGGTCACATGGCCGGCCTCATCGAGGGCCTGGACGAGATAGCTCGCCGCTTCGCGGTCGTCTTCGATGAGCAGGATCTTCACGGCTGACGCTCCGATAATTCTGGGAGATGGCCCCCGGGCAATACCCGGAGGCCAAAGGCTTATTATTCAGTATCGCCGATCGGCAGGCCGACGAAGCGGGCCTCGCCATCGCGAGCGATCTTGATCAGGACCGTGTTGAGACTCCGATCCTGCACGGCCTGCACGGCCGCATCGAAATCGGAGGGCTCGGCCACGGGCTTGTTGTCCACTTCGAGGATCACGTCACCGGTGGCAAAGCCGCGCTGTGCGGCAGCACTGTCGCCGTCAACGTCCTGGATCAACAGGCCACCCGAACCGTCGCCATTGGGTACCAGGGTCATTCCCAGAGCCGTAGCGGCTTCGGGAAGGGCCTGGGGTGGCGTCGGCTGTTCGGGTGTTTCGACCGCTGCGGTCTCATCAAGCTGCTGGAGCTGAACCGAGATGGTGGTCTCCGCGCCATCGCGCCAGACCGTCAGCTCGACGGTGCTGTCGGGAGCCTTGCTGGCAATGGTGCGGCTGAGATCAAGTGCGTCATCGATCTGCTCACCATCGACTTCGATGATGATGTCACCCGATTCAACGCCAGCGGCACCAGCCGGGCCGTCTTCCGTCGGTTCGCGGACTATGGCGCCACGCGCATCGGACAGGCCGACACTATCGGCAATATCGCGGCTGACATCCTGGATTGAAACACCAAGATAGCCACGGGTTACCGTGCCGTCCTCGATGAGCTGACCGACAATCTGCTGCACCGTGCGGGCGGGAATAGCGAAAGCAATGCCGACATTGCCACCCGTAGGTGAATAGATGGCCGTGTTCACGCCAACGACTTCGCCCTTGGCGTTAAAAGCCGGACCACCCGAGTTGCCAGTATTCACAGCCGCGTCGATCTGCAGGAAGTCCCCGTAGTTCGAGCCGCCGATATCGCGGCCGGCGCCCGAAATGACACCAACTGTGACGGTACCACCGAGACCAAACGGGTTGCCCACGGCAACGACCCAGTCGCCAACGCGGCTTGGCTGCTCGCTACCTTCAAAGCTCACAAATGGAAGGTCTTCGCCTTCAATCTTGAGCACTGCCAGATCGGTCCGCTCGTCGGTGCCGACGATTTCAGCAACCTGTTCGGAACCGTCCTCGAACACGACCGTGACCTTGGTCGCGTCTTCAACCACATGGTTGTTGGTGACCACATATCCGTCGTCGGAAATGATGAAGCCGGAACCGGCTGCCATGAAGCGGCGCGGTGCACTCTGGCCGCCGGGCGCACCCTGTCCGTTGGGACCACCGAACTGGTCGAAGAAATCTCGGAAGGGATGGTCTTCGGGCAGGTCGGGGAAGTTGAACTCGAAGTTGAAGTCGCGGCCACCGCGCTGGACGGTGCGACCAGGGGCTTCGGCCTCGACCAGGATAGAAACCACTGCAGGTTTTACCGCCTCGACGAGATCGGCGAAACCCTGCTGAACCTGTGCCTGTGGCACAACGATCTGCGCGGCATTCTGCATCTGCGCGTTGGCAGCCTGACCTGTGAGGACAAAAGCGGTGGAAACGCCGCCGACGCCGACCAGAAGGGCCAGTGCCGATGCGCCCAGCCAATGGCGGGTACGCGAAAGAATAGTCGAACGCATGGGAACGTATCTCCTTCGTTAAGCTCTCAACAGCTTGTGGCGATACGTATGCAACGACGCGCCTTTCTATGAAGTTGCGCCAAGATTAAGCTTTGGCAATGTTGCGGGCGGGATTGTGTCAGGACCCGGACTCATCACCGCCATGTTTCAGCGCATCGAGTGCGGCGGCCTCCTCTGCGGTCAGACCATCGGCAGGTACCGCAGCATGGCGCCTGCGCGCGATGAACAGAGCTCCCAGGCCGACGAGCAACAGCAGCGGCGCGGCCACCCAAAGCAGTAGTGTATGGGCCCCAAGACGCGGGTTGAGCAGGACATATTCGCCATAGCGATCAACGACATATTGCTCGACTTCGGCATTGGTGTCGCCAGCAACAAGGCGTTCCCGCACTAACACGCGCAGGTCGCGGGCGAGGTCAGCGTCGCTGTCGTCGATGGACTGGTTCTGGCAGACCAGGCAGCGCAGCCCGGCCGAAATATCGCGCGCCCGCTGCTCTAGGGCCGGGTCGGGCAGAATCTCGTCAGGCCCCAGCGCCTGAGTTGCTGGTGCCAGCAACAGCAGCAGACACATCAGCGTGACACGCAGCATTACCGGGATGCCTCCAGTTTCGCCTTGCGCGCCGTCTGCGGCGCACCGAAGCGGACACGGCGGTCGCTCAGCGACAGGATGCCGGCGCCGGACATGACCAGCGCCCCAATCCAGATCAGCAGAATATAGGGCTTGTGCCAGACCCGGATGACATGCGTGTCGTCCAAAGGCTCGCCAAGCTGCAGGTAAAGCTGGGACAGGCCATAGGTCTGGATCGCCGCTTCCGTGGTTGGCGTGCCGCTTGCTACATAGGTCCGGCGCTCGGGCATCAGGGTTTCGGTTCCACCATTGGGACCGGTTACGGTGAAAACGCCGGTGTCGGCGACATAATTGGCACCTTCGATCTGCTCAAAGCTGTCAAAGGCAATCACATAGCCTGACAGCTCGGCGGTTTCGCCGGGGTTGAGCGTGGTGACGAGCTCGGTCTCCCAGGCAGAGACTGAAACGATGCCCAGCACTGTCAGCCCCAGCCCCATGTGACCAATGGCCGTCGACCAGATGCTGCGGGGCAATCCGGCGAGCCGCCGCAGGCTCTCGGCCAGCGGAATGCGCCCGAGCCGGCTGCGCTCGATCAGTTCGGCAATTGCGCCGAAGGTCACCCAGAAGCCAAGCAGCAACCCGATCGGCACCAGTGAAATCGAATTGCCGGCCAGGGCCGAAATGAGAATGGCGAGGAAAACCGCCAACGCGGCAAAACCCATCAGGCGCTGCCCGGCGGCCACCAGATCAGCCCGTTTCCATGCCAGGAGCGGACCAAAGGGCAGGACCAGCAGGAGCGGCGCCATCAGCGCACCAAAGGTGAAATTGAAAAAAGGTGCACCCACCGAGATGGTGGTTCCGGTCAGCGCGTCGAGCAGCAATGGGTAAAGCGTGCCGACCAGCACCGCGCCGACCGCCGTTGCGAGGAACAGATTATTGAGAATGAGCGCGCCTTCACGGCTGATCGGGGCGAACAAACCGCCCTGACGCAGAGCCGGGGACCGGATCGCGAAAAGCAGGAAAGCCCCGCCGATGAGCACTGCCAGCATGGTGAGAATCACAAGACCGCGCGTCGGGTCGCTGGCGAAGGTATGGACCGAGGTCAGAATGCCCGAGCGCACCAGGAAGGTGCCGAGCAGCGACAAGGAGAAGGTTATGATGGCCAGGAAGATCGTCCAGATCTTGAGCGCATTGCGTTTTTCCATGACCAGCGCCGAGTGCAACAGCGCCGTGCCGGCCAGCCAGGGCATGAAGCTGGCGTTTTCCACCGGGTCCCAGAACCACCAGCCGCCCCAGCCAAGCTCGTAATAGGCCCAGTATGAGCCCATGGCGATGCCCAGGGTCAGGAAGGTCCAGCTCAGCATGGTCCAGGGACGCACCCAGCGCGCCCAGGCCTGATCGATACGGCCCGAAATCAGCGCGGCAATGGCAAAGGAAAAGCAGATCGAAAAGCCCACATAGCCCGCATAGAGCAGCGGTGGGTGAATGGCCAGGCCCACATCCTGCAGCACGGGATTGAGGTCGCCCCCTTCCAATGGCGCAGGCGACAGCCGTGCGAAGGGATTGGAGGTAAAAAGCGTAAAGCCGGCAAAGGCGGCTGTGAGCAGACTCTGCGTACCGAGCACCAGATTGGTCAGGTCGGACGGCAGGCCGCGGCTGAATGCGGCTGCCAGGGCGCCGAACAGCACCAGGATCAACACCCAGAGCAGCATTGAGCCTTCGTGATTGCCCCAGACGCCTGAGATCTTGAAGATCAGAGGTTTGAGCGAATGCGAATGATTGGCCGCCAAAGCGAGGCTGAAATCGGACACCACGAAGGCATGTACCACCGCCAGAAAGGCCACTGAAACCAGGACGAATTGCAGAATGGCGGCCTGGCCGAGCACTGCGGCCATCCGTTCCCCGCGCCGCCAAAACAGCAGCCCGCCCATTGCCGAAACGACGGCAATCGCAAAGGCAAGAACCAGGGCAAAATGTCCAAGCTCGATGCTCACTGGACGGTCTCCCCCGGCCGCCACTCGCCCTGCGCCTTGAGCGCCTCGACGACTTCCTTGGGAATGTAGTTCTCATCATGCTTGGCCAGAACATTGCTGGCCTGAAAGCGACCATCCGGTCCAAGACTACCCTCGGCTACAACCCCCTGCCCTTCGCGGAACAGATCGGGCAGGATGCCGACATAGCGGGCCACGATGTCATGTCCGCCATCGGTAATGGTGAACACATTGTCCTGTCCGTCCCGTGTCCAGCTGCCGTCCTTGACCAGTCCACCGAGGCGGATCGCCTGGCCCGGTGCAACTTCGCGCGCGATCACGTCACTGGGCGCGTAGAAGAACACGATCTGGTCACGCAAGGCCGTCAGCACCAGTGCCGTGGCGATCGCGACCACAACGGCCAGACCTGCAATAACGGCCAGGCGCTTCTGCTTGCGGGTCATGCCGCGGCGGGCGTTTGCCGGCATGGTCATTGATCATCTCCGTTCAGCGTCAGGCCAGCATCAAGGGCGAGCGTATCGAGTTCGCCACGATCAAACGCGGCGGGATAGGCGTTTACAGCGGCGTCATAAGCGCGCTGGGCATTGTTGCGATCATTCAATACCAGATAGGACCGGACAAGCTGGGTCCACTCTTCGACGGAACCGCCCTCAGCATATAGTCGATCGGCCAGGCCACCGACCATGCCCTGGATCATCTCGACCTGGTCCGCGGCCGTTGTGTCAACGCCGTCATTCGCCGCAACCGCCAATCCCTGCCGCGCTGCGGGAAGCCAGGATTCATTGCCCTGAGCCAGGTTGATGGCCTGCTGCCAATAGGTCTGGGCCTGGTCATAGCGAGCAAGTCGCATGTACTCGGCGGCCAGATAGAGACGCGAGCGCACATGACCCGGGTTCGCTGTGGCGGCCTGCTCAAGCTGATCCATCGCCTCGTCGGATCCGGCGCCATTGGCATCGAGCAACAGCGCTTCGGCCAGATCGGTGCGCAAATCGGCGCTCGGGGCGGACAATGCCATCACCCGGCGATAGGCTTCTGCCGCATCGGCAAAACGGCCCAATTCCACGTAGGCCGGCGCAATGACCTGCCAGCCGCGCAGGTCATCGGGTGCCTCGGCAAGACGTGCTTCGATGCGCGCCACCGCACCATCAAGATCAAGGGATTGTGCAACCAGTTCCGGCCGATCGGCCAGGGGTTGGGCCGGCAGGTCGGGCCGCCCCAGAAAAGCATAAAGTACAAGGCTCAGCGCTGCGGTGACGGCCAGCCCGGACAGGAGCGTTGTCTGACCGAGCGACTTGACGGGCGCCGGCCCGGGCGTCGCCTTGTCGCGCAGAATTTCGCGGGCCAGTTCGCCCTTAGCGGCCAGCGCTTGGCTAGCATCGAGCTTGCCATTGCGCTCATCGGCCTCGATGGCATCAAGCGCTAAGCGAAAATGTCTGTTCTGATCAGCCATTTCGCAGGTCGTCGCGTTGACCGTGCGTCCCGCCGCCGCATAGAACAAGGCAGCGCAGGCAATGGCGGTAACGGCAATGGCAATCGACCAGAAAATCATGGGCCCCAAACGCTTGTCTGCCAGACGCGGCAAGGCATGGCCCTCTATAAGCCGAATGCGGCAAAAAACCATCAAAACAGCGCGTGAAAGCAAGGACGCATTGCCACAGGGGCCGGTGGTCGCAGGCCTATTTGCCGCATGAGCGAAACTGAATTCGACTTTGCTATCTTTGGTTCGACCCCCATGGCACAGCTTCTGGCGGGGCTGCTGGGCGGTGAACATGGCCGGAAGGTCTTGCTCGTGGGGCAGAATCGGGCGGGCTATCGGCTGCCCCGTGGCCAGGACCTTTCCGTTGCCCCCATTACGCGGCCGCAAAGCTGGGCCATGCTGACCGGCACATCCGCGGAGGCTGCACGTCTGGTAACCCGGATTGCCGGTCGAAATGCCCTTTCGCGTGTCGACCCAGTCTTCTTTGCCGAAGACCCGCGCGCCGTTGAAGCCCTCTCCCACATGCGGCACATGGCCGGCGGATTTGGCATTGCGGCCGAACCGGTTGGGCAATCCACGCTGGGTGGCAATCGGTTGGGCATGGTCCTTCGCGACGCCTTGAGGCTGAACCGCCCGCAACTGGAAATTGGGTTGGAGCGCTGGCTGACGGACTGTTCCGTAGAGCGCTTGGCGCCGCATTCGGTTGCAGTCGAGAGTAGCGGCGCGGTCAAGATCGCGACCGACGGGCGCACAAGCCGGGCCAGGCAGGCCGTTCTGGCCGACGACGAGGCGATCGTGGCTTGGCTGCCGCTGCGCCAGTGGCCAACGCTATTCCAGCGTGTGCATCACACGAGCATCCTGACCACGCCGACGCGTTCGCTGGCGGCTCCCATCATGCTTGAACTGGACAAGGGCCTATTCCTGACACAGCAGGCAGAAGGTGGGGTTGCTGCATTCGGTCCAGGCGAGAGGGCCGCATTTTCTGAACATGTACACAGCCTTCTGGGGCAGAACAGGCAAGTGGAACAAGCCGGGCAGACGAGCTATGCCGCGCTCGCCACCAAGGACGGAGCCCCCGCCTTTGGTCGCGCGGCCGGGCAAGGAGCCGACATTGTCGCGAACATCGGGTGCTATGGGGCGTTCATTGCGCCGGCCCTCGCCCGCTGGCTGGCCGGCGGGGCGTCTGCGGACGAGGCCCGATGGTTCGACCAACACCTGGTCAACCGCACCAGCCGGCAGACGCGCGTCGACGAATTCCAGTGGCCGCTGGAAGGGCACGCTGCATGAGGCCGCAGATCAATCGGTTGCCGGAGAATGCGCCCAAGGGCTTCGCCGGCATTGCAATTGACCGCACCAGACCGTTGCGGTTCCGGCTCGACGGGCGGATCGTGTCAGGATTTGCTGGCGATACGGTGCTGAGCGCTGCTTTGGCTGCTGGCATCGACACAGTGGGCCAGCATCTCGACAGCCCCATTGGCCTGACATCGCGGGCTCACCCGGCCATCAGCCATGCCAGCCTTGCCAATGACCCGCAATTTGCTCTCCCCATGGCCAGAACCCCGGCCCAGGACGGCGCCGAATTCGTCACCTTTGGGGTCGAGCGCTCGCGGGGCATGGCGCGCCTGTTTCAACCTGGCCGCACGCTTGGGTTGAAGCTCGACTCGGCCCATCCGCTTTCTCGGCCCTGGCGCACCATCCCTGGTGCTGCAGCTGCGGCCCCGGATTTACTGGTTATCGGTGGAGGCGTCGCTGGCCTTTCGGCAGCCCTGGCCGGGGCGCGTGCCGGATTGACCGTCACACTTGTCGAGGCAAGGGGATTTCTCGGCGGACACTCGGGGCTTTTCGGCACCCAGGAAGGTGAGGACGCCCCCGAGGAAAGCATGGCGCGCCTGAGCGCCGAGGTCGAAGCGACCGAGGCGATCACCGTCCTGACCGCGACCCAGGTGTTTTCGATAAGACCGGGCCTTGCACGTGCGCACCGGATCGAAACCGCGCCAGGCACCAGCCGCGGCCGCGTCATCGATATTGCTGCTGAACGCATTGTCATCGCCACTGGCGCTCTTGAACGCTTGCCCATATTTGCGGGCAACCGGCTACCCGGCATCGTCGGATGCCTGGACGCCTATGAAATGGCGACGCGTTTTGGCGTTTGGACGGGCCAGCGCGCCATCGTGGCGACCAGCAGCAATCCGGCCTACCGATTGGCCATGCTGGCCAGCGATGCCGGCATTGGTATTGGCCGCATACTCGACGCTCGCCCTGAATCCGCGTCGCGGTTCATTGCCTTTTCACGCGCCTATGGGATTGTGCAATCGCCTGGCACCGTGGTGGCCTCGGCGGGCACCGCCCGTGCTGGTGGCTTGTTGTCCGTCCATACTGAAAACCGGCATGGGGTCACCCTGGTCACGGACCGCCTGCTGGTCTGCGGCGGTTGGCAGCCCGACCTCACCTTATGGCATATTGCCGGTGGCGCCAGCGCCTGGGATGCAGGCCGCGGCAGGATCGAGGCGCAGGGACGTTTGGACTCGATTGCCTTGGCTGGTAGTGCGGCAGGCTATTTCACCCGGCGCGGCTGCATTCAGAGCGGCGCCGACGCCGTCGACCAACTGCTTGGCCGGGAGCGTCGAGCCGTGGATGACCCAATCGTTGATCCGGTGCATGAAACACCGGATGGCCCGCTCGCGATCGCCTCGCCGGTCTCTGAAGGCGCACCAACCTATCTCGACGGCGGCATTGGTCTGCTGGAGCGTCCGGCCGAGGCGGCACGTAAACGCAGGTTTGCCTTCTGGAGACCGGCGCCGGGCGGACTGACGCTCCTTTCAGAGGCTCCGCAGGCACTAGCTGTAAACGAGGTCGCGGCCGGGGTGGATCTCGCGCTGATCCCGGCAGAGGCGGCAGGGATCGTCGCGCAGGAACGGGTCGCGTCCGTGCCTCTGTCAGTCGAACAGGAGCTGCCCGGCCCCGACTCTTGGGTCCCCATCGAAGCGACTGAGATTCCGTCTTTCCTACTTGGGCGATACGGCCCAGAGACCAGGCTTGTTCGCATAATTCCGAGTGAAGCACGGATACTGGAGGCCGGGGCGTTGATTTTCCCCGATTCCGACGCCCGTCACCCTTTTCAGTCGATTGGCGTGGTCTTGCGCCACGATCCGGCTGGCGCTGTGGGGTTCGTGGCCGCCAGTGCGGCCACAACCAACTATCCAGTCACAGTTCGGGAAAAGGGGCAGATAGTGCGCGCACAAATCGCGGAACTGGACGCCTGATCAGTCAGGCGCGCCGCTCTGCCGCAGCCCGGGCACGCTTCAGCGTGTCGGCATATTCGGGGTTAAAGCGGATCTCGGCCATCTTGATCGCCGCATTCAACCTTTCCCCGGTCACCGCGTCGTCGGGGTCCTGACGCAACAAATCGAGATTGCGCTGGATATGCAGTTCCAGGGCCTGCCCGGTTTGGCTCCAAGCCTGGTCGAACACAGCATTGAGCGCCAGTGAATCGCGGCAGTCACGAACCGCCGAGAGCAGATAGACACCATTTATTGCGCCCAGCAGGCGATCATTGTCGATCCGGTCTGTCCCTTCGCGCGGGCGGCGCATGGCCTGGTTGAGATCGGTCACGACCTCCTTGAGACGCGGTTCGACCCGGTCCGAGACCATTTTGGTGATGGTAGAGAGCATTTGCGTGGAGCGGCTGCCACGCGCGAACTCGATATATCCGGTCAACGACCGCACGAGGCGGTGAAAACGATCCAGGCTCCGGCAGGCCATGTCCACGTCGGCAAAAGGGCCACTCAGTTGCAGATTCTTGAGCTGGTTCTGTGCCTGTCCCAAAATGGCTTCGATCAGGGGCGCGAAGCCGTTGCGCGCTATCACCTGTTCGCTGGCATTGCCGCTCAGCTTGATCACAGCCGTGACCAGGCGGGTCGGGTTGGCCACCTGCCCGATTGCAGTGTGAAACATCAACCCGGCCAGCTTGGGATCCTGCACCGGCATGGACTGCAGGGCGACGCCGAGCGCAGCGTCATCGGTCATCGTGTTAACGGCCCGGCCGAAGCCCTGTGCTTTCGGCAACAAGGCCCGCGCTCTGAGCGCTGCCATGACCACAGATGCTTCGTCCCGGAAGTTCTCGCGACCCGATTGGGCGCGCAGGCGGCGCATGGCCTCGGTGTCACCGTCGATCTTTTCCAGGGCAGCTTTCATGCGCGCCAGCACCTCGGGCATCAGGGGCTCGAGATCGGCCGCAGCAAAATTGCCGTTGGCGACGCCATCGGCAGAAATCAGGTCGGAACACAGGTCGCGCACCACCCAGACCCAGGCGCCTCTGGCGGCTTCGACGCTGACCGAACTGCTGAGCGGAAACAGCACAGGTTCGTTGACCAGCACCGGGTCGATCAGACCACAGAATGGCCGGCGCGCACTCGCGTTTGCCCCGGCCTCAGGTCTTGAGGGCGTCGGCGTTGCAACGGGAATGCTCGTGGCAGGCTGGCTCATAAGGTCTTCGGGTCAGAAATGACGTCCCCAACGACCCTATAGGGCCGTGGTAAACAATCCTTTCCCAAAACCTCGACGGGTCAGGCCGCGCCCTGCACCACGTTCCAATTGCCGTTCTGTTCGCGGCAGGCAGTGCCCTTCTTGACATAGTCCGTGCCGCCCACCTTGACGGTGTGGGTGAAGTCACGGCAATCAAGATTGTTAACCCGCACATACGGCCCAACGGCCACAGAGCCGGTCGTGCCCTGATCGCCGGCCCACTGACGCGGTGCACCGGGGCGGCCGAACTGCAAAGCATAGAACTGGGCGCTATTGGCCTCGTTGGAATCCTTTGCCGTCATCAGCGCCAAAGCGGCCGGATCCACAAATCCGTTGGCGATGCTGGTGGTCAGCTTGGCGGTCTGGACGGTCTGGGCCGAAGTGGGCACCAGCGGCTGTGTCGCGACGGGCTGGGGCGTCACCGGCACCTGCGCAATGCGTGTCGTGCCAGTGCTCGAACAAGCGGCCAGCGCCAGAGCAAGGATCGGGAGGGCGAGGAGCGAAATGCGATTCATGGAGTGATTGGCCTCTGGTGCAGTCAGTTGGTTCTTGTTGTCGCAATGCGGCGAAAGTGCGTCAGTTCCCGGGCGGCCTGACCAAGCCGCCCAGCCGCGCCGTCGGCAGCCGCAGCTCTACCAGCAATCCGCCCAATTGTGAGCGCTTGAGTTCAAGCTCGCCGCCATAGACATCGACCAGTTCCTTGACGATATCCAGTCCCAGCCCGGTTCCAGGCGTTTTCTCGTCCAGCCTGACGCCTCGGCGCAACACTTTTTGCGCATCGGCCTCGGAAAGCCCCGGGCCATTGTCGTCGATCCGCATCAAGAGTTGCGTGCCCTTTTCGCCGCGCACGCTGCCCAGCCGCACGCCAACCTGCCCCTTTGACCATTTGCAGGCATTGTCGAGCAGATTGCCGGCCATCTCTTCGAAATCGGCCTCATCCCCCCTGAACCAGGGCAGCGAAGCATCTGGCCGCTGAAAGGCGATTGTTACATCGGGATGGATCTTGCGCATCACCCGCGTCAACCGCAGCATGATCATGGTGGCATCGGCCTTCTTGCCCACCACCGACGTCCGGGCCGCCAGCCGTGCCCGTTCGAGATAGGTCGAAACCATATTGCTCATCTTCTCGGTCTCGGAGGCGACAATATCAGCCAGGGCGCCCTTGCGGGCATGGGCCTCGTTGCGCAACACCGCGATGGGCGTCTTGAGGCCATGAGCAAGGTTGCCGACCTGATTGCGCGCGCGCTCGATGATCTGCACGTTGGAGCGCAGCAATTCGTTGACCTCTTCTGCGAGCGGCGCAATTTCGGTCGGGTAAGTACCAGAGACCTCCGCGCTTTCGCCCTCTCGCACGGCCTCGACCGCCTTGCTCAGCCGCGCAATCGGCCGCAAGGCGATGCGGGCAACAATCGCACTCATCACCGCGAGCATGATGCCGACGGCGCCCAGCACGATGAATGTCTGGCCGCGAAAATCGGCGACCAGTTCCAGCATCTCGGTCAGATTGCCTGCAACGGTGATTCTATAGGTCGTGTCATCCAGGGTCACGCTGCGCTCGACCATGCGCAATTGCGTGCCGAACGGGTCGTTGATCACCTCGGTGCTGCGCCCCATGGCGTCGGCGGCCGCGCCTACGCCGGGCAGATCGATGCCGACCACGGATGTGGACAGGTTGATTAGGCCCCCTTCCTCCCCGCGAATGATCCAGTACCAACCAGAACGCGGCCGCTCGAAGCGCGGGTCGGCCAGTGCGATGCCATTGTCCTGGGGATCACCCGCCTCGAGCAAGGCGCCGGCGAGGCTCTCGACATGGAAGTCGAGCGTATCGGTCAGGGTGGTATCGAGAGTGCGCGAATAAAGATCGGTCAGCAGCACGCCGGTTGTCACCAGCGCCAGCACCAGCCAGCCTGCCGACAACCAGAACAACGCTGCCGCTATCGAGCCCTTGCGCAACATCTCAGCGTCTCATCCCGCCCGCCAAGCCGGTCCTGGAACCCGATCAGTCGCCAAGGATCTGATAGCCCAGTCCACGCACGGTCTGGATACAATCCTCCGGCAGCTTCTTGCGCAAACGCCCGACGAACACCTCAATCGTATTGCTGTCGCGGTCGAAATCCTGATCGTACAGGTGCTCGGTCAGCTCGGTCCGCGAAATCACCTTGCCCTTGTGGTGCATGAGATAGCTCAAGAGCCGCAATTCGTGGCTCGTCAGCTTTACGGACTGACCTTCGACGGTCACCTTGCCGCTGCGCGCGTCGAGGCGCACGGCGCCGCAGACGATTTCGTTGCTCGCATGTCCGGCAGCGCGCCGCACCAGGGCCCGCACACGCGCCAGCACCTCTTCCATGTGGAATGGCTTGGCGACATAGTCGTCGGCCCCGGCATCAATACCCTGGACCTTGTCGCTCCAGCGGTCGCGTGCGGTCAGCAGCAGTACCGGCGTGGTCTTGCCCGCCCGCCGCCACTCCTCAAGCACCGAGAGCCCGTCCATTTGTGGCAGGCCGATATCGAGGATGATGGTGTCATAGGGTTCGGTGTCGCCGAGAAAGTGGCCTTCCTCACCGTCGAAGGCCACATCCACCGCATAACCCGCCTCGGTCAAGGCGTCCTTGATCTGTCGATTGAGATTGGTGTCGTCTTCAACAACCAGAATACGCATGATCCGCCCCCCACAAGGCTAGGCTGCTATTGTGCGTCCAGCGTCAGGTTTTGCGCCTGACCGTCAGAACTGAGCACACCGATAACATATACCAGCCTTCCGCCCTCGTCACACACATCCACATTGAGGATGTCCGAGCTTGGATCTACGCCCGCCTGTGCCAGCACAGCATCAAGCGACATAATCTGCCCGGAGGACACCGCCTCCTGAATCTGGCGCTTGTCGAGGCAGGCCTGGGCCTGGCTCGAACCTGTGCTTGCAAGCGCAAGCGCCAGGGCGAGAGCCAAAGCAATGGAGGCGGAAGGTTTGGGGGCGTTCGTTTTCATGAGCCAATCAATAGCGCCTGCAAACTGAATGGGACATGAATGCGGCGAAACGCCCCCGATTTCCACACAATTGACCTCAGGCTTTCCCGATATCCCCCTTCAATCCCTTGCGCAGGAACAATATGGCCAGCGATTCCAGCACCAGGCTTCCTGCCGAACCGCTGTCCAGCGCCGGTAGGTCGATGCCCAGCATTTGCGCCAGCCCGGCAAGCAGCATGAATGCAGCCACGATATAGGTTTTGTAGCCGGAAAGGATATCCATGGTCTCATCTCCTTGAGTTGCACTTGTGATCGGAGCCGCTGCGAGTGCTGCGGCACGAATGGTTTCGACGCGACGGATCCATCCGCGCCCGAACACCGGAAAAGTAGAAAGGGCCCTGAGAAAACCGAGCCGCCGGTCGCAGAGGACATTTACAATGTCGGCGGCACTGCTTCGGTTGGTGGCGGCCAGCGTGATCGGTCCGACTAGGCCATCGACAGCAACACCCAGCACCTGCTGCAGGCATCGAACTGCCCTATCCGGCCCGGAATTGACCGCAAAATCGAACACCGCCAGGTCCACGCCCGTTGGCAGCTCCCCTGCCCGGCACGCATCCCAATATCCTGCCCGATAGATCCGCGCGGCTTCGTCCCTCCCAAGGTTTTGAACCTCCGTTTTTGGCAGATCCCACCAGGGCGAAATATCGCGCCAGCGCGCCAGAGTCTTGCGGGTGATCCCCATCTTCGTGGCGCCGCCCGGATCGGCCGGATGATCCACATATCCGCCCTCATGCCGGAGAATGTCGGTGAGGCAGGCATCAAACCGGGCATCAGTCATGGAACGCTCCAATCGCGCCATGGCCCGCACCGAACGCCGCGCTGACTTGTCGAACATTGAAGGTGAAATCGGTCGCAGGGGCCCCGAAGTCGGCGGCCTGGTCAGCCAACAGATAGTGAGCCGAGGAATGCACCGCACTCAGCGTTCTCACCGTCACGCCGCCGGTCACGATCTCGACCTGCCAGCCTTCCGGCGCGAATTCGAGCGGCGGTTCGGCCACACCCCAGCCATCGCCATCGGCGCGGCTGCGGCGTATCCATTCCAGCGTAATCGAACCGTCTGTTGCCCTCGACCCCTTGAGATGGACGGGGGGAAGAGGCAGCACGGGCCCGGCGCTGGGAGCGACTGTCACGATTTCTCCGGCGCCACCGCCCGCAATCGTTGCACGCAGGTCGCGGCTTTCGCCAATCCAGTCCGTTTCCACCGCCAAAGTCACCACGGCCTGGTTGAGGACCAACACCCGCCGGCCAGCCGACGCTGTGCCAATGGCGTGCCTCGAGCCCTCCAGCCCCCGCAACAATTCAGTCAGCCGATATTGCCCCGGCAGCACCAGCTCAGCGGTGGCAAACCCGATGACCTCCCAGTTGCCGGCATCAGTCTCGACTGCGACACGATTCGTTCCCGCCAGGGCGGCCAGTGGCTCCGCATCGGCGAGATGGCCTGCAATCAACTGTATGTCGAGGCCATTGCCCAGATCCCACTGCGCCTCAGGCCCGGAGGCCAGAGGCGCGAGCAGTTCACCGATCGCTGCCGGACGACTTAGCCGCGCCAATTGAGCGCCTGTTGCATCGTCGATGATCTCCACAGCCCCCGGCCAGGGATCCGCATAGGCGCCAAGAACCAACCGGCTGCGCAGCGGATCGAACGGCAGTGGAGGCAGATGCGCCGCAACCACCACCGGCGTCACCACGGGCATCAGGACCGGCCGGTTGCCACGCGGCCGATCTACGCCGGTGGCCAGCGCATCACCACGGCGCACCGCGCTGGCCGAGATTTGCCGGACGGCACCATCGCGAATTTCCGTGATTTCGAACGGTCCCTCGGCGAGATCAGGCAGCGTCACCCGGTCGCCCGGCTCAAACCCAATCTGGCCCGGCGGTAGAGCGAATTCGATCCTGTCCCCGCCTGCGGCATGTTGATCGAGCAGCCGTTCAGCAGCTTGCCGGGCAGCGCCACTATCAAGCACGACCGGCATGTTCTGGGTCACCAGCGGTCCCTGATCCGGCCGGATCGCTGCCGATGTCGCAGCCAGATAATCTCGCTCCCGGTCAAAATGCCCGAGAGTCAGCCGTGCCGGCCTTTCGGCGCCATCACCGCGTCGCCGCGACAGGACCGGTGCGTCAGTGCTGGCCAGGGCGTCGTATTCCAGCTCAAACGCTTGTCCCGCACCTTGCGCAATGCCGACCATTGCATCTCCACGCGCCGCAAGTTTTTGCCCTGTCAGGTCAAACAGGGTCTCAAGGACATCGCGGGCCGTTCCGGCACCCGACACAGTCAGACCGCCAATCAGCGGGGCCGACGGTGCCGCAAGAACAAGGCTGTCAAACTCCGATGCCACGGCGTGGGCCAACTCATCGCTGGCCAGCCCACCCAATCGGCCGGTCAGCCAGTGACCGGTCGCATGATTGGTGCCGTCGGACCAAACCTCCGTCAGCGCCGGGAAGACCGGAAAGGGCCGTGCGTCCCAGGTCCAGCAATAGAGTCGTTCAGGATCGACCATGCCAGCCGGACTGAGGGCCGGATCGTTCCAGCGCTGGTGATGCGCCCGCAGCACCTGCCGCTGAACCAGCGCGTCCGGGGTGCCGGCCGAGAAGTAGGGTCGCCCGTCTTCGGCGCTCTTGCTGTCACCGAAAATATTGGGCTGGTTGGCACCCTTGTCGACAGCGCCACACCCGATTTCGGTCAACCATATCGGCTTCGAGCCGGGCACCCAGGCCGTCGGAAAGGCATTTCGCACGCCTCCAGGGCGATCAAAATGCTGCTGACCCCAGAAGGCTTCGATGTCCTTGTAGCGCCAGATCCACGGCTCGCCATGCACGCCGTCGGTAATTGGCGTCCGAAGCTGCGCGCGGCGGTCGGTCTCACTGGCATAGAACCAGTCATAGCCCTCGCCCCTTTCAATATTGCCCGCCAGATAATCGAGCTCATAGCCGGTCCGCGCCAGTGCCAGGTCGGCATGGGCCTCCCCATCCCGCCAGTCCGCCAGGGGCATGTAGCAGTCGATCCCCACTGCATCGATGTCGGGCGAGGCCCAGAGCGGGTCGAGGTGAAAGAATTTGCCACCATCTTTCTGGCACCCCGAATATTCGCTCCAGTCGGCGGCATAGGTCAGCTTGGTGGCTGGTCCCACAATGGACCGCACATCGGCGGCCAGCGTCACCAGCGCATCGACGAAGGGAAAGCTGTTGCCCGCCCCGCGCACGCTGGAGAGCCCGACCATTTCCGAGCCGATCAGCATGGCATCCACACCACCCGCCGCAACGGCGAGCTGGGCATAATGCAACACCATGGCGCGATAGCCGGGCACGAACGCGGCCACCTGGGCTGCGGCGGCCCCACTTCCCTCAGGCGATCCGGGCTGCCCCGGCGCCGGCGAGCAGGTAATGCGCCCGCGCCAGGGATAGGCGGACTGCTCGCTGCCGCCATCGGGGTCGACCAGCCCATTGCCTTGCGGAATGTCCATCAGCACAAAGGGATAGATCGTCACCTTGAGCCCGCGCGCCTTGAGATCGGCGATTGCGGCGCGCACCGAAGCGTCCGAGGGTGTGCCGCCATAGGCTGGTCCGCCGGCATGGCTTGATACCACCCGAGCCGCAACCCGCGTCACACCAGCGACGCTCCAGTCCGTTCCTTCGATGTTGCGGGTCGCATCCTCGACACGCGGCTCTACGGTGCAGTTTGCACAGCGCAGATCGTCGCCGAACCAGCTCACCACCAGCGCCACATGCTCGAGATTGGGGCAAAGCGCCTGCAACTCGTCGAGCGACCAGCTCCAATTGCTGGTCCCGGCCAGCAGGTGGGCATTTTCGCTCACCCCAGCGCCCGGCCCCAGCACCCTCACCCTTGGCTCGGGGTCATAACCAAACTCCGTCGCGCCCGGAATGATCGTCATGGCGCGGATGGCTGGCTCCAGATCGCCAACCACGCGGCACAATTCGACGGAAAGCTGCGGAATGCGATTGCCGAACCGGCTCAGCGGCAGGTTCTCGACCACGAGGTAGCAAACACCCCGATAGGCCGGAGCATTGCCGCTCCCCTGCAGTGCCTCGATCAGGCTGTCCGGCGCCTGACTCTCATCGCCATGATAAAAGCGCAGATTAAGGCCGCGCGTGTCGAGCAACTGCCCATCGGCCCAGATGCGTCCGAGCCTGGCCACCGGCCCCTCGCAAAAGGCGACCGCGAAACTGGCCAGAATTTCCTCTACCTCTTCGGCCGCAGGCGCCATGCCCTTCGACCCAGCCGTCTCGCTGACATGACGCACCAGTTCACGCGCCCAGATGATATTGCCCGAAAGACGTCCCCAGCCGTAGAGCCGGGGAATGCCCAGACCTTCGCTCGACGCTCCCAGCCGTACATCGAACAGTGGGGCCTCGGATTTTTGCGTTTGCTGCCCGAACAGCCAGCCGTCCACGGCGCTGCCGGCCAGTGCGCCGAGCGCCCGTCCAACTGTCGCGCCGATGGGACCGCCCAGCAGTCCGCCAGCAAATTGACCGGCAACCGAAAGGGCCAGTGTCGCCATATTCTTGATCCTTGGAAGTTAATCGGCCGCGGGGCGCTCAGGCAGGCGTCACGCCAGGCCGGGAAACCGATACCGGCCGCTGATCCGTTTCGCCCAACCGGGGGTCAGGTTCGCCTCGACGACCCCCAGATGCTCCTGGGCATGGATAAACCGGTCCGGGGCGATCAGAATGCCGCAATGGCGCGGCTCCGGTGCGCCGCCCAGGCGAAACAGAACCACCTGCCCCGCCTGCGCCGGCCCCTTATCTGCGTTGAGGAACCGTTCCGCCGCCAGGCGCAGCGCAGGGTCATTGTCCTGGCCACGCCGCTCCATCCGATAGGGCGGTACCGCCACCGGTTCGTCGCCATAAAGCGTTCGCCACACGCCCCGCAACAGCCCCAGGCAATCGCAACCGGCGCCCAGGGTCGATGCCTGGTGCCGATAGGGTGTGCCCAGCCAGGTCCGCGCGGCGCGCACCACCAGTTCGGGTCTCATGGCACCACCGGCCTGCCATCCATAGCGTAGCCGCTACGCGGATGGCGCAGCACGTAATCGCTGCCCGGGATATGCGGAAAGCCACGGAAATTGACCGTATTGGCAAACTTCTCCCGGCAGGTCGTAAACCGCCGGTCGCAGCCCACCGTCACGGTCAATACATCGCCCGGTGCGCACCACTCCCCGACCCTGCTGGAGAACCCAAGAATGTCGCCATCAGCATCGCGGCGATGGGCCAGGATGGGATCGCGCAATCCATGGCGCTTGCCATCGGCCCATAGCGCCACCCCGAAGGCGAACCAGTTCTCTTCAAACCCGGCCAGCCCACTCACGCGAAGCTGAAAATCGTCGATCAAGCCGACGACAATGGCCTCCCCGCGATAGGCGGCATTGTCGATATCGAGGCCGCATCGACCGTCCCCGACACTGGCATCGCACAGCCCCTGAAACACACGCCCCCTCGTGATGTTGAGAGCCTGCTGTGGTGAGCGCAGTTCCGCCCGGAATACCCCGTCTTCCCGAACAATCTCGCCAATGGTATCGACCCGGAGCATCACGTATTGGCTCGGCTCCGTCCAGTTCACCAGCCAGGTCTCGACCCGCGCGCCGTCATAACGGCCCAGCAGGATATCGTCCTCGGCAATGGCGGCGCTGTCGAGCACGCCCAGCACCTCGCCAGTCTCCACCTGCTGGCCGAGCCGCGACGGCACTTCGCCGCCATCGAGCCCAAAGGCCGGCACGCAGTTCGTATCCTCGACCAGCAGGGGCCGGTCGTGATCGGTAAAACCGAGCGTCACCCCGTCCGTGCGGGACACGCGCCAGCATTTGGCAGTCGTTGTCTCGCCCAGCGCCAGGTGCGCAGCCAGATCATGCGGCAGATCCCTCATGGCAAGATCTCCACCAATGGAATGCTCGGCGCCTCGGCCCCATCAAAACCGTTGAGTTCGATGTCGAGCCGGTCCGTGTCGAACCGCACCGGCACGTCGAACTGAAACCCGGCTGTTACGCTTGCGCCATCGGCTGGCGGACCGGCAAAACCGACGACACCGCTGGTCACATCCACGCTCCAGCCACTCATGAGTTCCACCCCATCCACGGCCACGCGGACGCTACCCGAAACCGGCTTGCTAATCGGTCTGCGATAGGGATCGAACGCCGCGCCATAGCGCTTGGTGAGCTGAAATTCGGTCCGAACCCCGTCTCCTGTCCCGATCTCCTGATCGGTTGGCAGCGGCACTGCGCCACCGGAGGAATGGTCCAGCCCGTCGCGCCACAAAAACCCATGCAGCCGCCCGCGCCGCTCTTCAAAAAACGCCAGCACGGCCTGCATGTCGGCCCTGGATTTGACGCCATAGCCGGCATTGTAGCGCCGCCGCGAATGCGCCCAGCGTCCATTGCGCTGCTCGCCCCCGCCCGCCAGCGTCACGACATCGGTCCTGCGCTCCGGCCCACCCCGCGCGCCCAGCGCAATGTCGAGCGGAAATCGTGTGTGATGAAAGGCCATTTTGAATCTCTCGTTTTGGCACCACAGCGCGCAGAGATTCAGGTCAGGCCGAGCCGAAAGTGGTGAGTTTCGAGAACCGGAGCACAGCGTACGTTTGGGTACGTGAGCACCGGAAGCGCAGAAGCCCTCCGCTTGCAGGTCGGCATCACCTGAATATCAAGCGCCGCGCGTGCCCCGCCGCACCGCCCGGAGCAACATCGCGCTCACCTCGGCCTCGCTGGCGGCAAAACTGCGGGCGTCGCTCGCCGCCACATTGAAGGTCACATTGATCGCGCCGCCCCCGCCAGCAACGCCCAACCGTCCATCCGGCCCGCGCTGCAACGGCATAATCGCTTCTGGCCCTGCCTCGCCGGCCAGCCCCAGGCCCTGCCCCAACGGGAAGTAGCTCGGTGCCGAGATCACACCACCCTTGGCAAATTCCGTCAGCGCAGGATTTGTGGCCGTGAAGATGTTCTCCACCAGCCCGCCAACCAGCGTGCCAAGCGGCTTGAACGCGGCCTTGAGTGCGATATCGGCAAAGGCACCGGCAATATCGCTCAGCACAGAGCGAAACGACTTGCCATCCGTGACCGCGCCGCGAAAGGCGCGGCTGACCGAACTGGCAACGCCATCGGCGAGGTCGCTGATGCGTCCCAGCTCGATGTTCACATCCGTCAACTGGTCGCGCAGCTCTTCGCCAAACAGATCACCGGCCATCGGGAAAGCGCTCCATCAAGTCCTGCAGATCGCGCCGCTCCAGCGGCCCTGCCCGATCCCCCATCAGCGCGCCCCAGGCAGAAGCCAGTTCGCGCGGCGTCATGGCCCAGAAATCGCGCGGCGGCAGCCGCAGCACCCCCAGCCCAAAACTCATTGCGTCCGTCCACGGAAACGGCCTCATTCGCGTTCTCCAAAAGTTGCTTTCAAGAGCCGCACGGCTATCTCGGCCGCGCCCCGCAATCCGCCCTCGACGCTCATGCGTGCCAGGTCGTCATCACTCAGGTTATTGCCACCGCCGCGCAGTCCGGCGCCCAGAATGGCAGTCAGGTCACGCGCCGAGACCCGGCCTTCGCCAAATCGTTCGGCCAGCCCCGCAAGATCCCCTGCCCCCAGCCGAGCCTCCAGCTCCGCCAGTGCCCCAAGCGTCAGGCAAAGCGTTCTCGTCTCGCCGCCGATTTCGGCAGCGATTTCACCACGATGAAAATTGGTCATGTTTGTTTCCTAAGCCGCCGCGAAGCTCACCTCACCCGCACTTTCCAGCGCCAGGTCGAACGTCACTTCCCCGGCATGATCGGCGGAAAATTCCAGCGCCACGATCTGGAACGGCCCTTCCACGGTGCCGAAATGCGGCAGGATGAGCTGCCAGTTGCGGATGGTACCGCCAAAGAAAAGGCCGCGAATTGTTGCGTCAGAGGCCTGGTCCTTGAACACACCCGCCCCGGACACCGAGGCCCGCTTGACCCCGCCACCGGCTAGCAATTCCCGCCAGCGCCCGGCGCTTTCCTGGTCGGTCGTGTCGACGCTGGCCGCATTGAAATTGAGACTTCTCGTGCGCAGCCCCGCCACGGTGATGAAACTCCCCGCCCCGGTCTGGTCGAGTTTTAGAAGCATATCCTTGCCGCTCTGGGCTGCCATTTTCGTTCCTCGCAAAGAGGCATTGCCCCACCCTCAATCCCTCCCCACTGAGGGTGGGGATTGAGGGTAGAGCTGCCAGTGTTCATCGTCTCCCTCCCCCTTGTGGGGAGGGATAAAGGGTGGAGGTTTGCGGACCTCGGTCGCGCAACTGCTACTCGCTTAAAAACCGCAGCGTCACCGCCGCCCGCGCCTGCCCCGTCGCCGTATCTATGCTCGTTTCGGTGCGCATATGTTCGGCATGCGTCACCATGAGCCCAACCGGGGCCAGCGCCCCTGCCCCCACCGCTACGACGCGCTCGGCGATCTCCAGCGCCGCCTTGCGGCTTGGTTGGCTGCTCCAGCAATGCAGCAACACCCGATGTTCCTGCCCCGGTGCTGCGTCACCATCGCGTTGCCGAGCGTCGTGCCGGTCGATAACCACATAAGGCGCCGGCCGGTCGCGCGGCGGCGCATCGAACACGCCATCGGCCCCAATCAGCGCAACCAGCGCAGCATCGACCAGCAGCGCTTCCACCAGTGCCGCCTGCAAACTCGCTATCGGGTGCATGCTCTCACCCCGTAAAGCTGGTTTCGCTGCAGGCGCAGCTCAGATAGGCCCGCCGGCCGTTGAGGTCAGCAGCGCTCACCACATCGAGGTTGCGCCCGCGATAGATGATCCGGTCTCCCGGCGAAACATCACTGCGAAAGCGCAACACCACGCTGTGCGAGATCGCCACTGTTCGCCCGTCAGCATTGGTCCCTTGCCGCCCCGTCAGGCTGCGTACCCGGGCCCACAAATGGGCCACCGGCACGTAGATCCTCAGATGGCCGCCGCCGCCATCGTCCTGGCTGTCGCGGCGCTTGAGCTGAACCCGGTCAGTCAGGGTTCCGACCGGCGGCACCTTCTCCCCGCTCACAACCGCACCCGCTTGTAGCTGGCCACAGCGCGATCAAATCCCGAGGGCACAATGGCACCCGACCCGGCCACAATCACCGCGTCCCGGTGCTCATACCAATGCGCTACCAGGCCCAGAAGTGCCTGTCGCAGATCGGCGGGTACGTCGGCAGGTTCGGCACCAAAGCCCGCGACATAGTCGATCTCCAACCCCTGGCGGGTGCGCAATGCCGGCATACCGATCACGACAGGCGGCACGATCAGCCGATCCGGCTCGCCGAGAAATTGCGCCAGCGCGATGTCGTGGCTGCCGCCATTCTCGTCAATGGCCGCGATGCCCGTCACCGACAACAGCGGCGAGACCGGCAGTTTGACCACGCCCCCTTCCGGCCAGGCATCGAGCACCACCCGCCAGCTCTGCGCCAGCAGCGCCTTGCCGGTCACGCCTTCGATATGCAAGCGCGCCGCGCCGATCAACGTGCTGATCAGCGCGTCCTCGGCCGAGTCATCGACCTTGAGGAATGCCTTGGCTTCGGCAAGCGAAACCGGCTCCTCGGCGGGCCCCGCCAGGAGATATGCCGTCATGTTTTTGTTCCTTGGTTGCGCCCCTTCACCGGCCCCGGCGCCGGAGGCGCCACCCTCCCCCTTGTGGGGAGGGAAGCGAGATAGGGCTTAGTGCAAGCTAAGTCCGTTGAATCGAGCAGGGTGGGGGTGTCTATCCACGGCCACGGTGACGGAGAACACCCCCACCTAGCTTCGCTATGGCCAGGGGCCGAGCTTCGCTACCTCCCCCATCAAAGGGGGAGGTGCCCCGGCACATTTGGCCAGGCCCAGGATCACGACCCTCACGAGGTGCCGAATTTCAGCAGCTTGATTGCATCGTAGTCCGCGATCCCGCCGCCAACGCGCTTGGTGGTGTAGAACAGCACATAGGGCTTGGAGCTGAACGGGTCGCGCAGTACCGAGACGCCCTGGCGGTCGACGATCAGATAGCCGCGGCGGAAGTCGCCAAAGGCCAGCGAGAAGCTGTTTGCGCTGATGTTGGGCATATCCTCGGCTTCCACCAGTGGAAAGCCCATGAAGCTGGCCCGGCCATCGGCCGCCGCCGCCGGCTGCCAGAGATAGTTCCCGTCGGCATCCTTGAGCTTGCGCAGTGCCCCCTGCGTCTTGCGGTTCATCACCCAATTGGCGTTCTGCCGGTATCCGGCTTTGAGCGCATAGACCAGGTCGATCAGTACGTCGCTGGCATTGCTGGCCGGCAGCGCGCCGCTGACACCGGTGGCCAGATAGCCCAGATTGCCCCAGCTCCAGCTTGCCTCGGCCACCTTTGTGCCATTGAGGAACCCGCTCGGCTTGTTATTGCCGTCGCCGGAGACGAAGGCCGTGGTTTCCTGCGCCGCAAAGGCCGCGTTCACCTCGTCGGCAATCCACTGGCCCACATCCACCGCCGCATCGTCGAGAAAGGCCGTGGTCGCAGCCGGCATGGCGTAAAGCTCGGTCGTCGGATAGCTGAGTTCAGCCAGCGTCTGGCTGTCGGTGGTCGGACGCGCCGCCGTCTCGCCCACCCAACCGGTCTGCGGCCCGGTTACCGTGATCGGGCGCTTATAGACCGAGCCCGAAACCTGCCGGACGCCGGCAATGGCGCGGATCGGCGAGATATGGGTCATGAGCCGCGTGATCTCGGTCTCGACCTCGCCCGGCACCACATAACCGCCGTCACCGGGCACACCCGCCTGCAGCGCCTTCTCCTCGCCTCGTTTCACATAGGCGGAGAACGCCTCCTTGTATTCGCCATCCGGCACGCCGCCGCCCTTGCCTTCGAGGGCCGGTCGCGCCCGCTCGGCACTGACGCGATCCAGCGCCGCCTTGTGCCCATCGATGACGCGGTTGAGGCGCTCCAGCTTGCCCTCAAGCAGTCCGTCGGCGCTGCCGCGTTTTTCGATTTCCTTCAGGCGCTGGTCATTGGTAGCCTTGAATTCCTCGAATGCAGAGGAAAATTCGGCGAAGAGCGCGGCAATATCGCCCCCTGCGCCGGCCTTGGTTTCAAGGCCGTCGTCGATCCGATCCATGTCGGTGTCCTTCTATCGGTTGCGGATAGTCTTGGTGGCGGCGGCAATTGCCGCGCCGGCCGTGAGGGGAGAGGCGATGCGCGCCTCCTCCATCATCGGAAAGGTGACGATCGAGACCTCATAGAGGTCGATCTCATGCAAGAGGCGCTTGCCCGCCTGGCGACTTGCCCTCACGGTCCGGAACCCAATGGACAAGCCATCGAGCGCCCGGTCTTCGATCAGCCGTCGCAATGCATCCGAGCGCGGCACGCCCGGAACCAGCCGTCCGGTCACGAACAGCCCGTGGCTGTCCTCGGCCATGCTCTCCCAGGTGCCCACCGGCTCCTTGGGATCGTGCTGGAACAAAAGCCGGATGCGCCCGCGCCTTTTGGCGAGGCTCTTGGCAAAGGCTCCGGGCAGCACAATATCGCCGCCGCTATCGAGCCGGTTGAACACACTCGCATAGCCGGCAAACCGCCCCTCCGCGTCTATCGGAATGCCACTCATCCGCGCTTGGCCCCGCTTGAGCGCTGCTTGGGTGGCGACCGCTGCTTGTCCGCCAGCGTCCCGGCCAGGTTCCACGCAAATTGCCGGAACGTCTGCTGCGCCGCCTCGCGATTCTGCTTGTTTGCCATGGGCTTAGTCCTCCTTTCGGAAAAGCCGATTCAATTGTGCGATCTCCTGCACGAAGTCGTTGAAGTGTTGATTCACCCGCGCCATTTCCCTCAGGCTCCACACCAGCAGCGCACTCGCCCCGCTCGCCCAGAGGAACAGCGCCAGATGCGCCAGATCGCCCCGCTCGATAACGGTCTTGGTCAACTCGTCCATGCGTTCCTCCAGGCAACAAAAAACCCGCCGGAGGCGGGCGCGATGGGCGAATGGCAAGTTGGTCGCTGGCCAGCAAGATCTGTCATTTTTGCTTTTTTGCGGGTGCTATGGCGAACAACGGCCCCTGCTTGTCGACCAGGTAGTGTTCGTCTGCGCTCCATTGAAATCGCGGCATGAAGACAAATTCTGATCTGTCCGGCAGCCGAGCCAAAGTCCAGGGGGCGGCAAGCCCTTCCGAATAAAGCGGACCACACATGTACCCCCGAGCAAAGCCTGGCACAGCTTCGCCTCCCGCCTCCTTGTATTCGGACACCCACACCAGAGCGAACACTTCGCCAGTCGCTGCCCTGAATGCTGCTTTGGCGTGCTCGAAATCGGCTTTCGCGCGAGCGGTCAGGGAGATGTTTTCAATCAGTAGCATGAGTAGCATCGCTAGAGTGGTGCAGCTGGGTAGGTTGGCCTGCAGGAGACCATCGCATTCAATTCAATAGTGCGCTGTCGGCCAAGCATGTCTACGTATACGCAGTGCCTGACCAGACCTGCATCGCCGACGCCAACCCGTTCCGCGATCAGATTGGCCGCCAGGGCCGTTGTGATCCGACCCGCATTTCGCCTTCCCCTGGCGTCAATCCACTGCCCACCCTCCGGCGCACGGGGCTGGTCCGGCCGGTAGCGCCGCTCCAAACTGGCAAGGAGCAAATCCAGCTTCAGCGAAAGCGTCGCCAGTCGGATTTCATACCCAAGCGCTTTCAACGCACGCCCGACAATCCGTGACACTACCTAGGTCCCAGAACCGATCCCCGTGAGTTCCCTTTTCTCCGCATCACTCAGAAACCCCGCCGCCCCGACCCGCGCCCAGAGCGCCGCGCGGTCTTCGGCGAGGGCCTCGACGCTCTCAAAATCCGGCACAATCTCCGCGCCCTCAAAGGCCGGTCCCAGCCAGCCGCTCAATTCCTGGCCCACCCGCACCACCAGCGGCACAAGCGTCTGCCGCCACAGCGCCTTGTTGGCTTCGGCCATGTTGGCGTAGGTATTGTCACCCGATATCCCGAGCAGCATGGGCGGCACGCCGAAGGCCAGCGCGATGTCGCGCGCCGCCGCATGTCGGGCCTCGATGAAATCCATTTCGCGCGGGCTCATGGCGATGGCTTTCCAGTCCAGCCCGCCATCGAGCACCATGGGCCGACCGGCGTTGGCGGCCCCGGCAAAGTGGGTCTCCATTTCTTCCTTGAGCCGGCTGAACTGCTCTTCGGTCAGGCTCCCCGCCCCCGCTGAATAGACCAGCGCCCCGCTCGGCCGCGCCGCATTGTCGAGCAGCGCCTTGTTCCATTGGGCCGAGGCATTATGGATATCGAGGCTCGTCTGCGCCGCCTCCAGCGGCCCCATGCCGTAGTGATCGTCGAGCGGGTGGAACAACGCCATGTGCAGCACACCCGGCACCGGAACACTGTCCTGCGCAATCCGCGTCGCCCTGCCCCCGGCCTTGTAGTCATAGGCCACCGGCCAGCCATCGCGCCCGGCCACGACGCTCATCCGGTCGGGCCGCAAGACGAACAGCGTCCGCACCGCGCCATCGACGATTCCCGCCTGCAGATAGGCGTTCCCGGCCGTTTGCAGATAGGCATAGACGGCTTCGAGCATTTCAGCGCCCGACTGCCGCCCATTGGGCTTTGTGAGCAGCCCCAACAGCGGATGCTCGCTCACCGACTGCCCGTCGACCTTGACCGTCAGCGGCACCCGGTTGGCCGCTTCGGCAATCAGCCGGACGCAGCGATAGACCACCGGATTGCGCATGAAGCCCTGGTTGACCAGGCTCGCATAGCCCCGCCCGCTCCATTGCGCCGGTCCGAGCTGGCTCAGCGTCATCATGGTATGCCCGGCAAACTCCTTGGTTTCCTGGGGCGTGTTCGTTCGACCGCCGAAGAGGCGGTTCAGGATATTGGGCATTGTTTGTTTCCTCGGCGCTTTGGTGTGTTTGTCGACCACCCCACCCTCATTCCCTCCCCATCAAGGGGAGGGAGGCGCAGGTGCGGCGCCTGTGTTCATCGTCTCCCTCCCCCTGTGGGGAGGGATCAAGGGTGGGTGTGCTGGCGCCGCGGTGGCCCACCGGCAATGCAGCAAACTCGATAGGTCCCTCCCCCTGCTTCAGGGGGGAGGTCAGGTGGGGGTAGACCTTGTTGCCCCGCCATTCGAGCCTTGTTCGCTCAATTCGTGCCACCGGCACGAATTGCCCGTAGGGACGCTCCAAGCTCTCATGGCCTTGCCGCCTAAAATCGCTCCACTGGAGCGATTTTGTCTTTGGCACGGCTACAAGCCCCTCACCCGCGGCCTTTGGTCATTCAGCACCAGTTCTGTCAGGGCCCAGACCAGCGCATCCACCCGGTCGGGCGAATGTCCGTCGGCCTTGCCATCTGGTCCAAAGGCACAAAGCTCGTCTTCCAGCGCCGTCAGCCCCGCAACATGGCGCACCTGCCCACGCGCATAAAGCGCCGCCACCGGCTCGGCACGCACCCATTTGCCGCGGCTCGCCCGCACCTTGCGAATGGGCACCGACCGATCGACCTGTTTGAGCATCTCCTCGACCAGGTCGCCGCCCTGGTTGACCTCAATCACGATGCAATCGGCCTCATGTGCCCGATAAGCCGCCACCGCCCGCGCGGCCCAGATGTCGGGGCGCATGCCCTGCAGCGTGGCGTCTTCGAGCACCACGGCCCCCTCGCCCGCTCGTCCGGCCACCACAATGCCGCAGGCGTCCGAGCGCTCGGTGCCCGTCACCGGCGGATCGACCGCCACGACAATCCGGCCATCCACCACGCCGTCAGGCGCCCGGAACATGGATCGCTGCCAGAGCGCGTCAGGCCGATCCTCGATCAGTTCGCCATCCAGTTCCTGCCGTCCAAGAACCGAGTCACGATAGCGCTCGACCACAGCCCTGAAGAAGGCATCGGCCAAATGCTTGTTTACCTTGGACTTTGCACGGCTGATCACGGACTGATCGTCCGCCATCAGGCGTTTCATCAGCTTGGTTGCGCGCGGCGTCGTCGTTACCAATTGCCGTGGCCGCTCGCCCAGCCGCAGGCCGAATTGCAGCATGTCGAAAGCGGCTTCGGCCTTGCGCCATTTGGCAGTTTCATCGCACCAAGCGGCAGCAAATTGCGGCCCGCGAAACCGTTCCGGGTCGGATGCCGGCAGCAGATGGGCTTCAACGCCATTGGGCCAGATCAGCACACTGCCGGTCAGCCTTGGTGCCATCAAGGGCGGCGATATCCGCAGAATGCCGCTTTCTCCCTTGACCATCACCATCTCGGCTTCAGTCATTGTCTCACCCACCAGGGCAATCGGGCCGATGCCCTGCTCGGCCAGCATTCTCACCCATTCTGCCCCGGCCCTCGTCTTGCCGGCGCCGCGCCCCCCCAGCAACAGCCACGTGGTCCAGTCACCATCAGGCGGCAATTGATGCGGCATTGCCCAGACTGACCAGTTGAACATCAAGCGGCTGACTTCGTCTTCCGGCAGCAATGCCTCTTCGCGCAGCAGGCTCGCGCGCAGTGTCGACATCGTCTCAGGTCAGTCCCTTGGTTATGGCGTTGATGCGCGCCTCGAGTTTGCGGCGCATTTCGGAGGCCTCACCTGGGTCGGTGATCGTCCCCTCGGTATGTCCTTCTGCTCGTTCCATGGTGATGAGTTTGTCGAGATCGCGGACCAGGTCATTGAGCACCTTGCTGTCCACGCGTGTGCCCTTGTCCATTTCTTCCTCCACCAGATCCATCTGCCGTTCCAACAACCCCAGCAACCGCGCAATCAGCAATTGGCGGTCGAGCGCCTGCTTGCTGCCGGGGCGCACCCATTTGTGCGTCCGGGCGCGCGCATCCAACTGCCCCCGCCGTAAGCGGTAGCGGTGAGCGATGCCATTGCGGGTCAAGCGGCCCAACTCATAGTCGCGCCGCACTTCTTCCCACGGCACCGCCAAGCCATCGCGGTCCCGCTCAGGGTCAAGTTCATCCATGTCAGGAATTTCCGTTCAGGCCGTGGGGTCCGTTTGACCCAATTTTCCGACCATGCCTGAACACTATCAGACCGGCGTCACGCGGGGATATCTTTTGCAAATTTCTCGGAGGCAGCCATTGTGAAGCGAGTCCCCTACTCCAGCTTCCCCGCCGCCTTGAGCGCCGCCTTGTCGCTCTTTGCGCTCATGGCCGTCAGGCCGCGTTCCACCGCATCGACGATCATCCCCTTGGCAGCGCCTTCCAGCTCCGGGCGGCAGCGGGCAAGGGTTTTCAGGCCCGCAATCATGCGCAGCATAACTTCAATGCTCCCGGCTCCATCACGGGCAATGGGCCGGAAGGCATCAGCCATCAGATCATCTGGGGCGAGCCCGGCCACCAGCACCCGCTCATATTTGAGCTCGCTGTCCTCTTCAGGCCGCTCCGTCAGCACGCGCACGATCGTGCCCACCACAGCGATCGCCGTACCCGGATCATTGATACCGGGCGACAGCGCCTTGCCGGCAATTTCAGACAGCACGATCAGACCGAACCGCGGATCGCTATCAAAAGTCCTGGTCGAGCCGATGGTGAAAGCGCCTGCCAGTTTCTCGGCGAGGGCTTCGTCCACTGCACCGGCCACCAGCACCAGGGGCCGGTCCGGTGCCGCATAGGCACCGGGCCGCGCGGTAATGGTAATGAGCAACTCCAGTTCTTCGGCACAGTCCTGCAGGCGTCCTATGTCGATGTGCTGCACATAGCCGGTTTTGCGCGAAAAAATCGGATCCCCCGATGGCTCGCCAGATAGTTCGCGGCAGCCCAGCAGCCCCTTGCCCGGTACCGTCCGAAAGGCACGCTCGGCCGCCTCTCCGGCCCGGTTCAAGGTTGCGGCCACGCGGCCAATGGCGGAAATCTGGCCGATCCAGCGGATTAGTGCTGCCACCACCAGCACAACGACCCCAAGCGTCACGACGAACAGCAGCAGCCGTCCGGCCTCGCTGTAAATCCCGGCAGACAGTCCGATGATCCCGACGATCGAGAACAGGAAGGCGCCGATGAACACCGAGATCGAGGTCTGCGCGCTCCGGTCGCCAACGATCAGCGGTACCGCCCGGGGCGTTGTCTGCTGTGACGCGCTGGAGAGCGCGCTGACAATGGTGGAAAGCGCAAATACGGCAACCGTCAGCAGGCTGGAGGCCAGCACCGTCAGGATCGACTCGACAGCCTCGGAAGAGAGCGTGAACGGCAGACTGTCCGGTATCAGCCGCGCCATGCCAAAAGCGATAAGCAGCGTCAGCACGGCAACAAGGGAGAATGCGGCCGGCAGAAACCACATGCGCTGGACGATCTGCCGGAACTTGAATGCAATCTGACTCATGGACTACCCCCTCGTCAGGTAAGTCTTACCCGCTCGATTTGGTTGCGCCCACCCTGCTTGCCGCCAAAATCAGGGTCCGAAAATGCGCCGCGCCTCGAGGGCCAGGCCCAGCCCGACGCTGCCCAGCACATCGGTGCGGACGATTTCAGCCTCGGGAAACAGCGCGCTCAACCGCCCGGCGACCGCAGGGACAAGTGTCGATCCGCCCGTCAGGATCAGGCTATCGACCTGTGCCGCAGCAATTCCCGCCGCGCGCAGGGTCTCGCCGATCGTCCCCTCGAGCCGTTCGATGGATGGTGCCAGCGCTGTGGCAAGCTGCACACTCGTCATCTCGGTTTCGATTTGACGATCCCGCACTTTGAAGGAAAAGGGCACTACCTCTTGATCGGAGAGGGCAATCTTGGCGTCTTCCACTGCACCGATCAGGCGGTGGCCCAACCGCTCCTCCACCAGCATGACGAAGGTCCTGACCTTTTCCGCCTCCTGGGACTCGCGGATGGTCGAGCGCAGATCGCGCTGCGCCTTGGCGTCGTAGAGCCGGTTGATCCGGTGCCAGGTGGAGAGATCGACATAGGGCGCCACCGGCAAATGCCGCTTGCCATCAAGGGTCCGCGAGCCAAGGCCAAGTTCGGGCATCACCCGGCTCATGGCCAACAGCCGGTCGAAATCCGTGCCGCCGATATGCACGCCGGCCGTTGCCAGAATATCGTCACTCCGGTCCGCCCGGCCCGCACGATCCGGCGACACGCGCACCAGGGAGAAGTCGGATGTACCGCCGCCCAGATCGACGATCAGGGCAATGCGTTCGCCGGTGACCTGCCGTTCATAGTCGAGCGCCGCCGCGATCGGTTCGAACTGAAATGCAATCTCGTCAAAACCCTGCGCCCGTACTGCAGCCTCAAGCTGGCCCTGCGCCGCCCGGTCGGCCACCGGGTCGTCATCCACGAAATGCACCGGGCGCCCCATCACAACGCTGGTCAGGTCCTGACCCAGTGCGGCCTCGGCGCGCCGTTTGAGTTCCCCGACATAGGTCCCAATGATCTCGCCAAAGCCGAGGCGCCGCTTCTTGACACGGGTTGTATCGGCGAAAAGTGCCGTCCCCAGGACGCTTTTGAGCGAGCGCATCAACCGGCCATCGGCACCGCTGACATATTCAGCCACAGCCGCCCGCCCGTAGTAGAGCTGGTCATCCTCAAAGCTGAAGAACAGCACGCTGGGCAGCGTCCGCTCGTCACCTTCCAGCGCTACAAGGGCGGGTTGGCCATGGGCATCTATCTGCCCCAGCGTCGAATTGGATGTGCCGAAATCCAGGCCACAGGATTGGGTCATGGCGAGCCGTCCGCGAAAAAGGATAGGTCGCGCCTACCGCGCGGGGACGGGTCTCTTAAAGGCTGCCAGTTCACCTGGCAACCGTGGGGATATCAGGCGGCCTGGCGCCGCTTGTCGTCCCGTCCGCGCAGGTCCATGACTTCCAGCCGCGCCAACCCGCGCCGCTGGGCCTTCTTGACCGCCTGCGAGGCGGCGTTGAGCACGGAGCGGTCCAGTTTCCCCTGCGGATTGACCACGGCGATCCCGGTGCTCAGCGTCACCTGGCCGGCATGGCTTTCGCGATTGGGAATGCCCTCCCGGCGCAATGCAGCGGCAATCCGGCTGGCCAGGTCGCGGGCCATCAGGGCCGGCATGTCGGGCAGCACGAGCACAAAGCCGGTCTGTCCGCTGCGCAGGCAAATCTCAGTCTCGCGGCTCAACTGCGCGCCAATGATCGCTTCGAGGGAATCAAAGCTGTCTTCAACCGCTTCGCGGCCATAGGTGGCGAAATACTCGGCAAAGCCATCGATTTCGAGGGCCAGAACACACAGCGACACGTTGCGTTCTGCGCAATAGCTCCAGCCGCGCCGCAATTCTTCGTCGATGCGCTGCGCCAGGCGGGGCTTCTTGTTGGGATTGCGGGCAATGGCGGCGTGGCCATAGGGCGGTTCGTGTGCTTCATTGCCACGCGCCAGCGCTGTGCGAATACGCGCCCAAAGCCCTTCACTGCCGCTCATGGTCACTCTGTTCATCTAGCCTGTCCTGGGCCGTTACCCGATTGGGCCAATCAGGCCACACTTATGGTTAACAGCAGGTAAGCACTTCACATCAAAGACTTTCCGGCGGCTCCCATTCGGGCCAGTCCACGGCGTGTTCTTCCCATTCCTCAGGATCAATTTCCGTCTCCAGAAACGTGCGCCCTTTGACTGAAACGCCCACATCCACCACGGTTTGCGGGTCGCCCGAGACCAGCGGATGCCACCAGGCCAGGCCCTTGCCCTCCGCTAGCCGGCGATAGGCGCAGGTGGCAGGGATCCAGGGGATTTCCCGCACGTTCTCCGGCGTCAACTTGATGCAGTCTGGCACGATTTCCTTGCGCCGGGGATAGTTTGTGCAGGCGCAAGTGTCTCCATCGAGCAGCTTGCAACGCACATCAGACGTGATGAGCGTGCCGCTATCCTCGTCCTCAAGCTTGATCAGGCAGCACCGCCCGCAACCGTCGCACAGGGATTCCCATTCGGTTGGAGACATCTGCTCAAGCGACTTTTCTTCCCAGAAGGCCATCTTTACCGTTTGCCATTCATGCTGTTGCCGGTTTGCGCTTGCGGGCAGACCAATGCAATCATATTCCAGCGATTGCGTTGCCTTGTCCGGGTTTTGCGGACAATCCTCCCCATAACGGGGCGTTGGGGTGCGAAGTGCAGGATCCATTCTACACCAAGGAAAAGAAGCGCAAGCCAAAAGCCGGCATGCTGGCGGCCGACGCCTGGCTCGATTCCTCGCTCTATGAATTCTGGCAGACCCTGGGCCGTGGCTATACCCGCTACCAGGACTTCATGTCCCGATTTCACGTTGCAGGCATAAAGCGCTTCTTCGTCGAAATTCTGTCCGACGCCTTCAGTTTCGGCGCCATTGGCGCTGTTTTGATGACCGCCCTGGCTTTGCCCGCCTTCGATATCATCGACCGCGGCGCCTTTAACAAGGCCGAGGATTATTCGGTCGTGTTCATGGATCGATTCGGCAATGAGATCGGTCGGCGCGGCATCCGCTCGGATGACAGCGTCGCTCTCGACCAGATGCCCGACTATCTGCTCAAGGCGACCCTGGCCACCGAAGACCGGCGCTTCTACGAGCATTTCGGTATCGACGTCGTAGGCACGCTGCGTGCCCTGATGAGCAATGCGCAGGGCGATCGCGGCACCCAGGGCGGGTCCTCGATCACCCAGCAGCTTGCCAAGAATCTGTTCCTTTCCTCCGAGCGCACGCTGGAGCGCAAGATCGTCGAGGCTTTCCTCTCGGTCTGGCTGGAGTGGAACTACTCCAAGGACCAGATCCTCAAGCTCTATTTCGACCGCGCCTACATGGGTGGTGGCAATTATGGTGTGACCGCCGCCGCTGAATTCTATTTCGGCAAGCGCGTGCAGGATATCAGTCTGGCCGAGGCCGCCATGCTGGCCGGCATGTTCAAGGCGCCAGGCAATTACGCGCCCCATGTTGATCTGGCCGCTGCGCGTGGCCGCGCCAATCTGGTCCTGACAAATCTGGTGGCTTCGGGCTTTCTCACTGAAGGTCAGGTGACGGCCGCGCGCCGTCATCCAGCCGCTGCGATTGATCGCAGCGACGACATCAATTCCCCGAACTACTTCCTCGACTGGGCGTTCGAAGAAGCCAAGGCGATCATCGAAACCACCAATGCACCGGGCAATAATTTCATTGTCCGCACCACGATCGATACCACGCTGCAATCCTATGCCGAGGAGGCCGTCACTTCGGTGATCCGCGAGCAGGGCGAGCAATATCGGGTCGAACAGGGCGCCATGGTCGTCACCGACACCCAGGGCGCCATCCGGGCCATGGTGGGCGGCACGGACTACGCCAAGAGTCAGTTCAATCGCGCCATTGTCTCCACCCGCCAGCCCGGTTCGTCCTACAAGCCGTTCGTCTATGCGGAGGCCTTCGAGCAGCTTGGCCTGACACCAAGCGACACAATTTCGGACCGCCCGGTCTGCATTGGTGACTGGTGCCCGCAGAATTACGGCCGTTCCTATCGTGGCCAGACAACCCTGCTCAGCGCCTTTGCCGCGTCGATCAACACTGTGCCCGTCACCCTCTCGATCAAGACCGGACGCGATGCCATCGCCCAACTCAGCTATCGCATGGGTCTGCGGCAGGAATACCCTGTCACACGCTCACTGGCGCTCGGCGTGGCCTCCGTTTCGGTGCTGGACATGACTAGCTCCTACGCCGTCTTTGCCAATCACGGCTACAAGACTCAGGCCTATGGCCTGACCCGCATGACCACGCTTGGTGAACAGCTCGTCTGGGAACGTGACGCTGATGCGACGCGCGAACGCGTTCTCTCGGAGCAGACCGTCTCCTATATGAACCAGATGATGCATACCGTGGTCACCGGTGGCACAGGGCGGCGGGCCGCAGTGGAGGGCGTGCCTGCATTGGGTAAGACCGGTACCACCACATCTTATCGCGATGCCTGGTTCTGCGGCTTCACCGGCAACTACGTGGCCGCCGTCTGGTTCGGCAATGACGATTATCGGCCGACCAACAACCTGACCGGCGGCACCCTGCCCGCCACGGCGTGGCAGAAGTTCATGGCGTTTGCTCACACCAATATCGAAGTCATGCCGGTCTTCGGCGTCGACTTCGAGCCCCCACAGGCCATTGTTGCGGATGCAGACCTTGAACAACTCGAAGAGGTGATCGAGCGGCCGCCCAGCCTCAAGCCGGCTGCCGCTCGCAAACTGCTCGATCTGGCAGATCGCCTGGAAGCGGCCAGCGCGAGCACCGCGCCTGTTCGCGACACGGCACAGGTGCCGGGGTCAGGACCGACCGGCCTTTGACGTCACAAACGCCTTCCGCACCGGCAATTGCATTGCTACAAGCCTTGCCGACCCTTAACGCAGCGGCCCAGCCGACCATGCCACAAATGCAGACGAGCTGACCCGTGCGTTTCATTTTGCGCCTCCTCACCGCCATCTGCATTGCCCTGGCTGTCGGCTTTGGACTGAGCTACTACGCCCTCACCGATGGACGACTGTTTGGGGCTGTGTCTCTTGGCCCTTGGACGGCCTGGCCAGATGTCGGCTCTCCAGCGCCAAATCCTTATACGCGTGGTCACATCACCCGGGAGGCGGCGCTTCAGCTTGGGCAAAGCGAGGGCCTGGAATTTCTGGCCACCACCGACAGCGATGGCGCGCCGCTTGATCTGGCCTGCTCCTATGTGATCGCCGGGCATGTGCCTGTGTCGACCTTCTGGACGCTGTCCGCGGTCGATAGCGAATGGGTCAACCTCGCCGCCCCCGGCACGGAGGCAACCTTGCGCTCCAGTGAAATCCTGCGCCAGCCGGATGGCGATATGCAATTACATGTCGGCACGCGCCTGCGACCGGGCAATTGGCTTGAGCTGGCCGGCAGCGGCACGTTCCAGCTCGTGCTGACGCTCTATGATACCCGGGCCCTGTCCAGCTTTGCCTCGTCGGACACCACCATGCCCTCCATTACGCTGGAGGATTGCCGGTGACACGGACCCTCCTCTGGCTAATCGGCGGGCTGATCTTGGGTGGTATCATCCATATCACGGCCATCCTGACCCTGCCGCTCCTGGCCGAAGAAACCACATGGTCGCGCGTCAGCGCCCTTGAAGCGAATAATCGCGTGCTGGTGCTCGACCGTGTCACACAGGGTGACCCCAATCCGCTGCACCTGGATCCCGAATTGAGCTACGGGTTGTGCCAGATCGATCTGGGCGAAGGGCCGGCCTATCTCAATGGCGTGCTGCCCGACGCCTTCTGGTCGGTGGCCGTCTATGACCAAAATGGCATCGTCATCTATTCCACCACCAATCGCGACGGCATCGGCCAAACCGTCGACATGGGCATCTTCAATGCCGCGCAGACGCGCTTGCTGGCCCAGCAACAGATCGATATTGCCGAAGGGCTGCTCATCGTTGAGGCACCAGCCAACCAGCTCTTCGTGCTCGTTCGCCTCTCCCCGCCACACGAGGCCATGCGCACCCGCTTCGAGCAGGAACTGTCCGAAATTACGTGTGGGCCGCGGGCATGAAAACACCTGCCGAATTCGCCCAGACCCTTGCCGCCACGGTGGCCCGCTACCTCTCAGAGGTCGCCGCGCCAGGCGAACATCTCTCTTTGCTCCGCTGGCAGATCGAACAGGGCCAACGGCTTGACTTGCGCACCACCTATCCCGGCCATGTGACAACCAGCGCCATTATCCTCTCGCCCGACCACCGCCAGACTTTGCTGATCGACCACATCACGATCGGCCGCTGGCTGCAGCCGGGCGGGCATTATGAGGATGCACCGGCTTTTCACCACTCCGCCATGCGCGAGGCCGAGGAGGAGACCGGCGTTGCCGGCCTGACCCTGCACCCATGGCACAGACAAAGCGATCTGCCCTTCGTCATCGACAGCCATGACGTGCCAGGAAAGGCTTCGCGCAAAGAGCCGCCGCACATCCATCACGATCTGCAATATCTCTTCCTTGCAGACCCGACCCTGCCCCTGGTCGCCCAGCTCGAAGAGGTCCATGCCGCGCAGTGGCAGGATGTGGCAATGCTGGAAGAATTCGCACCCAAGGCGGTCAATCGGCTGCACACGCTAGCCTCGGCGGGCTGAAACACAAGAAACTCACCCAGGATCTGTGGTCCCACCAATGCTGGGACCACAGATCCACCGCGTCTAGTCCTCCACCGGCAAGAGCGCGTCGACAAATCCAGGTTCCACAAACTGGATGCTGCCATCAGGCAGGCCGAGTATCCGGTCAATCACCACACCCTGCCAGTCCAGCGCCGCACTCAACGCTGCATTGGCCGCCCGTCCATCGCCGGTGCCCTTGCTGGTGATCGCCCTGGCCACGGCGTCGTGGGTCATGCTGCCCAGCGCCAATATGGCCTGCGCTGCCAGGTGAGCATCGGGCACGTCAAAACTGCCATCCTCCCGCCCCGCTGCGATGATCTCGGTGAACAGGGGCAGCACCGCCTCGATATTGACGCGGTTTATCCGGTTGTAGAGCGTCATGTTCTCCGGGCGCAGCAAGGCTGCGAATGCCGCCAGAATGCCCTGGGCGTGCTCCGCCTTGAACCGGCGCAACGCCCGCAGCGACTGGTTGAGCCGTTCGAAAGCGGTCAGACCGGGAACATCCATCACCTCCTCGATGAGCTGCGTAGACACGCCTGCAAGACGCTGGCTCACGGCTTCCAGCACATCCTCCTTGGCAGCGAAATGGTGATAGAAACCGCCCTTCGACACCCCGGCAGCAACCATCAGGTCCTGCACCGTCGTCGCCTCGAAACCCTTGGTGAAGAACAGGTTCTGCGCACAATCCAGGATCTGTTCGCGCCGCTCGTCCGCGCTGAGATAGCTCCGCGCCAATTCAATTCTCCTTGCAAACCGACCGTCGGTCTGTTTATGCTGCGCTGCGCCAATCAAGTCAAGGAGCCGTTCATGGCCGTGGCCAAAATCGCCGACGACATCATCTCGGTGACCGAACTCAGCTACCGCTACGCGGGCCAGGCCCAACTCGCTGTGGCTGGCGTGAGCTTCGCCGTGCGGCGGGGCGAAATTTTTGGCCTGCTCGGTCCATCCGGCGCCGGCAAGAGCACCACGCAAAAGGTACTCACCCGCCAGCAGCGCAGCTTTGGCGGTCAAGTGACCATCATGGGCAAGCCACTCGGCGCTTGGGGCTCGGACTATTTCGAGCGCATTGGCGTGGGGTTTGAGTTGCCCAACCACTATCTCAAATTCACCGCCCGCGAGAACCTGAACTTCTTCGCCTCGCTCTATGCCCGCCCCAGCCGCTCACCAGCGGATATGCTGGCTCTGGTTGGGCTCGAGGCCCATCTCGACAAGAAGGTCGAGACCTTCTCCAAGGGCATGCGCATGCGGCTCAACTTCGTGCGTGCCCTGCAGCATGACCCGGAGCTGATTTTCCTCGATGAACCAACTGCGGGCCTCGACCCCGTCAATGCCGGCATCGTCAAGTCACTGATCGCCGACCTCGCCCGCGCAGGCAAAACCGTCGTGCTCACCACGCACAATATGAACGATGTCGATCAGCTCTGTGATCGTATTTCCTTCATGGTGGATGGGCGCTTTGCGGCTCTCGATACGCCCGACGCCCTCAAGTCGGTGCATGGCAGGCGCCTCGTGCGGGTCGGAACGACAGACGGCGCAGCGCAGGAATTTCCGCTCGACGGATTGGGCGACAATGCCGAGTTCCTGGCCCTGCTCCGCACCGGCCAGGTCGACCGCATCCATTCCCAGGAAGCGAGCCTTGATCAGGTTTTCACCAATGTCACAGGCCATCGCCTCGATGCGGCCGAAGTGGGGGCGATACCATGAGCGCAACCCTTTGGCGTCTTGTCCTGTGGGATGCGCAATTACAGGCGCGGGAGAATATTTATCTCTTCACCGTGCTGACCACACTGGCCTTCGCCATCTTCCTCAAGTTGCTGCCTGCTGATGCGCCGCCGACAATTTTCACTCTGGTGCTGTTCTTTGACCCGGCCATCGTGGGCGCCAGTTTTGTCGGCTCTATCGTTCTTATGGAGCGCAGCCAGAACACCCTGTCCGCCCTCTCCGTCTCGCCAGCGCCGGTGCGGGATTATATCCTGGCCAAGGTCATCACGTTGACCCTGCTGGCCATCGTCGGCAGCCTGTTTCTGGTGGCCGTGGCATTCTGGGTACCGCCAGTCGACATGGTGCTGCGTTTCACGCTGGTTTTGATCTTCACCGGCGCCGTCGGGGTGCTGGGTGGTTTCCTGATCGTGGCCAGGGCCAAGTCGATGAACCATTTCATCGCCCGCGCCATGCCGATCACCATCATCCTGTTCTTGCCGCTGCTGTCACACTTCGGTGTCGTCACCGGCTTCTGGCAGTGGCTGCTCTTTGCCATCAATCCCGGTCACGCCATGCTACGCGCCATGCTTTGGGCGGCAGATCCGGCTGCGATCAGTTCGGCCGACATCATCTATGCCTTTGCCTATATGACCCTGATGATCGCAGTCTTTTTCCACCGGTGCGTGGTCACCTACACGTCCGAACTCGGCCGCGTCGAGGAATAGGGAGCCAAGCGATGGATCGCGTTCTCAACGTAATTCGCCACGACATCGTCTCGATCACCCGCGATAGCGTCATGGTCAATGTCGTGGTCATGCTGCTGGTGCTGGCCGCAGCGGCGGCCACGCTTCGCCATATGGGGCTCTACCCTGAATGGTGGCACAATACCCAGCTCCTGCTGCTACTCTGCTACATGCCCGGCATGGGCTATCTGTTCGCCATGCTCATCGTCGACGAAATGGACAGCGGGGTGAACCAGGCCCTGCTGGTCAGCCCGGCCTCGGCCATGGCTGTCCTCTGGGCGCGCGTTGCCCTGCCCACTGCCTTTGTGCTGATCTATGCATTTGCGTTCATCTATAGTGCCCAGGCCATAGACCTGCCGTTCCATCACTGGCTGTTGCCGGTGTTGACGCTGTCCATGTCCGTCGCTTGGGTGACGCTGCTCGTGCCCGCCATTTCGCGCGACAAGGTGCAGGCATTGGGGCTGTTCAAGATCCTCAATCTCTACACCGCCATCGCCACCGTCGGGCTCTTCATCCCCCAGGATGCCTGGTATCGGCCGGTGCTGTGGCTTACCCCGGCAAGCTGGGCGCTCAATGGCATTGAGGCCTTTGTCGCCGACCAGGAAACCGCCGGTTTCGCATGGTCGCTTGGCGGCCTGCTGTTCTTTGCAGCCCTCGTCGCTCACGCCGCATGGCTCTACCTGCGCCGACAGGCGCAGTAGTCCTCTAGAGCACGCCCATCAAAGCACCCGCCACGCCAAGGGACAGCACCACGACCCAGGGCGGCGCCTTCCAGGCGACCAGCGCCACAAAGCCAGCCAGGGCCAGGGTAAAGTCGAGCGGTTGCAGCACCGCGCTCACAAAGACCGGATCGTAAAGCGCAGCGCCCAGAATACCGACCACCGCCGCGTTAGCCCCGCGCATGGCAGCCTGCGCTGTTGGCAAGCGCCGCAACAGGTCCCAGAAGGGCAGAGCGCCTAGCAACAGCAGCATGCCCGGCAGGAAGACGGCAACCAGCGCGATGGCGCTGCCCAAAATCCCATTGGGTTCAACACCGCTCACTGCACCGAGATAGGCCGCGAAGGTAAAGAGCGGCCCCGGCATAGCCTGGGTGGCGCCATATCCGGCCAGGAAATCATCGGCCGACACCCAGCCGCGCGTCACCACCTCGGCTTCCAGCAGCGGCAGCACCACATGCCCGCCGCCAAACACCAGCGCACCGGCGCGGTAGAAGGCATCAAATAGGGCAACCCCCTGTCCCATGCCGGCCAGTAGCGGCAAGCCAACCAACAGGATGGCAAACGCCACCAGGAACCCGACGCCAACCGTACGTGATCCGGGAAAGCTGTGCGGCGATGCAGTCGCATCGCTTCCGCGGCAAAGCCAAAGTCCCAGCGCACCGCCCAGCAGGATTGCGCCGACCTGCACCATCGCCCCGCCAACCAGTGCAACTAGGCCAACGGCCAGCACTGCAATCAGTGCCCTCTCCCGATCCGGTGTCAGGCTCTTTGCCATGCCGAGCACGGCCTGCGCCACAATGGCCACGGCCACCAATTTGAGCCCATGCAACGCGCCCTGAGCCATCGGACCATCAAGCGCTGCAGCACCCAAAGCAAAGGCAAGCAGCAATAGTGCCGAAGGCAGCGTAAAGGCCGTCCAGGCCGCCAGCGCGCCCATTGGGCCGGCGCGCATTAGTCCAAGGGCAAACCCGACCTGGCTTGAAGCCGGCCCGGGCAGAAACTGGCAAAGCGCCACCAGATCCGCATAACCGGCCTCGTCGATCCAGCGGCGGCGCGTCACCAGTTCGTCACGGAAATAGCCCAGATGGGCAATCGGGCCACCAAAGCTGGTCAGTCCCAGCTTGAGAAAGGCTAGAAATACCTCGCCGGGCGTCCCCTGCGGGTTACTCTTCGCTTCAGTCACTCATCCTCCGGCGCCACTATTTTTGCGGCACAATTTCCTGATCATGAACCATGGTCTGGAAGCGCGACGGTATGGTGACACCGTGCCCGCTGCCACTGCCCGAGTTGGACGAGCAGAAGTCACCGCGATTGGCCCGATCGACCCAGGGGCGCATACGACGCAAATTCTCGTCGACGCTCATCGACTGTTCGTGGGGCGTTTCCACCAGCAGGTGATCGAGCGCGTAGGAATAGCTTTCGTAGCGATAATTGAGCGCCCGGACGAACCAGTCGACGTGCCACTGATTCTCGGTGTGCCGCGCCGCGACATTACCGGCCACGCTATCCTCGATCCCGCTCAGTTCGGCCAAAGCCACGCGCCGCTGCCGATCCACCTCCTGAACGGCGCAGATCGACTGGAAAGTCGTGGGCAGCGTATCGATATCGGCAAGAATGTGCCGGCCGACCGTATTGTAACGCGTTGGCGAGGAGCGGTATTGCGTCGTCCGCAGCCAATTGTAGTAGCGCTCAACGCCGTAGCGGTAATCGCGCGCCGGTCCGATCCGGGTGCGCTGCAGTTCCACCGAAGAATCAAACATCCAGTCGCGACTATGCGCTGCAATCAGGAAGCGCCAGGTGCGATCGTGCATCTCGCGTTCCTGGTCGGTCTGGTTGAGGTTGGACACCGGCTCCTTGCGATTGGTCGCGATCAGCTCGCCGGCATAGGGCATGATCTGGTCGTGCAGCACGCTGGGCTGCGCACGGCCAAAATCGCCTACTGGCCGGGCCACGCAGCCCACCGCCAATGCAGCCATGGTGATCAATGCGAATGTGCGGAACAACAAGCCGCGATGGCGTTCAGACACGCTTTCGCTTGCGCCTGTTGTCGCTGTGATTGGTTGGTGGCGGCGGCGTCCCGCGTTCATAACGCACCCCGGTAAAAATCAGGATCTGGGCGTCGCCGGAAATCTGCTTCCCAGCGCCGGCGGATGTCTTCCGCCCCTCGAACTTTATCAGCTTACCCAAGCTGGCCTCCATGCTGCGCCGCTCCCCCGTCCCTAGTGGGGGCAGCGAGTTGAGTAGTCTCGTCCCGGCGCGACGCCCCTCGCGCTGATATGCATTAAGAGATCGTCAAGGTTAACAGTCTGCTAACGAATTGGCGGCAAGAGTCTGACTTGCATCAAATCGGATGCATAAATGAGTCGATGGTTCCGCCGGATATGCTTGGATTTCAGCCCTACGAGACCTTTCAGTTGCTGATCGAAACCGGTGGTGTCGATCGCACAAACACCTTGCTGATCGCGGCCTGCGACGCCTATGCGCGGCGCGGCAAGCCCACTGTTCCCGAAATGGAACAGTTCGAGGCGCTGGCGGGGCGGCTGTTCCCCATTGCCGGCCCGCAGGCCCGCGCCAAAGGCGCCGCTATTCTGGGCCGAGCGGAAATACTCTCCCCGACCCTCGAACGACTGGTTGTGGAAAACATTGGCGAAGACCTCATCCCCTTCCTTGAAGGGGCGGTCGAACTCTCAGACCAGACCATGCTGGACACCATCAGCCGCTATGACGTGCCGGCCTGCGCTACGCTGGCGACCCGCGCCGACCTCAGCAATGTGGTCCTGGCCAAGCTGTTCCAGATGAATTCGCGCAAGGTCTATCGCGCCCTCGCCGCCAATACTCATATCGTGCCGCGCGGCGCTTATCTCAGCGCGCTGGCGCGCTCCGCCCAGATGGATCATCTGGTCGCCGAAGCACTGGGCAAGCGCGACGATTTCGACGCGGCCCTGCTGGCCCCGGCCTTTTTTGATCTCTCGGATGAGCATCGTGTCAAGGTCATCCAGGCCTTTGCCAACCGCACGACGCCGAAAGCGCCGATTTCGCGCACGATCGAGCAGCTCTCGGTCGCAACCGGCGAACTGACCAAGGCGCTGATGAAGCTTTTTTCGGAGAACCGCCGTCCCGAAGTCACGCGCTTGCTGGCGCAGATCACCGGGCTGGATGAAGTCCGCTGCGGCCAGATCGCGCATGATGTGACCGGTGCCTCGCTGTTCGTCATACTGCGGGCCTTCGGCTCCACAGCCTATGACGGGCTCAAGGTTCTCATCCATGCCACGAGCCACGATAGCGAGCGCTCACGCGCGCTGGCGGACTTCGCGACGTTGTTCGGGGCTGTTTCGCCTGAATCCATGGCCTATCTGATGAGCGCGTGGCGCGGCGAAGTGAACCTGCTCGATCTTTCCAAGCCGCAGCACCAGCCCTTCACCCAGGCCAGCCGGCGCACGGCATCGCTCACCCCGGCGCACAACCCGGTGGTCGACCAGGCCATTGAGGCCCTGGCCAAGATCGGCGTGCGCCGCGCAAGCTAGGCTGCAACGGCAAGCTGACCACCGTATCGGGATTGCCGGGCTTGTCCCGGCAATTGCTTTTGTGCAGCTCAAGTCGTTGTCAATGACAATGGATGCTGGCTAGCCCTTTGGTTCGCGCACCAGATCGATGCCAAGGTCATCGCCGCGTAGATCGATGCTCAGCACCCAAAGGTCGGGATCGAATGAGATTTCCTGGTCGATGCGCTCGCGCACCTTGGCGGGTTCCACCCGCTCGAAACGGCGTTGAAACATCTGACCCGCACTATCACCCCGGCTCACTGTAGGCGCGGGTGTGAACAGGGATCGGGTGCCATCAAGGTGATCGACCTCGATGAAAATCTGACCGGCTATGGGATCGCCGCGTCGCGCCACAACGCACATATTGCCCATGTCATTGTGGCGCCGGACAAATGCCATGCACCACAAATCGCTGCGAAGGCTGGACACCTCAGATGGTCGCGCCTGCCTTAAGCAGGAGCTCCACCAGGTCTGGCTGCACCTGACCGGTCATTCTGTAGCGGTGGAAATTCTCGAACTCGCGAATGGCGCGCGCCGTTTCCGGCCCTGGCTTGCCGTCGATCGGGCCACGGAAGAAGCCAAGGCTGGCCAGACCGGTCTGGATCTGGGTGACGAGCGCGGCGTCGGTTGCGGGCGGCACGGATGCCGGCGCTGCCGCCGGAGCGGCACTGGCAAGCTGCACAGTCTGGCTCTGCGTGGATACGGGTTGCGGGGTCTGGACCGTAGCCACCTGCTGCACGGGCGCCGGCATGGCCTGGGAAACCGGACGCAGGGCGGGCAGCGACGCGCTTGGAATGGGCGGACTGCCATCATTTCCGGCGCCACCACGCGATCCATCGACAGCGGCGATGATCGAATCAATGGTACTGGCCGCCGACTGGGCGACATCGTCGAACACCTGTTCGGCCGGCGACAGTGTCTGCAAGCGGGCAACGACCTGATCTTGCTGAACGGCTGGAGCCGCCGTCGGAGCAGGAGCAGGCACCGCCACTTGCTGCACAGGTATAGGCTGCGCAACGACAGGCGTCGGCGCGCGCAAGGCCTGTGGCTGGGTAGCGACCGGCGAACTCACGCGCCCGGCGGAATCGGCATCGAGAATGGCCTGAATAACTGCCGGGTCATTGGCGCCGGTCGGGGTCATGCCATTGCGCTGCTCGAACGCCCGAATGGCTTCGGCGGTCTTGGGCCCATAATAACCATCGACATCGCCGTCGAAGAGCTGCAGCTCCATCAACTTCGTCTGCACCGCGAACATCTGCGCATTGCCCACGGGTGCATCCGGCACAACCCGTTGCACCGGCGCGGCAACGCTGCCTGTAGTCTCTGCGCTCGCTTGTGGCAGCTCGGGGAGCATGGGGGCCGGCTCGACCGAACTGGTCCGCGGCGTGACGGGACGCTCGACAACCGGTGTCGGCAGCGGCGCAATTACATTGCGCGACGGGGCAAAGAATGGCGAAGGGTGCTCTGCCGTCTGGAAGAACAGGGCGTTGCTGCCCGCCAGGGCGGTCAAGGTCACCATGGCCAACAGGCCAGTGGATGCCAGGGGCGCGCGCATGTAGCGCGAAATGGTCCAGAGCCCCGCGCGGCTTACGGTGCCAAGCAGGGCGCTGCCAGCCAAAAGCGGCAGTTGGGTCAGGGTCGAAGCCGTCATTGTGCTTTTCTTTTTTCGTTTGGCCATGAAGTGGGGGCCGCAGCCACGGGCTCACGATGAAGTTGCAGAATATCAGCAGTTTCGCCCGGTTTGGTTGCCGGACCGTTTATAGGAAGCAAAACAGTGATGGTTGTCCCCGCCCCGATCTCCGACATGGCGCGCAATGTGCCCCCATGCAGCTCGACCAAGCCCTTGACGATGGAAAGTCCGAGACCAGTCCCCTCATATTTGCGGCTTAGGCCATCCTGAACCTGGAAGAAGGGTTCACCGATTCGCGCCATGGCTGCGGGAGCCATGCCGATACCGCGATCCTTCACAGAGAAATTGATCGACTGCCCCTGCCGCTTGACCGCAACAGTTACCAACCCGCCTTCATGACTGAACTTGACGGCGTTGGAGAGCAGATTGATCACAATCTGCCTGCAGACCCGCTCATCGGCCGACATCAGCGGCAGATCCGGTTCAATCTCCGACACAAGCCTGACATTGCGTTCCTGCGCCAGCGTCTCCACCATGGCAAAACAGGCCGGGATTATAGCGCCCGCATCCATGGAGTCGGCCTGAATCTCGAACTTGCCGGCCTCGATGCGCGACATGTCGAGCAACATGCTGACCACTTCGAGCAGGTGCTTGCCGCTCTGCTGGATCAGGCCGGCATATTCCTTATGCGTCGGCGAGAGATCCCCACCGATACCGCTCGACATCATCTCCGAAAAGCCGACCACCGCATTGAGCGGTGTGCGCAACTCATGCCCGATAGTCGCCAGAAAGCGGGACTTGGCCTGCGACGCGTCTTCGGCAACGCGGCGCGCTTCGGCCATGGCCGCTTCGGCGTCCTTGCGGGCCGTAATGTCGCGCAACAGCGCAATGACGTCGTGCCGATCGCCGCCGGCCGAATCGCCAATGATCGGCGAAAGCTGCATTTCGACCCACAGGAAGCGGGGAATATTGCTGCGGGCATGCGGGTCGTCCTGGCGCAGGCGCAGTTCGATCAGGCGGTTCCGCCCATCCTGCGCGGCTTCGGCCAGGGCTGTGAGGAACGCCGGGCGATCCATGATGTGCAGGCGTTCGGCAAGCTTTGCGCCGGCCACCTGGTAGCGCGGACAGCCAAACAGGGTTTCCGACGATCGCGATGCCACCAGAATATTGCCGTCGGTCGACAGGCGCAGCACGGTGTCCTGAACATGTTCGATCAGATGGCGATAAGCGCTGACCTGGGCCTTGTCGTTCACCTCGAACGCCATGTTGATGCGGTGGGCGCTGAAGGCGACAACGGCAAACGCAACGGCAAAGCCAGCAGCCGAACTATAGGTCAGGATGGCGTCGGCAAGCGGCACCGCCGGCAAGCCCAGACTGGCCGCAATCACGCCCAGCGCTGTCACCGGCACCAGACCGAGCCAGCTCAATCGGCGCAGCGGGCTACGCGCGATCAAGCCCGCGAGCACCGGCCCCATGACCGCCATGGCCATGCCGGCATCGCCCAATCGAGGGTCAACCAGCGTCAACACCATGCCTGTTGCCATCAGCGTGGCAACCTGCGCTGCGGCCGCGATTTCATGCTGGCCGCGCTGGTGCAACGCCAGACTGATCAACCCGCCCGCCAGTACAACCGAGGCCAGCAGGAAGGGGACCGAAACACCTGAAATGAGGGCATAGATTGCCGGGATCATGCCCAACAGCGCAGCGGCGGCAAGCAGTTTCGCATTGTTCGCGATGGTTGCGCGGCGCAGCAGCTCGGGCCAGTTGCCAGAGCCGGACGAAGCGGTGACGCTTCTCTTGCTGGCTCCGAATAGGGTGAAGCTACGCATCAACAAAAAAACTCACTAACCGACGCCTGTATTCCTGCGGTCCAAGGACCGTTCTTTGGCCCTTCCCCGAGCCATTTGCGCCCGACTGAAACCGGGTCGTTGTTGACTTGAGCCTCGGCCAGCAACCGCTAAGAGGGGCTTAAGCCACGCCCCCTATCGATCTGATTCACGGTCGTGGCGCGGGTGTTTCACCAGTTAGCGTAAACAAGGTCTTGCCCCCTTGCCGGGCCAGTCGGCATTTGATTCAAATTTTATCGACTTGCCCCAGCCGCGCTTAATTTGCGGTCCTTAGCCTGGTCTCATCAGCCGGACAGTTTCCGGCCTCGATGGACCTGGAAAACATGTTTCTGCTGCGCTCGGTATTCTGGCTAACCCTTGCCTTCCTGGTCATTCGGCCCGGAGTGGATGTGGGCGATGCCGCCGCAAACCTCTCCGGTGAGGCGATGGCCCGCGGCAGCCAGTTCGTGGCCGCGCAGATCGACGCTATCGAATGCAGTGAAATTCAGTGCCTGGGCGGCAAGGCCATCGCCGCCGCGGCACTTCAGTCGACCCAGCTTGCCGGCGCCCCCATGCATGCATTGCCGGCACTCAACGCGGTTCCGATGCCCCGACCTCGGCCGGACCGCGCGGGATAACAGGCGCCTGCCCCGGCGCTGGAAGCTACTCCAGGGGTCGTGTCACTTCCCCAAGCGACGCTACTCCATAGACCCCTGGCTCCTGCCGCAGATGCGCTGCCCCGCATCTGCGGCTTTTTCTTTGTCCATGCATGGCTCTGGCATTGGCACGATCCATCCCCTAGATAGGGCGCATGACACAGCCTCAGCCATTTCAGGACATCGCCGACAACCTTTCCTTCCTCGATGACTGGGAAGACCGGTTGAACTACCTTATCGAGCTCGGTCAGGCGCTGCCTCCAATGGCGGATGGCGAAAAGACCGCCGAGAACAAGGTCAGGGGATGCGTTTCCAATGTCTGGCTGGTGTCGAGCACCGAGCATAAGGGTGGAGCGACGATCTTGACGTTTCGGGGCCAGTCTGACGCCATCATCACCAAGGGGCTGGTGGCGGTGCTCATCGCCCTTTACTCGGGCCGCCCTGCATCCGAGATCGCCGAGACCGACGCCATTGAGTGGTTCCGAAATCTGGGCCTGAGCGAGCATCTGGGCATGCAACGCTCTAATGGGCTGGTCGCCATGGTCAATCGGATACGCGGCGAGGCCCGGACGGCTCTGGCCTAGGTGAAGCGCCGCAAGCGCGCCATCAGCGGCTTCTCGATCATCGCATAGCAGGCCCAGCCCAGCGCCAGGCCGCCAAGAATGGCCAACATCACTGCACCAGCAACGACAAGCGTGTCACCGGGCTGCAGCAGTTTGAGAACAAAGCCGGCAAAGGCGCCCACGGCAAATATGTGCACCAGATAGATCGAGTAAGACGCATCCCCCAACCGTTCGAGCCATTGCATGCGCGGCAGGCGCGCTTCCACGCCGACAAACAGCGCGGTAACGGCGACAGCAAAGGCCAGGAACCCGAGAAACGCGGATTCATCCTCGACCACCCCGCGATCGAGCCAGAACCCTTCCATCAGACCTGCCAAGGCAATGGCCAACAGCGGTACAATCATTGACCGTGGCATATTGAGCAGCCGCCCCTCGATATGAGCAAGCCCAAGCCAGGCACCGGCCACGAAGGCGAGCGGCATATAGCTGGTGTAGAAAGCCGGTATCGGACTCTCGGGATGCAGCAGCAGTCCGGTCAGCGACAGCGTCAGATACGCCATCGTCAACACCATCACCCGCTGGCGCGCGCGCAGCACGGCCAGCAGGGCAAAGCTGACATAGAAGAACATCTCGTAATTGAGCGTCCAGCCAAGCTTGTAAAGCGGATGCAGACCATGACTGGCTGGATTGTAAAAGGGGATGAAGGCCAGCGAGAGCAGCAATTGCTGCCCGTCGAAGACGGTGGATTTGAACAGGTCAGGCAAGACCAAGGCGAGAAAAGCGGCAAGGAGCGTGAAGCCCCAGTATAGCGGCACCACACGCAGCAGGCGGCGGCGCAGAAACGCCCCGGCCTCAAAGCCTCCCTGCCCCGTGACAGCGACCATGATGAAGCCGGAGACGACGAAGAACAGGATGACGCCCAGCCATCCCAGACGGCCATAGGCCAAGGTCTGCTCGGCGAGCGGATAGAGCAAGGCATGCGAAGCAAGCACCAGAATGGCCGCTAGCGCGCGCAGTGATTGAATGGACAGGATCTTGGTGTTCACGGGACTGTGCCCCCACGGAGATGGCAGTCAATATCACGTCGGCGCCACGCCCAAACATTACTAAAGATTACATCGTTAATTTTCGGGCTCAGGAAACATGGCGGGGCGTTCGGGCAACCATGACGTCACTCCAGACCGTTCCCGCCCCCTGGCCGCTGCGTCCAGCCCCATCAAACTGGCCAGTTGCTCAAGACCGATCCGCAAGACCAGTTTGGCACTCCGCCGGGGCCAGCGGCGTTCCGTTTCGATCTGCTGCAGGCCTTTGTCATAGACGCAGATGTCGGTCAGCACGCCCCAGCAGTCCGACGGAATGCGGTGGGCCAGACGCGCCAGCCTTTGCCGAGCATCTTCGACAGTTTCAGACAACTCGGCCTGCCCATGCCCATTTCCTTCCCGGCCAATGCGAACTAGGTCGTAAGACATGGTCACGCGCTGACGCAGCATGGCTTGTTCAAACGTCCTGGCGATCAATCGCGCTGCCTCAGTATGGTGTGCGGCCAAATATCCCTCTTGCCCACCCGATCCCAAGAGGCGCGTCACGGCTTCGGGCAATTCACTCATGAGTCAGACCCGCCAAGGTCTGCAACCGCATTTCGAGATCGGTGACTTCGCGGTCGAACGCGACGTCGTCCCGCATGTCCTCGATCAGATTGCACGCATACGAGACCGTTGTCCTATCCCGACCAAATGCGAGTCCAATGTCTGTGAGGCTTTCGCCGAGGACGACATGGGCCAGATACATGGCCAGCTGGCGCGCTCGGGCTGCCGTGATGCCGCACCGACTGGTGTGAAAGATCATGGAGATGTCGACACTTGCATGATGGGCAACAAGATTTGCCGCGTGACGCACAGCGCTTTGGGTGTGCCGGACCGCGAGAAAAGGTGCCGAATGTTCGTGGTGCAATTGTTCCATGGGAAAGGTGCTCCGTCCGAAATAGGATGATATTCCTATTTACTAACCAAAGCCACCCATCCGGGGATAAGTTGGTACTCACAATCTACAGGGGTGCTGCAAAAGCAAATGGCCGCCTCAGGGGCGGCCATAGCAATTCAGCGTCGATCTGCGTGCTGGATCAGTCGGCCTTGCGGCCCAGGCCATTGTCCTTGGCCAGCTTGGAGCGCGTCGCCGAATAGCTGGGCGCCACCATCGGGTAGTCAGCAGGCAGGCCCCACTTCTCGCGGTATTCTTCCGGAGACAGATTGTAGTGCGTGCGCAAGTGGCGCTTGAGCGATTTGAACTTCTTGCCATCCTCGAGACAGATGATGAAGTCATTGGCTACGGACTTGCGGATCGGCACAGCGGGCTTGAGTTCTTCAACCGGTGCCGGATTCTCGTTGGCCTGCAGGGCGCGCAAGGCACCGTGAACCTCTGCAATCAACTTGGGCAGATCGCCGGGGCTGACCGCGTTGTGGCTGACATAAGCCGAAACAATTTCTGTGCTGAGCTCGATCAGGTCGGACTCAACTGCAGCGAACGCGCCGGTATCGTCGTTCATCTTTCAACCTTCCATATTTTTTTATTGGGCCGCAACAAGGGCAGTTACTAGCCTTACTGATCTAATATGATCGTTTACTAGCACACGCAACCCCCGAGAGACACGCTTAACATGTAATATGGAACGGGATTATGGCAACGAATATTATTCGTTGCTTTGGGCTATGTCATCGATAACAGTATCATTACATGGACGATATCCAGTAAGATAACTCGCACGCGCCAATAGATGGGCCGAAACAGGTGTAGTCAGCAAGACAAACATGACCCCAATAATAGCACGCACCGATACCGCTGCGTCTTGGCTCAATACGGCCACGGCAAGAAGAATCAGTCCACCACCGACAGCACCGGCCTTGGACGCTGCATGCATACGAGTATAAAGGTCCGGCAAGCGCACGACCCCTATTGTGGCAAGCAGGGTGAATGCTGCGCCCAGTACCAGCAGCGTGCCACCGAGATAGAGTTCAATTCCCTCAAGCATCAGCGCCGCTCCCCTTGCGTCGGATTTTGCCGGGCGCCGCGCAGTAGGACGTAGCGCGCCAGGGCCACTGTGGCGAGAAAGCCCAGCAGAGCCAGAGCGATCGCAATATCGAGGTAAAGCCAAAGCCCGGTTCTGACGGCAATGGCGCCGACGAAGCCCATGGCGACAACGGCCAGCAGGTCAAGCGCCAGCACACGATCGGACAGGGATGGCCCAATCACGATACGCACCAGCGAGACCAACAGCGCGACGGCCAGCAGGACGAGCGAAATCAATGTCGCCCACTCGATAAAGAGTGTCGCGGTCATTCGAACACCTCGTGGATCTTCTTCTCAAAGCCATTAGCAATGTCGGCGATCATCGCCTCCTTGTCGGCCATATTCAGGGCGTGCACATAGAGCACCGACTTGTCGGCCGCCACGTCAACACTGAGCGTGCCCGGAGTCAGCGTGATCATGTTCGCCAGAAGCGTGATTTCTGCGTCAGATTTTACTGTAAGTGGCACCGCAATGATGGCGGGGCGGACCGCATTTGACAGGTCGGGGCGCACAACCACGATGGCCACGCGCACGGCACTGACGACCAGTTCGTAAAGGAACAGCGCGGCAAGGGAGATGATGCGTCGAATGCGCCGCAGAGCCCGGGGACTGGCGAAGGCCTCGCGCAGCACCAGGACAGCCACGCCGCCGACAACACCGCCCAGCAGCAGATTAAGGCCGGAAAAGCTTCCCGAAATACCAGCCCAGACCAGTGCGAGGACGACAACCAGAAAGACTGTGTTCATAGCTCGTCTCCTGCCAGGCCGGTGGCCTCAACATAGCGCGCCGGATCAAGGATATCGGCAGCGCCGGCGCTGACACCTTCCATCAACGGCCCCGGCCAGAGCCCGGCGACCACGATGCCGGCGACAAGAAGAGTTGTTGCGCCGAGGGCCAGGTGGCCGCGCTTGTCGAAGGGTTCGAGCGCGACCGAACCGTGTTCGGACCCCTGCCCTTCCGGCCCTGAGCGCCAGAAGACGTGGGCCCAGAGGCGGGTGCCGGCAATGAGGGTCAGGACGGCATTTATCAATAATGCCAAGACCATAGCCGTACCAAGCCAACCGGGCGCGGCGCCGGTCACGCCTTGGTCGAGGCCGGCTTCGAGCAGCAGCAGCTTGGGCCAGAAACCAAGGAATGGCGGCACGCCGGCAGAGGCCAGGACCAGCAAGATGAACAGAATGGAGAGCGGCGCATTGGCGGCATAGAGACCCCCCATGTGCCTGGTGTCGCTTTGCCCGGTGGTCTTCTCGACAAGACCGGCGACCATATAGAGCGCGGTCATGGTCAGAATGGCATGGAAGATATAAAGGCCCGATCCGGCCACGCCATTCAGGCTGGGCATGGACAGCCCAGCGATCACCGCCCCGATACCGCCGATTACCACAAAGCCGATGGCGCGGCGCAGATTGGTTTCGGCGATGGCTCCAAGCGGCGCGATCAGCAGCGTCCCGATGGCTATGCACGCCAACACCGGCTCAAGCATATCCCGGCTGGCCGGCAGCACCACCACGAGCGAGCGGAGCATGGCATAGGCGCCAACCTTGGTCAGCAAGCCCGCAAACAGGGCCGATATGGCGGCTGGCGGAGTGTGATAGGAGGCCGGCAGCCAGGCATTGACCGGGAAAGCTGCCGCCTTCATGCCGAAGGCCAGCAGCAAGAGTGCGGCCACCCCGGCCATGGCCGCCGGATTCGCCGAGCTTGCAACCCGCATGATGTCCGCCATGTTGAGCGTGCCAAGCAGACCATAGAGCAGGCCGAGAGACATCAGGAAGAATGTCGTCGCCAGGAAATTGAGGAAGCCGTATTTGACCGCACCATCGAGCTGCAGCGGCCGATTGCCCTGCACGATCAGCCCGAACGAGGCGATCAGCATGACCTCGAACCACACATAGAGATTGAACAAATCCCCGGTGAGGAAAGCGCCAGTGACGCCGGCCAAGAGCAGCAGGACCATGGGATGGAAAGCATCGCGCCCGTCCGCATTTGCCCGATCCAGTTCTGCATAGAACAACACGATCAGCGTCACCACGGCAGCGGCCAGGGCAAAGCTGGCGCCGAAAATGTCGGCCGTCAGGCTGATGCCGAAAGGTGGCAGCCAACGTCCCATGGTCATGCTGACCGGGCCATTGGCCAGTACCTCGAACAAGAGCGCGATCTCGCAGGCAATAATGGCGAGAACCACTATCAAGGCGCCGATCAGCGGCGTGCCATTGCTGCGGCGGAACATCATCAGCCCGGCGGCCCCCATCAGGGCGAGGGCGATGGGCAGAACAATGACCCAGTCGGAGGCCGGGATTGCCGTCTCGATCATGGCCGCGGGCAGATCAGTTGTCGGAGTGGAAGTGGCCATGGGGTCAGTAGCTCAGCGGCGGGTTGGGCGCATTGTCGGGCTCGGCCAGGCGCATGGTGTCGGTATTGTCGGCATCCAGGCTCTGATAGGCGCGAAACGCCAGCACGAGCAGGAAGGCAAACATTGAAAAGCCAATCACGATGGCGGTCAGGATCAGCGCCTGTGGCAGCGGGTTGGCGATTGCGCCTTCGGGCACCTCAAGCCCCTCAGGCACGATCGGGGCAACTTCCTGAGTCAGGCGGCCAGCCGTAAAGATCAGCAGGAGCACGCCATTGCTGAAGATGGTCAGGCCAATCAGCATGCGGATCACCGAACGCGAGAGTAGCAGGTAGGTCCCGATAGTGATGAACAGGCCCACAAGGGCGGCGAGGATATACTCCATCTCAAAGATCCTCTTCGCGGTCGCTTTCAAGCGACAGGGCAATGGCAGACAGGGTACCGAACACAACGCAATAGACGCCCAGGTCGAAGAACAGCGGGGTCGAGAGCGGGATGATGCTCGGCCCGAACTCCAGATAGAGCCAGATGCTGGTCATGAAGGGGGAGCCAGTCAGCAGGCTCGCCAGGCCGGAAAGGCCGGCCAGCACCACACCGAAACCGGCAATCGCCATGGGGTCGAAGCGCAGGGACCGGCGCACTGCACTAACACCGGCGGCCATGCCGAACACGGCGATAGACGCAGCCGCGATCAGACCGCCGATGAAGCCGCCGCCCGGTTCATTGTGTCCGCGCAGCGTCACATAGACCGAGAAGACAAGCATGATCGCAACGATCAAGGGGGCCAGGGTGCGGAAGATGACCGTGTTCATGATGCGGCCTTCCTGGGTTTGCGGGTCCGCTTGGGCTTGGCCGGCTCCGATGGTGCCGGTGTCGGCTTCTTCTGGCGCCGCAACAGGGCCAGAACGGCCATGCCGGCCCCCATGACCACAGCAATTTCACCCAGCGTATCGAAGCCGCGGTAGTCCACCAGGATCACGTTGACGATGTTGTGCCCATGGGCAATCGGCACGCTGGTCGCGGTGAAGAAATCGGACAGGCGTGTGTCGAGCGTCCCGTTAAGCACCAGCATCAGGAGCAGGCTGACGCCAAGTCCGCAAACGATCGCAAGTGTGCCATCGCGCGCCCAATCCTCGAAGGGCCGGTGATCGCGCTGATCGAGCCGCAGGCGCGTCATCACGAAGGTCAGGATGACCACCGATAGAATTTCCACCATAAGCTGGGTAAAGGCCAGGTCCGGCGCGCCAAAGAGCAGGAAGATCAAGGCGACTGCGGTGCCCTGCACGCCAAGCGAGAGGATCGCCACCAGACGCGACTGAGCAATCAACACGGCGATGAGCCCAAGCACAGCCAGCGCCAGCACACCCCATTCATAAGGCGCCAGGGCCGGAAGAACCAGGCGCTGGCTCCAATCGCCCAACTCGGCGGTCGGCTCCAGCCAATCGAGCCCACCCCAGACCAGCATGGGTCCGAACAGGGCAGCGGCCAGCGCGGCAAAGACGATCACCAGGTAAAATTCAAGCTGCCCGTGATGCAGGAAGCGGGTCAACGCCCCCGAAAAGCGGATCAGGCTGAACATGACGATATCGAACACCGTGTCGGCCGTCCAGCCAAGGGCCTTGTCGAAACGGCGCAGCAGGGTGCGAATGGTGTCCGCCTGGCGATAGATCAGAACGCCCAATAGCCAGGTCAATGCGGACAGCCAGAGCAACAGGCTGGTGAAGTCCAGCGCCAGCGTCAGATGGCTTTCGACCGCACGGTCCAGAATAGCCGAAGCTCCGGGCACCAGCACGTCATGGCCAAGCCAGTCGGGCAGGATACCGGCAATAATGCCACCGGCACCGAGCAGAATGGGGCCGGCGAGCATGGCGATTGGGGCCTCGTGCGGTTTCTTGGGTGTCGCCACGGCTTCGCCGAGGAAGGGCCGGATCATCACCAGCAGCGCCACGCCAGCCAGCATGGCATTGCCGGCGATCAGCACGATCATCACCAGGATGGCAGTCCATTCACCGCTCATCAGTCCCAGATACATCTCTTCCTTGGCGAAATAGCCAATGGTCAGCGGCAGGCCAACCATGGAAAGCGACGCCAGCGCCGCGCCGATAAAGGTAACCGGCATCTTTTCGGCCAGTCCGCCCAGAGCGGTGATTTCCCGGGTTCCGGCCTCATGGTCGATGGCGCCAGCCACCATGAAGAGGCCCGCCTTGTAGAAGGCGTGCGCCACGAAATAGACCACCATGGCAGAAATTGCATAGTCACTGCCCAAACCGATCAGCAGGACCAGAAGGCCGAGCGAGGCGATGGTGGATTGCGCCAGGATCTGCTTGAGATCGGTCTGCTTGAGCGCGCCCAGCGAACCCCAGATCAGCGTAACGCCGCCAAAGATTACCAGCGTATTGGTCCAGACATCCGTGCCCCCGAGCGAGGGCGTCATGCGCGCCAGCAGATAGACGCCGGCCTGCACCATGGTGGCCGAATGCAGAAAGGCCGAAACCGGGGTCGGGGCCTCCATGGCGTTGGGCAACCAGAAGTGCAGCGGGAACTGCGCCGATTTGGTGAAGGCGGCGCCGAGGAAGCAGATCAGCACCAGAAGATAAAGCTCGTTGCCGCGCAGCACCTCGCCCATTTCGCGCACCGCGCTCATCTCCCAGGTCCCGGCGAGCTGATAGACCAGGATGGCGCCGGCCAGGAGGAACATGCCGCCAATATTGGTGAGCACCAGCGCCTGGATGGCGCCACGGCGAGCCGCCTGGCGTGAATGGTCAAAGCCGATCAGCAGGAAGGAGGTGACCGAGGTCAATTCCCAGAACAGGAACAGGGCCAGCAAGCTGTCGGCCAGCACCAGCCCGAGCATGGCGCCCATGAAGGCCAGCATATAGCCCAGGAACCGGCCCTGGTGATGATGCCCAGCCAGATAGGCCCCGGAATAGAGAATGATCAGCGTGCCAACGCCGGAAATGGTCAGCGCGAAGATCAGGCTGAGACCATCGACCAGAAAGGAGAGGTTGATGCCGTAGGCCGGGATCCATTCAATGACGCTGGAAACCGTTTCGCCGTGGATGACAGCATCGGCGAAGCCAAGCAGATAAAGGAAAATGCTGGCCGGAATGATCGCCAGAATCCATCCAGCATATGCGCCCGCGAAACGCTGGATATACGGTGCCAGAATGGCAGCCACGAAGGGTGCAACGGCAGCAAGACCTATGCCTGCCTCAAATGACGACCCCAATGCTGCCACTCCTTTCTCGCCCAAGTGCGATTCCGATGGAATTGGTTTGCGACCTTACTGATTGGGGCCCGTGGAACAAGCGGAATCGGTCAGGGTGCGACCAAAGGGCCAACAGATTTCGATCTCTTGCGGGGGTGGCAAAGCCGGGGCGGGCGGCCTATGTCCTGTGGCAAGTTCTTGTGGCAGCCCGCCGCCCACTCGTCCGGAGACACCATGACCAAGGCCACCCCGCCAATTGCCAGGCGCATTCCTCATTCGCACACGCATCATACCATCACCCGCGATGACCCCTATGCGTGGCTGCGCGCCGACAACTGGCAGGAGGTGATGCAGAAGCCCGAAACGCTCGACAAGGACATCCGCGCCTATCTCGAGGCCGAGAACGACTACTACGAGACCGAGTTCGGCCAACCGACTGCAGACCTGCAGGACAGAATCTACAAGGAGATTCGCGGTCGCATCAAAGAAGATGACAGCGGCGTTCCCTCGCCCGATGGCGCGTGGGCCTACAATACGCGGATGCTGGAGGGAAAGCAGTACCCCCTGATCGTCCGCACGCCGCGCGAAGGCGGCGAAGAAACCGTACTGCTAGACTGCAATGTAGAGGCAGGAGACGGTTATTTCGGCTTTGCCGGCGCCGGACATGACCCGTCCCACAGCTACATGACCTGGGCTGCCGATCGGGCCGGTTCGGAATATTTCGATATCGTGGTGCGCGAGCTTGCCAGTGGCAAGGACATCGAAACCATCAAGGACACAGCGGGCAATAGCGTGTGGTCCGCCGATGGCCGGTCCTTCTACTATACCGAATATGACGACAATCACCGCCCGTTCCGCGTGCGCCACCACAGGCTGGGCGCGGCACAGGCCGAGGACCCCATCGTCTATGAAGAAAAGGATCCAGGCTTCTTTGTCGGCGTGGGCAAGACGCTTTCGGACAAGTTCATCGTCATCGACGCGCATGACCACCAGACCAGCGAAGTCTGGCTGATCGATGCCAAACAGGGTGGCGAGCCACGCCTGGTCGCGCCGCGCGTGACGGATCGGGAATATGAGATCGAAGAGCGTGGCGGCCTGCTCTACATGCGTACCAATGCGGACGGGGCTGAAGACTACAAGATCGTCACCGCCCCGGCCGACGACCCCGCCGCCGAGAACTGGACCGATCTCGTCCCGCATCGCGAGGGCGTGCTGATCCTCGATATCGCGGTGCTGTCCAACCATCTGCTCCGCCTCGAGCGCGAGGACGGCCTGCCGCGCATCGTCGCGCGCGACCTGCGCACGGGCAAGGAGGAGATTGTTGGTTTTGAGGAAGAGGCCTATGCACTGGGCATGTCGACCGGCTACGAGTTCGACACCAGTGTGTTCCGGCTGACCTATTCGTCGCCGACCACGCCCAGCCAGGTATTCGATGTCGATCTCGAAACCGGCGCGCGGACCCTGCTCAAGACCCAGGAAGTACCTTCGGGCCACGATCCTGCCGATTATGAGACCAAACGCTTGTTCGCAACGGCCGGTGACGGCGAACAGGTGCCAGTGACCCTGCTTTATCGCAAGGGCACAAAGCTCGATGGGTCCAACCCGACCCTGCTCTATGGCTATGGCTCCTATGGCATGTCGATGCCGGCCAGTTTTTCGGTTTCTGTCCTCTCGCTGGTCGATCGGGGCTTTGTCTATGCCATCGCCCATATTCGCGGCGGCATGGACAAGGGCTATCGCTGGTACAAGCAGGGCCGGCGCGAGCACAAGACCAACACCTTTACCGACTTCATTGCCGCCGCCGAGATGCTGATCGAGACCGGCTACACGCAGAAGGGCCGGATCATCGCCCAAGGCGGCTCGGCCGGCGGCATGCTGATGGGCGCCATTGCCAATCTTCGGCCGGATCTGTGGGGCGGGATCATCGCCCAGGTGCCGTTCGTGGACGTGCTCAACACCATGCTCGACGACACACTGCCCCTGACGCCACCCGAATGGCCCGAATGGGGCAACCCGATCACCAGCGCGGAAGACTACGCCCGCATCGCCACCTATGCCCCCTATGAAGCCGTCTCGGCGCAGGCCTATCCGCCGATCTTCGCATTGGCCGGTCTTACCGATCCGCGGGTGACCTATTGGGAGCCGGCCAAATGGGTGGCAAAACTCAGGGCAACCAAGAGCGGGGACGCACCATTATATCTCAAGACCAATATGAGCGCCGGCCATGCTGGTGCGTCCGGTCGCTTCGACCGCCTCAAGGAAACCGCCCAGTGCTATGCTTTTGCAATAAAGTCAGCCGGACTGGACGGTTAGTTGCCGGCGCGACATTGTTGCGCCAAACGCATCTGCCTATAACCAGAGCCGAAATGCGGCTCTCGCCAGCGTCATCCTGAAATCCAACCGGAGGCTAACATGACCACGTTTGAACTGCCCGCCCTGCCCTATGCCTATGATGCACTGGGCCCCTACATGTCGGCGGAAACCCTAGAGTTTCACCACGACAAGCATCACCAGGCCTATGTGACCAACGGCAACAACCTGCTCAAGGACTCCGGCCTTGAGGGCAAGAGTCTCGAAGAGATCGTCAAGGAAAGCCACGGCAAGAATGCGGGCCTGTTCAACAATGCGGGCCAGCATTACAACCACATCCACTTCTGGAACTGGATGAAGCCCAATGGCGGCGGCAAGTCGCTGCCGGGCAAGCTGCAAGCTGCGGTCGACAGTGATCTTGGCGGCTTTGACAAGCTGCGCGCCGACTTCATCGCGGCCGGCACCACCCAGTTCGGTTCGGGCTGGGCCTGGATCGCGGTCAAGAATGGCAAGCTGGAAGTGGCCAAGACCCCGAACGGGGAATCGCCGCTGGTCAATGGTGCCAGCCCGATCCTGGGCGTGGATGTGTGGGAGCACTCCTATTACATCGACTACCGCAATGCCCGCCCGAAATATCTCGAAGCCTGGTTCGATAATCTGGTGAACTGGGAGTATGTGGAGAAGATGTTCGAGGAAGCCACCGCCTGATTGCGGTGCTTCTTTGCCAGACCAAGCGGCGGGAGTGATCCCGCCGTTTTTTGTTGGCGCTATTCTGTCTTGGCGGGCGCCGAGCCACTGGGCCGGGAGAGGATATAGCCCGCGCTGCCGCCCAGAATGGCGGCGCCGGTCAGCCATAGCCAATAGCCCGGCCTGGCGCCGATCCAGAAGAACACCACGCCCACCGCAATGCCGCAGCAGGCCAGTATCTTGGCGCGGCGCGGAATGGCGCCCTGATCCCGCCACGCGCGCAGCAGGCCGCCGAATCTGGGATGTTCGAGCAGCCAGCGTTCCAGCCGTGGCGAGGAGCGGGCGAAGAACCATGTTGCCAGGATCAGCAGCGGCGTGGTGGGCAGCAGCGGCAGGAAGGCGCCGACAATGCCGATCCCCGTCGTGGCCAGCCCCAGTAGCAGATAGATCGGTCGCAACGGTCCCGCTCGCACCAGTCCAGAATAGTCCGCAATCAACCAGTGCAAGGCCCCAGACGCAACCGGTCGCGGTGCCGCAGGACGCTATTGTCTCTTGAGAACTGGAACCGCGCTCTTCTATCCCCCGTTTGAGCATGTTAACGAAGGCTTAACGAGATGAAGGGGATTTGCGTGACTGCTGCGGGCAAGACCATCGCCATTCTGGCCGCCAATCCGGCCCTCAGCGCCCTGCTGACCATGGTGCTGGCCGGCGACTCACGCCTGCGCGTCCGCCCCTTTGACAGCGAGGCGGAGCTTTTTGCCTATATGCGCATCGCCCCGCTCGACATGCTGGTGGTCGATTTCGACCGCGAAGGCCGACCGGCTTATGAAATGGTGGAAGCCATCCGCCTCGATCCCAGCCTGGTGTCGCGGGACCTGCCCGTCATCGCCATGACTCGTGCGATTACCCCGCCCATGCGCCAACAGGCGATCAGCGCCGGCATAGATGAGGTGCTGGTCAAGCCGATGTCGCCGCGCCACCTGCTGCAGCGGGTGCAGGCGCGCCTGCTCAATCGCAGCGTCATCGGCGCATTGGGCTTTGGCTATCGCGGGCCGGAACGGCGCAATCGCGTGCCCATGCGCACGCCCGAGCCGCATCCGGGCCGGCGCTTTACCGATAATGTCGTGCCGCTGTTTCCCGACCGGCGCGCCGCGCGGCCAGACCAGGGCCCGCTGGCCTAAGTCTACTAGCCCCGCTGCTCGAATACCCAGACCACCTTGTTCCAGAGATCCTCGACGGTTTCGGCGAACTGGATATTGCGGTCATGGTGGGGCACCGAAGCCGCCAGCACATCGGCAGCAAAGCCACGCACCACTTCAAAAGCGCGATGACGGTTGAGCATGACCACGGGCCGCGAGGCGCCCGAGGCCCAGGCGCCAAACAGCGCTGAAACCGAAGCGAGAGACCCCGGCAGGACCACAAAGGCAGCGCTCTGCGCCGCGAGATAGTTCTGCCGTTCCGCCTTGTCCGGCAAAACGGTGATCGGCACATCCGCCAGCGCCTGTGGCAACACGATACTCGCATCCGCCACGATTTCGACCGTGCCGCCTGCGGTGCGCGCAGCGGTGATCAATGGCACGGGGATGACGCCCTTTTCGGCCATGCACAGCATGCGGGCGCCCTTGCGGGCGAAGACACGCCCGACTTCACCCATCAGGCTGGCGCGTTCGGGATCGCCCGGCCCCTTGTCCGAGGCAAAGATGGCAATGGCGATGCTGGATTGGATGGGACCGGCCATGTCAGCGCCTCCCTTTCAAGCCACCCAGAATGCCGCGCACCAATTCGCGGCCCAGGGTATTGGCGACCGTGCGGGCAAATGAGGTCATCGCTGCCTCGGTGGGCGACTGGCGTGTGCTGCGGCGGGGCGCTGCGGCTTTTTCCGCCCGCGCCCGTTCCTTGGCCAGTTGTTCGGCTTCTTCAAGCTTCTGCGCCTCGAAGGCGGCGCGTTCCTCGGCCAATTGCTTGTCGCGCGCCCGCTTGTGCAGCACTTCAAAGGCCGATTCGCGGTCCAGCACGGTGTCGTAGAGTGCCCCAACCGGCGAATTGGCGAGGGCCGCATCGCGTTCGGCCAGAGAAATCGGCCCGACCTGCGCCGAAGGCGGCCGAATGAAGGTGCGCCCCACCATTGAGGGCACGCCCTTGGCTTCGAGCACGGACACCAGTGCCTCGCCAATACCGAGCTGGGTGATCGCCTCCTCGGTTGAAAACGCCGGATTGGGCCGGAACGTCTCGGCCGCCACCCGCACCGCTTTCTGCTCGCGCGGCGTATAGGCACGCAGGGCATGCTGGATGCGATTGGCGAGCTGGGCCAGAACGCTCTCGGGGATATCGACCGGGTTCTGCGTGACGAAATAGACCCCGACTCCCTTGGAGCGGATCAGCTTGACCACCTGCTCAACCTTGTCGATCAGGGCCTTGGGCGCGTCGTCGAACAGCAGATGGGCTTCATCGAAGAAGAAGACCAGTTTCGGCTTGGCCGGATCGCCCACCTCGGGCAGCACCTCGAACAATTCCGAGAGCAGCCAGAGCAGGAAAGTCGCATAGAGTCGCGGCGACTGCATGAGCTGGTCGGCCGCCAGGATCGAGACCACGCCCCGCCCGTCGGCATCGGTGCGCATCAGATCGTCGATGGCCAGCGCCCGTTCTCCGAAGAAATGATCGGCGCCCTGTTGTTCAAGCACCAGCAAAGCCCGCTGGATGGCGCCGATCGAGGCCGTGGTGACATTGCCGTAGCGCGCCGAAATTTCCCGCGCCCGCTCCTGGACCTCTACCAGCAATGCCCGCAAATCCTTGAGATCGAGCAGCAACAGGCCTTCTTCGTCGGCCACGCGGAAAGCGATGTTGAGCACGCCTTCCTGGGTGTCGTTGAGGTCGAGAATGCGGCTGAGCAATACCGGGCCCATTTCAGAAATGGTGGCGCGGACCGGATGGCCCTGCTTGCCGAACAAGTCCCAGAAGATCACCGGATAGACATCGTCGGCAAAATCTGTGAAGCCGATTTCCTCGGCCCGCCTGGTCTGCCAGTCCTGCGCCTTGCCCATGCGGGAAACGCCGGAGAGGTCGCCCTTGATATCCGCAGCGAAGACGGGCACGCCGGCCGCCGAAAAGCCTTCGGTCAGCACCTGCAGGCTCACCGTCTTGCCTGTGCCTGTTGCACCGGTGATCAGCCCGTGGCGATTGGCATATTTGAGCTTGAGGTATTCCGGCTTGTCGCTCACGCCCAGAAAGATTTCGCCGTCCACGAGCATGCCGCATCACCTGTTGGTCTGTACCTGGCCGTTCTTATAGCCGCCCAGCAGCGGTCGGAACAAGCAAGTGACCAGACGACGACTAGCAAGATACAAAATATCTTGCCATTTGGCATGTATCGACCTATTTATTGCCAATAGGAGTTGAGCCATGCTGCATGAACTGCCACGGACAGAAGCCATACCTGAGCTTGCCGCTATCACCGATGCGGAATCGGCAGCCATGGCCCGCGCGGTGATGCGGCTCTTCGAGCGATGGGGCGTGAGTGACGCTGAAGCCCGCGATATTCTCGGAGGGCTGGCCGCCCGAACCCATGCCCGCTGGAAAGCCGGTGAACCGGGGCGGATCGACCGCGACCTGGCCACACGCCTGTCGCTGCTGATGGGTATTCATAAGGGTCTGCGCTATCTCTTCACCGATCCCGAGCGCGGTTATGCCTGGGTGAAGAAACCCAATCGGGATTTCGCCGATCGCACACCGGTCGACATCATGGCCGAGGGCAGCCTGTTCGCCCTGGCGCGGGTGCGCAGCTATCTCGATGCCGAGCGTGGCGGCTGGTGAGCGATACCCCTGCCCTCACGCGGGTCACATGGCTCAAGGCCTACCGCCTGATCCGCTCGATCTACCCGCCCATCGACCTGTTTGAAGATATTGCCGACCCGCGCGACTGGGAGGCGCTGGCTTCGGCTGAATCAAAGACCAATCCGCGCCTATGGGACCATCTGGGCCGACTCGACCTGGTGCCGCCTGAACGCCGCGTCAACGGACCGGGCGCGAGCTATCTCATGGCGCCTTTTGTCCATGTCAGCCATGACCGGCCCGGTCGTTTCACCGATGGCAGCTATGGGATCTATAGCGCCGGCAATGCCGAAGAGGTCGCGATCCGCGAAGTCGCCCATCATCACGGCCGCGCCATGGCCGCCAGCGCAGAAGCGCCGGGCTGGACCTCGCAGTTCCGCATGCTGGTCAACCGGCTCGATCTCGATCTGCATGACGCCCGGCCGTTCGACCTCTTTCACGATCCGGACGACTACAAGGAGCCGCAGGAGCTGGGCCGCCAGCTTCGGCGGGCTGGGAGCAATGGCATTGTCTATCGCAGTGTGCGCCATGCTGAGGGTGAATGCGCCGCCATCTTCTGGCCCGACCTGATTCTGGTGCCGCTGCAGGCCGATCATTTCGACTATCACTGGGACGGCGAAAAGGTCGACCGCATCCGCAATTGCGGCACCGGGACGATTTTTGGACTGTACTAGCTGGCCCGCCAATGTGGCTTTGGGCTCATTGATCTGGCTAGCGGCCAGCACCATTGCCACAAGCATAAAGCGAACAAGGAGAAGTTTAGAACAATGCCCCCAACCATAGCTGGCTCCTGTTTGTGCGGCACTATCAGATTCCAAGTCTCAGGGGAGTTTGACAGCTTTTTTCTTTGTCACTGCAAGCGCTGTCAAAAGGATACCGGGGCTGCGCATGCGGCGAATTTATTCTCGTCAACTGCATCGCTAACGTGGATTTCTGGTCTCGACAAAATCCAGACCTATCGTGTTCCGGAGACCCGACACGAAAGGAGCTTTTGCAGCAATTGCGGGTCTGCACTGCCCAGCGTTCAATTGGAGGGCACCTTGGTCGTTGTGCCTGCCGGAAGTGTTGATAGTGCGATCGATATTCGACCAAGCGCACATATCTGCCTAGCAAGCCGGGCGGAGTGGGACGAGCGACTGGAAGACATCCCGAAAGTCGACGATCTCCCAAACTAACCCGTTGCAGCAGTTCTCAATCAACCCGTTCAGAGCCTAGCCTCCCACCGCCCGCATCTCGCCGACCGCGGTGCCACGCACATTCTTGATCGGCTGACGGGCAAACTGCTCCAGCACCGCCCGCTGATTGGCATCTGGGTCGGCGAACTTCAAAAGCAGCGCGGCCACCATGGTGTGGCTGGCGACCATATTGCCGTCGTCGCATTTGAGCGCGTAACCCCAGCCCTTGTCGCGGATGGCGCCGCATTGGACGCCTTCGGCGCCGCCCTTCTGCATCACACGGCCCATGAACGCCTCCATGACCAGCGTGTCCAGGTGTCCGGTGCCAGCAACCAGATGGGGATGGCTGGTGGCCGCATCGAACAGGGCCTGCGCGCCCCTGGCATGCTCGCCATCAAGGCCTTCGCCCGTGGCCATGCGGGCAAAGCCGCGCGCCCAGGCGCGCAATGGAGCGGCCCAGGTGGGAATGGAGCAGCCATCAGTGCCGCAGCGGTCCTCGGTCAGCTCCTCGCCGATCACATATTCCACCGCGGCCCGTACGGCTTTTTGTACATCATGTTCCCGCTCGACATAGCCTTGGGTCGGCACGCCCATAGCCAGGGCAACGCTGAGCATTCCCGAATGCTTGCCCGAGCAATTGTTATGCAGCGCACTGGGTTCGGTGGCCGCCGCGCGCAGGGCCTGGCGAGCCTTCGCATTGGTGGGCATATGCGCGCCGCATTCCAGATCGTTTGCCGAAAGACCCATGCGGTCGAGAAACCGGCTCACATTGCTCACATGCTCGTCTTCCCCGTGATGGGAGGCGCAGGCCAGCGCCAGCTCTTCGGGCGAATGATGAAAACGATCGGCAGCGTGCCGGTCGAAAATGGCCAGGGCCTGCAGGGATTTGATGGCGGAGCGGGGAAAAATGGGCCGGTCGATATCGCCGGCAGAGGCAATCAGCTGGCCTTGTGCATCGACGATAACAAAGGCGCCGCGATGCCGGTTTTCAACCCAATTGCCGCGCACGGCTTCGGCGAGAATGGGGTTGGCATCCATGGCAAAAAACTCCGGTCCTGGTTGCCTACCACGAACAACCGAGGACCGGAAAAGTCAACATGCATGGGGTGGTGGTCCAGTGGACCGACCTTGGGAGAGTGGTCAGATGTCCCAGTCCTGGACCGGAACGAGATAGCGTGAATTGACCCAGCCCTTGGTGTCGCCACGTTCGACGAGGCACCAGTCCGAGCTGTTTTCGACTTCGATGCAGCGCTCCACCCAGACATGCAGGCCGGGTGCAAAACTGCCGACCTTCTGGGAGTAGCTGGCCGGCCATTTGCGGACATTGAGCTTGTCCCAATCAGCAACGCCGGTGACCTGGCCGAGCGTATCGACATGGTAGCCGGCGGCCATGGCGGGCTGCACGGCAAAGCCGGCGGCGGCGGTGACGATCAGACCGCATAGCGCGGCGACGAGAACTTTTTCCTGAGCCTTGTTCATTTCGAGTGCCCTCCGAAACTTGATATTGGAAATACCCTGGCACCATGGATTTGAACTGATGCTGATGGGCGTATTCAGCTTGGGTTCATTTTGGCGCCAGGGCGGCGAAGCGGTGTCAGTTCAGGTCCCGCTGATGGACATAGAGGTAGATGCTGTTGCCGCCGGCAAAGCGCAGCGAGACCACGTCGTTATGGTCGTAGCCCTTGGCGGTGAGCGCGTTCATCAGCGTCGCATTGCGGGCAATGGGGGTGCGCAGCAGGTTGACATTGCCGTTGATGAACAGGGTGCCGTAATTGTTCTTGCCGGGCACTGTCGGGTCTTCGCAGATCGGGTAAAGGAAGATCTTCTGGCCCTGGATGCCCTGGATGTCGAAGGCGTTGACCGAGCGCATATGGCCCATTTCGTCTTCACAACTGTGATCCGGGCCCGAGCTGGGATTATTGGGCGTGCCGGGGATGTTGGCCTGAGCGTAGCTGGGCAGCGCGACGGAAGCGGTGGCGAGGCCTGCGAGCAGGGCAAGAGCGGTGAGTTTGAGCATTTTCGTGTCTCCTCAATTCTGATGAAGCGGCCTATGGGGTCCGCGTGTCGATGCAGGGCACCGACCTTGGAGACGGTTATGAGCGTGGCCGCTTGAACCGGTGCTGAGAGCGCCGTTCATCATTCGTTAACGCGCGGGACCGGTTGGCAGAACCGACGTTCCGCAATAGGCTGGTGCACAAGGAACGCGGAGAATTCGCGTGGAAAAAGAGGAGGTTCTAATGACCAAGGTTCTGGTGACCGGCGGCAGCGGCAAGCTTGGGCGGGCGGTGCTGCGCGATCTGGTGGAGCATGGCTATGACGTCCTCAACCTCGATCAGCAGGCCCTGCCCGAGCCGATCTGCCCCAGCGTCAAGGTCGATCTGAGCAATTTCGGCGAGGTGTCCAGCGCTATCCTGGGGGGTGTGGATGAACGGGGCGGGCCGTTCGACGCGGTGGTGCATCTGGCGGCCATTCCGGCGCCGGGGCTGTCGGCCAATGCGCGCACGCTGACCAACAATGTCACCTCAAGCTACAATGTGTTCGAATCCTGCCGCCTGGCCGGGATCAAGAATGTGGTTTTCGCGTCGAGTGAAACCGTGCTCGGCCTGCCCTTCGATAATCCGCCACCCTATGCGCCGGTGGATGAGGAATATTTCCCGCGGCCCGAAAGCGCCTATTCGCTGGGCAAGCTGCTGGACGAGACCATGGCGGCCCAGTTCTGTCGCTGGGACCCGGAACTGCGCATGGTGGGCCTCCGGTTCTCCAATGTGATGTATCCGGAGGACTACAAGGCCTTCCCGGGTTTCGACAGCGAACCGCGCAAGCGCAAATGGAACCTCTGGGCCTATATCGATGCGCGCGACGGAGCGCAGGCAGTGCGCCGGGCGATCCAGGCCGAGTTCACCGGCTTTGAGGCATTCATCATCGCCAATGCGGATTCGGTGATGTCCCGCTCCAATATTTCCCTCTTGGCCGAAGTGTTCCCCGAGGTCGAGCAGAAGGGCAATATTTCGACCAATGGCACGCTGCTGTCGATCGAGAAGGCCAAGCGCATGCTGGGCTATTCGCCCCAGTTCAGCTGGCGCACCGAGATCAAGTAAGCGTCCGATCCGCCGGGCGTCCGCGTCGCTGCAAGCAAAATTGCATCGGAAATGTGCATTTTGGGCACTTGTGCTTTTTCTGAGCAAAGGCATAAGTGCGCAAGATGCCGAGCCCCGACCTGTCCATCCTGATTATCGATGAGAATCGCATTCGCGCCTCGATTATCGAGGAAGGTCTGCGGGAGGCTGGCTATGCGCGCGTGGCGGTGATCCATGACGTCAACGAGGTCGGACGCACGATCGCGCTGACCATGCCCGATGTCATCTTCATCGATCTCGAAAACCCCAAGCGCGACACGCTGGAGCATTTCTTTTCGCTCAGCCGGGCCATCCAGCGCCCCATCGCCATGTTCGTCGACCGCTCGGACGGCACGATGATCGAAAAGGCGGTCGAGGCGGGCGTCTCCGCCTATGTGGTCGATGGCCTCAAGAAGGAACGCGTCAAGCCAATCCTCGACATGGCCATTTCTCGCTTCAACGCGTTTTCGCGCCTGAGCCGGGAACTCGAAGAGGCGCGCAGCGCGCTTGAGGAGCGCAAGATTATCGACCAGGCCAAGGGCATTCTGATGAAGACCAAGGGCCTCTCCGAACCTGAGGCCTACGCGCTGTTGCGCAAGACGGCCATGAACCAGAACCGCAGGCTGATCGATATTGCCCAGAGCCTGATCACCGCCGCCAATCTGCTTGGGCCGTAGGAGCACACCCATGTCCCTTCCCCACCTGACCGCCGGCTTTCTTCCCCTGCTCGACAGCGCCCTCCTGGTGCTGGCGCATGAACTGGGCATTGCCGAGGAGGAAGGGTTCACGCTGGGCCTGACGCGCGAATCCTCCTGGGCCAATATCCGGGACCGGACGGCGCTCGGGCATTTCGATATTGCGCTGGTGCTGGCGCCGATGCCCATAGCCGCCAATCTGGGCCTGACTCCCATTGCCACTCCGATGATTGCCCCGGTGATGACCGGCCTGGGCAATAACGCCATTACCGTTAGCGCTGACATCTGGACGCAAATGGCAGACGCAGGCGCGCCGGGCAATCTCGCGGCCGGTCCGGCCGGGAAAGCGCTGGCGCAGGTGGTCCGCTCCACCGCCCGGAAGCTGCGCTTTGGCGTGGTGCACCAGACCTCGTCGCATAATTACGAGTTGCGCTATTGGCTGGCCGCCAGCGGCATCGACCCGGATCGGGACGTGGAAATCGTGGTGCTGCCGCCGCCCCTGCTGCCCGAAGCGCTGGGCGCGGGTGGGCTTGATGGCTATTGCGTCGGCGAGCCCTGGAACAGCGTCGGCGTGGCCAGTTTCGGCGCGCGCATCGCCACCACCAAATCTTCGATCTGGCAATGGAGCCCCGACAAGGCTGTCGGCATGCGTTCGGACTGGGCCGAACAGAACCCCGAACTTGTGGCCGCCACCATTCGGGCTGTCTATCGCGCCGGCCAATGGTGCCAGGACAGCGCAAACCATCTGCGCGCGGCCGAAATCATGGCAGCGCCGGCCTATCTCAACCAGCCGGTGGAGATTGTCTCGCGCGCCCTGACCGGGCAGATCGACGGCGGGACGCAACTGGTGAGCATCCCGGACTTCTATGTGCCCCATGCCGGGGCCGCCAACTTCCCCTGGAAGAGCCACGGCCTGTGGTACTACAGCCAGATGGTGCGTTGGGGCGAAGTCGGGTTCAGCGCAGCCAATGCGACAATCGCCGCTGCCACCTTCCGACCCGACCTCTATCGTGCCGCCCTCGCCTCGCTTGGCGTCGCCGTGCCCGCCCGGGACCTGCGCGTCGATGGCGACCAGGCTGACAAACACGCAGCGTCCGCGATTGGCGGCACGCTTGAGCTGGGGCCAAACCGGTTCTTTGACGGCCAGATTTTCGACCCCGAGGCGATCGAAGCCTACATCCAGTCGCAGGCCACGGCGTGAAGCTCAATCTGTGTGCACACATTGATAGTGCATAATAATTAAACATCACTTTGGTGACATGCCGCCGCAACGGGCAGTTTTTTGGCCAAGCACAAGACCGCCTAATTTCCCCAAACTATTGATCAAATTAAATTTTTCGCGGAACGGGCCAATTGGCACGCTTCGTGCAATGTGGTGAGCGGATGAGCTCCTCCCAAGACGGCTCATAACATATCGGCGTCCGATGACGGGCGCTCCAATGGCAAAGCCGCCAACTGGCAAGCGTCCGATCAATGGATCGGAGCGCATGTGCAGTTGGCGGCTTGTTCGTTTTTTGGAGCTCTCGCAAGGCCGCCGGTTGTCGACACAACACGGAGACGATGATGACTGCGACTACCTGCCCCACGCCGCCACGCCACCGCCTCGCGCCGCTGTTTGCCGGTCTTGCCCTGGGCCTGCTGACCAGCACGGCCAGCAGCGCTGCCATGCTCGATGTCGAAAAGGACGAGCTAAAATTCGGCTTCATCAAGCTCACCGACATGGCCCCGCTCGCCATTGCCTATGAGCTTGGCTATTTCGAGGATGAAGGGCTCTATGTGACGCTCGAGCCGCAGGCCAATTGGAAGGTGCTGCTCGACGGCGTCATCACCGGCTCGCTCGATGGCGCCCACATGCTCGCCGGCCAACCTCTGGCCGCCACCATTGGCTATGGCACCGAAGCCCATATCGTCACCCCCTTTTCGATGGACCTCAATGGCAACGGCATCACCGTCTCCAATGCAGTGTGGGAGTTGATGAAGCCGCATCTGGAAATGGATGCGGACGGCAAGCCGGTCCACCCCATTTCCGCCGCCGCGCTCAAGCCGGTGATCGAAGAGTTCGATATCGATGGCCGGCCGTTCAACCTGGGCATGGTGTTCCCCGTCTCCACCCACAATTACGAATTGCGCTATTGGCTGGCCGCTGGCGGCATCAGTCCGGGCTATTATTCGCCCGAGGATGTTTCGGGCCAGATCGCGGCCGACGCCTATCTCTCCGTGACCCCGCCGCCGCAGATGCCCTCAACGCTCGAAGCGGGCACCATTGACGGCTATGCAGTTGGTGAACCCTGGAACCAGGCCGCCGTGTTCAAGAAAATCGGCGTGCCGGTCATCACCGATTACGAGATCTGGAAGAACAACCCCGAAAAGGTCTTCGGCATCACTGCCGAGTTCGCTGAAACCAATCCCAACACCACGCTGGCCATTACCAAGGCGCTGATCCGCGCCGCCAAGTGGCTTGATGAGAATGACAATGCGAACCGCGCCGAAGCAGTCGAAATTCTGTCACGCTCCGAATATGTCGGCGCCGATGCCGAGGTGATCGCCGCCTCGATGACCGGCACATTCGAGTTCGAAGCCGGCGATGTGCGCGAAGTGCCCGACTTCAACGTGTTCTACCGCTACTTTGCCACCTATCCCTATTATTCGGATGCCGTCTGGTATCTGACCCAGATGCGCCGCTGGGGCCAGGTAGCCGAGGACATGCCCGACAGCTGGTATGACGAGGTCGCCAAGTCGGTCTACAAGCCGGAAATCTATCTCGAAGCCGCGCGCCTGCTGGTCGAAGAAGGCCATGTGGATGAGGCCGATTTCCCCTGGGACAGCGCCGGCTATCGTGAGCCGACCGCCGAGTTCATCGACGGCGTCACTTATGACGGCACCAAACCTAACGCCTATATCGACAGCCTTCCGATCGGCCTGAAAACCGGCGACAGCGTCGTCGGCGCCGAAGTGGTTGCTGCCGCCAACTGACATCCTCGGGTGGCCGCGCAGCGGCCACCCTCAGCCCTGAGGACTGCAATATGACCCTTGCAAGCGAAGCCCCCGCCACCAGTGGCGACCGCCGGCAGAAGCTGTTTACTGCCATCAACCGTTCTGCCGCCTGGCTCAGCGCATTGGGCCTGGGCTGGCTCGTGCCGCTGCTCAAGATAGCCGCTGGCGACGACCCCCGCGAACAGATGGGCGAGCTGCGTGACAGCCTGCTCTTCCCCCTACTCGGGATTGGCGCATTTCTGCTCGCCTGGGCGGTGCTTGCCCCGCAGGTACAAACCTCGCTGGGCGCCATTCCCGGCCCCGCACAAGTCTGGGAACAGACTGGCGCGCTTTGGCAGGACCATGCGGCCGAACGCGAGAAGGAAGCCGATTTTTATGTGCGCCAGGATGAGCGCAATGCCGAGCTCGTCGCCGAGGGCCGCGAGGACGATGTCAAAGTGCGCGCCTATACCGGCAAGCCGACCTATCTCGACCAGATCGTCACTTCGCTCAAGACCGTCGGCCTGGGCTTTCTGATCGCCACCATCATCGCCGTGCCGCTCGGCATTGCCTCGGGGCTCAGCAGGCCTTTCAACGGCGCGCTCAATCCGCTGGTGCAATTGTTCAAGCCGGTCTCGCCGCTGGCCTGGCTGCCCATCGTGACCATGGTGGTGTCGGCGCTTTATGTGGACGCCAGCGACGCCTTTCCCAAGGCGCTGGTCATTTCGGCGGTCACCGTCACCCTATGCTCGCTCTGGCCGACATTGATTAATACAGCGCTGGGCGTGGCCTCGATCGACAAGGACCTGGTCAATGTGGGCAAGGTGCTGCAGCTTTCGACACCCACCACCATCACCAAGCTGGTGCTGCCCTCGGCCCTGCCGTTGATCTTCACCGGGCTGCGCCTGTCGCTCGGTGTTGGCTGGATGGTGCTGATCGCCGCCGAGATGCTGGCGCAGAATCCGGGCCTGGGGAAATTCGTCTGGGATGAGTTCCAGAACGGCTCATCCTCCTCGCTCGCCCGCATCATCGTGGCCGTGCTGACCATCGGCATTATCGGCTTCCTGCTCGACCGGGTGATGTTCACCCTGCAGACCGCCTTCACCTTCTCCGGCAAGCGATAGGACCGTAACAATGGCTCCCATTCTCCAGCTCTCCGGCATTGCCAAGCATTTTGGCGAAGGCGCCAGGCGCGTCGATATTCTCAAGGACATCAATCTGGATGTCGAGGATGGCGAATTCGTCGCCATTCTCGGCTTCTCCGGGGCGGGCAAGACCACGCTGATCTCGATGATGGCGGGCCTTTCCGAACCCGATCTGGGAGGCGTCATCTATCGTGGCAAGGAAATCGACGGCCCCGGCCCCGAACGCGGCGTCGTGTTCCAGTCCTATTCGCTGATGCCTTGGCTTAGCGTGGCTGGCAATGTCGATCTGGCGGTCAATGCCGTACACACGACCAAGTCGCGCGCCGAAAAGCTCGCGCTACGCCGCCATTATGTCGAGATGGTCGGGCTGGGCCACGCCGCCGACCGGCGCCCGGCCGAACTCTCCGGCGGCATGCGCCAGCGCGTCGCCGTGGCCCGGGCGCTTGCCATGCAGCCGGAAATCCTGTTGCTCGACGAACCGCTTTCGGCGCTCGACGCTCTCACCCGCTCCAAGCTGCAGGACGAGTTTGCGCAGATTTCCGAGGCCGAGAAGAAGACCATCATCCTGATCACCAATGATGTGGATGAGGCCATTCTGCTGGCTGACCGGGTGATCCCGCTGACGCCCGGCCCCGCCGCAACGCTCGGACCGCATTTCAAGGTTGATATCGAGCGTCCCCGTGACCGGGCCGAGCTCAATGGCGATGATCGTTTCATTACCCTGAGGCGCGAGATCACCGAATACCTCATGGATGTCGGCGCCAGCCGCAACCCGTCGGGCGAAGCCGACATTGTCCTGCCCAATGTCACCCCCATAGCGCGCGGCAAATCGGCCCGCCTGCCCAGCGCCTATGCCGATGCGGCTGCAACATCGGGCACCCAGGACGACTATCTGCGTTTCGACGCGGTCTCCAAGGTCTATCCGACGCCGAAAGGGCCGCTGACCGTGGTCGATGGCTTCGACTTCCAGATGAAGAAGGGCGAATTTGTCACCCTGATCGGCCATTCGGGCTGTGGCAAATCCACCGTGCTGTCCATGGTCGCAGGGCTGAACGACATCTCCGCCGGCAATATCGTGCTCGACGGCAAGGACGTTGTCGGGGCCGGTCCCGAGCGGGCCGTAGTGTTCCAGGCCCCGTCGCTGATGCCCTGGCTGACCGCGCGCGAAAACGTCGCCCTGGGCGTGGATCGCGTCTATCCCACTGCCAGCCCGGCCGAGCGGCGCGACGTGGTCGAATATTATCTCAACCGGGTTGGACTGGGTGATGCCATGCATCGGCCCGCCGCCGAACTCTCCAATGGCATGAAGCAGCGCGTCGGCATTGCGCGGGCCTTTGCCCTGTCTCCCAAGCTGCTGCTGCTCGACGAGCCCTTCGGCATGCTCGACAGCATCACTCGCTGGGAATTGCAGGATGTCTTGATGGATGTGTGGGCGCGCACCCGGGTCACGGCCGTCTGCGTCACCCATGATGTGGACGAGGCTATCCTGCTGGCCGACAGGGTGGTGATGATGTCGAACGGGCCCAATGCCCGGATTGGCAATGTCATGGAGGTGGATTTGCCCCGCCCGCGCTCGCGCAAGGCGCTTCTGGCCCACAAGGACTATTACGCCTATCGCGAGGAACTGCTCGATTTCCTTGAGGCCTATGAGGGCGGCGCCAATCCGGATCAGGAAACGCTTGACCGGATTCGTTCCAAGCGCAGCAAGGCATCTGCTCTGGCGGCGGCAGAATGATGGGAAGTTGCACAACAAAGATGCACTCCCCGACTGCGACCATGAAGTGCATGTAATTTGTGCATAGTGATGCCCTTTGCTGCGCGGCGGTTCTCACTGCCGATGGCGGGGGAAACCGAGACGATCAGCTTAATAACTGAAAACAAAAGATAAATCGGTACCGATCTGGTTTGGCACGGTTCGTGCAAAGATGGGAGCGACAGAGCTCCTCCCAAGACGCTCTTCGAAAAGTCGACGTCCAAGGTTGGGCGTTCAAAGGCAAAGTCGCCAACAGATGCGCATCGGTTTCGGCCGGTGAGGTGTCGGTTGGCGGCTTTTTTTGTTTTCAGATTGATACGGAGTCCCATCCGATGACAGAGGCAACAAGAGCCGCGCAATCGCCATCCGCCCCGCAGCAGAACCGCGCGCTGGGCCTGTCGACCGTGGCCTTCACCGTGTGCTTTGCCGTCTGGACGATCTTCTCGATCATCGGCGTTTCTCTCAAGGATCAGCTTGGCCTCAGCGAAACCCAGTTCGGGCTGTTGATCGGTACGCCGGTGCTGACCGGCTCGCTCTCGCGCATCGTGCTGGGCATCTGGACCGACCGCAAGGGTGGGCGGCTGGTGTTCACCCTGACCATGCTGGCGGCCGCAGTTGCCACCTTCCTCCTCGCCTTTGCCCAAAGCTACGAACAATTGCTGCTGGCGGCACTGGGCGTGGGGCTGGCCGGCGGGTCCTTTGCCGTCGGCGTTGCCTATGTGTCGCGCTTTTATCCCGCGCAAAAGCAGGGCACGGCGCTGGGCATTTTCGGGGTCGGCAATGTCGGCGCTGCCGTCACCAAATTCGCCGCTCCCTTCGTCATGCTGGCCTGGGGCTGGCAGTCGGTGGCCGTGGTGTGGGCGGCGGCGCTGGTGGTCATGGCCGCAATCTTCTGGTTCGGCACCGAGGACGATCCCGTGATCGCGCGCCGCCGCAGCGAAGGCTACACGCCCAGGAGCCTGGCCAGTGAATTTGCGCCGCTGCGCAATGTGCAGGTCTGGCGTTTCGCGCTCTACTATTTCTTCGTCTTCGGCGCCTTCGTGGCCCTGACGCTGTGGCTGCCGCGCTATCTGATCGGGGTCTATGGCTTCGACATCAAGACCGCCGGAATGGTTGCGGCAGCCTATTCCATTCCCGCCAGCATCTTCCGCGCCTATGGCGGCACGCTTTCCGACAAGATCGGCGCCCGCACGGTGATGTACTGGACCTTTGGCGTTTCGGCGATCTGCGCCTTCATCCTGGCGCTGCCTACAACGGATACGGTGATTGCTGGAGTCGATGGGCCCGTGCGCTTCCATTTCGAGACCGGGCCGATCGCCTTTATTGGCCTCGTCTTCGTGCTGGGCTTCTTCATGAGCCTGGGCAAGGCCGCGGTCTATAAGCACATCCCCGCCTACTACCCCGACAATGTCGGCGCGGTGGGGGGCCTGGTCGGCATGATCGGGGGCCTTGGCGGGTTCGTGCTGCCCCTTCTCTTCGGTTTCCTCAACGACATCACCGGCATCTGGTCGAGCTGCTTCATGGCGCTCTTTGTCCTGATCCTGGTGTCGCTGGGGTGGATGCACTCCGCCGTCCGCCGCCACGAGCGCCAGCTCATTGCGCGCACGGCCTGACCCTTATTCAGGAGTACGAGACAATGGAAAAACTGGTCGTCGTTGGTGCAGGGATGGCTTCTGGCCGCGCCCTGGAACACATCTTCGAGGAAGCCCCGGGCCGGTTCGACGTGACGCTGTTCGGCGCCGAGCCGCGCGGCAATTACAACCGGTTGATGCTCTCCCCGGTCCTGGCCGGCGAGAAGGAATATGAGCAGATCATCACCCATGATGCCGACTGGTATCGGGATCATGGCGTGCAGACCCGGTTCGGCGAAACCGTCACCGGCATCGACCGGGCCCGCAAGGTGATCGTCTCAAAGACTGGCGAAACGCCCTATGACAAGCTGATCATCGCCACCGGCTCGGCCCCCTTCATCATTCCCCTGCCCGGCAAGGACCTGCCCGGCGTAATGGCCTTCCGCGACCTCGACGATGTCAACCGCATGGTCGACGTTTCGAAGAGCCCGGGCTCCAAGGCTGTGGTCATCGGCGGGGGCCTCCTCGGCCTTGAAGCCGCTGCCGCTCTCAACGCACGCGGCATGGAAGTGGTCGTCCTGCACCTCATGGGTCATGTCATGGAGCGCCAGCTCGACCCGGCCGCGGGGTTTCTCCTGCAGCGAGATCTGGAGGCACGCGGTATCAAAGTTCACTGCAAGGCACAGACCAAGGCGATTCTCGGTCAGGATCGCGTCGAGGCGGTCGCGCTGGATGATGGTACCGTCTATGGCGCGGATATAGTGGTCATGGCGGTGGGCATCCGCCCCGAGACGCGCATCGCCGTCGACGCGGGACTGCACGTGGAGCGCGGCATTGTGGTCAATGACCAGATGGTCACCTCGGACCCCGATGTGCTGGCCCTCGGCGAATGCGTCGAGCACGAAAAAATCGTCTATGGCCTCGTCGCCCCGCTCTATGACCAGGCGAAAATCCTGGCCAAGACGCTGGCCAAGGTCGACGCCGCCTTCCGCCCGGTACAGACAGCAACCCAGCTCAAGGTGACCGGCGTCTCGGTCTATTCGGCCGGCGACTTCGCCGATGCCGAGGATCGCGAGGAAATCGTGCTGCGCGATGCCACTTCGGGCATCTACAAGCGCCTGGTGCTCAAGGAAGATCGCGTCATCGGCGCGGTGCTTTATGGCGAAACCGCCGACGGCCCGTGGTTCTTCGACATGATCCGCAAGGGTACCGACACGCGGGACATGCGCGACACTCTTATCTTTGGTCAGGCCTACCAGGGGGGAGCCGCGCTGGACCCTATGGCGGCCGTTGCAGCCTTGCCGGATGATGCAGAAATCTGCGGCTGCAACGGTGTCTGTAAATCTGCGATCACCGGCACGATCGCATCCAAGGGCCTGACCGATCTCGATGGCGTGCGCGCCCATACCAAGGCTTCAGCCTCGTGTGGCTCGTGCACCCATCTGGTCGAAAAGCTCATGGCCATCACTCTGGGCGACAGCTACAACCCGGCCGCCGTCAAGCCGATGTGTCCCTGCACCGAACATGACCACGGCACCGTCCGTCGCCTGATCGTGGCCAAGGAACTCAAATCCATTCCCGCGATCATGCAGGAATTGGAGTGGAAGACCAGTTGCGGTTGCGCCAAGTGCCGCCCGGCGCTCAACTATTACCTCGTGGCTGAATGGCCCGGTGAATATGAGGACGACAACCAGTCCCGCTTCATCAATGAGCGCGTGCACGCCAATATCCAGAAGGACGGCACCTATTCGGTGGTGCCGCGCATGTGGGGTGGCATGACCAACCCCAAGGAGTTGCGCGCCATTGCCGATGTGGCCGACAAATTCGCTATCCCCGCGGTGAAAGTCACCGGCGGGCAGCGCATCGACCTGCTCGGCGTCAAGAAGGAAGACCTGCCCGGCGTCTGGGCCGATCTCAATGCCGCCGGCATGGTTTCAGGCGCCGCCTATGCCAAGGGGCTGCGGACCGTCAAAACCTGTGTCGGCTCGGACTGGTGCCGCTTCGGCACCCAGGACTCCACCGGCCTCGGCGTGCGGCTCGAAAAGTTCATGTGGGGCGCCTGGACCCCCGCCAAGGTCAAGCTTGCCGTCTCTGGCTGCCCGCGCAATTGCGCGGAAGCCACCTGCAAGGATATCGGCGTGATCTGCGTGGATTCCGGCTACGACATCCAGTTCGCCGGGGCCGCCGGCCTCGACATCAAGGGCACCGAACTGCTCTGCCATGCCGATACCGAGGACGAGGCGCTGGAGATCATCGTGGCCCTCACCCAGCTCTATCGCGAGCAGGGACATTATCTCGAGCGCATCTACAAATGGGCCAAGCGCGTCGGCAATGACAGCATCAAGGCTGCGGTGGTCGACGACCTCGACAAGCGCAAGCTCTATTACGACCGCTTCGTCTATGCCCAGCAATTCGCCCAGGTCGACCCCTGGGAGGAACGCGTCAATGGCAAGGACGCCCATGAATTCGCCGCCATGGCCGAATTCGGGCTTCCGGTGGCAGCGGAGTGAGGGTGATGCGGATGCAGTCCCCCTCGCATGCGGAGATCAAGAAATGACCGAATGGATCGAACTGGGCAGTGTTACTGCCATCCCCCTGCGCGGCGCCCGCTGCGTCAACACCCCTTCGGGCAAGATCGCCGTCTTCCGCACCGCCGAGGATCAGGTCTATGCCATCGAGAACCGCTGCCCGCACAAGGGTGGTCCGCTCTCGGAAGGCATCGTGCATGGTGCCTCGGTCACCTGCCCGCTGCACAACTGGGTGTTTGACCTCGCCACCGGCGAGGCCCAGGGCGCCGACGAGGGCCAGGTGCAAACCTATCCGGTCAAGGTTGATGGGGGCGTCATCTACATTGCCCCGGACGTGCTGATGCAGATGGCGGCGGAGTAGGCATGGTGGATCAGCAACCGGTTCGCACCACCTGCCCCTATTGCGGTGTCGGCTGCGGCGTGCTCGCCACCCCACAGCCGGACGGCAGCGTGACCATTGCCGGCGACCCGGACCACCCGGCCAATTTCGGCCGCCTTTGCTCGAAGGGTTCGGCGCTGGGCGAAACCCTGTCGCTCGACGGGCGCCTGCTGCACCCGGAAATCGCTGACCAAAGAGTTACCTGGGACGAAGCGCTGGACGAAGTTGCCAATCGCTTCAAGCAGACCATCAGCGAACACGGCCCCGATTCCGTCGCCATCTACGGCTCCGGCCAGTTGCTCACCGAGGATTATTACGTCGCCAACAAGCTGATGAAGGGCTTTGTCGGCTCGGCCAATATCGACACCAATTCGCGTCTCTGCATGGCTTCCTCGGTGGCCGGGCACAAGCGCGCCTTTGGGTCCGATACCGTGCCGGGCAATTACGAGGACCTCGAACAGGCCGATTTGATTGTGCTGGTCGGCTCCAATCTGGGCTGGTGCCACCCGGTGCTCTATCAGCGCATCGTTGCCGCCCGCACCGCGCGCCCGGATATGAAGATCGTGCTGATCGATCCGCGCCGGACCGTGTCGGCTGATATTGCCGAAATGCATTTGCCGATCTCGCCCGATGGCGACAGCGCCCTGTTCGTCGGGCTGCTGGCCTATCTTGAGCATCTGGGCATCACCGACAGCGACTATGTGAACGCCTATACCTCAGGCTATGAAGCGGCGCTGCTCACCGCCGAGGACTGGGACATTGCCCGCGTTTCGGGCGCCACCGGCCTCTCGCCGCTGTCCATCTCGCGCTTCTACGATCTCTTCGCCCGCACCAAGAAGGTCGTCACCGTCTATTCGCAGGGCGTCAACCAATCCGCCGCCGGCAGCGACAAGGTCAATGCCATCATCAATTGCCACTTGGCCACTGGGCGGATCGGCAGGACGGGCATGGGGCCGTTTTCGGTCACCGGCCAGCCCAATGCCATGGGCGGGCGCGAAGTGGGTGGGCTGGCCAATATGCTGGCCGCCCATATGGATTTCACCCCCGACGCCATTGACCGTGTCTCGCGCTTCTGGGGCAGCGATCGCGTCGCGGCCGCGCCTGGCCTCAAGGCCGTCGACCTGTTCGCCGCCATGGCGCGGGGCGAGATCAAGGCGGTCTGGATCATGGCCACCAATCCGGTGGATTCCATGCCCGAGGCCAATGCGGTGCGCGATGCACTCAAGGCCTGTCCCTTTGTCGTCGTCTCGGACATGAACCGGCATACTGACACGATGGAACTGGCGGATGTCCGCCTGCCCGCCGCCGGCTGGGGCGAAAAGGACGGCACGGTGACCAATTCCGAACGCCGCATTTCGCGCCAGCGCCCTTTCCTGCCGCTGCCCGGCGAAGCCCGGCCAGACTGGTGGATCATCAAGGAAGTGGCCAAGCGCCTCGGCCATGGCAAGGCCTTCAGCTATTTCAGCTCCGGCCAGATCTTTGCCGAGCATGTTGCTCTCTCGGGTTTCGAGAATAGCGGCAGCCGCGATTTCGACCTGTCGGGCCTCTCCGGCGCCGACTATGAAACCATGGCGCCGGTGCAATGGCCTGTGCATTCGAAGCCGGCTGCCCGCATGTTTGGCGACGGAAAATTCTTCACTTCCGATGGCAAGGCGCGCTTCCTGCCGGTCCAGCCGCCGCCGCCCTTCGCGCCGGCGCCGGGCATATTCATTCTCAATACCGGTCGGGTGCGCGACCATTGGCACACCATGACCCGCACCGGCAAAGCCGCCCGCCTGTCCGCCCACATGGCCGAGCCCTTTGTCGAAATCCATCCTGCTGACGCGAGCGCCTTGGGCATGAGCCGCGCCAATCTGGTGCGTTTGAGCAATGGCCATGGCAGTGCCCTGGTGCGGGCGCTGGTCACCGACCGTCAGCGGCGCGGTCAGCTCTTCGTGCCGATGCACTGGACCGACCAGTTCGCCAGCAATGGCCGCATCGATGCCCTGGTGACCGGCAAGACCGATCCGGTTTCCGGGCAGCCGGCGCTGAAAATGGCGCAGGTTCATGCCGAGCCGGTCGGCGTGCGGCTCTATGGCTTTCTCGTTTCGGCGCAAAAGCCAGCGCTGGCCACCGACTATTGGGCCATGGCCCCAGCGCCCAATGGTTATCGCGCCGAAATTGCACTGTTCGAGGAGCCCGCAGACTGGACCGATTTCCTTGCCGACACTTTCGGCACGGACGCGGCGTTCCAGTCCATCCGTGATGAACGCTCGGGACGCCGGGCCTTCGTGTTGGTTGAGAACGGCCGGCTTCTTGCCGCGCTCTATACCTCGCCCGATCCGGTGCTGGTCTCGCGCCAATGGGCGGTTGACCTGCTTGCCGAAACTGAACTGACCGCATCGATCGTGCTGGCCGGGCGCCCCGGCGCCGACCGGCCCGATGGCGGCGCCATTGTCTGCTCCTGCATGGGCGTGGGCATCAACACCATCACCGAGGCGGTGACCCGCCACGGCTGCACCAGTGTCGAAGCTGTTGGCGCCCTGACCCGCGCCGGCACCAATTGCGGCTCCTGCCGCGCCGAAATCAGAGGGATTGTCGATGCAAACTGTCTCATCGCCGCCGAGTAACAAGCGCATCTCCGAGCTCGCCGTTCTCCCGGTCTTTTTCGACCTCAAGGGCAAGCGCGTAGTCGTCATCGGCGGGAGTGAGCCGGCCGCCTGGAAAATCGAGCTGCTGGCAGCGGCCGGTGCGCGGGTGGACGTGTTTGCCGAAGAGGTTTGCGAGGAGCTGTCGGCTCTTGCGCCCACCTCCATCATCCTCCACCCCCGCCCTTGGACCCCTGCGGATCTCGAAGGCGCCGCGCTGGCCATTGCCGATATCGAGGATGAGGATGATGCCGAGGCCCATGCGTTCGTCGCCGCCGCGAAGGCCAGCGCCGTGCCCTACAATGTCATCGACCGGCCCGAATTCTGCCAGTTCCAGTTTGGCGCTATCGTCAATCGCTCGCCCATCGTGGTCGGGATTTCCACCGCCGGCGGCGCCCCCATTCTGGGGCAGGCGGTGCGCCGCCGCATCGAGACGCTGCTGCCGCAGACGCTGACGCAGTGGGCACAGCTTGCCGCAAGGCTGCGGGAGACGGTGATGGACAAGCTGGCTGCAGGGCCGCAACGCCGCGCATTCTGGGAGCGCCTCGCCGACAATGCTTTCGGCAGCCGCGCGCCCGATGCCGGTGACGAAGACATCAGTTTTGCCGCCCAGCCTGCCACTGGCCGCGTCACGCTGGTGGGCGCCGGTCCGGGCGATGCCGAGTTGCTCACCATCAAGGCCGTGCGGGCGCTGCAGTCGGCTGACGTGATCCTGTTCGACGATCTGGTGTCGTCCGAGGTGCTGGAGCTGGCACGCCGCGAGGCCAAGCGCATGCTGGTGGGCAAGCGCGCCCAGCGCGACAGCTGCGCGCAGGACGAGATCAACGCCATGATGCTGAGCCTGGCGCGCCAAGGCAAACATGTCGTGCGCCTCAAATCCGGCGACCCGATGATCTTCGGGCGCGCCGGCGAGGAAATCGAGATGCTGGAGAGCCACAGCATTGCCGTTTCGGTGGTGCCGGGCATTTCGGCAGGCCTGGCACTCGCCAGCCGCTTGGGTGTCTCGCTGACCCATCGTGATCACGCGCAGTCTGTGCGCTTCGTGACGGGTCATTCGCGCAAGGGCGTTTTGCCCGATACGCTGAACTGGACGGCGCTGGCCGATCCGGCCACCACCTCGGTCTATTACATGAGCCGCCGGACGCTGCCGGGTATCGTGGCCGAACTGTCGGCCAAGGGCATGAGCCTTGAAACGCCGGCCATCATCGCGGGGAGCCTGGGGCGTCCCGATGAACAGATCTGGCGCGGGACGATCGGCGAGGCCGTCAGCGCGGTTGCAGCGTTTCCGCTCTCGGCGCCGACGATCTTTGCAGTGGGTGATGCCCTCAATATGCGCAAGGCGATGCCGCTGGCTGCGACCGGCAGTTAGCTCACTTCATCCAGAACATCGGCACAAGGTTGGCCGAGATCGGTTCGTTCTTGTCATTGGTCGCCATGATGTCGGCCATGTGCGCCCACCAGCGCTGCATCACCTCGGTGGCCGGCAGGTCGGCCATGGTGTGGTCGGCGCGGCGCCAGAGCACGCCGAACAGGGTGTTGGTCTCTTCATCGAGGTGGATGGAATAGTCCTTCACCCCCGCCGCGTGCAGCAGGTCGACCAGCTCGGGGAAAATCGCGTCATGGCGCTTTTTGTATTCGGCCGCCATGCCGGGATTGAGCTGCATCTTGAAGGCGTGTTTTTCGTAGCCATTGTCCTCGATCATGCGCGGCGCTCCCGGATCATGCGGAACAGAATGGGCAAGGCGATCACCACGATCAGCAGCGAGCCGGTGAAGATGGTCATCACGATGCCCGGCACATTGAGCAGGCCCAGCCCGAAGGTAACAAGGCCGATGATCAGCGCCGCCAGCACCACGCCGATGATCGAGCCGGCGCCGCCCAGGATCGAGACGCCGCCCAGCACCACCATGGTCACCACGTCGAGCTCAAAGCCCTCGGCGATGGATGGGCGGGTCGAGCCAAGGCGTGCGGTCAGCAGAATGGCGGCCAGACCGCTCATCAGACCGGTCAGGCAGAACAGCACGAATTTGATGCGATCCACCCGAACGCCGGAGAAGCGAGCAGCAGTCGCATTATTGCCGATGGCAAACACCCGGCGGCCAAAGGTCGTGCGGTGCAGCAGCACGTAGAAGATCACCGCCGCCACCAGGAACAGCACCAGTTCGAACGAGATCACCCAGAACACATAGCCCTGGCCGAACCAGGAAAAGCTCGCGGGATAACCCTTGAAGCTCTGGTCGCCCAGGATGATGAAGGCGATGCCGCGGAACAGGCTCATGGTGCCGATGGTCACGACGATCGAGGGCAGTTTAAGGCCGGTGACGAGGAAGCCGTTAAAGGCCCCGCACAGAATGCCGACACCGGCGCCGACTGCCACCAGCGTGGGTGTATCCGCGCCATATTGCAGCGCCAGCCCCATCAGGGTCGAGGCCAGGGCGATGATCGAGGCGACCGAAAGATCGATCTCGCCGGATATGATCACCAGCGCCATCGCTAATGCGATCAGCCCCTTCTCGGTGAAGTTAAAGGTGAGATCGGACAGGCTCCATTCATTGAGAAAATAGGGCGAAGCAAAGCTGTTGGCGATGAAGATGCCCAGTGCCACCAGAACCAGCAGGCTCTCCCAGCTCAGCACGGCGGACTTGAACGGATTGTCCAGCCGGTTCGGCAGGCGGCGGCCATTTGCAGTTGCGTCGGTCATGCTGCCACCTCGGCCTTCTTGAGAATGATGCGCCCCTTGCTTCGCTCGCCCCTTGCATTGAGCACGACGGCGAGCAGGATCGCGGCGCCGGAAATGGCCATCTGCCAGAAAGGCGAGACGCCGATCACCGGCAGGGCGTTGTTGACGACGCCGAGGAACAGCGCACCGAGCAGCGCGCCCCCCACGGTGCCGATGCCGCCGGCAATCGAGACACCGCCGATGACGCAGGCGGCCACGATGGTCAGCTCATAGCCGCCGGCCACTTCCACCGAAGCGATCACATAGCGCGAAATCCAGAGATAGCCGCAAAGACCCGAAATGGCGCCCGAGAGCACGAAGGCGAGGAATTTGGTGCGGCCCACATTGATGCCGGTGTAGACCGAGGCGGTCGGGTTGACGCCGATGGCATAAAAGGCGCGGCCCCAGGGCGTGCGGGTCATCAACACATAGACCAGTGCCGCCACAACGATGGCGAACCAGCTCAGAATGGGCAGGCCAAGGAAGCTGCCACGCTGCAATTGGATGAAATCGGTGCTCATCTGCGCCGCGTTGACCCAGGCACCGCCCGAAACGACAAAGACCAGGCCACGGAAGATGGTCAGCGTGCCCAGGGTCACCACAATGGGCGGGATATCGAGTTTCCAGACCAGAATACCGTTGAACGCGCCCAGCGCCGCGCCGACCACGACGCAACCGGCGATCAGCAGCGGGATGGGAATGAACGGAAACGCCGCATTGGTCATGGCCACCAGCATGCCGGTCAGAGCCAGGTTCGAGGCCATGGACAAATCGATGGAGCGGGTGAGGATCACCGCCATCTGCCCCAGCGCCAGCATCATCAGGATCGATGTGTCGTTGAAGATCGTCAGCAGATTACCCGGCTGCGAGAAGCGCGGAAACCGCAGCGTCACCAGCACGATGACAGCGAGAATGGCCAGCGCCAGCCAGAGTTCACGGGATTTCAGGAGCCGGTTCATGCGGCCTTCTCCTCTACGATGCCCGCCGCCAGGCTGACCAGCGTTTCGGGCTGCAGATTGTTGTTTTCGAGGGTGTCGACCACCAGGCCTTCGCGCATCACGACAATGCGGTCGCTCATGCCGAGCACTTCGGGCAGTTCCGAGGACACCATGATGACCGAGAGACCCTGGGCCACCAGCTCCCCCATGAACTCATGCACGGCGGCCTTGGAGCCGATATCGATGCCCTTGGTGGGTTCATCGAGGATGATCACCTTTGGCAGGGTGGCGAGCCATTTGGCGATCACCACTTTCTGCTGGTTGCCGCCCGAAAGGGTGGACACGTTCTGGCTGAGCGAAGAGGCCCGCAGATCAAGCCGTTCGGTATAGGTGCGGGCCAGCTCGAATTCCTCGGCCATGCGCAAGAAGCCGGAGCGGCTGGTCTTGTCGAGGCTGGGAAGCGAAACATTCTTGAAGATGGGTTCGCCGGTGATGACACCCTGCTTGCCGCGTTCCTCGGGCACATAGACAATGCCGGCGCTGACCGCATCGGCCGGGGTTTTCGGGGCGATGGTCTGCCCTTCCAGCATCATTGTGCCGGCCGACGGTTTTGTCATGCCGAACACGGCCTGCATCACCTCGGAGCGCCCTGCCCCCACCAGACCATAGAAACCCAGGATTTCACCCTTCTTTACAGAGAAGGAGACATTGTCGAATTCGGTCGGGTGGCTGAGGCCGTTGACCTCCAGCACGGTGTCGCCGATCGTGGCCTGGCGGGCCGGGAAAATCTGCTCCACCGAGCGCCCGACCATGAGCTTGACAATGTCGGCCTGCGGCGTGTCCTTGATAAAGCCCTTGCCCACCTGCTCGCCATCGCGGAACACGGTGTAGCGGTCGGCAATGCGATAGATTTCATCGAATTTGTGCGAGATGAAGAGGATGGCCTTTCCATCCTTTTTCAGGAGCTCGACGAGGACGTAAAGTTCCTCGATTTCCTTCTGGCTCAGCGCTGCGGTCGGTTCATCCATGATGACCACCTGCGCATCCACGCTGAGCGCGCGCGCCACGGCCACCAGATGCTTTTTGGCGATACCCAATTCCTTGAGCGGCATGCCCGCATCAATGCCGGCGGCCATGGAGTCGAGCGTTTCCTGCGCCTCACGCCGCATTCTGCCCCAATCGATCATGCCAAAGCGGTTCTTCGGCGCGTGCCCGAGATAGATGTTCTCGGCAACGCTCAACTCGTCGAACAGCACGGTTTCCTGATGAATCGCGGTGATGCCGACGTCCGATGCAGAGATCGCCGTCGGGAGTGTCACCAGTTGACCGCCCACCCGGATCTCGCCGGCGTCCGGCTGGTAGATGCCGGTCATGGTCTTGACCAGGGTGGACTTGCCCGCCCCGTTCTCGCCTATCAGAGCCGTGAACTGGCCGGGATAGAGCTCAAGCGAAACCTCATGCAGCGCCCGCACGCCGGGAAAGCTCTTGGATATGCCCGATAGGGTCAGGATGGGGTCTGTCATTCTCTTGGTCCTTGGCGCGGGCCTCGCCCGGCGCTCGGTCTAGTCCCCTCTCCCCTGAGGGGAGAGGGTTAGGGTGAGGGGTTCACCTTCCCGGCTGGAACCGAAACTGTGAACCCCTCACCCGCCGCTTCGCGTCGACCTCTCCCCTTAGGGGAGAGGTGAAGAAAAGCCTTAGTAGATCTTCGAGAACTCTTCGATGTTGCTTGCATCGAACTGGAACGGCGCAGCCATGGCGGCCGAGTTGGTGTCGTCCAGGGTCACTTCGCCGACCTTGCCGATGGAGAAGGTAGCGCCGGGCTCAGCCGTCTCGCCTTCAACCAGCGCATTGGCCAGCATCACGGCCGAATAGCCCAGATCGATCGGGTTCCACAGCGCCACGGCCTGCGAAGCGCCATTGTCGATAAACTGCTTGAACTCGGACGGCAGGGCCAGGCCGGTCACGTTGATCTGGCCGATCAGGTCCTGGTCGGTCACGACCTGGGCAGCCGCCACGACGCCAACGGTGGTCGGGGCGATGATGGCCTTGAGATCGGGGTGCGCGGCGATGAGGCCGCGGGCCTCTTCGGTCGACTTCACCGAGTCGTCATCGCCATAGACGGTGGCGACGAGGTTGATGTTAGGGAACTTCTCGGGGATAGCGGCCTTGGCGGCCTCGATCCAGGCGTTCTGGTTGGTTGCGGTGGAGGCGGCCGAAAGGATCGCCACATCACCACCCTCGGGCAGGTAGTCGGCGGCCAGCTTGATGATGGTTTCGCCGATCAGGTCGATATCGGAGGGGTTGAGGTGAATCTGGCGGCCTTCGGGGGCGACGCCGGAGTCAAAGCTCACCACCTTGATGCCGCGCTGCATGGCGCGCTGCAGCACCGGCACCAGGGCGTCCGGATCATTGGCCGAGATGGCGATGGCGTCGACCTGCTGGGCGATCAGCGAGTTGACGACCTCGATCTGGGCTTCGGCGGTGGCCGAGGTGGGGCCGGTATAGATCACTTCAACGTCGCCGAGTTCGGCCGCGGCTTCCTGTGCGCCCTGATTGGCAGCATCGAAGAAGCCATTGCCCAGCGATTTGACGACCAGCGCGATGCGGGTCTGTGCCATGGCCGGCGTGGCGAGCAACACGGCCGCAGTGGCCGTGGCGGCGAACAGTTTCCAGAGTTTCATTTGATCCCTCCCAGGGGGTTTGCTCTTGGTTCAGTCATTATCAGTTCAGGCCACACTTGCTTCGGCCTGCCCTGTTCCGTCCGCCACGATGAGCCGCACGCCTGCCGTTTCCAGCATTTGGCGGTCTTCGTCGCGGATGCCGCTATCGGTAATGACAGCGGCAATTTGATCGAGCCCACACAGAATGAGGCTCGAGCGTCCCGAGAATTTCGAGGAGTCGGCGAGAACAATAAGCTCGTCCGCCTGGCCGATCAGCGCCAACTCGGACTGCACCACCATCGGGTCGGCCTCCATCAGGCCGTGTACGCCGATGCCCTGGCAGCCGATGAACATGCGCTTGGCGTAAAAATGGCTCGCCACCACGCCCCCAAAGGGCGAGAGGATGACGTTCTGCTCGCGATAGACCGTGCCGCCGGGAATGACGACGGCGTTGCGCGAGTTGTGGATGAGGAATTCGGCGATGCCGAAACTGTTGGTGAAGACACTGAGGCGCTTGCCCGTCAGGTGATGCACCATCTGATAGGTGGTGGTACCGCCATTGATGATGATCGGCTCACCATCGCGGCACATATCAGCCGCTGCGCGCGCAATTGCGCGCTTTTGCGAGATGTTGATCGTTTCATTGACCGAAAAGGGCCGCCCCACCAGTCCACCCTGGGATGGCGGGTTGATCGCCTCGGCCCCGCCGCGCACACGGCGCAGCCGCCCCTGCTCGTCCAGCGCAGCAATGTCACGGCGAATGGTGGCTTCCGATGACCCGGTCACTTCGCATAGCTCGGCCACTGTCACCACGGGGTGAGACTGGGCGGCGGCCAATATGACGCGGTGGCGTTCCATTTCGTGCAAGGCAGATACTCCCTGGGTGCATTTGCTTCCATCAATTCCGGGCAGAGTCAATCACCATTTTGCATATTTCCGTCATAAACGCGCATACGTGACGAAATATGATTGTTTCTGATTGACTTTGTGGATCGTTCTATGTCCAAGTCCGGCCAGCCAAGTCTATTGCCCTAACTTTGGGAGGATCACCAATGTCCACCGCGCCCAAGCGCCTCGCAAACCTGTGGGACGATGCCAAAGCGGCGTCCATGTCCGAGCCGGAGCGCCTTGTTTATCGCTCCAACCTGCTTGGGTCCGACAAGCGCGTCACCAATTATGGCGGCGGCAATACCTCCTCCAAGATCTGGCAGAAGGACCCGCTGACCGGCGAAGAGGTCGAAGTCCTCTGGGTCAAGGGTTCGGGCGGCGACAATGCGTCGATCAAGCTCGATGGTTTTGCCACGCTCTATATGGACAAGCTGCGGGCGCTGAAGGGGCTTTATCGCGGCGTCGAGTTTGAAGACGAGATGGTGGGCTACCTGCCCCACGCCACCTTCAATCTTAATCCACGCGCGTCCTCCATCGACACCCCGCTGCATGCCTATGTGAACCGGCCCTATGTCGATCACATGCACCCGGACGCGATCATCGCCATCGCGGCCTCGAAAAATTCAAAGGAGCTGACCCAGCAGATTTTCGGTGACGAGATCGGCTGGCTGCCCTGGAAGAAACCGGGCTTCGAGCTTGGCCTGTGGCTGGAAAAATTCTGTCTCGAGAACCCGAACGCCAAGGGCGTGGTGCTCGAATCCCACGGCCTGTTCACCTGGGGCGACACGCCCAAGGCGTGCTACGAAACCACCATTGCCATCATCAACCAGGCCATTGCCTGGTTCGAAGAGCAGACCGCGGGCAAGACCATTTTCGGTGGCGCTGCCACCAATTCGCTCCCGGCTGAAGAGCGTCGCGCCATTGCCGCCCGCCTGATGCCGAAGATCCGCGGCTTCATCTCGGAAGACAGCCACAAGCTGGGCCATTTCGACGACAGCGACGCCGTGCTTGAATTCGTCAATTCCAATAATCTCCGTCCGCTGGCGGCGCTGGGCACCTCCTGCCCCGACCATTTCCTGCGCACCAAGATCAGGCCGCTGGTGATCGATTTCGACCCGGCCAAGCCCGATGTCGATGCCGTCATCGACGGCCTGGCCGACCAGATCGCCGCCTATCGCGTCGACTATCAGGCCTATTACGATCGCTGCAAGCACGACAACTCGCCCGCCGTCCGCGATCCTAATGCCGTTGTCTACCTGATCCCGGGCGTTGGCATGATCACCTTCGCCAAGGACAAGGCCACAGCCCGCATTTCGGGCGAGTTCTATGTCAACGCCATCAATGTGATGCGCGGCGCTTCAACCGTCTCCGAATATCAGGGCCTGCCCGAGCAGGAGGCCTTCGACATTGAATATTGGCTGCTTGAAGAGGCCAAGCTGGCCCGCATGCCCAAGCCGAAATCGCTGGCCGGCAAGATTGCCCTGGTCACCGGTGGCGCTGGCGGCATCGGCAAGGCCACTGCCGCGCGCCTCTTACGTGAAGGCGCCTGCGTGGTGCTGGCCGATATCGATCAGACCGCACTGGACAATGCGACGGGCGAACTTACCGAGGTGTTCGGAAAGGACGTCGTGCGGCCGGTCAATATCAATGTGACCAGCGAAGACCAGGTGATCTCCGGTTTCGCCCATGCGGTCGTGGAGTTCGGCGGGCTCGATATTCTCGTCTCCAATGCCGGCCTCGCCTCCTCGGCGCCGATCGAGGAAACCTCGCTGGCGCTGTGGAACAAGAACATGGACATTCTGTCCACCGGCTATTTCCTGGTGTCGCGCGAAGCCTTCAAGATCTTCCGCGCGCAGAAGATCGGCGGCAATGTTGTCTTTGTGGCCTCCAAGAATGGCCTCGCGGCGTCGCCCAATGCGGCTGCCTATTGCACCGCCAAGGCGGCCGAGATCCATCTGGCCCGCTGCCTGGCGCTGGAAGGCGCGGAAGCGCAGATCCGCGTCAATGTGGTCAATCCGGATGCCGTGTTGCGCGGGTCGAAAATCTGGGCCGGTGAATGGCTCGAACAGCGCGCCTCGACCTACAAGACCGACAAGGACGGTCTCGAGGAAATGTATCGCCAGCGCTCGATGCTGAAGCGCTCGGTGTTCCCCGAGGACATTGCCGAAGCCATCTATTTCTTCGCTTCGGACGCCTCGGCCAAGTCCACCGGCAATATCATCAATGTCGACGCGGGCAACGCCCAGTCGTTCCCGCGGTAAGGTTCATCCACCATGACCGAACACATTATCGACCCATCCACCATCGAAGCCGAGAACGCGGCCCGCGCCGCCGACCTCAATGTCGACTATGACACGCTTGGCGAGCGTCTCGACCGGCGCGGCATTTCCATTGATGCCATCAAGGACAAGGTCGCCGCCTTTTCCGTTGCCGTCCCGTCATGGGGCGTCGGCACCGGCGGCACGCGCTTTGCCCGCTTCCCCGGCAAGGGCGAGCCGCGCGACATCTTCGACAAGATCGAGGATTGCGCCGTCATCGCCCAGTTGACCCAGGCGACCGATACCGTCTCGCTGCATATTCCCTGGGACAAGGCCGATCCGAACCGCTTGAAGCAGGCCGCCAGCCGCTTCAATCTCGGTTTCGACGCGATGAACTCGAACACCTTTGCCGATGCGGCAGGGCAGATGCAGAGCTACAAGTTCGGTTCGCTCTCGGCGGCCGACAAGGCCACTCGCGACCAGGCCATCGAGCATAATCTGGAATGCATCGAGATCGGCAAGACCATCGGCTCGAAAGCCCTGACGGTCTGGATCGGCGATGGCTCGAACTTCCCCGGCCAGGTCAATTTCGCCGACCAGTTCGCGCACTATCTGGACTCGATGAAGTCGATCTATGCCGCTCTGCCCGATGACTGGCGGGTCTATACCGAACACAAGATGTACGAACCGGCCTTCTACTCGACGGTCGTGCAGGATTGGGGCACCAATTACCTGATCGCCAAGGAACTGGGCGACAAGGCATTCTGCCTGGTCGATCTCGGCCACCACGCGCCCAACGTCAATATCGAGATGATCGTCTCGCGCCTGGCCCAGTTCGGCAAGCTTGGCGGTTTCCATTTCAACGACAGCAAATATGGCGATGATGATCTCGATGCCGGCTCCATCGATCCCTATCGCCTATTCCTGGTGTTCAACGAGCTGGTCGATATCGAAGGCCGCGACGCCGATTTCCACCCGGCCCACATGCTCGACCAGAGCCACAATGTCACCGACCCCATCGAGTCGCTGATGCTCTCGGCGGCCGATGTGCAGCGCGCCTATGCCCAGGCGCTGTTGGTGGATCGCGCCGGCCTCAAGGCCGCGCAGGATGGCAATGATGCCCTGGCCGCCACGCAGGCGCTGCGCCAGGCCTATCGCACCGATGTCGAGCCGATCCTGGCCATGGCGCGCATGGAACAGGGCGGCGCGATCGACCTGCTGGCCACCTACCGCGCCGCGGGCTATCGCGCCAAGATCGCCGAAATCCGGCCCGAAATCGCCGCCGGGTCCAGCGGCATCGTCTGACACTCATCAATTCCAGCAGATTTTCCGCGGCACCTCCCCGCCAAGGAAAACGGAAGGCCCGGTGCGCAAGCCCCGGGCCTTTTTGATGGGCTCAGACCGGCGGCCGCATATAGGCCGTCGCCTCCAGAAGCCAGTCGCGGAACAGTTTGATCCGGGGCACATTGCGACGGTTCTCAGGATAGACGAGGTAATAGCCCTTCCCCGCGGTGGCCAGCAGATCGAAGGGCTGCACCAGCCGGCCCGATGCCATCTCGTCGCGAAACAGCATAGGGGTCAGCATGGAGACCCCGCGCCCGGCCATAGCCGCCGTGCCCAACAGGCTCTGCCACCCCATCGAGCTTTGCGGCCGGCCTTCGGCCGAAAAGCCGGTCACCCCGGCAGCCTTGAACCAGATGTCGAACCATTCATCCTGTGGGTCGAGCATGGGCAGCTTCAGCAAGTCCTCGGGCGTGGTGACGCCGCCGATGGATTCGGCCAATGCGGGACTGAGCAGGGGCGTGAAATTGGCCTCGACCAGCAGGTGGCAGACCATCCCCTTACCCTGAGGACCGGACAGGGTGCGAATGGCAATATCGAAGTCGCCATGCGCCAGATCGATCACGTCGTTGCTGGTATCGATCCGCACTGCAATTTCAGGGTGGGCGAGCTGGAACAGGCCCATATTCTGCCCGAGCCACTGCACCGCAAAGGTCGGCACCGCGGTAATGGAGAGCTGGTTGCCAATGCCGTCCCGGGTGTCGGCAAAGGCATTGCGGATCAGATCGAAGGCCTGCGTCACATCGGGCGCCAGCCGCGCACCGGCTTCGCTCAGCGCGATCTGCCGCGGCCGGCGCAGGAAGAGCGGCATGCCCACACGCTCCTCAAGTATCTTGATCTGATAGCTCACGGCGGCCTGGGTCATGCCCAGTTCCTCGGCGGCGCGGGTAAAATTGAGGTGGCGCGCCACCGCCTCAAAGGCGCGCAGTGCCGTCAGTGGTGGCAGAGACATGGATCAAATTTCCTTATGGCAACACATCGAGGTTTAGTTGGAAATGCGCCCTATTCGGCGTCAGATTACACCTCAAGTCAACCAGATAGAAGCACCGGCCATAAGGCCAGTGAATGAAAAATGATCTCGATCCCCAGCCTGTTTGCCCTGCTCCTGCCCGTCCCTGCCCTGCGCAATGCCGCGACCGACGCCCTCGTGCAACGTCGCCGCCGGCGGGCTGTTGCGGCGCTGCACCTCGAACCGCATCTGCTCAAGGATGTGGGGCTCGATGCCTATGTGTCACCAGCCGACGATCCGCGCTGGGCCCGGCGCTTTGATCTTGATCGCTAAGGCTTGCCTGCGCGATCGGATCGCCTAAAAGAGAAACATGTCCAAGACCACGCCCGCCACGCTGGCGCTGACCAAGGCCGGCGCCGCTTTCTCCCTCGCCCATTATGACTACGACCCCAATGCCGAGCGCGTCGGGTTGCAGGCAGCCGAAGCAATGGGGGTGTCGCCCGCAGAAGTGTTCAAGACGCTGATGGCCGAGCTCGATGGCAAGCCGGTCTGCGCCATCGTGCCGTCGGATGAAGAAGTGAACATGAAGAAGCTGGCGGCGGCGCTGGGCGGAAAATCGGCGCAGATGATGAAGCCGGCCAATGCCGAGCGCCTGACCGGATACAAGGTGGGCGGCATCAGCCCGCTGGGCCAGCGCAAACTCGTGCCGACAGCGCTGGACGAACTGGCCACGCTCTATGATGAAATCTATCTCAACGGCGGGCAGCGCGGGCTGCAGATCCGGATCAGGCCGGTAGATTTGGTCGCGGTGCTGGGGTGTGTCGTGGCGGATCTGGTGCGGTAGCTTCGAGCCGTCCAACAGGCAAATCGCTCCGATGGAGCGATTTGAAGCGAGAAGGCCATGAGAGCCTGGAGCGCCCCGGAGGGGTAAATCTCTCCGGTGGAGAGATTTGAGCGGACAAGGCTCGAAGGGCGGTCACCCTCCAGAAACGACAAAAGGCGCCCGGGAGGACGCCTTCATCGGTTGACCTGGAGGTCAATGCCGCCTTACGGCGACAATCGCAGATTAGTTGACGTAGGTGCCGCGAGCGATGGAGCGGATATCACCCTTGGTGATGCCCAGGTCATGCAGCTGGCGGTTGTCCAGGCTGTTCAGCTCACGCAGGGTGCGCTGGTACTTGGCAAAGTCGGCGATCTTCTTGGCGATGTTCATTTCGGTTTCCCCTTCGTTTGATGACCCTTATCTAGATCACTCCAGTCGTGATTAGTAGGTGGTCATTCTGCACATCCGTTATGCACTCAATGCAAACGAAAGAGGCAAAGCTGTCGCAATCGCGCCGTGACTGCGGCGGCATTGCGGCTGAACTCCATTGCAGGGGAAAACTTCAAGCTACTGATTTTACATAGAAAAACCGGACCCGAAGCAATTCGAATCCGGTTTCAGGATTTTTGACCAGTTGGTCAACAGCTATGCGTCAGCGGGTAGCGGTTTCCCGGCCCTGCTCGCGTGCAATGCGCCGATCCTCGCGCATTTCAAACCACATGGCATTGAGAATGCCGAAGCTGCACGCCAGGCTCAGCCCCAGAATCCAGGAAAAATACCACATCTTGTTCTCCTAATAGGCGTTGGGGTTTTTCGAGAGGCTTTCGGTGGTCACCGTGCCGCGCATCACCCGGAACACCCAGGCGGTGTAAAGAATGATGAGGGGCAGGAAGACCAGTGTGGCCAGCAGCATGATGAACAGGGTCAGATGGCTCGAGGAGGCATCCCACAGGGTCAGGCCTGCATTGGGCATGGTCGAGGAGGGCAGGAAGAACGGGAAGATCGAGACCCCTGCGGTGGCAACAATGCCGAAGATGCCGGCGCTGCTGCCGAGATAAGCCAGCCAGCGATAGCGACCCATCAGGCCCAGCGAGGCCAGGGCCATGCCGGCAAAGCCGATCACCGGCGCGGCGATCATCCAGGGATAGAGGCCGTAATTGCGCAGCCAGCCGCCCTGGACCAGTTCCACCGTCTTGCCCAAGGGATTGATAGGTGCGTTCGGGTCGATCGTGCTGGTCACCACATAGCCGTTCATCAGGGCCACCCAGATGCCGCCAATCGCAAACAGGGCGATGGTGGCGATGCCGGACAGGGTGCCAAGCTGGCGCGCCCGCTCGGCAATCGGGCCGGTGGTCCGCCCCATGATCAGGGTGGCGCCATGGGTCACGATCATGCCCACGCTCACCAGGCCTGCCAGCAGGGCAAAGGGCATCAGCAATTGGAAGAAATTGCCGGTGTAGAAGATGCGCAGGCTATCGTCGAAATGGAACGGCGCACCCAGCAGCACATTGCCCACGGCCACGCCCATGATCAGGGACGGCACGAAGCCGCCCACGAACAGGGCCCAGTCCCAGGTTGTCCGCCAGCGCGGGTCACTGACCTTGCCGCGGAACTTGAAGCCGACGGGCCGCAGGATCAGGGCCAGCAGGATCACGATCATGGCGAGGTAGAAGCCCGAAAAGCTCACCGCGTAGAGCGGCGGGAAGGCCGCAAAGATCGCGCCGCCCCCCAGCACCAGCCAGACCTGATTACCTTCCCAGGTGGGGCCGATCAGGTTGAGCAGCACGCGCCGCTCCTCATCGGTCCTGGCGACGAAGGGCAGCAGCGCCCCGACGCCCAGATCGCGTCCACCCATGATGGCAAAGCCGATCAGCAGCACGCCCAACAACAGCCACCAGATGAGGCGCAGAGTTTCATAGTCGAGAGGAATGGTGCTCACGATCCAAGCTCCTTGGTTGCGGGGGTGGCAGGCAGGGTGGTGATGACGAAATCATCCTCATCATCGGCGGTGAACAGCTTTTCCTTGGGGCCGGCCTTGATGATGCGCACCATGAGCATGACCATGATGACCAGCAGTACGGTGTAGAGCAGCACGAAGAAGGTCAGCGACAGGACCAGGTCCAGCACCTGCAGGCCCGAAGCTGCATAGAAAGTGGGCAACACCCCTTCCACCACCCAGGGCTGGCGGCCGAACTCGGCAATGAACCAGCCGCTCTCGATGGCAATCCAGGGCGTGGGCAAGAGGAACACCGTGAACCACAGCAGCGGCTTGTTGGTGTCGATCCAGCCTCGCGAGGCGCGGTAGAACCAGAGCCCGAAGAAAGCGATGAAGAAGAAGCCCAGCCCCATCATGATGCGGAAGGTCCAGAACAGCGGCCAGACTTCGGGCACGGTGTCCTCGGCCGCCATGGCGATTTCCTCGTCCGTGGCGTTCTGCACGTCGTCGCGATAGCGCTTGAGAAGCAGGCCATAGCCCAGGTCGGGCCAGGTCTCCTCGAACACTGCGCGTGCCTCGGCATTGCCATCGGCGCGAATCTGCTGGAGCGCCTCATAGGCGACCATGCCGGAGCGGATACGGTCCTGCGCGCGGTCGACCAATTCGTAAATGCCCGGCAATTCCTTATCGAGCGAGCGCGTGGTGATCAGGCCGCCCACCCATGGCACCGAGAGCGACCAGATCGGCTCGCCGTCTTCGCCGGGAATGGCCAGAATGGTCCAGGGCGCCGGTGCCGGCTCAGTATGGAAGGCCGCTTCGAGCGCAGAGACTTTCATGATCTGGTGTTCGGTCGCGACATAGCCGCTTTCGTCACCCAGCACGACCACCGACAGCGCCGAGGCCAGGCCGAAGCTGGCGGCGACAACAGCCGAGCGCTTGGCCATTTCGACATGCTTGCCCTTGACCAGGAACAGCGCGGAAATCGAGAGCACGAAGATAGCGCCGCAGACATAGCCGGCGCTGACGGTGTGTACGAACTTGGCCTGGGCCACCGAATTGAAGATCACCGCCATGAAGTCGGTGATTTCCATGCGCATGGTGTCGGGGTTGAACTTGGCGCCGACCGGGTTCTGCATCCAGCCATTGGCGATCAGGATCCAGAGGGCGGAGAAATTGGCGCCGAAGGCCACCAGCCAGGTGACGACCAGGTGCCCCACCTTGCTCAGCCGATCCCAGCCGAAGAAGAACAGGCCTACAAAGGTGGCTTCGAGGAAGAAGGCCATCAGGCCCTCAATGGCCAGCGGCGCCCCGAACACGTCACCCACATAATGACTGTAATAGCTCCAGTTCATGCCGAACTGGAATTCCATGACGATGCCGGTGGCCACGCCCATGGCAAAATTGACGCCGAACAAGGTGCCCCAGAACAGGGTGGCCTTGCGCCAGATGTCGCGCCCCGTCATCACATAGACGCTCTCCATGATGGCCATCATGAAAGAGAGCCCCAGGGTCAAGGGCACGAAAATGAAGTGATACATCGCGGTAGCGGCAAATTGCCATCGCGAGAGGTCGACGACGAGCATGTCTATCATGGCACGTTCTATCTCTCCGGTTGCGACGGCAAGAGTCGGGGCCGTCTGGTGTCCCTTGCTTAGCGCAAGCAGACTGGCCCTCGCCTTGATTCAGATCAAGGTACTTGGTTGGTCGATCCGCTAGGGTAAAAGATACCCACTTTACCATTCGGATCGCAGGCCTATTCACCCGGTGTCAGCCCAGAAGAACAAGACTAAAGCCAAGGCGCTCGACGGCTTGACCCACAAGGGTGGCGCTGCCCTCTTCATTGCCATCGCGGCGCCCCTGGCTGGTGGCCTGCTGCTGGTCTGGCAGGCATGGACATTGGCCGATGTGCTGGGGCGCGCCATCGAGCAGGGCGAACCAGCCGCCGCGCTGGTGCCATCCATTGCGCTCATTTTCAGCCTGCTGCTGGTGCGGATATTGCTTGGGGCACTGGGCGAACAGGCCGGACTGATCGGCGCCGAGGCCATCAAGTCGCATTTGCGGCGCGGGCTCATGGCGCAATTGCTGGCCCGCTCGCCCCGCGCCACCGATACCGCGCCGTCCGGTGTGGCGGCTGCGGCCATTGTCGACCAGGTGGATACGCTGGAGGGCTATTTCGCGCGCTACCTGCCGGCAGCAATGCAGGCGGCGTTGCTGCCGCTGATCTTTGGCGCCATCATCCTGCCGCTCGACTGGGTGGCTGGCGTGCTATTTCTCGTGACTGCACCGCTCATTCCGGTGTTCATGGCGCTGGTGGGCTGGGGCGCCCAGATTGCCACCGACCGGCAGGCCCGCGCGCTCAGCCATCTCTCCGGCCGCTTTGCCGACCGGTTGCGGGGGTTGCTGACGCTGAAACTGTTCGGGCGGGAAGCGGCCGAAACGGCGGGCATTGTCGAGGCCAGCGAAGCGCTGCGCCTGCGCACCCTCAAGGTGCTGCGCATCGCTTTTTTGTCATCGGCGGTGCTGGAATTTTTCGCCGCGCTCGGGGTGGCCGGCATTGCCCTATATGTGGGCCTCACCTTTATCGACTACCTACAATTGCGCTCCAGTCCGCTGACGCTGCAATTGGGCATGTTCCTGCTGCTAATGGCGCCCGAGGTCTATAACCCGCTGCGCCTGTTCGCCTCGCATTACCACGACCGCGCCACGGCCCGGTCGGCCATGGAGGAGATCGAGCAACAGCTTGGCGTTCTGGCGACTGAACCGGCACGCCTGAGCGACATCGCCCCCCGCCCGGGTTCGGCCATTGCCCTGCGCATGGCCGACGTCACTCTGCGCACGCCGGACCGGATGGCGAGCGTGGCGCTCGATCTGTCGCTTGACGTGCCCGCCGGCCAATCCATCGCCCTGCTCGGCCCCAGTGGCTCGGGCAAGTCCACCCTGCTTGAGGCCATTGTGGCGCTGCGGGAGCATTCGGGCGAGATCCATCTCGATGGCCGACCGCTTGGACAATGGCCCGAGGCCGAGTTGCGCGCCCGCACGTTCCTCCTGACGCAAAAGCCGCGCATCGTCCACGCCAGCCTGGCACACAATATCGCCATGGCCCGCCTCGGCGCGACACGGCAGGCAATCGAGAGCGCCGCCAATCGTGCTCTGGTGACCGATTTTGCCCTCGGCCTGCCCGAGGGGCTCGACACACTCGTGGGGGAAGATGGCGTTGGGCTCTCAGGTGGGCAAGCGCAGCGTATCGCGCTGGCGCGCCTGTTCCTGCGCGATGCCGGTCTCATCCTGCTCGACGAACCGACGGCGCATCTTGATGCCGACATGGAGCAGGAAATCGCCACCAACCTCCTCGCCTATGCAAAGGGCCGCACCATGGTGATCGCCACCCATTCCGAGGCCCTGGCCGCGCGCATGGACAAGGCCTATCGGCTGGCCGGTGGCGAACTCTTTGCCACGCCGCTGCCCAAGGCGAAGCGAGGTGTCGCATGAAGGCGCTGCTGACCTTCCTGCCACTGTTTCGTCAGCGCAGCGGAGCGCTTTTACTGGCGCTGATCCTGTCGCTGATCACGTTGCTGGCCGGGGTTTCGCTGCTGGGCACCTCGGGCTGGTTCATCACCGCGACCGCGCTGACCACGGCCGGGTTGGGCTTTAACCTGTTCGTGCCCTCGGCCATGGTACGCGGGCTCTCCTTTGTCCGCATTCTGGCGCGCTATGGCGAGCGCCTGGTGGGCCACAATGCGACGCTCAAATTGCTGTCCGATCTGCGCGGCTGGCTGTTTGCCCGGCTGTTCCCGCGCCTGCCCCTGCCCGACCGCTCGCTGCGCCATGGCGATCTGGTGTCGCGGCTGACCGCCGATATCGATGCGCTGGACACGGCCTTTCTGGTGGCCATCGGTCCGCTGGCTGCGGCCATGGTGGTCGGTACGGCCATGACGGTCATTCTGGCGATCTTCCTCCCTGGCGCCGCCCTGCCCTATGGCCTGGCGCTGGCGCTGGCGGGGTTGGCCGTGCCCACAGTCATGGTCCTTCTGGGCCGCAAGGCCGGGCGCGACAGCGTTGCGGCACGCGCCGATTTGCGCATGGAAGTGCTCGATGGGGTCAACGGCCATGCCGACCTCATCCTGCTTGGCGCGCTGGGCAATGCCGCCAGCAATTTCGAGGTCGTGGGCCAGCACGCTTCGCGCCTGCATCTGCGTCTGGGGGCCATCACCAGTCTGGGCGGGCTGGCGGTCCAGATGCTGGCGGCCGGCGCGCTGGTCGGCACGCTTTGGGCCGGACTGGTGGCCCTGGAAGCCGGCCAGATCGATGGCCCGGTGATGGCCGGGCTCTTGCTGGCGGTGCTGGGCAGTTTCGAGGTGACGAGCCTGATTGTGCGCAGCACCAGCAAGGCGACACAGGCCATGGCCGCCGCCGAGCGCCTGGTGGCGCTGGCCGAGCTGCCGCCGGCGGTGGCCGAACCGGCCGCGCCCATGTCTATCCCTGACAATGCGCCGATCCGCTTCGAGGCGGTGAGCTTTGGCTATCCCGGCCTGCCGCCGGTGCTCAACGACATCTCTTTCACTGTTTCTCCGGGCGAACGCCTGGCCATTGTCGGGCCCAGCGGCGGCGGCAAGACCACCCTTCTGCGGCTCCTACTCCGCTTTGCCGATCCGCAGGCCGGCGCCATCCGCATCGGCGAAAGCGCCCTGCCTGCTTTGCGCAGCGATGATGTGCACCGCCACATGGCCCTGCTCAGCCAGGACAGCCCGGTGTTTATCGACACGATCCGCAACAATCTGCTGATCGGCCGCGCCGATGCGAGCGAGGATGAGCTGTGGGCCGCCCTGGGCAAGGCCCAGCTCGCGCAGCATATCAGCGCCCTCCCCAAGGGTCTCGACACACTGGTCGGGGAAGCCGGACGCACCTTGTCGGCCGGTCAGGCGCGGCGGCTGTGCCTGGCGCGGGCGCTGTTGTCGAACGCCCCGGTGCTGTTGCTCGATGAGCCGACCAATGCGCTCGACCGGGAAACCGAGGAAGCGTTCTTCAAGGTGCTCGCCGGCGCCTCGCAAGGCCGCACGGTGATCATGGTCACCCATGCCGCCATTCCGGAGGGCACGGTGGATCGGATTCTCACGCTGGACAATGGCAGGCTGGACTAGCCGCAGCGCAGCCTGAGCCGTGCCAGGTCGGGCACGGACACCTGGCGGAAATTGACGATGCCAATGACGCCGTCGGCTTTCAGCTTGCTGATCTGGCGGCTGACCGTTTCCACGGTCAGGCCAAGGAAGTCTCCAATATCGGCCCGGCTCAGCGGCAGGTCAAAACTGGTTTCCGGCGCATCGTCGGTCGGGTCCATATGGGTGGCGATCAGATAGAGAAAGCTCGCCACCTTCTCGGCCGCCGTCTTGCGCCCGAGCGTCACCATCCAGTCGCGCGCCTCATCGAGTTCGCGCAGGGCCTGCATCATCACCCGGTGTTCGAGCGGTGCACTGTGGGAGAGAAGCGCTTCCAGCGCCGGCTTGGGGATCACACAGAGATCAACATCCGAAGCCGCCTCAGCGGTCACCCGGCTTTCTGCGGCAAAGGGACGCCCGAGCAGGTCGGGTGCGAATTGCAGCCCCACAACCTGTTGGCGCCCATCTTCAAGCACCTTGGACAGCTTGATCACACCCCGCAACACACTGGCATAGCTGGCGATCGGCATGGCATCGGCCATCAATTCCTCGCCGGCTTCCTTGTGCACCCGGCGCGTGGACTTGGCCAACGCGACAAGTTCTTCGCCGCTCAACGCCCCGCAAATACCCTGATGCCGCGCCTCACAACTCTGGCATAGAACCGGAATTTCCGAATTGTGGATGTCCTTGCGTACCGTCTGCATAGTCATGCTCCTGACATCGCAAGAAATAGGTTTGTCCCGAGTCCAGTATAAGACGCAAGAATGTCGCTGTGCCAACTGGTCGCATTCTGTCCCCACCTGCTGCACCATGCGGACAAACCGGGCGGTGATGGGAAGAAGGCAATGGCCCCACGCCGGAGCACGCACTTATCCCCTGGCCCAAATTCTCGCGTAAACTCCCACCTATTCCTCTCGCGTCAGGGCGGCCTGCAGCGACCAGCTTCGCGCTGTGCCGCAGGCAAAACCTCCCCAGTGGGGAGGTCTTAGGCAAGAATGCCATAAGCGCTGTGCGCGAATGGCCGAGGAGGGACAGCCGGGCGTGGGGCAGTCGCTTGCCTCACGGTCTGCGGGTCGGCGGTTGAGAGCCTGGGCACCATGGGCGGCACATTGCGATGTCGTCCCCAGGATAGGCCTGCCAAGTTACCTGCTAACGAGAAAACCCGGCATCCCGAGACGGCTTCCGTCTCCTTTTTATTTTCGAGACTGAAGCCGTCTCGGGATACCGCCTTATTAGTGCAACCGCGACGCCAAATGGTCTCGCGGCAAAAGGTGTTGGCCCCCTTGACCTTACCATGATGGGAAGGTCTATATGGGTGTGGACGAGGTGAAAGACCATGAACGAACACGTCCACAAAAACTCCAAATCTTCTGCCGTTTCGCTCGACATTGCCGGCATGACCTGCGCGTCCTGCGTCAATCGCGTGGAAAAGGCCCTGCTCAAGGTGCCCGGCGTCGAAACCGCTGCGGTCAATCTGGCCACCGAGCGTGCCACCATTGCCGGCGGCAATGTCGATGCGCTGCTCAAGGCGGTCGAGAAGGTCGGCTACAAGGCCAGCCTGCGCCAGCCCGACGCGCCGGCGCATGACCACATGCATCACCACGATGAAGATGCCGCCATTCTCAAGCGCGATGTCATCATCGCAGCCATCCCAACCCTGCCGCTGTTCCTGATCGAGATGATCGGCCACATCCACATGCCCTTCCACATGTGGGTGATGTCCATCGTTCCGACGCAAACGCTGTGGGTCGCCTACTTTGCCCTGGCCAGCTTCGTGCTGTTCGTGCCGGGCCTGCGCTTCTTCAAGATCGGCTTCCCGGCGCTTTTCCGCGGCGCACCGGAGATGAACTCGCTGGTGGCCCTTGGGGCCGGAGCCGCCTGGCTCTATTCCAGCGTCGTGACCTTCGCCCCACAATTGGTGCCGGCGGAAACGCGCTATGTCTATTTCGAGGCGGCCGCCGTCATCGTCACGCTGATCCTGGTCGGGCGCTGGCTCGAAGCCATGGCCAAGGGCCGGACCGGCGAGGCGATCAGCCAATTGGTGCAGCAACAGGCCAAGACCGCCCGGATCGAGCGCGATGGCAAGACTGTCGAAGTGCCGATCGAAGACGTCCGGGTCGGTGACATCGTCGTCGTCCGTCCGGGCGAAAAGATCGCCGTGGATGGTGAGATCGTCGAAGGCGAAAGCCATATCGATGAATCGATGATCTCGGGGGAACCCCTGCCGGTCTCCAAGTCTGTTGGCGCCAGTGTCGTCGGCGGCACGCTCAACACATCGGGCAGTTTCAACTTCCGCGCCACCAAGGTGGGGGCAAATACCATGCTGGCCCACATCATCCGCATGGTGGAAGATGCCCAGGCTGGCAAGCTGCCGATCCAGGCGGTGGTCGACCGGATCACCTCGGTCTTCGTGCCGATCGTGATCGGCCTTGCCATTCTTACCGCCATTGCTTGGTTCTGGCTCGGCCCCGATCCGACGCTGACCTATGCGCTGGTCAATGCTGTCGCTGTCCTCATCATCGCTTGCCCCTGTGCCATGGGCCTGGCGACCCCCATGTCGATCATGGTGGGCACGGGCCGCGCCGCCCAACTCGGCGTGCTGTTCCGCAAGGGCGAGGCATTGCAGCAGCTTCGGGACGCCGGAATTGTCGCCTTCGACAAAACCGGCACGCTGACCGAGGGCAAACCGGCGCTGACCGATCTCATTCTCGATGACGATTTCGAGCATGACGAAGTCCTTGCCCTGGTCGCCGCTGTCGAGAGCCGCTCCGAGCATCCCATTGCCACGGCCATTGTCACGGCCGCCGAAAAGGCCGGACTGGCGCTTGGAACCGTCACCGAATTCAGCTCAAACTCGGGTACCGGCGTCACCGCAAGGGTCGATGGACGACTGGTTGCGGTGGGCTCGCAGCGCCATATGAGCTATCTGGATTTCTCCGATTTCTCGGCGGCCATCGACAGGCTCGCCGCAGAAGGCAAGACGCCGGTCTTTGCCGCCATCGATGACAAGCTGGCCGCGGCCATTGTGGTGGCCGACACCATCAAGCCGACCAGCAAATCGGTCATCGAGGCCCTGCATGGCATGGGCCTGAAAACCGCGATGATCTCGGGCGACAATCGCCGGACGGCCGAAGCCATTGCCGCCCAGCTCGGCATTGACGAGGTGCGGGCCGAGGTGCTGCCCGCCGACAAGGTGGAAGCCATCAAGTCGCTGCGGCAGGGCAATCGGATCGTTGCCTATGTCGGGGACGGCATCAACGACGCCCCGGCCCTCGCCGAAGCCGATATCGGTATCGCCGTGGGCTCGGGCACCGACGCCGCTATCGAAAGCGCGGATGTGGTGCTGCTCGGGGGCAATCTGCAGGGCGTGCTCAATGCTTTCACGGTCAGCCGCGCGACACTGCGCAATATCTGGGAAAACCTGTTCTGGGCCTTTGGCTACAACGCCGTGCTGATCCCGGTGGCCGCCGGCGTGCTCTACCCTGCCTTCGGCATCCTGCTCTCGCCCATGATCGGGGCGGGTGCCATGGCCCTGAGCTCGGTCTTCGTGGTCGGCAATGCGCAGCGCCTGCGCGGCATAAAGGGGGTGACACCATGAATATCGGGCAAGCCGCAGATCAGTCGGGCGTATCGGCCAAGATGATCCGCTATTACGAACAGATCGGTCTTATCTCCCCGCCTTTGCGGACCGACAGCAATTACCGGGTCTATGGGCCCGACGAGGTGCATGTCCTGCGCTTCATCAAGCGGGCCAGGACCCTGGGCTTTTCGGTCGAGGAAACCGCGGCGCTGCTGGGGCTATGGAAGGACCGGACCCGGGCCAGCGCGGAAGTCCGGGATATCGCCAGCACCCACATTGCGGCGCTTGAAACCAAGATCGCCGAACTGCAGGGCATGGTGAAGACGCTCAGTCACCTGGTGCATTGCTGCGCCGGCGACAATCGCCCCGATTGCCCCATTCTCGATGACCTGGCCGGCACATCGGCCCAACAGACCCCCAAAGGACACTGAAATGAGTGAGAAAACGACCGTAACCGTCAACGACATGACCTGTGGCCATTGCGTCGGCACCGTTCGCACTGCGCTGGAGGGTGCCCTGCCCGGCACCCATGTTGAAATTGACCTCGACAATCACAAGGTCAGCTTCACCGGCGACAGAGCCAGGGGCGAAGCGGCGATCCGCGAGGCCGGCTACACGCCCGAGGCAGCCTGACTCGCTTCAATCTGGTGAGCCCCCGCAACGCCAAGGAAGGCGGGCATCGCCCGGAACTCGGGCGGAGAAATAGCGGGATTCGCGTGTCATCCTGACGACGCGCGAATGTATTGAATTCAAACAGAAAAGGGGCGCCATAGGCGCCCCTTCATTGGATCCTCGTTCTGTTGGATCAGAACGGGCTGTCCGGGAAGTAGAACTGCTCGGCATTCTCCTGGGTCACCAGCGGCGCACCCAGAATGTATTCGCCCTGCACCGGACCATTGGAGGTGAAGTTGGCAACGGTCACGTCCATGGCCGTGGCGATCATGGCGGGCGGATAGAGCACATCGACCGGGATCAGGGTGTCGCCATCCATGATGCCCTTGATGACGTCCTTCATGCCGGCGCCACCGACGATGAACATTTCGTCTTCACGACCGGCCTGGCGCACGGCTTCCACCACGCCCATGGCGATGTCGTCATCCTGGGCCCAGACGCCGTCGATATCGGGGAAGCGGGACAGGAAGTCCTGCATCACCTCGAAGCCGTCATCGCGGTTCCAGTTGGCGAATTCATCGTCGAGCACGTTGATGCCCGAGCCTTCGATCCCGGCCATGAAGGCGTCGAACCTTTCGGTGTCGATAACGGTCGGGATACCACGCAGGATCACGATGTTATCCCCGTCACCCAGACGGGTCTTAAAGTAGTCGGCAGAAACCGAACCCAGTTCGGTATTGTTACCGGCAACATAGACGTCCTGGATCGAGGTATCAGGCAGGCCACGATCGACCACCGTGATGAAAGCACCCGATTCCTTGGCCTGACGGACCGGCTCGACCAGGGGGTCGGATTCGAAGGGCAGCACGACAAGCGCGTCGATCTGCTGCACCGAGATCAGGTCTTCGATGTCGCTGGCCTGGTCGCCGGGGCTGTCGGCAGTCACCAGGGTGATGTCAATATTGTCATGCGCAGCTTCGAGACGCTTTTCAGCTTCCTGGGCGTGCCAGTTCAAACCGCCGGCCCAACCGTGGGTTGCGGCTGGAATAGAGACACCGATCCGGATCTGATCCTGTGCCACCGCTGCGCCGGCCAGGGCGGTCGTTGCCGCCAGAGCCAGGGTCAATGCCTTCATAGACATGGGTAGTTCCTCCCTTGAGTGTGGCGCCACGCGCCGGTTATGCCCGCCCCGGAGGGCTGGGAATTCTTGGTCATTCGGGCTTCTTGGCCCGGCGGCCAGTGCGGAACGAGCCGCGCTGGAGATAGACGGCCGCCACGATGATCACGCCCTGCACCGCCCCGTTGAGGTAGTTCGAGATGATATCGGTGAGATTGAGGATGTTGCCGATGGCGGTCAGGATCAGCGCGCCAATCACCGTGCCACCGATGCGGCCATAGCCGCCTTTGAGCATAGTGCCGCCGATGATCACCGCGGCAATTGCCTCGAGTTCCCAGAGCACGCCAGTGGCCGAAGAGGCCGAGCCGAGACGTGGCACATAGATGATGGTGGCGAGCGAAACGCAAAGGCCCTGCAGGATATAGGTCCAGGTCCGCACCCGGTCGACCTTGATGGCCGAATAGCGGGCGACCTGCTCGTTGGAGCCGATGGCCATGCAATAGCGGCCAAAGGCAGTGCGGTTCATCAGCACCCAGCCAAGCACGGCAACGATGATGAAGACCCAGACCGGATAGGGCAGTCCAATGAAGCTGTCGTAATAGACCGGGCGGTAGATCTCGCGGGCGCCGCTATTGAGCGAGAGCGTGCCGCCATCGGCGAAATAGGTGATGAGCGAGCGATAGATGCCCATTGTCCCCAGGGTCACGATAAAGGCCTCGATCTTGCCCTTGGTCGTCAGGAAGCCGTTGATGAAGCCGGCGCCGACACCCAGGATCAGCGAACAGCCGATCCCCAGCAGGACAGTCCAGATGGACGCCCCCATGCTATCCACCGCCGCATTCATGATGATGATCATCATGCCGGCAATGAAGGCGGCCATGGAGCCGACCGAAAGATCGATACCGCCAGCGGTAATCACGAAAGTGGCGCCGACCGCAATGATGCCGATAAAGGCCGAGCGGGTCAGCAAATTGGTGACATTGCCTTCCCCGAGGAAAAGCGGGTTGAGGCTATAGCCCAGGATGATCAGCAGGATCAGCGCCAGCAGCGGGCCTGCCGTCTTGAGATCGAGCCGAAAGCCCTTATGCGGTTTGCTTGCCGTGTCAGGCACTGAGACGCTCATTTTCTCCACCCTGCTTGATGCCGGCCGCGTAGCGCATGATCTCGGCTTCAGTAATTTCTGCGCCTTCCAGCACGCCGGCCATGCGTCCCTGACGCATGACGACGACACGATGGGAAAGGCCGATGACTTCCTGCATTTCCGAGGAGATGACGATGATCGCCTTTCCCTCGGCGGCCAGCGCCGCGATGATGTGATAGATTTGCTGCTTGGTGCCGACGTCGATGCCGCGCGTGGGCTCGTCCATGATGACGATCTCGGGGTCACTCTCCATGGTCTTGCCCAGCATCAGTTTCTGCTGGTTGCCACCGGAGAGCTTGCCGACCTGCACCGAAGGATCGCGGGCGCGGATATCGAAGCGGCGCACGGCACGGTCCAGCGCCTGAGCCTCGCTTCGTCCATCGAGAAAGCCCATTTTGAGGTGCTTCTTCAGGGTCAGCAATGTCAGGTTGGGCTGGAGACCTGCATTGAGCAGGAGCCCCCGTCCCTTCCGGTCCTTGGTCATATAGGCCAGGCCCGCCGCAACAGATTTGGAGACGTCGGAATAGTCGGCGGGTGCACCATTGACGGTGACCTCTCCGCCGGTCTTCGCAGTCAGGCCCGCAATGGCCTCGGCAACAGCGGTGCGCCCAGACCCGATCAGTCCGGCAAAACCCAGTATTTCGCCGCGCTTGAGCTCAAACGATATGTCCGAAATGCCCGGCGCCGATAGACCGTGTACCGAGAGCACGACTTCAGTGTCGACATCGGGTTCGTGCTTGGGCGGGTAGAGGTTGGACAGTTCGCGGCCGACCATCATCTGTGCGATGGAGTCAGGCGTCAGGTTTTCTGTGCCCACGGTCGCGATCAACTGGCCGTCGCGCAGCACGGTGACGCGGTCGGCCAGTTCCATGATCTCGTCGAGCTTGTGCGAGATGAAGATCACCGCCACGCCCTTGGCGGTCAGGCGCCGTACCTGCTCAAACAAGGTCCGGCTTTCAGCGACAGACAGCACGGCGGTCGGCTCATCCATGATGATGACGCGGGCATCGCGGCTGATGGCCTTGGCGATTTCAACCATCTGCTTGTCGGCGACCGACAGGGTGTTGATCCGAGCATCCGGATCGATCGAAACATGCAGCGTGTCCAGAATGGCCTTGGCCTGGTTCCGCATCGCCTTGAGGTCAAGGAACGGGCCCGACTTCAATTCGCGCCCGAGAAAGATCGAGTCTGCGACCGAGAGATGCTCTGCCAGCAACAATTCCTGGTGGATCACGACAATCCCCATGGCTGCCGCTTCGCCATTGGGCGGCAGTACGACTTTCTCGTCGTCAAAGGTGATGGTGCCGGAGGTCGGCTGCTCAATGCCCGAAAGGATCTTGATCAGGGTGGATTTTCCGGCGCCGTTCTCACCGATAATGGCGTGAACTTCACCGGGGCGAACATCGAAGTCGATGCTGAAAAGCACCGGGATTTCACCGAAGGATTTCGAGATGCGGCTGGCCGAAAGAATCGACGGCACATTTGCGTCTGGCGCATCGGCCATGTCGCGTCTCCTCCCCTGAACCCGGCACTGCTTGATGCAACGCTCATTTGGCTATGAACGCTGATGTAAAGGTTTTCATGGATCATGTAAAGGTTTACAGTGACCGAATTCGGTTTATCGCTGTGGAGACGCCGTAGCTAAAGCTGCGGCTTCTGCTAAAGGCGATGGTGCGTGGGGCTGTCTGGCCCGGGGCGGAGGGCGGAGAGCCAAGTGCTGCAGCAAAAGCTGGCCACAATCGAAGATGTTGCTGCGATGGCCGGCGTGTCCATCGCCACGGTCAGCCGCGCGATCAACGAGCCAACCAAGGTGGCCGATGCGACGCGTCGCAAGGTCACCGATGCGGTAGCGCGTACCGGCTACACCACCAATGCCATGGCCCGCTCGCTGCGCATGCGGCGCAGCAACATGATTCTGATTCTCGCCCCCGATGTCGGCGACCCAAACTTTTCCAATATTCTGGTGGGCCTTGAGACCGAAGCCAGCAAACGCGGCTATGGCCTTTTGATCGGCAATACCCAGAACGACCCCAGCCGGGAAACCGACTATCTGCGCTTTATCAGCTCCAACCAGGCTGACGGGCTGATCCTGTTCACCGGCCACCTGCCCTTCGGGCTTGGCCAGTCACCGGCCGATGCGCGCCTGCCGCCCATGGTGGCGGTCAATGAACCGGTCCTGGGTCAGGACATTCCCTTTGTCGGGGTCGATAACTTCGAGGGCGCGCGCATTGCGGCCGAGCACCTGATCTCGCAGGGGCACCGGCGCATTTCCTTTGTCGGGCGGGCGCCCAATCGCGAGATCAACCGGCTGCGCGAGGATGGCTATCGAGCCGCGCTTGGCGGGGCCGGAATCAGCATCGATCCGCGCCTGATCATCGACGGGGACGGCACGACCGAGAGCGGGCGGGCGGCGGCCGAGCTGATGTTTGTGCGCGATGCCCTGCCCACCGCCTTTCTCTGCGTCAATGACGCGACAGCCATGGGCGTGATCATTGCCCTCAATGCGCGCCGCTATGACCTGCCCCGGCAATTCTCCGTCATGGGGTTTGACGACATTTCCTTTGCCAGCTTCATCACCCCCTCGCTGACCACGATGAAGCAGCCGCGTCATCGCATGGGGGAAGCGGCGATGGAATTGCTGCTGACGCTGCTGGCGGGCGAGAAGCCAAAATCGCGCGAAGTGCTGCTGCGCGCCGAACTGATCCTGCGCAATTCAGTCTCGCGTCCGCCAGGCTGACAGTCAGTCGCCGCTGCGCCATTGCGGCTGGGGCTCTGCCAGGGTTTGCAGATCCTCGATGGGCGCACCATCGATGCGCAGGCGCAAAAGCCTGGTCAGTTCAACGCCCGCGCCCAGAATATCCTCACGCACGCTATCGAGGCGCGGGAACATGGTGGGCAGAATGCCCGAGGTTTGCTTGTAGACCAGGTGCACGTCCTCACCGATCCCGACGCCGGCTTCCATCAGGCCGCCCAGCAGAGCCAGGGCCCGCATTTCGCTGTCACAGATAACGCCATCGGGGCGATCAGCGGACCGCGAGAGTTCAATACCCTTGGCCCGCATTTCGGCCGGCGTCAGGCCAGCCGTGCGCTCGAGCAACGTCGTTTCGATTCCGTTGCGCGCCGCCGCCTTGTGAAATGCCGTGACGATGTTGTGATAGTTGGTGGTGCTGTCATCCCCGATCACCAGCAGCACCCGGTGGCACCCCTTCCCTGCGAGCCGTTCCACCGCGAGGGTCGCGAAGTCCTCGGCATGAAAGTCGTGGTAGGGGTGGGGGGTGAAGAATTCGGTCCGCCCGTGACTGACGAAGGGGAAGTCGGCATCCACCATCATCTGCACTCTGGGGTCGCGCGGACCGGTATGGGTGATAATCACCCCGTCCGCCGTGCGATTTTCCAGAATGTAGCGAATGGTGTCGGTGGAATGCCGGTCGAACTCCGGCGTCACATTGAGATGATAGGGCGTTCCCTGCAGCGCCTGACCGATGCCCTGGATCATCTGGCGGGCAAAGTCGATTGAATCTTCTGCGCCATCCAGCACCAGGGCCAGCACATTGGTCTTGCCGGTGCGCAGACGCACTCCCGCCCGGTCGGGCACATAGCCCAGTGCCTTGGCGGCCGCGGCCACCTTGTCGCGGGTCTCCTGCTTAAGCGTGGTGCCGCCCCGCAGCGAGAGCGAGACCGTGGACAGGCTCAGCCCGGTGGCCTCAGCGATGGTTTTCAGTGTGACGCGCCCCTTGGCCGATGGCCCGGGCCTGTTCTTGTGCATGCGGCAAAGTCCCCTGACAGCCTACATAGCAGAGCCAGACGCCTGAGTGTACCGAACTTTGATGCAACGATGCAATCGTTACAAGTCCGAAAAACTCACAGCATGAATCTACCATAACCAACTGATTTAACTGGATTATAGGGATTTTTATGTGCCAACACAGGATTCTGCACGATGATAAATTGCAACGTTGCATATGATATGCTTAGCTATGTGCATACGCCGGAAGAGGAACCGGCGCCTGCCGCAGCCGCGGCGGGCAACATCACAGGGAGGTGTGTATGCTTAGGAAAGTTCTGCTGGGGAGCGTTGCTGCCCTGGCCATGACGAGTGCCCTTGCGGCGCCGGCACGGGCCGAAGTCTCATTCATGTATGCCGAATGGATTGCCGCATTGGTAGAGCCGGGCATTGAGGCCTTTGAAGCCGAGACCGGCGAAACGGTCAACGCCATCAAGCTGCCCGGACAGGGCTATGACCAGCGCATCGCACTGGACCTGTCGGCGGGCACTGCTGCCGACGTCAATCTGATGGACAGCTTCATGGTGTCCGAGCTGGCCTCGGCCGGCTATCTGCACCCGCTCGACGAGTTGCTCGCCGGCTGGGACCAGTTCCAATACTACATGCCGGGCCTGCTCGAGGTCGCGTCCTATCAGGGCCAGGTCTATGCCCTGCCCACCGACACCGATGTGCGCATGCTCTGGTATGATCTGTCGAATTTCGAAAAGGCCGGCATACCCACCCCTTGGGAACCCAAGACATGGGATGACGTGCTCGACGCCGCACAGAAGCTCAAGGATGCAGGCATCCGCTATCCATTCCAGCTTCCCGCAGGCACCAAGCAGGCAGAAGCGGCCACCATGCAGGGCGTCTATATGGCGTTGCTCGGCGCCGATGTCCCCGAGGGCGACCGCAATCGCCTGCTGAACCGCGAAACGGGTCAGTGGATTGGCGACAGCCCTGCCCTGCGCCGCACGTTCGACATGTTCCACCAGGTCTATGTCGAGCGCGAGCTGAACACGGCCGAGTTGAACTACGCCACCGATATCGGCGCGGCGGTGCGTGCGGCCCTGGCGGCCGATGAACTGGGCATTCTGGCCTCCGGCTCATGGGAAGACGCATGCCTTTGGGACTGCAACAACCCACCCAGCCGCGAAGAGCGCGACGCCACAGTTGCTTGGACGCCATGGCCCGGCTCCGGCGTCGAAGGCGCCAAGACCACCACCAATATCTCGGGCGGGTGGACGATCGGCATCAATGCCAATGCGGCTGACAAGGACATGGCCTTCAAGCTGATCACCTCGATCTTCGACGAGGGCAACTTCAAGGAATGGACCCTGGCCAATCACCGCATGGCGGTACGGACCGATATTTCGGAATCGCCCGAATATACGGCCGACCCATTCCTGGCAGAAGCCACCAAGCTGGCCGCGGACACGACAGGTCGCGACACGGTCCCTGGCTACCAGACGGTCTCGGCCCTGATCCAACAGGCGACTGCCGATATTCTAGATGGCGTGCCGCCTGACGAAGTGGTCCAGGAATATCACGACGCGCTGGTCGACGAGTTCGGCGAAGAAAACGTCATCACCTACGAATAACCTGACCAACTGCCGGCGGCGTCAATGTCCTCCTGACGTCGCCGGTCTTCTTTTCCAGCCGTCCGCCGCTGCGTTCCGCCGAGGTCGCGGCGGGTGCAAACAGCCCAGCCAAGAGGCGTCGATGAAAAACCAGGCCAATCCCTGGCTCACCAGCAATTTGTGGGTCCTTGGGCTGGGCATGCTGCCCGCCATACTGCTGATCGGCATCCTACTTTATTTCACCGCCTGGGCATTTGCCTTCAGCTTCACCGATCTGGCCCTGGTGGGGCGCAAGAGCGTTGAGTGGAGCTGGGTGGGCCTAGAAAACTTCGAGCGCCTGTTCACGCGCCGGGGTTTTCTTGAGTCTCTGTGGACCACCGTCATTTTCGTCTTTTTCTCGGCCATTGTCGGCCAGTCGGTACTGGGCTTCCTGCTCGCGGCGGCCTTGCGTGGTTCGCGCTCGATGCTGCGCAGCGTGGTGGAAGTCTGCATCATGCTGGGCTGGCTGCTGCCCGATATCGTCGCAGCCTTCCTGTGGTCGGCGACCACGGCGCAGACCGGGCTGATCAATCAGCTCATCATCACGCCGCTGGGCCTGCCACCGGTCAATTTTATCAATGATTACGCCCTGCCCGTCGTCACCATTGCCAATATCTGGAAAGGCACCGCCTGGTCCTATCTGCTGTTCTCGGCGGCGCTGGATTCGGTCAGCCGTGAAGTGGTGGAAGCGGCCAAGGTCGATGGCGCGACACCATTGCAGCGAATCTGGCTGGTGCAATTGCCGATCATCCGGCCGCATATCGCCACCAATATGCTGTTCATCACTATCTGGACCTTCACCTATTTCCCGCTGATTTTCGCCATGACGGGCGGCGGGCCGGGGCGGCAGACCGAGACGCTGGCCGTGTTCCTCTACAATCAGAGTTTTGCGCGCGGCAATCTGGGCTTCGGCTCGGCCATTTCGGTCGCCATGCTCGCCATTGTGGGCTTTCTGTCCCTGTTCTATCTGCGCCTGCTGCGGGAGCCCAAATAAATGGAATCCACCCAACCTTCCCGCCTCACCGCCATTGCGCTGACCTTCATGGCGGTGATCTGGGTCAGCCCGTTTTCCTGGCTCATCCTGAATGCCTTCAACCCACTCTCGACGGGCCAGCTTGAAATCCCCAGCGTTGTCGGGCTCGACAATTTCGGCGAGGCGATCAGCGGTAATGCGGGGCGGCAATTCATAAATTCCATGCTGATCGCAGCCGGCACGGCCACGCTCAGCGTCGTGGTCGGCATTTCCGCTGCCTATCCGCTGTCGCGGCTCAAGATTCCGGGCCGCAATGCCTTTCTCTGGGCCTTGGTGCTGCTGCGCATGCTGCCGGCGGCGGGGGTGCTCGTGCCGCTCTATTTCACAGCGCAGCGTACCGGCCTGCTCAACCAGCTCGGTGTCATCATCGCGCTGACCATTCTCAACCTGCCCTTCACCCTGCTGCTGCTGAAGAATTTCTTCGACACCGTGCCGATCGAGCTTGAGGAAGCAGCCTATGTGGAGGGCGCCAGCCTTTTCCAGATTGTCACAAGAATCGTGTTGCCCATGTCGCGGGCCGGGATTGCGGTGGTCTGGTTCTTCAGCTTCACCGGCGCCTGGAATGAATTCCTGCTGCCGTTGATCTTTGCGCGCGTGCAGGATGCCTTCCCCATGTCGGTGGGGCTCTACGCTGCTTTCGGGCAGCAGGGCGCCATCAATTACGGGTTCCTGACGGCCTTTTCCATCATCTACGCTGCGCCGGCGGTCGGCGTGTATTTCTTGTTACGGCGGAACATGAACACAGGGTTCGCCGGTGTCGGAGTCAAAGGATGACCTATTCCAATCCCCTCTCGTCCAAACTGGGTTTGCTGGACGATGATCTCAAGCAAGAGGGCAAGCTGCTGCGTCTGTGCGCAGACCTGGAAAAGAAAATCCGGACGCCCCTCAGTAATGTGCCATTCCAATGGCATGTGCAACGTTCCGACAATTTCTCTTCCGCTGATGCTCTCGCTGCAGATTGGCGCGGTTGGGAGCAGTTCGGCCGCCATTCGGTCTGGGGAAAGCACCAGGAACATACTTGGTTTGCTGCGGAAATCACCGTGCCCGAAGAAGCGCGTGGCAAGGTCTTCGTCGCCCATTTTACCAGCCAGTGGCAGGATCGCCCCGGTTCGACCGACCCGCAATGTCTTGCCTACCTCGACGGCAAGATTGCCCAGGCCCTGGACGGCAACCACACCGAACTGGTGATCGAGCGCGATGCCAAGCCAGGCAACAAGCACATCCTGCTGGTCAACGCCTTCACCTTCTTCGACCGGCCTCTGGTCGGGTTCGAGGTGGACTTCTTCATTCGCAATGAGCGCGCTGAAAAGCTCTATTACGACCTGCAGACGCCGGTCGACGTCGCCATTTTGCTGCAGCAGAACGATCCGCGCCGCCACGCTATTCTCAATATCGTGCAGCGCGCATTGCGGGCACTGGACCGGCGCGACGGGCATACCGACGCTTTCGAGGCCGGCCTGCCTGACGCCGAGAAGATTGCCCAGGAAATCTACGATCTCGTCGATACCGAGGTGCAGCCGCAGATCACCGCTGTCGGCTCGACCCATCTCGATGTGGGTTGGCTCTGGCGGGTCATGCATACCCGCGACAAGACCGGCCGCAGCTTTGCCACAGTGCTCAACCTGATGGAGGAATATCCGCAGTTCGTCTTCATGTACAACCAGTCGGTGCTCTTCGATTTCCTCAAAAAGGACTACCCGGAAATCTGGGATCGGATGATGGCGCGGATCAAGTCCGGCCAGTTCGAGATCGAAGGCGCCATGTGGGTGGAGCCGGACGTCAATATCGCCTCGGGCGAGAGCCTGGTCCGCCAGATCATGCGTGGTCGCCGCTTCCATCTGGAAAATTTCGGGGTCGACCCCAAGACCGTCTGGCTGCCCGACACCTTCGGCTATTCGGCCAACCTGCCGCAGATCATGGACAAGTCGGGGCTCAAATATTTCGTCACATCCAAGCTCAGCTGGAACGATACTGACCGCCACCCCTACGACACCTTCTTCTGGCGCGGCATTGACGGCACCACCACCAAGGCACAGCTCATTACCGCCCAAAAATATGACAGCGAGCAGATCTTCACGACCTATAATGGTGACCTCTCGGTGTCGGAAACCATGGGCGCCTGGAAGCGCTACGAGCCCAAGGCCGCCTATGACGAAGTCGTCATGTCCTATGGCTATGGCGATGGCGGCGGCGGCCCGACCCGCGCGATGATCGAGCGCGGCACGCGGTTGGAGCGGGGCATTCCTGGCGCGCCCAAGGTCAAGCTTGAAGGCATCGTGCCCTTCCTCGACCGGCTAGGCAAAGCCATGGATGCAGAGCCGGGCAAGTTCCCGGTGTGGCATGGCGAGCTCTACCTGCAATATCACCGCGGCACGCTGACCTCGGTGGCCAAGAACAAGGCCAATAACCGCAATTCGGAGCGCCGCCTGCGCGAGCTGGAAATGCTCGGGGTCATCGCCTTGGCCACGACTGGTCACGCCTATCCCAGCGAGGCGCTGGCCGAGTTCTGGGAGCTGGTACTGATCAACCAGTTCCACGACATTCTGCCCGGCACCTCGATCCCGGAGGTCTATGTCGACAGCGACACCGAATATGGCCGCATCTTTTCGACTCTGGATTCCGCCAATGGCCCCTGGCACGCCGCCGCGCAGGCCGCCACAAAGCCGGGCGCCGACCAGTTGAGTCTGATCAACTTCACCAGCCAGACTCGTTCGGGCCTCGTGCATCTGGGTGCCCAAACCCCAGAGAACGCGGCACTCGCGACCGCCTCTGGCACCCAGCCGGTGCAAAAGATCACCCGTGCCGATGGGTCGACCGATATGGTCACGGCGGTCGCCGATCTGGCCCCGCTCGGCTGGAACGGGGCGCAGCTCGTCTCGGGCGGCTCATCGGCCAATAGCGAACTATCCGTCTCGGCCAGCCATCTCGAAAACGCGCTGATCCGCGTTGCCTTCGACGAGAAGGGCGAGATCACCTCCGTCTTCGACAAGACCCGCAATCGCGAAACCCTTGCTCCCGGTGCCAAGGCCAATCGTCTCATCGCGTACGAAGACAAGCCGATGGAGTGGGATGCCTGGGATATCGACCGCTATTTCGAAGAGCAGTCCTGGCCGCTCGCTGATGGCAAAGCCGAGGTTTCCGTGGTGGAGACCGGTCCCCACCGCGCTGCCATCCGCGTCGAGCGAGCGTACCAGAAGTCGAAAATTGTTCAGGTGATCTCCCTGACAACCGGTGAGCGACAGGTGGAATTCGACACCTTCATCGACTGGCAAGAGCGCGCGCAGGTCATCAAGGCGCAGTTCGGATTCGATCTCAACATCAGCGAAATCCGCTCCGAGATCGCCTTCGGCCATGTCACGCGGCCAACCCATCGCAACACCACCTGGGACCGCGCGCGGTTCGAAGCCTCGATGCATCGCTGGGTGGATATTTCGGAGGCCGATTTCGGCATCGCCCTGCTTAACGACAGCAAATATGCCTATGACTGCCACGAGCAATCGGTACGCCTGACCCTGGTGCGCGGCTCGACCTTCCCTGATCCCGATGCCGATCTGGGTGAGCACCGCATTCGCTATGCCATGTTCGTGCATGAGGGCGTGGCCGATCTGGCTGAGGTGCATTGTGCAGCTGAGCGGTTCAACAATCCGGTGGCCGTCATCGGTTCGCGCTCAGTTGCCACAACAGAGGCAAGCGAGTTCGCCCGGTTCAGTCTCGCCTCGGTCGATGCAGCCAATGTCGCCATCGAGACGGTCAAGAAGGCAGAACAATCCGATGCCATCGTGCTGCGCATTTTCGAGCACGCCAATATCCGGGCCGATGCCACAATCAAGTTTGGCCTGCCGGTCAAGTCGGCGCGCATCGTCAATCTGATGGAAGAAGGCGAAGCGCAGCCGCTTGAGGTCAAAGACAACAGCGTCGCGCTCAAGCTGCGGCCGTTCGAAATCGCAACCCTGATGATCGAGACCTGAGGAGGCGCAAGTGTCAGATGTCACACTGCGGGGCATCCGCAAATCTTACGGCGCTCTGGAAGTCGTCCATGGCGTCGACCTCGACATCAAGTCGGGCGAGTTCGTGGTGTTTGTCGGCCCTTCGGGCTGCGGCAAATCCACTTTGCTTCGCATGATCGCCGGCCTTGAACCGATCACGGGCGGCGAAATCAGCATTGGCGGGCGGGTGGTCAATGACGTCCCGTCCCCGCAACGCGGCATTGCCATGGTGTTCCAATCCTATGCGCTCTATCCGCATATGAGCGTTTTCGAGAATATGGCGTTCGGCCTGAAACTCGCCAAGAGGCCAAAGGCCGAAGTCGACCAACGCGTGCGCGAGGCGGCCCGGATCCTGCAGATCGAAGCCTATCTCGACCGCATGCCCAAGGCGCTCAGTGGCGGGCAGCGCCAACGCGTTGCCATCGGGCGGGCCATCGTTCGGGATCCCAAGGTATTCCTGTTCGACGAACCCTTGTCGAACCTGGACGCTTCCCTGCGTGCCCAGACCCGTGTGGAAATCGCCAAGCTGCACGACACGCTCGACGCGACCATGATCTACGTCACCCACGACCAGGTCGAGGCCATGACCCTGGCCGACCGCATCGTTGTACTCAATTCCGGACGGATCGAGCAGGTTGGCACGCCGCTCGAACTTTATCGCGAGCCGGTCAACACCTTCGTGGCTGGTTTCATCGCCAGCCAGCGGATGAACTTCATCGATGTGTCAGCGACGAGCAGCGGACTGCAATTGCCCGGCAAGAATACGCTGGCGCTTTCGCACCCGCAATTGTCACAGGCGCGAACTCTGGGGGTCCGGCCAGAACACCTGGAACTGGCAGACGCCGAGACGGCCGATCTCAGCGGCAAGCTGGCGGTGATCGAGCAGTTCGGCGAGTACGCACTCGCCTATGTCGAACTGCCCAGCGGCGAGACCATCACAATCAAGCTTGAGGGGGCGCCGGATCTGCAATTGCATGAGACCATCCACATCAAGGTACCGGCGGATGTTATTCACCTGTTCGATGAGGCCGGTCGGGCGCTGCGCTGACCCGGTCAGCCCAACTCGAGGCTGGTGACGGCGAACACGCGGTCCAGGTCGACCGTCGGCGGTGTGCCCCGATACATGCGCGCGGTGCGAAAGCCGGGCATGAAACCGCGCTCACGCAAAGCGTCGACAAAAGCCGATTGCGTCTCGGGCACGTCGAGACTGACCGGGCCCGAGAAGCGGTCGAGGAGCACAATGGCCGCAGAAGCGTCTTCGGCAAAGAGCGGGCCGATCTTGGACCCTTCGCGACAGGGGCGGATCACCGCCCAGGCGCGGATGTGGCCCTTGTGGTCCAGCACGGCCGCCAGATGCGGCGGGGCGACCCAGCGTTGCAGGAAGCCCGGCCGCGGCGCGGGGAAGCAGGCCTGTTCCAGAGTGTCGATTTCCGCTGTTCCGACCAGCGGGCGAACATCACGCGGCGCCGGTTGGCCTGGCAGAACGCCGGACCAACGCACAGTCTCATAGGCAGACTCAAAGCCCATCTGCCGGTAGTTGGACTGTTGTTCGGGCACACCGTCGAGGCCGATCGAACGATCACCCAGATAGGCCATGCCGGCGTCCCAGACCGCCCGGCCATACCCTCTGCCCCGGAAGTCAGGGTGGCAGATATAGAGCCCGAGAAATCCGAAATGGTTGTCATAGGCCACGACCGAAATGCCGGCGACCATGCGGCCATCGACAAAGGCGCCGAGAAAGCCGTTTGGATCGGCGGCCTGGAAGGCCGGCGCGTCGGTCAGGCCGGGATTCCAGCCTTCGGCAGCCGCCCAATCGAGCAGGGTCTGGATATTTTCGATGTCGAGAGTACGGATTTCAGTCATGCAGGGGCAAAACCGGCCAGAATGCCAGCATAGGGTTTGGACACCGGAGCAGCATAGGCGCCCCGCTTGGAGGTGGATAGCCCCAGTGCCACCAGCGCTTCGGCCTGCTTGACCGCAGCGCCGACCCCGTCAATGACCGGCATGCCGAACTCTGCCTGCAAGGTCCGCGCGAGGTCGGCCATTCCGGCGCAGCCAAGAACAATGGCTTCGGCATTGTCTTCGATAAGGGCGCGGGTGATTTCACTGCGCAGCTTGTCGCGCGCGCCAGAATTGGGATCTTCGAGCGAGAGCACCGAGATATTGGCGGCCCGGACATGCGCCTTGCGGGCCATGCCATAGCGTTCCACCAACTCCTCGATGGGCACGCGGGAGCGTTCCATGGTGGTGACCACCGTAAAGCGCTTTGAGACCATGGCTGCCAGTGAGAGCGCGCTTTCGCAGATGCCGACTACCGGCATGGTGGCCATGGCGCGGGCGGCATCTAGCCCGGTGTCGTCGAAACAGGCGATAATGGCGGCCTCGGCGCCGGCTTTCTCCCCCACCGCGATCTGCGCCAACAACCCAGGCACAGCGAATGCCTCGTCGTAATATCCTTCGATGGACACCGGGCCCATGGACGCGGTGGCCGCCTCGATCACCGTCCCCTGCCCGGCCGCCTGCCGGGCCGCCAAGGCGATGGTCTCGGTCATGGTTTGGGTGGTGTTGGGATTGACAACAAGCAGCCGGGTCATGCGCGCAGCCGCCGGCCCTGCACAAGGCGGATCGCCAGGATCGTGCCCAGAATGATGAGGAAGGAGAACAGCGTGGTCACTGTGCCCAGCGCATAGAGCACGGGCGTCGTGACATTGGTGGTCATGCCATAGATTTCGAGCGGCAGGGTGTTGGAGCTGCCTGAGGTCATCAGGGTTCGGGCGAACTCGTCATAAGAGAGCGTAAAGCCGAACAGCCCAACACCGATCAGGCTGGGCGCGATCATGGGCAACACCACATGGGCAAAGGTCTGCCAGGAGGAGGCGCCGAGGTCGCGGGCGGCTTCCTCATAGGTCGGGGAGAAGCGGTTGAAGACCGCGAACATGATCAGGACGCCGAAGGGCAGCGTCCAGGTGAGATGGGCGCCGAAGGCGGAACTAAACCATGAGGGACGGAAACCGAACTGCTGGAACAGCACCCCGATGCCCAGGCTGACGATGATCGAGGGCACCACAAGGCTCGCAATGGTCAAGTAAAACAAGGGCGTAGCGCCGAAGAACCGACGGCGGAAGGCGAGGCCTGCCAGCAGCGACACGAGGACCGTGACGCCCATGACCATGAGCCCCAGGGCGAAGGATCGGCCGAAGCTGGCGCCGAAATCGCCCACCGCCTGGCGCTCGAAGAGGTTGAAGAACCAGTGCAACGAGACGCCGTTGAGCGGAAAGGTGAGGCCGCCATTGGGGCCCTGGAAGGACAAGATGAACACCGCCGAGAGGGGGCCGTAGAGAAACAGCACGAAGAGCACGAAGAAGGCGGCGAGGACATAAAAGCCAAGACTGCGTTTCTCGCTCATCTCAAAGCTCCTTGCGAATGTCGACGATGCGCAGGATCCCCGCGACCATGACGAGAACCAGCACCAGCAGCACTACGGCATTGGCGGCGGCGGCGGGATATTGCAGCAGGCTCATCTGGTTGCGCATCATTAGCGCGACCGAGGCGGATTGCCCGCCGGACATGACCTGGACGGTGGAGAAATCGGCCATGACCAGCGTCACCACGAATATGGTGCCGATGGCGATGCCGGGTTTGGCCAGCGGCAGGATGACGTGCCAGATGATCTGCCAGTTGCGGGCGCCGCCGTCGCGGGCCGCCTCCACCAGAGAGCGGTCGATGCGCATCATGGTGTTGAAGATCGGGGTGACCATGAAGAGCGTGAACAGGTGCACCATGGCAAGGACTACGGCGAAGTCGGAATAAAGCAGCCATTCGATGGGCTTCGGCACGATGCCGGCATTGACCAGCGCGGTGTTGACCAGCCCGTTGCGGCCGAGCACCGGGATCCAGGAAATCATGCGGATGATATTGGAAGTCAGGAACGGCACGGTGCAGATCAGGAACAACACCATCTGCATTGTGGTTGTGCGCACATGGAAGGCCAGGAAATAGGCGATCCAGAAGCCGATAAAGGCGGTGATTGCCCAGACCAGAGCGGCGAATTTCAAGGTGTTGAGATAGGTGCGCCAGGTCACCCATGATCCAAGGACTTCCTCGTAATTGAGGGTCATCAAATCGGGGTACATGCCGGCAAAGTCATAGTCCCAGAAGCTGACAATGACCAACAGCAGGATGGGCAGCAGCAAAAAGAACGCAAGGATGAGCGCCAGCGGCGTCGCCTGAATATAGGGCGTGGCTCTGGAAAGGAGATTGTTCATGCTTGTCCTCGCGATCTGGGCACTGTTCCCCTCTCCCTTCAAGGGAGAGGGGTTAGAGGTCATTCTAGGCCGCGATGAACTCGTTCCAGCGGCGGACCATGTAGCGGTCTTCGTCCATCACCGAGTTCCAGCAGGCGACCTTGCCCATGCGCTCTTCGAAGGAGCCGCCATCGCGCACGGCGCCGGCGGTTTCCATGACGGTGCCGTCGGGCGCCAGGATATCGCCCTGAGCCGCCTTGCCCTCGATCCAGTAGCCCCACTCGTCCTCGGACATGTGTTCCTTGGCCGTTTCCATGGCGGCGGAATAATAGCCCTGGCGATTAAGATAACCGCCGACCCAGCCGGAGGTATACCAGTTGATATATTCATAGGCGGCGTCGAGCTGGGCGCCTTCGAGATGGGCGGCCAGACCCAGGCCGCCACCCCAGGACCGATAGCCTTCCTTGAGCGGCTGGTAGGTGCAGGCGATGCCCTTGGAGCGCACGGCGGCGACGGCCGGCGACCACATGGACTGGATGACGACTTCACCGGAGCTCATCAGGTTGACGCTCTCGTCAAAGCTCTTCCAGAAGGCACGGAACTGGCCATCCTGCTTGGCCTTGATGAGGAATTCGATGGTGGCGTCGATCTCCTCGGTGGTCATGTTGCCCTTGTCGCCATAGGTGATATTGCCCATGGCTTCCATGATCATGGCCGCGTCCATGATACCGATCGAAGGCACGTTGATGATTGCGGTCTTGCCCGCGAAAGCCGGGTCCATGATGTCGGCCCAGGAGGTGATGTCACGCCCGACCAGGTCGGGACGAATGCCCAGTGTATCGGCGTTGTAGATCGTGGGCACCATGGTGAACCAGCCGGTTTCGCCAGCGGCAAAAGTGGTGCTGTCCGGACCTTCGACAAAGCCGACCGTGTGCGGCGCCGTGCCCTGGGCGATGACGCTGTCTGGCAGGAGCTTGCCGGTTTTGAACAGCGGGACGATCTTGTCGTAATAGGTCAGCCGGCTGGTATCCATGGGCTGGATGACGCCGGTTGGGAAGACCTTCTTCAAGATCCAGTATTCGATATCGGCAATGTCATAGCTGTCGGGCTGGGTGACGGCGCGTTGTGCGGCGGCGTCTGAGTCTGTCGCCGTCATCTCAAGCGTGATGCCCAGGTCTTCCTTGCACTTTTCGGCAATTGCATTGAGGTTAGACACCCCAGTGCCGAACTGGCGTAGCGTGATCGGGTTCTGCGCCCAGATGGTGGGGAAGCCGGTGATTGCGCCCGAACCGACGGCTGCACCCGCGGCTGCGGCAGCGCCGGTCTTGAGGAAATTGCGGCGGCTGATGCCCGCCTTTTTTTCAGTAGTTTCCGTCATTGTCCTGTCCCTGTTGGCTTGATTGACGTTGCTAGGCATCGAGACGGCCCAGGACGATGGCGTCCTCGGCTTCCCAATGGAGAGGCACCGCATCGCCGACATTGATGGGCGCTGCGAAGAACGCCTTGTCGGAAATGATGGCGGTGAAGTCGGTTATGCCGGCGCCATCGCAGGTGAGTTTCACCGTGGCGCCGCGATATTCGATGTTGGAGACCACACCATTGAAACCGAGCCCCTTGACTGTGCTGGCGCCCACCCGGACCCGGTCGGTGCGGATTGCGATGTCGAGCGGACTATCCTTGGCCGGCGCCGCTCCTGAGGCGGCAAAGTTGCCACCTTCGGGCACGACGAGTTGCGCCAACCCATTGCTCGTGCCGGCCGAGCGACCTGAGATGACATTGTGGTCCCCCATGAAGCGGGCGACGAATGCGGTGGCGGGCCGCTCGAATATCTCGCGCGGCGGCGCGGCTTGTTCGATACGGCCATCACTCATCACCACGATCAAATCGGCCAGCGCCATGGCCTCCTCCTGGCTGTGGGTGACGTGGACAAAGGTGATCCCGAGGCTCTTTTGCAGCTTCTTGAGTTCGGCGCGCATCCGCACCTTGAGAAAGGGATCGAGAGCCGAGAGCGGTTCGTCGAGCAGCAGGGCTTCGGGATCGGTGATCAGGGCACGCGCTAATGCGACGCGTTGCTGCTGACCGCCCGACAATTGTGCCGGACGGCGATCTGCGTAAGCCTCCATCTGCATGAGTGTGAGCATATCGAGCGCCCTTGCCCGTCGCTCGGCCTTGGGCACCCCGGCCATGTTGAGGCTGAAGGCGACGTTGTCGATCAGGTCGAGATGGGGAAACAGCGCATAGGATTGAAACATCATCGCCGTGCCGCGCTTGGCGGGCGGCAAATCGGAGACGACGGCGTCACCCAGGCGGATATCGCCAATGGAAATGCTTTCGTGACCGGCAATCATGCGCAGGGTCGAGGTCTTGCCGCAGCCGGAGGGCCCGAGCAGGCAACAATAGCTGCCGGCGGGTATCTTCAGGCTGATCGCGTCCACGGCAGTGGTCTTGCCGTAGATTTTGGAGACAGACGCTATATCGATCGAGGCAGCCTTGGTCATCCACACCCCCTGTGACGGGGATTGAACTGCAACCATCGTGCCAGACGCCGATATCGGGCACTAACACCCTGAAATCAGTCATTCTTTACACAAACGCCTTCCTGCACCCTCTTCAGCCATTTCACGCGCTTGCACAAGAAATAGCCATTTGTCGCCACTTGAACGATCAGATTGTATGCAATCATTCGGCATGATTGAGGGCGATCTTTTGCTTTCTCAGCGATGCAAATGCTGTAAGAAAGGAGACAGGTGAATCATGACCCAAACAGCTCCCGCCGAACCGCACTTTCAGCCCGACGACCGCGCCATGGCCATTCGCGACCAATTGCGCGATGCTATTGTCGAGCATCGCCTCGTGCCCGGCACCAAGCTCTCTGAGGTAGAAGTGGGGAAGCTGTTCGACGTCAGCCGCACGGTTGTGCGTGCCGCGTTGCAATCGCTTTCCTTTGAGGGCCTTGTGCGCGCCGAGCGCAATCGGGGGGCCTTTGTCGCCAGTCCCAGCCCGGAAGAAGCGCGGCAGCTATTCGAAGCGCGGCGGGAGATCGAGGCGGGCATCGCCCGCATAGCCGCGGAACGCGCCCGGCATGCCGACTTCATGCGGTTCGACGCATGCCTGAAGGAAGAGACGAGGCTGCTGCAGGAGCGCGGGCCCGCCTCCCGCCGTGCGGCTATTCGTGCCTCTGGCGAATTTCACATCCTGCTTGCTGAGGTGGCCGGCAACGCCATCATGCAGCGTTTCATGGAAGAGCTGATTGCCCGGTCCTCACTGGTGATCGCCCTTTACGGTCGCACGGGCGCATCGAGTTGCGGGCACAATGAGCATGGCGACATCGTCGCCGCGCTGCGCGACCGCGACCCCGATCGGGCCAGCCGGCTGGTGCTCGTCCATATCGATCATATCGAGGCCGATCTCGACCTGCGCGGCATCAATGGTATGCCTCTGGCCGACGCGCTCAATCTGCGCGCGTCGACCTGACGGGCCGATCAGGCCGCTATCTCGAACGCCGCGCGCACAAGACGCCGGGTGTACTCGGTCGCGGGATTGGTCAGCACTTCGCTGACCGGCCCCTGCTCGACGATCTTGCCGTGCTGCATGACCATGACCCGGTGGCATAGAGCTCGGACGACCTTGAGGTCGTGGCTGATGAACAGATAACTCAGCCCACGCTCGTCCTGCAGTTTGCGCAGCAGGTCAATAATCTGCGCCTGGACTGACAAGTCCAGGGCGGAGGTCGGTTCGTCGAGCAGGATGAACTCCGGCTCGAGCGCAATAGCGCGGGCAATGGCGATGCGCTGCCGCTGGCCACCGGAAAATTCGTGCGGGAAGCGTTGCAGGATATTGTCCGGTAGCCCGGCGTCGCGCAGGGCCTGCCGCACGCGGTCGATCCGATCGTTCCGGTTGTCGCCGATGCCATTGACCACCAGCCCTTCCTCGATGATCTGGCGGATCGACATGCGTGGATTGAGGCTGGCGAACGGGTCCTGGAAAACGATCTGCATGCGGCTGCGCAGGGGACGCATGGCCTTGCGGTCCCGGCCATCGATACGCTCGCCGTCGAACCAGATCTGCCCGCCCTGATTGCCGATCAGCCGGATCAGGGCTTGCCCGAAGGTGGTCTTGCCCGACCCGCTCTCGCCCACAATGCCCAGTGTCTCGTGACGCATCAGCTTGATATCGAGATTGTCGACGGCCTTGAGATCGAAAAAGTCGGGCTTGAGGAAGCCGCCACGCTTGAGGGTGAAAGTGACTTTCACCTCCTTGCCTTCGAGCACGGTCTCGTGTTCCCCGTCCGAGAGCGGCAGGGCCGTACCCTTGGGTTCGGAGGCGAGCAGGTGCTTTGTGTAGGCGTGCTGCGGATTGGCAAAGAGCGCTTCGGTTTCGTTATGCTCCTGCACCCGGCCGTTCTGCATCACATAGACATATTCGGAGAACTGCCGGACGATGGTCAGGTCATGGGTGATCAGGATCACCGCCATGCCGTATTTGTCCTTGAGGTCCTTGATCAGATTGAGGATCTGGGCCTGCACGGTGACGTCGAGGGCCGTGGTCGGCTCATCGGCAATCAGCACCTCGGGGCGATTGGCGAGCGCCATGGCGATCATCACGCGTTGCCGCTGGCCGCCCGAAAGCTGGTGCGGAAACTGGTTGAGCCGCGCCCTCGGGTCGGGGATCTGCACCTCTTCGAGCAGTTTTTCGGCCCGTTTCATGGCCTCCTGGCGGGAGACGCGATTGTGCAGGTGGATGATCTCGCAGATCTGCTGGCCGATCGTATAGACCGGGTTGAGCGAGCTCATCGGCTCCTGGAAGATCATGGCGATGTCATTGCCGCGCAGCTTGCGCATCTCGCGGTCGTCCATCCTGACCACGTCCTTGCCGGAAAGCGTGATCTGGGTTTGCGGCAGTATCGTTGCGCGCTTGGTCAGCAGTTTCATCAAGGTGCGGGCCGTCACCGACTTGCCCGAGCCGCTTTCGCCCACAAGGGCAATGGTCTCACCCTTGTGGAGCTGGAAAGAGACGTCGCGCACCGCGTTGACCGTTCCCCCTTCCACCTTGAAGTCGACGCCGACATTGCGGGCGTCGAGGATCAGTTCGCGGCCGTGTTGGCCCAGATCGTGACGTTCGGACGGAACCAGCTTGTTCTCGGTCATGGCTCTATCCTCAATAGGGGTCGACGGCGTCGCGCAGGCCATCGCCCAGCGCGTTAAAGGCAAAGACGGTGATCAACACGAAGATCACCGGCGAGAGGATCCAGGGATAGGACCCGATTACCGAGAAGGTGCCCGTGTCCTGCAACATCAGGCCCCAGGAGATCAGCGGCGGCTTCACCGCAAAGCCCAGGAAGCCCAGGAAGCTTTCGAGCAGAACGACCGTCGGAATGGCCAGCGTGATCGCCACGATGATGTGGCTGAGCACGTTGGGCAGGATGTGCCGCGTGATAATTCGGCCGTCCGAAGCGCCCACGGCAATGGCGGCCCGCACATATTCGATGCGCGCCAGCGAGAGCGTCTTGGACCGCACCTCGCGGCTCAATTGCGCCCAGCCCAGCACCGCCATGACGAAGATGACGAAGGTGAGGAACACATTTGACGGCGCCGTTACCGGGATCAGCGAGGTGAGGGCCAGATAGAGAGGCAATTGCGGGAAAGCGAGCACGAATTCCACAAAGCGCTGGACCCATGCGTCAACGGCGCCGCCGATATAGCCCGAGGTGATACCGACCAGCGTGCCGACCACGGTGGTCATGGTGACCACAGCCAGGGCAATCATCAGGGAAATGCGCGAGCCGACAATGCCGCGCGAAAGGATGTCGCGGCCGAATTTATCGGTGCCCAGAAGCTGGATCGGCCGCCCATCGGTCGAGCCGAAGAAGTGGATATTGGCCGGGATAAACCAGAGCAGGTGATAGTCGTGCCCCTGAACGAAAAAGCCGGTTGGGGTGGGGTTGTCCCTTACGGCACCGGTCAGAGGCTGGAAGGTGACGGGATCGAACTCGCCGGTGTCGCCGATCGGATAGACGTAAGGGATGAGGCTGAAATTGCCATCAGGGTCCTCGAAGGCGATCAGGTCCGGTGGGGCGAATGGCAGATTGGGCTCCTTGGGGTCCATGGGCGCGAAGAAATCGGCAAAGACCGAAACGACGAGCAACATGACCACCAGGACCAGGCCGATCATGCCCATTGTGGAGCGGCGGAAGCGGCGCCAGACCAGGGTTGCATAGGTTTCGTTGCCCGAACCGTGACGCGACAAAGTGGGGGGCACATCGGCCTCTTCGGCGGGCGTCGGGGCCGGGCCGGCGCCTGCGTCGGTCGGCAGCGGTATTGCGGAATGAGTATCGTTGTCGGAGCGGGTCATTCGGCATTCCCTCCCAGGCGGACGCGCGGATCGAGCGCGACAAGCAGCAGGTCGGCGATGATGTTGCCGATGATCAGCGTGGTGGCGAGTACCAGCATGAAGGTGGCGGTGACATAGACGTCGCCAACGCCCATGGAGCCGACAATGGCCGGCCCGACAGTGGCGAGGCCGAAGACGATGGCCACCTCGATTTCACCAGTCAGCATATAGGGCAGGACGACGCCCTGATAGGCCACCAGCGGGTGCAGCGCATTGGGCACGGCGTGCTTCATGATGACGGCGCCTTCGGGCAGGCCCTTGGCCCGTGCCGTTTCGACATATTGGGAATTGAGTACGTCGAGCAGGTTGGCCCGCATGACACGCATATTGTAGGCGAGCCCGCCAAAGGTGGCGATGAAGATCACAGGCCAGACATGGGCCACCAGGTCCACGAAGCGTCCCCAGCCCCAGGGCTGTCCGCCCCAATAGGCGGAGTTGAAACTGCCTATTTCGTTCACCCCCATGCGGAACACCAGCACATAGAGGATGATGATTGCGAGCAGGAAGCGCGGGATGGTCATGCCCAGGAACGAGATGACGCCGAGCAGCGTATCGGCCCAGGAGTATTGGCGGGTGGCGGCGATGATGCCCAGGCCAATGCCAAGAAATGACGCCAGGATATGGCAGGTCAGCGCCAGCAGAATGGTGGCCGGCAGTCGCTCGCTGACCACCTGCCCCACGGGCTTGTTGTAGTAGAGCGAGTGGCCGAAATCGAACCGGGTGACGATGCCGGTGATCCAGCGGAAATATTGCACCACCAGCGGATCGTTGAGCCCGTTGGCTTCGCGATAGACTTCGGCCTGCGCTTCGGCCTGCTCGGCCGGTACACCGCCCTGATTGATCAGCATGGAGCGGATATAGTCGCCATAGTCACCCGGCGGCGCCTGGATGATAGCGAAGGTCACGACACTGAGCAGGAACAGCAACGGGATCGCGCCGAGAACACGGATGACGAGAAAACGAAGCATTTAGGGGCCTCTACGACGCTGCTGAACGGGAATGCCGTTCACCCCAGCCCTGTGACCTTGCTCGGTCGAGGGGGCCAATCGTGGTCGTGGCACGATCAAGCCAAGGAAATTGAACCGATACCCGGACACCTGCGGGGTGAGGTGGGGGCGATGCCGGCGGAACCGAAAGTCCCGCCGGCAAAGTTGCGTTACATCGGGCCGTCGCTGCCCGGTGCGCCCGGAAGCGTTTCAGGATGCAACTCGTAGCTACCCTGCTGGTCCTCGGGGACGAAGACCCGCTCACGGATGATGTTGTCTTCAGCCCAGTTGAACATGAAGATCGGGGCACCGGCCGGGATGTTGGCGAAGCGCTTGTTGATGATCAGCGCACCCGGATACTGGGTCAGGCCCACCGAATAGACATTCTCGGTGAAGATCTGCTGATACTGCTTCATCAACTCGGCCCGTTCAGCATTGTCGCTGGTGGCGATGAAGGCGTTGACCACATCGACTAGCTCCTGCTCGAAGGGCAACAGGTCGAGCGTGCCATCGGTACCGGCGCGGTGGAAGTAGTGCGTGCGCGGACCGGTCGGTGCCAACGCAGCCGTACCCTGGACCACCGAGACCATTTCGGACCCCTGGCGCTCCACATGCCAGTCGAACTGACCGGCCTGGGCCATGTCGTCGCGGGCCGTGCCCTGCTGGAAGTTCGCAATGACGCGCAGGCCAAGCGGTTCCATCATGGCAATCACGCCTTCGGCGAGATTGGTGTCAGTGGCATAGTCGGTGTTGGCGAGGACGGTGATTTCCACATCGGCGCCGCCAGCGGTGCCTTCGGGGAAGTTGCGCACGCCATTACCGTCCGTGTCGATCAGCCCCAGACCATCGAGCAGCGCGTTGGCCGCTTCCAGATCATGCGGATAATAGACGGTGGAGTCCTTGTCGTAATAGGTCGTGCCCGCATAGAGCCCGCCGGGGTAGATGGCGGTAAACGGTCCACGGACAAGGGATTCACCCAGACGCTGACGATCGACCGCAATAGAGATGGCCTTGCGGAAATCGAGGTCGCGGTTGAGTTCGCGAATGGCCTGTTCGCGTTCATCGGGCTCACCCCAGCCATTGCCGGAGAGGTTCATGCGCAGGGCATAGCCGATGGTGCGGGCACCGAACTGCAGGCGGGCCGGTGCGTCGTCTTCGGCCGAGCGGCGCAGGGCTTCGACGTAGCTTTCGGCCTGTTCAAGGTTCGAGAAGTCGCCTGAACCGGCAACGGCCTGAACGTCACGATCAGCCCAAGTCGAGAGGCGGTAGTGCATCTCGTTGAGATAGGGCAACTGGTTGCCGTTCTCGTCGACCTTCCAATAGTAAGGATTGCGGCGCATGACGATGATATCGTCGGGACGATATTCGACCGGCACCCAGGCGCCCATCACCGGAATATTGAGATATTCAGGCGGGAAGGCGTTCTTGTACTCTTCGTAGGTATTGTCCGAGTAGCTGGGATGTTCGGGCTTGAGGATGTGGCTCGGACCCGGACAGAACGTGCCATAGGCCATCGCGTAGAGATATTGCGTGGGGAACGCTTCCTGGAAGGTCCACTTGATCGTGTAGGGATCGAGCGCTTCGAGCGTGGTGCCCTCGCCGAAGGTCTCCGGCGTGCCACCGTTGAGCGGCGAGACATTCTGGTCGAGGATGTTGTCCTCCCAGTAGAACATCACGTCATCGGCGTCGAACGAGTCGCCATCGGACCACTTTGCACCCTCGATCAGGTGCATGGTGAGTTCCTTGCCATCCTCGGACCATTCCCAGCTCTTTGCCAGGTTTGGCATGGGCTCGAGTTCGTCGGCCTTGATGGTGAAGAGCGGCCCGGTGCGCGTCAGACACTCGGAAAGCCCGATGTCGATGCCGCCCCAGCCCTGGCTCTGGCCACCAATATAGTTCCAACCCTCAGGACGCCCGCCGATAACATGGCGCATGGTGTCCCCATAGACGCCAATGCCATCCGGCATATTGGCAGCCTTGAAGACCAGCGGTTCGGCCGGCAGACGCTCGGCGACCGGCGGCAGCGTGCCAGCATCGACATATTTCGAGGTCACCCAGTCTGGCTCGTGATATTCGGGCAGCGCCCGATACTGCATGATATCAGACACGCTGACGAAGACCGGCTCGCTCTGGGCCGAAAATTCGGGGGGATCGGGCAGTTCGCCCGTCAATTCCTGCGCCGGCAGTGCCAACATCGACACGGACAGCAAAAGTCCTGCCCCGCCAAGGGCATAGATATGCTTTCTCAATAGAACCTCCCATCGCATACGGGGCAAAGAGCGGTCTCGCCCGGGCCGGATACTCCTCTCCGACCCTGCCTCCGTGCATGGATAAAGCCTAACCCTTGCCACAGGCGAAGCAATCCGGAATGATAGTGACTAGTTCCGGTTTTCTAAGAACTGCAGGAAAAGTATGACTGTTGTGGAAAGTCTTGCCCGACCATTGCGCGCAAGGGAGAAAGCGCCGCGTCCGACACCGCGGCCGGACCGGAGTTTTTATGCCTCGGGCAAGGCGTTCGGGCGCTTCGGCATCCGCGCTTTCCCACCCCAGATCATGGCAGAACCGCATAGCCATGGCCATATCGAGTTCAACTGGCTGACCGAAGGCACGATGGACTATGTGTTCGATGGCGGACCGCTGACCGTCGGCGCCAATCGGCTGGTGGCCTTCTGGGCCGGTATTCCGCACCAGACCGTTGGCCTGCGCGATGTCGACGATGCCCGCCAGCTCAACATCTACCTGCCCATGGACGCCTTTCTTGAGATGCCGCAACTGGGCCGGCTGACCGAAACCCTGATGGGCGGAGGCGTCATCCAGCTTGCGCCGGAATGCATCGGCCTGGAGACTTTGGAGCGCTGGTATGGCGACTATCGCAGCGGCAATTCGCTGCGCTCTGACCTGGTCCGCACCGAAATCGGCACCATGTTCCGCCGCGCCGCCATCACCGGCTGGGACACGCTGCTACCGGCCTGGGTGGAGAAATCCGGCGCCCGCACCCGCACGGCCAGCCCGGTGCGCTATGTAGTGCGCATGGTGCGCCACATTGTCGAGAATATCAGCGACCCGCTCTCTGTTGAGAACATCGCCGAGGTGGTGGGGCTGCACCCCAATTATGCGACCAATCTGTTCACCAAGGTGATGCATATCTCGGTGCAGAAATTCGTCACCCGGATGCGGCTGATCCGCGCCCGCAGCCTGTTGTTCGACAGCAATCTGGCCATCGCCAATATCGCGTTCCAATCCGGCTTTTCCAGCCAGACCCAGTTCTACGAGCATTTCCGCAAGGCCTATGGAATGACCCCCAGCCAGATGCGCGAAAACAAAATCGCCTGAGGCCTCAGTCCAAAATGGCATGCAATGCCCGCTGCGAACGGACTGGATCTTCGAGCAGCGGGGTGAGATCGCTGACCTGATCGAGCGACCCCATCACCGGCAGCTCCCTCAATTGGGGATCGGCGATCGCCGCTCTGGCGCTGGCGACCGCGTCATCGGCATTGATGGTAGCAAAGGGTCGTTCGAAATAGGGGCCCACAATCGGCTCGAAAATCGCGGTGCCGAGCGCATTCTGGTGCTTCGCCAATTCGAGATAGGCGGCGGCCAGTGCCTCGCCACGTTCCGTCCAGTGTACTGCCAATAGAGCTGCCTGAAGGTGAGGCGTAAGCGTTTCAGACAATGGTAGCCTCAGGAACAGGCTGCCGAGCCATTTAGAATAGGGGGCATAGCGGCGTTCGAGCAGGAATGCCATGCGCATGACATCGCGGACCAGCCGCGCCGCGACAAGGCGCGAGCCCAGATCATCACCCGCCTGCCCCGCCCTGCCGACAAAGGACTGTTCCTCTGCGATGCGCCGCCACTGGCAGGCGATCTTGTAGTGCCAGACATCGTCGGGGAAATAGGTGAGACGTTGCCGGGCCTGCTCAAGGCGTCCGTCATCGTCACGGAACACTGCGCCTGCCGTAAAGGCCAGCAGTTTTTGTTCGGCGAATCCGAGCCATTGCCGGGGCGTCAGATTTTCTACGGATCGTGTAGCAAAGCTCCGCTCAAGCCTTGCTTCGAGCGTATGACATTCGAGGCCATGGCGAATGTCGCCCGCCGCTTCTGGCCCGTTTGCTGCCGGATGCGGGCGCCCCCGCCAGCCGATGGGCTCGCCGAGGAAACTGTCGGGCACAACTGCCGCAAATTCGGCCACTAGCCGCCGGGCATGGGTGTCGAACCTGTCTTTGGTCAGTATGACATGAACCCGAGGTCCCCAGTTGTGGTCGCGTGAGGTTTCGTCGTCGAGACCGAGCAGTTCCGAGCCATAGCCAATCAACGCCGCCGCATGGGGCAGAGCCGGCGCGACTTCTGCAAGCCAAGGTTCAACGATTTCCGCATAGAAGCGGCGGGACAGTTCGATCCCCTGCATATCTTCCTCTACGACAGTTGTACCGACGCCCGTTCTTTATGAGAGTTCCTGAACGATGCGCAGAAACTCGGCATGCCCGAGGGCCTGCTGCGCCGCGCCGCGATATTCCCGAACCAGAGATTCAAACGTCTCGCGTGCGAACTGACGCAGCTTGGGTGCCGCCTCCATTTCGCGCCGCGCCACAGCCTGATCGAGCAGGCCAAGCCCGTCCAGCACCGGGTAGTGCAACTGCGTCTCGATATGCGGCAGCCCACCGAGATAATTGGAGAAATGCTCGGCACGTGGCATCTGCTGCTGCCAGCGCGCGAGCCGCTCCTTCGTCTCGGGGTGAATGCGGTTGGCCCGCACTTCGCGCCAGAACGGGGTATCGTCGCGCTCGGTCACGTAATGGGTGTTCACAAAGGTCCGGAAGTCATCGACCTGGCGCCCGACCCGGGCATTGTAATCATCGCGCGCCTTCTGCTCGATCCGGTCCGGGCGATCCATATAGCGCTGCGCGAACAACATCATCTGCACGATGGTGCCGTGGATGGAGGTGGATTCGAGTGGCTCGAGAAAGCTTGAGCTGAGCCCCACGGCGAGGCAATTGCCGATCCAGGCGTTTTCAAGCCGTCCGATCTGGAAGCGGATATCGCCGCGCACTTCTATCTCGTGACCGAGCGCTGCCTCGACCTCGGCCTTGGCCTGCTCGGGCGTCGAGAATTCATCGGAATAGACATAGCCGCAGCCGAAACGGGTACGCGTCGGGATCTGCCACATCCAGCCGGCATTCTGCGCCCAGGCGCGCGTATAGGTGGGTAGCTCCGCGCCTTCCTTGACGTCGATCCAGAAGGGCAGCGCCCGATTGACCGGCAGCTCGTGGGCGTAGGAGATCCAAGGGGCCTGCAATTCCTTGACGATGAGCTGCTTGCGGAAGCCCGTTGCATCGACGAAGAAGTCGCCTTCGAGCCTCTGATTGTCCGCCAGCAGGAGCGCGGTGATATCTCCCGTCTCCGGATGACGCTCCACGCCCTCGACCAACGCATCGACTTTTTCGACGCCTCTGGATTTGCTGGCAAAGAACTTGCCGACCATCGCCTGATCGAAATGGTAGGCATGGTGAAAGGGGCCAAGAGCGATCAAGCCGCCATCGGGCTTGCGGGCATAGGGCGCTTTCCACTGCTCCAGCAGGGGCTGGAACATATGCATGTCCTGCACCGGCCGGCCCGCGGCAACCGCATAGACATTGAGGTAATCGCTTGGCGCGCCAGCGGGTGACTGCACCACCTGGTGCGGGTCATCGATCGGGCCGTAATAGGTAAAGCCCTTGCGCCGCCAATCCTCATGGCGAATGCCCAGCTTGAAGCTGGCATCGGTCTTGCGCATGAATTCGAGTTCGTCGATGCCGAAATGCTTGAGAAGCACACGAAAGGCCGCCGTGGTCGCTTCGCCAACGCCAACGGTTGGGATTTTGGAGCTCTCCACCACCGAAATGCGAAAATCGAGCCCCCGCCGCCGCGCCTCATCCTGAATGATGAACGCCGCGATCCAGCCCGCCGTGCCGCCACCGACAATGACGTAGTGGGATGGTTTGTCCATGCCCTGTCCTCCCTTGGGGCGAAGCTAAATTTGGCTCGAACTCGACGCAAGCCGGGTGCCGTGCGCGGCCCCTAACTTCTTAGAAAGCCGCAAGTCTTCCCTGGAACGACGAAAGCGGCTCGGCTTTTGCCGAACCGCTTTCGAGACGCCGGGAGGAGCGTCAGGGACTAGTGATGCGCGCCGCTCATTTCGCGCAATTCTTCGACCGAGCGGACGCGCTTGCGGGCGGCGCCGTCCCAGTCTCGGGTCTTGACTGTCGACTTGGCCATGCGCTCCTTGGCTGCTGGCACGGCATCGGCATATTGGGGCAGCCACTGCGCCTGGGCGACGACCATTTCGTCGACCATGGCCCAGACCTCGTCCGGGGTGCAGATGGCGCCGACCAGCGGATCGTGCAGCACGGCAAGCTTGAGGGTGTCGATATCCCCGGTCATGGCCGCCTCAACCGAAAGCCGTTGCACCGAGACCGAAACCGAACAGGTCGCCGCACAGGCGGTGGGCAGGGTGATGCCTTCGACCATGTTGATGCCGAAGCGATCGACATAGCCGGGGCTTTCGATGATGGCATCATCGGGCAGGTTGGTGATGATGCCGTTATTGCGCCGGTTGAAGTGGCCGCGATAGGGCCGGCCGGTTTCGATGGCCTCGATGATGTAGCTAGCGTGTTCGCTGGTGCGTTTGTGCTCGGAGAGTGGCTTATTGGCCTGCTCCTTGAACATGGGGAAGTCGGTTTCGAACCAGTTCCGGCGTTCAGTCGAGTAGCGTAGATAGCCGCCGGTTTCGCCATGAATCCAGTCGCTCATATCGATCCAGCGGCCGATTTCCTCCGGGCGCTTGCGATACCAGGGCAGATATTCGGACAGGTGCCCGTTCGACTCGGTGGAATAGACCCCGAAGCGCTTGAGCACGTCGATGCGCACTTTTTCCTGCCTGGAATAGACCGGGTGAGCTTCGAACGCAGCAATCAGCTCGTCGCTCTCGATCTTCCGGCCCTTGGCGCGAATGTCGATATACCAGGTCTGGTGGTTGATGCCCGAGCAGACATAGTCGAGCTCGCTGTCCTCGACACCCAGCACTTGGGCAATCTGGTGCGCGCCATGTTGCACGCCGTGGCAGAGGCCGACCACATTGACCCCACCATACATCTCGGCGGCCCAAGTGTTCATGGCCATGGGGTTGGCATAGTTGAGGAACAGCGCGCCCGGTTCGGCAACCTCGCGGATATCTTTGCAGAAGTCGAGGATCACCGGAATGTTGCGCTGGCCATAGAGAATGCCGCCGGCGCAGATGGTGTCGCCCACACATTGGTCGACACCGTATTTGAGCGGGATGGAAATGTCGGTCGAGAAGGCGTCCAGCCCGCCAACGCGCACGCAGGACATGATGTAGCGCGCGCCTGAGATCGCCTCGCGCCGGTCGGTCGTCGCGGTCACTTTGGCTGGCAGATTGTTCACCGAGACGATGGTTTCGATGATCTGTCTGACCATGTCGAGGTTGTGCGGGTTGATGTCGGTCAGTGCGAACTCGCAATCGACGAATTCGGGGACCTTGAGCAGGTCCGAAATCAGGGTCTTGGTGAAACCGACAGAGCCGGCACCGATGACAGTAACTTTGAACGACATGTTTCCTCCAGGGGCGCGCCGGCCCTTCGCTTTCCTCTAGAGCTAGCGCCGCGTGCGGCTCGGGTGTAGAGAAAGCTTGTGCGAACGCGGGTAATTTTGTGCTCAACACTCTGCTCAACCATGGCTTTGATATTCGCCATCTCACCGTGCCGCGCAGTGTAGCGCCGCTGCATTGCATGGCGGTCAGCGTGGGCTACGAGCAGCGCCGCAACGAGGTTTATTCCTGGGACGGCATGAAGCGCGGGACCGCGCCGTTCCTGGTTATCCAGCACACTACGCATGGGGAGGGGCGGCTCGACTATGCCGGGGTGCAGTACCGGCTGACGCCGGGCAAGACCATGCTGGTGACCATGCCGCACGCGCATCGCTATTATCTCGAGCGGGGCGGGCACTGGGAGTATTTCTGGCTGCTGCTCAATGGCCGGGAGGCGCTGCGCCTGGCGCGCGAAATCCTCGACAGCGCCGGGCCTGTGGTGTCGCTGGACGCGGGACAAATCGATCGTCTGGCCGCCACGGCCCTGGATACCATGACGCTATCCGAACCATCTCCCGGACAGGTTTCCGTGCATGGTTATGCGGCGATGGCCACGCTGCATGATGGTGTGTTCGGCGCGCGATTACCGAACGAAACCGCCCTGCCCCCGGCCTTGGCGCGGGTTACGGCCTATGTCGATGACAATCTGTCCGCCCCCCTGCAAGTGGAGCGTCTCGCTGAAATTGCCGAAATGAGCCGCGCGCATTTCGTGCGCCGGTTCACCACCACCGTGGGACAATCGCCCTCGGATTTTGTGCTGACGCGCCGCCTCGCCCGGGCCGAGCGGCTGCTATTGGCCACGGAGATGGGTGTCGGCGAGATTGCCCGGCTGACCGGCTTTGCGAACAGCAACTACTTCGCCAAGGTGTTCCGGAAAAAGCGCGGCGCGGCGCCGCTCGAGTACCGCGCCACGCGCTTTGAAGCGGGCTGATCAGCCCTCGGCCTTAAGCTGCTCGAGAATGGTGTCGAATTTGGCCATGGAGACATTGGCGCCAAACTCCATGCCGGTTTCGACCGTCGCATTGCGCATGTCGAAATCGGGGTAGTTGGAGATCGAGCGATAGTAAGTCTTGCCGTCGCGCTCCTCGAAATGGTGCTCTTCGAAGTAGCGCTGGTCTTCTTCGAACATGCCCTCAACCACGAAGGTGTTGCGGATCATGGTTTTGGGCTCGACGGCCAGATAGGTGCCGAAAAAGGTGATTTCGGACTGGTCCGGCATGGTCGAGATTACCCGCCATTTGCCGCCGGTGCGCACGTCATAGTCGACGACCTTGTTGGCCTCATGCGGTCCGAACCAGTAAGCGACATGCTGGCCCTCGGTCCACACTTTCCACACCAGGTCGAGTGGCGCATCGAAAATGCGGGACATGATGATCAGTGGTTGATCGGCAGGCAGTTCGGTCTTGAAGGGATTGGGAAAAGTATGGGCGTTCATCGGGAGGCTCCTCAGTTCTTCGTGTCGGACTTGGGCGTCTGCAATTTCGCCAGATAGGCGTCGAGTTGATCGAGGTTCTGTTCCCAGAACTTGCGGTAGGTCTCGACATAGGTGGCGACGTCGCGCAGTGGCGCTGCATCCAGGGCGCAGGGACGGTATTGAGCTTGCCGCCCCCTTGAGACCAGGCCTGCATTCTCAAGAACCTTGATGTGCTTGGAGACGGCAGCCAGCGTCATGTCGAATGGTTCGGCCAGTTCGTTCACGCTCGCTTCGCCAGCCGAAAGGCGGGCGAGAATGGCCCGTCGCGTCGGGTCAGCCAGGGCGGCGAGCGTGGTGCTCAGTGGATCTGTCATCTTTTCAACCACTTTGTATAACACTAGTTGGTTTAATACTGTATGGTTGAATGGCTGTCAAGCCCCGTGGACGTACACGCAAAAACGCCCGCTGACGCGGGCGTTGTGACCGGCTTGAGTGGTTAGCGACCGCTATCCAGCCGCGGCAGCCGTGCGCGGCATTTCTGAGAAGATTTCCGCCTTGCCGTTGCGGATAATGACAATCTCCTCGAGCCGCAAACCGAAGCGGCCTTGCAGGTAGATGCCTGGCTCAATGGAAAAGACCATGCCTTCGTCCAGCACCGTCTCGCTGGTACCGGTGATATAGGGCGCCTCGTGCACATCGATACCCAGGCCGTGGCCAGTGCGATGCAGGAAATTGGCGCCATAGCCGGCTTTGGTGATGACGTCGCGCGCCGCCCTGTCGACATCGCTGGCCCTGGCGCCCGGTACCGAAGCGGCCAGCGCCGCCTCGACGGCCTGATCGACGATAGCGTGGATCTCCGCAAACCCTTCCGGCGCCGAACCGCAATAGCCCACGCGAGTCATATCAGAGGGGTAGCCATTCAACCGGCAGCCGGTATCGATCAGAACGGCATCGCCCCTATTGAGCCGGGTCGCGCCGGTATGATGGTGCGGAAAGGCGCCATTGGGACCGAAGCAGACCGAACAGAACACGGTCGTGGCGCCATTGGCCAGGTAGAAGTCATCGATCAGTCCGGCGACTTCGATTTCGGTCATGCCGGGCTTGAGCGCAGCGAAGGCCGCCTCTACCGCCCGGTCATTGAGCAGATGCGCCGCCTTGATGGCCTGATACTCGGCCTCATCCTTGCGCGAGCGCAGATACCCCACCGTATCCTGCGTGAAGCGGCGGCTTGAGCCCGGCAGGGCGTCGAGCACCAGCAGAGCAAAATCGGCGCGCATGGTCTCGTCCAGCACGATGGAAGGCGCCGCCCGGTCGATCCCAGCAGCATTGAGCAATTCTTCCAGCGCCGCATCCGGCCCATCGGCATCGGCCCAGGGGAAGAACGGCAAATCCGTGTGCTGGCGCGATGAATCCACGTTCAGCGCCGGCATCAGGAAGCCCGCAAAACTCTGGCTGACCATCAGCATCACCGGACGCTCATCGCCATGGGGCGAGAGGTCCGCCAGGTAGCGCATGTGGCTCGATGGCCCGATCACGACCAGATCGGTAGCGGTCTGGGCCATGCGGGCGCGAAGGTTTTCCATGCGGGTGGCAAGCGTGGGATTCATGAAAACTGTCCTGAGCTGGAAAGTGGCGGAGCCGGGCGGGAGGAGTTGCCCGGCTCCGCAATCGACGGCCCGAGGGACTGGGCCGTCGAAACAATTGCGACCAATCAGTCCTTGGTCACGAGACGGTAGTAGACGAAGTCCGAGTTGGACCCGTTGACATAGCCGTCCACGTTTTCGCCCATGGCGATCTGCAGCTGGGCCTGGAACATGATGACGATCGGGCTTTCAGCCTGCACCTTCTTCTGCAACTCGACATACATTTCGTTGCGGGTGGCCTGATCAGACTCGGCAAGGGCAGCGCGCACTTCCTCGTTCATTTCTTCCGGCACGGCCCAGGCATTCCGCCAGGTGGTGGTTGCCGTGTAGTTGTCGTCCGAATTGTCGGAGTTGTAGGCGAAGGCCTTGGCGTTGGAGTGCGGATCCATGAAGTCCGGGCCCCAATAGAGCAGCATGGCTTCATGGGTGCGGTCACGATACTTCGTGATCACCTGGGCGCCGGTGCCGGGCAGGATGTCGAAGTTGATCCCCGCTTCGGCAAAGCCGGCCTGCAGCGACTGGGCCATATCGGTGAAGGGCGCCGAATTGATCACGTCGAGCGTGACATTGATCGGGGTTTCCACTCCGGCGTCGGCCAGGATCTGCTTGGCCTTCTCAACGTCATAGTTATACGGGGTTTCGTCATAGGACCCGGGGAAGCCCTTGGGCCAGAAGGCCTGGTGCTTTTCCATCTGACCCTTGAGGAAGCTCTCGGTCATGCCGTCATAGTTGACGAGGTAACGGGCAGCTTCCCATACGGCTGGATCGGTCAGCTCTTCCGTCTTCTGGTTGAACGAGAGGAAGTGCACAGCGGCCTGCGGGAAGGCTTCGACCTTTACGCCGTCGCCCAGGCTGGCGATCTGGTCGGGGGTCAGGTTCTTGGCCATGTCGACGTCGCCCGAGGTCAGCAGAAGCTGCTGGGTAGCCGCTTCAGCGACGTGACGGATGAGCACCTGCTTCATGGCCGGCGCGCCATCGAAATAGTTCTCGTTGGCGGTCATACGGACCAGTTCGGCCGGGCGATAGTCGGTCAGCACGAAGGGACCGGAACCGGCCGAATTGGTGTTGAGCCAGGCATTGCCCCAGTCGTCGCCTTCGACGTGCTCGCTGACCAGCACTTCATCGACGATCGAGGCCGGACGCGAAGCCAGGACGTTGAGCACGAAGGCCGAGGCGAAATCGCCATCCCATTTGATGGTGACAGCGTTGCCATCGACGGTGACCATCTCGTCGATATTGTCGGCGCTCCAGCCAAGCTGGGTCAGAATGAAGGCCGGCGTCAGGTTCAGCGTCACCACGCGCTTGAACGAGAACAGCACGTCTTCGGCGCGGACCGGATTGCCCGAGGCAAATGTTGCGCCTTCGCGCATGGTGAAGGTGATGGTCTTGGCCGCTTCATCGGCGGTCCACTCGCTGGCAAGACCCGGCGCCAGGACGGTGGTGTCCTCGGCGGCATACTGCACCAGATGGTCATAAAGATTGGCGTTGATCTCGCCGGCCGAGAATTCATAGGCCTGCGCGGGGTCCAGCGCGACGATGTCGTCGATGTTCTGGGCGATCACCAGCGCGTCGGCTGGGGTTGCGGCATAGGCGGCGCCTGCTGCCAATGGCAGGGCAAGCGCGGATGCCATAAGGGCTGCGCGGAAGAGCTTCATGTGCGTTTCTCCTTGGGATTGGGTTTCTTGCGGACCGGCTTATTCGCGCCGGTTTTGGGTTTCGCCAGGACAGGACGCGGGCGCGCCGTGGAGCGAAAGAGGGCCAGCGTACCGGTCCAGAGCAGACGGGCGGGCTGGTCGGTGTGGTTGGACCAGGAATGGGGACGGTTGCCCCGGAAATGCAGGCTGTCGCCGGCACTCATCTCCATTTCCTCGCCATCGAGTCGCTGGGTGATCGACCCTTCGAGCACATAGAGGATCTCTTCGCCCTCATGCGCCACGGTTTCGGACTGATAGCCGGGCGGCACGACCATCAGGAAGCTCGAGAGCTGATTGCCGGGAAAGTCGGCGCCCAAGCGCTCATAGATGATCGAGGAACCGTCGAGCGAGAAGCGGTTGCGCTCCCCTGCCCGGGTCAGGGCGTTGTGCGTAGCCGGCGAGGAGACGAAATAGTCGATCGAGACGCCCAGGGCCCTGGCGATCTGCGCGAGGGTCCCCAATGAGGGGGTCGCATGGTCGCGCTCGACCTGGCTGAGATAGCCCACCGAGACATTGGCCGACTCGCCAAGCGCCATCAGGGTCATGTGCTGCTGACGGCGGCGCGCACGGATAAGCGCCCCCACTTTGGGGTGCCCCTCCTCTGCCCTTGCCAATGCCTCGGCCATAACCCACTCCACCAAAATTTTTTTGATATAAGCAAAGTTTCTTGTATGGTGAAAGCGAAATGTGAAGCTTTTGCGATCTGCTGGCACGTCAAGCCGGCGGCCATAAGAGCTTGTTTCTCCGAAAGGATTTCGAGTGGCGATTGATCAGCAGAGCGCAACGCCGGAGCCGGCACCTGGAGCGGCGAGCAAACGCCTCCTGCGTGGTTTTTCCACAACGGGCGGCTTCGTCCTCACGCTCTTTCTGACCTTTCTAGGCCTTCTGGCCATTACCTTCTTCATCGGCCGGGTCATTCCCATCGATCCGGTCCTGGCGGTGGTCGGCGATAGGGCGACGCAGGAACAATATGACGTCGCCAAAATCGCCATGGGGCTCGATCAGCCGCTCTGGATGCAGTTCATTGCCTATGTCGGCAATGTGTTCACGGGCGATCTGGGCATGTCGGTCTCCACTGGCCGGCCGGTGATCGAGGATCTCTCGCGGTTCTTCCCGGCCACCTTCGAAATGGCCACGCTGGGCATTCTGATTGGCTGCGCCATCGGCATTCCCCTGGGCGTAACCGCCGCCGCCCGACAGGGCTCGTGGCTGGATCAGGCGATCCGCGTAGTCGGCCTGCTGGGCTATTCCGTGCCCGCCTTCTGGCTGGGACTGGTTGGGCTGGCGCTGTTCTATGCGCGCCTGCGTTGGGTCGGTGGCCCGGGACGGCTCGACATCTTCTATGATGGGCTGGTGGAGCCGGTCACCGGCATGATCCTGATCGACAGCCTGCTTCGCGGGGAGATCGACATCTTCTGGAACGCAGTGAGCCACATCATCCTGCCTGCAGCCGTGCTGGGCTTTTTCAGCCTCGCCTATATTGCCCGCATGACGCGCAGCTTCATGCTCGACCAGTTGAGCCAGGAATTCGTCACCACGGCTCGCGTCAAGGGCGTGCCGGAACGCGTCGTCATCTGGCGCCATGCCTTCAACCCGATCCGCGTGCCGCTGATTACCGTGATCGGGCTCTCCTATGCAGGCCTGCTGGAAGGCTCGGTGATGATCGAGACCGTCTTTTCCTGGCCCGGTATCGGCAACTACCTGACCACCGCCCTGCTCAATGCCGACATGAACGCGGTGCTCGGGGCAACGCTGGTGATCGGGGCCGTCTTCATCGTCATCAACAAGATCTCGGACGTGCTCTATCGCGTCCTCGACCCGAGGGCCCGCTGATGAGCACACGCGACTGGCTTCTTGCCGATTCTCCGACATCTCGCTTGCAGGCCAATATAGGCCGCGCTTATCGCGTGTTCACTGCGCTGATGCGCAATCCGCTTTCGGTCCTGGGCGGGGTCATCATTCTCGTGCTGCTGCTGACAGCAGCCTTCGCGCCCTGGATCGCGCCTTATTCCGCCGTTGGTCAGGATCTCGCCAATCGGCTGATGCCCCCTTCGGCAGCGCATTGGATGGGCACGGACGAGCTTGGTCGCGATATCTTCTCCCGCGTGGTCTGGGGTTCGCAGATTACGTTGACCATTGTCCTGCTGGTGGCATTGATTTCGGCGCCGCTGGGCCTGCTGATCGGCGCCATAGCTGGCTATTTCGGTGGTTGGGTGGATCGCATCCTGATGGGCTTTACCGACATCTTCCTGTCGCTCCCCAAGCTGATCCTGGCGCTGGCCTTCGTGGCCGCGCTTGGCCCCGGCATCAACAATGCGATCATTGCCATCGCCATCACCTCCTGGCCGGCCTATGCGCGGATCGCCCGCGCCGAAACGCTGACCATCCGCAATGCAGAATATATCCAGGCTGTGCAGCTTGCCGGTGGCGGACCGATCCGCCTCATCGTGCAGCACGTCCTGCCGCTGTGTACCTCGTCGATGATCATCAGGGTGACGCTGGACATGGCCGGGGTGATCCTGACTGCCGCCGGTCTGGGCTTCATCGGTCTGGGCGCACAGCCGCCGCTGCCCGAGTGGGGCGCGATGATTTCGCGTGGCCGCACCTTCATTCTCGACCAGTGGTGGGTCGCCACCATGCCGGGCTTTGCCATCATCATTGTGTCGCTGGGCTTCTGCTTCCTGGGCGACGGGCTGCGCGACGTGCTTGATCCCAAGAGTGAGGGCAAGAATTGACCGAGCGGAAAATGCAAAGACCAGTGAGGGCAAGAGCTGATGGATAAGCCGCTCCTCGCTGTTGAAAACCTGCGCGTCAGCTTCCCAACCCATACCGGGCGCGTGGAAGTGGTGAAGGGTCTCAGCTTCACCCTGGGCCGCGAACGCCTTGGCATTGTGGGCGAGAGTGGATCGGGCAAGTCCATGACCGGCCGCTCGATCCTCAAGCTCATCCGCAAGCCGGGTGAAGTCACCGCAGACAGGCTTGAATTCGACGGCATCGACATTCTGGGCCAGAGCGAAAAGCAGATGCGCGCCATTCGCGGCGCCCGCATCTCCATGGTGATGCAGGACCCCAAATTCTCGCTCAATCCGGTGATGACGGTGGGCGAGCAGATTGCCGAAGCGCTGGTGACCCACCAGAAACTGCCGCGCCGCGATGTGCAGGCGCGTATCATCGAGATGCTGCATGCCGTTCGGATCAATGATCCCGAGCGGGTGGCAAAGCTCTATCCGCATGAAGTCTCGGGCGGCATGGGCCAGCGCATCATGATCGCCATGATGCTGATCCCTGAGCCCGAATTGCTGATCGCGGACGAACCGACCTCGGCGCTCGACGTGTCCGTTCAGGCGCAGGTGCTCGATATCATCGACGAGCTGGTGCGCAACAAGGGCATGGGGCTGATCCTGATCAGCCATGACCTTAACCTGGTCAGCCGCTATTGCGACCGCATCCTGGTGATGAATGGAGGCCGCGTGGTCGAGGAATGTGCCGCCGGCCAGCTCGAGAACGCGCAACACCCCTACACAAAGGGGCTGCTTGCGGCCATGCCGGTGATCAACGAAACCCGCGACGAACTTCCCGTGCTCGACCGCACGCAATGGGCCGGCACATGAACGCCATAGACCTCACCAATCTCGATATTGCCTATGGCGACACCAAGGTCGTCTTCGATGTGAACCTCTCCATTCCCGAGGGCGAGAGCTTCGCCCTGGTCGGCGAAAGTGGTTCGGGCAAATCCACCATTCTGCGCGCCATTGCCGGTCTTGCCCCGGATTGGACCGGCGACATTTCCGTCATGGGCGAGGCCCGTAGCCATCATGTTGATCGCAATGTGTCGCGAAAGGTGCAGATGGTTTTTCAGGACCCCTATGGGTCGTTGCACCCGCGCAAGACCATTGACGCGGCCCTGAGCGAGCCGCTGGCCATTCATGGCCTTGGCAATCGGGGCGAGCGGGTCGAAGCCATGCTGACATCCGTTGGCCTGGACCAGCGCTTCCGCTTCCGCTTCCCGCATCAGCTCTCAGGTGGCCAGCGCCAGCGCGTCGCCATTGCCCGCGCCCTGATGCTCGAGCCCAAGGTGATGCTGCTCGACGAGCCGACCTCGGCGCTCGACGTGTCCGTGCAGGCCGAAATCCTCAACCTCCTGAAGCGTCTCCGGCGCGAGCAGAGGCTGACCTTCCTCATGGTCACTCACAATCTGCCCGTGGTGAGCTTTCTCTGTGATCGCCTTGCGGTGATGCGCCATGGCCGCATCGTCGAAATTGCCGATGTCGCCCAACTCAAATCCGGTGACCTCAAGGAACCCTATTCCCGCGAACTGCTCGCCGCGACCGAGGGCGGGTAAGCCTGGCAGGGCGGTTGGGACAGGTCCGATCCCACAACAGTGTCGTCACCCGGCGCACGATAGCGGACCACACTTTTAGTATTTTCAGGACGACCCCGAATGACCACCACCGAAGCCCTTGCAACCTTCGACGCCGCCATCGCCGTGGCGCAAACCGCCGAGGCCGCCTACAAGGCCCTGCAGGATCTGGCCCAGGCCAGCGTGGGCGCTAAGCTCTTCACCATCATGACCGTCGACATGGCCGCTGATGTTGCCCGCCGCGCCTATACCAGCGATCCAGTGAACTATCCGGCATCGGGCACCAAGCCGATCAATTACGGCCCCTGGTTCGATGTGGTGCACAAACAGCGGGAGTATTTCGTCGCCAACACCATCGAGGATATCGCCCAGGTCTTTTTCGACCATGAACTGATCAACACGCTCGGCTGCCAGTCGGTGATCAACATGCCCATCGTCATCGGCGATGAACTGGTGGCCACCATGAACATTCTCGACGTCGAGGGCTATTACACGCCAGAGCGCGTGCAAATGGTGCGCGAGCTGCTGTCCATTCCGGCCAAGCTGGCGGTGCTTGTGGCGCAGACCCAGGAGGCGCGCGCATGAGCAGCACTTCTCGCGACACCGCATTCCGCAATTTCGAGGAAGCCCTCGCCCGCAATGCCGATCCGCTCGCGACCGGCGCGGCATTGCATGAACTGGCCAAGACGCTGATCGGCGCCAGGCTGTTCACGCTCACCGCCATCGAGATGCCCCTGATGCAGGTGCGCCGCGTCTATTCGAGCCATCCAGAGGTCTATCCGGTTCTGGGCACCAAGCCGATCGTGCTCGACGACTGGTTTGAGGCCATGCGGACCGAACGGCGGATCACTGCCATCAATTCTGCTGCCGGGATGGAGGGACAATTCCCCGATCTCGACCTGATCCGGTCCCTGGGCTGCAATTCATCGATCAGCGTGCCGATCATGGTGGGCAACGAGCTGGTCGGCACCATCAATGCGCTTGATGAAGAGGGCCGCTACGGCCCTGAGGCGACCACCCGCGCTGCCGATCTCATTGTCCCGGCCACCGCCGTCTTCCTCATACTGCGCCGCCATTTTGGCGTCTGATGATGAGACAAAGCTTGTAAAAAATTTCACTTATGAGCAAAAAATTTTTACTGACCACTTGAGTTGCAGCATGGGCAGTGCTGCAATGGGTGGTGGAGCAGAGGGGAGCATGCTGTGAGGCGTTGCACTGAGTTGATGGGCTGTCGGGAATGATCGGCTATCTGGCCCAACGTCTGGGCATGATGGCGGTGACCCTGTTCGCCATCATCACACTAACCTTCTTTCTGATGCATGCCGTCCCTGGTGGTCCCTTCGTGTCCGAGCGCATGCTGGCACCGGAAATCGCTGCGGCGCTCAACGCCAAGTACGGCCTCGACCTGCCTATCTGGCAGCAATATCTGAACTATCTGGGCAGCATTGCGAGCTTTGACCTCGGTCCCTCGTTCAAATATCCGGGCGTTTCAATCAATTCGATGATTGCGGCCGGACTGCCGGTCACCCTGCAGACAGGCCTGTTGGCCATCATCTGCGTGGTGGCGCTCGGCGTGCCGCTTGGCGTCATCGCCGCACTCAACCGCAATCACTGGCCCGATACCACCGTGATGTTTATCGCTACGCTGGGCGTTGCCATTCCGAGCTATGTCATTGCGACCGTGTCGCTTTATGTCTTTGCGCTACGGCTGGGCTGGGTACCGACCTTCGGTCTGGACGACTGGCGGGGCTATTTCCTGCCGGTCTTTGCGCTCTCGGGCTTCTGGATTTCCTTCGTTTCGCGCCTGACGCGCTCATCCCTGCTTGAAACCCTGGAACAGGACTACATGACCACCGCGCGCGCCAAGGGGCTGAAGCCGGGCCAGATCCTGTTCAAGCACGGATTGCGCAATTCCCTTTTGCCGGTCGTCACCGTGCTGGGGCCCGTGGTGGCGAACCTGGTCACCGGATCTTTCGTCATCGAGCAAATCTTTGCCCTGCCCGGCATCGGGCGGCAATTCGTGCTCTCGATCACCAATCGCGACTACACCGCCATCATGGGCATCACAATCTTCTATGCCGCCATTCTCATGGTGATGATCCTCATCGTCGACCTGCTCTATGTCTGGCTCGATCCGCGCATCAAACTGACCAAGGCCGCCGCATGACCGATATCGCTCCGGACATGTGGGCCAAGGTGCCCGCTGGTGCCGCCGTGCCACCACCGCCGCCACCCGCGCCCACCTATGGGCAGGAGGTGCGCCGGCGGCTGTGGGCCAACAAGCCTGCGGTCATTTCCATCGTATTCATCGTCGCGCTGGTACTGGCGGCCTTTTTCGGCCCGTATCTCTCGCCGCACACCTATTTCCGGCAGGATCTGAAGCTCTCCAACATCCCGCCCGCCTTCGAGACCTATGCCGTTCCGCAGGAGGACGGCACGGTCACGCGCTTCTTCCTCAACGCCTCGAACTTCAATCTCTACGAGGTCGATGCAGAGGGGCATGTGCTCGGCCTGCTGCGCGGCGGCCGCAAGGACATCATCAAGAAAAGCCAGCCCTATGAATTCGGCGACAAGGCCGTCACGCTGGACTATTCCAGGCTCCCGGCCCGATTGTTGCTGGAGGACGGCACGGAGCTGCGCCCCTCTGGCTGGAGCTGGAACCGCACCTATCTGTTCGGCACTGACCAGCTTGGCCGGGACATTCTGGTGCGCCAGCTCTATGGCGCGCAGATTTCGCTGACCGTCGCCTTTGTCGCCACGCTGGTGAACTTCTTCATCGGCGTCTTTTATGGCGGCATAGCCGGCTATGTCGGCGGGCGCGTAGATGCGGTGATGATGCGCATTGTCGAGATTATCTCCACCATTCCGCTCACGCTTTATGTCGTGCTGCTGATGGTGGTGTTCGACTCAGGATTGCTCTCGATCATCGTGGCCATCGGCTCGGTGTTCTGGGTGGACATGGCACGCATCGTGCGCGGCCAGATCCTCAGCCTCAAGAGCCAGGACTATGTCGCGGCCGCCCGCACCATGGGCGCCTCGCCCACCCGCATCCTCACCAAGCACCTGCTGCCCAATTCCATCGGGCCGATCATCGTCACCCTCACCATGCTGATCCCGTCGGCCATTTTCATCGAGAGCTTCATGAGCTTTATCGGCCTGGGCGTGACCCCGCCGCTAGCGTCCTGGGGTTCGCTCACCTCCGAGGCGGTGGAAACCCTGCGCACCTATCCGCACCAGTTGTTCTTCCCCGCTGCCGCGATTTCGCTGACCATGTTCGCGTTCAACTTCCTGGGCGATGGTCTGCGCGACGCCCTTGATCCGAGGTTGCGCGGATGACCCAGACTGTCCTTTCCGTCCGCGATCTGGCGACCTCCTTCTTCACCCGCCGTGGTGAGGTTCAAGCCGTGCGCGGTGTCAGCTTCGACGTGCGCCCCGGCGAAATTCTGGGATTGGTTGGGGAAAGCGGTTCGGGCAAATCGATCACCTGCATGTCCGTGCTGCGTCTGCTCAAGGCTGGTGGCCGTATCAAGTCGGGCAGCGCCAATTTCGAGGGCACCGACTTACTCTCGCTCGATGAAAATGCCCTGTCCGATCTGCGCGGCAACCGCATTGGCGTGATTTTCCAGGACCCGATGACCTCGCTCAACCCCACCCTGACGGTTGGCGAGCAGGTCATGGAGGCGATCCTGCGCCACAGGCCGATCAGCCGCGCCCAGGCCCGGGCCCGTGCCGTAGAGCTGTTCGAGCTGGTGCGCATTCCATCGGCCGCAGCCCGGCTCAAATCCTATCCGCACGAGTTCTCCGGTGGCATGCGCCAACGCGTGATGATCGCCATTGCCCTGGCCTGCGACCCCAAGCTGCTGATTGCGGACGAGCCGACCACGGCGCTCGATGTTACCATCCAGCGCCAGATTCTGGCCCTGCTCAAGGATCTGCAGCAGCGGCTGGGCATGGCGGTCATCCTCATCACACATGATCTCGGCGTCATTGCCGAAGTCACCGACCGTGTGCTGGTGCTCTATGGTGGTCTCGTCATGGAAACCGCGCCGGTGCGCGAGCTGTTTGCCGCGCCGGGGCATCCCTATACGGTCGGTCTGCTCGGGGCCGTGCCGGACCTGCGCGACGATACCCATCGGCGCCTGACGCCCATTCCGGGCAGCCCGCCCAATATGCTGGCGCCCCCTCCCGGTTGCCCTTTCGCGCCGCGTTGCCCGCATGCCATGACCCGCTGCCTTGCCGAATTGCCGCCCCTGTTTGGCGAGGGTCATCAGTCCCGCTGCTGGCTGCAACACCCCGACGCGCCCAAGGTCGACGCCGTGCACGAGGTGGCCGCATGACCCAGCCGCTGCTCCAGCTGCGTGACCTGCACAAGCATTTCCGCCTGCCCTCGGCACCGTTCACGCCAAAACCTGTGCTGCGCGCAGTCGATGGCGTCGATCTCGACCTGATGAAAGGCGAGACGCTGGGTCTTGTCGGGGAGTCGGGTTGTGGCAAGTCGACCCTGGCACGCACCGTTATCCGCCTGCATGAGCCGACCTCGGGCAGCATCCTGTTTGACGGCAAGGACGTCAGCAAAGGCAGCGATCGCCAGACGGGGACGTTCCGGCGCCGTGTGCAGATGATCTTCCAGGACCCTTATGCCAGCCTCAACCCTCGCATGAGCGTGGGCGAGTTGATTGCCGAGCCGCTGGAAATCGCCGGCATCGGCACGCCGGCCGAACGACGCAAGAAAGTGGCGGACCTGCTGGATCGCGTCGGCCTGCCATCGGATTCGGCGGCCCGCTTTGCGCATGAATTCTCCGGCGGCCAGCGCCAGCGCATCGGCATTGCCCGGGCCATTGCGCTGGAGCCGGACCTCGTCATTTGCGACGAGCCGATCTCGGCGCTTGATGTGTCGGTACAGGCGCAGGTCGTTAATATGCTCGAGGATCTGCAAGCCGAGCTGGGGCTGACCTATCTGTTCATCACCCATGACCTCTCCATGGTCCGGCATATCTCGGACCGGATCGGGGTGATGTATCTGGGCCGGATTGTCGAGCTTGCCTCCAGTGCCGATCTTTATCACCGCCCCAGCCATCCCTATACGCGGGCGCTGCTCTCGGCCATTCCGGTGCCCGACCCTGAAGCGGCGCGCGCGGTCGAGCCGATGCAGGGCGAAATACCCAGCCCCATCGATATTCCCACGGGTTGCCGTTTCCGGACGCGCTGCCCGATGGCCACCGATCTTTGCGCGCGGGTCGATCCGCCGCTGACCGATGTTGGGGGCGGCCATTTGTCCGCCTGCCACTTCGCCGGGGAACTGGCGCAACAATCCACCGGGGCATAGAATCCCCGACAACAGGAGAGAACGCGAATGAAGAAGATGGTTCTGCCGCTAATCACAGCGGCCCTGCTGGGCAGCACGGGCGCAGCCCTTGCCGCCGGCGAACTGACCTATGTGGTCAACAATGAAAGCGCCAAATACGATCCCGGCACCACCGCCGAGACCTTTGCCGCGCCCATTATCGGCAATACCTTCGAGGGCCTGGTGCGCCTTGACGCCGAGGGCGAAGTGGTTCCGGCCCTGGCCGAAAGCTGGGATATCTCGGAGGATGGCCTGACCTATACCTTCACCCTGCGCGATGCGCTGTGGTCAGACGGTGAGCCGGTCAAGGCTTCCGACTTCGTCTATGCCTGGAAGCGCGTGCTCGACCCGGCTTCGGGCGCGATGAACTCGCAGATGCTCTATCACATCGTAGGCGCTGAAGAGGCCTTTGGCGGCGGAGATGCGGAAGCCATTGCGATTTCGGCTCCCGACGACAAGACGCTGACCTTCACGCTCAAGCAGCGCGTGCCCTACATGCTGCAATTGCTCAACTACCCGACCTTCTACCCGGTCCGCGAAGACGTTGTCTCGGCCGATCCGGAAGGCTGGACCCGCGATCCGGCGACCTTTATCGGCACTGGCCCGTTCCGCGTGACCGAGTTCAACCAAGGCGAGTCGGTGGTGTTCGAGAAGAACCCGAACTACTACGCGGCCGACGAGGTCAGCCTCGACAAGCTCACCTTCCGCCTGATCCCGGATCCGGCAACGGCGCTTGCCGCCATGGAAGCAGGCGATGTGGACGGTATTGAAGCAGTTCCGGCTCCCGAAATTCCGCGCTTGTCGGTGGAATCGGACGCCTTCATGATCGTGCCGGCCCTCGGAACCACCTACGCCTTCTTCAATCCGAACCAGGCGCCGCTCGACAATCTGCACGTGCGCAAGGCCCTTTCGATGGCCATTGACCGCTCGGAGATTGTTGAGTTCGTGCTGCAGTCAGCAGATGTTCCGGCCATCGGCCTCGTCCCCCCGGGCATGGGTCTGGCCGGCGAAGACTTCACCGATGGCCGCGACAATTTCGGTCTCTCGGAAACGGCAGACGTTGAAGGCGCCCAGGCCGAACTGGCCGAAGCAGGTTATCCCAATGGCGAGGGCTTCCCCGAAACCCTGTTCGTGACCTATTCCTCGCCGCCGATCGAGAAGCTGCTCGAAGCCATCCAGCAGATGTGGAAGGAAAACCTCAATATCGACGTCGCCATCCAGGCGACCGAATGGCAGGTTTATTACCCGGAGGTCCAGAAGGTCGAGTACCAGGTCGCCCAGATGGGTTGGGGCGCCGACTATCCGCACCCGATGACCTTCCTCGACAACTTCGTCACCGGCAGCGCCAACAACCTCAACAACTGGTCCAATGCGGACTATGACGCCGCGATTGAAACCGCCAAGTCCGCGTCGGACGAGGCCGTGTCGCGTGACGCCATGCGGGAAGCCGAGGCCATTCTGATGAATGACCATGTCATCCTGCCGCAGTACCATCGCTACAACTACATGATGATGAGCCCGGAGGTGACCGGGTTCTGGCGCTCGCCGCTCAACGTGCCCTATTTCCGCGACGCGGAAATCGCCGAGTAAGCGACACTACTGAAAGCGAAAGGCCCGCGGGATCACTCCTGCGGGCCTTTCTTGTATCAGCGGGTCAGACCGCCGCCGCCATCAGGGAGGCATTGCCGCCCGCGGCCGTTGTGTCGATGCAGACGTGTCGTTCAAGCTGCAGGCGAGCGATATCACCCCGACCCGTCAGGATTGGCAGCAGCGCACCATCACGCTGGCTGAGCGCCTGCCGCAGCGATGTGAGGGTCTGGTCGTCGCCGAACCAGGCAACGGCGTCAAAACCACCGCCCGTGCGCAGATAGTCCAGATCGATCTCCCGCGTGTCGAACCGGCATCCCGCCTCTTCGGCCATGGCAATTTGGGTGGCCACGTCTTCCGGGGCCGGTCCGAGGCAGAGCAGCGTGCCGCGCGGCGCTACATAGAGGCAATTGCTTTCGCCCGTTGGGCCCGGAAGGTCGATCGCTGCCGATTGCAGCTTTGTATCGGCAAGGGTGAAGCGCGGCAGATAGTGGGGACCGCCGGCCTTGGGGCCGGTGCCCGAAAGGCCTTCGCCGCCAAAGGGCTGACTGCCGACAACGGCGCCGATCTGGTTGCGGTTCACATAGATATTGCCGACATGAACCATGTTGGCCAGCCGCTTCACCCGCGAGGAGATGCGGGTGTGCATGCCGAAGGTCAGACCGTAGCCGGAGGCATTGATGGCGGATATGACCTTGCCGAGATCGTCACCGTCAAATGTCGCGACATGCAGCACTGGTCCAAAGATCTCCTCGGGCATTTCTTCAATGCCGCTTACCCGCAACACCGTCGGCGCGACGTAGGTGCCGCCTTCCGGCGCTGTCAGGCGATGCAGCACTCGGTCCTTTCGCGCTTCAATGTAGGCCGAGATCTTGTCCCGGGCCGCAACATCGATGATCGGCCCGACATCGGTTTTGATAGCCCATGGATTGCCGAGCGTGAGTTCGTTCATGGCGCCCTTGAGCATCTCCATGGTCCGTTCATACGCCTCCTCCTGGACATAGAGGATGCGCAGCGCCGAGCAGCGCTGACCGGCCGATTGGAAGGCGGAGGCGATGATGTCGCGCACCGCCTGCTCGGTCAGCGCGGTGGTATCCACCACCATGGCATTCAGGCCACCGGTCTCCGCAATAAGCGGGGCATGGGGCGAAAGGTGCTTGGCCATGGCCTGTTCGATGCGTCGCGCGGTCGGCAAGGATCCGGTGAAGGCAACGCCCGCGATGGCAGGGTTGGAGGTCAGTTGCGCCCCCACCTCCGGTCCACCGGGCAGAAGTTGCATGGCATCCTCGGGTACCCCGGCCTCATGCATCAACTGCACGGCACGCCAGGCAATGAGCGGGGTCTGCGGCGCCGGCTTGGCCAGCACCGGATTACCCGCCACCAGCGCCGCTGCGACTTGACCGGTGAAAATGGCGAGTGGGAAATTCCAGGGCGAGATGCAGACAAAGGGGCCGCGGGCCGGGGCTTTCAGCTTTTGCGCCTCATCAGCGTAATAGCGCAGGAAATCAACGGCTTCGCGCAGTTCGGCAACCGCGTCGGCCCAGCTCTTGCCGGCCTCACGGGCCAGAAGGGCGAAGAATTCGGCAGCGTTGGCCTCATAAAGATCGGCAGCACGCCGCAGAATGCCAGCGCGCTCGGCAACCGGTACGTTACCCCAATGCGATTTGATCGCTGCAGCGATGGCCTGCTGCACCTGCGCCTCGGTCGCCTGGCGCACCTCTCCGACGGTGTCCGAATGGTCAGCAGGATTTCTGACCACGGCCATGGGGCCGCCACTCGCGTCCATTGCCCCCAGGCTTTCCGCTTGCCAGCGATGCGTCGCAAAGGCGTTCCGGGCCGTCTCCATAGCCCCGAATGCCACGGGGTCCGTCAGGTCAAGCCCTTCGGAATTGCGGCGCCCCCCAAAGATCGCCGCAGGTTGCGGAATGGCCGAATTTGGGATGGCCTCCCCCAGTGCCAAGAGCTTGCCGATCGGATCCTCGGCCACCGTCTCGGCCGGAATGTCGTCATCGGCAATCTGATAGACGAACGAGCCATTGGCCCCGTTCTCCAGCAGGCGGCGCACCAGATAGGCCAGCAGGTCTTTGTGTGCACCCACAGGCGCATAGATACGCGTGGTCGTCCCCTCTGACTTGCGCAGCACATCGTGCAATTGCTCGCCCATCCCGTGCAGCCGCTGGAACTCATAACTGTCCTTTCCCCGGCTTGTCTGGGCGGCCAAATGCAGGACGGCGGCGGCGGTATGGGCGTTGTGGGTCGAAAATTGCGGGTAGATATGCTCGGCGCCAAGCAGCTTTCGCGCCGCCGCGATATAGCTCACATCGGTCGCTGCCTTGCGGGTGAAGACCGGATATCCCGGCAGGCCCATGACTTGCGCGCGCTTGATCTCGGCATCCCAATAGGCCCCCTTGACCAGACGAACCATGATCCGGCGGTCCAGCCGGGCGGCGGCTTCCTCCAGCCAATCGATCAGCGGCAGAACCCGCTTGCCATAGGCCTGCACTACCACGCCGAACCCGTTCCAGCCCGCCAGTTCGGGTGTTTCGAGCACAGCTTCGATCACATCCAGCGAGAGGTCGAGCCGGTCGGCCTCCTCAGCGTCGATGTTGAAGCCCATATTGGCCTTGGCCGCGACCAGAGCGAGCTGACGGGTGACCTCGACCAGTTCGGTCATCACGCGCTCGCGCTGAGCAAATTCATAGCGCGGGTGCAAGGCACTGAGCTTGACCGAAATACCTGGATTGTCGCGCACCGAGCCGTGAATGCAATGCGGTGCCAAGGCGTTGATGGCGTTGAGATAGGCATGGAAATAGCGCTGCGCGTCCTCGGCCGTGCGGGCCGCCTCGCCCAGCATGTCGTAGGAATAGCGATAGCCCAGGGCCTCGGGTTTTTTGGCATGCGCAACGGCTTCGTCGATGGTTCGACCGAAGACGAACTGGCTGCCCATCAAGCGCATGGCATGGCTAACGGCAGTGCGAATGACTGGTTCACCCAGCCGCGCCACGGCCCGGTGCAATGCAGATTTCGGGGCGATTTCGGGATCGCCCAGCACCTCGGCGGTCAGGTTCAGCGCCCAGGACGAAAAATTGACCAGGGGGCTCTCGGAGCCACCGAAATGGCGGGCCCAGTCGGCGCCACCAATCTTGTCATGGATCAGGGCGTCAACCGTTTCGCTGTCGGGCACCCGTAGAAGCGCTTCAGCCAGCGACATCAGCGCCAGGCCTTCCTCGCTGTCCAGGCCATATTCGGCCAAAAAGCTCTCCATCAGGCCCAAATTGGTGCTGTTTCGGACAGCCTGAACCAGGTCGACGGCGCGCTGCGAAATCAGGACGCGGGCGGTTTCGTCAAGGCCTGTCTGGCCGATCAGGTCCCGGACGAGCGTGGTTTCCTCGGCATGGAGCCGGGCGCGAAGCAATTGGCGAGGTGAGGTCTGTGGCATAACCGGTCAATCCTGATTGAGTACCCATGATGCCAGAAGCGCCTTGGCCGTTTCGCCTGATCTGTTATGTACTGATAGACAATTGGAACATCAGTGCGCCAAGTGCGCAGAGAAACGCCTATGAAATTCCCGCCCAACAGTCCATTGGACCAGATTGACCGCCGCATTATCAACGAACTGGCCAGTAACGGTCGGATCAGCGTTGCGGAATTGAGCCGTCGGGTCAATCTGTCCAAGACACCCTGCCAGGCCCGTATCCGCCGGCTGGAGCACGAGGGATATATCCTGGGATATCGGGCCGTAATCGACCCGACGCGCTTGGGCCTGCCGCATGTGGCCTTTGTCGAGGTGCGCCTCAGCGATACCCGCAAGGCGGCGCTGGACGCATTCAACAAGGCGGTGCGCGCCCTGCCCGAGGTCGAGCAGGCACATATGATTGCTTCGAGCTTTGACTATCTGCTCAAGGTCCGCACCAAGGATATCGCCGCCTATCGTGAGGTGTTAGGCGAGAAAATCTCGGCCCTGCCACATGTCGCGCATACCTCTACCCATGTGTCGATGGAAGCGGTCAAGGACGACGCGGAATAGTCACGCCTTGCCAGGCGGGCAAGGCTCTGCCATTGCGGCAGGACCAATGGTGCGGGGGGCAACCATGAAAACCATACTTGTCGTCGGGATCGGAACTGGCAGCGCCGAGCACGTCACGGTCGCCGCGATCGACGCCCTTAACCGGGCCGATGTGCTGTTCATCCCGGATAAGGGTGCGGGCAAATCCGATCTGGCCGACGTTAGGCGGACCATCATTGCCCGCCATGTACTCAGGCCGGATCCGCGCCAGATCGGTTACGCCGTGCCCAGACGCGACGCCCAGAGCGCCGATTATGGTCAGGGCGTCGCCGACTGGCACCGGGCCCTTGCCGATATCTACGCTATGCTGATCTCCGATATTCCCGAGAATGGAACCGGGGCCTTTCTGGTCTGGGGCGATCCGGGGCTGTACGATTCCACGCTGCGAATTCTGGCCCTTGTTGCCGAACCGATCCGGGTTGAAGTCATTCCGGGCATTACCGCCGTGCAGGCCTTGACGGCTGCCCACGGTATTGCCCTCAATCGCATTGGCGAGCCGGTGCTGATCACGCCGGGCCGCAAGCTTGGCGCCATCACCACCGACACTGTGGTCATGCTGGATGGGCAGATGGCGTTTCGCGAGGCCGACCCTGATCTCGAAATCTTCTGGGGCGCCTATCTCGGCACGCCCGACCAGATCCTGGTCGCCGGAAAGCTGGGGGATGTGTGTGAAACCATCGTCAACACGCGCACTCTGGCCCGTACGCGCCATGGCTGGATCATGGATACCTATCTTCTGCGCAAGCCGGAGTAGTGCTGCCAAACGCGGGCTGATAATGATGGGCGCATGACTTCAGCACCAACGAGCAGCCCTCGCACATTGCTGACCGGGATTGTCGCGGGATCCGCTCGACGCGGCGCCTGCCCGAGCCTTCATGCCCCAATGCAAACCGGCGACGGACTATTGGCGCGTATCCGCATCGTTGGGGCCAGCCTGGCGCCCACAGACCTGGCCGCTCTTGCGAAGTTGGCTGACCAGCATGGCAATGGTCTCATTGAGATCACCGGGCGGGGCAACCTCCAGATCCGCGGCCTGCGTTCCGATAGGGCTCCAACGTTCGCCGATGCCGTTGCCGCGCTGTTACCCATCGAGACCGGGCTTGCGATCGACATCTCGCCCATTGCGGGCGAAGATCCGGAGGAAATTGTCGATCCAAGCCCGCTTGCCGAGGCCCTTGGCAAAGGTGCCGCCGGAATGGCAGAGCGCCTTGGACCCAAGGTCAGCGTCGTGATCGATGGCGGTGGGCAGATTTCACTCGACCAACTCAAGGCCGATATCCGCCTCCGGGCACAACCCGGCAATAGCTGGGCCGTGACACTGGGCGGCGGCAAGCCACAGCACATGAACGCCCAGGGCGGGGTAGCGACGGCATTGGCCGTGTTGGGCGCGCTTGCCGCAATCGGTCCCGAGGCAAGGGCAACCGATTTGTTCCCGGTGGGAGAACAGGTCTGGGGGGCCGAAAGCTCTCCTGACTCGCGCGTGTTGGTGCAGTGGCGCTCCAGGCTCGAGCTTATGCAAGGCCATAGCCGGGCCATTGCCCTGCCCTTCGGTGCGGCGCGCAGCGCCGAAATTATCGCTCTGTGCGACGTGGCGATGGCCAGCAAGGTCACAAGGATGCGGCTGGCGCCGGAACATATCCTGCTGCTCGACAACGCTCCCGACACGCTGATTGCACAGGCGGCAGAACTGGGTTTCATCACCAAGGCCGATGATCCGCGCAACAGGATTAGCGCCTGTATTGGCAGCAACGGCTGTGCCTCGGGTCATATTGCGGCGCGCGACCTCGCGGTGCAGCTCGCGCCACGCCTGCCGGTCGGCCAAACCATGCATGTCTCGGGATGCGCGAAGGGCTGTGCCCATCCGCGCGCGGCTGATGTGACCCTGGTTGGGCAGGCCGACGGGATTGGCCTTGTCTTTGGCGGCCGCGCGGGCGATACGCCTTCCAAGCTTCTGGATGCCGCAGCGCTTGGCGCCGGCGCTGTTCCTTTTCAGGGTGGGCGATGACCCAATATGACTACATCAAGGATGGCGAGAGCATCTACCGCCAGTCCTTCGCCATCATTCGCGCCGAGGCCGATCTGAGCCCATTCGCCGATGATGAGGCCGAACTGGCCGTGCGCATGATCCATGCTGCGGGCCTGGTCGATGCAGCGGAGCATTTCGTCTTCAGCCCCGGATTTGTGACGGCAGCGCGGATCGCGCTCAATGCCGGTGCACCGATCCTGTGCGACGCCGAAATGGTGGCACGGGGCGTGACCGCCGCCCGGCTGCCGGCTGACAACGCAGTTATCTGCACCCTGCGCGATCCGCGCGTCCCGACCCTTGCTGCGCGCATTGGCAATACACGCTCCGCTGCGGCGCTACATCTGTGGGATGAGCAACTCGAAGGCGCGGTGGTGGCCATTGGCAATGCGCCCACGGCGCTATTTCACCTGCTCGAAATGCTGCGCGACGGCGCGCCCAGACCCGCCGCCATTCTGGGCATGCCGGTGGGCTTTGTCGGCGCCGCCGAGTCCAAGGATGCCCTGGCCCTCAATTCCTATGGTGTGCCCTTTGCCATCGTGCGCGGCCGACTGGGCGGCAGCGCCATTACGGCCGCCTGCCTCAATGCCTTGGCGAGGCCAGGCCTGTGAGCGGCAAACTTTATGGCGTGGGCACCGGGCCGGGAGACCCGGAACTGCTGACCCTCAAGGCGGTCCGCGCGATATCCGAAGCGGACGTCGTTGCCTATTTTGCCAAGCGCGGCAATGCGAGCAATGCCAGGGCAATTGCCGCGGCCCATTTCCGGCCAGGCCAGATCGAGGAAGCACTGGACTATCCGGTGACCACCGAGATCGACCGGCGCGAGAATGGCTATAAGGACCAGATCGAAGCCTTCTATGCTGAGGCCGCGGGGCGCATTGCCTCCCACCTCGACGCCGGGCGGCGCGTTGCGGTGTTGAGCGAAGGCGATCCCCTGTTCTATGGCAGCTACATGCATTTGCATCTGCGCCTGGCTCCCCGTTACGACACCCAGGTCATTCCGGGCATCACCGCGATGTCGGGCTGTTGGTCGGAGGCAGGGCTGCCCCTGGTTCAGGGAGACGATATCCTGACCGTGCTGCCCGGCACGCTGGACCGGGACGAATTGGTCCGCCGGCTGGGCAATACCGAAGGCGCCGTCATCATGAAGCTCGGCCGCAACCTTGCAAAGGTCCGCGCGGCCCTGGCCGATGCCGGCCGGCTCGGCCAGGCGGTCTATGTCGAACGCGGTACGACGGCCAATGGCCACTCCATCCCTCTCGCCGACAAGAGCGATGACGTTGCGCCCTATTTTTCGCTGGTGCTGGTGCCCGGCTGGAGCAATCGGCCATGACCGGCAGGCTCACCATTCTTGGAACCGGACCGGGTAATCCCGAACAGACCACGCCACAGGCGCGCAACGCCATCGCAGCCGGGGAACAGTTCTTTGGCTATGGACCATATCTCGACCGGCTGGACCTGCGCCCCGACCAGCGCCGCATGCCTTCGGACAACCGCGAGGAGATCAGCCGGGCCCGTGCGGCGCTCGATGCGGCATCAAAGGGGGCCTCTGTCTGTGTGGTGTCGGGTGGCGATCCGGGCGTGTTCGCCATGGCCGCAGCCATCTGCGAGGCCATCGAGACGGGCCCAGAAACCTGGCGCCGGCTCGAGCTTATCGTGCTGCCCGGTGTCACCGCCATGCTGGCCGTCGCTGCCCGCGCCGGGGCGCCGCTGGGCCATGACTTCTGTGCCATTTCGCTTTCGGACAATCTCAAGCCCTGGGAACTGATCGAGCGCCGCCTACGCGCCGTGGCCGAGGCGGGCCTGGTCATCGCGCTCTATAATCCGATCTCCAAGGCCCGACCCTGGCAATTGGCCACCGCCTTCAAGATCCTGCGCGAGGCGCTGCCGGTGACGACGCCGGTGATCTTCGGCCGCGCCGTGGGTCGTCCGGACGAACACTTTGCAGTGGTTCCGCTCGGTGAAGCCGACCAACAAAGCGCCGACATGGCCACCTGTGTCATTATCGGCTCGGTCGAAACCCGGATCATCGAGCGGCATGGCATGGACCCGCTGGTCTATTCGCCTCGCGGAGCGGGAATATGACGGGCCGGTGGCTTTCGATTATCGGCATTGGTGAAGACGGGCTCGACGGGCTGTCGCGGGCGGCCCGCGCGGCCATTAGCGAGGCCGAGATCGTCTTTGGTGGCGAGCGGCACCTGGCGCTGGTCGCCCCTATCGTTTCGGGCGAGACGCATGTGTGGCAAACGCCGTTCTCGGCATCGATCGAGGCGGTGCTCGCCGCGCGAGGACACAAGGTTTGCGTGCTGGCTTCCGGCGATCCGTTCCATTATGGCGTCGGCGCCACGCTGGGCCGGCGGGTCGACCCGGCACAAATGCTTGTCATTCCACAACCTTCTGCATTCAGCCTCGCCGCCGGCCGGTTGGGCTGGCCACTGCAGGAGGTCGCTTGCGTGTCGCTGCATGGACGGCCGATCGATCTGATCCGGCCGCATCTGCATCCGGCGGCGCGGATATTGGCGCTGACGTCGGACGAGCATGGGCCGGGGGCGCTGGCGGCGCTGCTGGTCGAGGCGGGATTTGGCCGCTCGATCATCACCGTGCTGGAGGCCCTGGGGGGGCCGGATGAACAAATCCGCTCGCAGATGGCCGATGGGTTCATGCTGGGCGAGATCAACCCGCTCAATATCTGCGCCATCACTGTCGCGCCGCTGCCGGGGGCGCGCGTGCTGCCACTGACGCCGGGGCTCGACGACGCGCTTTTTGAACATGACGGGCAGATCACCAAGCGCGACATCCGCGCCGTGACCCTGGCCGCCTTGGGGCCGCGGCGGCACGAGCTGCTCTGGGATATCGGCGCGGGCTCGGGTTCAATTGGCATAGAATGGATGCTGGCCGATCCCAGCCTGCGCGCGGTAGCCATAGAGAGCGATCCAGACCGCGCCGCCCGCATCATGCGCAATGCCCGCAAGCTCGGGGTGCCGGAACTGCGCGTGGTGACGGGCAAGGCGCCATTGGCGCTCACCGGGCTGGACGCGCCTCATGCCATTTTCGTGGGGGGTGGCGGCACCCATCCTGGTGTGATTGACACGGCAATCGACGCGCTGCAGAGCGGCGGGCGGCTGGTGGCCAATGCGGTGACCCTGGAAATGGAACAGGTGCTGCTCGCCCTCTACGCCCAGCATGGCGGAGAGCTGGTGCGGCTTTCGGTGGCCCACGCAGCAACGCTGGGCGCGGTCACCGGCTGGCGGCCGGCCATGCCGATCACCCAATGGCGCTGGAGCAAGCCATGACAGTGCATTTCATCGGCGCCGGTCCGGGCGCAGCAGACCTGATTACGGTGCGGGGCCGCGACCTGCTCGCGCGCTGCCCGGTCTGTCTTTTTGCCGGGTCCATCGTACCAAAGGACATGCTTGACTGGTGTGGGGCAGACACACGGCTCGTTGATACCGCGCCAATGTCACTCGATGAGATCGAGGCCGAATATGTCCGCGCCCGTCACGCGGGCGAGGACGTGGCGCGGCTGCACTCAGGTGATCTCTCGATCTGGAGCGCGGTGGCCGAGCAGATGCGGCGGCTCGACCGGCTGGGCATTCCCTACACGCTGACGCCCGGCGTGCCGGCTTTTGCTGCTGCCGCGGCGGCACTGGGCCGCGAGCTGACCCTTCCAGCGATCAACCAATCGCTGGTGCTGACCCGCATTGGGGGGCGTGCCTCGCCCATGCCGGCGGGCGAAACGCTTGCTGCGTTTGGGGCCACGGGCGCGACGCTGGCCATCCATCTGGCCATTCACTCGCTCGCGCGCGTTGTTGCCGAGCTGACCCCGCTCTATGGGGCGGACTGCCCGGTGGCCATCGTTGCCCATGCAAGCTGGCCCGAACAGAAAATCATCCGGGCGACCCTTGGAACGATCGAGCAGGCGTTCGACCCGGCCATTGAGCGCACGGCGATCATCTTTGTCGGCAAGGGGTTGGGTGCACAAGACTTTCGCGAAAGCGCACTTTACGATCCCGATTACCAGCGCCGCTTTCGCGGGCGCGACGGACTTTAGGAGGCTCAACCAATGGCAAATCTCACCCTTCCCGAACTCAACGGCAAGGCCGTGCTCATTACAGGCGCCTCCACCGGCATCGGCGCTGCCCTTGCCAAGGCCTTTGGCGCGCAAGGCGCCATGGTCGGCGTGCACTATAATTCAAGCGAGGATGCGGCCCGGGCCGTGGCAGATGCCGTCGAAGCGGCTGGTGGCAAGGCGCATCTGGTGCGTGCAGATGCCTCAAAGTCCGGGGCACTTGCCGGTGCGGTCGAAGAAACCGCAGCCGCGTTTGGCCGGCTGGACGGGCTGATCAATAATGCCGGCGGCATGGTCGCGCGCCTGCCCTATGCCGAGATGACGGACGACCATTATGACGCCGTAATGGACCTCAATGGCCGCTCAGTGCTCGCCGCAACGCGGGCCGCACTGCCGCATATGAAGACGGCCGGTGGCGGCTTTGTCATTAACACCACGTCCATCGCTGCCCGGAACGGGGCCAGCGGTGGTGCGGGGCTTTATGGCTCGTCCAAGGCTTTCATTGCCAATGTCACGCGTGGCATGGCCAAGGAGTTCATCCCCTTTGGCATTCGCGTCAACGCGGTGGCGCCGGGCGTGATCGAAACGCCCTTCCATGAGCGCTATTCGACCGAAGCACAGCTCAAGGCCCAGTTGGCAACCGTGCCGCAGGGACGGCTTGGCGTCGCCGAGGACTGCGTCGGGGCCTATCTGTTCCTGGCCTGCGCAAGCCTGTCCGGCTACATCATCGGCCAGACCATTGAGGTCAATGGCGGCATGCTGATGCCGTGAAGGCCGCTCAGGCCGCCGGATTTTTGGGTGGGACATCCTTAAGATGGTCGAGCAGATAGGCCTGGGTCGCCGCATTGGCGACAATCAGGCATCCGGTCTGCTCGTAGATGTCCGGCCCCCTGCCCCACCAGTCCGAGACAACTCCGCCGGCTTCCTCGACCAGCAGAATGCCGGCGGCGGTGTCGACAAAACCGGTCTCCTCGAAATAACCAGTCAGACGCCCGCAGGCGACCCAGGCGCAGCTATTGGCGGCACTGCCCACGATCCGCACCGCCCCAATGGAGGCACGAATGGCGTCGAGACGGGCATAGGCGCCAGGATGCAGGGACAGGTTTGGTGTGGGCAGACCCGTGCCGACGCACATCATGGCGATGTCGGTCGAGCGGCTGACATGCAATCGCTCGCCATTGAGAAAGGCACCGCCCCCCTTCTTGGCGGTGAACATCTCGTTGGCGACCGGATCATAGACGAGGCCGCACAAGGTCTGGTTGCCGCGCCGCAACGCAATGGTGATGGTGTAGTGCTGGCCATAGATGAAGTTGGTCGTCCCATCGATGGGGTCAACCAGCCAGCGATGGTAGGGGTCCGACCCATCGACGGGAGCAAATTCTTCCCCGGTCAGGCTCCAGTCCGGATCGATCTCGAACAGGCGCTTGCGGATCAACTGCTCGGACTCGCGATCCGCGTCCGAGACAAAATCGCCTGGTCCCTTTATGCCGATCTCGAGGTCGCGGAAATTCTTGAAGTGATTGAGCGTCAGCGCGCCGGCCTCGCGGGCCGCCTCGATCATCTGGTCGAGAATTCTGTCGTAATCAATGCTCATGAAACCAGGGCCGCATGCAGCCCCTCCGGATCGTCGGTTGTTATCTGGTCAACCTTGAGCGCCAGGAGGCGCTCGACCTGTTCGAGGCTGGCCGGGGTGACCTGGCGAATGGTCCAGGCGTCGATGCGCTTGCCCGCAGCATGAATGGGCGCGACGATGTCGAACCCGGCATCCTGCGCGGCAAGCACCAGCTCAAATGCCAGGTAGATCATGTCGGCCCGCGGTGCAGCGATCAGGGCGTCCCCAATGAAGCTGGCAAAATCGCCCGTGGCCTGAAGCCGCGCCAGGGATTCGCCATAGCAGGGATCATACCCTGTCTTGAGCGCTGGCACGGCGCTGGACAATGCTCGAATGGCGCCAATGTCGCCGCCCGAGAGGATAAAGGCATCCGCCACGGGCCCAACGCTCTTGGCGAAATTGGCAACGGTCAGCTCATCCAGCGCCGCCAGCTCTTCCTTGAAATCGAGCTGCAGCAGAGCCCCTTTCTGGGGCGGCTGCTCGATCAGCAGGGCGCACAGATCTTCGAGCAGCAATATCTTGTCGGGCAGGATGGCGCCGCCATTGTCGCGCAAATGCAGGCCGCGCAGGACTTCGGCCGAGGTCTCGCGCACCAGACCTGAACCGGTCGTCTCCTTGTCCAGCTCGAAATTATGCAGCACGGCACAGCCGTGATCGGCATGAATGACCAGATCAACTTCGACGCTGGCCCCCAGGCGCATGCCTTCGAGAATGCGCGTGCCGGTAAACACCGGGTCGGTGACCTTGCGGCGAGCGCGGTGCCATTTCAGCCAGGTGCGATGGCCGTCCCGGTCGATATGGAGCGGATGGGCCATGTCAGCTCCGATAGACGCGTGCATTGTCACGATAGGCTGCCATGGCCTGAGGCTTGAGATTGACCTTCTGCCCGGCGCTGAAGAGATCGGGATGCGCGACCATGGCTTTGAGACGGGTGCCATCGCCCAGGTCGAGATCGACCAGGCCGTGGGTGCCGTAGTCGGTCACCCGGTGTACCTGCGCCTCACCCGTTTCGGCGGCTTCGAGGTCCAGCGCTTCGGGGCGAATGGCCAGGGTGGCCGGGCCATCGGGGATCGGAATGTCGAGACCGAAATCGGCCCGGGTGAACCGGCCCTCGGACACCTCGCCTTCGACCAGGTTCATCGTGCCGATGAAGCCCGCGACGAAGGGCGTCTGAGGCTCGCGATAGACGACGTCGGGGCGGTCGATCTGCTCGGTCCGGCCGTCGCGCATGACGACAATGCGATCGGCCATGGCGAGCGCCTCGTCCTGACCGTGGGTAACGAACAGGGTGGTGATCTTGAGGCGCTGCTGGATATCCCGAACTTCCTCGCGCAGCCGCTCGCGCAGATGCTGATCAAGGCTGGCAAAGGGTTCGTCGAGCAGAAGGATCTTGGGCTCGAGCACGAGCGACCGGGCCAGCGCCACGCGCTGCTGCTGCCCGCCCGAGAGCTGGTTGACGCCGCGCGTGCCATAGCCGGCCAGCCCGACCAGTTCGAGCACGGCTTCGACCTTCTCGGTGATCTGGTCCTGCGGCAGGCCGCGCAGTTTCAGTCCGAAGGCCAGGTTCTTGAACACATTCATATGGGTCCAGAGCGCATGGCTCTGAAAAACCATGCCGGTCGGCCGCTGCTCGGGCGGAAGATGGGTGATGTCGTCGCCATCAATGGTCATCAGGCCCGAGGTGGGCCGTTCGAACCCGCCGACCATGCGCAGCAGGGTCGACTTGCCCGATCCGGAGGGGCCGAGCAGGCAGACAAGCTCGCCGTTCGCCACTTCGAGCGAGAAATTGTCCACCGCGACGGTCGGGCCGGCGAAGATCTTGGAGACGTCGGTAATTTTCAGAACGGACATACTTGTTTCCCTAGCCGCCAAAACCGCGGGCGAAGGCGCCACCGCCAATGACGCGGCGGGCGAACATGAGAGCGATGAAGGAGGGCACCCACAGCATCACCGAGAGCACGGCGCCATATTGGATGACCATCTGATTGTTGATGAAGGAGATCATCAGCACCGGCATGGTGCGGATGCCCGGGGCCCCGATCAGCCAGGCGCCTTCGGTCTCATAAAAGGTACCGACAAAGCTGAGCAGAACGGCTGCGGCAATGGTCGGCCCGGCCTGCGGCAGGGTGATCGACCAGAACACGCGAAAGGGCCCGGCCCCAACGTCTCGTGCCGCTTCTTCCATGCGCCGGTCCACCGACTGGAAGGCAGCCACCGGGATCCAGATCATAAACAGCAGCGTGCCCACGAGCTGGATCAGCACCACGCCCCAGAACGTGCCGATCAGATTGAGTTGCAGGAAGATCGCGGCGATGGCGATCAGCAGCCCGAATTTGGGGAAGGCGTGGCCGGCCAGGAACGAGAAGAACAGCACATTGCGGCCCGGAAAGCTCAGGCGTGCGAAGGCATAGGCCGCCGGCAGGCAGATGGCCGCCGAGAGCAGCGTGACGACGGTGGAGAGCTGCAGGCTCAGGGTCAGTGCGCTCCACACGTCGGCCCGGGTCAGGGTCTGGTTCCAGAACCGGAGGCCGAATTGCTGCGGGATGACATTGGGATAGCGCCAGACTTCGGTGAAGGCCCAGACACCGACCACCAGCAGCGGCACGATGACCGCCGCTGAAAGGGCCACGGCAAAGACAATGCCGGTCCAGTCGGTGGGCGCGCGAACCAGGGCCGGACGGCGGGCGACGAGCGTGGCGGGAGCAAGCTGTTCCATCTTACTTCCCCTGATTGCGTGCGACCGAGCGCACATAGAACAGCCCGAAGGCGATGCAGAAGCAGAAGGTGATGACCGCCTGCGTGATCGCATTGAGCGGGTCGTTCACCTCGCGGAAAGTGCGGTTCATGAACGGACCCATCATTTCAGGCGAGGCCGGCCCCAGCAGGTAGGGCAGCGTGAAGGACGAGAAGATGCCCAACACGGCAAAGGATATGGCCACCAGCACCGAATTGGAGATGCGGGGCAGAATGATGTGCCAGAACACCTGGAGACGATTGGCGCCGACATCGCGGGCTGCCTCGATCGCCTGGTTGGCAACATTGCCCAGGCCCGAGAGCAGGATCAGCACGGTGAGCGGGATATTGTCCCACACCAGCCCGATCACCGGCCCCCAGGGGGTGAGATAGGGTGTGCGGATCTTGGGCAGGCCGACCGAATTGAGCAGGATATCGACCATGCCATTGGGGCCCAGCACGCGAATGAAGGCATAGGCCAGGATGATCGAGGGCACGAACATGGGGAAGATGGCCATAGCCTGCACATAGGCAGGCAGCCGCCCGGCCGAAAAGCGCAGGTAGAGCGAAATGGGCAGACAGATCACCAGCAGCAGGATGGCGCACATCAGCGTCGTCCACAGCGTGATCGTCAGATTGTTGATCGAATACTGGTCGGAAAAGAAAAAGACATAGCTGTCGAGATTGAAGCCAATGGCACCGGTTTCATCCGGGCGCCACAGGGTGCGGCCAATGGCGTTGACGATCGGCCAGATCACCAGCCAGGCAACCAGGAAGACCGGAATGGCGACGAGCAGGAGGCCATGTGGCCTCCTGCTGTCATTGCTGTCGATAAGCGGCCGTGGTGCCGCCGGAGCCGCGTCGGTCACGAGTTGCGGTCGACGTTCGGAGCAACGTTGCGGTACCAGCCGTCATTGATCGGGCCAGACCAGTCACCACCCGGGAAGGTCGGGATGGAGGTCGGGACGATATCGGCAAAGCGCTCGCGCAGCTCGGGGGAGACATAGTCCCAGCTCACACCGGGGAAGCCGCCCAGTTCGGTCAGGATGGCGCTCTGGATTTCTTCGGACAGGATGAAATCGGCCAGCTTGAGCGAGGCATCGCGGTTGACGCCATTCTCGATGACGATGGAGCGGGTGAAGCCGCCGGCCAGCGCCAGATCCTGAAGCTGCACCAGACCCGTATCGGCGGGCAGAACGCCCTGATCGATGGCCTGCAGCACCTGGTCGGACCAGACCGGGGTCATGGTGACCACGCCCTGCGCCAGAAGCTGGATCGACTGGGTATTGCCCGAGGAGTAGGCGCCGTTGTCATAGAGCGAGGGGGCGATGTCGGTAAGGATTTCCCAGGTCTTGCCCAGGGCCTCATTTCCGAATGCCTCGGTGTAGTTGTCGACGGTGAAAGCCGAAGGATCCAGGCCATTGGCCTGATGGATGGCGCGGCGCACGAAATTGCCGCCCGAACCTCCCTTGTCGGGACGGTTATAGACGAACTGGCCGGGATTGGCCTTGATCCAGGCGACCAGGTCATCCCAGTTCTTGGGGGCGTCTGCGGCGCTGAGCTTGGTGCTGTCATAGGCGAGCAGGACCTGCGACCCGCGATAGGGCAGCGAGTAATCGCTTTCAATGGCCAGCGGGTTGATCTTGTCGTAGTTGGACAGACCAGCTTCCTTGATATTGGTGTAGATGCCCGCTTCAATGGCGCCGGCAGGCAGCAACGCATCGCCCGATTCAAAGAAATCGGCCTGCGGATCGGCACCGGACTGCTTGGCGGCCATGGCGCGTTCGCCGATAGCGATGACGCCAGCGCCATCGCCAGCATCGACCAGATTGATCGACACGCCCGGATTGGCGGCTTCGAAAGCCGGTTTGACCGTATTGGTCCAGAAGTCGAGGATGTTGCTGTCCGAGCTGGTGTACCAGTCGATCACGCCTTCGGCGGCGAAGGACATGCGGGGCAACAGGGCCGAACCGGCCACAATACCCGCAGCGGAAATCATGAAGTCACGACGTTTCATGTTCTTTCTCCCATCATGGCGACCGGGGCGGCCACCGCGCATTAACATGCCGAATGCGGAGGCGGCGTATCGGCTTGTGGCCGAGATGACGAACCCGGATCGGCACCGGATCGCCCGCCTCATGGGCCTCCTCCCTCTTCGCGTTGACGGACGGAAGGCGGTCCCAATCTCAAGTCGGGTTGCACCTGCCGCGATACGCCATCGCAAGAACAAGACAACACCGAATAGCGATTGCACACAAGTGCATTTTTTCGCTCTGATGGGTGTCTAGATAGGCGCGTCACATAACGCTTTGATGACAACGCCGGTTTGCACACCTGTGCAATAAATCATGCAAGGCGTTGCAAGCCAGCGTTCGAATGGCAGGAAACCGCCAAATACTGCGCTGCCTGGGGGCCTGTAAATGCCCTGCCCGAATGGACAGTCCGACGCAGCCTGAAAAGGGAATCCGCTAGGGCTTGCCGGGGCGAACGGACCGCCGCCAGACCGGGATCGGCTCGATCATGCGGCGCTCCGAAACAGCGCGTTGCGGCTGCAGCAACAAGTCGACAACTTCGTCAGCCATGGGGTTCAAGGGCTGCCGGAATGTGGTCAACTGGTAGGATGCCCAGCCGGCCTGCTCGATGTCGTCAAACCCGACAACGCAGAGATCCTCGGGAATGGTGAGGCCAAAATCCCGACGCGCCACATCCATGAAACCCAGAGCAAGCAGATCGGTCACGCAGAACACGCCATCCGGCGCTTCGGATCGTCCGAACACCCGGCGCGCCGCCTCCTGACCAGATTCATAGCTGGTCGGCCCAGCCTCGGTCACCACCACCTGCACCCCCTCGGCGGCGGCCGCCTCGACGAACACCTTTTCGCGCTCAACCAGGCTGGCCGTGCGCGCGTTTGAGGTGATCAGCCCCAATCTCTCACACCCGGCCCGGCGCAACAGGAACAGCGCTTCACGCCCGGCCATGGCATTGTCGACACCGAGATTGCTCGAGCCCTGCAGCCGCTCGTCGCGGTTGATCAGGATCACCTGCTGGCCATTGGCGAGGCAGGTTTCAATCAACGAGGCGGGCGGCGTGCCGGAGAGCACCACGGTGGCGTCGGCCCGGTAGTTGAGAGTTTGGCGCAGCGCGGCAGAGACGCTTTCTGTGTCGGTCTCGGTATTGATCACCATGGTGATCTTGCCCGAGGCCTGCAGCTTGCGGGTCAGCACATCGACCATACGAGCCCGGATGGGCGTGGTCATATCGGCCACCACCAGGCAAACGATATTGCTGCGCTCGCGCAGCCCACGCGCCAGATGGTTGACGTGATAGCCCAGCGCATCGGCCGCCTCGAGCACCTTGCGCCGCGTGGCCTCGGAAACGCTGGCGCCATCGGTAAAGGTGCGTGAAACCGCCGAACGCGACACGCCGGCCCGATCGGCCACCATTTGCGCGCTGACAAAGGACGGGGGTTTCAATTCGCTCATCGCCTAGCCCTGACACAGGTTGGCGGCGATAGTGAAGTGAAAATCGGCTCCGTCAAGCCATGCTGACTAGATCGGCAAGACCCGCGAGAACTTGACCGCGCCAAGCGAGAAACTGCTCTCGATATGTGCCACACCATCGAGCTGGGTGAGCCTTTCGCGCAGGAAATGCTCATAGGATTCTAGATCGGCGCAGACGACGCGGAGCAGGAAATCGAACTGCCCGGTCATCAGATAGCACTCCATCACTTCTGGCCAGCGACTGATCGCAGCGCCGAAGGCATCCAGGTTGCGCGCCCTTTGCTGCTCGAGCTTGATGGAAATGAAAACCGAGACCGGCAGACCGACCGATTTCTGCTCGATATTGGCGCTATAGCCGGAAATGACACCGTCCCGCTCAAGCTGGCGCAATCGGCGCAGGCAGGGCGAGGCGGACAGACCGACCTTGTCAGCCAGCGCCTGGACCGTCATGCGACCATCCTCCTGCAGCGCCCGGAGGAGCTTGCGATCAATAGAGTCGATTCCGGACTTGGTGGTTTCCGCCTCAGATTGCGCCAATTTTGCCGATATCCTGCTCAAAATGCGAGATTGGCGATCAGATTAGACGGAAATCACCTTTGAGCAAGGCGTAATGTCAGACATATCGATTGGAGGAGCGGTATGGCAGGCAAGAGCATCGAGCGCATTGAAGCGATTGAGGCACTGACCAAAAAGTCTCTCTGGCTGGCAAGCTGGATGGTGCATCACGCCAATCACATCCGGCCCAACCCCGATGGGGTCAAGGTCGGCGGCCACCAGGCCAGTTCTGCATCCATGGCTGCCATGCTGGCCACGCTCTATTTCGGCGTGCTGAAGCCCGAGGACCGGCTTGCGGTCAAGCCGCACGCGGCGCCGATCTTCCATGCCATCCAGTATCTGATGGGCCGGCAGAGCCAGCAAAAGCTCATTGATTTCCGCGCCTTTGGCGGCGCCCAATCCTACCCCTCCCGCACCAAGGATACCGAAGACGTCGACTTTTCGACCGGCTCGGTTGGGCTGGGCGTGGCGATAACGGCCTTTGCATCCATGGTGCAGGACTATGTGCGCGCCAAGGACTGGGCCGGCAAGGACCGGCCTGAGGGTCGCATGATTGCGCTGGCCGGCGATGCCGAGCTCGACGAGGGCAATATATATGAATGCCTGCTCGAAGGCTGGAAGCATGACTTGCGCAATTGCTGGTGGATCATCGACTACAATCGCCAGAGCCTGGATGGCGTTGTCCGCGAAGGGCTGTACGACCGCATCGAAGCCATCTTCAAGGCATTTGGCTGGAGAGTGGTCACCCTCAAATATGGCGCTCTGCAGCGCGCCGCTTTCGCCGAACCCGGTGGCGAGCGTCTCAAGGCCTGGATCGACACTTGTCCCAACGACCTCTATTCGGCACTGATGTTCCGGGGCGGTGCGGCCTGGCGGGAACGCCTCAGCGACGAGATCGGCGACCAGGGTGATGTGTCTGCCCTGCTCGAGCGCCGCAGCGATGAGGAACTGGCGGCGCTAATGGCCAATCTGGGCGGGCATTGCGTAGAGAGCCTGCTCGACCAGTTCGAAAATGCCGGCACGGACGAGCCGACCGTCTTCATCAACTACACGGTCAAGGGCTGGGGCACGCCGCTGGCCGGTCACAAGGACAATCATGCTGGGCAGATGACATCGGCCCAGATCGAGCAATTGCGCGCCGCCCACAAGATCCGCGACGGACATGAATGGGATGTGTTCGAAGGGCTCGATCACGCTGACGCCCTGGCCGACTTTGTCCGGAATGTCCCCTTCAACACTGCCGAACCCCGGCGCCTGACCGCCCCGGCAGTGCCCACTATCGGCCCGCAATACATCGGTACGGGCGCCACTTCCACTCAGGCCGCTTTCGGACGCATCCTCGATACGATCGCAAAGACCGACAGCGAGATGGCGCGCCGGATCGTTTCGACATCGCCGGACGTAACGGTTTCGACCGGGCTCGGAAGCTGGGTCAACCGGCGCAATCTGTTCGCGCGCAAGGAGACGGCCGACCTGTTCCAGAAGGAGGCGATCCCATCGACCCAGAAGTGGCGGTTCACACCAGACGGGCAGCATATCGAGCTGGGCATTGCGGAGATGAACCTGTTCCTGATGCTGGGGGCGGCGGGGCTTAGTCATTCGCTGTTCGGTGAACGCCTTTTGCCCATCGGGACGCTCTACGATCCGTTCATTTCGCGGGGCCTGGATGCCCTCAACTATGCCTGCTACCAGGACGCGCGATTCCTGCTTGTGGGCACCCCATCCGGCGTATCCCTGGCCGGTGAAGGTGGCGCACACCAGTCCATTGCCTCGCCGCTGATCGGCATGTCGCAGGACGGACTGGCCAGCTTTGAACCGGCTTTTGCCGACGAACTGGCGGTGATCATCGACTGGGCGTTCGATTACATGCAACGCACGGGCGATGCCCGGCCCGATCTGGCCGATTGGCCGCGCGATGTCACCGGCGGCTCGGTCTATCTGCGCCTCTCCACCCGAACGCTGGAACAGGTGCCGCGCGAGATAGCGCCACCGCTGGCCGACGACATCATTCGTGGCGCCTATTGGCTGCAACCGCCGACCCCGCAATGCGAAGCGGTCATTGCCTATCAGGGAGTTCTGGCCAGCGAAGCCATTGCCGCCGCTGCCCGTATCGGTGGTGACCGGCGCAATGTCGCCGTGCTGGCCGTGACCTCCGCAGATCGGCTCAATGCCGGCTGGCAGGCTGCCCATCGGGCCAGGCTGCATGGTGACTTCGAGACCACCAGCCATATCGAGTCCCTGCTGCAAGACGTTCCACATCGCGCGGGACTGGTGACGGCCATTGACGCTCACCCGGCAACAATGGGCTGGCTCGGCAGCGTGCTGGGGCATCGCACCATGGCGCTCGGCGTCGAGCATTTCGGCCAGACCGGCACAGTTTCGGACCTCTACCGCCATTTCGGCATCGGCGCCGAGACGATCGAAGCCGCCTGCCGGCAGGTTTTCGGGCGCTGAACAGGCGCCCGAGACAATACGTGCGTTGAACGGGAAAAGGAGGACTGCCGGACTTGCCAAGTCCAAAATGATTTGTCAGACATATGTCATATGGCAGATTTGGGAACGATCTGCCGGACCGCGGCGCCAGCCGCGCCAAAGCAAAGTGACCAGACCCGAGGGGAAGGGCCTGGCGCATCAGGGAACGCCTACTGCTCTGCAACAAGGAGGGAGCTCATGCATATCACACGGAAACTCGTCGCTGCGCTGGCCGTCGCCACCGCATTGACACTGCCAGCGATGGCGCAGTCGACCATTTCGGCGCCCGGCCAGTCCACCTCTGGCACCTATATGGACTATATGAAGACGGTCTATGACCGCGCGACCTTTGCCGAATTGCTGCAGGTGCCGATCGCGACCTTCGACAAGGAATTCGAACTTACTCCGATGGCGGCGGAAAGCTGGAGCCAGTCGGAAGATGGTCTCACCTGGACGTTCAAGCTGCGCGAAGGCCTGGTCTGGTCCGATGGTGAACCGCTGACGGCGGAAGACTACGTCTTTGCCCTGCAGCGCGCCGCGACAACCGGCTATGACTTTGCCTGGTATTGGGACTTTGCCGGCGGCATCAAGGGTTGGAAGGAAGTCACCGAAGGCACTGCCGACGTGTCCACCCTGGGTCTGGTCGCTGTCGATGACCTGACCATTGAAGTCACCACCGTGGCTCCCAAGCCCTATCTGCCCTCGGTGACCAGCCTCTGGTACCCCGTGCCCAAGCACAAGGTGGATGAGCTGGGCGACGACTGGGCACTCAATGTCGACACCATCGTGTCCTCCGGCCCGTTCGAAATCGAGAGCTGGGAGAAGTCGAACAATTCGGTCGTCTTCACCAAATCCGATACCTATACCGGTCCCTGGCAGGCCCAGATCGACCGTCTCGAAGTCGACCCCAGCCTTGGTGCCCCCGAAGTCGGGCTGCCGGCCTTCCTGGCCGGTGACGCAGACTATTCCTTCCTCAACACGGGGCAGGTTCCGGTGGCCATGTCGGCGGACCCCGATGGCATTCGCCGCAATGCGGTCTTTGCCACCTCATACATCTCCTATGATCTGGAATCCGAGCCCTTCAACAATGTCGATGTGCGCCGGGCCTTCTACTACGCGGTGGACCGAGACGAGCTGACCTCCACGGTTCTGCGGGACATTGCCATTCCGGCGGGCTCGATCCTGCCGCCCGGCTATCCTGGGTACAATCCCGATGTCGTGGCCCAGGCCACCTTCGACCCCGAAAAAGCCCAGCAGTTCCTTGCCGATGCAGGCTATCCGGACGGCGAAGGCTTCCCGGATATCGAAATCTGGATCCGCGAGGAAGGCGGCTACAACGGCGCCATTGTGCCAGCCATGGCGCAATATCTTCAGGCCGAGCTCGGCGAGCATCTGGGGATCACCGTCAATATCCGGCAGCTTCCCGGGGCGGACTGGATGGATGGCCTGCGCGGCGCGACGAACAACATCTTCATTGCGCCGTATGAGTACGACTATCTCGATCCGTCCAACTTCTACGGCATCTTCTACAATGGCGGGCGCCACAACTATTTCGTACCCGAATATGATGCCCTGGTCGCCGAAGCGGATTCGGAAAGCGATTGGGATACCCGCTACGCGCTCTATGCCCAGGCCGAACAGGTAATGATCGATCAGGGGCTGATTGTGCCGCTGGTGCACCCGATCACTACCGCCATCATCTCCAGCGAGCTGGGCGGAGAGGCAACCGAGCCCAATTCGCTGGGCTTCACCCCACTGGATCGCCTTGGCCACTACTTCTTTACCCACCTGACGAAGTAACCCAGCGTTCCAACAGGCGCCTCCCGGGCATTCCCAGTCGGGAGGCGCCATCAGTTTCGGGGACCACCACATGGCTTTGGTAGAAATCGCGGATCTCAAGGTCAGCTTTCGCCAATATGGCGGAACCATCGACGCGGTGCGCGGCATCAGCTTTTCGGTCAATGAAGGGGAGAGCCTCGGCATTGTGGGGGAGAGCGGCTCGGGCAAGTCGGTGAGTTGCAGCGCCCTGCTCCGACTATTGCCGGCAACGGCTGAAGTCAGCGCCACAAAGCTCGAGCTCGATGGCATTGATGTGAGCAAGGCGCGCAAGGACGATCTCGCCCGGCTGCGCGGCCGCTCTGCTGCCATGATCTTTCAGGACCCGATGACGGCGTTCGATCCGGTCTTTACCATCGGGCACCAGATCGCCGAGACCATCCAGTCCCATCGCACTGTCTCCAGGCGCGACGCGCTCAAGGAAGCCGAAGAGCTGCTGCTGCGCGTCGAGATCAAGAACGCCAGCGACGTTCTCAACTATTTCCCGCATCAGCTTTCCGGCGGCATGCTGCAGCGTGCCATGATCGCCATGGCCCTCTCCTGCCGGCCCAAGGTGCTGATTACCGACGAGCCGACCACTGCGCTCGACGTCACCATCCAGGCGCAGATCCTGCAGCTCATCAAGAAAGTGCAGGCCGAATTCGGCATGGCGCTGATCATGATTACCCATGACCTGGGCGTGATTGCCGAAACGGTCGACCGCGTACTGGTGATGTATCGCGGCGAGGTCATGGAAGAAGGGCCGGTGCAGCAAATCTTCGATGCGCCGCAGCACGCCTATACCAAGCAGCTCCTCGCCAGCCTGCACGCCAGTTTCGAGCCCTCGCGCGGCAGCGACAACAAAACTCCGGCGCTTGAACTCAAGGGACTGGCCAAGGCGTATCGGATCCGCCGCCGGCGCGGGCTGTTCACCGATTATTCCGACTTCCACGCCGTGCGCGAGGTCAATATCGCCCTGCCCAAGAACCGCATTGTCGCCATTGTGGGCGAAAGTGGCTCGGGCAAGACCACGACCGGCATGATGGCTATGCGGCTGACCGATGTGAGCCGTGGCCAGATCCTGGTGGATGGGCAGGACATTTCCGCCCTATCGCCTGAGGCCCTGAAGCCCTGGCGCAAGAAGATGCAGGTCGTTTTCCAGGACAGCTATTCGGCACTTGATCCAATGATGACGCTGACCCAGACCATCGCCGAGCCACTGCATATTCATGGCATTGGCAGTGCCAGGGAGCAGGAAGAGACGGCGCTGGACTGGCTGGAACGCGTCGGCCTCGACCGCTCCTATGCCAATCGCTATCCGCACGAGCTTTCGGGTGGCCAGCGGCAGCGCGTCGCGATTGCCCGGGCGCTGGTGCTCGAGCCCGATGTGCTGGTTGCTGACGAGCCGACCTCGGCGCTCGACGTTACCGTCAAGGCGCAGATCATCGGGCTCTTGAAGAAGCTGCAAGCGGAGATGGGCCTGTCGATCCTGTTCATCAGCCATGACCTGTCGACGGTGAAGTCCCTCACCGACAGTGTCGTGGTGATGTATCGCGGCCGTGTGGTCGAGGAGGCACCGACCGAACGCATCTTCTCGGACCCGCAGCACCCCTATACCCGCGCCCTGCTCGACGCGGTTCCGGCAACCAATCCCAAACTCAAGCGCGAGCGCACGTTCCTGACTGCCGAGCAGATCGCCGCCCAGACGCCGCGCCTGACCACGTTGCAGGCGGGCATTGCCCCGCACAGCGACCCGCAACTTGTCGCCATCGCCCCGGACCACCGGGTCGAGGCCTATGTGACCAATTGAGGGAGAGGGTCTGATGCTCGGCTATATCCTGCGCCGCCTCGTTTCGGTTGCCTTCACCTTCATCGCGGTGTCGCTCATCATCTTCCTGATGATGCATGCCGTGCCCGGCGGCCCCTTCGACGCCAATGACATGCCGGTTTCCGAGGCCGTGCGCGCCAAGCTGATGGCCCAGCTCGGGCTCGATCAACCGCTATACGTCCAGTACCTCAAATATATGTGGGGCGTGCTGCATTTTGATTTCGGCGTGCCCTATCAAAGCCCCGGCGAGAGCGTGTTGCAGCTCCTCTCCCGCGCCTGGGTGCCGAGCCTTGTGCTGGGCGGGCTCGGCGTGCTCATCGGTGCCCCACTTGGCATCCTGCTGGGCATGGCGGCCGCGCTCAACCGCAATAGCTGGATCGATTATCTGGCATCTGCCGTCGCCACCATCGGCCTCACCATCCCGGTGTTCGTCACCTCGATGCTGCTGATCCTGGTGTTCGCGGTCTGGCTCAAATGGCTGCCGGCCAGCGGCTGGCCCAATCCGGAGCGATGGATCCTGCCGATCATCGCCTATGCAGCGATCCCCGTCGCCACCTATGCCCGCTATACGCGCTCGGCCATGCTCGACACCATGAGCCGGCCCTTCGTTACCGTGCTGCGCGCCAAGGGGCTTAGCGAACGCCGCATCGTCTTCCAGCATGTGCTGCGCAACTCGGCCATTCCGCTGGTCACCGTGTTCCTGCCCATGTTCATCGGCACCGCCACCGGCTCGATCTTTGTCGAGGCCATGTTCCGCGTGCCGGGGCTGGGCGCTTACTTCGTCTCCTCCATCGAGACGCGCGACTATCCGCTGGAAATGGCGCTGATGCTGATGATCACCTTCATGTACTGCATCGCCTATCTTCTCTCAGACATCGTCTATGCGCTGATCAATCCGCGTATCCGCGTGGGAGGCGCAGAGTGACCGATACCATCGTTCCGCCAGCCGTCGAAGCCGCCCCGCCTCGCCAGCGCAGCCCACTCTGGTTCGCCTGGCAGCGCTTCCTCTCCAACAAGGCGGCCGTCGCCGGCGGCATCGTGATGAGCATCCTGATCCTGATGGCGATCTTTGCGCCGCTGATCACCCCGGTGCCGCCGGAGGCGCAATTGTTCCTCACCCAATCACTGGCCTTCCCTTCGGCCGAGCATTGGTTCGGCGTGGATAATCTGGGCCGCGACTTCTATACGCGCATCGTGTATGGAGCCCGCGTCTCGCTCTCCATCGGCTTCATTGCCGCCGGCTTCTCGGTGCTGATCGGCATTCCACTGGGGGCTCTGGCCGGATATTTCGGCGGCCGGACCGACTGGATCATTATGCGCATCATCGAGTTGTTCTCGGTGGTGCCGCCGCTCCTGGCAGCCATGCTCCTGGGCACCCTTATTCGCGGTGGCTACATGTCGATTGTCGCGATTGCGGCGCTATTCGGCTGGGTGCAGGTGTGCCTGCTGGTCCGCGCCCAGGTGAAGGCCTTCCGGGAAAAGGAATTCGTTCGGGCAGCACAGGCACTGGGTGCCTCGCCCTGGTACATCATCCGCCGTCATCTCATTCCCAATTCGATCAGCCCGATCATTGTCGGCTTCGTGCTGGCCATTCCGCTGGCCATGATGCTCGAAGCCTCGCTCAGCTTCCTCGGCATAGGCGTGCCTCCGCCCACCGCGACCTGGGGGCAGATGATCAATGAGGGTATCAATTTCATGTTCTATTACTGGCACCTGGCCGTGTTTCCCACGGCAGCCCTGGCCATCACCGTGCTCGCCACCTCGCTGTTTGGCGATGGACTGCGCGATGCCCTCGATCCCACCTTGAAAGGCCGCTGAACCGTGTCCGACAATCTCGCCCGGCACTTCCTCCTCCGTGAGGATGTCACCTTCCTCAATCACGGTTCTTTCGGCGCCTGCCCACGCCCGGTCTTCGAGACCTATCAGGGCTGGCAGCTCGAACTGGAGCAGGAGCCAGTGGAGTTTCTGGGCCGCCGCCTGCACGATCTGCTGCGCGTCCCCCGCGAGGCCCTGGCGGCCGAGCTCGGGTGCAACGCCAATGACATTGTTGGCGTGCCCAATGCTACCAATGGCCTGAACATCGTCGCCCAGTCGCTCGATCTCAAACCCGGGGACCAGATCCTTACCACCGACCACGAATACTCGGCGCTGGAAAAGACCTGGGCCTATGTCTGCCGCAAGACCGGCGCCGAGATCGTGGTGGTCAAGGTCCCCATGCCGCTGGTCAGCGAGGCTGCGTTCACCCAGACCATCATCGATGGTATGACCGAGCGCACCAAGGTGCTGTTTCTCAGCCACATCACCTCGCCCACCGCCCTCTTGTTCCCGATCGAGAACGCCATTGCCGAGGCGCGCAGACGCGGCATCTGGTCAGTGATTGATGGCGCCCATACACCGGGGCATATCAAGCTCGACCTCGATGCGATCGGGGCTGACTTCTATGCGGGCAATTGCCACAAATGGATGATGACCCCCAAGGGATCGGCCTTCCTCCATACGCGCCGCGAGATGCAGGGCCTGCTCAACCCGCTGGTCATCAGCCATGGCTGGACCAAGGATTCCAAGGAACCCGGGGCCAAGGGCGCCTTCGGCAATTCCCCCTATATCGACGAGATTGAAATAAGGGGCACGCGCGACCCCGCGCCCTGGCTGACCGTTCCGGCCGCCATTGCATTTCGCCAGGAGAATGACTGGTGGGCTATTGCCGAGCATTGCCATGCCCTGGCGCAGGATACCGCACGACGCCTTGGCGAATTGACCGGTCTTGCGCCGCTCAGCAGCGCGGCGTTCTGCGCCCCGCAAATGGTCGCCATGCCCATTCCGGAATGTGACACGCTCGCGATTCACACGACGCTGTTCGAGAAGTACGGGATCGAGATCCCAGTCTTCAAATGGCAGGACACCTGTATCGTGCGCCTGTCGGTGCAGGGCTATAATTCGCGGCCGCAAATGGACCGGCTGATCGAGGCACTCACCGATTTGCTTGAGATCAAGCAGGCGCCCTTGGCAGCGCAAGGCTGACAAGCGCGTCAATATGTGGTGTGAGTGGCCAATAAAGGTCTGCCGCACCTGGAGGAAAGGGCCCCATGAGTCGGGAAGCCGCCCTGAGTTATCTGGAACCGCTCGAAAACCGCACACGTAATGTGGCGGTGCTGGACGCGCTTGCCGAAATGGTCGAGCGCGCCGGCCTCAAGATTGGCGACCGACTGCCGCCCGAGGTTTCGCTGGCGGCCTCGCTTGGCGTTGGTCGTTCCACCATTCGCGAAGCGCTCAATCGCTGGGAAGGCCTGGGGATCATCCGGCGCCGGTGCGGTGATGGCACCTATCTGGCCGCGCGCGTGCAAACCTCGCGCGGTCTGGTCCCGACCATGGTGCGGCTAGAAGGCGAGGCCCTGTTGCGGCTGCTCGAAATCCGCCGCACGCTGGAAAACGATGTGGTGCGCAAGGCCACCCAGCACGCCACAACCAGGCAACGTGCGGAAATCGCGCGGCTATGCGACGTGCTTCTGGCCGACGTCAATTCCGGCCGCCCGTGGCGCAAGGCGGACCACGCCTTTCACAACGCCATCTATGATGCGTCGGGCAATCCGATGTATGGGCAGATCCTGGTCAATCTGGACCATGCGCTTGAGCGAGGGGACATCTCACCCTTCAATCGCGACGCCTTTGGCCTCGATTCCTTTCCACTGCACCGTGATCTGGCCGACGCCATCGTCGCTGAGAATGCCGATCTGGCGGTGGCCGCCATCAATGGCATTCTGGACTCGGTCGAGGACGAGGTCCGCGCCATCATCGCGGACGGCAAGCTGGTTTAGGCAAGCTGCCAGCGCTCCGATCCAGGCAGGGGCATGCGCTCGACTTCGCGCAGCACCTCGATCATGCCCGCAACATTGCGCTCGGCCATAAGCCGCCCCTTTTCGGCGCTCGCCAAGGCCGCTTCACCAACCGCGCCAGATGGATTGATGTCCGAGGCAACCCAGGCATAGACATGCCCGAAGGCGCCGGTGGGCCGGAGATACTTGAACCCCTGCTCGTCCCGCGCGGCGATGGAGGGGAAGTTCTCGGCCCGGTCCATATCGACGAGGTCGGGGCGGAAATGCAGGATCAGCGAGGTTTCCGCGTCGCCGCCATGAATGCCGTGGCGCCGTTCCAGATCGCTCAGAACGCCTTCTGGTGCGCCGAAGCGCCAACCGCTTTTGACGGCCAGCATGCCGGCCGCGACGCGCAGTTCACGCGCGACGATGCCCATGATCTCTTCATTGCCACCATGGGAATTGACGAAGACGATCTTCTTCACCCCGGCCCGCGCGACCTCCAACCCGATCTGGGTCCAGGCGTCGATCAGATTGGTGGCCTTGTGGCTGATCGTGCCCTTGGCCCAGATATGCTCGTTGGACTTGCCCACGGCCTGCACGGGCAGGATGCGGATATCGAGATCGGCCGGGGCATGCTCGGCCAGCAGGTTCATCATCGATTGATTGATGATGGTGTCGGTGCCCACCGGCAAATGCGGCCCATGCTGCTCGACTGCCGCGATGGGCAGGATGGCGATGGTCTTTTCCGGGTCGAGATTGTCGAATTCGCGGGCGGCGAAATCGGTCCACCAGATTTTTCTCATGGTCTTTTTCCTCAGGCGGGTCCGGCAGCGATGGCTTCGATCTCGACCACGAGTTCGGGCCGGGCGAAGCCAGAGACGATCATCTGGGTCGAGGCCGGATAGGGTTCGGCGAACAGCGCATTGCGCACCGCCATATAGTCCGCCAGGTACTCCCGGCCGGTGACGTAGGCGTTGATCCGCACGACATCGGCGAGCTTCAACCCCGCCTCGGCGAGAATGGCGGCGATGTTATCGAAGCAGAGCCTTGTCTGACCCGCACAATCCGGTGGGATCATCGCATTGGCGTCAATGCCCAATTGCCCCGAGCAGAACACGAGCTTTTGCCCCTCGGGCACAACCACGCCGTGGCTATAGGGGGCGAATGGGGGATGGATGGTTGTCGGGGCGAGGGGGGTGAACATGCACACTCATTGATTTTGATGGGAATGCTAGAGGTCGACGCGCTCCATGACCAGCCCAACAGCCTCCCACTGCACGCATAGCAGGCATTCTTGCATTTTGCCTATTTTTTAGCTTCACAGATGCGGCTGCATGGCGAAAGGTACAACAAGGGCGGCCCCAGCCGTCAGAGCAACAAGCCGCGGCGAGGGATCGCGGTACAGGGAGCGCATGATGCAGATTTCGACCAAGACCATTCTTCTGGCCGCGCTGGCGCTGGCCAGCAGCCCGGCGGCGGCGCAGGAACTTGACGCCGTCACCTTCGCAACCAACTGGCTCGCCCAGGCCGAACATGGCGGCTACTACCAGGCCATCGCCGACGGGACCTATGAGGAATACGGCCTCGACGTCACGGTCATGCAGGGCGGGCCGCAGTCTCCGGGCCGGCCGATGTTGGTGAGCGGGGGCGTGCAGTTCTACATGGGCGGCGCATCGGGCGCGATCAATGCCGTCAAGGAAGAGATCCCCACCATCACGCTGGCGGCGATTTTTCAGAAGGATCCGCAGGTTCTGATGTCGCATCCGGGCAAGTTCGAGAGCTTCCCGGAGTTGGCCGGGGCCTCGAAATACATCCTGGGTGCGGACGGGTTCACCTCGTACTTCTCCTGGATGAAGACCGAATGGCCCGAGTTCGTCGAAGAGAAGTACGAGCCCTATCAGTTCAACCCGGCCTCGTTCCTCGCCGACGACATGGCGATCCAGCAGGGCTATTTGACCTCCGAGCCGCTCTCCATCGAACGCGAGGCCGGCTTTGCGCCTGACGTCTGGCTGCTGGCCGACCAGGGCTACACGCCCTACTCCACCACGATTGAGGCAATGAAGCCCTGGGTGGACGAGAACCCCGACATTGCAAAGCGCTTTGTCGAGGCATCGATCATTGGCTGGTACAACTATCTTTACGGCGACAATGCCGCGGCCAATGAGCTGATCAAGGCCGACAATCCGGAAATGACCGACGACCAGATTGCCTATGGCATCGCCAAGATGAAGGAGTACGGTATCGTCGTTTCCGGTGACGCCGAGACCCAGGGCATTGGCTGCATGACCGACGCGCACTGGGCTGAGTTCTACGACAAGATGGTGGAAGTGGGTGTCTATGAGGCCGGCCTCGACATCACCACGGCCTACACCACAGAATTTGTCTGCCAGGGCCTCGGCATGGACCTGATGTAAGCAACGCCCACGACCGGTGCGGGCAATCCTGCCCGCGCCGCTTTGACCCTAGACCGGGTTTTGTATTTTGACCGATATTCTAGAAGCGGCCCCCAACACGGCCGAAACCGCTCCCGAGCGCACCGTTGTGTCGATGCGCAATGTGAGCAAGTTATTCTCCAACGGTACGTTGGCCCTCAAGGACATGAGCCTCGATGTGCGGCGCGGCGAGTTCCTCAGCCTTCTCGGCCCGTCGGGCTGTGGCAAGTCCACCGCCTTGCGCATCATCGCCGGTCTGGGTGCTGCCTCATCGGGCTCCATCGACTGGCCCAGTTCGCGCATCAACGCCAAGGGCCTGCCCGAGGGCGATGTCGGCTTCGTCTTCCAGGAGCCGACGTTGATGCCCTGGGCGAGCGTGTTCGACAATGTCTATCTGCCGCTGCGCCTGAATGGCATGAGCAAGTCGGGCGCCCGTCCGCGCATCATGGAAGCACTAGCCTCGGTTGGCCTGTCCGATTTCGAGAAGTCTTATCCGCGCGAGCTGTCGGGCGGCATGAAGATGCGCGTATCCATTGCAAGGGCATTGGTCACCAAGCCCCGCCTGTTGCTGATGGATGAACCCTTCGCTGCGCTGGACGAAATCACCCGGCAAAAGCTCAATGACGACGTCCTTCGTCTTTGGCGCGAGACCGGCATCACGGTGATCTTCGTGACCCATTCGGTGTTCGAAAGCGCCTTCCTTTCCAACCGGATCGTCGTCATGCGCGCCCGGCCGGGCCAGGTCTGTGCCGATCTCGCCATTGAGGCCACGGGCGAACGCGACGCCAATTACCGCACCTCAGAAGAATATCGCGCGACCACCGACCGGGTGTCACGCGCCCTTCAGGAAGCCATTATGCTGGGAGCGCAGGGACAATGACCGACGCCGTCCAGACCTCGAATATGTCCGAAGCCGGCACCGACAGCGCCGTAGCCATCGCTGTGGCGCGCACCGGCATGGTCGAAAAGATCCTGCGCATCGTCATTCCGTTCATCATGGTGGCCCTGGCCATCGGGCTCTGGCAGTTGCACATCACGGTCAACGAGGTGCCGCGCTATATCATGCCGGCGCCGGGCGACGTGATTACTGCGCTCTATACCGATTGGGGCACACTTTCCCCATCACTTCTGGTGACGCTGCGCATCACCTTCCTGGCACTCGGCATCGCGCTGGTCGGAGGCGTGGGCCTGGCCATTATTCTGGTTCAGAGCAAGTGGATTGAGCTGGCGATCTTCCCCTTCGCCGTTATCCTGCAGGTGACGCCGATGATCGCCATCGCGCCACTGCTCATCATCTACATGCCCGACACGCAGTCGGCTTTGCTGACCTGCGCGTTTGTCGTCGCCTTCTTCCCGATCCTCTCCAACATGGTGGCGGGTCTCAAGAGCGTCGACCACAATCTGCTCAATCTCTTCGAGCTTTATGGCGCCAATCGCTGGCAGACCCTGCTCTATCTCAAGCTGCCGGCCTCCCTGCCCTATTTCGCGGCGGGCCTGCGCATTGGCGGTGGGTTGTCACTGATCGCCGCTGTGGTGGCCGAGTTTGCGGCCGGTTCTGCGGGCAAGGGTGCGGGCCTGGCTTTCCGCCTGCTCGAATCGGGTTATCGCCTCAACTACCCGCGCCTCTATGCGGCGCTGATCCTGTTGATGGTTACCGGCGTTGCCATCTTTGCGGCGACCTCGCTGATCGCCTGGCTATTGCTGCATCGCTGGCACGAAAGCGCCATGAAGCGGGAGAATTGAGGATGCCCCTCACTATTCCCGCCAATGGCCATTATGTGCTGGCCAATGCCAGTGTGCCTGAAGCGCTTATCGGCGACCCTGCATCCGGTGCGCTGCAATGCGTCGACATTACCATTGCCGATGGCGCGATCGCCGCCATTGAACCGGCCGGTTCGGCCAGCCTGCATCAGCGGATCGACCTGCGCGACGACATCGTCCTCCCGGCCTTTGTCGACCTGCACACGCATCTCGACAAGGGTCACATCTGGCCGCGCAAGCAGAACCCGGACGGCACCTGGATCGGGGCCTTGTGGGCTGTGCTGGAAGATCGCGAGGCGAATTGGGCGTCCGACGACGTTGAGCGCCGCATGGATTTCTCCTTGCGCTGCGCCTATGCCCACGGCACCGCTGCCATCCGCACCCATCTCGACATGGCGCCGCCCCAGCATGAAATAAGCTGGGAGGTGTTCGAAGCCATGCGCGAGCGCTGGGCCGGGCGGATCGAGTTGCAGGCAGCGGGCCTGATGGGTCCCGATACCATACTCGACGACACGGCGCTCCGTGCTGTGGCGACCCGCACCAAGGCCGCCGGCGGCATTCTGGGCGGTTCGACCGCCGTGCACCCGGAAAACCCAGCAATCATGCGGCGCCTGGTCGAGATCGCAGGAGAGCTTGGTCTCGATATCGACCTGCACACAGATGAATCGCCAGACCCGGCGGCCAATGCGCTCGAATGTCTGGCCGATGCCGTCATCGAAACCGGTTTTTCCGGCTCGGTTGTTGCCGGGCATTGCTGCTCGCTGGCGGTGCAGGATGGGGACACGGCAAGGCGCGTGATCGATAAGGTCGCCCGCGCCGGCATTGCGGTGGTCTCGCTGCCCATGTGCAATATGTACCTGCAGGATCGCGACAACGCATCCGGCGTGCGGACGCCCCGCTGGCGCGGCGTAACTTTGCTCAACGAGTTGAAGGCCGCAGGCGTCCCTGTGGCAATTGCCTCGGACAACACCCGTGACCCCTTCTATGCCTATGGCGACCTGGACGGCTTCGAGGTGCTTCGTGAGGGCGCGCGGATCCTGCATTTCGATCATCCACAGGCTGATGCCTTGGCCTGGACGCGCGCGGTTTCGGCCGAGCCGGCCGCTATCGCGCGGTTTGCTTTCACCGGCGAACTCAAGGCCGGCGCTTCGGCGGATCTGGTGCTGTTCAAGGGCCGCAACTGGACTGAATTGATGTCGCGCCCGCAGGCCGACCGCATCGTGATCCGTGCCGGCAAGGCAATCGATACCACCCTGCCCGACTACCGTGAACTTGACGACCTGATGGGACCATCATGAGCATTGCAGAATTCCGCGCCGAACTGGGTGATATCCCGCAGGAAGATAATCCGCGCATCGTGCAGCAGCGCAGCCGCGACCACTATTGGTATTCGCCGGTCCTCAAGGAGAAGCTCGACCATGTCACCGCAGAAGTGGTGGTCTCGCCGCGCTCTATCGAAGAGGTCAAGACCACGCTTCGCGCCGCCTACAAGCATGGCGTGGCCATCACCCCGCGCGGAGCCGGCACGGGCAATTACGGCCAGGCCATGCCCCTGTCTGGCGGCGCGATGCTCAATTTGATGAATATGGACAAGGTGCTCGAGATCAAGCCCGATCGCGTACGCGCCCAGGCCGGCGCCGTGCTCGAGGCCATGGACCATGAAACCAAGGCGGCCGTAGGCGGGGAATTGCGCTTTCACCCCTCGACCTACCGCATGGCCTCGCTGGGCGGCTTTATTGCCGGAGGCTCAGGTGGCGTCGGCTCAGTCCGTTGGGGCGGGCTGCGCAATCTGGGCAGTATATTGGGCCTCAAGATCGTCACCTGCGAGGCCGAGCCGCGCGAACTCGATCTCAAGGGCGAAGACATCCTCAAAGTCGCCCATGCCTATGGCACCAACGGCATAATCGTTGAAGCCGAAATGCCCTTGGCACCGGCTTATGACTGGGTCGACATGATTGTTGGCTTCGACCAGTTCATGGATGCGGCCGCCTTTGCACAGGCCGTTGCGCTGCAGGATGGCTTGCTTGTCAAAGAGGTCGCGCCCTGCGCCGCGCCGATCCCCGAGGCATTCTTCAACCGGCATAAGCCTTATCTCAAGGATGGCCAGTCGGTTGTCCTCTTGATGGTCGCGCCGGTATCGGTTGATGCGATGGAGCTGTTCGTCACCCATCACAAGGGTGATCTGGTCTATCGGGCCGACCAGGCAAGTGACGAAGAAAAGCGCCGCCTGCCACCGGTCTATGAGCTGGCCTGGAACCACACGACACTGCGCGCGCTCAAGGTCGACAACAGCATCACCTATCTCCAGACGCGCTATCCGAGCATTGAGCACGTTCAGAAAATCTACGAATTGCTGGGCGACGAACTGCCCATGCATATCGAAATCACCCGCCAGGATGGGGAGGTGACCTTTGCCGGCCTGCCGCTGGTTCGCTACACAACTGAAGAACGGCTCGAAGAGATCATCCGCATCCATGAGGACAATGGCTGCAACGTCTTTAATCCGCATCGCTACACGCTTGAGGAAGGCGGCATGAAGCGGACAGACCAGAAGCAGCTCGATTTCAAGCGCGAGGCCGACCCCAAGGGCATACTCAACCCAGGCAAAATGGTCGCCTGGGAGAACCCCGATTTCGACTTCAATGCGGGCAAGGTGTGGCTGTTCGACGGGCTCAACACAGTCCGGCAGAGCGCCTGATGCGGGTCCACGTCATCCATGCCCATCCGGTTGAAACCAGTTTCAACCGGGCCCTGTTCAACACCACCGTCGAGAGCCTTGAACAGGCCGGGCATGCGGTCGATCCGCTCAATCTTTATGAGGAGGATTTCCCGGCTGTCCTCACCCGCGAAGAGCGCCTGGGCTATCACGACATTCCCGAGAACCTGACCCCTCTGACGAAGCCCTATGTCGAGCGCCTCAGGGCCGCTGACGCCCTGGTTTTTGTTCATCCGGTCTGGAACTACGGCTACCCGGCCATTCTCAAGGGCTATTTCGACCGCATCTTCTTGCCCGGTGTCTCTTTCACCATGGAAGGGGGCAATGATCGGGGCAGGCTCAAGCCGGGATTGGGTAATATCAAGAAGGCGGCCTTCGTCACCACCTATGGCGGCGATCGTTGGCGCACATTCCTCATGGGCGACCCGCCCCGCCGCATCGCCATGCGCTGGGGCTGGGTTACTTTCCAGACCAGACCGAAATATCTCGCGCTCTACGACATGAACAATGTCACGCAGGAACAGCGGGAGGCATTTCTAGGGAAGGTGAAGGCGGAGATGGGTCGGTTCTGAAAGAACATTTTGCCAGGAGCAGGATCGCATTGCCAGGCCGCCATATAGCTAAAATTACAGCCATCACCCTTAGCGCAAATTGAGACTTGGTATGGCATGATTTGCGGTGTGTTGGACTTGAGGACATGCAGATGGCCAAGTCGTGGTTGGACTGGTTCACCGGCAAGAGTGCGGGCGATTGGGATAGACGCGCCAAACCCGCCCCGGAAATGCCCCAACTGGATCCAGAAGATTTTGATCCGGTCACCGGGGCAATCCATTGGGCCAAGTTCACCAGGATACTGGAAGCGGAGCGGCTCCAATCTGCAGGCGCGCTTCTGGTCATTGACCTGGACGAACGGTCGACCGAGATCGAGACCCTCGCCGAAGAGGGTCGACAAAGTGTATTGCCCTGGCTGTCCCAATCAATCCGGCATGCGGTTCGTGCCGATGATCTGGTGACCCACCTCTATGGCTACAGGTTCGCGGTGCTCCTGCGCGGCGCGGCACAGGAGGTGGCGGACACTGTTGCCAAGCGCATCCGGGAATCGGTGGATGACACGATCTTCATGACAAATGAGGGCATCTCCCGCCTGGGCGTCGCCGTCGGTGGGGTGACCTATGATCCAGCGCGCGAAAAAGACAGCGACATTATCAAGGCAGCCTTCGACAATCTCGGCAATGCCGGCAAGAGCGAGCCATTCATCCTGATCGACTGAAGTGAGCCCGCACGCAAGTCGCTCTACCGCCTGGCCTGAGACACCGAACTGGCCGCGACCGCTACCAGGATAAGGCCACCGACAAGAACCTGGCGCACATAGCTGTCGACACTCATCTGGGTGAGGCCGTTATCGAGTACGCCCAGAACCAGTACACCAATAACGGTGGCGAGAATTCTGGGTTCGCCGTGACGGGACATGGTGGTGCCCAAGAACACCGCGGCGATGGCATTGAGCATAAGCCCGCTGCCCTGGACAGGGTTGGCCGAGGCCACACGGCTGGCATACATCAGGCCACCAGCGGCAGCGGCAAGGCCGGTCAGGGCAAAGGCAATCAGGCGCAGTCGCTTGACGGCGATCCCGCTCAGATGCGCCGCTTCCATATTACCGCCAATGGCATAAAGACGCCGGCCGAAGGTGGTCTGTTCGAGGAGCACCCAGACCGCCAGCACCACAATGATGGCGAGGATGGACAAGTTGGGCAGGCTGACTGCCACCCCGCCCCATTCACCCAATGAGACCCCGCCACGGGCAAAGCTGCCGAATTCCTCGGGAATGGCCCGCCCGGAGATGGTCCTGCCACCACTAATGACAAAGGCGAACCCGGAAAACATGGTCATGGTAGCAAGTGTGGCAATGAACGGCAAAATGCCCACGAGTGACACCATCGCGCCATTGAACACCCCACCCAAAAGCCCCGCCAACAGGGCCACGGCGAGGGCGGCCCAGAGCGGTTGACCAGCGGCCATCATCAAGGCGGCAACAATGCCGGCAAGGCTGGCGGTGGAGCCGACGCTGAGGTCGAAATCGCCCATGACCATGACAATGGTCATGCCTGCGGCCACCACCATGAGCATGGAAACCTGCTGGGTAATGTTGAGCCAGTTCCGCGCGGTGGGGAAAGTGCCCGGCAGCATGACGGAGAAGAAGACCAGAATGGCGACAAAGCCGATCAGGGTGCCGTAGCGGCGGACGAATAGCTGCATGGTCAGGTCGTTTTCCGGCCGGTGGAGCGGCCATAGCAAAGATTGATAAGATCGTCCTCGCCCAGCCCGGCGGCCGCGACAGGCGCGTCGATCCGCCCGTCGCGCAGGATGGCGATGCGGTCGCTCATGCCCAAAAGCTCGGGCAGGTCGGATGAAACAAGCAGGATAGCGGTGCCTTGTGCGGCCAGATCACGCAGGATGGAATAGATGTCAAACCGGGCACCGATATCAACGCCCCGCGTCGGCTCTTCGAGGATGAGAAGTTTGGGCGCACCAGCCACGGCCTTGCCCAGCACGACCTTTTGCTGGTTGCCTCCGCTCAACTCGAATACGGGCTGGCCCGGGCCGGCGGATTTGAGCTGCATGGTTTCGCCCGTGCTCCGGGCAAAAGCCTGTTCGCGACGTGGGGTCAGCCACACGCCACCAAGGCTCTGCCGTCGGAGATGGGCCAGAGTAATATTCTCGAAAACAGGACGGCGCATGACCAGGCCTTGCGCACGCCGTTCGCGCGGCACATAAGCCACGCCCCTTGCCCAGGCGGCCGCAGGACTGCCCGGGCGGTAGGGCGCGCCCAGCAAGGTCATGGTTCCGGCAGTGGGGCGCAAGTCACCAAAAATGGTCTTCACCAATTCGGCCTGGCCAGCACCGGAAAGTCCGGCAATGCCCAGGATTTCGCCTGCTGAGATATCGAGATCAACGGGGCCGACGCCATTGGCGGCAAGATCGCGGACCGAAAGAACAATCTCGGCGCTTGTGGCCGATTTGGCCGGCGGGTAGGCCTCTTCGACCTTGCGACCGATCATCATGGCGACCAGATCGTCATGGGTGATCTCGGCCATGCGACCGCTATCAATGGCGCGCCCATCGCGCAGCACCGTGGCGCGATCGCACAACGCCATGATCTCGTCGAGCCGGTGCGAGACATAAAGCACGGAACTGCCGCTGGCACGGATTTCCCGCAGCACGCGGAAAAGCCGCTCGCTCTCCTCACGGGTGAGCGCGGCCGTGGGTTCGTCCATGACATAGAGGCGTGCGTCATCGAGCAGGGCTGCGGAGATTCGCACCAGCATCTGATCGCCCAGGCTGAGCTGCCCAAGGGTCAGCCGTGGGTCGATGTGGTCGATACCAAGGCGCGCGAGGGCCTTGCCCGCGGCAACATTGAGCGCGGACCAGTCGACAAACAGCCCCGCGCGGCGGGGATAGAGCCGGCCCATGAAGATGTTCTCCGCCACAGACAGTGTGGGGACGACATTGAATTCCTGATGAATGAAGCGCAGGCCCAGTCGATAGGCGGCCTTGGTATTCTCGATATTGACGGGGCGGCCGTCAACGGCGATGTCGGCGCTGTCGGGCGCAGTGACGCCGGCGAGGATCTTGATGAGCGTGGATTTGCCGGCACCATTCTCGCCCATCAGGGCATGGATTTCGCCCGGCGCTATGACCAGATCGATGCCCTTGAGGACAGGAACGCCCGCATAGGCCTTGGTCACCGCTCTGGCAGAGAGAAGGGAAGTGGAAGGGGCCGTCGCGGGCCCCTCCCCTGATATCGTCAGCACGAGGCAGTCACCTATTGGTCGGCGTTGGCCGCGGTGACCAGTTGGGTGGGCACATAGATCACCGATTGGCGCAAGTCCTCGCCCTCGAGCACGCGGGCGACCGCATCGGCAGTGGCAGCGCCGATGCCGGCGAAGTCCTGGGCCACCGAAGCCTCGAAATTGCCGCCGGCGCCAATGGCCTCACGGGCCTGGGGATTGGCGTCGATACCGGTGATGACGATACCCTCGCCCTCACGTCCGGCCGCTTCGATGGCCTGCAGCGCGCCCAGAGCAGGCTGATCCCAGGCCGCCCAGACAGCGGCAATGCTGCCCGGCTCCGGGTTGGCGGCCAGGATGGCTTCCATCTTGGAACGGCTGTCGGCGATGCCGCCATCGGAGACGTCGGGCGTGACGCGGTCGAGCACATTGATGTCGGGATAATTGCCAAAGACCGCATCGGCAACGACGCCACGCGCCTGCACGGGAGGGAAGGCGTCAAAGACGAACATCACGACGTTGCCCTGACCATTGATGCGGTCGGCGACATAAGTGGCCGTCTCGGCAGCCATGGCATAGCCATTGGAGGTCACATTGGTCACAAGGAGCGGATCGGAGCCGGCATCCATGCCGAAAACGGGAATGCCGGCATCGCTGGCGGCCTGCAGACCGGCAGTCACCTGGGTGGGATCAACATTGATGACAATAGCGTCGACATTCTGGATGACCACATCCTCGATGCGGCTGATGACAGCCGCGACATCGCCGGCTGTATCGATGACATTGACGTCCCAGCCTTGTTCATCTGCTACCTCCTGGAAGGCCTCAACATAAAACTGGGTGCCTGGCTGAGCCATGTAAGGGGTGACGATGGCGACCCTGGACTGGGCATAGGCAGCGCCGGCGGACAGGGTTGCGGCGGCGAGCGCAAGGCCGGTTACGGCCGCTTTCAAAGTGATGTGCAAGGGGAGCCCTCCTCAAGATCTTCCGTGGCAAATCACTCGCCGACGGTTGTTTTCCTTTTGCTTCAAGGCACTATATGGCGCCCCGGCGGATCAGCAAGGGCTAATGCGAGGGAGAACGCGGTGAGTTTGAAGCTGATCGGCATTGATGTCGGCACGACGTCGACCAAGGTCATCATTATCGATGGCGCGGGGCGGACCCTGGCCGAGTTCAGCCGCCCGCATGGCATGGACCGCTCCAGCAATGGAAAAGCCGAACAGAACCCGTCCGCCTGGATGGACAGCGTACTGGCCGCCTTGCAGCATTTTGCCGAGGAGTCAGATCTTAAGGGCGTGGCCGGGATCGGGCTGACGTCGCAGGTCAATACCCATGTGTTTGTCGGCACGGGCGGCGCGCCGCTGCGCCCGGCTTTGACCTGGCAGGATACGCGCGCGGCTCAAGATGCAATCCGGCTGGACGGCCAGGTCACTACGGCGCAGAAAACCCGGTGGTTCGGCGGGCCGGTGCCGATCGATGCCAGCCATGCGCTCGCGCGCATGGCCATGATTGCCCGTACCGAGCCAGAAATCTGGGGTGCGACCCGACATGTGCTGCTGCCCAAGGATTACATTGCCCTGCAACTGACCGGGGAGATTGCCGGTGACCCGGTGGCAGCAATCGGGCTGGTCGACAAGGCCGGAGACTATGTCGCTCCCCTGCTCGACCTCGTGCCTGGCGCCATGGAAAGATTGCCGCCGCTCTTCGACTTTCACCACAGCGTCGGTCGCGTTCGGGCCGGCCTGCCCTGCGCCGGCGTGCCGGTGATGGTCGGCGCCATGGACGCCTGGGCCGGCATGTTCGGCTGCGGGGTCGTGGCGGAGGGCGACGTGATGTATCAATCGGGCACCAGTGAGGTGCCCGGCATCATCTCCTCAAGGGTCGTTCCGACACCAGGCGTGGTGCTGTTTCCGCCGTACCAGGGCATCCGCATGCATGCTGCGCCCACACAATCGGGTGGAGCCTCAATCACCTGGCTGTCGAGGCTCCTGGGCCGAACGCCGGAGGACTTGTTTGGCCTTGCCGGGGCGGTGGAGCCGGCCGCCAGCGTACCGATCTTCCTGCCCCACCTGGCCGGCGAACGAGCGCCCATCTGGGACGCGCAGTCACGTGGGGTGTTCGCGCGCCTCGATGCCGGCGTGGGGCCCGGAGAAATGACCGTGTCGGTGATGGAGGGCGTGGCCCATTCTGTGCGTTGGGCATTCGAGGCACTGGAACAGTCTGCTGATCTCAAACCATCGCTCGTCAATATTGGCGGCGGTGGCGCGCGGTCGGACCTCTGGTGCCAGATCCGGGCGGACGTTCTGGGCGTGCCATTGCACCGCGCAGAACAGCCGGCGGCAGCGGCCTTGGGCGCTGCGATCATTGCGGGATTGGGCAGCGGAGCTTTCGGGTCATTGGCAACAGCGGTCCGTGAACTTGTGCGGTACGACAAGGCGTTCACGCCGGACGCGGAACGGGCCGCCTATTACGCAGAGCGGCACGGACATTTCAGGGCGCTCTACGAGGACCTGCGGGGGTTCAACAGCCGATTTGCGTAGCGGAACTGTTGGACATTCCCGGGCATGCGGCCGATGTCCGATATGGCCGGAACCGAATGCCCAGTCGGACTAGCGGTTATATCCGGCAAGGATCGCCGCTCTCAAAGCTTCGGCCGTGCTTCTGGCTGCGCTCTCCCGGGCAGCGGTCGCTGACGCCATGTCCGTCGGGGTCAGCTTGCCGCCCTGATAGGCGGTATCGGTGAAGCGCGTTGCCTCGAACACGACCTCATCACCCTGCTCGATGGTCACGCTGGCCTCCACCCGCACATTGACCGGTCGCGCCACGGCATAGGCATCGGACATCGAGCCTTGTGGGGTGCTGGTGCCGGCAGCGATGTCCAGTATCGGATCGCTTGGCGACGCCGGTCCCGGAAACGCGACCTTGAGGCGATTGAGGATGATCTGCTCGAGATGGTTGTCAGGCGACGCGAAGTTGAACCGGACCGTGCTCATGTCACGACCAGACGAAGGATCGCCATAGACCGGCGCAAGGCTGGTGCATCCTGCCAGAGTGCCGGCCAGGACGGCGAATGCAAACGCAAATCCAAAGATGCGATGTGTCATGGCTCCCCTTCCCTATTGCAGCAAGTTGCCAACCGGCACGGCGCCGGAATAGCCGACGTCCAAGCCCGCTGGGGCGAGCAGGCGGAAGGTGGCAGTGGCGCGAAGATCATTGGGTGAGCTATGTGTGGGCCCGGTGCGCGTGACGTTGCCGGAGAGAACCAGATAGCCATCATTATAGGTCAAGCCGCCGCCGACTTGCAGAAAGCTGTTGGCTGACAGATCCCAATAGGCGTTGCCGCTGGCACTCCAATATTCGGCGACCGGAACGCTCGCCTCGACACCAATTTCGTGCATGTCCTTGATGTTGCCGGTCGCCAGCGTGGCCGCGGCGTAGCGGTAGTTCAAGGCCCCGGACCAACCGTCCTGCCCGTAGCTCACGCCCAGACCTGCGCGCGCAATTTCAAAGCTCGTCGTATCGACCTGCAATTTGCCGCCGGCCTTCATCGAATTGGCCAGCGCCCCATAGGCACCGACTACCGCGTAGGAAGCGGCGTTCTCGAGGCCCGAGCCGACGCCGACCTGTTGCTGATTGCCCAGAGCAAACGCGTTGGTGCCCGCGAGCTGGAAAGACTGCCCGCCAACCAGCTCGACATAGCTGCCATCCATCAGGCTGGCGAGATAACGCCCCCCCAGATTGACGCGCAACCCGGCTTCCTGCCGATCGATGCCGGAAAAGCGATTGTAACTGAAGATGTTGGTGTCATCGAAGACCAGGCTCTGGGAGGTTTCATTGGTGATCCCCGGCGCAATATTGGAGGCGCCACGATAAACGATCTGGCCAATCGGCTCGACGAGATGGGTCACACCATTGCCATAAGCGGCCATGGGGTAGCGCACATCGAGTGCCGCGATGGGCGTTGCGCCCAGAAGCGTCTGGGCGGCCGGCGCCGACGCCAGGGCACTGCCGCCATCATAGCCGGCAGCGTCCAGCCGCAATCCGAGGAATGGCGTCACCACGGCACCGCCAGCAATCCACTGGTTCTGCCAGCTCGCCTGCGCCATGCCGTGCACGCGGTTTCCGGCATAGCCATAATCATAAGGGATGCCATTGACCGTGGTGGTGTAGTCCAGCTTGCGCGTCATGCCGAGCAAGCGCGCCTCCACGTCCACCCGGCCAGCACCCGGCGGCAAGGCAAAACTGCGCTCAACCCGTATATTGGGAAGCGCTATGCCCTGTTGGTCCCGCACCGAATCCGGGTTCTCGCCCAACATGTTGAACTGTTGGATGCGTGCGTCGATAAAGGTGTCGTCGCTCAAATGCGTCGCATAAACCTCATTGACCGCCGAGCGGCGCGGGTCGAGCATGTAGTCAGCAAAATAAGCGCTATCCGTGAATAGCGAATAGGCCGCACCAATCGTCCAGTCCTCTACCGGCTTAAATTCGCCGGCGGCCTGAATGGCGCCACGCCAATCGGTCTTGGCATCGGCAAAGGTGAAGGCGGTCTTGTCGAACTGATAGAGACCGGACGCCTTGATGTTGAACGAGCCGCGATCGAAGCGCTGGATCCACTCGGCGCCCATCAGGAAGCCCTGGCGGCTCAAAAGCGTCGGCGAGAGGATGACATTGGTATCGCGCGTCGAATGGACCGTGAAGGGCACCTCCGCCTTGACCCCGGTCTTTTCGCTATAGCCTAGAGTCGGCTTGGGGATGGCATCGAGCGCGTCATTGCTCAGGTCCGGCAGCCACAAATAGGGTAGCCAGGCGACGGGCACGCCCAGCAAGGCAAGGCTCGGCTGCTCCAGGGTGAGGGAATTGTCTTCAGCGTTCTGAACGATCCGGGCCGCGCTGATCGACCACCCGATCCGTTGGCCGGATGGGCCGACGCAATCGCCACATGGGGCGTACTGGGCGTTGGTCAGGATTGAATTGAGAACCTGATCGAACTCGGCGTCGTCTGCGGTGACACGCGCGCCGTCGCGCCCGGTCAGGGTCATGCTGTCCAAGACGACGCGCTTGAGGCCTTCGGTCAGGTCAAGGCGATCGCTATGCGAGGTGTTGCCGGCCGGGTCAACCACAGCGACATTGCCGATGAGCTCCATTTCCCCGTCGGCCCGGCGGTAGACCAGACGGTCGCCCGAGAGGGTATAGCCGCTGACGCGCAGCACCACGTCCCCACGAGCCGTAATCTCGTTGCGAACGGAATCAAAAACCAGTTCTTCGGCCTCGACTGCCGTTGGTGCGGATGGGTCGATTGGCGCTGCAAAAAAATCGTCGGGCAGGAGGCCCTGGGCAAATGCGGGCGCAATTGTCGTGGCCGGCAGCAGGGCCAATGCACAGGCCCAGCCCAGAATCGCGCCCTTACCGGGCCTCATCAATGAGCACCCCTGAGGTTCAATGCTTTTGAGCTTCGGGTTGCCATGACCGCACTACGCCAACTTCAAGAATTCGCAACGCCGTCCCAAGCCGATACGCCCGTGGTCGACAAACTACCCACCAATCTAGAGACGGGCAATGAAGAATGTACAAACTCCCGGGCAATGTGACCGTGGCGTATCATCTGGGCAGAGTCTCTCGCAGCACCGGCTGGTCTCGCCCACACGAATTTGACCCCTGACCGGACTGGTTTGCCCGGCACCCAAGACGCCCATTTGGTCCAGGCGGCTTGACTCTCGCCTCTTCCTGCTTCATTTGTGACACCGATGTCATGACATCGGTGTCATAGAACACCTGCGGCATCACGGTGAACCGTTTCCCAACCGACCAGAGCGTCTAGAGTGGGGCATCGGTTCAACCGGAGGAGGAATGACATGGCCACGATTTATGATGTTGCCAAAGCTGCAGGGGTCTCACCCAAGACGGTGAGCCGGGTGATGAACGGCGATGCGCCAGTCAACCAGGCGACACGCGAGGCCGTGCAGCAGGCCATGGCGGCCCTCAACTACGTCCCCTCCAGCGCCGCCCGCACCATGCGTTCGCAGCGCTCGGGCCTGATCGGCATGATTACCGGCGCCATCAGTTCGACCCATCACTTCGAAGATGCGGGCCTTCCCGAAATCTACCTCGTGCAGGGCGCGCAGCGTGTCATCGACCAATCCAACCGCACGCTGCTGATCGCCGATAGCGGCGGACAGGCCGAGCGTATCCCGACGCTACTCCAGACATTTCAGGAGCATAGGGTCGAGGGCATTTTATATGTGGCCGAGTACCACCGCGAAGTCAGCCTGCCAGCGGCTCTACGCGATCGGCCGATCGTTCTGGTCAATTGCTTTGATGCCGAGGACACCCCCTCTGTCCTGCCCGATGATGAAGGGGCCCAGTATGCGCTTGTGGATGGGCTGATCCGGCGTGGCCATCACCGCATTGGTTATCTCACCCTGCCCGAGCACTACGTGGCCTGCGATCTGCGCGTGGCCGGCTATCGCCGCGCCCATCGCGACAATGGCATTGCCGTTGACGATGGGCTGGTCCAGGTCGGCGCCCTACCCAGCAGCACGCATGAATTCGATCTGCTCTGGGATGCGTTGGACCGCATACTCAAGGCAGAACCGACAGTCATCTGTTGCGCCAACGACAAGATGGCCATGCGCGTCTATGGCCTGTTGCGCGAGCGCGGATTCGCCATACCCCAGCAGATGTCAGTCGCCGGCTATGACGACTACCGCATGATCGCCGAACATCTCCATCCGGGCCTGACCAGCGCCGAGCTGCCTTACGCCGCCATGGGTGCGCGCGCTGCCGACAAGCTGCTGCGCCTGATGAGTGGCACCACCAAACCCAACGAGCCGAGCCGCGAACTGGTCTCTGCTCCGGTCGCCTGGCGCGAAAGCGTCCAAACCCGTGACGCCAATGTCACGCAACTAAATTCAAGGAGGAAAGAAACATGAAGTCCCTACGCCTTTTGACAGCAGGCCTTGTCATCACCACGGCGATGAGCACCGCCGCTTTCGCACAGACCGAGCTGACCATGTGGTATCACGGCGCCGGCAGCACCGTTGAGCGCGACCTGATCAACACCATCATCTCCGATTTCAATGACTCCCAGTCCGACTGGTCGGTCACGCTGCAGGAATTCCCGCAGGCGGCCTATAATGACTCTGTCGTGGCCGCCGCCGTGGCCGGCAATCTGCCCGACATCATCGACGTGGATGGACCGGTCATGCCGAACTGGGCCTGGGCTGGATATATGCAGCCGCTGCAACTCTCCGAGGGCGCGCTTGACGGATTCCTGCCTGGCGCGATCGGCGAATACAACGGCGAAGTCTATTCGGTTGGCCTGTGGGACGCGGCCATTGCCATGTATGCGCGCAGGTCGACGCTTGAAAAATTCGACATCCGCATTCCGACGCTCGATGAGCCCTGGACCCGCGAAGAGTTCGACGGCATTCTCGCGACCCTCAAGGAATCCGGCGAGTTCGAATATCCGCTGAACCTGGGCATGGCCGATCAGGGCGAATGGTACCCCTATGCCTTTGGTCCGTTCCTGTGGAGCTTTGGCGGCGACATGGTTGACCGCTCGTCCTACGAGACCGCCGAGGGCGCCCTCAATGGCGACGCGGCCATCGAATTCGGCGAATGGTGGCAGAGCCTGTTCACCAATGAATATGCTCCGGGCACCAGCCAGGACATGGCCGACCATGAAACCGGCTTCATCGACGGCGACTATGCCCTGCAATGGAACGGCAATTGGGTAGCCGTGAATACGCTCAACGCTCTGGGCGATGATGTTCTCTTCCTGCCCGCGCCCGACTTCGGCACTGGTCCCAAGATCGGCGGCGCTTCCTGGCAGTTCGGCGTATCGGCGACCTCCGAGCATCCCGAGGGCGCGAGCGCCTTCATCGAGTTCGCGCTTCAGCCCGAATATCTGGCGGCCTTCTCCGACGGTATTGGCCTCATTCCTGCCACGGCCGAAGCTGCGGCCATGACCGAAAACTACAAGGAAGGCGGGCCGCTTGAAGTCTTCTATGGTCTCTCCGAGGCCCAGGCGACGCTGCGTCCAGTGACCCCGGGCTATGTGTTCCAGGCGCTTGAATTCCGCAAGGCGCTTTCGGACATCGCCAATGGCGCTGACGTGGTTGATGCGCTCGATGCGGCGACCGATGCCATCAATGACGACATCGCCCGCAACAACAACTACGCCACGGCCCAATAGGTCCCCCTCCCGAGCCCGGCCGGCCCGGAGAAATCCGGACCGGCCCATCCCGCGCGTCCCAAGGCAGGTCAACCATGCGTCCGACAAGAACCAAATCGCTGCAGTCCCACTCGCTGGCCGGCTGGCTGATGAGTGGTCCGGCACTGACACTGGTGACCCTGTTCCTGATCGTGCCCTTTCTTTTGGCCTTCTGGTTCTCCTTCACCAATCAGCGCCTGATTTCACCAAATCCAACCCAATTCGTGGGCACCAGCAATTTCGAGCAATTGCTGGGCGTGGGCACGCTGGTGCTGGAGCCTGAGCGGGCCGAAGACGGTAGCCTCATAGTCAGCGAGACTGGCGAATTGAACTATCCGCGGGTGCGCAACTTCACCCGCAACAATCCGGACTATCCCCAGCTTGAGGGCATGCGCGAATGGTTCGGCTGGAGCTGGGGCGAGAGCAAGGTGCTGGTCCTTGCCCGAGACCTCGTCTTCATGAAGGCGTTGACCAATACGCTGTTCTTCGTGGCGGTAGTGGCACCGCTGCAATCGGGCATCGCGCTTTTGCTGGCCCTGATGATCAACCAGAAGCTGCGCGGCATAAACGTCTTCCGAACCGTCTATTTCATGCCTGTAGTTGTCTCGATCGTGGTCGTGTCGCTGCTTTGGCGCTTCATCTATGACGGGCGCAGCGGGCTTTTGAACAACCTCCTGCAATTTCTCAGTTTCGGGCAGTTCCAGCCCATCGATTGGCTTGGCAATCCCGACACTGCCATGTTCGCCATCATCGTCATGTCGATCTGGCAGGCAGTGGGCTTTCATATGGTGATCTGGCTGGCGGGCCTGCAGAACATCCCACTCACCCTCTATGAGGCCGCCGATATCGAGGGGGCAACGGCCTGGCAGAAATTCCGCTTTGTTACTTGGCCAGGGCTACGCAACACGGCCGTCTTGATCCTCGTCGTCATTACAATGCAGGCCTTTGCGCTCTTTGCCCAGATCGACGTGATGACCAATGGCGGTCCGCTCGACAGTACGCAGACGCTGGTGTTCCAGGCGGTCACGCGCGGCTATGAGCAGCAGAACATCGCCGGTGGCTCGGCCATATCGGTGCTGCTGTTCCTGATCGTGCTCGCCATATCCCTCTTCCAGCGATACGTCACAAGGGAGCGCTGACCATGGCTGCCGTCACTTCGCCCAACCAGAACCTCAAGACCAGCCTGAAATATCTGCTGCTGATCCTGGTGGCTCTGGTCTTCGTCTTCCCCATCGTCTTCATGGTGGTCAGCTCGTTCAAACCGGACGCGCAATTGTTGCGCGACACTTCTTCGTTCAATGCCTTCCTGCCAGTGGGTGATGTGTCGCTGAACAACTACTTTGCCGCGTTCGAGCGCGCGCCGGTGGGGCTCTTCGTTTTCAACTCGATCCTGGTCACGGCCATCACCGTAATCGGCTCGCTGTTCCTGTGCTCGATGGCGGCTTTTGCCTTCGCGTTCCTCGAATTCCGCGGCAAAAGCGTGGTGCTCTCGATCATCATCGCGACACTGATCGTACCTTTCGAAACCATCGCCGTGCCCATGCTGATGGTGGTCAATGCCCTGCCCTGGCTGGGCAGCGATGGCATCACCTGGGGTTGGCTCAACACCTATCACGTGCAGATCGTGCCGTTCCTGGCCGATGCGCTGACCATTTTCCTCTTCGTGCAATTCTTCCGCGATCTGCCCAAGGAGTTGATCGAGGCAGCCCGGCTGGACGGCGCGAGTTGGTTCCAAGTCTATAGCTTGGTCATCGTACCGATATCCGGTCCGGTCTTTGCCACTGCCGCGATCCTCAAGTTCCTGGCCATGTACAACCAGTATCTCTGGCCGCTGATGGTCACGCAGTCCGAACAGTACCGGCCGGTGATGGTTGGGCTGCAATATTTCTTCCAGCTCAACACCGCCTGGGGCGAGGTGATGGCTTACTTGTCCATGATCACCCTGCCGGTGCTCGCCTTCTATCTCTTCCTCCAGCGCGCCTTCATCACCTCGATCGCCTCCACCGGCATCAAGGGCTGAAACACCACTTACGAAAGCTACGATTTTGGTTATCGCACTTAAAGACAAATGGATTTGGGACTTCTGGGTTTACCGCGACGGCGATGATTATCACGCCTATTTCCTGCAGGCCGACAATACGCTGCCTCATCCCGACATGCGGCATCGCCACGTAACCCAGGGCCATGCGGTTTCCAGGGACCTGGTCAACTGGACGCATCTGGGCACCACGTTCAAGCCGTCCGACCCGGTGGCCTGGGACGACTGGACGACCTGGACCGGCTCGACGCTGCGGGACGAAACCGGCCTTTGGCACCTCTTCTATACCGGCACCGAGCATGCCGAAGCGGGCATGAAGCAGCGCCTGGGGCACGCGACCTCGACCGACGGGCACAATTGGACCCGTGTCGGCGATGGCCTGGCGCTCGATATTTCGGGCCCGGACTATGAGGAATATACCCCGGGCCACTGGCACGACCGCGCCTTCCGCGATCCCTGGGTGATGAAGAACCCCAAGGGCGAAGGCTGGGTGATGTATTTCGTTGCCCGCCGCCCTGGTGTGGCCGAGCCCAATGCCGGCGGCACCATCGGCTTTGCCACCTCGCCCGATCTTTACACCTGGACCTTGCAGCCGCCCGTTTATGCCGGCGGCATGTTCGGGCAGATGGAAGTACCGCAGGTCTTCGAGGCAAACGGCAAGTGGTACATGCTGTTCTGCACCGACGGCTCGCACTGGTCCGAGGCCTATAAGCGCCTCAACCCGGAAACGCCGGTGCGCGGTACGCACTATCTGATGGCGGACGATCCCTTCGGTCCCTGGGAGGTCGCGCCTGGCGCCTTCTTTGATGGCGCGCAGGGCAGCCGCTATGCCGGCAAGATCGTCGAGACCGACAATGGCCTGGTCTTCATGGGCTTCCGCCATGACGCGGCAGACGGCTCGTTCATCGGTCAGGTCTCGGACCCCATTCCGGTGCGCATCGATGCCGACGGGCTGCTGCATACCGAACTCGACAAGCTTCCCCCCGGCGCCCAGGTCTAGGGCATAAGGAGATCATCATGGCCGGCTTGAGCCTGACCCAAATCCGCAAGACCTATGGCAAGGTCGAAGTCATCAAAGGCGTCGACCTTCAAATCGAGCACGGCGAGTTCGTGGTGTTTGTCAGCCCGTCCGGCTGCGGCAAGTCCACGCTGCTGCGTATGATTGCGGGCCTGGAAGACATCACCGGTGGGGAGCTGAAAATCGGCGACAAAGTCGTCAACGGCGTGCAGCCGCGCGATCGCGGCGTGGCCATGGTGTTCCAGTCCTATGCGCTCTACCCGCATATGAGCGTTTACGACAATGTCGGCTTTGGGTTGCGGCTCAAGAAGACGCCCAAGGACGAGCGGGACGCCAAGATCCGCGAGGCCGCCCGCATATTGCAGATGGAGCATTTGCTCGACCGCAAGCCGGCACAGCTCTCAGGCGGGCAGCGGCAACGCGTCGCCATTGGTCGCGCCATAGTTCGGCAGCCGGAGGTGTTTCTGTTCGACGAGCCGTTGTCGAACCTGGATGCTTCCTTGCGCATGGATATGCGGATGGAAATCTCGAAGCTCCACCAGGATCTTGGCGCCACCATGATCTACGTGACCCACGACCAGGTTGAGGCCATGACACTGGCTGACAAGATCGTGGTGCTCAATGGCGGCGTTGTGCAACAGGTTGGCTCGCCTCTCGAGCTCTACCATCGTCCGGCAAACCTCTTCGTCGCCGGTTTCATTGGTTCGCCAAAGATGAACTTCATTGACGTCACGATCGACGCCTTCGAAGACGGTGGCGTGAAAGTCTCCAGCCCCATAATGCGGCCAGCGTTGATGCCGATCGCAAAGGGCGATCAGAAGGCTGGCGACAAGTTGACCCTGGGCGTGCGCCCCCATGATCTCAGGCCCACGGATGACGGCCCGATTGTCGGCAAGGTGACCCTGATCGAGCATCTGGGTAATGAGACAATCGTCAATTTGAAGCTGGGCAACGAGCAGAGTGTCATCGCGGTGCTCGACGGGGACACAACCTTGACTGTAGGGCAGACACTCAAACTCGCATTTGCTCCGCGCAAAGCGGCCTTGTTCGACCAGAGCGGCGGCCGACTTCCCTTCGACGAGACGCGATAGGGGAAACGGTCGTTTTCGACCTGGCAATGGCCCCGCCCGGGCCAGTTAAAACTGAAGAAAGGCATATGTTCATTTGAGCACATTGGGGCGTCAAATTCGTCCATTTGTCGCAAATCTGTAGCAAAATCAGCCTATGGGCGTGTTCAGATTACCAAGGACACCGTCCATGACACCTACTCCCCTGCCCGGCCCCGCTCGCCACGAAGTTCAAGCGCATCGCGGCGCCTCTGCCATTGCCCCGGAAAACACCATTGCGGCCTTTCGTGCCGCTGCAGAGGCCGGTGCGAAATGGGTGGAACTGGACGTGGCGCTGAGTGCGGATGGGCAGTTGATCGTCATTCACGACGATAGCGTTGACCGGACCAGTTCGGGCAGCGGGTCCTTGGGCGCGCTCACGCAGAGCGAGATTTCGGCGCTCGACGCCGGAAGCTGGTTCGGCCAGGACTATCAAGATGAACGGATTCCGACGCTGGCAGAGACCATTGCCGCGCTGGGCGAATTGGGCCTGAGCGCCAATGTCGAAATCAAGCAGCACAAGCATCACAAGTCGCTCGACCAGTTGGTCGGTGCCGTGCAGGCCGATATTGCGAAACGCTCGGGCAGCACCGAGATCATGATTTCGAGCTTCGACCCCGAAGCACTCAAGGCCATGCATGCGCTCGAGCCCGAGCTGGAAATGGCCATGCTCTGGGGGCGTCCGCCCGAGGACTGGGCCGTTCAACTCGCGGCCATCCCGGCAAGCACCATTCACATGCACTTCAAGGCGCTCTCGATCGGCATGCTCGAAGAAACGACCAGGCGCGGCATCAAGGTCAGAGCCTGGACCTGTAATGACCCAGTGCAACTGGTGTCGTTCTGGGATGCGGGGCTTACCGGCGTCATTACCGACAATCCCAAGCTCTTTCTGGGATAAACCGGGATGATGGGGCAAGACACGCTGTCGGATCGGCAACGCGACATCCTGGCCCTGATCGAGGCGGATGGCGCCCAGTATATCGAGCAATTGGCGGCGCGTTATGCGGTCACGACCCAGACCGTGCGGCGCGACATCAATGCCTTGTGCGACCTGGGCTATGCACGCCGGTTCCACGGTGGCGTGGACGCGCCCGTCACTGTGCGCAACATCTCGATCAATGCCCGCGCGACCCTTAACAGCGGCGCCAAGCAACGCATTGCGCGCCGTATCGCAGCCGATATCGAACCGGGCTCAACCGTCTTCATGGGCATTGGCAGCACGGTGCAGTTCGTAGCCGAAGCCCTGCGGAACCGGGACGATCTTCGCGTCGTCACCAACAATATCGATGTGGCTCTGGCCCTGTGTAATGCGCCACAGGTGGAAGTGCACATGACGCCGGGGCTGTTGCGCCACAATGACCGGGACGTGGTGGGTTCGGATTCGCTGGCGTTTTTCGAGAAGTTCTATGCCACCCATGCCGTTGTCGGCGCCGGCGCGCTCGACCCGGAAAAAGGCATTCTGGATTTCAGCTATGCCGAGGCCCAGACGACGACCACGCTGATTGCCAATTCGCGGGTGCAGTATCTGGCCGCCGATATGAGCAAATGGACGCGTGACGCCTCTGTGCGCGTGGCGCCGTTCAGCCGCATCACCAGCTTTTACACCGATCAACTGCTAGATGATGGCATGGCTTCTGCGGCTCTCCAGGCGGCAGGAACCAATGTGGTGCTTTGCGGCCAGGAAGCGGACTGAGCGTTAGTTCTTCTCAGGCCAGCACCTGGGCACGATCCAATGCCCGGATCGTTTCAAACAGGATGGCGGCCTGATCTGCATCACCCTGTTCAATCGCGGCGATCAGTGCCTGAAACTGGCTTACCGAGGCCGCACGATAGTCCGGGCCACTCAGAGCGCCATCGCGCGTCAGGGCCAGCGCCAGGGTCAGTTCGACCACGCCGATGACCGCGCGCAGCAGCGGATCGCGGCTGGTCTCCGCCAGGACGCCATGGACTTCGAGGCAGGACAGACCGAATTGCTCGATCGATTCACCCGCTGTTTCCATCTGGTGGCACCAATATTTAAGCAGGCGCACCTGTTCGGACGTGCGCTGCCGGGCAGCCAGCGCGATCATGGGTGCTTCCAGCGCGGCACGGGACCGGAACAGGCTTTGATGAAAATCCGGATCGGCTGGCGCATCGAAATGCCAGGCCAGCACCTGCGGATCAAAGAAATTCCAGCGGCTGCGTGGCGAAACGCGTGTGCCCACCTTGGGCCGGGCTTCGACCAACCCCTTGGCTTCCAGGGTCTTGAGCGCCTCGCGCAGCACCGTGCGGGAGACGCCATAGGTTTCCATCATCACCGCATCGCTGGGAAGCACAGAGCCTATCGGGAATTCCCCGGTGACGATGGAGTGGCCGATCTCGTTGATGACGAAGGTATGGAAGTTCCGTGCGGCGCGGCGTCCGGAAAGCGAGCGGATCAACCCGCCGGTCTCGATCATGTTGAGAGCTTTCGAACACGCCCGGCGAGGCGATCAATCCGCCCCGCCCTCTGCCAGCCATACATTCAGGACGCCTTCTCTCCCTGCGCAGAGGCAGCAAAAATAAGCCGCTGCAACACGATGAACAGGAACAGCAAGGCCCCGATTACAATCTTGGTCCACCAACTCGACAGGGATCCGTCGAAGATGATGTAGGTCTGTACCAGCCCCAACAGCATGACCCCGATAAAGGTGCCAAGCACGAAGCCGTAGCCACCGGTCAACAGGGTGCCGCCGATCACCACCGCACTGATCGCGTCGAGCTCAACGCCCACGGCGGCCAACGGGTAGCCAGCAGAAGTATAGAGGGAGAAGACGATTCCCGCCAAGGCGGCGAGCGTGGACGATACCATGTAAACGCCGACCGTGGTCCGGGCCACAGGCACGCCCATCAAAGAGGCCGAAACCGGATTGCCGCCAAGTGCATAGACATAGGAACCAAAGCGTGTGCGGTGGGCAACCAGGGCCCCGATAATGAAGACAGCGACCATCAGCAGGCCGATGAAGCTCAATCGTCCTCCGCCCGGCAGGCGAATGATGAGATCGGAAATCCAGTCGTAGAACTCGTGGTTCACCGGCACGGAGTCCTGCGTGATGACCGAGGCGCCGCCGCGGGCCAGAAACATGCCTGCCAATGTAACGATAAAGGCGGGCACCTGCAGATAGTGAACCGCGAGGCCCATCCCGGCACCAAAGCTGGCAGCGACGGCAAGCGCCAGGGCAAAAGCGGCAAGCGGATGCCACCCGGCCCAGGCGATCAGCACTGCGACCAGCACGCCGGTAAAGCCGATGACCGCGCCGACCGAAAGATCGATGCCCCCCGAGATGATGACGAAGGTCATCCCGACAGCGGTAATACCCAGAAAGGCATTGTCGGTCAGGAAATTGCCCAGCACCCGGGTGGAGAACATGGACGGGAACTGCATGACCGCCAGAGCGTAGGCGATGGCGAAGATGACGGCCGTGGCGACCAGCGGACGAAGGCTGCGGCTCATTTGCTGGCCTCCCGGACAAGCATGCGCGTTGGCATGATGCGGCTCGCCAAAGGCGACTGGATGATGAGGACAAGAAAGATCAAGGCGGCCTTGACGATCAGGTTGAACTCGGGTGGGAAGCCGGAGACCAGAATGCCGGTATTCATGGACTGGATGATGAGGGCGCCCAGCACCGCAAGGGGGACCGAGAAACGACCACCCAGGAGGGAAGTGCCGCCAATGACCACGGCCAGAATGGCATCAAGCTCAAGCCAGAGGCCGGCATTATTGGCATCGGCCCCGCGAATGTCGCCGGCCACGATAATGCCGGCAATGGCTGCGCAAACGCCGGACAGTCCATAGACATAGAGCAGCAGCATGCGACTGCGAATGCCCGCCAAGCTCGCGGCAGCCCGGTTGACACCAACGGCCTCGATAAAGAGCCCCAGGGCGGTCTTGCGCACCAGCAGCGTCACCAACACCAGAAGGGCCAGCGCAATGACCGCCGCCATCGGAAAACCGAGGAAGGAGCCGGTGCCAATAAAGATCAGCACGGGGTCGGTGAAGGTGACGATGAACCCTTCGGTGATGAGTTGGGCGATGCCGCGCCCAGCCACCATGAGCACCAGTGTTGCCACAATGGGCTGAATGTCGAGCACGGCCACGAGGAAGCCGTTCCAGAGGCCACAGGCGAGGCCAACTGCGAGCGCGGCGGCAACAGCGACGGGTGCTGGATAACCGGCCACCACCAATGTCGCGGCCACCGCGCCCGCCATGGCCATCACCGCGCCGACCGAAAGATCGACACCCTTGGTGGCGATGACTCCCACCATGCCAATAGCCAGAATGGCCACCGGCGCGCCCCTGTTGAGCACATCGATCAGGCTGCCAAACAGCCGACCGTCCTGCCAAGTTATGCGGAAAAAATTGGGAAACAGCAACCAGTTAATCAGCAATACGCCGATCAGGGCGAGCAATTGCGGATTGGCGAGGCGAGACAATATGCGCCGCGTCATGCGAGTTCCTCGTCGCGGTGATTGGCGATCGCCTGCACGATGACGCCGGGATTGATATTCTCGCCATTGAGTTCGGCGACCATTTCGCGATCCCGCATCACCACGATGCGGGTGGAATAGGCGACGACTTCGTCGAGCTCGGAGGAGATGACCACAAGGGCCATTCCCTCGTCGCGCAGGCGATTGATGGTGCGGACAATCTCGGCATGTGCCCCGACGTCGATTCCGCGGGTCGGTTCGTCGAGAATGAGAAAGGCCGGATCGGTAGCCAACCAGCGCGAGAGGATGACCTTTTGCTGGTTGCCACCCGAGAGCAGCTTGATCGGCATATCGAGCGATGCGGCGCGAATGTCCATGGACTCGCCGAACCGGCCGGCAATCTCCATCTGTTCGTCGCGATTGAGCGCGCTGAACCAGCCCAGCTTGCCCTGCAGTGCAATGATGATGTTTTCGCGGACCGACAATTCACCAAAGATGCCTTCGGCCTTGCGGTCCTCAGGGCAGAAACCGAAGCCATGCCGGATGGCATCGGTCGGGCGGGCAATGGTGGTCCTGGTGCCGGCAATTGCCACCTCGCCTTCGTCTGCGGCATCGGCGCCAAACATGATGCGGGCCATTTCCGTGCGGCCGGAACCGAGGAGGCCCGCGACGCCAATGACCTCGCCCTTGTGGATGGTGAGATTGAATGGATGCACGCCGCGCTTGCGGCCATACTGGGAAAAGTCGAGCAGGACATCGCCCATGGGACGCGCATCCTCGACACCGGTTGCACCGGAAAAGGCGACGTCCTTGCCCAGCATCAGGCGCACCACGTCGGTGCGGCTCATAGCGTCCAGCGACCGGGTCTCGATCAGCTTGCCATTGCGCAGGATGGTCACCCTGTCGGCGACGGCAAAGACCTGATCGAGGAAGTGAGTAATAAAGACGACAGCAAGCCCGCGCGCCTTGAGGTCGCGGATGATCTCGAACAGTCGCTCGACTTCATTTCGGTCAAGGCTCGCAGTGGGCTCGTCCAGGATCAGCACCTTGCCCGAGAGTTCAACGGCGCGAGCGATGGCGACGATCTGCTGTACGGCGACCGAATAGGCCCCCAATTCGCTCGTTGGGTCGATCTCAAGGCCGTAACGCTTGAGGATGTCGCGTGACTCCCGCTCCATCTTCCGGCGATCAACCAGGCCAAAACGCGTGGGTTGATGGCCAAGGAAGAGATTTTCGGCAACGGACCGGTTGGGGAGGAGATTGACCTCCTGATAGACCGTGCCGATGCCGTGGGTCTGGGCCTGTTGCGGATTATCCATCTGGATCGGCTTGCCGTCGGCCAGCACCTGCCCTCCATCGGGCCGGTAGGCGCCGGTGAGAATCTTGATCAGGGTTGATTTTCCGGCGCCATTTTCGCCCAGGAGCGCGTGGACCTCACCGGCCCGCAGGCCGAAATCTACTGCGTCGAGCGCCACGTGATTGCCAAATATCTTGACGATGCCGCGCGCTTCGAGCGCGTATTGCTCATCAGGCATGTGCCCCTCCCCTGCCTGTGGGCAGTCTGCACTAAACTTTCAATGGCGTCATGGCCCGCCATGCTGGACCATTGCCATGCTGGGCCACCCGGCCCGCGGGAATGTCCCGAGATTGGGCCGGGTGGTGAGGATGTTGGAGGTTCAACGGGTCATCGGCTGCGCCGAATAGCCCCGCTTCTTAGTAGCCGAGATCCTTGCGGCGCTCATATTCGCCCTGCGGATCATCAGCAGCGGTATAGAGCTTGGATTCGGTGATGATGAACTTCTCGGGCATGGTGCCATCGGCCCAGTAGGCGCCCAGGGCATCAAAGGCGGGACCGGCCATGTTGGGGGTCAACTCGACGGTGGCATTAGCTTCGCCCGCGGCAATGGCGGTGAAGATATCAGGCACGGCGTCGATGGAGACGACCAGAATATCTTCGCCCGGCGCAAGGCCAGCATCCTTGATCGCCTGGATAGCGCCCACGGCCATGTCGTCATTATGGGCATAGACCGCGCAGATGTCGGCGCCGCCATTAGACGATTTGAGGAAAGCTTCCATCACTTCCTTGCCCTTGGAGCGGGTGAAGTCACCCGTCTGACTCTGGGCGATAGTGACGTTGGACGCATCGGCGATGGCTTCTTCAAAGCCCTGCTTGCGGTTGATGGCCGGGCTCGAACCCACGGTGCCCTGAAGCTCAACGACATTGCAGTCCTCACCAGCCACCTCATCGACCAGCCACTGGCCGGCCACGCGACCTTCAAGCACCTGGTCGGAGGCGACAGAAGTCAGATAGAGGTCTTCCGGTGCATCGATGCCACGATCAAGCAGCACCACCGGAATTTCGGCCTCCTTGGCTTCGCTCAGCACGTCTTCCCAACCGGTGGCAACAACCGGGGCGACCAGGATGGCGTCAACGCCCTGAGCGATGAAACCGCGAATGGCCTTGATCTGGTTTTCCTGCTTTTGCTGTGCATCGGCAAATTTGAGGTCGACACCGCGCTCTTCCGCCTGCTGGCGGGTCACGGACGTCTCGGCGGCGCGCCAGCCGGATTCAGAACCGATCTGCGAAAAGCCGATGACCTTGCCGGAAACGTCCTGTGCCAGGGCACCCGAAGACAAAGCGGTAGCGAGGCCTGCCGCGAGGGCAAGCTTGGTTATGATGTTCACAATGAAGTCCTCCCAAATGCCGCCCGGCGTATTCGCTTCAGGCGGTATGGGGACGCTATATAAAGTAATATTATATGTAAAGATGAAATTTCTCTCAGCGCAGTTGCTCCTGGTGGCGACGCCTTCAGAGCGACCAAAGGCCTTGGTCGTACGGCACTCGCCTGCTTGTCTGATGGCCCGTTGGGTCGACATAAGGTCCACTACGCAGGCTCGTTTCGGCGCTTCGCGGGACGCACTGCGCGGCACCGGTCCGAAAAAGCAAAAATACAGTTCCCTTGTGTGCGTATTGGCTGCATTCTTGGCTCGACTTGGGGGAAATCGGAAAGATCGTAGCGAAGCGCACCAGGCGGCGCAGCGATAGGTGCGACGGGGTCGCCCCCGACACGCGAGACATCGACGAGGACAGGGAATTTCATTGGTCAGCAAAGCCGCAACGCTACTGGAAGTCGCCCGGCTGGCTGGCGTGTCCACGGCCACGGTCAATCGCGTGCTCAAGCAGCAGGGCTATATTTCCGACGATGCGCGCCAGAAGGTGCTCGCCGCCGTCGCGGCCACCAACTATCGGCCCAATGTGGTGGCGCGCGGACTGCGGACACAGCACACCTACACGATCGGGCTGATGCTGACGGCCATCACCGTCAATCCTCTGTTTGTGGGCGTGGCTCATGCTGTGGAAGCAGCCGCCATCGCCGCCGGCTATCGCGTGGTGATCTTCAATCATGGCGGCAGCGCCAGCCATGAGCGCCATGGTATCGAGACCTTCATTGCCCAACGCGTCGACGCGGTGCTGTTCTGCACCACGGCCAGTCCGGAAAATGTCGACATACTGGTCGATTCCGGCATTCCCGCCATCGAGATCGAACGCTCGCTGACCGAAACGGCCCGATCCGTTCGGGTCGACAATTATGTGGGCGCGCGTGCAGCGGTGGACCATCTGGTGAGCCTGGGGCACCGGCGCATCGCTTTTGTCGGCGGGGATCCGGCGATTTATCCGCGCGATCTGGCCCGCCAACGCTCGGTGGAAGACGACCGGCTTGCCGCCTACCGCGACGGCATGGCCGCTCATGGTCTCAAACCCATGCCCGACCATATGCGGTTGGGCACCTATTACGACCTCGACGCTGAAATATCTGGCACGGAAGGCCAGCAGCACACCAACGCGCTGATGGCCCTGCCCGAACCGCCGACGGCGATCTTTGCCACATGCGATATTCTGGCCACGGGGGTTCTGCAATCGCTCTATCGGATGGGCAAGCGGGTGCCGCAGGATGTCTCCGTCGTCGGGTTCGACGACACGATCGCGGCCTATCTGGCGCCCGAGTTGACCACTGTTGCGCAGCCTATGACCGCCTTGGGGCGACATGGGTTCGACATGGCCCTTGCAGCGATCGAAGGCCGTGAAGTGCCCGATGAAATCGTTCTCGAAACAAGCTTGGTGATCCGAGATTCGACAGGCCCGGCACCATAGGGTGAGACAGTTTGACACACTTATTAATGGCGTGTTAGCAATCTGCTATGTCAACGATGACACATGCGCCAATCGGGACATGGCGCCACTCGCTACGGACGAGTTCACAGGGAGGAAATTTATGCGGCACATCTTGCTAGCGGCGACAGCGCTCGCCACCACATTGATCAGTGCGCCGGCTTTTGCGCAGACGGTGACGTTCTGGCAGTTCTCTACCAATCCCAATGACATTGCGGCCTGGGAAGGGATCATCGAGGCCTTTGAGGCCAGCCATGACGGCATCGATGTGGTCATGGAGATCGTGCCCTGGTCCGAGCAGCAGCAAAGGCTGGTCACCGCATTGACGACTGGGGGCCTCCCAGATGTGTCGATGCTGGGCAATAACGTGGTGGCGCAGTTCCAGGCTATTGGCGCATTGGCGCCGCTCGATGACGCTTTTGCCGCCTATGACGCCGAACATGGTACGGATGTCGCCGCCGACATCTGGCCGGGGGACAGGGGCTATTACAACCTGGGTGGCCAGTGGTGGGCTTCGCCCATCGCGGTGGAAACCCGCGCCCTTTACTATCGCAAGGATCTGTTCGAGCAGGCCGGACTGGATCCGAACGCACCACCCGAAACCTGGGAGGAGTTGCGCGCCACGGCCAAGACCCTGACCGAGGGGACGCCGGACGGCACCTATGGCATTGGCCTGTCCACGAGCCTGGACTATTTCACCGTCCACAATTTCATGAGTGCCTATCTCGGCTATGGCGCTCGCATGCTGGCCGACGATGGCACTTGCGGCTTCGACTCGCCTGAATTCAAGGACGCCCTGTCCGTCTATACGGGCATTGCGCTGGATGGCTCGACCCATCCCGATGCGGCTAGCATGGACGGCAATACCTTCCAGCGCGGCTTTCTCGATGGCCGTTATGGCATGATCCTCATGCACCCGAGCCTTTATCGCGACCTTGTCACCGAGAAACCCGAATGGCTCGAACAGGTCGATATTGCCAAGGTCCCGGCTGGTCCTGCCAATCGCTCCGGGTTCCTGGGCGGATGGCCGCTTGTGATGTGGGATGCTTCGGCTGCCAAGGAAGCGGCTGGACAGTTCATCATGTTCGCCACCCATGGCGAGGCCTTCAAGGAGCTGGCCGTGGCCGGTGGCTTCATTCCGGGCAGTATTTCGCTGGCGCAGGGAGAGCCCTGGACCGAATTCCCCTATCCGCTCTTTGTCGAGCAGTTGCAGGATGCACGGCCCTATCAATATCCGAGCGAAGCCATCGCGCAGATGGGTCAACTCGAAGTCGACACGATCCAGAAAGCCGTACAAGCCGTTGCTCTTGGCCAGAAGGACATTGATCAGGCGGCAAGCGATCTGTGCACCGACATCAATACAGTCCTCGCTCGCTAAGAGCATTCCCCGGACGGAGCCGACCTCCCACCGTCCGGGGCTTTTTCTCCCTTATCCAAGACCAGTTCATGTCCACATCCGCACAAGTGCACGTGCCTCGGGCGTTTGGTAAAGCAGCCCTGCCCTATGCTCTGGTCGCCCCCGCCATTCTGGTGGCACTCGGCATCGCCGTGCTGCCCCTGCTCTACGCGCTCTGGCTGTCATTTCAGGACTGGTATCTGCTGCGCAACCCGCAGCCGGTGTGGGGCGGGCTGGTGAATTTCCAGGCTCTGCTGGCCGATGGCGCATTGTGGCGCGCTTTCTGGCGCACCTGGGTCTGGACGCTTGGCACAGTGGCCGTCGAGATCGCTCTGGCCCTGCCCCTGGCCCTGCTGCTCAACCGCGACACGACCATTGCGCGCCTGGCCTCGGCGCTGATCCTGCTGCCCTGGGTGATGCCCTTTATCGTGCTGGGCTATGGCTGGCGCTTCCTGCTCGATAGCGAGGTGGGGGCACTGCACGCCCTGCTGCAGTTCTTCGGCATTGCCGGCAACAGCTCCATCCTCAACGACCCGAACCTGGCTCTGGCCGTCATTACCTTCATCTCCGGGTGGAAGGGCATGCCGTTCATGGTGCTGGCGCTTCTGGCGGCCCTCAAGTCGATCCCGGATGAACTTTATGAGGCAGCGGCCATTGACGGGGCCGGCCCCTGGCAACGCTTTGCCAGCATCACCCTGCCCTCAATCCAGAACACCATGCTGATCATTGGCCTGGTGCTGGGTATCCTGGCCTTTTACAGCTTCGACCTGCCCTGGATCATGGCGCGCGGCGGTCCGCAGGACGCGACAACCATACTGGGCATCACCATGTTCAAGGCGGTCTTTACCGATCTCAGGCCGGCCTATGCGGCTGCCATCAGCGTGGTCATGCTGGTGATTCTGGCCGCAGCGTCCTTCTTGACCCTGAAATTGGGGAGGCGCCCGTGAACCGCGGCAATAAGCGCCTGCGCAATGCGCTCCTCGACATCCTGACCATCTCGCTGCTGGGGCTGGTGCTGCTACCAATCATATGGGTGTTTATTGCCTCGATCCGCCCCGATGCCGACATCATGTCGCGCAGCCTGATCCCGATGCAGATCACCTTCGATCATTTTGCGGAGATCTTTTCGCGCGGCGACTTTCTTGTTGCCCTGCGCAACAGCCTGATTGTGGGCAGTCTCGTGGCCGTCTGCACGGTGCTCATCGCGGTTCCCGCCGCCTATTCGCTCAGCCGCTTCACCTATCTGGGGCGCGATTTCATCGGCTTCCTGATCCTGGCCACGCAGATGCTGCCGGCGGTCGCCGTGCTGGTGCCACTTGTGGTGATCATCCGCTCGCTGGGCCTGGCCAATACGTTGACGGCATTGACCTTCACGCATCTGGCGCTGGGACTCCCCATCGCGGTCTGGATGCTCAAGGGCTATATTGATGCTGTGCCGCGTGAGCTCGAAGAGGCCGCCGTCATCGACGGATCATCGCAGCTTGGCGCCATGGTGCGAATTACCCTGCCGCTGATCCGACCGGCGGTGGTAGCCGTAGGCACCTTTGCCTTTGTCCTATCCTGGGGGGAGTTCCTGCTGGCCCTGGCGCTTATCACGAGTGCTGAAGTCAAGACGCTACCACTGGCCCTGCAGACCCTGTTTGACCCCTACTCGTTCAGTTGGGGCGTGGTGATGGCCGGGGGCGTGGTTATCGCTGCACCGACCGTGGTGCTGTTTCTGCTGTTTCGCAATCAACTCGTCGGTGGTCTTACCGCTGGCGGTATCAAAGGGTGACAAAAGTGTCGTTGACGACTCAATCGCTCTATTTCACCGGCCCGCGCGCCGTCGAAGTGCGCACCGAGCCGCTCGACGGCCCCGGACCGGGCCAGGTGCTGCTCGAGCTGCTGGTATCCGGGATCAGCGCCGGCACCGAACTCAACGTCTTTCGCGGACTTGCACCGCAGTGGCGGCAGGCGATGGACCCCAGGACGCGCCTGTTCTCCGACGCCCACGGCTCGGACTGGCACTGGCCGGCGCGGTATGGCTATGCAGCGGTGGGTCGGGTCGCGGCGCTCGGCGACGGGGTGACGCGGATCGGGATGGACGACATGGTCTTTGCCTATGTGCCGCATGGGCACTATGCCGTAGTGGACGCCGACGCCGTGGTGCCCCTCAACGCAATAGACGAGCCCGAAATCGGCGTATTCTTCGCCAATCTCAACACCGCTTATAATGGCCTGCTGGACGCCAATATTGCGCTTGGCGCCGATGTCGTGGTCAGCGGGCTGGGCGTGATCGGGCAATTGGTTACGCGATTGCTGGCCCGCAATGGCGCGCGCCAGATCATCGGTATTGACGGGATCGAACAGCGCCGGCAGGCGGCCCTCGCGGGCGGCGCAACTACGGTGATCGACCCCGCCGACGGGGAAGTGGCCGAGAGAGTGCGCGACTTGACCGAGGGACGTGGTGCCGACACGGTGATCGAGGTTTCGGGCGCAGCGCCGGCGCTGAACGAAGCCATTCGTACGGCCGGGTTCAATGGTACCGTGGTGGCCATGTCCTGGTATGGCGGGAGCTTTGAAAGCCTCAGCCTGTCGGGAGAATTTCATCACAACCGGCCACGCATCATTTCTTCGCAGGTGGGTACCGTGAACCCTTTTCTCGGCCCGCTCTGGTCCGTGACACGGCGCGGCAACATCGCGCTCGAATACCTCTCTGCCCTTGGCCCAGATCTCAAGGGCTTCGTCACGCACCGTGTACCGCTGGCCGAAGCGGAACGTGGATATGGCCTGCTCGACCAGGGTTCGCCCGAGGTCATGCAGGTGCTGATCGATTATCGCTGAACACGAACACAATGGTCCAAGATGAAACTTTCCGCCTGTATTGAATGGCTCTTCGCCGACGCCAGCGCCGACTTTGCCGACCGTATTCGCCTGGCCAAGGCCGCAGGCCTGGACGCCGTCGAATTCTGGTTCTGGTCCAACAAGGATCTGGACGCCATCGAGGCGGCGCTCAAGGAAACCGGCATGACGCTGAGCGGCTTCGTTGCCGAGCCGATGATTGCGCTCACCGACCCGGCCAATCATGCCGCGTTTCTTGCCGGCCTGGCGACTTCTGTGCGGACGGCGCAGCGCCTGGGCGCCAAGGTTCTGATCGCCCAGGCGGGCGACGATCTGCCCGGCCGCACGCGGGAAGAACAGCACAAGGCCCTGGTGGATTGCCTGAGGGCAGCCGCGGATGTGCTCGAAGGCAGCGGCGTCCGGCTGGGGGTCGAGCCGCTCAACACCTTGATTGACCACAAAGGCTATTACCTGTCCTCGACCCGCGAAGCGCTCAACATCGTGGATGAGGTCGGCCGACCCGAGATCGGCATCGTCTATGACCTCTATCATTCCCATGTGATGGGTGAACGGATCGAGGACGTGCTGCAGCAGCGTGTTTCGCGCGTCATTCACGCCCATGTGGCCGACCATCCCGGTCGCAACGATCCGGGCCTGGGCGAAATCGACCTCGGCGAACGGCTCGCCTGGCTTTATGCCAATGGCTATACCGGCGCCGTCGGGCTCGAATACCAGCCGGAGGGCAGCACGGCAGAGGCTCTCGACCGCGTCCGTTCAGCGCTGAGCGTTCCCGCCTGAGCCTCCGGTCAGGCGGATTGCTTATAGAGCGCGTTCGGTATCCGCATCGAAGATGTGCACCCGCTCGGGCGCGATGGTGAGACCGACCGTGTCTTTGGACCTGATGTCGCTGCGTCCGGTGATGACCACAGTCAGCTCCGGCGCACCGTCCGTCGTCAGATAGGTCAAGGACCCGGTCGATTCCACGACGGAGACCGGCAGCACGATCTGCCCGCTTGTGCCTGGGATCGCCTCGATATGCTCGGGACGCAATCCGACAATGACCTTCCGGCCCGGCTCCAGGCTTCGGCCAATGGGCAGGGCCGCAACGCCCTCAAGCTCTAGCGTTACATGCTGGCCGTCGGCGGCGATGGTGCCGGGGATGAAGTTCATCGCGGGTGAACCGATAAAACCGGCGACAAAGCGGGTGGCCGGGGTATCGTAAAGCTCGAGCGGACTGCCTTGCTGTTCGATGACGCCATCGCGCATCACCACCACATGATCGGCCATGGTCATGGCCTCGATCTGGTCGTGGGTGACATAGACCGAGGTGGCGCCGAGCCGGTCATGCAGCGCGCGAATTTCCTTGCGCATATGCACGCGCAGGGCGGCATCGAGATTGGACAGCGGCTCGTCGAACAGGAAGGCCTTGGGGTTGCGGATGATCGCCCTCCCCATGGCCACCCGCTGACGCTGACCACCCGACAATTCACGCGGATAGCGGTGCATCAATTGCAGCAGGCCAATGGTCTTGGCGACCTCGTCCGCGGCCTTCTTTGCCTCTGCTCTGGGCACACGTTTCAGACGCAGGGAATAGGTCAGGTTCTGTTCCACTGTCATATGCGGATAGAGCGCGTAGGACTGGAACACCATGGCGACATCGCGCTTGCGCGGGGGCACACCGTTCATCAATGCGCCGGCGATCTTCATGGTGCCGCCGGTGATGCTTTCCAGTCCCGCGAGTGACCGCAACAAGGTCGACTTGCCGCAGCCCGAGGGCCCGACCAGAGCCACGAACTGGCCCTTGGGAATGACCAGGTCGATGTTCTTGAGCGCGTGAAAGCTGCCATAGTGCTTGTCGATGCCGACGAGTTCGATCTGGGGCTGGGCACTCATTTGAGGGCTCCCGAGGTTAGGCCGGACACGATGCGGCGCTGCAGAATGACGAAGACGAGGATGATTGGGGTCACATACATTGCGGCATAGGCCATGATCCCGTTCCAGTCGGTGGAGTTCGGGCCAAGGAAGCCGGACAGGCCGACGCTCGCCGGCTGAAGAGATTGCGTCGTGATGATTGATTTCGAATAGATGTACTCGCCAAAGGCCTGCATGAAGGTGAGGATGGCCAGCACGAGGATGCCGTTTCGTGCCAGCGGGAGAACGATGAAGAAGAACGCGCCCCAGCGCGAATTGCCATCGACCAGCGCCGCTTCCTCGAGCTCGCTTGGCACGCTCATGAAGGTGGCGCGGACGAGCACGATATAGAACGGAATCGACTTGCCTGCGGCGGCGATGATCACCGCCGTCCGCGGATAATCGAGCAGGCCGAGCTGGTTGAAACCAACATAGAGTGGCGTGATCATCACCGAGGCTGGCAGGACCTGCAGCATCAGGATGGCGAACAGCCCGATGTCGATCCAGGGATTGCGGTAGCGGGCCAGCACATAGGCGCAACCGGTGCCGAGCAGCACCGTCAGCGTCGTTACGCCCGTGGCGATGACCAGGCTGTTCCAGAGGAACGTGTCCATGGTCCGCCGCTCCCAGGTCGCCGGAAAAATGGAGAAATCCGGTTCGCGGGGCCAGAAGGTCGGCGGATTGGCAAAGATCTCCGAGGCGCCCTTGAGGCTGGTGGCATACATCCAGTAGAGCGGGAACAGATAGACTGCTGCCAGCGCCAGGGCGAGAACCAGCAGGAGTTTTGGTGCAGCAACCCGGGTCATCCGCGCACCTCATGGCGGGTTGAGCGGACATAGACGATCGAGGCGACCAGCACGAAGATCAGCATCATCATCGAGACGGTGGCGCCCTTGGCAAAATCGAAGAGCTGGAACGACCACTGCCAGGCCCAGTATTGCGCCACATTGGAACTGTTCGCAGGTCCGCCTTCGGTGATGGCGGGGAAGAGATCGAACTGCTGCAGGGTGTAAATCAGGCCGAGGGCAAGGACTGCGCCGATGGTCGAGCGCATCATGGGCAGTGTGATCGTGGTGAAGCGCTGCCAGCCATTGGCTCCGTCGAGTTCCGCCGCCTCATAGAGGTCCCGCGGAATGCCGGCGAGGCCGACCGATAGCAGCATCATGTTGAAGGCCAGGCCGAGCCAGATATTGGCAATTGTGACGGCCCAGATCGACAGGTTCGGATCGGATTTCCAGAACATGGTGCCATCGATAATGCCGAGCCCGCGCAGGATCGCGTTGAGCACGCCGAAATCGCCGGCAAGGATCCAGCCCCAGAGCGCGCCGACCACAAGGCCGGGCATGACCCAGGAAACGAGGAACAGGCCACGGATCGTCGAGGCAAAGGGGAAGCTGAGCATGAAGAAGATGGCCAGCGCAAAGCCGAAGATGAACTGCCCGGCAATCGAGCCGAAGACGAAGATTGCGGTGTTCCGGATGACCAGCCAGAACTCGGGCTGGCTGACAATCGCAACATAGTTCTCAAAGCCGGCAAACGGCCGGGAAAACGTGTTGAGATTGAACATGTCGACTTGCTGGAAACTCATCACAACGTTGTAGACGAGCGGTACGCCGGCGAGCGCGAACAAGAAAAGCATCGTCACGCCGACCATGATGAGATCGAAGCCCTTCCCATCGGTGATGCTGGACAGAATGCGGCGCATGGTCCGACCTCTTCCCGTAGTTGTCTAGTTGAAGTGCAGGTCTTCCCGGAAGCGCTGAGGCCCCGGGAAGACCGTCTGGCATCAGGCTCAGTCGATTATCGTGTCGATTGTCGCCTGCGCCTGGCTCAGCGCCTCGTCAGGCGTCATCTGACCGGTCAGGGCCGCCTGCTCGGCGTCATAGATCGCCTTGGAGATCTTCTGCCACTCAGGATGCGGGCCACGGGGCTGGGCATATTGCAACTGCTCCTGGAAGACAGCGAGCGCGGCGTCCTTCTTCTCGATGCCGGACAGGGGCAGTTCGACGTCGGACCGCGTCGGCAGATAGCCGAATTCGGGGAAGAGGCGGTCGTCCTGGCTGACGAAATATTCCAGGACCTTGAAGGCTTCTTCCGGATGTTCGGTCGTGGACATGATGCCGAGGTTGAAGCCACCGAGCGCCGAGGAGCGTTCATCGCCTTCCCCAAAGGTCGGCAGCAGGGTTACGCCCCAGTCGAACTCGGCATCCTCGACCATGCGGTCGATTTCCCATGGGCCCGAGATCGCCATGGCAGCGTTGCCCGAGTTGAAAGTGCCGGTGGAATCCCACTGGCCGAGCGAGAGGACGTCCTGGCTCAGCACGCCATCGTCGATCATGCCCTTGACCATGGACAGCCATTCGCGGGCGCCCTCGGTGTTGACGTTCTCATAGCCACCGCCGGACATCTGGATGACGGGCAGGAACTGGAAGGTGCCTTCCTCGTTGCCACGGGCCGACAGCGTCGCGCCGTAGACACCCTGGTCGGGCTTGGAGAGCATGCGGGCATATTCCTCGAACTCGGCCCAGGTCTGTGGCGGTGACTCGATCCCGGCTTCCGCAAACATGTCCTTGTTGTAGAACACTCCGATCGTGTCGGTGTATTTGCCGACACCATAGAGGCGCCCGTCCCAGCTCACCGAATTGAGCGGTCCTTCGAAATAGACTTCGGGATTTATGACATCGCTCTGGGCGGCCATATCCGTGATGTCGAGAAACGCCCCACGCGATGAGAACAGGGCGAAGTCCGGGTTATCAAGGCTGACAATGTCCGGCGCGTTGCCAGTGGCAAAGGCGCGCAGCGTCTCGTTGACGATCTCGTCGAACTGCAGGATCCGGTATTCAACATTGATGCCGTTATCCATCTCGTCGAACTCTGCCGAGAATGTATCGGACGGTCCGACCTGGTTGGCGCCGTCAATCGACCAGACAGTGATGGTTACATCTTCCTGCGCCTGAGCCGGCATAGCTGCGGCCAATGCGCCCGCAGCCAGACCTGCCAATAGACCAAGTTTGATAAACTGCATTATATCCTCCCTTTGCGGCCCTCAGGCCGCGAACACGCCGCTCGGGTTTCCTCTTTCCCTTGCGGCCCTCCTCGCTGCCATGGGCGGTGCAAACGCCCATGGCAGCATCTCAACTCTCCTGAAGCGCCTCTCCCTGGTTGTGGACGGCGATTGCATCGCCGCAACAGGATTGGCGCAGCACGAGCTTGCAGGGCAGCGTGCGGATGCCAGGATCGACCGGCTTGCCCTCGGCAAGATCCAGGATCAGGCGGCCCGCTTCGCGGCCAAGTTCCTTCAAATTCATGTCGATAGTGGTCAGCGGAGGGCGGGTGGCCGCCGCTACTATTTCCCAATTGTCAAAACCGATCACCGAGACTTCGCCCGGCACATCGACCCCGCGCTCACGCAGGGCATCGACCACGCCGCGGGCGATCTGGTCATTGCCGCAGAAAATCCCATCCGGGCGCGGTACATCGCCATCCCAGAGCTTTGCGATCGCCTCGTGCCCCCAGGACTCGGACCAGGACCCATGCAAGACCTGCGCCCCCTGCCCCGCCACCGCACGGAAGGCACCGGCGCGCGCCGTAACCGAGGCGAAGCTCTCCGGACCTGTGATGTGCACCAGTGACATACGCCCAGTTTGTGCAAGCCATTCCGTCGCCTCGCGCGCACCCTGCGCATCGTCGGACACCAGCGTCACTGCATCGTCGGGACCTTCGGTGAAGGCATAGACCACCGGAACCGGCAGATGGGACAGATCGACCGGCAGACGCCTATCAATACGCTTGCCGGTGGCAATGATGCCATCCACCTGCTTGTCGAGCATGGCGTCGAGATGGAGCCTGGCGAGTGCCGCATCATCCTCGATGCCACACAGGAACACCGACACGCCCTGATCCACCAAGGCTTCGGACACGCCGGCCATGACCGGCAAGGTGAACCGCCCATAGGTGTCGTTGGTCAATAGACCGATGGTGAAACTGCGCTGCTGGGTGAGCGCGCGTGCCATGGCATTGGGCCGGAAGCCGAGGGCGGCTGCCGTCTGCTTTACGCGCTTGCGGGTTTCTTCGGTCATCCGACCGGTATCGTTGAGGGCCTTGGAAGCCGTGGCAACGCTGACGCCAGCGACGCGGGCGACGTCGTAGATGCGAATGCGCTCAGCCTTTACCACGTCCACATACCTCAATGGAAAACCCTTTTCTCACTATCGGTAAAACGGTTTCTCAATTCCCGTCAATAGTCATATTTATCCCGCCAGGGCGAGGTAGTCGCCACCGCGCGCCGCCTTGAGATGGTTCAGGGCGTGGATCTGCCCGGTCATTTCCAGCGCATCGCGATAGACCGGGTCGTGCCAGCCTTCGATGTCGATCGAACCCGTCCAGCCGGCCAGCCGCAGTTCGGAAATGATGTCGGTCCAGTTGCTATCGCCAAAGCCTGGCGTACGCATGAAGACGAAGGGTTCCTTGCCGAAAATGCCGTGCTCGCGGATCACGTCCCAGCGGATGGTGGCGTCCTTGCCGTGCACATGGAAGATCTTGGGCGCCCATTTGCGGATCTGCGGCAGCGGATCGATGAGATAGACCATCTGGTGGCAGGGCTCCCATTCAAGTCCGATATTGTCGTCCGGCGTCTCATTGAACATCAGCTCCCAGGCATCGGGATTGTGGGCAATATTCCAGTCGCCAGTTTGCCAGTTGCCGTCCATGGCGCAGTTTTCAAAGGCAATCCTGATACCCTTGTCAGCGGCGCGCTTTGCCAGCTCCGACCAGACTTCGCGGTATCTGGGCAGGCTGTCGGTCAGCGGCTTGTTGCGAACGCGACCGGTGAAGCCGGCGACGCAGGTGGCGCCGAAATGATGCGCATTGTCGATGCAATCCTTCCAGCCCTGCAGGGTCTGTCGGTCCATTTCCTGGTCTTCGAGCACATTGCCGAACATGCCCAGGGTGGAAATGGTGATGTCGCGCTCCCCGATCGCATCCCTGCAGCGCTTGCCCAACTCGGCAATGTCCTGGCCATTGGTGGTTTGCCAGAAAAAAGGCTGAAAGCTCTCAAAGCCCAGATCGGCGATTTCAGCGATGCGCTCGGCGGTCTTGCCAGCTGAAGCCGAGATCATAGTGCCGATACGGATGGAATTTGCGGGGTCGCTCACGTTGAAATTTCCTCAAACTGCAATTGGAATGCGCTGGCCGGTCCGCGCGCTCTCAATGGCGGCAAGAACCATGGCCAGGCTGTTGATATTGTCGCTGCCCGCGGTTTCAGGCTGGGCACCAGACTCGATGGCGACGAGAAAGTCGGCGATGACGCTGGCGTGGCCGTGGACACTGTCCGCATCGGAAGGCAACGGCACCTCGATGTCCCTGAGGGGACGGAAGAAGCCGCTGTCGCCGTCAACGACGCGCGCTTCAAAGCGGTCTTCACCGTCCCAGATCAGCGTGCCTTTGGTGCCTATGATGCGCCAGGCACTTTCCCAGCTCGTATTGGCCCCTTCAGCGCACCAGGAGCCGCGATAGTTGAAGATCACATCGTCCTCGAACTCAAAGATCGCGTTGGCCGCAGCGCCATGGCGATACCAGGAGCCGGGCGGGTTGGTCTCAAGGCAATAGACTGCCCGTGGCGTCTTGCCCGCCATGAAGCGCGCAGCGTCGAGCGTGTGAATGGCCATGTCGAGCAAAAGGACATTGTCCATGTCCTCGCGGAACCCCCCGAAATGCGCGCCAATAAAGAAGTCGCAATTGAGGCCGGTCAGGTCGCCCAGCGCACCGCTCTCGATCAGGCGCCGGATGCGACGCACGCCGGCGATGAAGCGGCGGTTCTGCACGACGGCGTGAATGCGCTTGGCCGCCTGGGCCTGGGCGATCATCGCCTTCGCTTCATTCAGGCTGGTGGCCATGGGCTTTTCTGTCAGTACGTGACAGCCGTGGCGCAGCCCGGTTTCAACCAGGGCAGCGCGCGCCGATGGCACAACTACGTCGAACAGCAGATCGGGTTTCGTCTCGGTCAGGACCGCGTCGAGATCGGTGCCGATGACAGCGTCAGAAAGAGAGAATTCGGCGGCCCGCGCTTCTGCTGTTGCCCGGTCGAGATCGACCAGACCGGCAATCCGCACCCTACCCTTGAGCAAGGGATGCTCGGACAGGGCCGTCAGCCAGCCTTTGGACATGCTGCCACAACCGGCGAGCACCGCAGAATAAACCAAGATGTCCTCCCTCTGGACTTTGGCCTACCCTTGCCATCTTGTGCAGCGTCAGGGCAGAAAGTCCCGTAAACGTTTACGACGTTACATTTGACGCCTTTCGGCTGTCAACTGGATTTCGTAAACGTTTTTGTTGATCAGTGGCGCTGTGGGAAAAGTACGGAAAATATGACTGGCATCAGAGAGTTGGCGCAGCGCCTCAACCTGTCCATTGGCACCGTTTCTCGTGCGTTGAATGGCAAACCTGACGTCAACGAGCAGACCCGGCAGCGCGTTCTCGAGGCCGCGAATACGATGGGCTATGTGCCCAACCAGGCCGGCCGGTCCCTGCGCAAAGGGGCCACGGGCGTCGTCGGCTTCATGATGCAGACAGGCGCGCAGATCACCGGCGAAGGCGATGTGTTCTTCATGAGCGTGTTTGACGGTGTCCAGACCGTTTTCGCGCGACACCAGCTCGATCTGGTGGCTCTGCTGTGCTCCTCGGAGGAAGATCCGGATGCCTATATGCAGCGCGTCGTGGCCCGTGGATTTGCCGACGCGCTGATCATCTCAGCGACGAAGCGGGAAGACCATCGCATTGACTACCTGGCCAGCCGCAACATTCCTTTCATTGCGCTGGGCCGGTCCCAGACCGATGTGGGTCATCCTTGGCTGGATCTTGATTTCGAGGGCATGGCCGAAACCGGGGTTGCGCGCCTCGTCGCTAAGGGGCATCGGCGTATCGGCATTTTTGCCCCGCTGGATAATACCAATCTGGGCTTTGTGTTCATCGAGGCCTATCGCAAGGCGCTGGAACAGCGCGGACTGCCGTTTGATCCCGACCTGATCTTCCGGGCCCACCCCAATGAACGCGGCGGCCATGATATTGCCCATGCCATCGCCGCCATGCCGCCGAACAAGCAACCGACCGGCTTCATCCTGACCAATGAATTGATGACGCTGGGGTTCTACAATGGCCTTTATGAGGTCGGGCTGCCGCCGGGGCAGAAATTTGCCGTCATCAGCCGGGACAGCCCGCAAGCGCATTTTCTGGTCCCAAAGCTGACCAGTTTCCGGCTGTCTCTGCGCGATCTCGGCATTGCCCTGGCCGAGGCGCTGCTGGCCACGATGCCGGCCTATGCCGCGCACTATCCGCTCGGGGTCGTGCGCAAAATCGTGCCGCTGGAGCTGGTCGAAGGCGACAGCGACATGCCGGTTGCAACCGGCTAGCCAGCCGCCAGCCCATAGTGACCATCTTGACACGGGCAATGCTTGACGTGATGTTCATGCGGCTCGGAAAAGCTTTTCCGAATGAGCTCTGACCCATTTTCACGCAATGCTCCGCGCTATTTGAGACCAGCATGTCCGAGGGAAAATCGCCAAATCGCTACACCCTGCGCGACGTTGCGCGGCATGCCGGGGTCAGCCTGGGCACCGCATCCAAGGCGCTCAACAAATCGGGCACGCTGCGGCAGGAAACACGCGAGAAGGTGCTCAAGGCGGCCGATGAACTGGGGTTTCGGCCCAACGATCTGGCCCAGGCCCTGCATCGCGGACAGAGTTTTACCGTTGGCCTGATTTCCAATGACAGCTTCGGACGCTTCACCATGCCCATCATGGAGGGCCTGGAAACCGTTCTGCACGCGGCCGGCCTTGCGCTGTTCATGTGCAACGCCACGGACGATCCGGAACGCGAGAAGCGGCATATCGACCAATTGCTGGGCAAACGCGTCGATGGGCTGATCTTCACCGGGCGCCGGGCCGACCGCCGCCCCGTCCCCGGCCTGGCACTGGGCAATCTGCCGGTGTTGTACGTCTTCTCGCAGAGCGACGAACCGGGCGCTGCCTGTCTGTTGCCCGATGATGAGGGCGGCGCGCGCCTTGCCACCGCGCATCTGCTTTCGCTTGGGCGAACACGGATTGCCCATGTGACCGGCCCGGAGGATTTCGAGGCGGTCCGCTTGCGGCGGCGCGGGTACGAGGCGAGCCTTTCGACGGTCGACCCGGCATTGATCCTGCACGGCCACTGGTCGGAAGCCTGGGGCCGGGAAGCAGCGACGCGCCTGCTCGCCATGCCGGCGCGGCCCGACGCGATCTTTGCCGGCAATGACCAGATCGCGCGCGGCATTGTCGAGACGCTGCGCGACAATGCCATATCCGTGCCCCATGACATTGCCGTGATCGGCTTTGACAACTGGTCGGTGATGACCGAGGCGAGCCGACCGCAACTGAGCAGCATCGACATGAATCTCAAATTGCTCGGCGAGGAGGCCGGGCATCGGCTGATCCGCATGATCCGGGGCGAAAGCCAGAGCGGCACAAGCCGCCTGCCCTGCACGCTTGTTCCCCGCGCCAGCACCGTTCCAACCCCATAACCAGGCCAGTAATGGCCGGAGGAGACCCTATGCGCCGCTATTCCCCAGTCGATTTCACCCGTGTGCAACTGACCGGACCGTTCTGGTCGGAGCGGCTTGAAACCGTGCTCACGCGCACGGTGCCCAGCCAGTACAAGAAACTCGATGAAAACGGCATTCTCGAATCCCTGGATCTCAAGGATCCGCCACCGCCGCTGCGCGTGCCCTATAACGAGCATGGCTTTACCATGCAGTACTTCTGGGATTCGGACATCGGCAAATGGATCGAAGCGGCCGGCTATGCGCTGCGCCATCGCCGCGATGCGGAAATCGAGCGGCAGGTGGACGAAATCGTCGACAAGCTTGAAGCCGCGCAGATGCCCGACGGCTATCTCAACCTGTGGTATCAGGGCCATGAAATCAAGAACCGCTGGACCAATCTGCGTGACCGGCACGAACTCTACAATATCGGGCATCTGCTCGAGGGTGCGATCGCCTATTACCAGGCAACGGGGAAGCGCAAATTCCTTGAGGTGATGGAGCGCAGCCTTGACCATATCCGCAGCACTTTCGGGACCGATGATGGGCAAAAGCGCGGCTATCCCGGCCACCAGGAAATCGAGATCGCGCTGATCCGGCTCTACCAGCTCACCGGGGAGCGCAAGCAGCTCGATCTGGCCGCTTATTTCATCGACGAACGCGGCCGCCAGCCGCATTACTTCGATCAAGAAGCGATCGCTCGGGGCGATGACCCGGCCAAGTACCACTTCTTCAACACCGGCAATTACGAGTATGGCCAGGCCCACAAGCCGGTGCGCGAGCAGGACAAGGTGGTCGGGCACGCCGTGCGCGCCATGTATATGTACACCGCCATGGCGGACCTGGCGGCGGAACTGGACGATGACAGCCTGCGCCATGCCTGCGAAGTGCTGTGGAAAGATGTGACCACCACGCGGATGTATGTCACCGGCGGCTTTGGCCCCTCGGCCTCGAACGAGGGTTTTACGACCGACTACGACCTGCCCAATGACACCGCCTATTGCGAAACCTGCGCGTCCATCGCTTTCGTGTTCTGGGCCCAGCGCATGCTCAACCTCGAGCTCGACGGGCAATATGCCGAGGCCATGGAGCTGGCGCTCTACAATGGCGTGCTGTCCGGTCTCTCCCGGGATGGCGAGCTCTATTTCTACGAGAACAAGCTGGACAGCGATGGCAGCCATCGCCGCTGGCCCTGGCACCCCTGCCCCTGCTGCACGATGAATGTGTCGCGGCTGGTGGCCTCGGTCAGTGGCTATTTCTATTCGGTGGGTCCGGGTTCCATTGCGGTCAATCTCTATGGCGGCAACAGTGCGGAACTCGATCTCGATGGGCGTCGCGTCCGGATCGAGGAGCAGTCGGACTATCCCTGGTCCGGCAAGATCAAGGTCAGCGTGCATCCCGATGGTCATGGCGTGTTCGCACTCAAGCTGCGCATTCCGGACTGGGCACGCGATGGTTTGGCAATGGTGAATGGCAATCCAGTTGATGTGCCGGGGCAGTTGCAGAACGGCTATCTGGTCATCGAGCGGGACTGGATCGAGGGCGATGTGGTCGAACTCGATTTGCCCATGGCGCCCCGCCGCATCTATGCCAATCCCAAGGTCAAGATGGACCGGCACCGCGTTGCCCTGGCACGGGGCCCCCTGGTCTTTTGCGCCGAGCAGGTGGACAATGAGACGCCGGTTCCCGACCTGATCCTGTCGCGAGATGCGGCACTCACCGAAACGTCGCGGGCCGATCTTTTCGATGGCATCGTCACCCTGACCGCGCCGGCACAGACCATTGGCAGCGATGATTGGGGGCCGGACCTTTATCGCACGACGCCGCCGGCACCCGCCGATACGACGCTGACCGCCATACCCTATTATCTCTGGGCCAATCGGGAGGCGGGGCCGATGCAGGTCTGGATTCGCGAGGACTAAGGCTTGCATGGCATTCATCACGGCATTGGCGCGTTTGCGCGTGCCTTTGCCTGGCGGCGATATTGGGTAGCGCATCGGGCCTGTGCGGCGAAAACGCAGCCAATTGCCGGCTCCTGTTTGGAATAATGGACGTGCCGAAGTGCCGGATGGCCCTGAGCCTCCGGGTTTGGAAATGGACGTGTCCCGAGGCGCGTGCGTCTCAGTAAAACTAAATAATAGAGACGTCGCCGCCTCGGGATACCGGGTTTCTCCTGCTGTCGTGGCCCCTATTGATCGCTCGTCGCAAGGTGGCCCAACGAGCAGGAGAAACCCGGTATCCCGAGGCGGCGACGTCTCTATTATTTAGTTTTACTGAGACGCACGCGCCTCGGGACACGTCCATTTCCAAACCC
>JAVJRP010000012.1:0-480162 GCA_040218355.1 Devosia sp. | reverse complement strand
TGATCGAGCGGGATAACCCCGAATGGCGCGATCTCTGGGACGAGATCGCCAAGTAAAGAGCCCTCGGGTCAAGCCCGAGGGTGACGGCCGGTGGGTGGGGCAATATCGGTGCCCAAGCGTTGGACGTCTTCATAGCGAGAATTCCGCGCTGGAGCAGACCGGCCGATTCCCACCCCATAGCCGCCCAAAAGCAAAAGCCCCGGCTCATCACCGGGGCTCGTCAAATTGGATTTGCAGCGTTGACTAGGCGCCCGCCGCTTCCTTCACGGCTTCCTGCACCTTCTCGAACGCCCGCACTTCGATCTGGCGGATGCGTTCGCGGCTGACCTCGTATTGCTGGGCGAGTTCCTCGAGGGTCGAGGGGCTTTCCTGCAGGCGACGAGCCTGGAAGATGGCGCGCTCGCGTTCATTGAGCACCTCCATCGCCGTGTTCAGCATGCCCATACGTTCGGAATATTCTTCACTTTCGCCCAGGCTGGTTTCCTGGTCGGGCGTATCGTCGACCAGCCAGTCCTGCCATTCGGAGGCACCTTCATCCGCCCGCATGGGGGAATTCAGCGAAGCGTCGCCCGACAGGCGCGAATTCATTTGCACCACTTCGTCCTCGGTCACATTGAGGGTGGTGGCGATCTGCTTGATCTGGTCGGGATGGAGCGAACCTTCATCCAGGGCCGCGATCTGGCCCTTGACCTTGCGCAGGTTGAAGAACAGTCGCTTCTGGGCGGCGGTGGTGCCGATCTTGACCAGGCTCCAGGAACGCAGCACATATTCCTGAATGGCGGCACGGATCCACCACATGGCGTAGGTGGCAAGGCGGAAGCCCTTCTCGGGCTCGAAGCGCTTGACCGCATGCATCAGGCCGACATTGCCTTCCGAAATCACCTCGGAAATGGGCAGGCCATAGCCGCGATAGCCCATGGCGATCTTGGCCACGAGGCGCAAATGGCTGGTGATGAGCTTCTGGGCCGCGCCGGGATCGGCGTGCTCCTTGTAGCGCTTTGCCAACATATATTCTTCATCCGGTTCCAGCATGGGAAACTTGCGGATTTCCTGAAGATAGCGGCTGAGGCCACCCTCGGAAGAGAGGACCGGTAAATTCGTTTGGGCCATGGACGCACCCCCTTTCAGCTTCCCCCGCATCGCGCGGGCGGAAAATCCCTCGCTGTCCCTCAGGCACAACACGGGAATATGAGGACTATATAAGTTGCAGTTTGGCGAATTTAAGGGGCCAAGGGGAATCAAACGTTACAAATTGGTCAGGGTTCCCGCCAGCATTTCGCCTTTCATCGTCTTTATACGATAAAAGATCTTCGAAGAGAAGACACTTTGGTGTGACAGCGCCCTTTCGCCGCTGCACCAAGCTGATTAATCTGGGCTCATGTCAGATCCCGTCATCATGCCCGTTCCGGTCTTTTCTCTTCTGTGCAATGCCGCGTTTGCGTTGCGCCGCGAGGTTTTCGTGTGGGAGCAAAAGGTCCCGCCAGAAGAGGAGCACGATGAGCACGACCTGGCGGCCACCCATTTCGTCGCCGTCGTCGAAGGAGAGGTGGTCGGCACGTTGCGGCTGATCGATCTGCCCGAGCATACCAAGATCGGCCGCGTGGCGGTTCATCAGGCCTTTCGCGGGCGCGGCATTGCGCGCAAGCTGATTGCCGCGGCCATGGCCCATGCGCGGACACGCGGGCAGGATCGGTTTTATCTGACCGCGCAATCGGACAAGCTCGGCTTTTACGAAAGCCTGGGCTTTGTCGCCTTTGGCCCCGAATTCACCGACGGCGGCATGCCGCATCGGGCCATGCGCGACTACGACAAGCAGAGCGCCGTGCTGGTCGATTAGCAATTCATTAACGCATTAACCCAGGTCCGACTGGCCGGCCAAAATGCTTGCGCTATGGTGGGGTTGTCGGCCTTCTTGCGCGCCCCATGCCGCGCCGCCGGAGGCCGAAGGATCGACCAGCGTGACCGCAGACACGCATGGAAGGGCCACAATAACATAACCCGGTTAACCGGGAGGCAGATAAGGCCGGCGCTGTAATTCAGTCGCCGGCTTTTTCTATTGGTTCCAGAAAATGGCGCAAAAAAGCTGCGGAACGGGTCGCCCATTGCCTGCGTTCATCGACCATCAACGGGCCGCACGACGCGCTACCGGCAAGTTTTGCGCCGTACGGCCCTGTTCACGTAACGATGAACCATTGGAGCTTACTATGATCCGCACCCTTCTTACCAGTTCGGCCCTCGCCCTGGTGCTTGGCACCGCCGCGATCGCACAGGATGCGACCACCACTGAAACCCCTGCCACCACCGAAGCGCCCGCCAATGAAATGGCCCCGGCCGATGATGCTGCCACGCCCGTGACCGGCGATACTGCCGTTGAACCCATGAGCCAGATCGAGGCGCGCGAGCCTTGGGACATGTCCGCCGGTTACACCGCCGGTGAAGGCGATGCCCTGGTCTCGGAAGTGATGGGCGCAACGATTTTCTCCAGTGGCGCTGAAGATGCGGAGTCTATCGGCACTGTCAACGACCTGGTGATCTCTGCCGATGGCGAGATTCATGCCGTGGTGATCGGTGTCGGCGGCTTCCTCGGTATTGGCGAAAAGAACGTCGCCGTTGATTTTGCTGAGCTTGAGCACACGGTCGCCTTCGACCAGACCGAGCGCTGGGTGCTGGCCACAACGGCCGACGCGCTGAATGCCGCGCCCGAATTTGTCTGGGAAGAAAACCTGAACGGTGACCCGGCAATGGCGCCGGCCGATCCGGCGATGGAGCCTGCTGATCCGGCCATGGCACCGGCTGACCCGGCAATGGCACCGGCAGAGCCAGCGATGGCCCCGGCCGATGACGCCATGGGCGCCGACCAAGGCATGATGCCGCGTGAAGGCTATGCCACTGTCGAGACTGACGCCCTGACCGCCGAAAACCTGACCGGTGCCACCGTTGTTGGTCCGGATGGTGAGGACATTGCCGTGGTTGGCGATATCCTGCTCACCGAGGACGGCCAGATCGATGCCATGCTGATCGACTTTGGCGGCTTCCTGGGGATCGGCGAAAAGCGCGTTGCCGTGACGCTGGACAATCTCGAGTTCGCCTCCAATGAAGCTGGCGACCTCCTGATCTATAGCGACTTCACCCGCGAACAGCTCGAAGCGCAGCCGGAATATGACGAGGCGACCTATGCCGACGATCCGGCGCAGCGTGCCACCGACATGTAAGGCATCCTTATATGCCAATAGCAAAAGGCCCGCTTCGGCGGGCCTTTTCGTGTCTGTTGTGATGATTATTGGCGGCGGTAGCGCATCCGCGCGACCTCGTCATATTCGGATTGTTCGATCTTGGCCTGCTCGTCCTTTTCGCGCTGGTGTTCGCGCTGGTCGAGCAGTTCGACCTTTTTCAGGTCCTCCAGGGCCTCGGCAAGGGTGTCCTGGGCGGCTTCGAGCTTGACCTTCATGTCATTGGCGGACGCCAGCAGGTTATCGCGCCGGGTCAGCGCGGCCTTGGCGAAGGTCGAATAGGCAAAATGAGCGGTGTCGGAAATGCCGGTCTTGGTGTGCTCGATCTCGATCTGCTGGTCGAGTTCGGACGCCATGCGCTCGAAGTCGGCGACCATCATCTCGATCTGCGCAACCTGTCGGCGCTTCTCGTCAACCTGGAACTTCTTGAGCCGAATGAGGCTCTCGCTGCGCGATTTCAAGACCTGTACTCCTTACACATCAAGTCAGTTCCGGACCGGCTCATACACATTCAGCCTGCCCTTCAGTCCCGCGCATCCGCCTCGGCGATCAATCCGGCGAGCATGGCATAGCCCTCGGCAATCGTCGTCGTCTCGTCCCGCTGCTGGCCCAGAAAGGCTTCCAGCTTGGGGAAGATAGCGATGGCGCGGTCCACATTCGGATCTGACCCTTTCCGGTAAGCCCCCAGCCGGATCAGTTCCTCCATGTCCGAAAATATGGACATGAGCTCCCGCGCCCGAGACAGGGTGGGCCGAATGTCTTCGGGCACACAGCCTGGCATGGTCCGCGAGATGGACCGGAGCACATTGACGGCCGGGTAGCGTCCCCGCTCGGCAATTCCGCGCTCCATTACAATGTGACCATCGAGAATGCCGCGCACGGCATCGGCAATGGGCTCATTGTGATCATCACCTTCCACCAAAACGGTAAACAGTCCGGTAATGGAGCCCGAATTTGGTTTACCGGGTCCCGCGCGTTCGAGCAGGCGCGGCAGTTCGGTGAAGACGGTGGGCGGATAGCCCTTGGCCGTGGGTGGCTCGCCAATGGCCAGGCCAATCTCGCGCTGGGCCATGGCAAAGCGGGTCAGGCTGTCCATCATGCAGAGCACGCGGCGGCCGCCGTCGCGGAAATATTCGGCAATCGACATCGAGATGAAAGCGGCCTGGCGGCGCATCAGCGCAGCTTCGTCGCTTGTGGCCACGACAACAACAGCCCGCGCCAACCCCTCTTCGCCAAGATACTCCTGAATGAACTCGTGCACCTCACGCCCGCGCTCGCCGATAAGACCGATCACGGAAACATCGACATCGGTATTGCGGGCGAGCATCGACATCAGCACCGATTTGCCTACGCCCGAGCCGGCAAAGATGCCCATGCGCTGGCCCTCGCACATAGTGGCGAAGGTATTGAGGCACCGCACGCCCAGTTCGATCGGCTCGCCGACGCGGTCCCGGTCGTGCGCGGCCAGGGGTGACTGGCGCAGCGGATAAGACATCTCGCCCATGGGCAGGGGGCCCAGACCGTCAATGGGTTCGCCCTTGGCATTGACCACCCGGCCCAACCAGCCCTCGGACGGATTGACCGAGCCGTCATGGCGGCGAAACACCGCCTTGCAGCCCAGCCGCACGCCGCCCAGTTCGCCGAAGGGCAGACACAGGGCATGGCCGTCGCGGAAGCCGATGATCTCGGCGCCCAGATGATGACCGTCGGTGGCCTCGATGATCACCCGCCCGCCCACGCGCAGTTCGCGGACGGGCCCGACGATCTCGATCAGCAGCCCTTGCACGGATTTGACCCGTCCAAACACTTCCACGTCGTCTATGGCGTCGATGGCCGAGATCAGGGCCTTCATATTCATGCCGCGTTCCAGGGATCGTTCATCTTGGGGGGCCAGGAGGTGACCCGGGTGCCACAATTATGGTTTCTTCGGGTGCTCGAATCGCGCCGACTGACGAATCGGATGGTAACCGATCATTAACGCAAAAGCGCTACTGGCTGAGATGATCGGTGGATTGTGTCCTGTGGCGCAAATGTGGCCGAACTCCCTCCAAATGCCCTGAATGCCTGAGTCCTGAGAGTCTCTTGGAACTCTTTCTTAATGTAGTACCTTAAGAAATTTTCAGGTCATTTATCTTTATTTTTCAATAAGTTAAGATTAATTCATCCTAACGACGTTTGCGTATTGCGGATCAGAATTAAACTTTGTTAACTAGTTGGGCTTAGGCTTCAGTCATATCCAGTAGGGTTGGAGCGGGAAGGGCAGATTGGCTCGGCCTCCCGCGGGTTCCAGCAGGAACGAATGACAAGGGGAATATAATGCGGGTACTCCTTATTGAGGACGACAGCGCGACAGCGCAGAGCATCGAGTTGATGCTGAAGTCCGAAAGTTTCAACGTCTATACCACCGATCTCGGTGAAGAAGGCGTGGATCTCGGGAAACTATACGACTACGATATTATTCTGCTGGACCTGAACCTGCCGGATATGAGCGGTTACGAAGTCTTGCGGACACTTCGCGTCGCCAAGGTTCAGACGCCCATACTTATCCTGTCCGGCCTCGCCGGCATTGAGGACAAGGTTCGTGGTCTCGGCTTCGGCGCCGATGACTACATGACCAAGCCCTTCCACAAGGACGAGCTCGTGGCCCGCATCCACGCCATCGTTCGCCGTTCCAAGGGCCATGCCCAGTCGGTCATCTCCACCGGCGATCTGATGGTCAATCTCGACACCAAGACCGTCGAGGTCCAGGGTGCCCGTGTGCATCTGACCGGCAAGGAATACCAGATGCTGGAGCTGCTTTCGCTCCGCAAGGGTACGACGCTCACCAAGGAAATGTTCCTCAACCACCTCTATGGTGGCATGGACGAGCCGGAATTGAAGATCATCGACGTCTTCATCTGCAAGCTGCGCAAGAAGCTCAGCGTTGCTACCGGCGGCAAGAACTATATCGAGACCGTCTGGGGCCGCGGCTATGTGCTGCGTGAACCCGATGACGCCGAAGGCTACGCCGAAAACGTCGCCTGAACCATCGGCCGGATCAGATTTTGAGCCTCGCGTGACCTGGTCGCGCGGGGCTTTTCTTTGTCTATCTGCGCAATAAGTGCGGACAAAGCGCACAGAATTCGGAACCGGCCCGGCTGCGCCACGTTTCGCCCTGATACAATTTAGGGGGAACTCATATGGCCGACCTCTCCAACCGCTTGCGCGAACCGCTTGTCCTGACAGTGCTCATCGTGGCTGTCGCCGGTTGGCTGGCCTTCGTGGCCATGTGGATCAACAGCACCGGGCAGAACGAGCAATTGCGGGCTGACATGGCGACGTTGACCGCCGAGCGCGATGCCGCGCAGCAAAACCTGGCCGAGCGCGAAGAGACGACCGGTGCGCTGGACAGTGCCAGGGCCGAATTGGAAAGCGTCGAGGCGGAACTGGCCGCGGCCAATAGCCAGCTCGAAGCGGCCAATCAGGATTTTGAGGCCCGCAATGGCGAGCTTGAAAGCGTTTCGCAGTCGTTGACAGCGACACAGGAAGAGGTCGCTGCACTTGAGGCGCGCGCCGAGGAGGCGACCGCCTCGGTTCAGGAACTGGCCGCGCGTCAGGCGGCGCTGCAGTCCGAGATCCAGAGCTCCAGCCGCCAGCTGAACGATGTCGGTTCGCGGCTGGAAGAGGCGCGCCGGCAGGAAGAGACGGCCACGGCCAATGTTGCGCAACTCGCTGATGAGGCTGCCGAGGCCACGGCCAGCCTGGCGGAAACGCAGAGCCGCCTGCAGTCGGCGCGCGAAGAGTTGACGGCTGCACAGGACGAGCGGGCAGAGCTGGCCCAGCAAGCAGAGGCAGCGGGTGCCGATCTGGCCGCTTTGCAAGAGCAGGTCGATGAACTGACAACACAACGCAATCGCCTTGAGGAAGACGTTCAGGGTTATCAGGAACAGTTGCAAACCCTGCAGCCCCAGGTCGAGGAATTGACCCAGACGCTGGCCGAACGCTCGCGCGAGTTGGAAGAGATCGAAGCGCGTATCGCATCGCAAGTGCCTGAAGAGGACGCCGAACGGGCCCAGCAGGCTCGGACCTTCGTGGTCACGGCCGAAGGTGAGGCCAATGGATTGCGTCTCACCCTTGGCGAAGATGGCCGGTTTGAAATGCAGGACCGTACCGGCACCCTGGTCGAAGGCGATTATTCGCTCGGGAATGGCGAGCTGTTGCTCTCCGAAGTCACCGGATATGTCGGCACCGCCAGCTTCCCCATGACCTGCCCCATCGAGGACAATGCTGCTGCCCTCACAATCGGCACGGCGGAAGGCTGTGCGATCAGCGGATTGCAATTCGAGGTACGTGAGTAAGGCGAGAAAAGTCCCTGGCTCCTGGCACGAAGTCCTCCGCAATCGGACCGCTTGCGGAGGACGCTGCTATTTTGTCTTGACCTTATAGCCCCAGCATAGATGCTCTCCCGCGATTTGGGCGCACCACTATCGGGAGGATGGCCGGTTTGGGTGATGGGATATCGAAGGGGCGAAAGGAAACGGACCGCGCCATTGCGGCGGTCTGGCGGGTGGAGCAGGCGCGCGTCATTGCCGGTTTGACCCGCATGGTGCGCGACATCTCCCTGGCCGAGGAACTGGCGCAGGAAGCGCTGATGGCGGCGCTGAAGAATTGGCCGGAAGCCGGTGTGCCGCGCAATCCGGGCGCCTGGTTGATGCAGGCGGGCAAGCGCAAGGCCATCGACTATTTTCGGCATCGCAAGATGGCGGCCGGCAAGCTCGAAACGCTGGGCCGGGACATGGAAGATGAACGGCCCGACGCGGAAACGGCGATCCATGAGCAATTGGACGATGAGGTCGGCGATGATCTGCTGCGGCTGATCTTTACGTCCTGTCATCCGGTACTGCCGCCCGAAAGCCGGGTGGCATTGACCCTGCGCTTGATCGGGGGGCTGACCACCGAAGAGATTGCGCGCGCGTTCCTCGCCAACGATACGACAATCGGGCAGCGCATCGTGCGGGCCAAGCGGACCATTGCCGAGGCCGGCGTCCCGTTTGAAGTGCCGCGCGGGGCCGAGCGGGAGGAGCGTGTCGCCTCAGTGCTGGGGGTGCTGTATCTCATCTTCAACGAGGGCTATTCGGCCACCTCGGGCGAAGACTGGATGCGGCCGAAATTGTGCGAAGAAGCGATGCGCATGGGACGTATCCTTGTCTCACTGATCCCGGAGGAGCCGGAGGCACATGGTCTGTTGGCCTTGATGGAATTGCAGCATGCCCGTGTTCGGGCGCGCACAAACGCGGCAGGCGAGCCGGTCTTGCTGCCGGATCAGAACCGGGCGCTATGGGATCAGATGATGATCCGGCGCGGCCTTGACGGGCTGACAAAAGCGCAGCGATTGGGCGGGATTGCCGGACCCTACACGCTGCAGGCCGCCATTGCCGCCTGCCATGGGCGCGCCCGCAAGGCCGAAGAAACCGATTGGCGCCAGATTGCCGCGCTTTACGGTCTGCTCAACCAGGTAACGCCCTCGCCGGTGATCGAGCTCAATCGCGCGGTGGCAGTTTCAATGGCGGAGGGGCCAGCGGCGGCGCTGCCACTGGTTGATGCGCTCAAGACCAGCCCGGCGCTTGAGAACTATCATCTGCTCTATGGGGTGCGCGGCGATATGCTGCGCAAGCTGGGGCGTCACACCGAAGCCAATCTCGAATTCCGGCGGGCCGCCGAGTTGACGCGCAATGCGCGCGAAAAGGCGTTCCTCGAAGGGCGGGCGGAAGAAGCGATCTGAAGGGAATGGTCTGCTCAGGGAGCGAGCCGGTCTGATAGCGCCTTAGGGTTCAGGCGTTAGGCGGCTTCAGCCTTGTCCTGGAACTTGCTGATGAGCACGCTGCGATCAAACGGCTTCATCATATAGTCATCGGCACCGGCCTTGAGGGCCATTGCAATGGCGCCTACGTCGTTCTCGATCGTGCAATAGATGACCCGGGGCTTTTCGCCGCCGACATAGGCACGCAACAGCTTGAGAAATTCCAGGCCACTCATAATGGGCATGTTCCAATCGAGCAGAATGGCATCAGGCATTTCCTGGCGGCATTTATCGATGGCTTCCTGACCGTCCTCGGCCTCGTCCACGATATAGTCGAGATCTTCCAGCAGGCGGCGCGCAACCTTACGCACAACGCTTGAATCATCGACGATCAGGCAGCTACGCATGGAAGAGGGCCCCTGGGGACGGTTGAGACGCTTTATCGACTATGCCGCCCAATAGGTTGGCGAATGGTTAGCGCGCAGGCGTGAAATTGCCGCACAAGGCCGATTGGTCTTGTGAAATATCCCATGGTGGCAGGTCTTTACGCCCTATTCGGCGATTGCCGCACCCGGTTTGGGGTTGGCAGTGAAAAAGAACATGTCGTCTTCCAGGCCGATATTGAGGTCCATATCGGTCATGCGGGCCAGCAGGCCCGTATAGAAAGGCTGGATGCCCCGCGCGTCGACCGAACCTTCTTCGGGCATGCCGGAGAGGAGCCCGGCAGAACCTGATGGCACCAGGGTCTTCTGGCGTTTTTCTGGGTCGCTTTTCGAGGTGAACTCGAATTTCTCTTCGCCCGTGGCGCCGGTGATCGAGGCGAAAACGGTGCCCCCACGCGGCACGGAACCGGCCGCAATGAGCAGCATGTTCATGAACAGCTTGGCCTTGTGCTTGGGCAGAAGGATCAGCGGCACACTCCATTCGAGATCGGCTTTTTCGATTTCGAACAGGATGCGCGCTACACGTTCACATTCGCGCGTGTCGATATCGGTGCCGGCGGTCGAGGAGGCGCCATAGGCGAGGCGGGCGAATTCAAGCTTGGCGCGGCTCTGCTTGGCGGCGCTGGCGATCAGGTCGCGCGCACCTTCGGCCATTTCGCCCTGATTGGGGTCGGACAGCACTTCCAGGCCGTTGCCAATGGCGCCGATGGGATTGATGAGGTCGTGGCAGACCCGCGAGCACAACATGGCGGCGAGGTCGGTGGCCTTGAGCTCAATAATATCCATGGTGCGGGTCTCCGTAGGCGCAATGCGCAGAATGGCGGCGAGAATCAGTCTAGGGACAATAAAGCGCCAGAGGGCGGTGCACTACCGGGTCGAGAGCGTTTTGGACAGGGTGGTCCAATGTTCCTGGCCGCGCAGGGCTGCTGCGTCCGGCGCCAGAAGGAATGCTTCGCGATTGGCGGCGGAATAGAACATAAAGAGGCGCTGCTTGAACACGGTGTAAATCAGCGGGTCGGCGTCGGACACAAAGCCGCGGGACATGCTCATGGCGCCATGCCCGCCATATTGGGGCGCGTAGACTTCCGGATTGCGCCGGAAAATTTCCATATTGGCGGCATTGGCGAACTGGAAGGGGGCGCCCTGCCAGACCAGCTCGAAATCGGGCCGGCCGGTCAGGGGGGCCGGTTCGGTGAAGTATGAAACCGGATCCATGCCGCCAATCGCCTGCCCGGTCAGTGGATCGGTCAGGACATAGGTGACGATTGATTGAGCCAGGCTTTGCTGAACCGTGGCCGGAAAGGGCCCGAAAAGCGGCAGAACAAGGGCGATCATGGTTAAGATTTGTTTAGAGATATGCTGCATGATTGGCCCAAATGATCGGGAATGCCGGGTCCAAGACTAGGGTCCAAGACCTTAAGGTCTTCGTAAGGGCAGCGATCGACACGGGAGATATGCCATGTTCAAGCGCCTTGCCCAGTTTGCCGCCCTGATCGGTGCCCTAGTGGCCTTCAGCGCCCCCGCGCTTGCCCAGGGGTCGCTGAGCGATACATTTTCGGGTGAGGAGCTGGTGGATAGTGGCCGCGAGTTCTTCGGCTCTGCCGCGCAGGGCCTGGCCTCGGTGGTTGAGCGGGCCGTGGGCCAATATGGCCAGCCCAATGGCTATATTCTCGGCGAAGAAGCGGGCGGCGCCCTTTTCATCGGTGCCAAATATGGCGAAGGCACGCTTTACACCCGCAATGCCGGGCAGTTTTCGATTTTCTGGCAGGGGCCAAGCATCGGGCTCGATATTGGCGGCGACGGCTCCAAGGTGATGATGCTGGTCTATAACCTTTCCACCATCCAGGACATTCTGGGGCGCTATCCCGGTGTGGACGGCTCGGCCTATGTCATTGGCGGCGTGGGCATGACCGTCACCAAACGCGGCAATGTCGTGGTGGTGCCGATCCGCTCCGGCGTTGGCGCACGGCTGGGCATCAATGTTGGTTATCTCAACTTTACCGCCGAGCCGACCTGGAACCCGTTCTGAGGGGCTTTTCTCAATCAAATCATTGCCAAGCCGGGGTCAACCGCCCCGGCTTTGTCGTGACGGCGGGCCACAAACCCGTTAGGGTTAACCAGTGCCAAAGATGGTTTCTGCCCGTCTTTGCTGCCAAAACCGGATAAGGGACTGTCCCAAGGCTGGCGCCTGCGCCGCCGGAGGCCGCATCGATGCTGATCGAAAACATCATGTATTTTGCGCTGGGCCTGCTCGTTGCAGGGCTGGTGGCGCTCATCATCATGCCGGCGGTTTGGCGGCGCGCCGTGCGCCTGACCAAACGCCGCATCGAAGCGGCGACCCCCATCACCATGGCCGAATTCCGGGCCGACAAGGACCAGTTGCGGGCCGAGTTTGCTCTCTCGACCCGGCGGCTGGAGATGAATGTCGAGGCGCTGCGCAAGCGGTTGGCCGAGCAGCTTGGCGATGCCAACCAGAAGCGCACCGATCTGGGGGCGCTCCGGGCCGAGCGTGAAAAACACCTCATTGTGGTTCGCGAGCTTGAAGAGCGCGAAGTCGAGCTGCGGGCCCGTATTCTCGAATTGGAAAAAGAAGGCGCCGATCTCGGCAACCGGCTGCGCAAGCGTGATCGGGAGCTGGAAAACCGCGCCGAAGAGGTCGAAACGCTGCGCAATTCCCTGCGCGGCGGGCTTGCCAAGGCGACCAGGGTCGACGGCATTTCGCTCTCTGGCGATTATGAAGGCGATATCGACCGGCTGACCGCTGCGCTGGCGATCGAGCGCAAGCGGGCGGCCTTTCTTGAAGACCAGGCGCATAGCCTGATCGAGCGACTTGAAAAATCCGATCGGCGCAGTGCCGAAGCCAGCGCCGCCATTGCCCAGATGCGCGATGCCCTGGCCGGGCGTGAAGCGCAACGCGAAATCGACGCCGAGGAACTGGTGGCCGCCGAAGCGCGCATTGCCAATGCGGAAAACCGCCTCAATGCCCTGTTGGCCGAAACCAGCCAGGTAGTGGAAAAGAGCGAAGATCGGGTCGAGCAATTGCTGGCCGACAGGCTCTCCATGGAAGAAGAGCTTGAGCGCCTGCGTTCCAAGGTCAGCAATGTCGAAGCCTCGATCATGGCCGACTGGGAGACCGAGCGGTTCGAGGAAGCGCACTTGCGCGAAAAACTCAATGACATCGCTGCCAGCGTCAGCCGGCTGGTCTATGCTGTCGATCACGAGGCGCCGACCCAGGCCCAGCAGCCCGAAGAGAGTCTTTTCGACCGGGTGCAGCGCTTTGCCGATGACGGAGAGGGGCTGGACGTGTTGCCCACGCCCGCCAATACCCAGCGTGGCACGGTGTCGGACCGTTTGGCGGCCCTCAAGGAAATTCAGGGGCGCTAGGGCCTGGGCGTCGTGCTGCGACGGCCCGAAAGGCTCCTCATTCTGCCCCGATCTGCACGCTGCGCTGCAATTCGCCTGTTTCGGCATCAAACACATTGAGCATGGTCGCGCCACCGGCGGCGAAGGTCACCTGAATGGTGCCATCGGTGCTCAGCGCAGAGATAACCTCGGCACCGGCGGGAATGGAGACGCTTTCCGCCACTGCTGGCGGCGGGCTGTCTCGCATGACGCGATAGACAAGTGCAAAGCCAATCGCCATAAAGCCGAGCAACAGAATGCCCATGGATACCGCGAAGGAGCGGCGGGCTTTTCCCAGCATGGCCCGGGCTTCCGGCGACAACTCGGTGTCGGCAGCGTCCGGCGTATTTGGTTCAGGATTGCTCATGGCGGAAGACACCGATTTCGATTTGGAGGGCGAGCCCATTGAGGTTTTGGTCGACGCCGAGATGAGCGGCGGGCGGCTCGATGCCATGTTGGCCAGGGCGCATGACGCGCTGAGCCGCAATCGCATCAAGGATCTGATCCTGGGCGGCGCCGTAACTATCGACGGCCGCTCGGTTGCCGAACCCAAATACCGGCTCAAGGCCGGGGAGACAATCGTCCTTGTCGCCCCACCCCCTGAAGACCCGGAACCGCAGCCAGAGAACATACCGCTCGACATCCTGTTTGAAGACGAGAACCTGATCGTCATCAACAAGCCGGTCGGCATGGTCGTGCATCCCGCGCCCGGCTCACCTTCGGGCACGCTGGTCAATGCGCTGATCTTTCATTGCGGGGAAAGCCTCAAGGGTATTGGCGGGGTCAAGCGGCCGGGTATCGTGCATCGGCTGGACAAGGACACCTCAGGGGTGATGGTCGCCGCCAAGACCGAGCAGGCGCACAAGCATCTTTCCGAGCAGTTTGCCGATCACGGGCGCACGGGGCCGTTGCACCGCGCCTATATCGCCTATGCCTGGGGTTCGACCCAGTCGGGCATGGGCACGGTCGATGCGCCGCTGGGCCGCGATCCGGGCAATCGGTTGAAGCAGGCCGTCATCAAGCATGGACGCGAGGCGATCACCCATTATGCCGTCGAAGCGCGCTATGGCGCGCCGGGCTGGGACGTGACCCGCATCCAGTGTCAGCTCGAGACCGGGCGCACCCACCAAATCCGCGTGCATATGGCCCATATCGGCCATCCGCTGGTGTCCGACCTGCTCTATGCGCCCGGCTTTGCGACCAAGGTCAACAAACTGCCCGATGAGGTTGCAGCGGCGGTGCAGGCGCTGGGGCGCCAGGCCCTGCATGCGGCCGAACTGGGCTTCGAGCATCCGACGACGGGCGAGGAGATGCTGTTCTCGGCCCAGTTGCCGGAGGATTTGCAGGCGCTCGAGGATGCGCTGGCGCCCTATGACCAGGTCACACGGCGGGGCTGAAAGCGTCCGGTTCCTGGCGCACCAGCGTGTTGATGAAGGCCAGCTTCTCGATCACCTGCGGGGACAGGATGAAGGGATAGGCGTCGGCCTGTCCGACGGCGCGGTTGAGATTATTGATCAGGCTTGCCAGGGGCACCCAATTGTCGATGATCCGCACCATGTCCGGCTCGCGATAGGGGTCGAGTTCGGCAGGCGCCATGTCGAGCCCGGCATCGGCGGTCCGGGTGCTGGCGCCAATGCCGAAAGCGGCCGCCATCTCGACGGTGTCGATGATGTGCAGGACATGCGCGAATGTCTCGGCAAAGTCCTCCCAGGGGTGGGCCGTGGCATAGGCGCTGATATGGGTCTGTGACCAGCCCTGCGGCGCGCCATTGGCGTAGTATGTCTGCAGCGCCTGACCGTAGTCCTGCCGCTCGTCGCCGAACAGGCTGCGGAAGGTCTCAAGGGCTGGCCCCTCGGCGACCAGCAGGTCCCAGAAATGATGGCCGATCTCGTGGCGGAAATGGCCCAGCAGCGTGCGGTAAGGCTCGTTCATGCTGGTGCGCCGATATTCGCGCTCGGCATCGTCGGCTTCGCTCAGGGCAATGGTGATGATGCCGTTGTCGTGGCCGGTCATCACCCGCTCGCTGGTCTGGGCGTCGTCGGCGAGGAAGCGGAAGGCGAGGCCATGCTGGCTATCCTCGTCACGGGTATGGAGCGGCAGGTCCAGCCGGATCAGGGAATAGAACAGGCGTTTCTTGGCGCGCTCAATGGTTTGCCAGCGGCGCAGATTGGCCGGCTTGGCCAAGTCTGGGATGGTTTCGTTGTGCCGACAAGCGGCGCAATAGATGTCGCCACCCGCCTCGGCCGGGATCAGCCAGTTGCAGGCGCCATGCGCGGCGTTGGCACAAAACACGAAGGCGTCGTCGTCAATGGCCGGCGAACTCCACAGCCCACCATCCTCGACCAGGGACACCAGGGCGGACCGATCGGGCAGATACCCCAATTGATGGCCGCAGCGCTCGCAGACCGCGTTCTCAAAATAGACCGTGTTGCCACAATGGGTGCAGGAAAACAGTTTCATCGGTCGCCCTCGACTTCGCAGCCATAATGCGCCCGGTCACATGCTTGTTCCACAGCAACTGTATAGGTTGGCGTGCGTTTTATGAGCATGACCAAGGAGGACAAGATGCACAGTGTTGATCAGGACAAGATTCGCGACCGTGCCTTCCAGCTCTGGGACAAGGCCGGGCAGCCCGAGGGGCGTGAGGAGGAATTCTGGTATCAAGCCGAGCGCGAACTGGCCGAGGAAGACGAGGTTGACACCTCGGAGGAGGCCTCAAAGCTCGATCTGCCGCCGGTCGTGCCGGGCGGCCTGGGCTAGGCTCGCGGCTCTGGCCTAACCCGCCTGCGCCGGGCATAGTGCTCGCACAGGCGGGAGGGCCGGATGAGCATAGAATTCCTGATTACCACGCTGATCGTCGTCATTTCGCCGGGCGCGGGGGCAATCTACACCATTGCAACCGGGCTCGGACGGGGCGGCAGGGCCAGCCTCTGGGCGGCCCTGTTCTGCACGTTCGGCATAGTGCCGCACATGCTGGCGGCCATTACCGGGCTGGCCGCAGTGCTCCATACCAGTGCGCTGGCCTTCGATATCATCAAATATCTCGGCGTGGCTTATCTGCTCTACATGGCCTGGTCGACATTGCGCGAAACCGGCGCTCTTTCGGTCGAGGCACGGCAGGAGAAAAAGCGGCTTGGTGCGATGGCTGCAGAAGTCATGCTGATCAATCTGCTCAATCCCAAGCTCTCCATTTTCTTCTTTGCCTTCCTGCCGCAATTCGTGCCGACGGGCACGCCGAATGCGGTCATGCGCATGCTTGAGTTGAGCGGTGTTTTCATGGCCATGACCTTTGTGGTGTTCGCGCTTTATGGCCTGTTTGCCGCTGCCATTCGCGGTCAGGTGATGTCGCGCCCGGCAGTGCTGACCTGGATGCGGCGCAGCTTTGCGGCAGCCTTCGTGATGCTGGGGGCAAAGCTGGCGCTGACCCAGCGGTGAGCGCGACACTGTTCATCATTGCCGGCCTGCCCGGGGTTGGGAAATCAACCCGCGCCGCCGCGCTGGAGGCCGAAACCGGCGCTGTGCGGATGGAGCCGGATGGCTGGATGGACGAACTCAGGCTCAATCTCTGGGATGAGGACCGGCGCGCCAGCATCGAGACCATGCAATGGCGGCTGGGCCGGCGCTTCCTGGCGGCGGGCGTCAGCGTCATCATCGAATGGGGCACCTGGGGGCGCGACGAGCGGCTTAGTCTGCTGGAAGACGCGCGGGCCCTTGGCGCGCGGGTCGAGCTGATCTGGCTGACCGCGCCGGCGGAAGTCATCTTGGAGCGCGTTACCCGGCGCGGTCGCGAAAACCCGCCCATCACCATGGCGCAGATCGAGGAATGGATCGGTCTGTTCCAGGCACCCGATGCGAACGAGCTGGCGCGCTATGACGCGGTGCATCGCCACTAGGACCTGAACAAAGCCACGCAGTATGCGTTGGTCCTTCCTCTGCAGTACGGAGGACCCAATGAGCTATTTGCGTTTTGCCGCGATGATCGCGACTTCAACCGTGGTCATGTACGGGCTGATGTATCTCAATACATACCAGTTCGATCATGTGTTCTATAGCCAGACCCGGCTCTGGATGGCGCTGTTGATGGGCGCGGTCATGGCCGTGATCATGCTGGGGTTCATGTGGACCATGTACAAGAAGCGTGCGACCAACTTCGCCATCATTGCCGGGGCGATTGCGGTCTTTGCCGGATCGCTGTTTCTGGTGCGTAGCCAGGCGCTGGTGGGCGATGTGGATTATATGCGCGCCATGATCCCGCACCACTCCATCGCCGTGCTCACCAGCACCAATGCCAATATCCGCGACGCGCGGGTGCGCGAACTGGCTGACGAAATCATCGCCGCGCAGGTGCGCGAGATCGACGAGATGAAGGAGCTGATTGCAGATCTGGAAGCCAGCCCGCCACCGGCCGACGCGCCAGTGCTGGAACCCCGGCCGGTGGATGGCTCCTAGACACTCCCCACGGTCTTGAGCCGGATGCGCGGATGCACCTCGTTCTGGCTCATCACCACGGTTTGCGGGCGGAAACGCTCGATGATCGAGCGGACATGGGGGCGGATCGAGGGCGAGGTGATCAGCACCGGCAATTCGCCTTGCTGGGCGGCGCGCTCAAATCCGGACTGCACCGCGCCGATAAACTGCTGCAGCTTGCTCGGCGCCATGGCTAGATGCCGGTTGTCGCCATCGCCGGCCATGGATTCGGCGAAGTCACGTTCCCATTGCGGGGAAAGGGTAAGCAGCGGCAGATTGCCGTCCGTGCCCAGATTGGCGGCGCAGATCTGCCGGGCGAGGCGGGCGCGGACATGCTCGGTGATGGTGGCGACGGAGCGGCCATTGCCGGCGATTTCGGCCACGGCTTCGAGAATGGTCGAGAGGTCGCGGATCGAGATGCGTTCGGACAGCAGGGCCTGAAGCACGCGTTGCAGGCCGGACACGGTGATCTGGCCGGGCACCAGGTCTTCGACCAGCTTCTGCTGATCCTTGGGCAGACCCGAGAGCAGGGACTGCACATTGGCATAGCTCAACAGATCAGAGACGTTGGCCTTGAGGATTTCGGTCAGATGGGTCGAGATCACCGTCGAGGGATCGATGATGGAGAGGCCGCGCAGTTCGGCTTCGTCGCGCAGGGCCGGTTCGATCCAGGTGGCCGGCAGGCCGAAAGTGGGCTCGGTGGTGTGGTTGCCCGGCAGGTCGATCTGGTTGCCATAGGGGTCCATCACCATGAGCTGGTTGGCATAGACCTCGCCAGCGCCGGCCTCGACCTCCTTGATGCGCACCTTGTAGTCGTTCGGCTCGAGTTGCATGTTGTCCAGAATGCGCACGGGCGGCATGACGAAGCCCAGTTCGAGCGCAAGCTGACGACGCAGCGCCTTGATCTGCTCGGTCAGCCGGTCATTGCCATGCTCGTCTTCCTTGACCAGGCTCAATAAGCCATAGCCCAGTTCCAGTTTGAGATCGTCGATCTTGAGACTGTCGGTGATCGGCGGCTCGGTGGGCTGGGGCGGGGGAGCGGACTTGGCGAGTTCTTCGGCCTGTTCCTCGACCTGGCGCCCGGCCTTTGCCTTGCCAGCGCGATATGCGGCGTAGCCGACCCCGCCGGCCAGGGCCAGGAAGGGCAGCATGGGCATGCCGGGCAGCAATGCCAGAGCCACCATCACGGCCGAGGACATGCCCAGGGCGCGCGGATAGCCGGTGAACTGGAGCGACAGGGCCTTGTCGGCGGCGCCGGTCACGCCCGATTTCGAGACCAGGATACCGGCCGCGGTCGAGACGATCAGCGCGGGGATCTGGCTGACCAGACCATCGCCGATGGTGAGCAGGGTGTAGTTGTTGGCCGCTTCCTGAAAGCCCAGACCCTGCTGCATGATGCCGATCAGCATGCCGGCGGAAACGTTGATGAAAGTGATGATGAGGCCGGCAATGGCGTCGCCACGCACGAATTTGGAAGCGCCGTCCATATTCCCGAAAAAGGCGCTTTCGCCTTCGAGGTCAGCGCGGCGCTTCTTGGCAGTGTCTTCGTCGATCAGCCCTGCTGAAAGATCAGCGTCGATGGCCATCTGCTTGCCGGGCATGGCGTCGAGGCTGAAGCGCGCCGCGACTTCGGCGATACGCCCCGAGCCCTTGGTGATGACGATGAAATTGACGATCACCAGGATGATGAAGACGACGATACCGATAACGAAATTGCCGGCGGTCACGAAGCTGCCGAAGGCCTCGATGACGTTGCCGGCGGCGCTGGTGCCGTTATGGCCGTCGGACAGGATAAGCCGCGTGGTAGCCAGGTTGAGGCCGAGCCTGAGCATGGTGGCGATCAGCAGGACGGTCGGAAAAGACGAGAATTCCAGCGGTCTTTGAATGAACAGCGATGTCATCAGGATCATCACAGAAAAGACGATCGAGATGGCCAGCAGCATATCCACCAGGATCGGCGGCATGGGCACGATCAGGATGACGATCAGCGCCATCACGCCAGTGGCGAGCGCGATATCGCCCGAGCGCAGGGTCTCGATTACCTTCGCGATCGAGGGAAACGAAAAGCCTGGTTGTTTGCCGGACGGGACGTCGGTCATTTAATGGTCTGCCTCACGCGGCGCCGCGCTTGTCGCCGGGTTCGGGCACATGCACACCCTCATCGGCATATTGGTTGAGCTTGTTTCGCAGGGTGCGGATCGAGATGCCCAGTATGTTGGCGGCGTGGGTGCGATTGCCCAGCGTGTGGTCGAGTGTATCCAGGATCAGATCACGCTCCACGTCGGCCACGGTGCGGCCCACCAAAGCGCGGTTCATGGCTTCGGCAGTCTGGGCCAGCTGGGCGGCAGGGGAGGCCGCCTTGGCCGCTTCGCTCAGACCCATGCCGTCGGGCAGCACGATGGCGTCGGGGCCGATAATGTCGCCCGAGGAGAGCAGCACGGCGCGGTGCAGGGTGTTTTCCAGTTCGCGCACATTGCCCGGCCATGGTGCCTTGACCAGCGCGTCGCGGGCCTCGGGCGAAAGACTGCGCGGGGGCAGCCCATTGGCCTTGGCATATTTGGCGACGAAGTGTTCGGACAGGGCAATGATGTCGCCGGGCCGCTCGCGCAGGGGCGGCAATTTTAGATTGACGACGTTGAGCCGGAACAGCAGGTCTTCGCGGAAACTGCCCTCGCGCACCGCCTCGTTCAGATTACGGTTGGATGTCGCCAGAATGCGGATATCGACAGGCACGGGCTTGGTGCCACCGACGCGGTCGATGATGCGCTCCTGAATGGCGCGCAGCAGCTTGGCCTGCAGGCGCACATCCATTTCCGAGATTTCATCGAGCAGCAGGGTGCCGCCCGAGGCTTCCTCGAATTTGCCGATGCGGCGGGCGATGGCGCCGGTGAAGGCACCCTTTTCATGGCCGAACAGCTCGCTTTCCAGCAGTGCTTCGGGGATGGCCGCGCAATTGACCGAAATGAAGGGTTTGCTGGCGCGCTTGGAGCGGCAATGCACATATTTGGCGACGACTTCCTTGCCGGTGCCGCTTTCGCCGGTGATGAGGATGGAGGCTTCCGAGCCGGCGACCTGCTCGGCCATCTTGACCACACGTTCCATGGCGGGGTCGCGGTAGAGAAAATCCGAGCTCTCGCGGGCCACGGCGGCGATCACGGCGGCGATCAACTCGGCGTCGGGTGGCAGCGGGATATATTCCTTGGCGCCGGCGCGGATGGCGTTGACGGCCGCTGCTGCATTGGTCTCGACGCCACAGGCCACTACCGGAATGGCGATGCGCTCGGCTTCCAGGCCCGCGATCAGCCCGGCAATGTCCATCATCACGTCGACCAGCAGCAAGTCGGCGCCCTTGCCGGCGCGAAGCGAGGCGAGGGCGATTTCGATGGAGGGGGCGTGGGCCACCTTGGCGCCGCCATCCATGGCCATCTTGGTTGCCGTTGAAAGCTGGCCTTCCAGGGCCCCGATAATGAGCAATCGCATGATCGTGGTCTTCCCTTATTGCGGCTTGATGATTTCGGTCATGGTGACGCCGAGCCGGTCTTCGACCAGCACGATCTCGCCGCGTGCCACCAGACGTTCATTGATGAAGATTTCGACGGCCTCGCCAACCTGGCGGTCCAGTTCGATCACCGTGCCGGTGTCGAGTTTGAGCAGGCTTGAGACCGGCATCTTGGTGCGGCCCAGCACGACCGAGACGCGGACAGGCACGTCGAACACTGCTTCAAGATCGGCGGCGTTGCGATCAATGTGAGCCTCACCCCGGCCGTTGCGCTCTGGAGCGTCCATCTCGCTGAGGTTGAAGCCTTCGGCGGCGGTGATGTCGTTTTCGGGCTCGGTCATCGACCGTTCTCCTTGCTTTGGCCGCTTGTGCGTGCCGCGAGATAGGTGGCGATCTGGTGGTCGACCTGGCGGGCGGTGTCGGCGATATCGCGCACCAGGCCGCCATCGACCCATTCGAGCCGGCCGTCACCAAGGCGGATTTCGGGGTCGCCCATGACAACCAGACGGCCGGTAAAGCCGGAATGGGACATCTGGGCGGTGGCCGTGTCCCGGATGGCGTCCGCCAGGTCAGGGTGGCAGCGCACCACCAGATGCGGCACGCCATTGAGACTGGGCAGGCATTCGGCAATCAGCGCTTCGAGTTCGGTCAGCGGAAAGCGGGCCAACAGATGCAGCGCCAGTTTGCGGCCAATGCTCAACGCCAGTTCCACGGCCTGCTGGTGATGCTCGTCCCGGGCGGCGTCGAGCGCCTTGGCCGCATCCGAGGTCTGGGTGGCCAGCGTGCCGGCGGCCGCAGCGATGGTCTGGGCGGCCATGGAGGCAGCGTTCTGCTCCCCGGCCTTGAGGCCTTCGGCATAGGCTTCCTCGCGGGCATTGGCGATCAATTGAGCCACCACGTCCTCGGGAATCGAGGGCACGGGTGCTGCCGCGGGTCGTTTGGCCGAGGAGCGGGGCTCAAGGTCCAGATCGAAGGTGAAGCGTGCGGGTTGGGTCATGGTGTCACGCAATCATCTGATCGTCGGCTTTGGACTTCATGATCAGGATTTCGCCCTTGGCGGCGAGATCCTTGGCGGTGGCGACCATGCGGGTCTGGGCCTCGTCCACATCCTTGAGGCGCACGGGGCCCATGCCGGCCATGTCGTCCTGCAGCATCTTGGCGGCACGGCTCGACATATTGTTGAAGAAGCTGTCCTTGACCGAGTCGTTAGCGCCCTTGAGCGCAAGAGCGAGATCGCGCTTGTCGAGCTTTGAGAGCAGGGTCTGGATTGCCGACATATCGAGCTTGGCCAGATCCTCGAAGGTGAACATCAACTGCTTGATGCGCTCGGCGTCGTCGCGATTGACCTCTTCGAGATTGGTGATGAAGCGCGCCTCGGTCTGCCGGTCGAAGGCGTTGAAGATTTCGGCCATCTGTTCGTGGCTGTCGCGCCGCTTGGTGTGGTTCAGGGTCGACATGAACTCGGTGCGCAGGGTCATCTCGATTTTTTCGAGAATTTCCTTTTGCACCGGGTCGAGGCCGAGCATGCGGGCGACCACGTCCATGGCCAGCTCTTCTGGCAGCACGGCGAGCACCTTTGAGGCATGTTCGGTGGCGATCTTGGAGAGCACCACGGCGATGGTCTGGGGGTATTCGTTCTTGAGATAGGCCGCCAGCACGTCGGCCTGCACATTGGAAAGCTTTTCCCACATGTTGCGGCCGGCCGGACCACGGATTTCTTCCATGATGGCGTCGACCTTGTCCTGGGGCAGAAAGCTCAGGAGCAGGCGTTCGGTCGAGTCGGTATTGCCCGAGAGCGAGCCGTTGGACGAGATGGTGGTAACGAACTCGATCATCAGGTCATCGAGCATCTCCTGGGTAATCGGTCCCAGCCGCACCATGGCACGGGAAAGTTGCTTGACCTCGAGGTCGTCGAGCTCGTCAAAAATCGGCTTGCCGTAATCGGGACCAAGGGCCAGCAGCAGTGCGGCGGCCTTCTCGTCGCCGGTCAGTATGCGCTGTTCGCCGCCGACCTGAAGCTGCGCGCCCATCTGCACCGGGGCGCCTGCGGCCGCTTTTTCTTCGTTTGATTGGGATACCAGGGACATCGCTTCTACGCCGCGTTGCCCAGCCAGTCACGCACGATCAGCGCGGCCTGTCTGGGGTTTTCTTCAACCAGCGATCCGACGGTCTGAAGCGTCTGGAGCTGGGTTTCGCCCATGGATTTGGCGTTGGCCACCCAGGCAGGCGTCTTGTCGCGCGGGGCTTCTTCGATTTCGGGAATGACCTGTCCGTTGGCGCCCAGGACGCCGTGATGACTGACTTCGGCGGCCTCGGGCAAAGCCAGGGGCTGGGTTTCGGGGGTCAGGGCCTTCTTGAGCAGAGGGCGCATGACAAAGAACACCAGGGCCAGGGCGATGAGCAGGGTCACGGCCATTTCGGCGCCGTTCATCAGATCGTCGCGGGTGAAGTCGAGCAGGCCAGCATCGGCCTCGGTGCCCAGCGGCGCCAGTTCGGGGCGCTCGGCAAACTGCATGTTGACCACTTCGACACTGTCGCCGCGCTCGGCTGAAAAACCGACGGCGGAGCGCACCAGGGTCAGGATCTGCGCGACTTCGTCGGCAGAACGCGGAGTGTAGGTCATATTGCCCGCGCCATCGTCGGCATAGGTGCCATCAACCACCACGGCCACGGACAGACGCTTGACGGCACCGGCTTCGGTCACATCGGTCTGGGTGGTCATGGAAATCTCGTAATTGATGACTTCTTCGCTTGAGGTGCCCTGTTCGGTGACGCCACCGGCGCCATTGTTCTGGTCGGCGCCGGGCAGCTCATTGGCCACCGTCACCTGGCCATTATTGCCGCCGGCCAGGTTCTCGCTTTCCCGCGTCTGGGTGGACCGCACCACCTGGCTTTCAGGATCAAACAGTTCCTGGGTGGTGGTGGACCGGTTGAAGTCGAGCTCTGCGGCAACTTCGACGCGCGCCCGGCCGGCCCCGACCACATTTGTCAGCATGTCCTCAAGACGGGTCCGCATCCGGTTCTCAAAGCCCAGGGTGCGCTCGTCATTCTGCGCGGTCATGACGCCGGCAACGTCCTCGCCGGTGCCCGAAGCCAGGAGCGTGCCTTGTTCGTCGACAATGGAGACACGGCTTGGCGTCAGTCCTTCGATGGCCGAGGCCACCAGATGCTGGATGGCGCGAATTTCTCCGGTGGACAATTCGCCGCGGGTGGTCAGGACGATGGAGGCGGAGGGGTCCTGGCGTTCGCGGCGGAACAATTCGCGCTCGGGCAGCACCAGATGCACGCGGGCGCCGGTGATTCGGTTGAGCGAACCGATGGTGCGGGCCAGCTCGCCTTCGAGCGCCCGGACATTGTTGATGTTCTGTACGAAGCTGGTGGCGCCCAGGGTCGATTGCTGATCGAAGATCTCGTAGCCGACCTGGCCGCGGGTCGGCAGACCTTCGCTGGCCAGCGTCATGCGCATGGTAGTGATCTGATCGCGCGGCACCAGGATGGTGTCGCCTTCACCCCGCAGTTCGTAGGGAATGTTGAGGGTTTGCAGCTCGGTGACGATGGCCGAGGAATCTTCCAGGCTCAGCCCCGAATAGAGCGGCGCCAGGTTCGGTGTCTGGGCCCGCATGATCAGGAAGCCGAAGAAGCCGAGCATCAACACAGCGACCAGAGCCATGGCGGCAATGCGCGGCAGGCCGATGCGGTTGATGAGATGTGTTAGACTTTCCACGCGGCAGACCCGGTCCGTTTGTAAACGGTCGAGGTGCCCCCATGACCGATGGGCAAAAATTACCTAGTGGATGGTAAACAATGTATTAACTGGCTGTTGCAACTTGCGATTTTAGGCAAGAACTGCCGGGTCGGGTTAACAAGAGGTGAATGGACATGATGCGGATTCTGGGGCGGGTGACGTCCATCAATGTGCGCAAGGCCACCTGGGCGGCGCGCGAACTGGGCCTGGCCTACGAACATGAAGACTGGGGCATGCCCAACCGCGATCCCAAGGTGCCCGAATTCATGGCGCTCAATCCCAATGCGCAGGTGCCGGTGCTGGTCGAGGACGATTTCGTGCTCTGGGAGAGCGTGGCGATCATGCTCTATCTCAACCGCAAGGCAGGGGGCTCGCTCTTGCCCGAGGATCCGCGCCAGCAGGGGCTCGTGATGCAGTGGGCGCTTTGGCAGAACAACGAGATGGGGTCCAATTGGGCCTATCCGCTGATGTCGATCATTCGCAAGGCGCCGGGGTTCGATGACAGCCAGAAGGTGGCCGACAATATCGCGGCCTGGACGGGCAAGATGAACATCATCGAAGCGCATCTGGCCAGGAGCGGCGATTTTGTCGTGGGCAATGACTTCTCGCTGGCCGACATCGCGATCACGTTGGGGCTGCACCGCTGGTTCGCGATTCCGTTCGACCATCCGCCCATGCCGGCCTGCGAGGCTTATTACAATCGCATGAAGACCCGCCCGGCGGCGGCCGAGTGGCTCACGAACACCACCCCCTGACGAAAAGAAGAAACCCGCCGGACGTGTCCGGCGGGTTTGTGATTGGCAGCCTGAAATCGGCGAGAAAAGGCGTCAGCCTTCCCTATAGTGCTGAATCCAGGTCGTCCGGAGACCGGCAAGGCCATGTTTATCGATGGCGGCCTGCCAGTTGAGGAATTCATCGACGCTGAGCGTATAACGCTCACACGCCTCTTCGAGGCTGAGCAGGCCACCGCGAACGGCGGCAACAACTTCTGCCTTGCGGCGGATTACCCACCGTCTCGTATTGGCTGGAGGAAGATCCGCAATTGTCAGCGGGCTGCCGTCGGGGCCAATAACGTACTTCACGCGAGGACGCATCTGTACGGTCATTTTACTCTCTACTCAAACCTGACCATATGAGCCTGAGAGTAGGGCAGTGAGCTTAAGATACCCCTAAGGGGAAACTTACAACAGGTTAAGAAACGCCAGCGGTTTCAATCAATTGATTGCGCCGCAACGGAGCAGGGGCGGCCCATCGGACCGCCCCCAAACCACAGAGAAAATGGTGCAATGGTCAGGTTTCCGTCTCGGTCTCCTCGTCGCCTTCACCGTCCTCGGCTGGCGTCTCGCTGACCAGTTGAATGTCGGTGACGTCAGACAGGGCGACCTTGTTTTTGCCCACGGTCAGCATCGGCTCGGCACCGGAGAAATCCACGCCGGTGACAATGCCAACCGAAGAGGTGGACACCTTGACCTCATTGCCGGCCAGATTGGTGCCCTTGATTTCGATGGTATAGATGCCATCGGGCTTGGTGTTGCCGTCGGAGCCCACGCCATCCCAGAGGAAAGCGCCAGGACCGGCATTGAGCGAACCGGTTTCGGTATAGACCACATTGCCGGCCGCATCCTTGATGCTCACCGTGGCATTGGCGACATTGGCATCGGCATCATAGGCCCAATAGGCGCCGCCATCGACCAGCTCGGCAGTTTCGCCGGAGGCTGAAACCTGCTTGCCGATATAGGAGACCGCATCGGCGCGATAGCTGGTCTGGGTGTTGAGCAGCAGCGCTTCGAGGAACTCATTGGTCTTGAGCTGCTGCTCGACGCCCGAGAACTGTACCAATTGCGCGGTGAACTGATTGGTATCGAGCGGATCGAGCGGGTTCTGGTTCTTGAGCTGGGTCGTCAGGATCGACAGGAAAGTGTCGAAATTGCCGGCAATCGTCGAACGGGCGGACGAAACCGCACTGGTGGACGAACTGGGTGAAACGCTATCAACTGCCATGGGCCGGACTCCTTACACCGTGATGTTGACGCCGCTGGCCGTCAGGGCACCGCGATACAGATTGACCATGGGGGGCGGTTCTTGATCCGCCTCGGCAGCCAGGCCGTTGTCATCGCTGGTCCCGAACGCGCCATTGCCGTCCTTGCCATCCCCCATCTGGCCCTGCTGGCCGGCGAAGGGGTTCTGCTTGAGCGAAAATTCGAGATTGGTCTTGGCCCCATCGAGGCCTGCCTGCTGCAGGGCACGCTCCAGGCCCCGCTGGTCGCGCTGCATCAGGTCCAGGGTTTCGGACTTTTCCACCACCAGGCGGGCATTGACCTGGCCTGATTCATTGATGTCGAGACGGACATCGATACGGCCCAGTTCGGGCGGGTCGAGCCGGATCTGGAAGCGGGTATTGCCGTCTTGAACCTGCCGGGCCAGTTCGAAGGCGATCTGGGGCAGGTTGAGCTGCTGCTGGCTGGTCTGGTAGCCGGCCTGAATGATGCGCGGATTGGCTGCCGCATCGACGCGGGAAGCGTTTGTTGCCTGTGCATTGGCATCGGCGGAAGGCGCTGGCGTGTTCGAAGCATCGACCGGAGCCATGGCTGCCGCATTGCCGCTGCGCGCCTCGCGGTTGACGGGCTCTACGCGCTCCCGGCCGCGATCGGCGGCGGATTGACCATTGTTGTCGCGCTGTTGGCCCGATGTGTCGGGTTCTTCGGTGGTGCGAGCGGTGGCGCTGGACATGTCCAGCGTGTCCGCGGCGACAGCAGACTTGCCGGACAGCACCGGTTCGCTGATCTTCAGAGCCGGCGTGGCCAGCACTGGCTCTTCGGGCACGCTGGCGGCCTGCTGAGTCAGGCCGGCGGCAAAGCGCCCCAGTGCGGCTTCAATCTCGGCGTCGAGCGGCTGCCCGGGCGTCATGCCCAGCGCGGCGAGCTTCTCGGCCGGCACATCACCGTCTGCCAAGGCCCCCAGCAGGGCCCCGAGCTTGTCGCCCAGCGCCTTGAGCTGCGCGCTGGCCTCAGAGGCCGCGAAGGCCTGTTCAGCATCGGTCGCGGGCTGGGCGGTCGAGAGCGACTGGGCAAGCGGCGCCAGCAATTGGGTCAGCGCCCCGGCCAGGCCCGTGTCATCCTCACCAGTGGTTTCGAGCAGGGCAGCAAAATCTTCGGGAACGGTCAGCGCCTCGATATCGAGGCCCAGGGCCTCAGCCAGGTCGGAAAGCGCGGTTTCCACCTGTTCGAGCAGTTCCGGGTCGAGCGCTTCGCCCTGATCCAGGCTGGTCTTGAGCGCGCTCAGCGCCTCGACAAAGTCCACCATGGGCGTGGGGTTAGCAGTTGCGGCCTGGCCGGTCTGGTCGATGGCGGCTGCCAGCGCTTCGGGATCGGCTTCCTCGTCCGAGGTGGTTTCACCCGAACTGGCCGCCAGGCCCAGGCGAAACAGTTCGGCCAGATCGAAAGCAGAATTGGGCTGGCCGGAACTGGCGCCGGGCACGGGCGCCGGCACGGTTGCGCTGGCTTCCAACCCGGCATTGTCCAGCAGAGCTGCAAACAGGCCGAGCAGGCCGGTGGGCTCGCTGGTTGCGTCCTGCGCGGCAGCGGACTGGCCGGCGAACGCCTTGCCGATTGCGCCGGAGGCGCTGGTGCCGCTGATTATCGTCAGATGTGATGCCAACTTGGGGCGCCCTTGAACAAAACACTCATCCGGACAGTGCAATGCAAGAGGCTTGCCAGATTGTGTGCGATGCAATTCGCTTTTGTTTTCAGGGGTGTAATGGTTCGTAGCGGCCGAGCCTCCGGTGTTGGCCGGGTCGAGCTTGCCGGGCAGGCGGCAAAAGCTGCCGGGTGCGGCAATGGACAGACCGGCCATCTCGGCGTATGGAACCGCTCACAGTTTCCGCTGGCCCTTGACCCCAACCGGATACGAGAAGAGATGTTGAACTCGCTTGATATTGCCAAGCGCCCGGAGGACACGCGCGTCGTCGTCGCCATGTCCGGGGGCGTGGATTCCTCCGTTGTTGCCGGCCTGCTCGCCCGAGAGGGCTATGAAGTGGTCGGCGTGACCCTGCAGCTTTACGATCATGGCGAAGCCATCCATCGCAAGGGCGCATGCTGCGCCGGGCAGGACATTCACGATGCGCGCCGCGTCGCCGCCAAGCTGGGCATTCCCCACTACGTGCTCGACTATGAAGAGCGCTTCAAGAACGCGGTCATCGAGCCCTTTGCCAATGCCTACCAGCAGGGTGAAACGCCGGTGCCCTGCATTGCCTGCAACCAGTCGGTCAAGTTCGTCGACTTGATGACGGTGGCGCAGGATCTGGGGGCCGATGTACTGGCCACGGGCCATTATGTGCAGACGCGGCTGGGTGAGGACGGCCGACGGCACCTGTTCCGTCCACGCGACAATGACCGCGACCAGTCCTATTTCCTGTTTGCCACCACCCAGGACCAGCTCGATTTCCTGCGCTTTCCGCTGGGCGGCATGGGCAAGGCCGAAGTGCGCGAGCTTGCCCGCGACATGGGCCTCGAAATCGCCGAGAAGCACGACAGCCAGGACATCTGCTTTGTGCCGCAGGGCAAATATGCCGACATCATTGCCAAGATGCACCCCGAGGCGCTCGCCAAGGGCGAGATCGTCCATATGGATGGCCGGGTGCTGGGCGAGCATGACGGGATCGTCCATTACACGATCGGTCAGCGCAAGGGCCTGGGCATTGCTGCGGGCGAACCACTTTATGTGGTCAAACTCGACCATCGCAGCGGCCGGGTGATCGTTGGTCCGCGCGAAGCGCTCAAGACCCATACGGTCCGGCTGCGCGATGTGAACTGGCTCGGCAGCCTGCCATTGGCGGACGTCAGCGCAGGCAATGGGGCGCCGGTCGAGGTCAAGGTACGCTCGACCCGTGGCCCGCAGCCGGCTATCATCCAGATGCAGAATGGCGAAGTCTATGTGACGCTGGTCAGCGGCGAATACGGCATTTCGCCGGGCCAGGCCTGTGTGTTCTACGCCGATGACAGCGAGATGAGCGAAGTGCTGGGCGGCGGCTTCATTGCCGAGGCCGTGCCGCAGGCGCTGGTGGCCTGATTTCCTCTCCCCAATGGGGAGAGGAATAGCTGTGCTCCGCCTCTACTCCCCGCTCAATTGCTCTGCGGTCGGTTCCTTGGCCGCGTTGGAGGCGTCCCTGAGGGCCTGATAGGAATTCGGGCCTCCCAGGAACATACCGATGGAAATCAGCAGCACCAGCGCGCCCATCAGAAGGATCATGATGCGGATGGGGTTGAGCCCGAAGGGGCCGGTTTTCGGTTCGTCCGACATGGCGGAGCCTTCCAGAAAAAGAAAAATGTTCGAGACCACCAAAGGAATGGGGTGGCGCGCGCGTCATACGCACTAGAATAGCCCGGAGAGGCAGCAAGTGCATGCAGAAGTGATGGGACTGACCGCCGCACCCCCACCCGAGATTTCGGAGGCGCCGAGTACGGCGCTGCTGGCGCGTGCACGCAAGGGCGATGCCGCGGCCTTTGCCGGGCTGATCGAAGATCAGTATGAGCGCATTTATCGCACGGCCTGGCGCTGGTGCGGGCACCGCGACGATGCCGAGGACATTGCGCAGGAGGTGTGCGTCAAGATCGGGCAGGCAATTGCCGGCTTTGACGGGCGCAGTGCCTTTTCAAGCTGGGTCTATCGCATCACGCTCAACACGGTGCGAGATTGGCAAAGGGCCGGCGCGCGGCGCGGCCGCCATGCAAAGGCCTATGCCCAGGTGAGCCCGACCGAGGCGCCCCCGGACCAGGAGGATGCCTCCACCAGCCGCCAGCTCTGGGATGCGGTGCGTCGTCTGCCCGAGCAACAGCGCGACGCCGTGCTGCTGGTCTATGCCGAAGAGCTGAGCCACGCAGAAGCGGCCATTGTCATGGGCATCAGGGAGGCCACGGTCTCCTACCATGTGCATCAGGCCCGCAAGACATTGAGGGGGCTGCTATGAGCTTTCCTGACGAAAACGATCCGTTCAACACATTGAAATCGACCCCAGTGCCGCCACCGCGTGCCGCCGCCCGTCAAGAGGCGATGGCCGCGGCACGCGCGGCTTTCGAGGGCGAGAACAAGAAACTTTCGGCCTCAACCCAAGGCGCCGGGCTTGGCGCGCGTCTCATCTCCATCATCACGTCCCTGAAGAGGATTTCGATCATGGATATGCGCATTCCGGTCGGCACCGCCGCCATCGCCCTTCTGGTGCTGCCGCTTGGCTGGCAGCTTTATTCGTCCACCGCCCTGACCCGACAGGGTTCTGTCGCGCCGCAGATCGGCCAGCCGGTCGAGCTGGCCGAGGCCGAAGCGGATGACGCCATGGCGGGTGAACCGCAAGCGGTGGTTCGTGAAGAGGCAGTCACAGAGATGGCCGTGGCTGATACCGTCGCGCCGGCGGTTGCCGAACCGATGATGCTGGCGGACAGCGAAGTGGGCCGAACTGCAGCAGCACAAAAGCTGAGCGCTGGGGCGCCGGCGCCGGCGCCGATGATTTCGGCAGCGCCCTCTGGAGGCATGATGGCCGAACGTGCGGCGAACGTTATGCCCCCCGCGCAAATGCTGCAGCCCAGTGGCGACGAATTTTCCAGCTTCGAGGAGCAGCGCCTGCAAGTGGCCGCCGAAGAGCCCGTATCGACCTTCTCGCTCGATGTCGATACGGCCAGCTATGCCTATACGCGACGCATGCTGGAGGATGGCTTCGTGCCGGATCGCGACGCGGTGCGCCTCGAAGAGCTGATCAATTACTTCCCCTACAGCTATCGCCCGGCGCAAAGCGCCGAGGTGCCGTTCGAACCGACCCTGATGGTCTATCCCACCCCCTGGAACGCGCAGACGCAGATTCTGCAGATCGGCATCAAGGGATTTGAGCCACCAGTGGCAGACACACAGAGCAACCTGGTGTTTCTCATCGACACCTCGGGTTCGATGGATGCGCCGGACAAGCTGCCATTGCTCAAACGGGCTTTTGCGCTCCTGCTCGACCAATTGTCCGCCGATGACACGGTGTCCATCGTCACTTATGCCGGCTCGGCGGGTGTGGCGCTGGAGCCGACCACGGCTGACAACAAAGCGCGCATCATGGCGGCGCTCGACCAACTCTATGCTGGTGGCAGCACTGCGGGCGCTGAGGGGATCGAACTGGCCTATCGGCTCGCCGAGCAGGCGCGCATTGCCGGTGGCACCAATCGGGTGATCCTGGCCACCGATGGCGATTTCAATGTGGGTATCGACGATCCTGACGCGCTCAAGGATTTCATTGCCGACAAGCGCGCCAGCGGCGTCGGCCTGTCGGTTCTCGGCTTCGGGCGTGGCAATCTGGATGATGCCACCATGCAGGCCCTGGCGCAGAACGGGGATGGCAATGCCAGCTATATTTCGAGTTTCGCCGAGGCCAGGAAAGTGCTGGTCGAGGAGATTGGCGGCACGCTGCACACCATCGCGCGGGATGTGAAAGTGCAGGTCGAGTTCAACCCGGCCGTGGTCAGCGAATACCGGCTGATCGGCTATGAGACGCGGGCGCTCGATCGCGAAGACTTCAACAATGATGCGGTCGACGCGGGCGATGTCGGCGCGGGCACCACGGTCACGGCACTCTATGAGGTTACCCCGGTCGGGTCAGGCGGCGAACTGGTCGATCCATTGCGCTATGGCAATGCCGAAGCGTCCGGGACCAGCGATGAAATCGCCTTCCTCAAGATGCGCTACAAGCTGCCGGGCAGCGATGTCAGCCAGTTGATCGAGCAGCCGGTCACGGCAGAGGTGGTGTATGGCGATATCGCCGATGCTGGCGCCGATGCGCAGTTTGCTGCCGCCGTCGCCGCCTTCGGGCAGAAGCTCAAGGGCAGTGCCTATGGGGCGGCCATGGGTTGGAATGCAATCGAAGACCTGGCCAGAGCAGGGCGTGGGTCAGATGAGGGCGGTTATCGCAGCGAGTTCATCGGCCTGGTCGAGACGGCCGGGGTGTTGAAGCCCGATGCGGCGACAGAGCGGTAAAGGCACAACGCCGGATGAGGGAGGCTCACCCGGCGCTGCTGCTCGCATCAGTCCAGCGGCTTCAAACCTGCTTCGATCTGGGCGCGCCGGTCTTCGAGGAAGGGCGGCAGGCTCAGGGTTTCGCCCAGGCTTTCCATCGGCTCGTCGGTGGCAAAGCCGGGAACGTCGGTGGCCAGTTCGAACAGAATGCCATTGGGCTCGCGGAAATAGAGCGAGGTGAAATAGAAGCGTTCCACCTCACCCGAGGAGCGAATGCCGAAGCTGTTCACCCGCTCGATCCACTCACGCAGCGTGTCCTGATTGGGTGTGCGGAAGGCGACATGGTGCACGCCACCGGCGCCCGGCCGGGCCTGGGGCAGGCTGGGGTCGACCGAAACATGCAGCTCGGCGGCCGGTCCACCCGGACCCATTTCATAGACGAACACTTCTGCATTGCGCTCGCGCGCCGGGTAATTGCGGACCTGACGCATGTTCATCACGCGGGTCAGCATGGCGTCTGTCGGCTCGAGCTTGGGCACTGAGAGCGTGATCGGCCCGAGGCCGATAATCTGCTTGTCAGCGGGAACTGGTGATTTCGCCCAGGGCACGACCTTGTTCTTGTCATCGACCACGAGGCGGAAGCGCTGGCCTTCGAAATCCTCGAAATCGAGCGAGAGATGGCCGAGGCGCTCCTTGATGGCGCTGGTGCCGACATTGTTCTCCTGCAGGTGGTCCTTCCACCATTGTAGGGTTTCGGCGCTGCCGACGCGCAGCCCAGTGCGGCCCACGGTGTGGTTGCCGCGTGTTTCGCGCATCGTGTTGAAATCGAAAAAGGTCAGGTCGGCGCCGGGCGAGGCCACGCCATCGCCATAAAACAGGTGGTAGGCCGAGGTGTCGTCCTGGTTCACCGTCTTCTTGATCAGGCGCATACCCAAGGTCTGGGTGTAGAATTTCAGGTTCTTCGGCGCATCGGCCGTTACTGCGGTCAGGTGGTGGATGCCGCCAAGTTCGAGAGTCATGTCCAATACTCCTCATGGGCGCCAGGGTGCGCCGGTGTTGAGAGCAATGTAGGGCCGGAATTCACCGGTGAAAAGCAATCCAATCGCAACGCACTGATGCCGATTTTCGAACAAATCGACGGCCATTGACGGTGTCACACAGTTTTCGCACACAGGCTGAAGGCGCCGCTTGACAGGATGAGCCAGCAAACCTTAGTAAGGCGCGCGTCGGCCAACCACCGACGGCCTGTTTGGGGCGGAGTAGCTCAGTTGGTTAGAGCAGAGGAATCATAATCCTTGTGTCGGGGGTTCAAATCCCTCCTCCGCTACCAATTCCCTCACCGAAAAATGAAATCAGAACTCTCCGATGGCCAGCAATTGTCGGGCGCCGTGGGTGGCTTGTGTCGTCATGTGCCGCCGGATTGGGATGCTTTGAGGCGAGTTCGGGTTTCGGTCGCAAGACTTTATTTGCCGTACCGGACATCATTTTCAAAGTCGTGTGCTCTGCACCCTGGAACAGATTGAGCAGAACGCCCATGCCTGGTCTGAACTGGAGACGGCTTGCGGCGATCCCCTCTCATACTTCCAGAGCTATGACTGGTGCCGCAATTGGGTGGCGCGGTTCTGCAAGGATGGGGGCCGAACGCCCTATGTGGTCACTGTCTGGCAGGGCGAGTCGCTGGTGGCACTGTGGCCGCGCATGATCGTTGAAAGCCTTGGCCTCAAGCGCCTGGAGACGCTGGGCGTGCCGCATACGCAATATTGTGGCCTGCTGATCCACCCGGCAATGCGCAACGATCCGGAAGTGGCGCAATGCCTCAATGCAGCCGTCCAGAACTCGGGATGCGATGTCCTGCTCTCCCGTGCGGTTTTGAGTGGAAGTGCGCTGGATCTGGTGACCGGCGCGGGGCATGAGCCTGTGGCAAATGTGGCTTCGATGCTCGACCTGTCCAGCTTCTCCTCGGCGCAGGACTATGCCGACCAGCTTGGCAAGCGGCAGAAGCGCAATCGCAACAGACGACGCAATCATCTGGCGCGCGTGGGGGAGTTGCACTTCGAAGTCTTGTGGCCCGATGACGGGCAGTTCGCGCCGCTGGTGGAACAATGCGTCGCAATGAAGCGCCTCTGGCTCAAGGAAACCGGAAAGTTCAGTACCGGCTTTTCAATGAGCGGCGTCGAAGCGTTCCTGCAATCACTGGACGGCGACGCATCGCAACCCGCCGGTGCTTGTCTTTCGGTGCTTCGGACCGGCAGTCGCGTCGTCGCGATGGAATTGGGCTTTATCCGGCAGGGGCATTACTATGCCTATCTGGGAGGCTTTGACTGGAGTTTGCGCCATTTGTCACCGGGAAAGGTACAAATGGAGTTCACTGTTGCGTGGCTGATCGAGCATCATGTCCAGCGCTACGATCTGCTCATCAATCCGGCAGACTACAAGGCGAGCTGGACGAACACCGAAATTCGGACCGCCCTGCAGGTCGAAGCCCTGAGTTGGCGCGGGCAGTTCTATGCGACGGCCTGGTTGCGGAATTTCCGCCCCATGCTCAAGCGGGTTCATGCGCGCCTGCCCGCCACGTTCGAGCGCATTCGCGCCTGGATGCAGCCTGCCGCCTGTCTGCTGCTCTATGTCTAGGGGGCGCAGCAGCGCAATTGATGCGGCCATTGCGCTGCTGATCCGCGTTCTGGGGGCCGGCCTGGTGTTCGGGCTTCAGGTGCTGCTGGCGCGTTTGCTGCCGGGCGAAAGATATGGTGGCTATGTCACGGTCTGGACCTGGATGCTTTCGCTGGGCAGCTTCGCGGCGATGGGCTTTGCAGAATCCTCCGTCCGGTTTCTGCCGCGCTACACCCAGCGCCACCGCTTGCAGGCGCTGTTCGGATACTGGCAGTTCGGCCTGGCCGTCGTGCTCATTGTCGGGGCGGCGATTATTGCCACCGCGCTAGGCATCTGGCTGGGGGCGGGCCTTGACGGGCCCTTGCTGACCATTGTCCTTGTCGCCATTGGCCTGCCCGTTCTTGGCCTTGAATATTACCTGGAAGGCATCGCGCGCAGCATGGGCTGGTTCCGCCTTGCTGCCGTGCCGGTTTATATCCTGCGGCCGATCCTGATCGGGGGAACCTGCCTTGGACTTTCGGCGGCGGGCGTGACCCTGACGCTGCCGATTGTCGGCGGCGTGCTGATCGGGTGCATGGGCATGATCGCCCTGTTGCTGCTCGGACTTGTGACCCGGCGCCTCAACAGGCTGGCCGGAGGGGCGCGGAGCGCCTCGAACAAGCAACGCCGCCTTTGGTTGCGGGCATCGCTGCCGCTCCTCCTGCTCTCGGGGCTCGAGGACCTCACCAGCTATTCCGACATCCTGGTGCTGAGCCTGCTGTCTGAGCCGGAAGTGGTCGGCCTCTACTTTGCGGCGGCGCGAACGCTGGCTCTGGCCGGCTTTGTTGCCTATGCCATGACGCTGGTCTCGGGCCACCGGTTTGCCATGGATCTGGCATCGTCCAACCGCACCGAGCTGCAATCGAGCATATTGGAGGCGACCCGTCTGACCTTCTGGGCCACGCTGGCTGCCGTTGGCGTGACCTTGCTTGCGGCGCCGTGGCTGCTCGCCGCGTTCGGCAGCGGCTATCTGGCGGGTCAGTCCGTCATGGTCGTGCTGGGCCTGGGCATGGTCGCAAGGGCCATGTCAGGTCAGTCCGCCGAAGCGCTGGTGGTGCTCGGACGGCAGCGCGAGGGCCTGCTTGTCGCGCTGGGCGTGGTTGCAGTCACCGTGGTCGGGGCGTTGGCTCTGGTGCCCGAACTGGGCGCCCTCGGGGCTGCCATCGCAAGCGCCATTGCAATGGCATGCCGGACCGTGGCCCTGGCCGTTCTGCTGTGGCAGCGGGAAGGGCTGAAGGTCCTGTCATTGGGCGCCCCTGTCTTTCTCAGGCACCGCGCATCGTGAGCAAAAGGCGGGGCGGCCGATCGTAGGCCGTCTCAAGGGGGGCAGGGCGACGGGCCTTGGCTGGTCAACCTGTCAGAGCATGAACGCTGCCAGATCCTCGCCCGCTTCGTTCTCGTCCTGGGATGCTGACCCGGCATTGGCCGCGCCGGCGGCGGCCGCAAACAGCCGGTCGTGGATCTGGCGCTCAGCCTCCATGGTGTAGCTCTTGCGCAGGCTCGCTAGGATGGCCGACAGCTCGGGGGTGAGCTGGGCCGGCGGTGCCTGGGTGCTGAGCGCGGCGGTGGCGATGGCGATATCGTCGAGGGTTTCAGCCATCGCCGACTGACCCGACAAGCCGTCGGCGGCCGCTTCGAGCAGCTTGATTACCTTGGGGCCATCGCTGTTGAGGCGTTTCAAAGCATCGGCAAGGCCACGATCAAGCGTAGAGAGAATGTCGAGCGCCAGATTGGCCTGGTCTTCGAGCTCTCCGATCTGGCCGCTGCCCTGGTCCGATGCGGCGCCGAAGGAGCCGGCCAGCGTCGAGGATTCGCCGAGCCGCGCCATGGCCGCTTCAGCGGCGATGACGGTTTCGCTGGTCAATTCGCGCAATTGGGTGGCGATGACGGTGAGCGAGGCGCCACGTGGCCCGAGCTGGGCACAGCGCACGGCGGCATTGAGGCTGACCAGGCGCATATTGGCCTCGATCTCCTGCACCGCTGCGACATGTTCGAGCAGCGTCTTGACCGTTTCCTGCACGGCATGGGCGACGATTTCCAGCTTGGCGCGTTCGGCCTCAAAATCGGCCAGGATGGTCACAGCCGTGCGCAATTGGGCGCTGAGGCTGGCGACGGCGGAGCTGGTGCCGCGCTCATCCCCATGAAAATCGCGACTGCGGGCCATGATGGTGCCGGCATCGGCAGCCAGCGCCGAGAGGTCGGCTTCGGCCTGTTCGACCTCCTGGGCAAAGCTCTGGGCGGTGCCGGCAATCTGCTGGTGCTGCAGCGCGGCCAGGGCGGCCAGGGCCGTATCATGCTGTTCGCCGGGCAGTGTCTGGTCGAAGGCTGCATGCCCCTCAATGAGGTCAGCCATGCTGGTCAGGGCCAGTTCGGCATGCTCGATCCGCTGCCGGGTGGCGTCGCCCACCTGCAGCGACATCACGGCGCTGCCGATGCGGCCCACGATCTGGCGCGAGACGCGGCCGGTTTCGGTGCTGCTCTCCAGCGCCACGGCCCGCTGCTGGTCGAGTGCGGCCAGGGTCGAGCTCAGGCTGGTGCCCAGATGATTGAGCGTGTCGGCATGGGCCGTTTCGAAGCGGGCGCGCTGGCTGGTGGCGCGATCCACTTCGGCGGTGAGCTGGCGATAGACCTGGGCAAAGTCCTGAATGGTGCGGCTGGCGGAATCGGAAAGCGTGGCGATGTCGGTGGTAAACACCTCGAAATCATCGCTGTCCCCGACAATGCCGGCGGCAGTGACGCGCGCATTGACCGAAACAATGCCCATCATCTTGACGGCGCGCTTGAGGTCGGAGATCGGCGAATTGGCGGCGGCAACCACCTCTGCCAGGCGGGCGAGATCCGACTTTTCCTGGGCAAAGGTGGTGGCGAGCTGCCCGGCGCGAGTGGCCACGGCGCGCAAATGACCGCTGGCCTCCTCGACCTCTTCTCCGCCCAGGGTCTGGGGCAGGGCCTCGAACAGTTTGGAGAGCGTGTTGAGCAGCGCCGCGCCATCGGTCAGCCGGCCGCCAACGGCAACGAAAGCCGCTTCAATATCCTGGCGCGGGCGGGCCAGATCGTCGGCAAGGCGGCGCATGGCGCGGGGGTCGGCGGAAGAGGTCACGTCTTTGCTCCGGAAGTGGCGGCGCGCGCATGCGCAACAATTTCGCCGGCCATTTTGGACAGGGGGAGAGTGCGGCCGGCGCCGCCGCGGGCAATGGCTTCCTTGGGCATGCCAAAGACCACGCAACTGGCTTCGTCCTGGGCAATGGTGGGGCTGCCCATCTGGCGCATTTCGAGCAGGCCTCGGGCACCGTCGTCGCCCATCCCGGTCAGGATGATGCCCAGGGCATTGCGCCCGGCCGCCTGGGCAGTCGAGCGGAACAGCACATCGACCGACGGGCGGTGGCGCGAAATATGCGGCCCCTCCTTGATCGAGACGGTATAGCGCGCGCCATTGCGGACCAGCAGCATGTGCAGATTGCCCGGGGCGATGAGCACCTGGCCGGGCTGGACCAGATCGCCATCCTCGGCTTCCTTGACCCGCACGGCACAGCTCGCGTCGAGCCGGCGGGCAAAGGCGGTGGTGAATTTTTCCGGCATGTGCTGGACGATCAGTATGGGCGGGGCGTCGGCGGGCAGGGCTTCGAGCACTTCGCGCAAGGCTTCGGTGCCGCCGGTAGAGGCGCCGATGGCCACAATCGGTTCGGTGACGGGGAGCCGCGCGATCAGGCTCTCCCGCCGGGCATCGGAAATGGGTGGGATGATGGCGTCGGCAGTCAGCTTGGCCTCGACCTTGACGTCAGGCACGGGCGCGCGCAGCTCGGGGCTGGCCTTGGCGAGGCCGCGCATCTTGGCATGGGCGGCGGCCTTGGCCGCATCGCAGATCCGCATGCGCGATTCTTGCAGGAACTGGGCGGTGTCCACGCGCGGCTTGGCCACCACGTCGACCGCGCCGGCCTCGAGCGCCTGCATGAAGGCGTCCGAGCCGTCCTGGGCCAGGCTCGAGCAGATCACCACGGGGATGGGGCGCTGCGACATGATCTTGCGCAGGAAGGTGATCCCATCCATGCGCGGTAGTTCGATGTCGAGAAACATCACATCAGGCACTTCCTGACGGATGCGTTCCACGGCCACATAGGGGTCGGCAGCAGTCGCCATGACCTCAAGATCTGGATCGGCCGAGATGATGTCGGCAAGCGTGGTGCGCACCGAGGCGCTGTCATCAACGATCAGAACGCGGATCTTCTCATTCATCGCTTCGTCTCGTCTCAGGTCTTCTGGAACACGGCAGGCGCAACCTGCCGCATGGTGATCGATGTTCCGATCATGGACTCCGAATGACCAAGAAGAAGATAACCGCCGGGGCGCAAATGCCCGATCAGCCGCGAAATGACCTTCGCCTGGTCGGCTTTTTCGAAATAGATCAGCACATTTCGCAGCAGGATGATGTCGACGTCCCGATCATAGGGGTAGCTCTCCTGCATCAGGTTGAGCTGGTCGAAGCGCACCAGCCGGCGCAATTCGGGGACGACGCGCACTTCCGGGCGGGCGCCGGGGCGCCGCGCCTGCATCAGATAGCGCGACTGCATGCCGGGCGGGACCGGTACGATCTGTTCGGCCGGATAGATAGCGCGTCGCCCGGTTTCGAGCACATCGGTGGAGATATCGGTGCCCAGAACGGCAAAGCGGAAGTCGCGGCGCTGGGACACCATGTCGGCCAACACCATGGCGGTGGTATAGGCTTCCGCGCCGGTCGAGCTGGCCGCGCTCCAGACCTTGAGCAGGGGCAGGCGGTCGTGGCGCTGCGCGATCAGCTCGGCCACCAGCTTCTTCTGCATCAATTCGAAGTGCTCGGGCTCGCGGAAGAAGTCGGTCTTGTTGGTGGTGACCGCGTTGATCAGATAGGTGATCTCGGTCTCCAGCCCGTCGCGCCGGAACAGATAGTCGCCATAGTCCGAGAAGCTGGTCAGATCGAGCGCACGCAGGCGGCGGCGCAGACGCCCCTCCACCATCAGCCGCTTGCCGGGGGGCAGCTTGATGCCCACCTGCTGGCCGATGAGGTTTGAAATCTTGCTGAAATCGGCGTCAGACAGGTGGTCGTCGTCGTCCAGGCGGTGTGCAAGGGCAGCCAAGTGCGATACTCCGAAAAGGCGGGACAAGGCCGGCGGAAGAGCCGGCCTTGTGGTGTTCAGGCTGCCCGGGTGGCCGGCAGCGGGATGCTGCCCAGCATGCGGTCGAGGTCGAGCACGGTGACGAATTCGCCATTACGGCGGCCGATGCCCTGGATGACCTGGTCGCCCCAGCCGGCCGAAACCGGTGGGGGCGGGTCCAGCGTCGCCTGATCGAGCACGGTCACTTCGAACACCCGGTCGGCCTTGAGCCCCAGGGTCAACACACCGTCGGCGCCATTGATGGCGAGGACGACAATGCGGGTGTTCTCGGTGTCTGGTGCCGACTCCATGCCCAGGGTCAGGCGCAAGTCCAGCACTGGCACCCCCTGGCCGCGCACATCGATCATGCCGAGCAGGTTGCCCGGTGCCCGCGGCAGGCGGGCTATGGGCCGCATGTCGAGGATTTCGAGGACCTTGGCTACCGGCGCCGCGAAGATTTCCTCCGCGACGCCCAAGGTCACATATTGGGCTTGTTCAGCCATGGCTACCGATCCGCTCAGGCGGCACCGCGACGGGTGAAATCACCGTCGAGGTCGTCACCGGCATCGCCCATATCGAGGTCGAAGCCGCCACCGCTGCTCTTGACCTTTGCCTTGCTCTTGACCGGCTTGCGCGGGGCCATATGCGGAGCCTTGGCCAGGATGGCGGATTTGAGGTCGGCCTTGTCGCCGGCGCCGTCATTGGCCACGGCCGTGATCGATGAGGCATCGATGCGGAAGTAGCTGATGGCGGATTGGAGCTGCTCGGCCTGGCTGGCCAGCTCCTCGGAGGTGGCCGACATTTCCTCGGCGGCCGAGGTGTTCTGCTGGGTCACCTTGTCGAGCTGCTGGATGGCGGTGTTGATCTGGGCGGCACCGGCATTCTGCTCGCGGCTACCTGCGGAGATCTCTTCCACCAGTTCAGCAGTGCGCTGGATATCGGGGACCAGCTTGGAGAGCATGTCGCCAGCCGACTGGGCGGCCTTGACCGTGGTGCCCGAGAGGGTCGAGATTTCGCCCGCCGCGGCCTGGCTACGCTCGGCGAGCTTGCGCACTTCGGAGGCCACGACCGCGAAGCCGCGGCCATGTTCACCGGCACGGGCCGCTTCGACGGCCGCGTTAAGCGCCAGTAGGTCGGTCTGGCGGGCGATTTCCTGCACCACCATGATCTTTTCGGCGATGGTCTGCATGGCCGAAACCGCGTTGTTCACCGCTTCGCCCGAGGCAATCGCATCGGCAGCGGACTGACGAGCGATCTTTTCGGTCTGGGTGGCGTTGTCGGCCGACTGCTTGATGGTGGCAGCCATTTCTTCCATCGAGGCGGATGCCTCTTCGGTGGAGGAGGCCTGTTCAGTGGCACCCTGGCTGAGCTGTTCGGCGGTGGCCGACATTTCCTGGGAGCCGGCCGCCACATTGCGGGTGGCATTGGTGACTTCGCCGACAACATCGCGCAGCTTCTGGGTCATGGCGTTGAGCGCCTTGATCAGATCACCCACTTCGTCGTCGGATTTGACATCGGCACTGGCCGAGAGATTGCCACCGGCCACGTCGTCGGCGAGGCGCACGGCGCTTGTGAGGGCGCGGGAGATAGAGACAACGATCCAGGTGGCGGCGACCAGGGCGATCAGGGCCGAGCCAACCAGCAGGCCGATCAGCAGCATTGTCGAGGTCTGGTAGAGTTGTGCGGCATCTGCCTTGGCTTGTTCCATGATGGTCGTGTTGCGATCTATCATGGTCTGGAGAATGGCGCTGGCTTCGCGGCGCAGCGTGTTGACGTTCTGCATTTCCTGGAGCGCGAAATAGTCGCCATTCTCCATGGAAATGGCCACGGCCTTGTCCATGGCGGCGACCATGTCGTCATAGGCGTCGCGGGCGGCATTGTACAACGCGATGTCGGATGCCGGCATCGTGCGTTGCAGCACTGGAAGGCGTTCGGCATTGGCCTCGACGCCGGCCAGATAGTCCGCATTCCACGTTTCCTGCAGTGTGCGGTCCTGAGAGGCAGCAAGGAGCACGTTGCGCTGCTGGCGGAACATATCCGAGCCAGTGAGGAACATCTCTGTTGCGGCCTGATAGGCGGGGAAAGCGGAAAGGTCGCCTGCATCCACCTTGCGCTGCAAGGAAGCGCGCAGGGCCGCCATGGTCTCCTCGAACACGCCCAGAGAACCGCTGCCTTCGCTACGGCTGACCGCCAGGGCATTGGCGTCGGAGTTCTTGAGGGTCAGTTCCTCACCGCGTTCGACAGCGACGTAGAGTTCGTCGACTTTGGCGATAAAGTTGGGCAACAGTTCCTTGATTGCTGGATCCATTGTGTTGCCCGTGAGAAAGGCGTGACCGTCGACCAGTTCGCGGTAGTCTTCGTCGAGCGATGCGACGTAGCTCTCCTTTTCGGCCTGGTCTTTTGTGATGATCTGGGCGCGAACGCGCGATCCCAAGCTTTCCAGGCTTGTCTGCATTTGAGACGAGCGCACCAGGTTTGCCGAGCGGACCTCGACAATGGTTTCAAGTTCCTGATTGAGCTGCCCCAAATTCTGCAGGGCAATGAACATGCTCCCTGCCGACAGGGCGACGACAACGCCGAAGACGGCCGCCAGTTTTGTCTTGATAGTCAGTCTCACGATGCAGACCTTTCTTCTGAAGCTGCGACGGGTGCGGTTCTTGCGCCCGAGATTTCGAAAATGCGTTCCATGTTCGGAATGATGATGAAGCCGCCATTGCGCTTGCCGATGCCCTTGATGAATTCGGGGCGCCAGCGCATGCCGACCTTGGGGGCCTCCTCGATGGAAGCGGCCTCGATATCGGTGACGTCATGCACCTTGTCGGCCAGGATGCCGACAATGGCGGGCTCGCCATCCATGTCGACTTCCATCACGACGATGCGGGTGTCCTCGTCCGGTTCAGCCCGGTTCATGCCGAACATGACGCGCAGATCGGCCAGCGGCACGACGCGGCCGCGTACATTGATCAGCCCGCCGACAAATTCGGGTGCATTGGGCACTTCGGTGATCGGCACCAGCTCGAGAATTTCGCGCACATGGTGGGCCTCGACGGCAAACAGCTCGTCATCGAGGCGGATGGTCAGGGCGTTCATTGCGTCGGCTGGCGCGGTTTGGGCCAGTTCGACCAGTTTCATGGCCTGGCTCATGCGGCCCTCCCGGTAAGGTTGCGATCCACATAGCCCTGGCCGGCGGCCACCAGATGGGCGGTGTCCAGGATCAGGGCCACTGAGCCGTCACCCAGAATGGTGGCGCCCGAGAAGGACTTGATGCCCGAATGGAGCTTGGAGAGCTGCTTGATGACGGTCTGGTTGTTGCCGATGATCTGGTCGACCACCAGGCCCACCCGGCCTTCGCCGGAAGAGACGATCACCACCTTCTGGTGCGGCTCGCTCTCGCCCCTGGTGCCGAAGACTTCGCGCAACCGCAGATAGGGCACGAGGGCTCCGCGAATATCGAGGAAGTTGCGGCCCTTGGCATGGGCCTCGATGCCCTCCGGCAGTTCCACGCATTCCTCGACGGCCGCCAGCGGAATGGTGTAGCGGCCATTGCCGACCCGCACGAGCATGCCATCGATGATGGCCAGGGTCAGCGGCAACCGCAGGGTCATGGTCGAGCCCTGGCCCGGCTTGCTGGTGACATCGATGGTGCCGCGCAACCCGTCAATGGTGCGCTTGACCACGTCCATGCCGACACCACGTCCCGAAAGCGAAGTCACTTCCTTGGCGGTCGAGAAACCCGGCGCAAAGATCAGGTGATTGAGTTCCTGGTCGGTGAGCTTGGTGTCGGGCGTGATCAGGCCGTTTTCTTCGGCCTTGGCGCGAATGCGCGCAGCATCGAGCCCGGCGCCGTCATCGGTCACCGAAATGGCGACTTCGGCACCTGAATAGACGGCGGAGAGCCGCACCACGCCCTTGGCCGGCTTGCCGGCTGCGGCGCGCTTGTCGGCGCTTTCCAGGCCGTGATCGATTGAATTGCGGATCAGATGCACCAGCGGATCGGCGAGGCGCTCGATCATGGTCTTGTCGAGCTCGGTGTCTTCACCGGTGGTGATGAACTCGATGGGCTTGCCCAATTCGCTCGAAAGATCATGGATCAGGCGGCGGAAGCGGCCGAACAGGGTACCGATGGGCACCATGCGAATGCCCATTGTGGTGTCGCGCAGTCCCGAAGACAGGCGCTCGAGTTCTTCGGCGATGGTCTTGAGCGCGGTATCCGCGCTCAGACCGGCAATCTGGCTCAGGCGCGCCTGGGCGATCACCAGTTCGCCCACGCGATCCATCAACTCGTCAAGCCGCTCGGCCGGGACGCGCAGGGAGGAGGCTGCGGCCCGGTCGGCGGTGTCGGCCCCGGCCGCCGGTTTGGCGCGCGGAGCGGGAGACGGGGGTGTGGTGGGGACGGCCACAAGGGCCGGTTCGTCTTCGACCCTGGCAGTTGCGGTCGGTTCGTCGGCAGCTTCGGCTTCGTCGACAGGCAATTCCGCCGCATCCAGCCGGTTCAGGCTCAGTTCCATATTGTCGCGCAGGAACAGGAAGACATCGTCGATGGCCGCAGTGGGATCGTCCGCTTCGATATCGACGCGCCACCCGATATGGGGCGTTTCGGGGTCGAGCACGGCCAGGTCGGGGATCCGGTCAGTCAGCGCGGTGACCGTGGCCGGTCCGATTTCGGCCAGTTCTTCGAGCAGCAAGACCGGGTTGGTGCCGTAGATCAGCGCATCCGAAGGCAGGTAGAATTCCAGCCGCCAGATCGCCGTTTCGGCCTTGGGGGGCGGTTCTGCAGATTTCTTGTTGGCCGGTGCCGGTGTTGGCTCGGTCTTGGGGGTGGCCGGGGCGCTGGTTTCGCCGTTCACGATGGCGCGCAGACTGGCCAGGATTTCATCGCCGCCCGAGATTTTGGCGTCGGGCGTTTCGATCAGCAGGTGAATATGGTCCTTGGCGTCGAGTGCCACCCCGATCAGGGCGGCGTTGGCCTGGGTCTGGCCCTTGCGCACCTGGTCAAAGGCGGTTTCGAACTCGTGCACGAATTCGGCCACGGCGGTGAAGCCGAACATGGCCCCCGAACCCTTGATGGTGTGCAGGGCCCGAAAGGTGGAATTGACCAGATCGGTATTGGATGGATCCTGCTCGAGATCGAGAAGACCCGCTTCAAGCTCGTCGAGCAGTTCGCGCGCTTCCTGGCGGAAGGTTTCAGTGGGGTCGGAAATGTTCATGCCCCGGTGACCTTCTTGATAATGGCCAGCAACTGGTCCTGCTTGAATGGCTTGACGATCCAGCCGGTGGCGCCGGCTTCCTTGGCCTGGCGCTTGAGCTCATCATCGGACTCGGTGGTCAGCAGGATGATCGGAATGCCCTTGGAGGAGGGGTGCTGGCGGTATTTCCTGATGAATTCGATGCCGTTGAGCACCGGCATGTTGAGGTCGGTCAGAATGGCGTGAACCGTATTGGCGGTCGCCACGTCATAACCTTCCTGGCCGTTGCCAGCCTCGAGGACGTCCAGCCCCGCACCGGTCAGCGTCATGGCCACCATCTGGCGGATGGAGGCGCTGTCGTCGATCGTCAGAATGGTTTTGGTCATCGCTCAGTGTCCTGCTGGCTTGTCGGGGTGGTCGGACCAGAAGGCGGCATGCTCCTGTCCGGGGGTGAGAAAGCCGGCTTGATCGAGCACGGCCTGTAGCGGCCCTCCCAAGGGCGCGAGCAACTGCAATTCCTTGCCGAGCGCGCGGGCACTGACCTGGGCAGCGAGCAGGGATTGCACGGTCGTCACATCGGCTGCGGACAGAGCCTGCGTGTCGATGGCGACGGCTGGGTGATTTTCGATGGCCTGGCGCAGGTTTGTCGCAACTTCGGTCGCGTTTTTGATGCCTGCATCGCCCATCAAGACGAGCATGTGTGTCTGTTCATCGGTCATGGGCATGACCGTACGCAAAATACTAAAGGTGACATTCTGTCTCTCTACCGCAAAGGACGCTGGGAAGTCGGTAGGCGAAAAGGACTGATGCGGGTGCGGTGCTCGCTATGCTGTTTCTATTGCCAATCTGTCCGCCGTATTCCCATCCGGCTTGATACTATACTTGCACTCTTGGCTTAACCGATGGTTACCCGGCCTGTCCCTTGTCAGATTTATATTTGGTCTCTCAAATATTACTTTGAATAGTATCGTTTTTAATCAATATGTATATGTCATCTGGCCGGGAATCTTGCTGAATCATCGCAATTGGCGCGCGAATCCATCGCGATTGACTCAGAGTCGATCTGCAAGAATTCATTGCTTTATACTTTTTGATTCACTTGCCATGCTGTTGGCGGCGCGCACGCAAGACTGGCGCGCGACCCTGCAGGGCGCACGCTTGCACATGAAAAGTGGGTATTTGGAAGGCTTTAGAAGCCGGCGACCTGAGCCGGTGCCCTGGGCTGCATGATGGCGCAGATCTCGGGCCATTTGGCGCGGAAGGCGGCGACGCATTGCGGGTCGAAATGGCTGCCGCTGCAGCGGATGATTTCGGCATAGGCCTTGTCGATCGGCCAGGCGGATTTGTAGGGGCGCTCGGAACACAGCGCGTCAAAGACATCGGCGATGGCCACGATCCGCGCTTCGATAGGGATGTCGGCGCCCGAAAGGCGGTCTGGATAGCCGGTGCCGTCCCATTTCTCGTGGTGGCTCTGCGCAATCAGCTCGGCGGTGCGGATCAGCTCGGATCCACCGCGTTCCAGAATGCGCGCGCCAATGGTGACGTGCTCGCGCATGATGGCCATTTCCTCGTCGGTCAGTCGGCCCGGCTTGGACAGGATGGCGTCGGCAATGCCGATCTTGCCGATATCGTGCAGGGGCGACGAGAGATAGATCATGCGGCAGCGGTCGGGCGGCAGGCCGATGCCCTCGCCGATCATCTGGCTGATCAGGGCAACGCGCGAGACGTGTTCGCCGGTGTCGCCGTCGCGATATTCGATCGCCCGCGCCAGCCGATAGATGATCTCTTCTTCGCGCGCCAGCAGATGGGCGGTTGCCCGTTCCACTTCGCGGGTGAGCCACTGGGCGCGGTCGGCCAGTTCGACCTGGGCCTGGCGCAGCGCCAAGAGGTTGGAGACGCGCGCCTGCAGCTCGATCGGATCGAAGGGCTTGTGCAGGAAGTCCGTGGCCCCGGCCTTGATAGCCTCGATGCGCACGGTCTTGTCGAGATCGGAGGTCACCATGATGATGGGGACGATGCGATAGGACGGCTGTGAGCGCAGCGCGGCGGTGAAGGCGACGCCGTCCATTTCAGGCATGATGTGGTCGACGATGATGAGGTCGAACTGGTAGGACTGGCATCTGTCCAGTGCTTCGAGTGGATTGAGGCACAGCTCAATCTCGCCCATCACGGCTTCTTTGACGATGCTGCCGATCAGCGCGAGACTGGAGCGGCTATCATCGACGATCAGCAAACGCATTGTCTTGCGGCCCCCGCCCGAATTGCACCAACCATATGAGAGGCACAATTAGGTGAAGCTTAACAGGAGTCGTGGCGTGGCAATGGCTTGCACTATTGGTTAGCAGTGTACTGACGTATTCAAGAAGACGGACGGATATGGTGAGGAGCCGCATCGCGGTAATTGGGGGCGGGCCGGCCGGGCTGATGGCGGCCGAGCAAGCCGCGAAGCAGGGTGCGCGCGTAGTGGTCTTTGAGGCCATGCCCAGCGTTGGACGTAAATTGCTGATGGCCGGCAAGTCGGGCCTCAATATCACCCATGCCGAGGACAAGGCCGAGTTCGACACACGCTATGGCGCGGCGCAGGCCCCATTGCAGGCCGCGCTCGATGCCTTTTCCGCGCCCCAATTGCACGACTGGTGCGCCGAACTGGGCGTCGAGACCTTTGTCGGCTCGTCGGGGCGGGTGTTCCCCAAGGCGATGAAGGCGTCGCCGCTGCTGCGCGCCTGGCTCAACCGCCTTGTGGCGCAGGGGGTCGAAATCCGCACGCGCCACCACTGGACCGGGTTCGCGTCGACTGGTCTGACATTCGATACGCCGGCGGGTCAGGTGACCGAACCTTACGATGCGGTTGTCCTGGCACTCGGCGGCGCGAGCTGGCCCCGGCTGGGTTCGGATGCAGCCTGGGTGCCCATATTGGAACAGCGCGGCGTGGCGGTGTCGGCGTTTCGTCCTGCCAATTGCGGCTTCGAGGTCGGCTGGTCCGAGGTGATGACCGAGCGCTTTGCCGGCCAGCCCGTCAAGGCGGTGGTCGCCCGCAGCGAGGCCGGTCATATTGCCGGCGAGTTTGTCGTCACGCGCGGGGGCATTGAAGGCAGTCTTGTCTATGCCCATTCTGCCGCCCTGCGCGATGCCGTGGAACGAGACGGGACGGCACAACTTGAACTGGATCTGGCTCCCGGCCGTACGGTTGAACGCCTGGCGCAGGATCTTGAGCGGCAGCCGGCCAAGGCCAGTCTTTCCAACAGGCTGCGCAAGGGGGCCGGGCTGGATGGGGTCAAGCTGGGCCTGTTGCGTGAATGCGTTCCTGGCCTTGCAACCCTGACACCTGATGGGTTGGCGGTGGCCATCAAGTCGGTGCCGCTTACAGTGCAGCGGCCCCGGCCAATCGCCGAGGCGATTTCGGTGGCCGGCGGCATCGGCTGGGACGGCGTGGACGCGCATTTCATGCTCAAGGCGCTGCCCGGTGTCTTCGTGGCCGGTGAGATGCTCGATTGGGAGGCGCCGACGGGCGGCTATCTGCTGACGGCGTGTTTCACCACCGGGCGGGCAGCGGGGCAGGCGGCATTGGCGTATGCGAGAGGAGGGACAGGCGATGAACACAATCGATCTTGAGGGGCAGGTGGTGGTGGTCACGGGCGGGGCGCAGGGGCTCGGTTTTGCCATTGCCCATCGGCTGCTGGCGTCGGGCGCCAGAGTGAGTCTGTGGGACAAGGATAGCGATTTGCTCGAAAAGGCGGTGGCGGCGCTGGGTACCGGTGCGTCGCAACAGAGTGTCGATGTGACCGATCTCCAAGCCCTTGAACGCGCCCATGCGGCGACGGAGACGAACCTCGGACCGGTCTCAATACTGGTACATTCGGCGGGGATCGCAGGAAACAATGCCACGCTGGATGCATATGATCCGGCCGAATGGCGGCGGGTTATCGAGATCAATCTCAATGGCACCTTCTACGTCAATCGCGTCGTGGTGCCGGGAATGAAGGCCCGCAATTACGGGCGCATCGTCAATATCGCCTCGATTGCCGGCAAGGAGGGCAACCCGACCGCCTCGGCCTATTCGGCGGCCAAGGCGGGCGTCATCGGCCTGACCAAATCGCTGGGCAAGGAACTGGCCAGCTTCGATATCGCGGTCAACGCCATCACCCCGGCTACGGCCAAGACGCGCATTCTCGAGAGCCTGACCGACGAGTTCATCACCTATATGCTGTCGCGCATTCCGCGCGGACGGTTCCTTGAGGTGGAGGAGGCGGCTTCCATGGTGGCCTGGCTGGTGAGCCGCGAAAACAGCTTCACAACGGCCAGCGTCTTCGACCTCTCGGGTGGGCGCGCCACCTATTGATGCTGGGTGGCAGCGGCGGGGCATTCCACGCCATCGCCACTCCAGTCGATTTCGACGGTAGCGTGACCGATATCGTGCTGCTGCGCGAGGCGCACCTTCACTTCCCTGCTGACGACTGCCGGATCGGCGCCGGGGGCCAGGGCAATGTCCAGCGTTGCCATGGTCTGGCCTGAGGACAGCGACCAGACATGAAAGTGCCCGACATCGGCCAGTCCCGGCACGGCGCTGCGCAGATCTGATTGCAGCTCTTTGATGTCGATACCGTCGGGCGCGCCTTCCATGAGAATGTTGAAGGTGCGGGTCAGCAGCGCCCAGGCGCTTCTGAGGATGAGGAGGCTCACCACGAGCGACAGGATCGGGTCGATCGGCATCCAGCCGGTCAGCCAGATAATGATCGCAGCGGCAATGGCGCCGACCGAGCCGAGTAGATCGCCCAGTACATGGAGCAAGGCGCCCTTGATGTTGACGTGATCGGCATCGGCGCCGGAGAGAATGCGGAACACGACCAGATTGACGATGAGCCCGAGCACGGCCACGACAAACATCGGGCCGGCCAGCACCTCCTCGGGCGCAAGGAAGCGCTGCACGGCCTCATAGGCGATCCAGCCGACCAGCGCGAACAGCGAAAGCGCATTGATCAGGCCCGCCAGCACTTCCAGCCGCGAATAGCCGAAGCTGCGTCGGGTGTCGGCAGGGCGGCGGCCGAGCCGGAAACCGAGCCAGGCCAGGAACAGTGCAACGGTGTCGGTCAGCATGTGGCCGGCATCGGCAATCAGCGCCAGCGAGCCGGAAAGATAGCCGCCGACCACCTCGGCCACCATGAAACCGCCGGTGAGGCAGAGGCCAATCAGCACGGCCCGTTCATTGCCCGCGCTCACCTTGGGGGCGTGGCTGTGCCCGGCATGGTCGTGGCCGGTGTGATCGTGGTGGTTATGGCTGTGCTGGTGTTCGGGCACCCGGTTTCTCCGTTTGACATACATATGAACATACATTCATGTATTGTTATGTCAAGATGTTCCTCTCTGCCAACGAGGCGCGAAAGTGGAGGTTCCGGCGGTTTAAGGCAGGCAGTCAGTTGCGGATTTCGTCTTCCTCGCCCGGATCATGGTCTTCCTGGGCGTGGGCGAGCATGTCGGTGAGCATGCGGGCGATGTGGTGGTCTTCGACTTCGTAGATGACCTGCTTGTTGCGGCGCGTGCCGCGGACCAGTCGGGCGGCGCGGAGCAGGCGGAGATGGTGACTGACGAGAGATTGGCTGGCACCGATGGCCGTGGCGATGTCGCCGACAGCGATGGGTCCATCAAGGCAGGTCAGCACCACCTTCAAGCGCGTCGGGTCGCCCAGGAGCCGATAGGTCTCGGCGATGACGGTCAGGAGGTGGTCTTCTGGCAGGGGCACGGCGCTTCCCATTGGCTCAATGGCCAATAGTTAGGGTGCTTCGGCGTGGCTGACCAGTCCGGTCGGCTTCACGCGCGCTGGCCATCCGCATCAATGACCACGCCGCCATCTTCCTTGGTGAAGGGGATGCCGAGGGCCTCAGGCAGGATATCGAGCACGATTTCGGAGGGGCGGCAGAGGCGCACGCCATGCTCGGTTTCGACAAAGGGGCGATTGATCAGGATCGGATTGGCCAGCATGGCCTCGATCAGTTCTTCATCGGAGAGGGCCTCATTGTCGAGGCCAAGCTCGAAATAGGGTGTGTCCTTGACGCGGATGGCGTCGCGTACGGTGAGGCCCGCCCGATCGATCAGGTCCACCAGGCGTTCGCGGCTGGGTGGTGTTTCAAGATAGAGGATCACTTCCGGCTCGATGCCGGCGCCGCGGATCATGGCCAGCGTGTTGCGCGAGGTGCCGCAATCGGGGTTGTGATAGATGGTGACACTCATGCGGATCGCTCCGTTTGCTTACGCAATAGCCAGGCGGACAGGGCCATCGCCAGAAGGGCGCCCAGCACCTGGGCGATGATGAAACCGGGCACGTCGGCCGGACCAATACCGGCAAAGCTTGACGTCAATGCCCGGCCGATGGTGACGGCGGGGTTGGCATAGGAGGTCGAGGCCGTAAACCAATAGGCGGCGGTGATATAGAGCCCGACGCGCATGGCAATCTGCTCGGGCGCATGTCTGAGCGAAACCAGAATGGTCAGGACCAGCCCGAATGTCGCCACGGCCTCGCTCAGCCACTGGCTGGCGCCGTTGCGCGGGTCAGCATAGGCCGAAACCAGTGGCAGGTCGAACATCAGATGCGCCAGCAGCGTGCCCAGCATGGCGCCACAGATCTGCGCGACGACATAAAGCCCGGCATCCGCCGCGCTCAATTGCCGCCGCAGCGCCATGACCAGGGTCACCGCCGGGTTGAAATGGGCGCCCGAGAGCGGGCCGAGCACACCGATCAGCACCACGAGGATGGCCCCGGTGGCGACGGTGTTGCCGAGCAGGGCCAGGGCAATATCATCGGTCAGGCGTTGCGCCATGATGCCCGAGCCGACCACGGTGGCGACCAGAATGCCGGTGCCCAGAGCCTCGGCGGCCAGCCTGCGCAGGCGATCAGTCATTGCTGGCCTTGTCGGTCGCACCGTCGAGCTTGCCGATATCCTTGAGCTTGTTCTGCAAGGCCATGCGATCGATGGTGGCGAGCGGCAGGGCGGCAAAAACTTCGATGCGGCGGCGCAGATAGTTGGCGGCGTTGCGGAAGGCGGTGACCTTGTCGATCTCGCTGCCCTCGGCGGCGGCCGGATCCTCGACGCCCCAATGGGCGGTCATGGGCTGGCCGGGCCAGAAGGGGCAGGCTTCGCCCGCCGCATTGTCACAGACGGTGAAGACGAAATCGAGCTTGGGCGCGTCGGGGGTGGCGAATTCGTCCCAGGACTTGGAGCGGTAGCCTTCGGTTGGCAGGTCCATTTCCTTGAGCGTATGCAGGGTGAGCGGGTGGACGTCGCCCTTGGGCTGGCTGCCGGCCGAAAAGGCGCGGAACTTGCCGCCGGGAACGGCGTTCATCAGCGCCTCGCCCAGAATCGAGCGGGCGGAATTGCCGGTGCACAGGAACAGCACACTATAGACGCGGTCAGTTGCAGCTTCGGTCATTGGCGAACCTCCTCGGGCGCACAACAGGGGGTGATGTCCTCGATCAGCGGCGCGCAGAGTTCCGGGCGGCCGCCGCAGCAATCATTGACCAGATAGCCCATGACCGCGCGCATATGGTCGATCTCGGCGCGATAGGTGATGGTGCGGCCCTGCTTATCGGCAACCAGCAGGCCCGCGCGGGCCAATTGGGCCAGATGGGTCGACATGGTGTTTTGCGGCACGTCGAGCCGGCGTGCGATTTCGCCGGCGGGCAGGCCATGGGGTTCATGCTCGACCACCAGGCGAAAAGCGGACAGCCGGGTGGGCTGGGCCAGCGCGGAAAGCGCGTCAATGATTGCTGTATCATCCATGTATCTGGATTTATCGATATATTGTGACGATTGCAAGACGGTTTGGGATCAACTCACGCCCAGCTAAAGCCACTCCAGGCTCAGCGATACCCCGCCGCCTGGAGCTCGAACAGTTCTGCATAGCGGCCCTTGAGGGCGACGAGCTGTTCGTGGGTGCCGGCTTCGAGAATGGCGCCACTGTCGAGCACCAGGATGCGGTCGGCCATGCGTACGGTCGAGAAGCGGTGGGAGATGATGACGGCGGACTTGCCCGCGGCGAGCCCCTTGAAGCGGGCGAAGACTTCGGCTTCCGCCTTGGCGTCAAGGGCGGCGGTGGGTTCGTCGAGAATGATCAGCTCGGCATCGCGCATATAGGCGCGGGCGATGGCGACCTTCTGCCATTCGCCCCCCGAGAGGTCGCGGCCCTGGCGGAACAGGCGGCCCAATTGCTGGTCATAGCCCTTGGGCAGTTTGGCGATCACCCCGTCGGCCAGGCTCTGCTCGGCGGCGGTGTCGATGCGGGTCTGGTCCTCGCGCGCCTCGATGCGGCCAACCCCGATATTGTCGCGGGCGGAAAAGCTGTAGCGGATGAAATCCTGGAAGATCACCCCGACATGGGTGTGGATATCGACCGGCGCCATGTCCTTGAGGTCGACCCCATCAATGGTGATGTGCCCTTCGCTGGGGTCGTAGAGCCGGGTCAGCAGCTTGACGATGGTGGTCTTGCCCGCGCCATTCTCACCCACCAGTGCCAGGGTTTCGCCGGCGGGCAGCACGAAGGAGAGGTTGCGGACGACCCAGGTGTCGGTCTCGGGATATTTGAAGCCCACATTGTCGAATACGATGCCGGAGCGGATCGGCGCCGGAAAGGGCTTGGCGTCGGCCGGCGCCAGCACAGTGGGTTCGATTTCGAAAAAGGAGAACAGATCGTCCAGATACATGGATTGCCCGGCAATCTGGGTAAAGCCGAGCAGGATGCGCTGGAACAGGCCGTTGAGCCTGAGGAAGGAGCCGGAGAGAAAGGCGAGGTCGCCCAGGGTGAAGGCCCCGGTGATGGTGCGCCAGACGATGAAGCCATAGGCGGCGTAATAGGCCAGGCTCGCAATGGCGGAAAATAGTGCACCCCAACTGGCGCGCAGCGTGGCCACGCGGCGGTTCTCGATGAAAATCTGGTGCGCCAGCTTCTTGAAGCGGGTGACGAGATAGCCGCCCAGGCCGAAGAGCTTGACCTCCTTGGCGGTCTCGGCACTGGCCCCGATATGGCGAAGATATTCCAGCTCACGCCGCTCGGGGGTGCGCCAGCGGCTCAGCATATAGGCCAACGAATTGAACCGCGCCTCGCCCCAGACCGAGGGGATGAAGCTCAATGGCAGCAGCAGGATCAGCCAGGGGGCATAGAAGAACAGGCCGGCGGCCAGGGTGAAGACGGTTATAATGTCCTGTGCCTGACCGAAAATCTGGCTGAGCAGGGCATTTCGTCCGGCCGCCTGACGGCGCGCGCGTTCCAGACGGTCCTGATATTCGGCGCTTTCAAAGTGCTGCAGATCGAGCCGGGCGGCATGCTCCATCAATTCGACGCTCACCTGGTTGGAATGAAGCTCGGACAGCACCGAATCGACCAGGCCCGTAGCCCGCGCGACCAGGTCATTGGCCAGTACCAGTGCCAGTTCGAGTGCCAGGAAGCCGATCATGGCGTTGAGCGCGCCGGCGTTGAACCAGTCCAGGATAGTGGGGCCGGGCGGGGTGATGGCCGTGAGCCGCACCACTTCGTCGACGATCAGCTTGGCGGCATAAAGCACAGCCACCGGCTGCACGGCCGCCAAGAGGCGCAGCACGATGCTGGCCGTGGTCAGACCCTTGCTGGTGCGCCAGATCTGCGCAATCAGCCGCCCCAGATGCGCGAGATTATCGAGCTGGTCGCGAAGGGTCGGGCTGGTTTCGGGAATGGGCGGCGGACGGCGCCCGGGCAGGTCACTCATGGCGGCAATGTAGCCAGTTCCCGCCAAGGCGGGAATAGGGACAACGTCCTGAGCGCATTACCTTTTGGACAGAATTGTCCGCATCATGGCAAATTGCGCAGAAAGCCCGCCAGGTCGCTGGTGACATGGTGCACATGCGGCCCGGTGGAGCGGCCCAGCTCCCAGGCCTCGACCTGCTCATGGCTGAAGTCGTCGCTTGCCACCACCTGCACGGTGACCATGCCCTGTTCGTGCGGCACCATCAGGTTCTTTTCCAGGTCATCGAACATGATGGCCCGGGTCGGATCGATGCCATGATTGGCGAAGAACCCGTCATAGGCCTGTTTGTGCGGCTTGGGCACGAAGGTCATGGCGCGGATATCGTGCACATGTTCGAACAGGTGATCGCCACCCAGGCGCCGGAGCACCGAGCGGGCGTGGCCGGTATCGCCATTGGTCAGGATGAACTTGCGGCCCGGCAGGCCAGCAATGGCCTCGACCAGGTCGGGATGCGGATCGACCGGCGAGTAATCGATGGCGTGGACGGTGTTGAGAAAATGGTCGGGATCGATGTCGTGCTTGTGCATCAGCCCGTTCAGCGTGGTGCCGAAGTCGCGGTAATAGTCCTTCTGCAAGGCGCGGGCCGTGGTGAAGTCCAGGCGCGTCACTTCCATTACATAATGGGTGATCAGCGTATCGATCTGCGCAAACAGATTGCACTCACGCGGGTAAAGCGTGTTGTCGAGATCAAAGACCCAGTCAGTGACATGGTCGAGATTTTCGTGGGGGCGGCTTAATGCGGTCATTGGCCCACCATGCCATAAAAGGATGAAGCCTGCATCAGCGCAGAACGTGTGCGGGGCCCGAAGGCCCCGCAATGAGCCTATTTGGTCTTGGAGTTGGCCGTCACGGTGAGGCCCAGCGCCTGGATCAGGCCTGCCGGATTGGCGGCTGCCGCAGCCAGCACCAGAACCGAGGTCGGTGAGGCCGGCTTGACCGCCACTTCCAGGTTCTGCGGATCATCAAGGAAGGCCGAGACCGGCGGGACAACGACGTCGTTGAGCGCGGGCACCCCGCTTTCGGAGATCATGGCCGGCAGCATGGCCTTGAGGCTCTCCACAAATGCGGCGCGCTCGACACCTGACTGTTCAGCAAACATGTCGAGCAGCTTGGGCGCGAGCCCCGCATCGTCATAACGCAGCGAGGCCCCGCCAATGGACAGCGCCTGGGCGATTTCCATGCCGGCCATCATCTGCTGGGCCTGGGCCTCTTCGCTGGTCGGGTCAAGATCGGAGGCCTGCATGGCGTAGATCTTGTCGAGCATTTCGAGGGTGAAACCGGAAATGTCGGCGGTGAAATTGAGGGCGCCAATATCGGCGAAGTCGAGCAGTTGTTCCTCGATAACCATGCGCCCGTCACCCATGGACCAGCTCACGGACTGGGTGATGTTGCCCGAAATCATGGTCAGCCCCAGCGCCTCGACGATGGCGCCGGCCTCCGGCTCCTCCTCGCCCAGGGTCGACAGGTCAGCCCAGATATCGGCGATAGCGACGTCCGAATGGATCGATTCCAAGGCATCGTCGGCGTCATAGGCAAATTCAGAGACCGCTTCCATGCCGGCGATCTTGATGACTTCGGCACCATCGCGCGTCAGAGTCAGCGGACCAGTGGCCATGCGGCCGACCAGTTGCACCAGCACTTCAGCGCTGGTTTCGCCTTCCGGCGGCAGCCAGAGGTCTTCGGCGACCATGTCCACCAGGGTCAGATGACCGACATGCTCGTCGCCGAATTCGATGTCGAGATCGGGCGTGGTCAGGCTGTCGGCATAATAGCTGCCATCGTCATTTTCGATGACACCGGAAAAGGTCAATTCCGCATCGAGAGCCATGGGGTCCATGCCGGCCATGGTGATGGTCACCCCATCGACCGTGATGGTGTCGCCGGACAGACTGGCTGCCCCAAAGCTCATATCGTAGCCCATGACCGCATAGACCGCTTCGATACGATCAACGAATGATTGCGCATCCAGCGCCATGGCGGGCTGCATGAACCCAAAGGCGGCAAGCCCGGTGGCAGTCATCAGGCTGGTGGTCTTGATCGTTCTGATCATCGTGTTCATGTCCCTCTTTATAGTCTTGCGCGTGCTGGAGCGGTCCAGTTTTGCTGATGTGTCGACAGATTGCCCCTTGCTCGGGCAAATGCAATGGCGACATGGCGGAAATAGGTCAGCCCGCTTTAGATGCGGTTTATTTCAGCCTAATGTCAGTCGCCCGATCAATCCATATGCAGGAACTGGCGATAGGCCGGGTTTTCGGTTTCGTCCCAATAGGGAAAGCCGATAGCGTCGATATGGTCGAAGAAGTCGGCCTGCGTTTCGGGCGGTACCTGCACCCCCACCAGCACGCGTCCATAGTCGGAGCCATGGTTGCGATAGTGGAACAGGGTGATGTTCCAGGCATCGTTCAACCCTTCGAGGAACTTGAGCAGGGCGCCGGGCCGTTCGGGAAACTGGAAGCGGAACACCTGCTCGTCGGTCAGCCCCGCAGCACGGCCGCCCACCATGTGCCGGACATGGAGTTTTGCCACTTCATTGTCGGTCAGGTCGGTCACCGACAGATCGTTGTCTTCAAGCAGGTCGATGATTTCGCGTTTCTCGATATCGCCGCGCGTGAGTTTAACGCCGACGAAGATGCGGGCGCTGTCCCCGGCGCGGTAGCGATAGTTGAATTCAGTGATGGCCCGATTGCCGATCAGGCGGATAAAGGCGCGATAGCTACCCGGCCGTTCGGGAATGGTCACGGCCAGCAGTGCTTCTGCCCGTTCGCCGATCTCGGCGCGCTCGGCCACGTAGCGCAGCCTGTCGAAATTTACATTGGCGCCCGAATTGATGGCGATCAGCGCGCCATCCTTTGGTGCATTGCCATTTTCAATGTCGCGCCGCAGACCCGCCAGAGCCAGGGCGCCGGCCGGTTCGGTAATGGCGCGATGATCGTCGAAAATGTCCTTGATGGCGGCGCAGATTTCATCGGCGGAGACGGTAACGATATCGTCGAGCAGGTCGCGGCAGAGGCGGAAGGTCTCGTCCCCCACCTGTCGCACCGCCACGCCATCGGCAAACAGGCCCACCTGATCCAATGGCACTGGCCTGCCGGCGGCAATCGCCGCCTTCATGCTGGCCGCCTCGTCCGGCTCGACGCCGATGACGCGGATTTCGGGCCGCAGGAATTTGACGAAGCTGGCAATGCCCGCGGCCAGGCCGCCGCCGCCGACGGGCACATAGATGGCGCCAATGGGCTCGGGATGCTGGCGCATGATTTCCAGCCCCACCGTGCCTTGTCCGGCAATCACATCGGGGTCGTCGAACGGATGCACAAAGACATGGCCGTGTTTTTCCGCCAGGCCTGCCGCATGGGTGCGCGCCGCATCGAACCCATCGCCGAACAGGACCACTTCGCCACCCAGGCGCTTGACCGCATTGACCTTGATGATCGGGGTGGTGGTGGGCATCACCACAATGGCGCGGATGCCCAGCCGGGTCGCCGAGAGTGCAACGCCCTGGGCGTGGTTGCCGGCCGAAGCGCAGATCACGCCGCGGGCCCGCTCCTCGGCGGTCAGATGAACGATACGATTATGCGCACCGCGGATCTTGAAGGAAAAGACCGGCTGCAGATCCTCGCGCTTGACCAGAATGGTCTGCCCCAGCCGCGCCGAGAGCAGGTCCATTTTTTCGAGTGGGGTCTGGACTGCTACCTCATAAACCGAGGAGGTCAGGATCTTGCGAACATAGTCGGTCATCAGTCGGTCTCGGGCGGCTCTTGATTGTGGCGGTGATGGACGCCTGCTGACAGCAAATGTCAACGCCGGGCGATAGTGGCGCGGGGTGGCGGTCGGTGTCCACAGGGCCGCGCCGATTGGGTCAATGTCGAACTTGACCTGCGACACGAGCCCGATTGTGGCGTAAATGGAGGCAGCTTTCACCGGTATGGCGAGTCTGCGCGCGACCGGGCAACCAAAGGATCAGAACAGTGGCGACGCTCTATTACGTGCAAGGCTTTCGACAGAAGGGCCGGAAGCTGGAGCCTGATCAGCCGCAGCAGTCCAAATCGGCGGAGGCGGCCATCGCATCGGCCGAGCGCATCGCCCCGATGCGCGCCGGTGTGTGGGCCTATTCGGCCGATGTGGATGTCGAGGCCGACACCTATGACGAGCCCAAGGTGCTGTTCAAGGCGGGCATTCTGCCTGAAGGTGTCGCCGATTGAGTCTCGGTCTCGCCGTTCTGGCGGGGCGTATTTTTTGATCGTTTGAATGGGCCGTTATGGCCCATTCCCTTTGTTTGAGGAATTTGCATGTCCAACAATGAAGCCGGAGCCGCTGCGCCCGCTGACCCGCGCCGCTGGCTGGCGCTGGGCATCCTGCTCATTGCCAATTTCATGAACCTGATCGATGTGACCATCGTCAATGTGGCGCTGCCCTCGATGCGCGACAATCTGGGAGCAAGCGACGCGCAGATCGAATGGGTGGTGGCCGCCTATGTGCTGGCCTTTGCCCTGGGCCTGCTGCCGTTCGGGCGGCTGGGGGACATTGTGGGGCGCAGCCGCATGTTCCTGATTGGCGTTGCGGCCTTTACGCTGGCTTCCGCGCTGTGCGGCATGGCGCATTCGATCGAGATGCTGATCGGCGCGCGCGTGCTGCAGGGGCTGGGCGGGGCGATGATGACGCCCCAGGTGCTGGCGATTGCCACGGTGACTTTCCCGCCGCATGAGCGAGGCCAGGCTTTCTCCCTGTTCGGGCTTTCGGCTGGCCTGGCCTCGGTCTGTGGACCGGTGCTGGGGGGCCTGCTGATCGATGCGCAGCTTTTCGGGCTCGACTGGCAGCCGATCTTCCTGGTCAATATTCCCATCGGCATTGCCGCCATCATTGCCGGCTGGTTCCTCATCCCGCGCCTGCCTGGGCATGCGGAACTGCGCAATGACTATGCTGGCATCGTGCTGTTCGGTCTGGGCATTGTCGCGGTGGTGTTTCCAATCATCGAGGGGCGGGCGCTGGGCTGGCCGGCATGGAGCTTTGCCATGATGGCGGCAGGCCTGTTGCTGCTCGTCATGTTCTATTTCTGGCAGAAGCGGCGGGCGCGTGCGGGACGGCCGCAATTGCTCAATTACGACCTGCTGGCCAATCGCGACTACATGTTCGGAGCCTTTGTGGTCACCGTCTTTGCCTCGGGTATTCCGGGCCTGTTCCTGGTGATTTCGCTGTTGCTGCAATCGGGCTTCGGATTCACCCCGCTGCAATCGGGCCTGACCAATCTGCCCTTCTCCGTGGGCGTTCTGATTGCCTCGTTCATCGCCGGCCGGTTCGGGGCAAACTATCTGCGCAGCCGCCTCGCCGCGGCCGGGGCCATGGTCGCGTTTGGCATTGGCTGGCTGCATTTTGTGATCGCCGGCACGGGCAACAGCATCGACCCGTGGAGTTTCCTGTCGCCGCTGCTGATTGCCGGCATCGGCCTGGGCACCGGCTTTTCCTCGCTGTTCCAGCTGGTGTTGCGCAATGTGCCGCCGCGCGATGCCGGGGCCGGGTCAGGCGCATTGCAGGCCTTTCAGCAGGTTGGTGGCGCACTCGGCGTGGCGCTGGTGGGGCAGATCTTCTTTTCCCAGCTCGCAAGCAATCTTGCGGCCGGAGATGGGCCGCAAGCCGCCTTCGGTGACGCTGCCGCCCTGGCGATGTGGTATCAGGTGGTCTCGTTCGCCCTCGTGCTGGCGCTGGCCTTTGTGTTCAAGGGGAATAGCCGGGTAACTAAGGAGCAGCAGGCCAAGCCTGCGCCTGTCGAGATCTGAAACAGCACGGGCCGCCCATTGGGCGGCCCGGCTTGCATTCAGAGCTTGTTAGCGATCAGCGCACGATCAGCGTGCCGGCGCCAAACTCGGTGAACAGTTCCACCAGCACCACGTGGGGCTGCTTGCCATTGAGGATGACGACTCCCTCGACGCCATTGTCGAGCGCCTCCAGGCAGGTTTCGACCTTGGGGATCATGCCGCCCGAGATGGTGCCGTCGGCGATCAGCGCCTTGGCGTCGCGCACGGTCAATTCGGGGATCAGCTTGCCGTCCTTGTCGAGCACGCCGGGCACGTCGGTGAGGAACAGGAGGCGCTTGGCGCCGAGCGAGCCGGCAATGGCGCCAGCAAAGGTATCGGCGTTGATATTATAGGTGTTGCCATCGCGGCCGGGCGCCACCGGGGCGATCACCGGGATCAGCTCGGAGCGGGCCAGAAGGTCCAGCAAGGTGCGGTCGACCTCGATGGGCTCGCCGACAAAGCCGAGATCAAGCACGCGCTCGATATTGGAGCCGGGATCCTTGATGGTCTTTTCGGCCTTTTTGGCAAAGACCATATTGCCGTCCTTGCCGCACAGGCCAATGGCCCATTCGCCTTCGGCATTGATCAGGGCGACGATTTCCTTGTTGATCGAGCCGGCCAGCACCATCTCGACCACTTCCATGGTCCGGGCGTCGGTGACGCGCAACCCGCCTTCGAACTTGGATTCGATGCCCAAATTCTTGAGCATCAAGGCAATCTGCGGGCCGCCGCCATGCACCACGATCGGGTTGACCTTGGATTGCTTGAGCAGGGCAATGTCGCGGGCAAAGGCCTGGCCGAGCTTGAGGTCGCCCATGGCATGGCCGCCATATTTGACCACGACCGTCTTGCCCTCATAGCGCTGCATATAGGGCAGGGCCTGGGCGAGGATGCCGGCATCGTGGCTGAACCGGTCGGTGTCGGAGGCTTGATCGGTCATGGTGGCGGGCGGCTCCCTGGCGTGGCCTTCATCAGGGTGAAGGGTCTATTTCATTTTGCTGTGCTATGAAACGCCATTGCCCAGCTTTTTTGAAGAGCAGTGATCCATTTATCCATTGGCCACGTTCCTCATATACAGGCCGCGGCACGGCCTCATGGACGGGGAGGGCCCAAGCCCATGCCAAATCAATCGGGAACCGCCGAGATTGCGAACCTTATCGCGCGCTGTTCGCTGCGCGACAGGAAAGCATTTCGCACGCTCTATCAACGTACAAGCGCGAAACTGTTCGGCGTGGTGTTGCGTATCTTGAGAAACAGGGCCGAGGCCGAAGAGGCCATTCAGGAGGTCTATATCAAGGTCTGGCAACGCTCGGATCGCTATGTCGCGGGGCAATATTCGCCGATAAGCTGGCTGGTGGCCATCGCGCGCAATCATGCGCTCGACATGGTTCGGGCCCGTCGGCCGGCGGGTGATGATCTGGATACGGCGATGGAAATTGCCGATACTGGGCCGAGCCCCGAGCGGTTGACGCAGTCGAGCCAGGAGGGAGCGCGTATTGAAGCGTGCCTTGCCGAGCTGGATGCAGATCGAGCCGACGCGGTACGTGGCGCCTATCTGGACGGCTATAGTTATGACGAGCTGGCACAGCGCTTTTCCGTGCCGCTCAATACGATGCGAACCTGGCTGCGGCGCAGCCTGATCAAACTGAGAGAGTGTCTGACGGCATGAGCGAAGAACAGGACAGCACTGGCGGTGGCGAGCGCGGCGCGCTGGTGGCTGAATATGTCCTGGGCCTGTTGGGACCAGCCGAGCATGCACGCGTGGAGGCGTTGATTGCGTCCAACCCGGCCTTACAGGCGGAACGCGATTTCTGGGTCGCCCGCTTTGCCGCACTGGACGAAGAATTTGCCGAGGTGGCGGCACCGGCCCATGTGCTGGATCGGGTCGAGACGCGGCTGTTCGGCCATGCGCAAAAGACCTCGATCTGGAATAGCCTGGCGCTCTGGCGCGGCATCACTGCAGGCGCCCTGGCCGTCGCCGTCGCGGCGATCGGCTTCAATCTGATGCAACCGGCCCCCAGCGTCACGACGCTCACCACCCAGCTTGTTGCCGCGCTGGAGGCCGAAGGGAGCGATGTGCGCTTCCTGGCCCTTTATGATGGCGCCGGTGCGGTGCGGCTGACCGCGCTTTCGGGCGAGGTTCCGACAGATCGCGATCTGGAACTCTGGGCGATCCAGGACGAGCAGGACCCCATTTCCATGGGCGTCATTCCGGTCAACGAGCGCTCGGTGGTGGAACTGAGTGGCGAAGTACAGGCGGGCTGGGGCGAAGGCTCGGTGCTGGCCATTACGCTCGAACCCAAGGGTGGTTCGCCGGAAGGCAAGGCGACCGGTCCGGTCGTGGCTCTGGGCGAAGTGCGCCAGATCTAGTCAACCAGCAGTTCCACGCTGATCCGGTTGTCGAACGACCAGCCGCCAAGGGACAAAATCTCGCCTTCGGCATCGCGCACCAGCGGCGCGGTGCGGATGGCTTCGGCGGGCGTGGTCACCTTGAAACCGAGGAAATGCTCGAGCCGATGGCGCGGCATGAAATCGGTGGCGCCAGCCATCAGGCCGGTGGTGTCCGAAAGATTGGTGATCAGAAAGCGCTGATCCCAGACCAGTTTTTGGTGCGGACCCAGGACACAGGCCTCGGGCAGCGCCCGACCGGGCTCGCGCGAAATTGTCAAACTCTGTCCCTTGAGCCGCACCACGGCGCCCAGCAGCGTTGCGGCGCGAGGCAAATCCCCCAAGGCGATCTGATCGTAGAGTTTTTCGATCTGGCCCAGCGCTCGCGGCTTCTGCCGCCCGCCGACAATGTTGAGCGTGCGCGCCAGCACGCGCCGGCCAATAGCGGGGCTGAGGGCATGAAAAGCGGCCTGTGGCATGTTGGCGGCGCCAAAGCCGTCCAACGCCACCAGTTCGGCAAAGGCGGCATCGGCCATCTGTGTCAGGGCCAGATCGGCCTCGGCCATGCGCGTGGCAAAGCGGGCGAGGGTGGCACTGTCCAGCCCATCTTCGGCCAGCAGCGGCAGGCGCTTGCGCCAGCGCACGCGCTCATAGGCCAAATCGGCGTTGGATGGATCGGTCACCGGGGCAAGGCCGGCCTCTTCGACAATCAATGCCATGCTGGCAGGCTCGACATCGAGCAATGGCCGGAACACGGCAACGCCCTCGACTTGGCTCAGCGCATTCATGCCCTTGAGACCTTCAATGCCGCTGCCATGGGCCAGGCGCATCAGCACAGTCTCGGCCTGGTCGGCACGATGATGGGCGGTCAGCAGCACGTTTGCGCCATCGGCCTGCATCGCTTCGCCGATGATGCGATAGCGTGCTTGCCGGGCCGCTTCCTGCAGGCCCGTTTCGGGCTTGTCGCCGGTCCAGCTCAGCCCGCGCGCCGCAAGCCCCAGCTTATTAGCCTCGCGCAGCACCATCTCTACTTCGCCGGCCGCCTCGGGCCGTAGGCCATGGTTGAGGCTGTAGACGATCAGGCGGGGGGGCGCATCGAGCCCGCTGGCCCAGCGTTGGGCCAGCAGCATCAGGGCGAGGCTGTCCGGTCCGCCCGAGACGGCAAGCCCGATCGCTGACTGGTCTGCCGCCGGCGCGAACAGGCGCGCCAGCACCTCCGGATCGCCCAGATCGGGCGTCAGGCCGGTGGACATTCGGCCTTTGCCTTTTCCTCGGCAAGACGGGCCTGAAAGGCCGGGATGGTGTCGGGGTAGCGTGTCGAGACTTCGCCGAAGGTGCGGCAGGCGGTTTCCCGCTCGCCCACGCCAGCCAGCGAGACGCCCAGCTTGAGCAGGATATCGGGCGCCCGCTCATGTTCGGGGTCCTGCTGGTAGGCGTCCACCAGCACGTCGGCGGCCTCAGCATAGGCGGATCGGGCCAGCATGGCCTCGCCCAGCCAATTGCCGGCCTCCACCACCTGCGGATTGTCCGGGTAGAGTTCGATGAACTGGCCGAATTGTTGTTCGGCAAAGGCGTAGTCTCCAGCCAGCAGCGCCTCATAGCCGGCCCGGAACTGGGCGTCCGCATCCGGATTGCCGGTCTGGTCGGCGGCCGGGTCATAGCTCAAATTCAGCGGCTCGCCGGTGATCAGGTCGATGCCGCCAGGCTGGCCGGTGCCAACCAGGGGGTCGCCCGACTGGCCCAGATCGTCCGTGGTCGCCGAGCCATCGTCAAAAGTGGGGTCGAACTCGATTTCGCCGGGCAAGGGCTGCACGCCCTGTTCGGGAATATCGGTCAGGGGCACTTCGGTTTCATTGACTGCCGGGTCCTGCGGCAACGCCTGGGGCTGCGTTGCGCCGCCCTGTGGTGTTGCCGCGTCACCGTTTCCCGGGCCACCGCCTTCCAGAGCCTGGAAGCGGAATTCGGCGTCTTCCTGGAAGCGGTTGAGGATTTCCTGCAATTGGGTGAGCTGGAAGGTCAGGCCATCGACCTGGCCATTGAGTACGCGGATCTGCTCTTCGAGCTGCTGGATGCGCACCATAAGCTGGGCATTGTCGGCCTGGGCCACCAGAATGCGGCCGCCGTCATTGTTGAAGCTGAGGCCGCTCAATTCGCCCGGCGGCAGCACGGTCTGGGCCTGCGCGGCGGGGGCGCAAAGTCCGAGGCCGAGCGCACACAGCGCCGCGCGGCCAAGTTTCCTGAAATTCCTAAGCGTCACGCCTGCCTCCGAAATGCTGCCGATGCCGGCCAAGATGGGGGTTATGCGTCCGCCGATAAAGAGCAATTTTGGTCAAAAGAAAGCGCCCGGACCATTTTCTGGTTCCGGGCGCCCTTGCCTCCAGTTTTCACTGGATCTGACGCCTACTGGACGACCGTGACCGCGCGGCGGTTCTGGCTCCAGCAGGAGATGTCATTGCAGATCGCCACCGGGCGTTCCTTGCCGAAGGACTGGCTGGTGATGCGCTGGGCGTTGACGCCACGGCTGACCAGATAATTCACCGCCACCGAGGCGCGACGGGCGCCCAGGGCGATATTGTATTCGCGAGTGCCACGCTCGTCGGCATGACCTTCGATCATGATGCGGTAATTGGCATATTGGTTGAGCCACTGGGCCTGCTTGTCGAGCGTGGCCATGGCTTCGCTGGTCAGCGAGCTGGAATCGGTTTCGAAGAAGACACGGTCACCGACGGTGACGATGAATTCCTGCTGGCTGCCCGGAGCGCCGGCTCCGGTATTGCCAACGCCGGTCAGCCCGACATTGTCAGTGGCGCTGCGCGAACAGGCGGCGATGACCACGACGAACAGCAGCATGGCTGCGGCGCGCAGGGCGGTGTTGATGGGGGCGGGGATGGCCAAGGCGGACTCCTAGAGGGAATGCTAAAATCTTAAGGACAGCATTTACCGCGCTTAATCTTAAAACCGGGTGTGCCAGCGTGGTTAATCCCTGCCTAATGGGGCGCGGATGTGGCGGAAATCCTGGCTTTTTTGTGACGTTGCCGTGGCGCAACAGCGCAGATGGGATCGGGAGATAGGGTTAAAGCGGCCGTTGCTCTTGTGGGGCTCCGCGCCGGGTTATCTTCGCCCTTCAAGAGCCCATGAAAGAGCGGCTCAACCAAGTTTCTTATCCCCGGGTCCAAATTCTCCCGCATAATTCCCTCATTCCTCTCGCGTCAGGGCGGCCTGCAGCGACCAGTGGCGGGAGGGACAGCCGGGCGTGGGGCAGTCGCGTGCAGCCGCGGTCTGGGGGTCGGTCGGTGAGAGTTCGTGCCTGCTGTGGCTTCGGCCGCAGCTGAAAGCGGGTGCCCAAGGGGCGGTCGCGCCGGACAGCCTTCCAAGTTACCCTCTATCGAGAAAACCCGGCGTTCCCGAGACGGTTTCCGTCTCACTTTTTAGTTTCAGGGACGAAAGCCGTCTCGGGACACCGCTCTCTACCGGATAACCGCGACGCCGTTCTGGCCGGGCGGCGCAGCGGCGCGCGTGGCGGAGGCCTAACCCTCGGTCAGCTTGAATTCGATACGGCGGTTGCGGCGATAGGCTTCGTCAGTTTCGGCCGGGTCGAGAGGAGTAAACTCGCCAAAGCCGGCGGCCACCAGCCGGTTGGGCGACACGCCCTGGGTGACCAGATATTGCGCGACCGAAATGGCGCGGGCCGCCGACAGCTCCCAGTTGGAGGGGAAGCGGGCATTGGAGATCGGGCGGCTATCGGTGTGCCCGTCAATGCGCAGCACCCAATTGATGTCGGGCGGGATTTCGGTTTCGAGCTGCAAAATGGCATCGGCCAGCGAATCGAGCTGGGGCAGGGCCGCGACATTGACGTCCGCCTGTCCGGCGTCGAACAGCACTTCGGACTGGAACACGAAGCGGTCGCCGACCACGGTGACATCGGCGCGGCCTTCCAGAATTTCGCGCAGGCGACCGAAGAAGTCGGAGCGATAGCGGGTCAGATCCTGCACGCGCTGGGCCAGCGCCAGGTTGAGGCGGCGGCCAAGGTCGGCAATCTGGGTGCGCGATTCGGCATCACGGGCCTCGGAGGCGTCCAGGGCCGCTTCAAGCGCGCCGATCTGGGTCCTCAGAGCCGCCAATTGCTGGTTGAGCAGCGCCACCTGGGCATTGGCCTCATCGGAAAGCTGCTCGGCCTGCAGCAGGTCCGATTCCAGCGCGGCGATGGTGTCGTCGCGATCCCCCAGACCCGCGCCAATGCCGGCGAGCTGGTCGGACAGGGCCTCGTTTTCCGATTGGGCGCCGGCCAGCGTCGCGGTCAGGTTAGCCAATTGCGCGTTGAGGTCGTCGGAATTGGCCCGTTCGAGCTGCAGCAATTCGGTCAGCTCGGCAATCTGGCTGTTGAGCCGGGCCAGGGCCGTGTCGCGTCCCTGGATTTCCTGGCCGAGGAAAAACTGGGTCAGCATGAACAGGGACAGCATGAAGATGATGACGAGCAGCAGGCTCGAAAGCGCATCAACAAAGCCGGGCCAGTAATTGGCTTCCTGTCTGCGGCGGGCGCGCGCGGCGGGCATGGGCTAGTTCCGGCGCTCGTTGTCGGCTTCGTCGAGCATGGCCTGGATCAGGTCGCGCAGCTTCTGGTTGGTCTCGCCCTGCTCGGTGATGTAGCGGCGCAAATCCTCCTGCTCGGTGCGGATATGCTTGACCAGTCCATCGATGCCGCGGGCCAGTTCGGCCATGGCACGAATGGCGTTCTGCGAGGAATTCTGGTTCTGCATATTGGCGCCCATGCGCTCGATCATGGCCTGCATGTCAGCTCCGGCAACGCCCATGGAATTGGCCTGCATAGCAGTAACCGGATGGTCCAGCTCGGTCATCGAGGTCATCCAGTCCTCAAGATCGGTATAGAAGGCATTTTGTGCCTGGCTGGTTTGAAGATCGAGAAAACCCAGGATCAGCGATCCGGCAAGGCCGAACAGCGAGGACGAAAAGGCCGTGCCCATACCGCCCAGCGGCGCAGCCAGACCTTCCTTGAGATTGGCGAACAAGGCCGCACTATCGGCCGAAGTCACGTCGAGCGCATTGATCACGCCGGCGACCGAGCTCACGGTTTCGAGCAGGCCGTAAAACGTGCCCATCAGGCCCAGGAAAACCAGCAGGCCCGTCAGATAGCGCGAAGTGTCCTTGGCCTCGTCGAGCCGGTTGCCCACCGAATCGAGAATGGAGCGCATCGAGGCGGGGGTGATGATGGCTTCGCCGATCCGCTCGCGCAGGATACCGGCCACTGGCGCCAGCAGAACAGGCGGGCGGGCCGAGCTGGCGTCGCCATCCTGCAGGGAATTGACCCATTTCACTTCCGGGAAAAGGCGGAAAATCTGCCGGAAACTGAGGAAGATGCCGATGAACAGGGCAAAGAAGATCATCGAATTGATGAACGGGTTGGCCCAGAAGAACGAAACGATGTTGGTGACCAGGATGGCGGCGACCAGCCCCACCAGCACCAGAAAGATCACGATTTTGACCAGGTAAACGGTCGGGCTGGCGAGGTGATAGGGGTCGTAAGTCTGCGTCATCTGTCCCGAACCTTGCCCCTCGCGCGCGCAAATCAACCGCCCCTGAGTCTAGAGGCGGTAGAAAGGCGTGACAATTAAAAAGGTTAACGGTGCGGAATGACAGGAATGCGGCAACGCTACTGGATCGTGCGCAGGGATTTGAGCAAGGCACCCTGCAGGATCTCGTTGCCGGCCACGATCTGGCCGTTCCAGACCGATCCGGGCTGGCCGGCGAAATCGGTGACGAGGCCACCGGCTTCCTTGACCATCAGCAGGCCAGGCGCGACGTCCCAGGGTTTGAGGCCTGCTTCCCAAAGCGCGTCGAAGCGGCCGGCGGCGAGCCAGGCCATGTCGACGGCGATCGAGCCGGAGCGGCGGATGCCGGCGACCGCGGGATTGACCTGGGCGAGCTGGCGGAGCTGCAAGGTGTCGTTGCTCGTGCCCTGGGTCTTGATGCCGGTGGTCACGACGGCGTCGGACAGGTGCCTGCGCCCGGCCACGCGCAGGCGCTTGGTGTCGGCGAGCCAGGCGCCGCCGCCCCTTTCAGCGGTATAGAGCTCGTCCATGATCGGATTGTAGATCACCGAGGCAACAATCTCCTCGCCGCGTTGCAGGGCAATGGCGACAGCGAACAAGGGAATGGAGTGCAGGAAATTGGTGGTGCCGTCGAGCGGATCGATGATCCAGGTGTGCTGCCCGTCGGTGCCGGCCACCTCGCCGCCTTCTTCCATGAGGAAGGCGTAGGTTGGGCGGGCCTTACGCAGTTCGTCATAGACGATCTGTTCGGCGCGCAGATCGGCCTTGGACACGAAATCGGCCGGCCCTTTGCGGGAGACCTGCAGGTTCTCGACCTCGTTGAAATCGCGCGCCAGCGACTTGCCGGCCTTGATGGCCGCGCTGACCATGACGTTGAGGAGGGCGGAACGGGCCATGACGTAAACTGCTCGCTAGCTCATGCGGTTCAACCGGGGCGGGCAGATCGGTCTGCCGGCCGGCCAAGGGGAGAAGAGCCCCGCCGCTGGATTGAAGTGTGGCGCGCTTATTGCCCCAGAACCGGCGCTGGTTCAAGGGTCTTGCGTTTCCGCGCTCTCGCCGGTGGTTTCGGTTTCGGGTGCGTCCTCGGACGCTGGATTTGGGTCGACCACCTGGGTGGGCGCATTGTCGGCGTCAGTCGGGCTGGGCAGAACGGGTCCCACGACGGTCGGGACAGTGGCAACTGTTTCTATGCTGGGCGGGGTGGATGGCCAGAAGCGGGCGCGTTCCTCGGCGCGTTCCAGAGCCTCGGCGGGGATCGAAACCAGCAGGCGATCCAGATCCGGGTCGGTCAGGCCCTGACGGCGGGCCAGCGCCCGCCACATAGCCGCTTCCTCAAGATCAAGGGTAATTCCCTCGCCCACGGCGAGGAGCTTGGCATAGCGGTTTTGCGCCACCACATTGCCCTGTCCGGCGGCGACGCCATACCAGGATGCGGCAGCTTCAATGTCCCGCTCGACGCCCTGGCCGAGATAGAGCAGGGTCGCATAGTCGACTTGCGCGTCGGCTAGGCCCGCTTCGGCAGCGCGACGGATATAGTCGGCGCCCTGCTCGATATCGGGGGCAAGGCCCGCGCCTTCGAGCAGCATGGCGCCGTAATCATAGAGCGCTTCGGGCAATTCGGCGTCCGCCGCTTCCTTCATCAGCTCGGCCGCCCGGGTCAGGTTTGGATCGGCATAGACGCCTTCCACGTGGAGCAGAGCCAGATTGTACTTGGCCGGAATGTAGCCGGCCTCGGCAGAGGTCGTGAACAGCTCGGCGGCACGTTGCCGGTTGCGGGGGACGCCAACGCCGTCCTGATACAGCATGCCCAGTTCAAACGTGGCGAGCCGGTCGCCATTATTGGAAGCGAGTTGATACCAGCCGGCAGCGCGCTCGGTATTCTGCGCCACCCCCAGCCCACGGGCATAGATTTCGGCGATGAGGGTCTGGGCGGCGGCATCGCCCTCCTCTGCGCGTGGCAGGGCCAGCTCGAGTGCGGTCAGGAAATAGCCGCGCTGATAGGCGCCGAAGGCGTAGTCGGTCGGCGCACGGGGGCCGAAGACGGAATCGCTGATCTGGTCGGCCACATTGTTCTGCGCCAAGGCCGGCAGGGTCATGCCGGCGAAGACCAGGGCAAGCAGGATATGCGCGTTCTTCATGCGTCTGCCCTGGCGGCCTTGTCGAAGGCGCCGAGCGCAGCGGCCGGATCGTTGGCCGACCAGATGCAATCAGAGAGGGCGATGAACTCGGCGCCGGTCTGATTGAGGGTGGCAGCTTCGATCTGCGGGTCGGAATGGATGGCCGGAACTTCGAACGTCTCGGCCCACCATGTCGCCAGATCTGCGGCGGCGGGGTCGGGTGTGCCGCCCAGCGGACCAAACATCACGTAGTCGACGTCGAGTTCGCCAAAGCTCATGGCATCGTGGCGCGAGCGGATATTGCCGACACCGACAATGCCCGCGGGTTTGAGCAGGGCGATGGCCTCGCGTATGGCCTTAGTGCCACCGCTGGTGACATGCACGCCATCGGCGCCGAGGCGCCGCGCGAGTTCTGCATCGTCCTCGAGAAGAACCGCTGCGCCGGCGGCCTGGCCGATCTGAATGGCACGCTCGGCAAGGGCAGCATAGCCGGCGTCGTCCAAGGCGGCCCGCCGCACCAGGAGTGCCGCGATTTCCGGGCCGGACAGAACGCCCATGAGCTGGCGCGGAAACTGCTCGAGCTGCGGATTTTCCGGTGTGATGAGATAGAGCTGCGGAGCCATGATGTTCCCGATATTCGCGGCGTGGTCCCTAGAGTGTCATTTTGGCAATAAAGGGACATGCCTCAATAGGGGATTGACCCCATCATAGGCAATGGCGCTCGACCGGGGACAAAAAGGCGCGCACCCCGGGAGGGAAGTGCGCGCCAGCCGCGACGTTGGGTCCGCGGGAAGACGGGATGGGGTTAGGCAGCCCGATCCAGATCGTTGGTCCATTCGCCAGTGGCAGCGAGGGAATTCATGTGAGCCCGGTGGGTGAAGGCCTGTCGTGCGGCCTGGAAATTCTCGCGACGGCCGGCCCAGGTGCGCAAGGCGACGTTCTGCAGGGCCCGGCCATAAGAGAAGGTCATCGGCCAGGGTTTGCCTGCAATGCGGTTCATGGCCGAGAGGTGCGCGGTGGCTTCCTCATCGGTCTGGCCGCCGGAGAGGAAGGCGATGCCGGGAACGGCGGCGGGAACATGCTCCTTGAGCACTTCAACGGTGCGCCGGGCGACCTCTTCAACGCTGGGACGCTCGCGCGAATTGATGCCAGGCAGGATCATGTTGGGCTTCAAAAGCATGCCGGCCAGGTCGACACCGGCGAGGCGCAGCTCCTTGAAGACGTTCTCCAGCACGTCGCCGGTGACCGTGGCGCAGCGCTCGATGGAGTGATTGCCCGGCTCGCCATCGCCGACCACTTCGGGCTCGACGATGGGGACGATGCCGGCCTCCTGGCAGAGCATGGCATAGCGGGCCAGTACATGGGCATTGGCGCGGATATTGTTGCGGGTGGGAGCGATGTCATTGATGGTGATGACCGCGCGCCATTTGGCAAATCCGGCGCCCAGCTCGGCATAGTGGGTCAGGCGCTGGCGCAGGCCATCGAGCCCTTCGGTGATCTTTTCGCCGCCTTCGCCCGGCATTGGGAAGGCACCGCGATCGACCTTGATGCCGGGAACGACGTCGGCATCGGCCAGCGTCGCGCGGAAGGGGGTGCCGTCGGCAGCTTCCTGCTTGAGGGTTTCTTCGGTCAGGATGACGCCCGAGATATAGGATTTCATCGCCTCGGAGGCGCCGAACAGCATTTCGCGGTAATCGCGGCGCAGGTCGAGCGTATTGGGCAGGTTGATCTTGTCGAAGCGCTTGCCAATGGTGCCTTCGGATTCATCGGCGGCCAGGATGCCCATGCCGGGGGTCATCAATTTCTGGGCAATGGCATTGAGCGACTTGGTCATGGCGGTGGGAACCTCGGGTGTGAACTGGCCGCAAGATTAGACTTTCGTTGGCCGGGATTCGATTAGACCTCCGGATATGAGACGAAAGACTAATCTTGTATGGTAGATTGACATGGAACCTGTTCCGGGGCTTGGCGATTTCGTCTTTCCATCGTAAGTTGACGATATCTCCAAGGCGTCCCAAGCGCCAAAAATCACACAAAGTCAGGATAGAAAGATGAGCACGCAACCGCACGTGAGCTTCAATGACGGCCGTTCGATCCCGCAACTGGGCCTGGGCGTCTGGCAGACCCCGGACGATGTGGCGGTCGAGGCCGTGAGCACCGCGCTCAAGACCGGCTACCGGCATATCGACACCGCTGCCGTCTATAAAAACGAGGAAGGCGTCGGTAAGGGCATTGTAGCCTCAGGCATAGACCGGGGGGATATCTTCCTGACCACCAAGGTGTGGAACGAGGATCAGGGTTTCGACGAGACCCTCAAGGCCATGGATGCCAGCCTCAAACGGCTTGGGACCGACTATGTCGATCTCTATCTGATCCACTGGCCTTCGGCGTTCCGTGGCAAATACATCGAGACCTGGAGGGCGATGATCCGACTGCGTGAAGAGGGCAAGGCCAAATCCATTGGCGTGTCGAACTTTGAGGGCAGCTATATCGACGATCTGATCCGGGACACCGGTGTGACCCCGGCGATCAACCAGATCCAGCTCCATCCGCGCTTCCAGCAGAAGGCGATGCGCGACAAGCATGCCGGGCTCGGTGTGGTGACCGAGAGCTGGAGCCCGCTGGGGCAGGGCCAGGTACTGGCCGACCCGGTGATCGGCGAGATCGCCAAGCGGCACGGCAAGAGCCCCGCCCAGGTGATTATCCGCTGGCATCTCGATCTGGGGCTGGTGGTGATCCCCAAATCGGTGACGCCGAGCCGGATTGTCGAGAATTTCGACGTGTTCGACTTTGCGCTCAGCGAGGAAGACAAAGCGGCGATTGCCGGGCTCGATGCCGCCGATGGCCGGATCGGGTCAGACCCGATGACAGCAACGTTTTAGTCTCAAGATTAGCGCGGTGGGGGGCACACCCCCACCCAAGCTTTGCTAAGGGCCCTACGGGCCCAGCGTCGCTACCCTCCCCACAAGGGGGAGGGAGACGATGGACATTGGCGCCTCGGTCCTTTGTATCCCTCCCCTTGACGGGGAGGGAATGAGGGCGGGGTGACCACGCCCAAGTAGTTTACTTCTTCAGCGCCTCGACGCCCGGCAGGGGCTTGCCTTCCATCCACTCAAGGAAGGCGCCGCCGGCGGTGGAGACGTAGGTGAGCTTGTCCTTGACGCCGGCATGGGCGAGGGCGCCGACGGTGTCGCCGCCTCCAGCCACAGAGACCAGCAGGTCGTCATGGGTGCGCTTGGCGACATGTTTGGCGATGGCGACGGTGCCGGCGTCGAAGGGCTCCATTTCAAAGGCGCCGACCGGGCCGTTCCAGACCACGGTATGGGCATCATCGATGGCGGCGTTGATGCGCTCGATCGAGGACGGGCCGATATCGAGGATCATGCCATCGGGGTCGATGGCGTCCACGCCATAGAGACGGGTGGGCGAATTGGCCTTGAAGTGCCAGGAGACCACCGCGTCGATGGGCAGGATGATGGCGCAATTGGCCTTGTCGGCCTTGTCCATGATGCGGCGCGCGGTGTCGGCCAGATCCTTTTCGCAGAGCGATTTACCGACCCCATAGCCTTGCGCAAACAGGAAGGTGTTGGCCATGCCGCCGCCGATGACCAGGCCATCGACCTTGGTGACGAGGTTTTCGAGCAGGTCGATCTTGGAGGAGACCTTGGCGCCACCGACAATGGCGACGACAGGCTTTCTCGGCTTGCCGAGACCGGATTCCAGTGCCTCAAGCTCGGCCTGCATGGCCAGGCCCGCAGCGGCGGGCAGCAGGCGTGCCAGCGCCTCGGTCGAGGCATGAGCGCGGTGGGCGGCCGAGAAGGCGTCGTTGACATACACATCGCCCAGGCTCGCCATGCGCTGGGCCAGCTCGACATCATTGGCTTCTTCACCCGGATGGAAGCGGGTGTTTTCCATGACCAGCACCGAGCCGGCGGGAGCCTCGTCGATGGCGGCCTGGGCGGCGCTGACATCGAGCCAATCGGTGGCAACGAAGCCGACCGGATGGCCAGTCTGGTCGGCGACGGCCGAGCAAACCTGCTCGAGCGAAAATTCGGGGTTCACCTGGCCCTTGGGGCGGCCGAAATGGGACAGAAGAATGACCTTGCCATCCTTCTTGACGATTTCGCGGATGGTGGGCACCAGGCGCTCGATGCGGGTGGCATCGGTGACCTTGCCGTCGGCAACAGGGACATTGAGATCGGCCCGCAGGAGCACGCGCTTGCCCGTCAGATCGAGTTCGTCGAGGGTCTTGAAGCTGGTGCTCATCGTGCTGCCTCCGCGGTCAGGTCTAATCGGGCCGTGGGTAGCAGAGTGGCACGTTTGGCGGAAGCGGGGACAGAAAATTTCTCGTTTGGGCAGAGGGGCGCAATCTGCCACGGCTTGTGGCCGGACAGTGTCGCCACTTCCGGGTTTGAGAACAGAGCGTGACCCGAGACGGCTTCAGTCTCGAAAATAAAAAATGAGACGTCGCCGCCTCGGGACACCGGGTTTCTCCTGCTGTCGTGGCCCCTATTGATCGCTCGTCGCAAGGTGGTTCGACTGGCAGGCGAGCCCTGGAGCGAATCCAGTCTCACCGGCTCCTCCCGCAACGGTTCGCTGCAGACCGCCCATCGCGGGAGAGATGGGGGGAGTATGGGGGAGGTTTTGGGCGCGGGGATAACTCTTTGGCAGTGGCATAAAGCGACCCCGTTTCGGACGGTGGAGACGATATTGACGTGTCCCAAATGCGGCCGTTCCCTAGCATTATCTCGTGTTCAAAGCGCGAGTACTACGCAATCTTGGGCAACAAAAGCGCTAATATTGCCGCCTTATTGCTCTCGAATTCGTGCCTTGCAAAAATCTGGCATAATTTCCGCATAGCGGCGTCTCGCTCCACTCCAACGGATACTGCAATGTCATCCGATATTGTCTTGATTATCCGCTTCGCCGCTTTTCGGAGCGCCGCTCCCACAAGCCCGTCAGCTTCCAAGGTCAAGGCGCGTGGAATAGATATTGCCCTGCCTAAAGCGTCGCGGAGAGATCGCTCAGCGGCCTGGCGATTATTTTTTATGTAGCTAAGCATTGCCACTTCTGGGGTCCACGGCAAAAAGTCGAGCTGAGGCTCGACTGCTTGATAGTCGGCTAGGTGTTGGAACTGGTCGGTGCGGCGCCACTCTTCTACATGGTCGGTTTTTACATCTTCGTCTAAGAGTGCGAAGCCGCGCGTCCCTTCTGGTAGAAGTACGCCATGGTTAGTCAAGAATTGCACTACAGCGTTGAAAGGTCCGATCGGAATGACACGAACGTCAGGAAACAGGTTATTGGCGGCGAAGCGATCTTGCAGGCAGAGTTTGACCAGCGGCTCCACTATAGCCTTGGCAACGTCGTCTTCTACATAAAGCGCGGTGTCCGGCGCCTTCTCCTCACCTAGTGTGATATTGCCAATTGCATAGGTTGGAAAACATCCTCGAACTATTGTGACGTCGCCTGCTTCATCCCGCTCCATGAACATCAACTTGTTTCTGGGTATAGACTTAATCAAGCTCACCGAATGGGTTGAAAAAATCACGGTCAGCTGCTTCGTCTGCGCAACGCTCTCGATGTACCTGTACAGTTGAATCTGGGCCCTGGGATGTAGGGCTATCTCCAATTCGTCGATTAAGACGAGCGACTGATTGGGACAGCCCCTAATGCCATCGATGAGCTTCAATACGCAGAGCTCACCGAGGCTAAAACTTTTCTCGGAATGGAACTTGACGGGATTGTCTTGTACCTTGAGGAGGAACGCGGGATTGCCGCCTCCTGTAGTCAAGTTTATGACGTGAAGGGAGTTGAACTTATCTGTTTCAAATATTTGGTTGGCCGCCTTAACGAGATCAACCGCGGCAACACGTGCACGACGAGGCACGAAATCCTCGGGACGTGGGGTAAGACGTTCGGCGGTGGCGCCCAGATAGATTACCTGCGGATAGCCAAAATCGGCGAGTAGGTGACTGTTCTTCCGAGGCCGCGGGGCCCAACGAGCACCTCGATACGCGTATTCCACGGTCTCGTTTTGCAGTCGATATGTGACTGTTGCTTGAGAGATATCATCAAGGCGTTCAGATTCTAGTGAAGCCGGAAAATGGACAGGAAACGACTGGGGATACCCAATACGTCGAAGGCAAGCCAAGAGCGAAGTTTTACCTGCGCCATTTCCGGCGGTGAGCATCCAAACTCCCTGCGCCGGTATCTCGAAATCCAAGCTACGGATATTACGGAGATTTCTTATTAAAATTTCGCCCGACAATAATGGCCCCCAAGGTATTTTACTAAAGCGCTAAGGCCTTAAGCCCGAGGGTATCTATTTATCAGTTGTCTCATTGCGTTCAAATTGATTGATGAAAAGGGTCTAGCTGGATTCACAGCTGTTCAGCAGAAAAGCGGGGCCATCGAAAGGCGTCAGCCCATTCGCGGCAACGGGTGTGGCAAGAATTTTAGCCACGCCATCCCGAAGCCGCCAGTCCGCTCTCCACCCCGTTGCCGTCGCCCAAGCCCTTGTCCCCGCCACCATTTCCCGCCCTGCCTTGACTTCACCCCAATTGAGGTAGATGGTGCGCTCATACGTTTCTGCCCACTGTTGGCGAACTTGGCCTGCCGGCTCAGCCGGTTGCTTGGCTTTCCTTCCGAAATGCAAACGTTCTTAGGCTCCCGATGCGCAACGCACGGGGGAAACCTGCTCGTTTGCTTCGCTTCGAGCCAAACTGAAAGGCGCCAACATGATCAATGGCACCGTAAAATTCTATAACGCGACCAAGGGCTTCGGCTTCATCACCCCCGACACCGGTGGCAAGGATGCCTTCGTGCACGTCTCGGCTATCGAGCGCGCAGGCCTGTCGACCCTGGCCGATGGCCAGAAGGTCACCTACGACCTCGAAAGCGGTCGTGACGGCCGCGAGTCCGCGATCAATATCGCTCTGGCCTAAAGCCGGATCCGTGGGGGCGCCCTCGGGCGCCCCCATTTTCACGTTCACAAGGAGCGCACATGCCGCACCGCTATAAAGTCGGTCAAATGCTGGAATTGCGTTCAGCGCCTCGGCACAGCAACCGCCCTGCCGGCCCCTGTGAGGTGATGAGCTGCCTGCCGCATGACAAGGGACCGGTGCTGTACCGGGTCAAGTCCTGGGGCGAAAGCAACGAACGCGTGGTCGAGGAAATCGACCTCACCCCCAGCTCGGTCGTCAAGACCGTGTTCGAAGACAGTGAAAGTGTCTTCACCATCGCCGTCAACAAGCGGTGAATGCGGGCCTCGACTGGGCCGAACCTGCAGAACTCTACGCGGTGCTTGGCGCATTTCATGCGCGCAACGCGCAATATTTCAGATTTTCCTCTGCCGCAGAAGCGATCCGCTTCGCCATTGAGGACATGCCTGCCGCAGCCTTGCGCGGCATGGCCGTGGAAAGCGGCGACAACCGATATGAGGGGCAACAGATCCGCGCGCTTTATGACGCGCAGGATTATCCCCTCGAGCGCGCAAAGCGCTGAGACCCCGGCCAAGGGCCGGTAGAAAGACAGACTAATGAACATCGATATGCTGAATATGCCGGGGCAGCTTTTCCTCGGCACCAGTGCTGAATCAGCACGCGCCGCCGGCGCCAGACGCTTCAACTCGGCCGCCAAGGCCATCCGCTTTGCCATGGAACAGGCCGCGCCTGTCAGCCTGCATGGTGCGCAATTGTGTGTGGGAAACCGCCGCTATGGCTCGCGCCAGATTCGCAATCTGCATCGGCAATTGGCCGATATCGGCCAGGCCCGGGGGCCCGGCCGGTAGGGCGTATCAGTTCCGCGCGGGCGCTGCGCCGGGGCGGCCGGTGGGACGCGCGGGGCGCTTGGGGCCGGCAATCAAACCTTCACGAATAGCCTGCTTGCGCGCCAGCTTGCGGCTGCGGCGGATCGCTTCGGCCTTCTTGCGCACACGGGCTTCGGAGGGCTTCTCGAAATACTTCCGGAGCTTCATCTCACGGAACACACCTTCGCGCTGAAGACGCTTCTTGAGTACGCGAAGGGCCTGATCGACATTGTTGTCGCGGACTTGAACCTGCAAAAACTTTCCTAACTTTAGGTTGGCCTCACCAGATATGGGTGGGAATGGATGGCCGCTCGGCGATCCGGGGCTTGGGGTATCACCATTTGCCCGGATGACCAAATCGGGATGTGGACAGCGCCCCTGCCCTTGCCCAAAACCCATCTGCGCGCTAGAGCAGCCGCTATTCCCCCTCCGGCCGAGGTGCCCATGACCGTGACCCGTCCGCTTCGCATAGCGCCCTCCATTCTTTCTGCCGACTTCGCGCGGCTGGGCGCGGAGGTGCAGGCGATTGCCGAGGCGGGCGCGGACTATATTCATGTCGATGTGATGGACGGGCATTTCGTGCCCAATATCTCGTTCGGCGCGCCGGTGATGAAAGCGGTGCGCGGGGTGACCGACAAGGTCTTCGACGTGCACCTGATGATCGCGCCGGCCGACCCGTATCTGAATGACTTCGCCAAAGGCGGCGCCGATATCATTACCGTGCATGCCGAGGCGGGCCCGCATCTGCACCGTTCGCTGCAGGCGATCCGGGCGCTGGGAAAGAAAGCCGTCGTGGCGCTCAATCCGGCAACGCCGGTGTCGGCAATCCAGCATGTGATCGAGGATTGCGACCTGGTGCTGATCATGAGCGTCAATCCCGGCTTTGGCGGGCAGAGCTTCATCCCCGAGAGCCTGAACAAGATCGCCCAGGCCAAAGCGCTGATCGGCGGGCGGGATATCGATCTCGAAGTTGATGGCGGGGTGAGTGCCGACAATGCCCGCGAGATCGTGCGCGCCGGCGCCAATGTGCTGGTGGCCGGCTCGGCCATTTATGCGGGCAATGACCCGAAAACCTATGCTGGCCGGATCAAGGCGATCCGCGACGCGGCAACGGGGATGGTGGTTTAGCCGCGGCGTCGCGCGCGGCCTCCACCCCCTCAAGACCTGAATCAAACTCTGACCTATCAAGGCTAAACCCATGATCCCGCGCTATTCCCGTCCCGAAATGGTGGCCAATTGGTCGGCCGAGAACCGCTTCGCCATCTGGTTCGAAATCGAGGCGCACGCCACTTCCAAGCTGGCCGAGCTGGGTGTGGTGCCCAAGCAAAGCGCCGACAAGATCTGGGAGGTGATGAATGCCAGGAAGGCCGAGCGCGGCGATTATGGCTTCGATGTCGCGCGCATCGACGAGATCGAGCGCACCACCAAGCATGATGTCATCGCCTTCCTCACACATTTGAGCGAAATCGTCGGCCCCGACGCGCGCTTCGTGCACCAGGGTATGACGAGTTCGGACATTCTGGACACGACCTTGTCGGTGCAATTGAAGAACGCTGCCGACATTCTGCTCACCGATATCGACGCCCTGCTGGCCGCGCTCAAGAAGCGGGCGCTGGAGCACAAGCACACCATCACCATCGGTCGCAGCCACGGCATTCACGCCGAGCCGACCACCTTCGGGGTCAAGCTGGCCGAAGCCTATGCCGAATTCACCCGCAACCGGGCGCGGCTCGCGGCGGCGCGCGACGAGATTGCGACGGCGGCGATCTCCGGCGCCATCGGCACGTTCGCCAATATCGATCCTTCGGTGGAGGAATATGTCGCCGAACAGCTTGGCCTGTCGATCGAGCCGGTCTCCACCCAGGTGATCCCGCGCGACCGCCATGCCATGTTCTTCGCCACGCTCGGCGTCATCGCCTCGTCGGTCGAGCGCGTCGCCGTCGAAATCCGCCATTTGCAGCGCACCGAAGTGCTCGAAGCAGAGGAATTCTTCTCGCCCGGCCAGAAGGGTAGCTCGGCCATGCCGCACAAGCGCAACCCGGTGCTGACGGAAAACCTCACCGGGCTGGCGCGTCTGGTGCGTGGCATGGTGACCCCGGCGCTGGAAAACGTGGCGCTCTGGCACGAGCGCGATATCTCGCACTCCTCGGTCGAACGCATGATCGGGCCGGATGCGACCGTGACGCTGGACTTTGCCCTGGCGCGCCTGACCGGCGTGATCGACAAGCTGGTGGTCTATCCCGAAAACATGCGCAAGAATCTCGACCTGCTCGGCGGCCTGCACAATTCCCAGCGCGTGCTGCTGGCGCTGACCCAGGCCGGCTACAGCCGCGAGGACTCTTACGCCGCCGTGCAGCGCAACGCCATGAAGGTCTGGGAACATCGCGGGGATCGCGCAGGGCTGTTTGCACAGAACCTCAAGGACGACCCGGAAGTGACTCTGAGTGATGCGCAAATCGACGACATGTTCGATGACGGCTATCATCTCAAGCATGTCGACACGATCTTCGCGCGCGTGTTTGGCGCATGAGGATAGCCGACGCGGATATTCTGATCCTGCCGGGGCTGGGTGGTTCCGGCGAGGGCCATTGGCAGCTTCGATGGGCCGAGAAGATGTCCACGGCCGGAATTGTCGAGCAGGCCGAATGGGACGATCCCGATCCCGAGGACTGGACCGACACCCTGGTGCAGGCCGTGGAACTGGCCGAACGGCCGGTCGTGCTGGTTGCCCATTCACTGGCCTGCATCGCCCTGGTGCAGGCTGCCGGGCGCTTCCCGGAGGGCAAGGTCAAGGGCGCGTTTCTGGTCTCACCACCCGACATCGAGGGCAATAAGGACCTGCCCGAGGAAGCGCGCGCCTTCGGGCTCGTGCCGCGTGATCCCCTGCCCTTTCCGTCCTTGTTGGTGATTTCGGACAGCGATCCCTATTGCTCGCTGGAAGCCGCCGCCGACTATGCCGGCGCCTGGGGCTCGGACTTCCACCAGGCCGGCAATGCCGGTCATATCAATGTCCATTCCGGACACGGGCCCTGGCCCGAGGGCCTGCTGATGTTCACCCGGCTGATGCAGCGGCTGTGATGGACGGCTATGAACTCGTCCTGCAACCGCCTAGTGTGGAGGATTATCTGCGCCTGCGCATTGTCGCGGGACTGAGCCCCAAGACGCACGAACAAGCCGAAAAAGGCCTGCCCAATAGCTGGTGCGGCGTGACCGTCGTTCACGATGGCGCGGCAATAGGCATGGGCCGGATCATTGGCGACGGCGGCACGGCCTTCCAGATCGTCGACATCGCCCTGGACCCGTCCCATCAAGGCAAGGGCCTGGGCAAGCAGATCATGGCCGCGCTGATGGCGCGCCTCAAGGCCGAAGCGCCCGAGGGCGCCTATGTCAGCCTGATCGCCGATGGCGATGCGAGACACCTTTATGCCAAATATGGTTTTGAGCCGGTGATGCCGGCGTCAATCGGGATGGCGAGACTGCTGTAGGACTAGCACTCGGCCGGCGCGCTAATCGTCCAGGGACCGCGCGCCATGAAAAATGCGGCCTATCAAGACAACGTCATCCCCGACGCGATAAATCACAATGTGAGAACCGTGAATGAAAGAGCGGCTGTCCTGATCGAAGACTTTACCCATATCGGGAAACTCGGCCAACATTTCGAAGACCGTTCCAAGCTCTTTCAAATACCGGTCCGCCTGGCGCGGACCAAATGCGTGAAACGTATAGCGATAGATATCTTTCAGATCCGATTCAGCGGCACGCGATATATCAAGACGCATGCCGGGCGGCGCCGCGCGCTTCCGCAATGATTTCGTCCATGGACTTTTCTGATGAACCGCTGTTGAACCCGTGGGCAATGGCCTGACGGATCATCTGGCGCTTTTCATCAGGCGAAAGAGTATCGAACAGGGCGCGTTGCTCTGCAGTTGGCGCAGCCCAAGGATAGACGTCGATACTGATTGTCTCTGGCGTGTCCATGGCGACAGACTAACACATCGCGCCACAGACAAAAAACCCCGCCGGTGATCCGACGGGGTCCTATTGTTTTCGCGGGGAAGCGCCTGCCCTTACCCCTCGGCGGCGATCTGCTCGCTGGCGACGGTGATGAGGGTCAGCATCTTTTCCCGAATCACGGTTTCGGAGATGTCGACGCCCTTGGCCTTGAGATCGCCGGACACTTTGCGGAACACGTCTTCGTCCCCGGCTTCCTCGAAATCGGAAGCCACGACTTCGGCGGCATAGGCCTTAGCGGCCTCAGCCTCCAGGCTCATCAGCTCTGCGGCCCACAGGCCCAAGAGCTTATTGCGGCGCGCTTCGGCCCTGAACTTCTTTTCCGCGTCGAAGGCGAACTTGGCTTCCTGGCCCTTCTTGCGTTCTTCGAACCCGCTCATGGTCTCTCCCGTTCGGTCTGAGGGCCGCTCAAGCGGCCGTTATCCTTGGACATAGGCGGTTCAGCGACGCAAATCAACGCTGGCGCGTGCGCCTGCGACCCCATGCCCGTGATCGGCCGGTGTAACGGAAAGCGCTTGCTTTTTTGTGTCATTCTGGCGCATGAAGCGCCCAATTCCATCCTCGTTTTTCCAGCAGCGGATTCGTCCATGAACCGTCGACGCAAAATCTATGAAGGCAAGGCCAAGATCCTGTTCGAGGGTCCGGAGCCGGGCACCCTGGTGCAGTACTTCAAGGACGACGCCACCGCCGGCAACGGCGCCAAGCACGAAGTGATCGACGGCAAGGGTGTGCTGAACAACCGCATTTCCGAATTCGTCTTCTCCAAGCTCAACGATCTGGGCATTCCGACCCATTTCCTGCGCCGTATCAACATGCGCGAGCAGTTGATCAAGGAAGTCGAGATCATTCCGCTCGAAGTGATCGTGCGCAATGTGGCCGCCGGTTCGCTGGCCAAGCGCCTGGGCCTCGAGCCCGGCACGCGCCTGCCCCGCTCGATCATCGAGTTCTGCTACAAGGACGACGCGCTGGGCGACCCCATGGTCTCCGAAGAGCACATCACTGCCTTTGGCTGGGCTACCCCGGCCGAGCTCGACGACATCATGAGCCTGGCCGTTCGGATCAACGACTTCCTGACGGGCCTGTTCATGGGTGTCGGCATCCAGCTCATCGACTTCAAGATCGAGTGCGGCCGCCTTTATGAAGGCGACATGATGCGCATCGTCCTGGCAGACGAGATCAGCCCCGATAATTGCCGTCTGTGGGACATCAAGACCCGCAACAAGATGGACAAGGACCGCTTCCGCGAAGGTCTTGGCGGGCTGGTCGAGAATTATCGTGAAGTGGCTCAGCGCCTGGGCATTCTGGTTGAGAACGACAATGCGCTGACCACCGGTCCGCGTCTGGTCCAGTAGGTTTGGAGCGAACCATGAAAGCGCGCGTCATCGTCACGCTCAAGAACGGCGTTCTCGACCCCCAGGGACAGGCCATCGAAGGGTCTTTGGCCAGCCTGGGCTTTGCCGGCGTCTCTGGCGTGCGCCAGGGCAAGGTGTTCGATCTCGAAGTGCCGGGAACCGATGAGGATGCAGCACGTTCTCAAATCAAAGAGATGTGTGAAAAGCTCCTCGCCAACACGGTGATCGAAAACTACGCGATCGAAATCTCACATTAACGCCTCACGGCTATAACCCAATTCGCGCCAATGAATGGCGCAGGACCGTATGACTATGCGCAAGACCCAGATCGCCCTTACCGTCATGTTCTTCTCCTCGCTCGGCCTGCTGTTTGCAGCCTATGCGTCTGTACCGGTCTGATTGGCCTTTAGCCAAAATCTAACCATCAAGCATTTTCCTTAAGCCTGTTCCCAAGCCTTTATGGGACTAGTGAGGACTTGCCCCTATGTTGGCCCGCATATGAATGCGAGGGCTCGGCTATGGACAAGGCAAGGCTGAACTGGGTGGACATGGCCAAGGGCCTGTCCATCTTCCTGGTGGTGACGATGTATTGCGCCGCCAGTGTGGGCGAGGATACCGGTCAGACCGGTTTTCTGCACTGGACCATCGCCTTTGCCATGCCCTTCCGCATGCCCGAATTCTTCCTGCTTTCGGGCCTGTTTCTCACCCAGGTGATCGAGCGCCCCTGGAAGGCCTTCGCCGATCGCCGCGTGGTGCATTACGCCTATTTCTATGCGCTCTGGGCGATTATCCACATTCTGTTCAAGGAAGCGCTGATCGGGCGTGATCCGACCGGTGCCGCCACGTCGCTCGCCCTGGCAGTGGTGGAGCCCTATGGTGTGTTGTGGTTCATCTACATGCTCGCCGTGTTCGGGCTGATCGCCAAGTTCCTGCATGAGGTCAAGGCGCCGCAATGGGGCGTGCTGGCGGTGGCGGCCATTTTGCAGATGGCCAGCATCCACACCGGCAGCTACCTCGTGGACCAGTTTGCCGAGTATTTCGTCTATTTCTACGCCGGGGCCGTCTTTGCGCCGCACCTGTTTGCCCTGGCCGACTGGACCGCGTCTCATGTCCCGGCTGCACTTGGCGTGTTGCTGGTCTGGGCGGTCGTCAATGCGGTCATGGTATTTTCGCCCGGCTTCCGCATGGACCCGGTGCATATCGAAATGGGCTGGGGCGCCCTGCCCGGCATCCACCTGATCCTGGCCTTGGCCGGAGCGGCGGCGATCTGCATCGTGGCCGCATTGCTGACGCGCCTGCCCTTCATGGGCTGGCTGCGCTGGATGGGTGGCAAATCGCTGGTGATCTATGTCGCCTTCGTGCTGCCCATGGGCATCGCCCGCATCGTCCTGCTGCGGCTGGGCATTGAAGAGCCGAATGTGCTGAGCCTGCTCACCATGGCGGTGGCAATCATTTCGCCGCTGGTCCTGTGGTGGATCGTGCAGAAGAGCGGCTTTGGCACTTTCCTGTTCGAACGGCCGGCCTGGGCGCATCTGCCGGGCAGCCGCGTGCGGCCGGCCACAAACACAGCCCCAGCGGAATAAGAAAAAGGCCGGTTCAGCACCGGCCTTTTTTCTGGTCTGCTGCCGATCAATCCGGCGCCTTGAAGATGGACGGCACGATCGGCCGCACGCGCGGCAGCTTGACCGGCCGCTTTTGCGGTTTCATGTCGCTGGCCAGATGCGGCTTGCCATCCTCGCCACGGATCGTCATCGGCTTGTTCGCGGACGGCGGGGTCTGCGTCTGCATGCTCACTCCTCCCAATGTTGCCATGCTGTTCTAACGCCCCATATGTGGCAAGGTTCCACCCAATCGCCACATTCCCCGGGCATTTCGCCACTCGCCTGCGTGCAGGCACTTGCCTTTTCGGACAAGAGACACCACAAGGGCCTCGCGCATCCCTGACAGATATAAGGATTGACCGATGAAGGCCGCTGTCATCGTGTTTCCGGGCCTCAATCGTGACCGCGACATGATCGCGGCGCTGACCAAGATCGGGGGCGAAAAGCCGGCCGTGGTCTGGCATCAGGATACCGACATTCCCGATGCCGACCTGATCGTGATCCCCGGTGGCTTCTCTTATGGCGACTATCTGCGCTGCGGCGCCATCGCGGCCCGCTCGCCCATCATGGATAGACTGCGCGAGCGCGCGGCCAGGGGCACCAGGGTGCTCGGCGTCTGCAATGGCTTCCAGATCCTGATCGAGGCCGGCCTGCTGCCGGGCGCGCTGATGCGCAACAATTCGCTCAAATTCGTCTGCCGTGAGGTCAAGCTCGAGGTCACCAATGCGGAGACCGACTTCACCCGCGGCTACACCAAGGGCCAGATCATCCGCTGCCCGGTGGCCCATCATGATGGCAATTACTTCGCCGACGCCGAGACGCTGAAACAGCTCGAAGGCGACGGGCGCGTGGCCTTCCGCTATGCCGAGGGCACCAATCCCAATGGCTCGATCAACGACATCGCCGGCATCCTGAACGAACAAAAGAACGTGCTCGGCCTGATGCCGCATCCGGAAAACCTGATCGAAAGCGCCCATGGCGGGGATGATGGGCGCGCCTTGTTCGCTGCGGCACTCAAGCAGGTGGCATGAACCAGTCGATGCTGAACCGCGCGCTGACATGGACGGGCCTGATTCTAGGGCTCGTCGCGCTCGGCCTGCAGTTCTCCATCTCCATTCCGGCCTATATGGCCAATGGCATGGGCCTGCCCGCCGCGCTGGTGCAGTTCTTCAGCTTTTTCACCATTCTGACCAATATCGCGATCACGCTGATCTATCTGTCGGCGCTGACTGGATGGTCCTGGCTCAACTGGTTCCGCGCGCCGAAGACGCGGGCGATGATGACCGGGGTGATGCTGCTGGTGATGATCTTCTACCACGTGCTGCTGCGCCCGATCTGGCAGCCCGAGGGGCTGTTCCTGGTCTGCGATTATCTGTTGCACTATGCCGCGCCGATCCTGTTCGCGCTGTGGTGGGGCGTGACGCAGAGGCATGGGACAGTGGACTATGCTGATGCTCCGGCCATGCTTGTGCCACCGCTGGTCTATCTCGCCTATGTCATGGCGCGCGGCGCCCTGACCAATGCCTATCCCTATCCCACGCTCAACGCGTTCGAGCTGGGCTATGGACAGGTCGCGCTCAACGTCGTGATGGTGGCGTTGGGCCTTTCCATTCTCTATCTGATCACCATCGGCATTGACCGCGCGCTGGCGCGGCGCCTGGCCACTTCCTGATCCCTCCCGCAGGACCTTTTCGATGACTCTTCGCAACGACATCGCCATTACCCCCGACCTGGTCGCCAGCCATGGGCTCAAGCCCGACGAGTATCAGAAGATCCTCGACCTGATCGGCCGCGAGCCGAGCTATACCGAGCTCGGCATCTTCTCGGCGATGTGGAACGAGCACTGCTCCTACAAAAGCTCGAAAAAGTGGCTGCGCACACTGCCCACCAAAGGGCCTCGCGTGATCCAGGGGCCGGGCGAGAATGCCGGCGTCGTCGATATCGGCGACGGCCAGGCCGTGGTGTTCAAGATGGAATCCCATAATCACCCAAGCTACATCGAGCCCTATCAGGGCGCCGCGACCGGCGTGGGCGGTATTCTGCGCGACGTCTTCACCATGGGCGCGCGGCCCGTGGCGGCGATGAATGCGCTGCGCTTCGGCGCGCCGAACCATGAAAAGACCCGGCATCTGGTGAGTGGCGTGGTGGCCGGCGTCGGTGGCTATGGCAACAGCTTCGGCGTGCCGACTGTGGGCGGCGAGGTTGAGTTCGACGCCCGCTACAATGGCAACAACCTGGTCAACGCCTTCGCGGCGGGCCTGGCCGACACCGACAAGATTTTCTATTCCGAAGCCAAGGGCGTTGGCCTGCCCGTGGTGTATCTGGGCGCCAAGACCGGCCGCGACGGCGTGGGTGGCGCCACCATGGCCTCGGCCGAGTTCGGTGATGATATCGAGGAAAAGCGCCCCACCGTGCAGGTTGGCGACCCGTTCACCGAAAAGCGCCTGCTCGAAGCGTGCCTCGAACTGATGCAGACCGGCGCCGTGATCGCCATTCAGGATATGGGCGCAGCAGGGCTGACCTGCTCGGCCGTGGAAATGGGCGCCAAGGGCGACCTCGGCATCGAGCTCGATCTCGACAAGGTGCCGGTGCGCGAGGAGCGCATGACCGCCTATGAAATGATGCTGAGCGAAAGCCAGGAGCGCATGCTCATGGTGCTGCATCCCGAAAAAGAAGCAGCAGCGCGCAAGGTGTTCGAAAAGTGGGAACTGGACTTTGCCACCGTCGGCAAGACCACCGACGATCTGCGGTTCCGCGTGCTCTGGCAGGGCGATGAAGTCGCCAATCTGCCAATCAAGGAACTGGGCGACGAAGCCCCCGAATATGACCGCCCCTGGGTAGAACCCAAAATCCCGGCGCCGCTCGAAAGTGATGACGTGCCGCAGATGGATGTGGCCGAGGCGCTGCTGGCGCTGGTGGGTGGACATCAATGCTCGTCGCGCCGCTGGGTCTATGAGCAGTACGACACGCTGATCCAGGGCAATTCCATGCAGCGCCCCGGCGGCGATGCCGGGGTGATCCGCGTTGATGGGCATGAGACCAAGGGCCTCGCCTTCTCCTCGGACGTCAATCCGCGCTATTGCGAAGCCAACCCGTTTGAAGGCGGCAAGCAGGCCGTGGCCGAGTGCTGGCGTAACCTGACGGCTACGGGTGCCGAGCCGCTGGCCGCGACCGACAACCTCAATTTCGGTAATCCCGAGCGCCCCGAAATCATGGGCCAACTCGTCAAGGCCATCGAAGGCATTGGCGAGGCGTGCCGGGTGCTGGAATTCCCGATCGTCTCTGGCAATGTCAGCCTCTACAACGAAACCAATGGCCGCGGCATCCTGCCGACCCCGACCATTGGCGGCGTTGGCTTGCTGCCCGAATGGGAGCAGAGCGTCGGCATCGGCTTTGTCGCCGAGAACCAGCCGATCCTCTTGATCGGCGGGCCCGCCGAGCGCGGCACGCATCTGGGACAGTCGATCTATCTGCGCGACCTGTTTGACCGCCGCGATGGCGATGCGCCGCATGTCGATTTGGCGGCGGAAAAGAAGACCGGCGATTTCGTGCGCAAGCTGATCCGCTCGGGCGTTGCCACCGCTTGCCACGACCTTTCCGATGGCGGGCTGGGCGTCGCCCTGGCCGAAATGGCCATGGCCGGTGACATGGGCGCGACCGTGACCGATGTCGAGGGCAATGACCCGGTCCTAACTTTCTTCGGAGAGGATCAGGGCCGCTATCTGGTGACGCTCAATCTCGATCCGCAGGGACCCGAGATCGCAGCCCTCTGGAAGGAGGCCGAAGCACAGGGCATCTTTGCCCCCTGGATCGGCACCACCGGTGGCACGACGCTGACCCTGGGCGGGGCAAAGCCGGTTTCGGTCGCCACGCTCAAGGGCGCGCATGAAAGCTGGTTCCCCAGCTTCATGGAGGGCGAACCCAGCCACTAGGCTGGTCCGCCATATCATCGCCTTGGTTTGGGTTGTTTTGCTCATCCCGGTAGAGGCGAGGTTCAACAGGAGCAGACGATGAAGCACATATCGGTGGCGACACTTGCAACCCTGGGCCTTGTCCTCGCTCCGAGCCTTGCCGCGGCGCAGAGCGTCAATGTCACGCGCTCCATTCTGCCCACCCTGCCCTATACCGTGATCTATCCCGAGGGCATGATCGCAAGCGGCGGCGGTGGCGACCCGCTGACCATCAATCACCCCGAGGCGCCGCTGCAATGTGACCTCACCGTGGTGCCGGTCGAGGACACCGGCTGGACCGCAGAGGCAGCGCTGAACGCTCTGGATGATGCCGAAGTGGCCGCGTCGTGGTCCGAAATCATGCCCGGCTTTGCCTTGGGTAACAAAGGCACCACGCCCTATCAGGACGCCACAGCCCTGATCTATGACGGCTCAAGTCCGGAATCGAGCATGGGCGTGCCATTGACCGTGGTGCACACCGAAACGGTCTCCAATGGCCGGGGTTATGTGCTCGATTGCCTCTACGCCACAGCCGAAGCGGCACAGGCCCGGCCCATCGTTGACTTCATCATTGCCAACTTCGCCACGCGTTCGGACGCCGAATGCTGCATCGGCGCCGAGGTCGCGCCTGAAGAAGAGACGACACCGGCGCAATAGGACCGGTTGAAGCCGGTCTTTGTGCATGCCATATCAATGACATCGGCGTCGGCCCCAACCGCGCCTCAGTCAGATCAGCGGGAGAGTGCACATGGCCATGGACGCAAGCGAAATCGAGCGCCGCATCAAGGCCGCCCTGCCCGATGCGGAAATCGAAATCCGCGATCTTGCCGGAGACGGCGACCACTGGGCCGCCTCGGTGAAATCCGAGCAGTTCCGCGGCAAGACCCGCGTGCAGCAGCACAAGATGGTCTATGACAGCCTGCAGGGCGACATGGGCGGCGCGCTGCACGCCCTGGCCTTGCAGACCAGCGTTCCGGACTGACCGCGTGTCGGGGCTGCGCGACTCGCTCGACCTGATCCGCATGGTGCGGCCCGAGGCCGGCACCGCAGCCATCGACCATGAAATCCAGGCAGAACGGGCCAACTCACTGAGCGCGGCCGAACGCCGTGTCATCAAGGCCATCGCCGGACTTAAGACGGGCAACGATCGCGAGCACTGGCTGGCCGAAGCGCGCGAGGCGGTCTGGGGCTATTTCGTACAGCGCGAACTGATCGGCTTTCGCCGCCACACCGAAGTCATTGCCGATCTGGGCATTCCGGGCGAAGTGCTGAACGGGCTGGGGGCGAGGCCGAAATGACCGGTGCCGTGCCGGACTGCCGGTTCTGCCTGGAAAACCGCTTACTTGTGGATGAGCTGATCCTGGAAACCGAGCACTTCTATATGCTTGGGAGCATTGATCCCATGGTGCCGGTGGCCGGAATGGTCATTCCCAAACGGCACAGCACCGATCCGTTTGAATTCAACGGTGACCAGTGGCAAGATTTCGGCAATGCCCTCAGCGCGGCCAAGGCACATTTTGACGATAAGGCGCCGGACGGTTTCACGCTGGGCTGGAATATTGGCGGTGTGGCCGGCCAGCACGTGTTTCATGCCCATCTGCATATTATTCCCCGCTTCAAGGGCGAACCCAATGAGGGTGTTGGCATCAGGCGAGTCCTGCGCACACCGCAATGGAGGCCAGAAGATTGACCCGCGCGATCCTGTTCGACGTAGATGGCGTGCTGATCAACGGCTATCATTCCAATCCAGAGCGGGTCGTGCCCTGGGACAAGGACATACTGGCCGACACCGGCGTCGACCCCGACCAGTTTCGAAAAGAGTTCATCTTCGACATCTTCATCAAAAAGGTGATCGTGGGCGAAATGGCCTTGATGGACGCGCTGGAAAAGCGCCTGCCCGCATTGGGCTATACCGGAAGCCCGATGGCCTTTGTGCGCTATTGGCTGGAAAAGGACTCCAACCTCAACCAGCCTGTGCTTGAGGTGGTCCGCAAGCTACGCGCGGCGGGCGATTGCCGGCTCTATATCGCCACTAATCAGGAGCATATGCGGGCAAACTGGCTCTGGTCCGTGCTCAAACTGGGCGATCTGTTCGACGACATTTTCTATTCGGCCCGCATTGGTACCCGTAAACCGGATCCGCGCTACTACCAGTTTATCGCTGACAGGATCGGGCCGAACACCGAGCCGCCCCTCTTTTTTGATGACACCGAGGCGGTGGTGCTCGGCGCGCGCAAGACGGGCTGGGAGGCGGTCCAGTTCGACACGATAGACGACCTGACCGATCACCCATGGGTGAAAGCGCGGCTCTAGCCGGGCGCCCCCACTCGACAGCAAAGCCCGCCTGTCCTATTTAGAAGCCAGCTTTAACCGGCCCTTGAACCCGGACTTTTCGAAAGGCTCCTCCCATGACCGACATCAACGCCTTTATCGACGACAAGGTGAAGAACAACGACGTGTTCCTGTTTATGAAGGGCTCGCCGGATTTTCCGCAGTGCGGCTTTTCCGGTCAGGTCGTGCAGATTCTGAACTATCTCGGCGTCGATTATTCCAGCGCCAATGTGCTTGAAAGCGACGAACTGCGCGACGGCATCAAGGCCTATACCAACTGGCCGACCATCCCCCAGCTCTATGTGAAGGGCGAATTCGTCGGCGGCGCCGATATCGTGCGCGAGATGTTCCAGTCGGGCGAATTGCAGACCCATTTCCAGCAGGCCGGCCTCGAGGTCAAGCAGAGCGCCTGATCGCGCTTTTCGCGGAATCAGTTTCGGAAGGCCCAGTCTTAACTGACTGGGCCTTTTGTGGTTTTGGGCACGCATTGTTTCCGGTTGGTGAGACGGACAATGCGCAAACACGCCCACACTCATCACCAATTCTGATCACTCCTATCAGCTATTATCGCTTTGCGTGATAAATCGCCGGGCGTAGATTGTCCGGACGATCGTTTCGAGACTCCCGCCATGACCGTCACTGCCGCGCGCCCCGCCGTTCCCCTGCCGCTTGTCATCATCGCCGGCTGCATCATCGCCGCCATCGGCTTTGGCACGCGCGGCTCGTTCGGCCTGTTCACCCTGCCGGTGACCGAAGATCTGGGCTTGAGCCGGCAGCAATGGGGCATGGCCATGGCCGTGCAGAACCTGGTCTGGGGCATTGCCCAGCCCTTTGCGGGCGGCATGGCGGACAAATATGGTGCGGGCCGCGTACTGGCCGTGGGCGGCGTTGTCTATGCACTGGGCGTACTCGGCATGGCGTATTCGCCCGATACACTGACCATGACCCTGACGGCGGGCCTCGTGACCGGTGTCGGCATCACCATCGCCTCTTTCGGCGTTGTCATGGCCGCTTTCGGGCGGGTGGTGCCGGCGGAAAAGCGCAGCTTTGTCTTCGGCATTGCAACCGCCGCCTCCTCGGCCGGACAATTCATTTTCGCGCCGCTCGGCCAGGGTTTCATCTCCGCCTTTGGCTGGCAGATGGCGCTGGTCTGGATCGCGCTGATCCTGCTGCTGGTCATCCCCTTGTCGGCGGCACTGCGCGGGCGCACCGAATCGGTGCCCGGCGAGGCTGATCTGCCCTTCATGCAGGCCTTGTCGCGCGCCTGGGGTCATGGCTCCTACCGGTTGCTGGTGATCGGCTTTTTCGTCTGCGGCTTCCACCTGGCCTTCATCAATGTGCACATGCCCGCCTATCTGGTGCAGTGCGGCCTGTCACCTGAAGTGGGAAGCTGGACCATTGCCGTGATTGGCCTCTTCAACATCGTCGGCTCGCTGCTCTCGGGCTGGCTGGGCAGCCACCTGCCCAAGCAGATGCTGCTGGCCACGATCTACTTCCTGCGGGCGCTGCTGATCGCGGCCTTCCTGCTCATTCCCGTCAGCGAGGTGACCGCCTATGCCTTTGCTGCCGGCATGGGATTGCTCTGGCTGTCCACCGTGCCGTTGACCGCAGGGCTAGTGTCCCTGTTCTTCGGCCCGCGCTATATGGGCATGCTCTATGGCATCGCTTTTCTGAGCCACCAGATCGGGTCTTTCGTCGGCGTCTGGCTGGGCGGGGTGGTCTATGACCAGACCGGCGCCTATGACCTGGTGTGGTATCTGGGTATTCTGCTCGGCCTCGGCTCGGCCGCCATCCACATCCCGATCAACGAGCGCAGCGCGACCAATTTTGCCCTGAAATCGGCCTAGCTATCCATCGGCCTTTGCCGATTGAAGGCTTGCCAAACCGGATCAGGGGGTTCATGGTCCGCTCAATTCCTTCGGCCGTTTCCCTCCGGCTTTGACGAGTTTCAATCATGTCCGATCATTACACGCGGGTCCTTTCCCGCCCTGAATTCATTGCCCTTATGGCTGCGCTTATGGCGCTCAATGCCTTGGCCATCGACGTCATGCTGCCTGCCCTGCCCTATATGGGCGAGGCGCTGGGCGTCAGCCACGAGAACGAGCGCCAGTTTGTCATCACCGCCTACATGATCGGGATGGGCGTCGCCCAGCTCGCTTTCGGGCCGTTGACCGACCGGTTCGGCCGCCGCGCGCCACTTCTGGCAGGCATTGGCGTCTATATCGTCGCCGTGATCATTGCAGCCTTTGCGCCCAGCTTCACCATGCTGCTGGTGCTGCGCTTCATCCAGGGACTGGGTGCCGCCAGCGTGCGTGTGATCACCACCGCCGTAGTGCGTGACCGGTATTCGGGCCGCGAAATGGCCGAGGTCATGTCGCTGGTCTTCATGGTGTTCATGGCCATTCCGGTGATTGCACCGAGTATCGGCCAGGTGCTGCTCCTGACCGGACCATGGCAGACCATCTTTCTGTTCATGGGCGGGCTGGCGCTGGTGTTCTGGTTCTGGACCTTCAAGCGGCTGCCCGAAACCCTGCCGCTCGACAAGCGCCGCCCGCTCAGCCTCAAGGGCGTGACAGAAGGCTTCCGCATCGTCTTCACCAATCGCGTTGCCATTTCCTATGGCCTGGCCGGCATGTTCCTGTTCGGCGCGCTGTTCGGTTTCATCAGCTCGTCCCAGCAGATCTATGTCGATATCTATGGGCTGGGCGTCTATTTCCCGGTTGCCTTCGCCCTGGTGGCGGGGCTGATGGCAGTGTCCTCCTTCACCAATTCCAAGGTGGTTCGCGGGATCGGCATGCGGCGCCTCTCGCATGGCGCCATGCTGACCTTTACCGTGGTGTCGGGCATCTGGCTGGCCTTTGCCATGTCCGGCTTCCTGCCGCTCTGGCTGTTCTTCGGTCTGTTGTGCGTCATCATGTTCTCCTTTGGCTGGTCGGCCTCGAACATGAATTCGCTGTCCATGGAGCCGCTGGGCGCCGTGGCCGGGACGGCCGCCTCGGTCTTCGGCTTCATCCAGACCGTGGGTGGCGCGCTGATCGGTGGCTATATCGGCCAATTGTTCGATGGCACCACCATCCCGACCGCAGCGGGCTATTTCACCATGGGCGTCATGGCCCTGGTGTTCATCCTGATCGCCGAAAAGGGCCGCCTGTTCGGTGTTGGCGAACAATATGCCGATGCCAAGGCCGAGCCGGTGATGGAAGCGCACTGACGCACCATATTCGCCAAGGCGCTCAAACAGACAACGGGGATTTCCACGCGCTGGAAATCCCCGTTTTGCGTTCTGTCGTGCCGCCCGTCAGGTGTCGGGTGTGGCCGACTGCTCGAACTGCGCGCGGTCGGTGAAGATGTGGTCGACCAGCCCCCAGGCCCTGGCTTCATCGGGCGCCATATAGCGGTCGCGCTCCAGCGCGGTCTCGACCTCTTCATAGGTCCGGCCGCAATGCTTGGCGTAGATCTCGTTGGTGCGCCGCTTGAGCCGGAGGCTCTCCTCGGCGTGGATAAGGATATCGGTGACCTGCCCGCGATAGCCGCCGGACGGCTGATGCAGCATGAGCGAGGCACTGGGCAGCACGGCGCGCTGGCCCGCTTCCCCGGCCGCCAGGATCAGCGTTGCCGCCGAGGCGGCACTGCCCATGCAGAGCGTGCCCACCGGCGCGCGGATGAACTGCATAGTGTCGTACATGGCCAGCGCCGAAGTGACGACGCCGCTGGGCGAATTGATATAGAGATAGATCGGCTTTTTCGGGTTTTCCGCTTCGAGGAACAAAAGCTGCGCACTGACCAGCGAGGCCATATTGTCCTCAATCGGACCATTGAGAAAGATGATCCGCTCGCGCAGCAGGCGCGAGTAGATATCGAATGCGCGTTCCCCCCGGCTGGAATTTTCAACGACCATAGGGACGAGTTGCATCATGTCGCGCATGGGCGACCTCCATCAGTTTGCAGGAATGTGGGCGGGCGGTGGAGCGGTCAGGCGGCGCGCATGAGCATCGCCGTCTGAGCCTCGTTATTATTGGCCGCCGCCGGCAGGGCGGCCGGCCTGTGCGTCAGGCGGAACCAGGTGCCGCCATCGTCTCGCGGTGTGAGCTCGAAGGTCACGAAGCTCTCTTCCGCCTCGGCATCGCCGGGGCCGCGCTCGGTCCAGCGATAGGTGACCGAATGGGGCGCGTTAGCCGCCACCTGATCCACTTGGACACTCTCCGGCCGGTCCAGCCAGCGCTCGAGATATTCGGGGATGGTCAAAGCCCGCCAGACCTTTTCCGGGGGTGCATCGAGCCCGGCCTCAAACACCAGATCGTCGTCTGTCTCGCTCATTGATCCATCTCCCTCAGCAGATCCTTGAGATTGTCGATGCGGCTGGGCCAGAAGGCGCGGTAGCGGGCCAGCCAGGCATGCAACGGGGCAAACCCCTCGGCATTGACGCTATAATGGGCATAACGCCCCGCGCGGCGCTCGCTCACCAGCCCTGCCCCGCGCAGCACGGCCAGGTGCTGGCTCATGGCCGGCTGGGTGATGGCAAAGCCCTCCCGCAGATCGGTGGCCGTGGCCTCACCCCCCGCCAGACGCTCAAGAATGGCGCGGCGGGTCGGGTCAGACAGGACCTTGAAGATTTCCGGTTCGCTCATGCTCTACACATAAGCATAGACTTATGAGTCGACGCAAGTGGCTCAACGCGGTCGGGTCGCGACACCCTCAAGCCAGAGCATATTGCTGTCGTCGCGATGCGTGCCGGTGGAGCCGACATGCTTGTCGTCGATCTCGGGGCCATGTCTAATGACATGAACCAGCGCCATGCCATGCCCCCGGCCCAGATCGAACTCGGTCTTCAACCATTCAAGGATCTGACCGGCCTTGACCTTGGGGTCGTCAAACCCCTTGGCTTTGGCAAGGTCGATGATTTGACGCGGTGTCTTGCCGGTCTTGGCTTCGGCGGCATCGAGATAGGCTTGGAATGACATGGCGGAGCTCTCCTAACAATTGCTGACACTATGACGAATGAGCCCCGCTCCATTCGACGGTTCAGACCGTAAACACCTCGCGGCGCAATGTCGTCCAGCTCTCCTGATCGGACGCGACCAGGAGGCCGCCTCCAAGATCGGAGGGGTGGTAGGGCATGCCGTCGAACTTGGCGACATGGGCCCCGGCCTCGCGCATGATCAGCGCACCACCGACATGATCCCAGGGCATGAGCTTGGCATACATCATGAAATGCACATTGCCGCCGGCGGCATAGCGATATTCGTGGCCGGCGCAGCGGTAATTGGCCAGCATCTTGACCTTGGCCAGGTTGGCCATGACCGTGCTGCGCTGCTCCATCGGCAGAAACATGGTGGACGCCAGCCCGCCCATCTCGCCAAGCGGCACCGGATCGGCAAATTTCTGGCGGATGGCGCGGCCATCGGGGAAAATCTGGAATGCGCCGCAGCCCTTTTCGGCCATCAACACGTCATCGCCCAGCGGATCGTAGATGACGCCGGCCACCGGTTCGCCATTCTGCACCACCGCCGCCATGACCGCGAACAGCGGCAGACCGCCGGCGAAATTGGCAGTACCATCAACGGGATCGACGTAAATCACGATTCGATCCTCAAGGTTGGTGTCGAGCAGTTTGGGATTGGCCGCCACCGCCTCCTCGCCAATCACCAGCACATCGGGGCGATGCGCATTGATGGCGGCGGTGATGACCCGCTCGGCGCCGACATCGGCCTCGGTGACGAGGTCAAAGGCGCCCGACTTGGTCTGCACCGTGCCTTCGTCCAGCCGCCGGAAGCGCGGCATGATCTCCTCCTGTGCTGCCTGTTTCAGGATGGCGGCGAGGCGATCAACATTCATGGTGTCAGACGTCCTTGGGCTGGATGGAAAGGCCTGCGAAATCGAACAGGCGCGGGTCGAGCATATGGCTCGGATTGATATTGCCCAGCGCTCGGATCATTACATCCTTGCGGCCAGGCATGGCCTTCTCCATGTCGTTGAGCATGGCCTTGGTGACATTGCGCTGCAACCATCCTGCGAGCCGCAGAGGTCACAGGGAATGATCGGGAATTGCATGGCGTCGGAAAACCGCTGCAGGTCCTCCTCGGCGCAATAGATGAGCGGGCGCAGCACTTCGAGATCGCCCTCGTCATTGACCAGCTTGGGCGGCATGGCCGCCAGCTTGCCGCCGTGAAAGAGGTTCATGAAGAAGGTTTCGAGGCTATCGTCGCGATGGTGGCCGAGGACCAGCGCCGTGCACCCCTCCTCCCGCGCGATGCGGTAGAGATTACCCCGCCTTAAGCGCGAGCAGAGCGAACAATAGGTCGCGCCCTGGGGCAGCTTGTCGGTGACGATGGAATAGGTGTCCTGATATTCGATGCGGTGTTCCAGCCCCAGCCCAGTCAGGAATTCGGGCAGGATATGCTTGGGAAAGTTCGGCTGACCCTGATCGAGATTGCAGGCCAAGAGCTCCACCGGCAGCAGGCCGCGCCATTTCAGGTCCAGCAGCAGGGCAAGCAGGCCGTAGCTGTCCTTGCCGCCGGACAGCGCAATCAGCCACTTCTCGCCCGGCCGCACCATTGCGAACTTCTCGAGCGCCTCGCGGGTGTTGCGGATCAGGCGCTTGCGCAGCTTGTTGAACTCCACCGAGCGCGGCGCATTGGCAAAAATCGGATGCGCGCCGCTGTCGGCGTCATCAGCGGGCGTGGCGGGGGCATCCATCACCGCGGACATGGCGAAACTCTCTTTTGAAGGCACGCGTAGCTGATAACGCGTCAGGCACCGGATGGAAAGGTCGGCTGGAAAGGTGAAACCTTACCAAAGCTTAACTTCCCGTCCTTGTTTAATGCCGATTGCCACAGTTAGATGACACATCTTCCCGACACCCTGGAGTCTCCCGGTGTTCCGTTCATTCTTTCCCGACCCCAAGCTCTTCTTCTCCTCGGCCGTTATCTGGATGCTGGCAGCCGTATTGCTCTGGTTTGCCATAGGCGAGCCGGCTCGCTCGGTGCTCAGCATAGACCGCTTCACCCATCCGGTCGTTTCGGCGCCCATTGCCGACCAGCCCACGACCGAAGATGTGCCCGGCACACCGGACCCTGCGGCTGGCGCCGCGCAAACAAACCCAAATGCACCGGCGGAAACAGAGAGCGAGTCGCCCACAACGCCCAGCCCGACGGCACGGGCCATGGCGGGCGCCGAACTGAATTTCCTGACCGCAGAACGCGTGTGGCTCTATCAATATGTGCTGATGACGGCACTGATTTTCTGTGTCTTCTGGTACTTCTACAAGCGCAACGAATGGTATTGGTGGTCGGTGGTTTCCTCTACCATCATCCTGCTCATTATCTATTTTCAGGTGCAGGTATCGGAATTCGTCAATGAGTGGTCCGGCTCGTTCTTCAACGTCATCCAACTCGCGCTGACCCAGCCCGGCTCAGTGACGCCGGAGCAACTCTATGGCCTGACCTGGACGATCATTCTGGTAACCATCCCCAGTGTCCTCGTGGCGGTGGGTCTAGCCTTCTACACCTCGCACTATGTCTTCCGCTGGCGCAAGGCGATGAACTTCTACTACATGGAGCATTGGCCCAAGATCCGCACCACAGAGGGCGCCGCCCAGCGCGTTCAGGAAGATACCATGCGGTTCGCCGCGATCATGGAAGACCTCGGCACCGCCTTCTTCGACTCTCTCATCACACTGGTGGTGTTCCTGCCCCTCCTCTGGAACCTGTCGGCCAATATCAGCGAACTGCCAATTTTTGGCGAAACGCCCGGTGGCCTTGTCTGGGTCGCGCTAGTCGGCGCGGCGGCGGGTACAGCACTGCTGGCCCTGGTGGGCATCAAGTTGCCCGGTTTGAACTTCAACAACCAATTGGTCGAAGCGGCCTACCGCAAGGAACTGGTGTTTGGCGAGGACCATCCCGACCGCGCACAACCGCCAACGGTCAGGGACCTGTTTGCCAATGTGCAGCGGAACTACTTCCGCCTCTATTTCCACTACACTTATTTCAACCTGGCGCGCTTCGGCTACACCAACATGGTGGGCTATGTGCCCCTGCTTGTGATGGCCCCATCCATCCTGGCCGGCACGCTGACAATGGGCCTCTACCAGCAGATTCAAATTGCTTTCGGGCAGGTCTTCAGCTCATTCCAGTTCTTCGCACGCGCCTGGACGGTGATCGTAGAACTGCAGTCGGTCATTATGCGCTTGCGCACCTTCGAGAGCTACATTCCGCGCGACCAGGAGCCGATCAAAGTCAGTGTCGGCGGTGGATCGCCGGCGGAATGACGAGCGCCACTGCGGATGGGCCCCTGACCCCATCCGCTTGTCTCGTTCCCTCAATGCAATGCGTTGAGGGAACGGCAGCAGTAAGTTTCAAACACCAAAGCAAAAGGGCCGCCCCCCGAAGGAGCGGCCCTTTCCAATTCGGTGGTCTGCCGTCGCGATTAACGCGAGTAGAATTCGACGACCAGGTTCGGTTCCATCTGGACCGGGTACGGCACATCCGAAAGGGCCGGCACGCGGACATAGGTCGCGGTCTGCTTGCCGTGATCGACGTCGATATAGTCGGGCACGTCGCGCTCAGCGAGCTGGTTGGCTTCCAGAACCACGGTGAGCTGCTTGGAGCGCTCGCGGATCTCGATCTTGTCGCCGACCTTGACCTGGTAGGACGGAATGTTGACGCGCTGGCCATTGACCATGATGTGGCCATGGTTGACGAACTGGCGGGCCGCAAACACGGTCGGGACGAACTTGGCGCGATAGACGATGGCGTCCAGACGCGACTCGAGCAGGCCGATCAGGTTCTCGCCGGTGTCGCCCTTGCGACGGTTGGCTTCTGCATAAAGACGCAGGAAGGCCTTTTCCGTGATCGAGCCGTAATAGCCCTTGAGCTTCTGCTTGGCGCGGAGCTGCAGACCAAAGTCGCTCAGCTTGCCCTTGCGGCGCTGACCGTGCTGGCCGGGGCCATAGGCACGGGCATTGAGCGGAGACTTGGGACGGCCCCAGATATTTTCGCCAAGACGGCGGTCAATTTTGTACTTTGCTGAATGACGCTTCGACATCGCGTATCCTTTTTCAAACGTTGAATGGATCGCGCCCTCCTCTGCCCTCGCTTTCACGAGGACCGACAGACTCCCAACAGAGAATCCCGGGTGCGCCTATGGGCCGGTTGGCCGGAATAGGTGGGCGCGTCTTAGAGGGGCGGGCCCGGCGAGTCAAGCGCTGCGGCCCGATGCCCGCCTTTCACGGTGAAACACATAGAGCCCGGAGCCCAGGATGATCGCCGTGCCCACCCAGGTCCAGAAGTCGGGGAAGTCGCCAAAGGCGATATAGCCGACAATCGTGGCTCCGACGATTTCGAGATATTGGAACGGCGCCAGCGTGGAGGCCGGCGTGCGCCGGAAGGCCTCGGTAAACAGGAAAAAGGTGAAGGCGGAGAGCGCTCCCATCAGCACGAATTGCGCCCAGGGACCCGTCATATCGAGGCCCGATGCGGACACCAGTTCCATCCGGCCAAAGGCCAGCAGGCCGGCGCCGAGCAGGATCACCGCGACCAGGGTGAACCAGAACTGGATCGAAACCGACCCCATGCGCGACGAGAGCGAGCGCATGACAATGGCATTGGTGGCAAAGGCCAGCGCGGCCAGAAGCGGCAGGAGCGAGGCCCAGCCGAAGATATCCCAGCTCGGCCGGATGACCACCAGCACGCCGCCGAGGCCCACGGCGACCGCCAGATAGCGCCGCCAGCCGGTCTTTTCCTTGAGGAACAGGGCCGAGAGCACGGTGAGCATCAGCGGCTCGACAAAGAAGATCGCAATGGCCGTGGCGATGGGCATGGTGACAAAGGCGCCGATCAGCGCGCTCAGCGTAATCGCCGAAGTGGCGCCACCCAGAAGGATCAGACCCCATGGCCCAGCCTCCAGCCGGCGCCGCAGCAAGAGCAGCACCAGCCCGAGCACGATCAGTTGAAAGCCAAAGCGCCAGAAGGCGATTTCGAAGGGATTGAGCTGCCCGGTCAGCGATTTGGACAACGCATCGCCAATGGGCACGATGGTGACTGCCAGGACCATGATCGCCATGCCGCTGCGCGACAGGGCGCTGGCAGAGTGTAGAGCCGAATCCGTCATGGCCCCTGTTTAGCGCAAACTCAGGCCATGCGCTTGTCGATATGCCGCTGGTTGCGCAACTGGGGGAAGATGCGGCTCCAGATGACGGCCACGGCCATGGCGCCAAAGCCGCCAATGACCACGGCAGGCACCGGCCCGATCAGATGCGCCACCGTGCCGGCGCGGAATTCGCCCAGCTCGTTCGATGCGCCGATGAACACGGAATTGACCGCATTGACCCGGCCGCGCACCTCTTCTGGCGTCCAGAGCTGCATGATGGTTTCGCGGATGGTGACGCTGACCATGTCGGCCGCCCCCACCAGCGCCAGCGCGGGAATGGACACCCAGACCGTGGTCGAGAAGCCGAATATGACGGTGAAGGCGCCGAACAGGCCGACGAACAGGAACAGCACCTTGCCGGCATGGTCGCGCACCGGAAAGCGCGTCAGATAGAGCGCCATGACGATGGCCCCCAGCCCCGGCGCGGCACGCAGCAGCCCCAGCTCGGTCGGCCCGGCATTGAGAATGTCCTTGGCATAGATCGGCAGCAGCGCCACCGCCCCGCCCATCAACACGGCGAACATGTCGAGCGAAATAGCGCCCAGCACCACCTTGTTGGAAAAGATATAGCGAAAGCCGCCGAACATGGTCTCAAGGCTCGTCGCCTGATGCGACTGGCGTTTGGCGGGCTTGGGAATGAGCATTACGGTGACGACGGCGCAGAGCAGCAACGCTCCGGCCGTGCCGAAGGCAAAGCCGGGGACGATGCCATAAAGCAGGCCACCGACGGCCGGCCCGGTGATCGAGGCGAACTGCCAGGCCGAGGCATTGACGGTGATGGCATTGCTGAGCGCTTCGGACGGCACCAGATTGGGCGCCAGCGATTGCGCCGCCGGCCCCCAGAAGGCGCGGGCCGTGCCCAGCACGACGAGAATGATGAAGATCGGCCAGACCTCATGGGCCTCGACATTGACCAGGGTCAGGAAAGCCAGCGCGCAACCGAGCTCGACCGTCAGGCAAACGGCCATGATGCCGCGCCGGTTGAACCGGTCGGCGGTCAGCCCGGTGACCAGAATGAGCAGCAGTGCGGGCAGGAACAGGCAGAGGCCCACCAGCCCCAGCAGCAAGGCATTGCCGGTGACATCATAGATCTGCCAGGCAATGGACACCGACATGATCTGCACCGCAAAGCTGACCAGCAGCGTGGTCAGCCAGAAAAAACGGAAACCGATATAGGTGAAGGCGAGCTTGGATGGCTCGGAGGGGGCGTGTGCACTCATGGTGCATTGCTCATCGCATTTCGGCGATGAACGGTCAAAGGAATAGACGCAGGCCCCTCACCCGCCCCTTCGGGTCGACCTTCCCCCAAAGGGAGAAGTGCAGTCAGCCCTGCTCCTCGGTCTTCTCCGCCTTCTTCATCCGGTTCGGATTGGGCCGCTCGTGGCGGCGGTCGATGGAGGAGATCACCCCGCGCAAAGTGCGGATTTCCTGGCTGGTGAAGCGGCCGCGGGTGAGCGCTGTACGCAAATTGTTGACCATGCTCGGGCGCTTGTCTGGCGTGGTGAAAAAGCCCGATTGGTCCAGCACGCCTTCGAGATGCTCGAACAGGCCCACCAATTCATTGCGCGGGGCGGCTTCGGCCAGGTTGTCGCCAAAGGGCAGCGCCCGGCCCGCTTCGCTGGTGCGGCGCCATTCATAGGACATCAGCAGCACGGCCTGGGCGATATTGAGCGAGGCAAAGGCGGCCTCGACCGGCAGGGTGACGATGGCGTCGGCCATGGCCACTTCCTCGTTGAGCAGGCCCCAGCGCTCGCGCCCGAACAAGAGACCCGCCTTGTGTCCGCCGGCAATATGCCCGGCCATGGCGGACGACGCTTCCTCGGGGCCGTACACTTCCTTTTGCATGTCGCGCGAACGGGCAGTGGTGGCATAGACCAGGGTCAGGTCCGCAATCGCCTCTTCCAGCGTCTCGAACACGCGGACCCGCTCCAGCACATGGTCGGCGCGCGAAGCGGCGGCAACGGCCTTTTCATTGGGCCAGCCATCGCGCGGTCGCACCAGCCGCATGTCCCAAAGCCCGAAATTGGCCATGGCCCGGGCCGCTGAGCCAATATTCTCGCCAAGCTGCGGCTCACACAGGATGATAGCGGGACAGGCTGCCAGGTTGAGAGGTTGTGAGCTGTCTGTGCCGGCCATGTGTCTTTTATCCGCAGGAAAGTTGCGGCGACATAGCCCAAATGACCGATTTCGGCAAATCAGGCGACGCGGGCGCGCACTGGCAGCTCCTGGACCTTTGCGGTGGGCCGCCATTCGCGGTCGAGCATGGCAAAATGCATCTCCTCGTCCCACTCGCCCTGGAACAGCGCATGCTCACGGTAATGCGCTTCGAGCCGCATGCCCAGCTTCTGCATCAGCTTGACCGAATGATGGCTACGCCCATCGCAACGCACCATCAGACGGTGAATACGGAAGTGATCGAACGCCAGGTCGATCAGCGCCGTCAACGCCTGGGTGAGGTAACCCTTGCCACTCTGGGCGGGATCAATGGCAAAGCGCAACTCGCCCTGCCCGGCCGTCGCGTCTGACCATTTCAGGCTCACATGCCCCACCAGCACCGCATCGCCCTTGCGCACCATGGCCAGGGTCAGCGTTTCGCCGGGCCGGTGCAGTTCCACCTGCGAGCGCATGATGGCAAGGGCGGCAGCAACATCTTGTTCGTAGCGGGTCGGACGCTCGACATAGCGCTGCACCGATGGGAGGGTATGATATCGTCTGACAGCGTCCAGATCACTGCGTTCAAAGGGTCGCAAGACCAGGTGATCGGTCTCGATCGGCAGGCGCAAAGACGACATGATCCAACTTCCTCCGCAAGGATAGAGCAGCCCTGCTTCGGCAATGCCCGGAACGCCCGGCGGTTCCCGTTCTGATTGAGCAAATCTTTTTAGCCCGGCGGCTTGCCAAACCGGAACATCAGACGTGGCGGAGGGATAGCCATTCGTCGCGCAAAATCGCGTAGTAAAATTCTTCGTCCCACACGCCCTTGAACAGCCCATGCTCGCGAAAATGCGCCTCCCGGCGCATGCCGAGGCGTTCCATCAAGCGCCAGGAGGGCTCGTTGCGCGCATCGCACCGCGCAAAGATGCGGTGCATGTCGGCGGGCCCGAAACCGAGATCGAGCAAGGCATTGGTCGCTTCGGTAGCATAGCCCCGGCCATGGTGGTCGGGATGGAAAATCCAGCCCAGCTCGCCCTGCCGCGCCTCGACCGACCGCCAGATCAGCGAAACCTCGCCCACAAGTTTTCCATTGTCTGTGGTCTCCACGGCCAGGACGATACGGTCACCCTCTTCGAGAAACCCGGTCTGGGTCGCGCGCTGCTGGATGGCCAGGGCGCATTCATCGCGGCTGAGCGGTGGATCGAACAGATAGCGCGCCACATCCTCCCGGCCTCGATAGGCAAAAACCCCGTCGACATCGCCCCGCGTAAACGGGCGCAGGCGCAATCGCTCGGTCTGAAGTGGGAAGTCAGGATGCAGCGCCATGGTTTCTCCCGGAAGGCGGCACCATTGCCCCTGCCGTGCGCCTTGGCAAGAACACTTGCCGCCGCATGCGGCCCATGCCAGCCTGAGCGCATGACCCAAGGCACACAGATCGACCAGGAAGCCAGTTGCGATTGCGGCGCCGTGCGGCTGCACGCCAAGGGCCGCGTGGTCTCAATGTTTCAGTGCGGCTGCCAGAACTGCCAGAAGGTGTCGGGCAGCGGTCATTCCAGCGTCCTGCTGATGCCGGTCGATACCGTGCGGGTGACAGGCGCGACCAAAAGCTTTACGCGACCAGCCGCCTCCGGGGCGAACTTCACGCGCCACTTCTGCCCCGAATGCGGCACCACGCTCTATGCCGAATCGTCCCGCGCGCCAGCATTTCGCATTCTACTGGCGGGGCTGTTTGCCGGCAGTAATGACTGGTACGTGCCCAACCAGTTGATCTTTTCACGCAGCCACCCGGACTGGGACCTGATCGAGAGCGCCCTGCCCCGATATGAAACCTACCGCCCGGAGACACCGGCATGAGCATGGCATCGGAAGAACTGGCCGATCGCATCCGGGCGCTTCTGTCGCCCGGGGAAAACATCCGCGAGCAAAAAATGTTCGGGGCCAACGCCTTCATGTCCAACGGCAACATGCTGGTGGCGCCGATGAAGGATGGCTCGCTGCTGGTCCGCGTAGGCAAGGACGGCATGGACGATGCCCTGGCCCGGGAGGGCGCCGGTGTGATGGAAATGGGCAGCCGCACCATGGGTGGTTTCGTGGTGGTCAGCGGCGATGCGCTGGAGGACGATTTCGTTCTGGGTGAATGGCTCGACCGGGCCCGCGCCTTTGTGAAGACGCTGCCGCCCAAATAGCTCTCGCCCATCCGGCAAGCCCCCTTGCCGAGCCTGTCTTTGCGCTTTGCTCAGGCGGTGCTATACGGACCGCCGAACAGGGCCCAGAGCCACAATCAGCATTTGCAAGGGAGCAATTCGATGAGCAAGATCAAAGTCGCCAATCCGGTCGTGGACCTCGACGGCGATGAGATGACCCGGATCATCTGGCAGGCGATCAAGGACAAGCTCATCCATCCCTATCTCGACCTGCCGATCGAATATTACGATCTGTCGGTGGAAAACCGCGACGCCACCGACGATCAGGTAACCATCGATTCCGCCAATGCCATCAAGAAGCATGGCGTGGGCATCAAGTGTGCCACCATCACCCCCGATGAGCAGCGCGTCGAGGAATTCGGCCTCAAGAAGATGTGGCGCTCGCCCAACGGCACCATCCGCAACATCCTGGGCGGCGTGATCTTCCGCGAGCCCATCATCTGTCAGAACGTGCCGCGCCTGGTGCCGGGCTGGACCCAGCCGATCATCGTCGGCCGTCACGCCTTTGGCGACCAGTACCGCGCCACCGACTTCAAGTTCCCCGGCAAGGGCAAGCTGACCATGAAGTTTGTCGGCGAAGACGGCACCGAGATCGAGCATGAAGTGTTCGACGCTCCGGGCGCCGGCATTGCCATGGGCATGTATAACCTCGATGCCTCAATCACCGATTTCGCCCGTGCCTCGATGAACTACGCGCTCAACCGCGGCGTGCCCTGCTATCTCTCGACCAAGAACACCATCCTTAAGGTCTATGACGGTCGCTTCAAGGATATCTTCCAGGAGATCTACGAAGCCGAGTTCAAGGACAAGTTCGAAGCCAAGAAGATTTGGTATGAGCACCGCCTGATCGACGACATGGTGGCGGCCGCTCTCAAGTGGTCCGGCGGCTATGTCTGGGCCTGCAAGAACTATGACGGCGACGTGCAGTCTGACACCGTTGCCCAGGGCTTCGGCTCGCTGGGGCTGATGACCTCGGTGCTGATGACCCCCGATGGGTCGGTCGTCGAGGCCGAAGCCGCCCACGGCACGGTGACCCGTCACTATCGCCAGCATCAGCAGGGCAAGGAAACCTCGACCAACTCCACCGCCTCGATCTTTGCCTGGACCCGTGGCCTGGCGCACCGCGCCAAGCTCGACAACAACGCCGAACTGGCCAAGTTTGCCGATACGCTGGAAAAGGTCACCGTCGATACCATCCAGGAAGGCAAGATGACCAAGGACCTGGCGCTGCTGGTCGGCCCGGATCAGCCCTGGCTGACCACCATGGGCTTCCTCGACGCGATCGACCAGAACCTGCAGAAGGCCATGGCCGCCTAAGCCTGAGACAAGACATGAATGCGAAAAGCCGGGGTCCTGCCCCGGCTTTTTTGTCGCGCCATAGGTTACACGCATGTGCCTATCAAGGTCAGAGTGGCGTTTTTCTTGTCGATCCCGGCGTTGAATCCGGCAATTGCGCCCCCATCTGGCAAGCAGTGTATTGAGGGAGACTGCCATGAGAACCAGCAAGACCACGAGAAAAACCTTGCTTGCCGCCGGCATGGCGGGCCTTGCCCTGACCGGCGCCGCGCACGCCCAGGAGAAGAGTTTTGATCTCTCCGGCTTCACCGCCGTCGATATCGCCACCGGGATCGATGCCCGCGTCACACTGTCGGAGGATTTTTCCATTCGGGCGCAATCGCGCAGCACCGACGCGCTGGACAAGCTCGAACTGAGCGTCCGCGACGGCATCCTGGTGGCGCGGATCGAGAGCAGTTTCCTCGACTTCATTCTTTCGGGCGGCCTGGTGGGCATGCTGCTCTCCGGCGGCAATGCGGTCTCGCTCGACATAACCCTGCCGGCTCTCGACAGCGCGGTCGCCAGTTCCGGCGCCGATATCGAGTTGACGGCCATCACCGCGGATTCGCTGGCGCTGGAAGCCTCGAGCGGGGCGAATATCGAACTGAGCGAAGCACGATTGCGGATGCTGACCGCCAGTGCTTCGAGCGGTTCGGACATTGCCGTTTCCGGCAGCGCCGAGGAAATCGAGCTGGATGCGTCGAGCGGTGCCGATATCGATGCCGAGGAACTCCAGGCCCTTTCCGGACGCCTGGAAGCCTCCAGCGGCGCCGATATCAGCGCGCGCCTCAGCGAGCAGGTGCGGGCCCGCGCATCAAGCGGCGGCGATATCGAAATCCAAGGCAATCCGCAGCAACGGGACATCGACACATCGAGCGGCGGCGACGTGCATTTCGAGGACTGAACACAGCCGAAACTGAATACAATAGGGGCGCCCATCCGGCGCCCCTTTCCATTTGCCCGTCCTGGAAGGATCGCCCTGCCGCGCATTCCCTGATGACGCCGAGACGCCCCGCACGTAAGGTGCGGCGGTTCTTGCCGAGTCTCCCCTTTTTTTGGATTGTTCGAATTGCCCGTCGGCGTCGTTCTGGCTTTTCTGGCCTATGCCAGTTTTTCGGTGGCAGATGCCCTGATCAAGACGACCGGCCCTGCCCTGTCGGTCTTCGAGATCGCATTTTTTACCACCAGTTTTTCCATCATTCCGGCCATACTGACCAAGCGCGGCGAGCGCTGGCGCGACATGTACAAGCTCGAGCATCCCTGGCTGGTGCATCTGCGTTGCCTGACGGCCATCTCGGGCACGGCTTGCGTGATGTATGCCTTTACTCATATCCAGTTTGCCGAAGTTTATGCCATTGGCTTCACGACACCTTTGTTCGTGACGCTGCTGTCCGTGCTGCTGCTGCGTGAACATGTGGCGCTGCATCGCTGGGTGCTGCTGTTCATCAGCTTTTTGGGCGTGGTGCTGGTGATCCGCCCTGGCATGCGGGCGCTGGAAACCGGACACTTCGTGATGATGGCCGGCGCCGTGCTGGGTGCGATCACCACCACGATCCTGCGCCATGTGGCGCCCAAGGAACGCCGGGTCAGCCTGGTCGGCCTGCAGGTGCTCTATTCAGCTGCGGTCAATGCGGTGCTGATGGCGCCCGAATTCGTCGTGCCGACACCAGCGCAACTGGGCGTATTGCTCGGCATCGGCCTGCTCGGCGGCATGGGTGGCCTGTTGCTGATCCAGGCCAGCAAGCAGACCCCAGCCAACCTGATTGCGCCGGTGCAATATAGCCAGCTTATCTGGGCCATCCTGTTTGGCGCCCTGTTCTTCAATGAATATCCGGACTGGATCGCCATTATCGGCATGCTGGTGGTGGTCAGCGCCGGGCTGCTCAATGTGTTGACCGAACGCCCGCGCATCCGCTGGAAGCCGCGCATCTTCTTCTTCCGCATCGGGCAATAGGCCGGTCGCGCGATCAGTGGACGATGTTGTCCCAGTGATCCTGGCGTTCGAGAATGACCGGGCCGTCGGCCATGCTGCGGTGAATGATCAGCCGCGTATGCATATGTGCCGTCGACAGGCGGGCCGCGTGTTGCGCGCCGGGCACTTCCATGCGTCGCCGGTCCGGACCGAAATAATCGGCCGTCTCGATATAGACGATATCGTGATTGAGCTGCCGCGTCAGCCGGTCCACCAGCAATTGCGAATGTTCCGGCAGGCAGAGAATGTCGTCGAACCCCATCTGCACGTAGTTGAGGAAGGTGGTGGCGTCGCAATCCTGGGTGATCAGGATCACCGGGGCCAGCCGCACCTTCGGCGAGGGATATTGCCTCAGCCGCGCCAGCGTCTCCGCCTTTTCGGCATCAGGCGTTGCGAAATGAAGCAGGAAATAGATGATCGGCGCAGGCCGGGCCCGAAGCTCGGCGACATCGAGATAGTGCATAAAGAGACCAAAGCCGGTGGCCTTTGCAAAGCGCTCAAGGCTCTTGAACGGCGCCCCGAGGGAACAGCAGGCCACCGCCGCGCAATCCGAAAGGACCCTGGTTCGCCCCGTCATCCACGCTCATCCTCTCCACTACGGGATAATACTAGCGCGGCCAGATCCGATCTCACATGAAAAAACGCTGCCCAGTGTGCGGTCACACTGAACAGCGTTTGCAGGACTTATAAGGGCAGCTTTCTAGAGCAGCGCCCGGATCGCGGCGATCGCCTCATCGGCCTTCGAGCCATCCGGCCCGCCGCCCTGCGCCATGTCGGGCCGGCCACCGCCCCCCTGACCGCCCAGGGCCGCCGTGGCCGACTTGATCAGCGTGCCGGCGGCATAGCGGCTGGTGAGGTCTTCGGTGACACCAATGGCGACCGTACCCTTGCCGTCTTCGCCCTTGAGCACCATGACCACCACGCCCGAGCCGACGCGCTTCTTTTCCGCATCGACCACCGACTTGATGTCCTTGGCCGCAACGCCTTCAACGACACGACCAACAAAGGTCACGCCATTGACCGTTTCGCTGGCACCAGCGCCTTCGCCGCCACCGCCAAGGGCCAGCTTCTGGCGGGCATCGGCCAGGGCCTTTTCCGCGCTTTTGAGCTGGCCTTGCAGGGCCTCGATACGGTCGAGCACGTCATGTGGGCCGGAACGCAAGAGGCCGGCGGCCGAGGCAACGATGTTGGTATTGGCATTGCCACGATGCCGGGCAGCATGACCGGTCAGCGCCTCGATACGGCGTACGCCGGCGGCAACCGCGCCTTCGGCAACCACGGAAACCAGGCCAATATCGCCGGTGCGGCGCACATGGGTGCCGCCGCACAGCTCGACCGACCAGCCAAGGCCGTTGCCAGTCGGCTCGCCCATGGAAACCACGCGCACCTCATCGCCGTATTTTTCGCCGAACAGCGCGCGCGCGCCCGATTCCTTGGCTTCCTCTACACCCATCAGCCGGGTTTCGACCGGGGTGTTCTGCAGGATGATGGTATTGGCAATGTCCTCGACCTCGGCCATTTCCTGCGGCGTCATCGGCTTGGTATGGACAAAGTCGAAGCGCAGACGATCCGCCGAAACCAGCGAACCCTTCTGGGCGACATGATCGCCGAGCACCAGGCGCAGGGCCTCATGCAGCAAATGGGTGGCCGAGTGATTGGCGCGGATCGACGAGCGGCGGCCGTGATCGACCAGCAGTTCAACCGCCTGGCCGCGCTTGAGCGTGCCCTGGGTGACCTTGACTTTGTGGGCAAAGACGCCGTGATGCTTGCCCGTGTCCAGCACGTCGGCAGCAATACCTTCACCCTTGATGACGCCGCTATCACCGACCTGGCCGCCGCTCTCGCCATAGAACGGGGTCTGGTTGACAACGACAATGCCGTCCTGGCCGGCGGCGATGGCATCGACCTCGGCCCCGTCCACGAGCAGGGCCTTGATTTCGCCTTCAGCCGTTTCGGTCTCATAGCCCAGAAACTCGGTGGGACCGAGCTTGTCGGCCAGCCCGTACCAGACTGTGTCGGTGGCCGCTTCGCCCGATCCGGCCCAGTTCTTGCGCGCCTCGGCCTTTTGCTGGGCCATGGCGGTATCGAAACCAGCCTGGTCGACGCTGATATTGCGCGAACGTAGCGCGTCCTGGGTCAGATCGAGCGGGAAGCCATAGGTGTCGTAAAGCTTGAAGGCGGTGGCGCCATCCAGCACTGCGCCTTCGCCCAGCGCGGCGGTTTCCGATTCAAGGATCTGCAGGCCACGGCCCAGGGTCTTGAGGAAGCGGCCTTCCTCCAGGCGCACCGTCTCGGCGATCATCGCTTCGCCGCGCGACAATTCGGGATAGGCCTGGCCCATCTCGCGCACCAGGGTGGGGACCAACTTGTGGATCACCGGCTCATTGGCCCCGAGCAGGGTGGCATGACGCATGGCGCGGCGCATGATGCGGCGCAAAACATAGCCACGCCCTTCATTGGACGGCAGCACGCCTTCGGCAATGAGGAAGCTCATCGAGCGCAAGTGATCGGCAATGACGCGCAGGCTGCGATTGCCCGGGCCGTTGACGTCCGCATGGGTCGCATTGGCAGCGGCGCCGATCAGCGCCTTGAACAGGTCGATATCGTAATTGTCGTGCACGCCCTGCATGACGGCGGCAATGCGCTCGAGCCCCATGCCGGTGTCAATCGAGGGGCGCGGCAGGCCGATGCGCGACCCATCGGGATGCTGCTCATACTGCATGAACACCAGGTTCCAGATCTCGATCCAGCGATCGCCATCTTCCTCGGGCGAACCAGGCGGGCCGCCCCAGACCTTGTCGCCATGGTCATAGAAGATTTCCGAGCACGGGCCGCAGGGGCCGGTGTCGCCCATCTGCCAGAAATTGGACTTGGCGCCGAGCCGCACGATGCGGTCTTCGGACAGGCCCGCGATCTTTTTCCAGAGCGCCATGGCCTCGTCATCGTCTTCATAGACGGTGACCATGAGCTTGTCCCTGGGGAGCGCCCAATCCTTGGTGAGCAGGTTCCAGGCCAACTCGATGGCCTGGTCCTTGAAATAGTCGCCGAAAGAAAAATTCCCCAGCATTTCAAAGAAAGTATGGTGCCGCGCGGTGAACCCGACATTGTCCAGGTCATTGTGCTTGCCACCGGCACGCACGCATTTCTGCGCGGTCGCGGCGGTCGAATAAGGGCGCTTTTCAACCCCGGTAAACACGTTCTTGAACTGCACCATGCCCGCATTGGTGAACATCAGCGTCGGGTCGTTGCGCGGCACCAGGGGGCTTGAGGCGACGGGCTCGTGTCCGTTGCTGGCGAAGTAACCCACAAAACTGGAACGAAGGTCGTTTACGCTGGTCATGCAGAGGCTTTCATGGCGAGCGGACGCGGACGCGCCCAATAGGAAAATCGGGGCTTTTTATCTTGCCAGCGCAAGCTGTGTCCAGCGCCGGGGTGGGAGTTCTTCAAGACAGACAAAAACCCCCGCCGAAGCGGGGGTGAGTGCATGGGATATTGGAGCTCGATCAGTCGTCGCTGCTGTCTTCGCCACCGGCAACCAGAAGGACCTCGCCCAGCAGGCCGGAGCTTTCGCGTACGCCCTGCTCGATCGTGGCGGCGATCTCGGGATTGTCCTTGAGGAACTGCCTCGAATTTTCACGCCCCTGCCCCAGACGCTGGCTATCCCAGGAGAACCAGGCCCCGGCCTTTTCGACAATGCCGGACTTGACGCCCAGATCGAGCAATTCGCCGGTCTTGGAAATGCCTTCTCCATACATGATGTCGAATTCAACCTGACGGAACGGCGGGGCCAGCTTGTTCTTGACCACCTTGACGCGGGTCTGGTTGCCCACGACTTCCTCGCGGTCCTTGATTGCGCCAATGCGGCGGATGTCGAGGCGCACCGAGGCGTAGAACTTGAGCGCATTACCGCCCGTGGTGGTTTCGGGTGAGCCATACATCACGCCGATCTTCATGCGGATCTGGTTGATGAAGATGACCAGGCACTTGGACTTGGAAATCGAGCCGGTGAGCTTGCGCATGGCCTGGCTCATCAGGCGGGCCTGCTGACCGGGCAGGCTGTCGCCCATTTCGCCTTCAAGTTCAGCGCGCGGGGTGAGCGCGGCAACGGAGTCAACCACCAGCACATCGATGGCGCCGGAACGCACCAGCGTATCGGTGATTTCGAGGGCCTGTTCGCCGGTATCGGGCTGGGAAATCAGCAGATCGTCGATATTGACACCCAGCTTGCGCGCATAGACCGGATCAAGCGCATGCTCGGCATCGACGAAGGCACAAATGCCGCCCTTGCGCTGCGCTTCGGCAATGACATGCAGCGCCAGCGTCGTCTTGCCCGAGCTTTCCGGCCCGAAAATCTCGACAACACGGCCTTTGGGCAGCCCGCCAATCCCCAGCGCAATGTCCAGGCCGAGCGAACCGGTGGAGATCGATTCGACCTCGATGGCCGAATTCTCGCCCAGGCGCATGATCGAGCCCTTGCCGAAATTCCGCTCAATCTGGCTCAACGCCGCCGAGAGAGCCTTATCCTTATCCATCGATCCACCTTCAACAACGCGAAGCGGCGAAGCTGCCATAATGCTCTCTCCTTATTTCACGCTCTCGATACCCGTGCAACGAGAGGCGACCAATGCCTGATGTATTCTATTCGTGCTATATTTGTTCTCATTTTGTTTCGCAAACGTCAAGAGACAAAATGAGAACATTGCGCCGAGGCCGGAGAAACCGCTTGCCCCTTCAGATAGGCCGATTCTGCGTCACCGTCTGCCTCGGCAAAAAAGTATGATTTTTGACTGGACAGTTTGGCCGGGGATCAGTTTTATGCCGCCAAAGGCAAACCGGGGACCTCTGATGCACCTGATCCAGTATATCGATGACAAGGGCAATCGCGCCGTCGGCGTCACGCGCGACGGCCAGACCCGGCAACTCAAGGGCGTCAGCAGTGTCTATGCGCTCGTGCAGGAAGCCCTGACCGGTATTGGCGGCCTGCCTGGTGCCGTGGAGGCCCATGGGCTGGGCGACCCTATCGACAAGGACGCGCTGTCGCGCGAGGGGCGCCTGCTGGCTCCGATCGATCATCCCGATCCGGCCCATCTGCACGTCACCGGCACGGGCCTGACCCATCTCGGCTCCGCCGCCACGCGCGACGCCATGCACAAGGCCAATGGCGAAAAGCCGGCCGGTGAATTGACCGACAGCATGAAGATGTTCCGCATGGGGCTCGAGAACGGCAAGCCGGCAGCGGGCGAAAAAGGCGTGCAGCCTGAATGGTTTTACAAGGGCAATGGCCATATCGTGGTCAATCCGGGCCAGCCTATCCCCTCCCCGTCTTTTGCGCTGGACTCTGGCGAGGAGCCCGAAATCGCCGGCGTCTATGTCATCGACGCTGAAGGCCAGCCACGCCGGCTCGGATTTGCCCTGGGCAATGAATTCTCCGACCACGTGACCGAGCGGATCAACTATCTCTACCTGGCCCATTCCAAGCTGCGGGCCTGCTCCTTTGGCCCGGAACTGCGCGTCGGCGACCTGCCCCGCCATGTCGAGGGCATGTCACGCATTCTGCGGGACGGCGAAGTGCTGTGGGAAAAGCCGTTCCTGAGCGGCGAAAACAACATGAGCCACACCATCGCCAACCTCGAATATCACCATTTCAAATATGACCTGTTCTGCCAGCCCGGCGATGTGCATGTGCACATGTTCGGCACGGCGACGCTGAGCTTTGCCGATGGCATTTCCACCAAGCCCGATGATGTCTTTGAAATCGTGGAAGACCAGTTTGGCCTGGCCCTGCGCAATCCGGTGCGGGTGGAAGAGGAAAAGCCGGTGGTGATCGGCGGGCTGTATTAGTTCAGCATCCATCTTGCCGAAGTCGTTATCGCCGGGCTCGCCCCGGCGATCTCTTTTTGGGACCCGGACTTCCGGTCGCGCGCGCCACGCCGTCTTTACTCCAAACAACTAACATGTCAGTTATGCCACCGCCTGAGGGAGGATGGACATGACCGCTCGCCACTTCGAAAAACGCCGTATTGCCCAGACCGATATCGAGGTCACGACGCTGGGGCTGGGCGGCGCGAGCCTGGCCGGCATCTTTTCCGCCGTGCCGGCCGATCAAGCCCGTGCAACCGTCGCCCATGCCCTCGATCAGGGCCTCGACTATGTCGATTCGGCCCCGCAATATGGGCTGGGGCGGTCTGAACATCTGGTGGGTGACGTGGTGCGCGCGGCCAGTTCCCGCCCGGTCATTTCCACCAAGGTTGGCCGCCTGCTCAAGCCCGTCGATCCGGCGGTGCAGGACAAGGGCAATTGGGTCGATCCCCTGCCCTTCGACCAGGTCTATGACTATTCCTATGACGGCATCATGCGCTCACATGCCGACAGCCTGCAGCGGCTTGGCCTCGAACGGGTCGATATACTTTACGTCCATGATATCGGCGTGGCCACGCATGGCGCCGAGGCCAACAAGCCGCTTTGGGACCAGCTTGCCTCGGGCGGCTACAGGGCCCTGCGCGAATTGCGCGACAGCGGTGTGGTGAAAGCCATTGGCCTGGGCGTCAATGAGTGGGAAGTGTGCATGGATGCCTTCGCCCTGGGCGATTGGGACGTGTTCCTGCTCGCCGGGCGCTATACCCTGCTCGAACAGACCGCGCTGGCGCCCTTCATGACCACCTGCATCGAGCGCAAGGCCTCGGTGGTAGTCGGCGGCCCATTCAATTCCGGCATTCTGGTGGGCGGCGACACATTCAACTATGCCAAGGCCCCGGACGATATTGTCCAGCGCGTGCGGGCCATCGAGGCCGTATGCAAATCCTTCAATGTGCCCCTGCCGGCCGCCGCACTGCAGTTTCCGCTGACCCATCCGGCTGTCTGCAATGTGCTGCCCGGCCCCCGCTCGCCGCAGGAACTGGATGGGATCCTCGAGTGGTGGGACACAAAGATTCCCGACGCCCTCTGGTCCACCCTGGCCCATGAGGGCCTCCTCGCGCCCGGCACACCCATTCCCGGCGGCACCGCTTGACGCGATCCGCGAACGGGCCATATAAATAACTTTATGGTTCTGTAACTGGATCGTTGTGAATGATCGATGCCGCGCGTCTCGACGCCACTTTTCATGCCTTGTCCGACCCCACCCGCCGGGCCATTCTGGCGCGGTTGGCGGCCGAAGGCGATGTTACGGTCATGGATCTGGCCGAACCCTTTGAGATGAGCCAGCCGGCCATATCCAAGCATCTCAAGGTGCTCGAAAAGGCAGGCCTGGTCTCGCGAGGCCGGGACGCGCAGCGTCGCCCTGTGCATCTTGAGGCGCAGCCCCTGGCCGAGGCCACCGGCTGGCTGATCGAATATCGCCAATACTGGGCGGCCCAGTTCGGGCGGCTCGACGATCTGCTGGGCGAATTGCAGCGCCTGGAGGCGGCGTCCGGCAAGACTTAGGAGGGCAGGCAATGCAGTTTGGTGATCCGCTCTCGGTGACGACGCCGAGCGACACGCAGATCGTCATCACCCGCGGGTTCGTCGCGCCGCCACACCTGGTCTATGCCTGCTATACCCAGCCCAGCCTTATCCGCCGCTGGCTGACCGGCCCCGATGGCTGGACCATGCCGGTCTGCACCTATGATGCGCGGATCGGCGGCGGCTATCGTTTCGAATGGCATGGCCCGGGCGGCGAAGGCTTCCTCGCCGTCTCCGGCGATATCAATCAAATCGAGGCCATTCGCTATATCGACAGCCATGAACTGTTCGATGGCGGCGTGATGGGGCCCGCCTACCGGGCCGAACTTGCCTTCGCCCAGGAGGAACAGGGCACCAGGCTGGTCAACACACTGACCTATACCTCCCTCGCCCATCGCGACATGGTCGCCGCGATCGGCATGGCCGAGGGCATGGAGATGAGTTTTCAGAGTCTGGATCGGTTGCTAACCGAAGAGCGGGGGTAAGTCCCCGGCGGAATCATCAATTCAGGTCCAGCGCGCAAGCCTTTAGAAACTCGAACGGAATCATGTCGAGCACCCGCTTGTTGGTCGAGCGCAGATAGACCCGCGGTGCCTTGCCGGCATTGTGGGCCTGTGCCCAGCGTGCGGCGACCAGGCACCAGCGATTGCCCGCAACCAGCCCCGGAAAGTTGAATTCGGGGCGTGGGGTTGAGAGGTCATTCCCCACGCTGGCCGAAAAAGCGAGGAATTCGGCGGTTACCGCGATGCAGACCAGATGCACCGCGCCGCCATCGGGTCCGGCCGAGCAGTGACCATTACGGAAATAGCCGGTCAGCGGATCGAGCGAGCACGGCTGCAGCGGTTCACCCAGCACATTGAGCTCGACCGAATCTTCGATGCGGACGTTCAAATTCATGCTCCCGGCAAGCGGAGCCCCAAGGCTGGGACGCCATGATTGACGCTCGGTTGTGGGCCTAGCTGTCGCTCTTGTCCATCCGCCGCAGCACTTCCTTGACCTTGGAATTGATCTGGTCGAGCGAATAGGGCTTGGGCAGGAAATCCACGCTCTGATCGTCCTCGATATCGCGGCGTACGCTTTCCTCGGCATAGCCGGACACGAAGATGATCTTGAGCTTGGTCATCTTGTCGCGAATGACCTTGAGCATCGTTGGCCCATCCATCTCGGGCATCACCACGTCGGAGATGATCAGGTCGACCTCATAATCGAGCTCTTCGAGCACCTCGATGGCTTCCTCGCCCCCATCGGCCTCGAACACCTCATAGCCGGTGGCGCGCAGGGCCCGGGCCGAGAAGGCGCGCACGCTTTCCTCGTCCTCGACCAGCAGGATGCGTTCGTGGCCGGTGAGATCCTTGACCGGCGCCGAGGCAATGGCGGCCTTGGCGGCAGCCTCTTCCGGCGTCGGCACGTAGCGCGGCAGGAATATTTTGAAGGTGGTCCCCTCCCCCACGGTAGAAACCGGATAGATGAACCCCTCGGTCTGCTTGACGATGCCATAGACCGTCGAGAGGCCTAGCCCCGTGCCCTTGCCCAGCTCCTTGGTTGTAAAGAACGGCTCGAAAATCTTGGCCAGAACCTCCGGGCTCATGCCCGTACCGGTATCCTGCACATCGATCAGCACATAATCGGCCGCCACCATGCCTTCGAACTTCATGCCCGCGGTCTCGGCCTGGGTTACATTGGATGTCCGCAGGGTGATCGAGCCTCCATTGGGCATGGCGTCGCGCGCATTGACCACCAGGTTGATGATCACCTGTTCGAGCTGCACCACATCGGCGCGCACCGGCCAGATATTGCGGCCATGTTCGACCGTGAGATTATTCTTCTCGCCGATCATGCGTTTGAGCAGCACGGTGAGATCGTCGACGATCAGCGGCAGTTCAAGCACCTGCGGGCGCAGCGTCTGGCGGCGCGAGAAGGCCAGCAACTGACGGGTCAATCCCGCTGCACGATTGGCATTCTGCTTGATCTGCATCAGCTCGTTGAACGAGGGATCGCCCGGCTTGTGCTTGAGCAGCAGCAGGTCGGAAAAGCCGATGATGGCGGTGAGCAGATTGTTGAAATCATGCGCAACACCACCGGCCAACTGGCCAACCGCCTGCATTTTCTGGCTCTGGGCGAACTGCGCCTCGAGCTTGCGCTGGTCGGTCATGTCGAGCGCATAGACATTGACCTGCTCGGGCGAGCCGGCGCTGACCTCGGAAGCCGAAATATAGAGCCGAACGGCATGGTCGCCCTCGACGCTGAGCGCGGCATCGACCGGGCTGACTTCCGAGCGCTGTGCCGTCGCATCGCTCAGCGCCTTGGCCAGTTTTTCGCGGCTGCCCTCCCCGATGAGATCGCTGAGCGGCTGCAATTCGAGGCTCTTGTCCTCGCCCGACCAGCGGAAGATGCGCCCGAACGGGGCATTGGTGCGCACGATCCGTCCATCGGCGTCGAGCGTGGCAATGGCAAAGGGCGTGTCGTTGAAAAAGCGCGAGAAACGCACTTCGGCGGCGCGCAATTCTTCTTCAGAATCCGGCGCGCTCGACCTGTCGAGCACCAGCGTGCGGGTCTCGCCCAACTCACCATCGGCCAGGCGGGCGGCACGATGCAGCAGGCGAACCGGCAGCGAAGTGCCATTGCGGCGCACCAGATCGATATCGATGATCTCGGTGCGGATTTCCCCGTCACCCCGCCCCCGCATCAGCAGCGAAGCGCCGTCCCCGCGCACGATATCGCCCAGGGCAAGCTGGCCTGCATTGAATTCGGCCAGATCGTAGCCGAGCCAGTCGGCCAGGGTCGAGTTGAGATACTGAATCTGCCCATGCGCATCGGCCGAGAAGAAGCCGGAGGGCGAGTGATCGAGATAGTCGATGGCGCGCTGCAGATCGCGGAATGCTGTCTCGTTGTTTTCCCGGTCGCGGGTGATGTCCTCGACCGACCAGGCGACCAGCGGTTTGCGGCTATCGGCAAAATCGGGCAGTGGCCGCACCGAAACCCGATACCAGAACACGCGGCCGGCCTCGGACTGGGACCCGCCCAATCCGCCCGGCACGCGGATATCCTCAATGGCGGTGCGCCCGTCGCGCGCAGCCCGCGAGACCCGGTAGATCGCCTCGCCAGCATCGGCATAGCCGGAAAACAGCCTTGGCACGCCAACCGGCACGCCATTGTTTACCGCGCCCGGGAAGCTGCCATAGTGCTGGTTCACATAGCTGATCTTGCCTTCGCGATCGGCAATCACCGCGCCAAAGGGCAGACTGTCGACCACAGCATGGCTCAGGGTCCGCCGATCTTCGCTGGCCGCGAAGCGGAACAGCCCGGCGGCCAGCCCGAAGAGGAAGAACACCCCCGCCACGGCCAGCAGGCCCACAAAGCTCATCACCAGCTCGGGCGGAATGCGATCCCCGAACAGCGTGAACGCAATCGCTACGACGACCAGCACGATGCCCAGCACCGCCACCCGCCAAAGCCCCGCGCCGCCGCGTCCCGAATCCAGGACCGGTTCGGGATAGCCGTCCTCGCCAAGCGGCGTCGATGCCATAGGGTTCTGCTCCAGCGCTGCACTACGTCCCGAATCGGGACATCAGAAAAGGTCTAGCAAATGGACCGCCCGCATGGGAGGGCGAAGCCCCGATTTGCCGTGGATGGCGGCACATTGATGCCAACTTGCATCGACGCGCACTATTTCGCTTGCAGGACTGACCTCTGCGGCAGTTTACGCACTCGGCCGCCACCCGCCGCCGGATTTCTTGAGGCGCATCACGAAGCCGATCACCTCGGCCACCGCCTTGAAATGCTCGGCTGGAATGGTGTCGTCGATATCCATCGAGGCGAACAGAGCACGCGCCAGCGGCGGATTCTCGACAATGGGCACGTCATTGTCCTTGGCCAGTTCGCGAATGCGCAAGGCCACGGCATCGGCCCCCTTGGCCACGCATTTGGGAGCGGCCATGTCCTTTTCGTATTTGAGTGCCACGGCAAAGTGGGTCGGGTTGGTAATGACCACCGTGGCATCGGGCACGGACGACATCATGCGCTTGCGGGCCCGATCCTGGCGCAATTGCCGGATACGGCCCTTCACATGCGGGTCGCCTTCCATCTGCTTGTATTCTTCACGCGTCTCCTGGACGGTCATCATCTGCCGCTTCCACCATTTCTGGCGCACATAGAAAAAGTCGGCCGCCGCAATCGCGGTGATGACCGCCAGGACCGCGGCAAAAATCTTGATCCCGATCTCCTGGAAATCGAGCAGGATCATGACCGGATCGGCGGTCATCATGGTGTCGAGCCGGTCGCGCTCGGGCCAGCAGACCAACACCACGATCACGCCCACCAGGATGATCTTGACGAGTCCCTTGCCGAAATTGACCAGCGCATCGGGCGAGAACAGCCGCTTGGCGCCGCCAATCGGTGAGATCTTGGAAAGCTTGGGTTTGATCGGATCGAGCGACCAGACCAGGCGGTGCTGCACCAAATTGGCCAGGATGCCGCAGACCATCAGCACAGCCAGCGGAATCAGCACCACGCCGATCATCGCCAGGGCCAGCCCGTTGAAAAAATCGGCAAAGCCCGCACCATCCAGGTCGAACTGATCGGCATTCATGAAAATCAGGCTCAGCGACTGGCTCAGCTCGCTACTGATCCACGGGGAAAGCATGGCAAAGACAATGCCTGACCCCATCAGCATGAACCAGGTCGTTACCTCCTGGCTCTTGGCCACATCACCCTTTTTGTGCGCGTCCTCGAGCTTTTTCTGGGAGGGGTCTTCTGTTTTGGAGTCTTGGTCTGGGGCTTCGCTCGACATCAGAATGCCCCTTCAGCTTCGCCATGCTGGCCTGCGAAACGCACTTGCCTGCGCTTCCGGTGCTCACGTGCATCACCGCACGCTGCCTGCCGGTTCTCGACAAGCACGCCTCTCGCCTCACCCTGACGAAGCTGAAGGGGCATCCTCACCCCCTCCACATCGCGAGATGGCTTTCGAAGGCGGTGAGGTACCAGCCCATCATCATCACCAGCAGGATCGCGAACAGCAGCAGGCCCAGAATGATATTGGCCGGCATCAGGATGAAATAGACCTGCAATTGCGGCATCAGCCGCGCGAGAATGCCGGCGCCCAGGTTGAACACCAGGCCGAAGACAATAAACGGCGCGGACATCTGCACCCCGACCATGAATGCGCCGCTGACCGTGCGCACCGCCAATTGCATGGCGTCCTCGAACATCAGCGGATCGGTGGGCGAGAACACCATGTAGCTGTCATAAATGGCCGCCAGCGCCATGTGGTGCAGATCGGTAGCAAAGATCAGCGTGATGCCCAGAAAGGACAGGAAGCTCGAAAACACGGCGCCCTGCTGACCCATCTGGGTCGGATCGGCTGCAAGCGCGCCCGACAGACCGGCCTGGAAGGCGACGATCGTGCCGGCCACCTGCGTTGCCATGACGGTGATGCGCACAATGGCCCCGATGATCAGACCCACGGCCAGTTCATGGAACAGCAGCCCCACCATGCCCGCGAGGTCAGGTGGAATGGCCGGGACCACCTCGCCCAATAGGGGGAACAGCACCAGGGTGAAAGCCAGCGCAAAGCTCAGCCGCATGCGCGCCGGTATGGTTTGTTCGCCCAGCGCGGGCATCAACATGAGCATGGCGGCAATGCGCGCAAACATGATGATATAGGTAAAGGCCGTCGCAGGGAGCCAGTCGAGGCTGATGGTCACCGCCTACCCGCCCACGATGATCATGTCGACCACCCGGTCCATATAGCCGGCCATGGTGGCGCCCAGAAATGGCAGAGTGATCAGCATGGTGATGAAGATGGCGATGATCTTGGGCACGAAGACCAGTGTCATTTCCTGGATCTGCGTCAGAGCCTGGAACAGCGCAATCACCACGCCGACGATTAGGCCGACCAGCATCATCGGCATCGAGACGATGATGAGGGTCCAGATGCCCTGGCTGGCAATGTCGAGCACTTCTGCGCCGCTCATGGCTTCAACCCTTGTCGATTCGGGATCTAGCCTACCACCGGCCACCATCCCGGCGAAGGCCGGGGGCTATTCCGTGGGGGGTTATCCCGCATTGTTGACCATGCGGCCTATCTGAATGCCAAGGCTAGATCGGCATCCGCATGATTTCCTCATAGGCCGAAATCACCTTGTCGCGCAGGGTGACCATGCTCTCGATGGCCATTTCGGTTTCGCTCAGGGCGGTCACCATGTCGACCACATTGGCCTTGCCGCTGACCATGTCGAGCGCCATCTGGTCGCTGGCCTTGCCCTGGTCGACCACACCCTGGACATTCTGCGCCAGGAGATCGGCAAAATTGCCGCCCGCGGCTGGGGCGGTCGCGGTCAGGTCGGCCTGTGGCTTGGCCGCCTGGTTGATCAGCCGGCTGGCATTGGAATAGGCGGCGGTTGCCGCATTGAATGGGGTATTGCTGATGGCCATTTGTGCTGTCTTTCTCGCTTATCAGCCGCGCAGGATGTCGAGCGTGCGCCCGAGCATCTGGCGGGTGACGGTGACCACGTTGAGATTGGCCTCATAGCTGCGCTGGGCCTGGCGCATGTCCACGGTTTCAACCAGCGTGTTCACATTGGGATATTGCACGAAGCCGCTCTCATCGGCGGCCGGGTGGCCGGGCTCGTAGCGCGAGGAAAAATCGCTCATGTCATAGGCCAGCCGCCCGATCTCCACGACGCGCCCGCCGACCTCGGCATCGTAATTGGCCTGAAAGGTTGGGATGCGGCGGCGATAGGGCTCGTCGCCCGGCGCCTTGCCGGCTGAATCCGCATTGGCGATGTTTTCCGCAATGACCCGCATCCGCGCCGTCTGGGCGTGAAGGCCGGTCGCTGCGATGCGAAGCGAAGAATTGAAGTCCATGCGTTACCCCTAGACGTTCTTGCCCAGCGCGACGCGCAGGATGCGGACAGATTTCTGGTAGAGCGAGGTCGCCGCCTGATAGTCCATCATATTGGTGGTGACCTTCATCATCTCGTCTTCGAGCGTGACGCCATTCCCCTCAGGCGTGACCTCGAAATTGGCCATGCGCTGCGCATTGAAAGCGCCCTCCCCCGACGAGACGGAAAAATGCATCGGCTGCGTGACGGTGGTGACGACAGCCGAAGAGGCCATCATCCCCTGCCGGTCGGCGAATTCATATTGCTTGAGATCCCGCCCGCGATAGCCGGGCGTTTCGGCATTGGCGACATTTTCGGCCAACAGCCCTTGACGGGTCTGGTGCCAGCGCATCTTGTCGGTCAGCGCCGAAAAGACTGGCATATCCATTAGGCCCATGGGCTAAGCTCCCCGGAAACGAATTCAATTAGGCAATTCTTGCCGGGTGAATGGTTAACCAAGCGTTAATCCAGCCTTTCAGTGACCTGAACCCACGTGCATTCTGCAAAATTGATGGGTGAACTAGGCAGGAAGTGCCGCCCATATCGACCAACACCTATTGCCCCACCCGGAATCGCGCTATGTGCGTGGTCCGACCTGAAATGCTCTGGAGGCGCGGCTCTTGCAATTCATTACCGGACTGTTCGGCGGCAGCGGCAATACTATCCTGACCATGATCCTGGCGCTCGGCATCGTGCTGGTGCTGATCGTGCTGGCCGTCTGGTTCCTCAAGCTGATCTCCAACGTTTCGGGCAATGCCGTGCGCGGACGCAACCGACGCCTTGCCGTGGTCGACACCCTTGCCCTCGACCAGAAGCGGCAATTGGTGATCGTGCGGCGCGACGATGTCGAACATCTGATCCTGACCGGTGGCCCGCATGACGTCGTGGTGGAGACCGGCATTCCCGTACCCGAAGCCGCCCCGGCCCAGCCGGCACGGCGCGGCCTGCCCTCCCTGTCAGCCCGACGGCCGGCAAGTGCCCGGCCGGCACCCGCCCCCGCTCAGTCAGCCCCTGCCGAGCCAGAACCCGCCGCCCCGCCGGTCCCCGAACCGGCCAAGCGCCCCGGCCGCTCTTTGCGCCACACCGGCCTGCTCCGGCCGGTCAGCGTGCAGGACCCCACGCTATCCGTTGAAAACCTGGATGCGCCCGGCGAGACACAGGCCGACTCAGATAGAGAGGTCGGTGGCGACACGGTGAGCGAAGGCACAGCGCTTGAGCATGACAATAGCGAGCAGGCCAACCGGAACTGAACCGGCGCGTAAGGCGCGCTGGCGTTTCCTGCTGCCGCTTCTGACCGCCGCTGGCCTCTTGCTGCTCTGGTCCCAGGGCGCCTTTGCGCAGGACCTCTCCATTGACTTCGGCGACGAAACCACGCTGACCGAGCGGGCCATTCAGCTCATCGGGCTGATTACCCTGCTCTCGCTGGCCCCGTCGATCCTGGTGATGGTGACCAGTTTCACCCGCATCGTGGTGGTGCTTTCGCTGCTGCGCACTGCCATCGGCCTGCAGACCGCGCCGCCCAACACCGTCATGGTGTCCCTGGCGCTGTTCCTGACCCTGTTCATCATGCAGCCGACCCTGCAGCAGAGCTATGAACAGGGCATCGCCCCATTGATGGCGGGCGAGATCGAATTTGCCGAGGCGTTCGACGCCGGCGCCGCCCCGATCCACGAATTCATGCGCGCCAATGTGCGCGATCGCGATCTGGAGCTGTTTTACGACCTCTCGGAGACGGCGCTGCCCGATGAGCCGGAAGCCATTCCACTGCAGCTTCTCGTGCCGGCCTTCATGATCTCCGAGCTGCGCCGCGCCTTCGAGATTGGCTTCCTGCTGTTCCTGCCCTTTGTGGTCATCGACATGGTCGTGGCCTCGGTTCTGATGAGCATGGGCATGATGATGCTGCCTCCGGTGGTGATCTCCCTGCCCTTCAAGCTGATCTTTTTCGTGCTGGTCGACGGCTGGTACCTGGTGGCCGGGTCGCTGGTCCGAAGTTTCACCAGTTAGCGATGTACCGGCTCAAACCCGGCATCAAGCAGGACATGGTGCGGCGCTGGGCCCTGCCCGACCGCATCTTTTTCGGCCACGGCGCCTGCCACATCCTGGCCGGGGTCTATCTTGCCGAGTGCCCCCTGGCCGGATTTCACGCCGAACGGATCATTCCCAAAGACGATGTGCCGGGCGGCCACATGTACGTCACCGATGGCCTGATTGCTTTCGACTATCATGGCTACAGCCTGCGCGAGCGCCTGCTGGCGCATCATCGTCGGAACTGGGCAACCGACTATCCAGGGTGGGACTGCGACATCGAAATCGTCGACTTCCCCATACTCGGCGCCCATGCGCTCAATTCACGCAAGATGCTGGGGCCGGATCAACATCTGGGAGACACAATCGCCCGCGCCAGGGCCTTCATAGGGCGATTCGTACATGCAAAACGGGCGGCGAAAGTGCACGCCATGGCCTAGAGCGAGGCCAAGCCTGCATCGGGCTGGCTGGCATTGACCGGTGTCAAAGCGCCCTCGCCCGAATAAGTCTCGCGATAGGACGAGAGAAACGCCGTGAGGCTGTCCAGCGCGGCCACTTCGGCGGCCACCTGCTTGAATTCAAGGCTGGTGGCCTGGATCGGTCCGGTCACGAAATCGAACATCGGCCATTCAGGCGAAGCCACCATGCGTTCGCCGAACTTGGCCCGCAGCCGGGACAGGCCGAACTTGTCCCCCGCCAGCACATAGCCGACCGCCGCCTTGATCAGCCCCATGCGCCCCGAACGATCCAGCGGCCGCCCTTCGGGTTCATTGCCAAAGATGACCTCGATCATCTCACCGGCCTGGCTGTAGCGGCGCGCAGTCCAATGCGCATCGATGCGCATCAGCTCGACATCCTTGCCATCCATATTGCTGATCAGGTCGAGCGCGAGCTGATCGCGTCCGCCATCGATCATGGCGCGCGCCTCAAGCAGGCGCCGCTGGCGCTGCAGCGAATCCGGCAGGCCCGGCAATTGCGTCTCATTCAGTACGCGCAGCGCGTCCTGCGGCTTGCGATCGGCGAGGTAAATCACCGCGAGATCGGCGGCGATCTGCGTGCGCGCCACGCCCCGCAGGCGATTGTCGAGCTGGTATTGCAGCAGGTCCGCAGCCTGGGTGAGCAGGTCCACGCGCACCAGCCGGCGGGCCAGATTGCGGATCATCTCGTCGCCACGTGCACCGGGCGGGGTGAGGTGGCGGAAATCGTAGTAGATCGCCAGCGCCTCGACCGGACCGATGGAATCGGCGACCCCATTGAGGAACAGATCGGCAAACATCGCCTGCGCCTGGTCGCGCAGACCATTGACCGCCGGACTCTCGGGATAATTGGCCACGGCCGCCTTCACTGTCTCGAAGCCGGGGCGGTATTCGCCATTGCGGAAATAGAGCTTGGCCAAGAGGGTCTGCATATCGGCCTCCAGCGCATCGCCGCGCCAGAGCAGCGTTTCGGCCGCCAGCGTCTGCGTGCCCTTGGCCAGGTCCAGCCGACCTTCCTGATCGAGCAGTTGCAGGGTCCGATAGACCGCTTCGGCGCGCGTGGGACGAATTTCGGCAGCAATCACCTGCCCATAAGTGTCGAGCGCTTCCTGATTGCGGCCTTCGGCCTCATCGATGCGCCCGGACAGCAGATGATGCATCGACGCGTCTTCAACGCTCAGGCTGGCAAAATCCACATCGTCCAGCATGCGCTGCGCCAGCGTCGGGTCTTCGGCCTCCACAGCCGCCCGCGCGGCCGCCAGGCGGAAGCGATTGCGCGCCCATTCCGGATAGCTGTCGGCCACCGAACGCGCCTCAAGCGCATCAAAACGGGCGCCGCGATAGTCGTGGCTTTCCGCGCGCGCAATGGTGCGCCAGAACAGCGAATCCACATCCTGGTCGAGCGACGGCGCGTTCAGCGTCCGCAAGGCATCGCGCGGACGCCCCGCCAACACATCGGCGATGGCGGTCGTGGTCCGGATCTTGCGGGTCAGGTCTTCGGCCCGCAAGTCGCTCTCAAGCACCCGCAGCACGCCCAGGGCCTCGAAGGCCAGCCGGTTGGCCACCAGGAACTGGGCGTAGTCGAGCCGCGCAATGTCCCGCTCGCGCCCTTCATTGGTGGCCGCGGCGCGCTCCATCTCATCCCGCTTGTCGGCAAGGGCAACCGGATCGCGTTCTTCCAGGGCCCGCAGGTCCAGATAGCCAGCCCGCGCCGCTGCCTGCGCCTCCGAACCGGAATTGCGCAGGCTGTCGATGGCAGAAACGGTCAGCCCGCTGGTCGAGGAAATGACCGCCAACTGGCTCTCGACGTCGACCTCCAGATTGGTCGATTTGGGTTTGACCACCAGGCCATGCACACTGCGCAGCGCAGTGAAATCCACATAGTCCAGCGACCGGGTCAGCCCCCGCGCCGGCGGAAAGGCCGTGACCACCTTGAGCACATCGCCGACCAGCGGATCACGGAATTCATGCAGCCGTCCGGGCCGGGCCATGTCCGCAACCATCTCGAACGAGCCTTCGATGTCGCGGCGCCGCGACAGGCTCATCGGTTCGGTAGGGCTCAGCATCATGTCGCCAAGCGAGAGCACCCAGGCCATGCCTTCCGAACCCAGAGTCGCCAGGCGATCCTGCGAGAGATCAAGCCGCACCACCTGCGTATCGCCCGAGGAGACTACGGTGAAGTCACTGGCGACGGCATCCATATCCATCGACCCGCCGGGTGCCTCGATACCGCTGACCGTGTCGAATATCATCCAGACCGTGTCGCCGCGGCGGAACACGGCGGCCGGCGTATCCTGCTCGAACGGGAAGACCACACGAACCGTATTGCCCAGCACATTGATGAACGGGGTAATGGTTTCCGGACTGTCCGCCTGCAGGGCCGAAATCGTCGGCTCCTGATGGGCTTCGGCCTCGTGCTCGGCGGCCAGTTGCGCGGCCTCTGCTTCGAGATCGGCCGGGGTCAGCGCCGGCAGCGTCTGGCCGGCAATGTCGATATCAAGCACATATTGCGAGGGGGAAATGGCATAGAACCGGGGCTCGACCCCCTCGGCAAAGATGAAAGTCGCAGCAGCACCATCAGCGGAATAGCCCGACTGCATCGAGACGATCTCTTCGGGCAGGCTGGCCAGAAGGCCGGTCAGGTCCATCTCGACCGGCCATTCGAAACTGGCGGCGCCAACCTCGCCCTGCTTGTTGAAGGTCCCTTCGGTCGGCACATTCCAGTCGAACTGCAGGCGCATGAACGTGGCATTGCGGCCAATCCGGAGATCCACCTGCGGATCAAGCTCGGCGGCAAGGCGGGCCTTGCGGTCGCGTTCAGCCTGAATGGCGGCAAGGCGCGCCCGCTCGGCCAGCTCGTCGATGATGTCCTGCGGCAGTGCCGGCGGCATGCCCTGCCAATCGGGCGGCATCAGGTCGACAAACAGCTTCTCGCCCGCTTCGATACGATTGAAATTGAAGCTGCTCTTGAGCCCGATGCGCAGCCCGCGCCGGTCCGGATCGATCCGCGCGATCGAGAGGTAGTTCGGCATGGTCGTGGCGACATCAGGCAGCAGGATATCGACGGGTTCGGCAAATTCCACCGAAAGCACGCCATTGTCGATGCGGAACTCGTATTCCGGCAAGGTATCGCGGGAGGGAAAGCTGAGGATCAGCCGGGCATAGCCCTCTTCCTCGGTGGCGAAGAGCTGTCCCTGTTCCTGTGCCAGCGCAGGTGTAACCGCCATCATGGCGCAGGCAATAGCTGCCGCCGCGATAGCGCGAGACATAGCTCGCCAACCTGAACTGATTGCGGTCTTCACCGGCTTTCTGCCCGCCCGACACATACAAGTCGCGAATACAGGGACGGGCAGACAGGCCCAAGATCCTCAGGAAACGCGAGGGTTACAACACTCAAAAGGGCGCCGCCTTCTGGACGGCAATCCACTTCTTCGCGTCAACCCTAGCGACCGGTGCTTAACGTGCCCCTAAGGGGAAAGCTGGCAATTGCCTATTGTCCGACGATCTGGGGCAGTTCCGCCAGCGTTTCGGGCGCCATCTGGTCCAGGGGGTCAGTGCCGGCCGAGGCCATGCGCACCGTCAGCTCCTGGGCCCGCATCGTGTCCATTTCGGCCAGGATCGGGGCCATCTTGCGCGGGCTCATCATCTTGGCCACGCGCAGCAGCACTTCAATGTCCAGGGCGTTGAAGATATTGGCGGCATCCTTGGGCTTCATGGTTTCATACATGGCCACGATGCCGGCAAACTGCCCCTCTTCCATTTCCTTGCGCTGCTCGACCAGCGAGGCAATCTCGTCCTCGATCGACTGCAGGGTCTGCTGGCGCTCTTCGATGCGCTGCTCGGCGGCCTCGACCAGCGAGGCGCGCATGGCCAGTTCCTGTTCGTAGCTTTCCAGCTCAGTGCGGCGTGTCGACAGACGCTCCAGCAGAGCCTGCTCGGTCACCGAAGTCTCGCCGCCGCCGAGAGGCATCACGCCATTGGGTGTCAGCACCTGCGGCAAGGCATCGGCCAGCGGCGGGCAATCGCCGGGAATGACCATCAATTCGCCTTCGCTGGTGTCCGCCTCGCCCACCTCGGCCGCCGGACGCGGATCGCAGGCATTTTCAGCCGCAATCACATTGCCCACGGGCTCGCCATGCGCGTCTGTCTCGCCATGCGCATCGGCTTCGGCATCTTCGCTACCATGCTCGTCCGTGGCCTCGCCATGCCCGGAGGCCGGCGCGCCGTGCCCGTCATCACCGCCCGCTTCGCCCAATGTGGGGGAAGCATCGGTCAGCGTGGGACTGCCATCCTCAATGGTCGGCTCGCTGGGCAGGGTGACCGTTTCACCCGAGGCCGCTGCGCCGCCACCATGGTCACCACCACCGCCACCGGCGGCCTGCGCCGTGCTCACACCGGTCAGCACATAGCTGCCATTGGTCACCAGCCCCACGGTCTTGAGGACCAGCAGCGCCGCGACGGCCAGGATAACAACGGGGAGCAGGCGGATATTGGTCACGCGGCGGCCCCACGGCTGCGCACGCGCTCGGACAATTGCTGGAGTGCCGTCTGCACCTTGTTGGGCGCTTCGACCGGCTCAATGGCCTGGCTGTGGCGCGCCACACTGGTGATCTTGGCGATACGCTCCATCAGCACTGTGCCGGCAGTCACGTGATTGGCCAGTTCCACGCCAAAGCGCTCTGCCTCTTCCATCCGCGCGCTCAGGGTCAGGTCCGCCTCGACAGCAGTGCCCTTGAGCTCCTTGATCGCCTGATTTGCCAGATTGGTCGCACTGACCAGGTCGGCCACCATCTTGGCCATGGCGTCCTTGTCCTGATGCAGGCGCTTCAGGCGCTGGTTGAGCAAAACACAATATCCAATGGTCAGGGCCAGCAGAATTGCCACGGCGCCTTCCACAAACAGTCCAAGCGGCAGCCCCAACATCATCGTCCTTCCATCGTATCGTCGATTGCCTCAAAGGCCTCCATGGTGACCTTGGGCGGGTTGAGCGGGTTGGTGACCCGCACGGAAACATTGTTGCCGATATGGCCCATAATGGCCTCGGTCAGTTCGACATCGCCGCAGCGCAGCCGCACCGGGTCGCTGGGGCCGCGTTCAAACATCAGGGTCTGCCCGGGCTTGAGATTGAGCAGGCGTGAGAGCGGCAATTGCTGCTCATGCAGCACGGCCTCGATCTCGACATCAGCCTGGTAGATCTCGGTGGCCAGATGCCCTTCCCAAATCGGATCACGGCCGAACTTTTCACCCATGAACATCTGCAACAGCTGTTCACGGATCGGCTCGATGGTCGCATAGGGCAGGAGAATCTCGATCTTGCCGCCGCGCTCGTCCATTTCGATGCGCAGTTCGATCAGAATGGCCGCATTGCCCGGCCGCGAAATGGCCGCAAAGCGTGGATTGGTCTCCATCCGCTCGAGCTTGAAATTGATCGGGGTCACAGGCTCGAAGGCGCGATGCGTGTCCTCGAGAATGATCTCGATCATCTTGCGCGCCAGCGCCATCTCGATGGTCGTATAGGGTCGGCCCTCGACGCGGATATTGCCGCCAATGCGGCGCCCGCCGAGCAGCACGTCGATCATCGAATAGATCAGGTTGGAATCGACCGTAAGCAGGCCGTAATTCTCCCATTCCTCGGCCTTGATGACCGACAGAATGGCCGGCAGCGGAATGGAATTGAGATAGTCGCCAAAGCGCACCGACGAAATGGAATCCATAGTCACCTCGACATTGTCGGAGGTGAAATTGCGCAGCGACGTCGTCGCCAGCCGCACCAGGCGATCAAAGACGATCTCCAGCATCGGCAGACGTTCATAGGACACCAGCGCCGAGTTGATGAGAGCCTGAACACCGGTCAGCTCGACATTGCTGCCCGCGTTGGAATCAAAGCCGAGCAGGCTGTCGATCTCGTCCTGATTGAGAACGCGATCCGCCCCGCCCTCGCCGTCGCCATCGCCACCTTCGAGCATGGCAGCCCATTCGGCAGCGGCCGCGGCGGCGCGCTCTTCCTCGCTCATTTCGCTTTCATCGACTGGCTCTGCGGGCGTATCGGCTGACCCGATATCCTCGAGCCCCCAATCGTCTGCCAGCTTGTCCTGATCACTGGGTCCGGCCATTACTGCACCAGGATTTCCTTGAAGAGCACGCTCTCCACATGGGCGGGATAGATCGCCAGGTTGACCCGGCGCAACAGCTCTTCCTTGAGCCGGTAAATGCCGGCAGAGCCCTCAAGGTCGCTCTTGCGCAGTTCGCGCATATAGACCTGGAAGGCATCGATCACCTTGGCCAGCCGCGGCTGGATTTCGGTCATCATTTCCTCGTCGGCCACTTCAAGCGCGATGGTGAGCTTCATAAAGCCCTGATTGCCCTCTTCCGAGGACAGGTTCACCATCATCGGCGGCAGGTTGAAGATGAAGGTGTCATGCACCTCGGCCGATGCCGCGGCACCATGTTCGTTCGCCCCTTCTTCAGAACTGCCCGACGAGGACATGAAGAAGAACAAGCCGCCACCCGCGAGCAGTAGCACCACAAGCGCGGCCCCAATGATGATGAAGAGCTTGGGAATGCCCTTCTTGGCGGGCGCTTCGGTTCCGGCTTCGGCTTCCGCGGTCATAAAGTGGCCCTGTCAAACGCCTGCATTTCCGGACGATTCCGGCTTGCTGCCCAGCTAAGGCCCAGTTGGTTAACGAAAGGTTACAAACTCACCCAAACCGGCAGATTTTGCCGGGCAGCTTTTGCCCAATGCAACAATGCGGCCTACCGGGAGTAAACCACTCCAACAAACTAAGTCATTGATTTTATTCAAATTGCTGCTCTGGCATGGTTTCTGCAAAGTAAATGCCGAGGCGACCAGCTTGGGGAAGCGGGCCGTCTCGGGGACCAAATCGGGGAATGCCATGATCGAGAACGCGCAACTCATCGGCCTCAGTCGGCAGATCGCGCTGCAGCGCCAGATGGATGTGGTGGCGAACAATATCGCCAACCTCAACACCACCGGCTTCAAGGCAGAACAGATCCTGTTCGAGGAATATGTCATGCCGACGGCCCGGCATAATGACTTCCCCTCGCTCGACCAGCCCCTCTCTTATGTACAGGACTGGGCCACCGTCCACGATCTGACCGGCGGCGCCGTCGTCCAGACCGGCAATGATTTCGACGTCGCGCTCAATGGTGAAGGCTTCTTTGCCGTCGAAACCGCAGGCGGCGAACGCTGGACCCGCGCCGGCGCATTCGGGCTGAACAATCAGGGCACTCTGGTCGACCAGTCCGGCAATCCGGTGCTCGGCAATGGCGGCCCGATCCAATTCGGCCCAGAGGAAACCGGCATCACCATTGCTGCCGACGGCACGGTCTCTTCAAACGCCGGCGCCAAGGGCCAGTTGCGCATCGTCGAATTCGCCAATGCCCAGGAGCTGGTGCGCGAAGGCGCCAACCTGTTCTCTGGTGGCACCCCCGCGCCCAACACCAATACCCGCGTCATGCAGGGTCATATCGAGCGGTCCAATGTCTCGGGCGTTACCGAGATGGCCGAAATGATCCGCGTGCAGCGCGCTTATGAATCCGTCGCATCCCTCGCCCAGAAACAGGACGAGATGCGCCGCAACGCCATCCAGCGCCTGGGCGACACCAACGCCTGAACCTGAGGAGCAATCGCCATGAAAGCACTTTATATCGCATCGACCGGCATGGGCGCCCAGGAACGCAATGTCGAAGTCATCTCCAACAATATCGCGAACATGCGCACCACCGGCTACAAGCGGCAGCGTGCAGAGTTCCAGGACCTGCTCTACCAGCAGATTACCCGCGCCGGCTCGCAGACCTCGGACCAGGGCACCATGGTCCCGGCGGGCCTGGAAATCGGTTCGGGTGTGCGCACCATCTCGACCCCGCGGGTGATGAGCCAGGGTTCGGTCAACCTCACCGAAGGCGAACTCGACGTCGCCATTCGCGGTGAGGGCTTCTTCATGGTGCAACTGCCCGATGGCCGCACGGGCTATACCCGCGACGGCTCCTTCGAGCGCAATCCCGAAGGCACGCTGGTGACGTCCAGCGGCCACCCGCTCGACCCCGGCATCACCATTCCGGGCAATGCCCGCGGCGTGGCAATTTCGCCCGATGGCACGGTCGAGGCCTATATCGGCACCGACACCGCGCCGACCCAGCTCGGCCAGTTACAGCTTGCCCGCTTCGTCAACAAGTCGGGCCTGGAATCGATGGGCGACAATCTGTTCCTTGAAACCGCTGCCAGCGGTCCGGCCCAGGTCAACGTGCCCAACACCGACGGCACCGGCGACCTGCTGCAGAACTATCTGGAAATGGCCAATGTCAATTCGGTCACCGAAATCGCCGACCTGATCGCCGCCCAGCGTGCATATGAAATGAATGCCCGTGTCATCTCTGGCGCCGACCAGATGATGCAGGCCACCAGCCAGCTTAGCTAGGGAGATTGACCATGAAATCGCTCCGCGCCATCAGCGTGACCCTGGCCATGCTTCTGTCTTCCGGCATCGCTTCGGCCGCGCCGGTCCTACGCGCCGAAATCACCGTCAGCGCCTCCGTGGTCACGGTTGGCGACATGTTCGACGATGCCGGCGTGCTGGCCGAACAGCCCCTGTTCCGCTCGCCGCTTCCGGGCACCACCGGCAATGTCGATCTGGCCGCCGTCCGCTCGGCCACCGCCCGGATCGGCCTCACCCGGTTCGACATCAACGGACTCTCCCAGGTACGCGTCTCCCGCGCCGCTTCGATCGTCGACCAGACCCTTCTGGCCGACCTCATCACCCAGGATTTGCGGCATCGCGGCATTCTGGGCGATGGCATGACGGCCAATATGCTGTTCGCCAACCCACCCGAAACCATCACCGTGGCGGCCAGCGACACACCGGCCCAACTCGAAAACCTGCGCTACCTGCCCGGCAATGGCACCTTCTCCGCCCGGTTCTCGCTGGCCGGCCAGGCCCAGCCGCTGGACCTCAATGGCTCCATCGAGATCAGCATCGAGGCCCCCCATCTTGCCGCTGGCCTGCCCGCCGGCACCGTGCTGCGCCCCGACCACATCATCATGCGCCCCCTACCTATTCAGCAGGCCGACGCCCAGGGTATCGCTTCACTCGACCAGCTCGTGGGCATGGCGCTCAACCGCCAGAGCCGAGACGGCATGCTGCTGCGCGTCAGCGATGTTAGCACCCCACTCTCAATCGCCAAGAACGACCTGGTCACCATCTATTATCGCAAGGGCCTGATGACCCTGACCGTAAAGGGCCAAGCCATCACCGGCGCTGCCGAGGGTGCCCCCCTGCAGGTGCTGAACCTGGTTTCCAAGCGGGTCATCAGCGCCACGGCCATCGCTCCAGGTGCCGTGGAAGTCTCCACCAGCCCCGTCACTCTTGCCGGCCTCTAATTCAGGACAGATGAAAATGAACATCGCCAAGATCGCCACCATCCTGACCCTGACCGCGGCCCTGGGCGCCTGCAACACCATGGATCGCCTTGCCAGTGTCGGCCAGGCGCCCGTGCTGACCGCCATTGCCGACCCGACCACGACGGCAGGCTACCAACCAGTCCGCATGCCCATGCCAGAGCCCATTGCCGATACCTATCAGGCCAACTCGCTCTACCGCACCTCGGCCAAGGGCTTCTTCAAGGACGAACGCGCGCACCGGGTGGGTGACATCCTGACTGTGGTCGTCACCATCGACGACACCGCCAAGATCAACAACAACACTCAGCGCTCGCGCAATTCCACCAACAGCGCCGGCATGGGCGGCCTGTTCGGCGCAGTGTTCTCCAACGCCACCGACGCGGCCGAGCTCAATGTCGACCCGCAAGCCGCTATCGATTTCACCTCGGGCATCAAGGACGCAGGCAACGGTTCGGTCAATCGCAGCGAGGCGCTCGAAACCTCGGTCGCCGCTGTCGTCACCCAGGTCCTGCCCAATGGCAATCTGGTGATCGAAGGGCGCCAGGAAGTGCGTGTGAATTTCGAGGTGCGCGACCTGATCGTGGCCGGCATTGTCCGTCCCTCCGATATCCAGGCCAACAACACCATTCCCTCGACCAAGATCGCCGAAGCCCGCATCTCCTACGGCGGTCGCGGCCAGATCACCGACGTGCAGCAGCCCCGCTACGGCCAGCAGGCCATGGACGCGATCCTGCCCTTTTAAGAAAGTTTCGGCGGCGCAATCCCCATCGCGCCGCCGTTTTCCCCCGGCCAGTCCAGAATGGAGTGGCACGGCCCCAAGCGCAGAACGCGCCGGGCCTTTTCCTGAGGGCTCCTGCTTTCCCAGGTGCGGAGCCCATCCCCACGAGGCGCAGCTTCCCCGGCTGCGCCTCTCTTTTTTGGCAACCCGATGGTGGACCTTCGGGTTGGACCCGGAACAAGGAGGTTTGCAATGAGCTTTGCAACAGGAATTGCCGTCGGGATCGCCATTGGCGCAGGTATAGGCGTTGCGATGGACAATATCGCCATGGGGATTGCGATTGGCGTCGCCATCAGTGCCGGACTGGGTGGGGCAGTCAATGCCGCACGCTCAGATAAGGATCCGCCCGACAGCAAGCCTTGATCCGCCGGGGCTCCTGTGGAACACATCTGCGGTCCCACCTCCGGAGCCAGCCATGTCCTTCCAAAAACTCGATGAACTCGGTCGCAAGCTCGAGTCACTCGAACACGCCTTGTCCATTCTTGGTGCCGATGAAGCCACCCATATGGCGGTCGGCGGCGGTGAAAAGCGGGCCGAAGCCATGGCCAATCTCGCCGGCATGTATCACGCCCAGGCCACCGCGCCCCAAATCGCCGACTGGATCGACGCCGCCAAAAACGAAGACCTCTCCGGCACGCAGAAGGCCGCGCTGGGCGAGTTCGAACGGTCCTATGTCAACGCTACGTGCCTGCCGACCGAATTTGTCGAGCGGCGCACTGCCGCAACCATGCGGTCCGAACAACTCTGGCGGGATCTGCGGGCCAAGGGCGATTGGGACAGCTTCCTGCCGGCCCTCGAAGGGGTGATTGCGCTGGTGCGCGAGGAGGCGGCCTTGCGCTCGGCCGCAACAGGTCTGGCCCCCTATGACGCGCTGATGGACCAATACGATCCGGGCAATCGTACCGCCGAAATCGATGGTGTCTTTGCCGATCTGAAGACCTTCCTCAAGGACTTCGTGCCCCACGCCCTCTCGGTTCAGGAGCAGCGCCTGTCCCAGCGCCCCCGCAAGCCGCTCAACGCGCCCTACCCCATCGAGAAACAGCGTGAACTGGGCCTGGCGGCCATGCGCGCTGTCGGTTTCGATTTCACCCATGGCTCGCTGGCAGTGTCGCACCACCCCTTCTGCGGCGGCGTGCCGACCGATGTGCGCATGACCACGCGCTATCGCACCGATCAATTCCTCTCCTCCCTAATGGGCGTGCTGCACGAAACCGGCCACGCCCTTTACGAGCAGGGCCTGCCCAAGGACTGGTCGCATTGGCCTCTGGGCAAGGCGCGCGGCATGGGCATGCATGAAAGCCAGAGCCTGTTCGTGGAAATGCAGCTCGCCCGGAGCCCCGAATTCTGGGACTTCATGCTGCCGCTGGTGCACCAGCACCTGGGCGACACAGCGATTCCCGGCTGGGAGGTGGCCGATGTGCTCAATGAGGTCAATTTCGTCGAACGCGGCTATATCCGCGTCGACGCCGACGAGGTCACCTACCCGCTCCACGTCATCCTGCGCTACGAGCTGGAACAGGACCTCGTCTCAGGCAAGCTTGAGGCCAGCCAGATTCCCGAAGCCTGGGACACCAAGATGATCGAATATCTCGGCATTTCGACCATCAACGATCCCAAGGACGGCCCGATGCAGGATGTGCACTGGCCCGGCGGCGCCTTCGGCTACTTCCCCAGCTACACGCTGGGCGCCATGATCGCCGCGCAATTGTCCGCCGCCATGGAAAAGGACCTGCCCGACATGTGTGAGCAGATCCGCAAGGGCCAGTTCGGCGCTATCAACCAATGGCGCGCCGACAAGGTCTGGACCGAGGCCTCGCACTACTCGACGCCCGAGCTGATCACCCGCGCCACGGGCAAGCCGCTCAATGCCGACTACTTCAAGGCCCATCTAAAGAAACGCTACGGCGGGTAATATTCCGCTATCAAATTCAGACACTTACACAAGGCGGCGGAATCAATTTCCGCCGCCTTCTTGATGAACGCTATCTGAACCCGTGCTTCACTGGGCGTTCCAAATCACTCCCCTAAAACAGTCTCCATCAACGACGCGGTCGGAGGGACCGCAGCCCCAACCCAAGGAGACGACCAATGATCCGCAAGCTTCTCATCATCACCCTGGCCGCCACTGTCATCGCCGGTGCCGCCGCTCCCGCCATGGCCAACAGCCTGTTCATCGAGCAATACGGCTTCGGCAACGCCGTCGGCGGTGGCCAGTCCGGCTGGAACAACACTTTCGGCGCCTATCAGGACGGCAACTGGAACACCGGTGTTTCCAATCAGAACGGCGGCAACAACACCTCCGCCATCGGCCAGGACGGCAACAACAACTATGGCGATGTCTGGCAGGACGGCTGGAACAACCAGGGCGGCGTCGCCCAGTTCGGCGACGATCACAACGCGATCCTGACCCAGGACGGCAATGGCAACACCGCCGCCGGCGTGCAGGTGGGCAATGGCTGCAATGCCAATATGGTCCAGCACGGCTCGAACAATGTCAGCGCCTTCGTGCAGGTCTGCCCGTAACTCGAATGCGCCGGGGCCGGCCAAAGCCGGTCCCACCCCATTCCAAGAGGAGGACAACATGGTTCACTCCACACTTCGCATCGGCATTCTGGCTTTCGGCGCTCTGGCCCTGGCCGGCGCTGCCGCCCACGCCACCAGCAATGACAGCGACCTCAATTGTGGCATTTCCACGCAGACCGAACGCGGTCTGCTGGCCATTGAAGGCATTGTCGAAAGCCCCACGGCCCTCAGCGGCGAATATCGTTTCGCACTCAAAAGCCAGGGCGCCGGCGGCACCAGCAATATCAGCCAGGGTGGGCGATTCTCCGTAGCACCCGGCGCTCCCGTCTCGCTCGGCAAGGTGATGGTCAATGCCGGGGCATCGATTGATGTCGACTTCACCATCTCCGCCGATGGCAAGCGGCTCGATTGTTCCGCACCACTGCTCACCCATACCTGAACGCATACCCCATCCTTCCCCACTGCCCCGCTTCGGCGGGGCATTTTTTTTTTGCCCGGAGCCATTGGCTGAACGCTGTCTGAACGGCCCGCTCCGAACCGGTTCAGGACCGCAGAACTAGGGTGATCTCAAGCGCTGGGCAGACCAGCAACAAGGGAACGCAAACACAGTTTTTGGAGAACACAGATGACCACCCGCTTCACCCGCACCATCGCCGCCACCTTCACCGCCGCCATGCTCGGCCTTTCGGCAGCACCCGCCATGGCCGGCGGCCAGATCGCCATCGGCTTTGCTCCTTCTGACCCCGATCAGGCTCAGGCCCTGGGGGTGGGGCTGCAGATGTTTTCACTGATGCAGGGCCTCTCGGCCAGCGGCGCCAATGGCTACCAGAACGGCTCGGGCAATTCGGCCGGGTTCAATCAGAACGGCTCGGGCAATCACGGTCTGATCTGGCAGGAAGGCGATGGGCATAACGGCTCCATCAACCAGAACGGCAACAACAATAGCTGCGGCCTGTTCCAGTTCGGCGAAGCCACCAACGCGCAATGCCTGCAGAACGGCGACAATCAGAGCGGGATCACCACGGTCATCGGCTTCTGATCCAGGCGCAATCCACCACCAAAAGCGGGGCCTTCGGGCCCCGTTTTTGCTTTTCCCTGTCCTTGACGAACAATCTGCGAGAAAATTTGTCGAAGCCTTCCGCCACCACTCGTCGGCTTTTCAGACAGGCAATCGGGCCTGCGGCAAAAACAGGAGAGAAAAATGCGTGTAGTCGTTTTCGTCAAAGCCACTGCGGACAGTGAGAACAGCGTCATGCCCACCACCGAACTGCTCGAAGCCATGGGCAAGTACAATGAGGAACTGATCAATGCCGGCATCATGCTCGGCGGCGATGGGCTCAAGGCCACCAAACACGCCAAGCGCGTGCATTTTTCCGGCTCGGACCGCTCGGTCATCGACGGCCCCTTTGCCGAAACCAAGGAAATCGTTGCCGGCTACTGGATCTGGGAAGTGCGCGACATGGACGAGGCCGTCGCATGGGTCAAGCGCTGCCCCAACCCCATGTTCACCGAAAGCGATATCGACATTCGCCCGGTGATCGAAATGTCCGACTTCGCCAGCGAAATGACGCCTGAAGTTCAAGCCATTCACGATCGCAACGCGGAACGCACGCCGAGGAGCTGAGAGGCGAAAGCCAGGAAAGACAAAGCCCGCATCACTGCGGGCTTTTTCATTTCGGCTCTCGGACTACTCGTCGCGATAGACCTTTTCGCGGCGCTCATGCAATTCCTGGGCTTCCAGGCTCAGCGTCGCGGTCGGGCGGGCATCGAGCCGCGCCAGGCCGATCGGATCGCCGGTTTCCTCGCAATAGCCGTAAGTTCCATCGTCAATGCGCTTGAGCGCGGAATCGATCTTGGAAATCAGCTTGCGCTGGCGATCACGGGTCCGCAATTCCAGCGAGCGATCGCTTTCCGAACTGGCGCGATCGGCCATGTCCGGATGGTTCTGGCTCTCCTCCTGGAGGTTCTCGAGAGTCAGGCGGCTTTCGCGCAAGATCTCGTCCTTCCAGGCGTGCAGCTTGTTCCTGAAATATTCCCGCTGGCGCGGGTTCATAAACGGTTCGTCCTCGCTGGGCCGATAATCCGTAAGTTCAACCGAAGACATCAGCAGACTCAACCTCCAATGCGCCCTTGGCGGCCTATATATGCGCCTCGCCGTTCGCCCGCAAGCACACAAGTTACCACTCGTTAACGCAAGAAACTGCGGCGCATCAGGCGCATAGCCCAAAATCGGCTACAACTTGATGACGGATAGTCAAATCGTGACCAGATCAAATCTGGGGATATCGTCCCAGCTTGGCCAGCTCAACCAGAACCCGCAACTCGATATCATCGAGAACTGCGTCCAGTTCCGGCTCCACCCGTTCGCGCAGATTGCGCAATTGGGTCACCATGGTGTCGAGGCGCTCCGGCGCAACCCTTCCAATCAGCAGGTCGGCCTTCATGTCCTCAAGCAGATCGAGCAGCCTTGTGCCCTGCTTGACGGCCTTGCGGCGGCTCTCGGAAAAATCGCCATTGGCCTGCAGGGCCAGAATGGCATCGATCCCGGTTGTCGCTGTGGACGGCGCGGTCGCATTGACCCGCTGGGGCCCCTGCTCCCCTGCCGGCACAAAGGCAGGGCCATTACCCGCCTTGCCCGTCGATGACCGGCCGGCAACATTCCCACTGCGATTGGTTGCGTCGATGCGCAAAAGGCCTGACTCACTTGGCGTGTCGAATACCGGCAAATTCTGCCCACTCGGGTTAACAAGCCCTTAACAGGCCCGGCAAGAATTGCTCAGTGGCAATATCAGCCCAAACTGCAATCAAAGCAAAACCCTTTTAGATCAACGCATTAGATCATCGAGAACAATCTGGCACGGTTCTGGCATTTACCCCTGTGAAGGTCGCACCATGGGGATGGCGCGGCATCACTCGGGGAAATTGACCATGCGCCTGATCCGAACCATAGCCGCCGCCACGCTGAGCCTTGCGCTCATCCTGTCGCCCATGACGTCCGTGCAGGCGGCGCCCGCCCGCATCAAGGACATTGTGGATATGGAAGGGGTCCGCGAGAACCAGCTCGTGGGCTATGGCCTTGTGGTTGGCCTCAACGGCACCGGCGACAGCCTCAACAATTCGCCCTTCACCAAGCAGTCGCTGCAATCCATGCTCGAACGGCTTGGTGTCAATACCCAGGGCGAGAACGTTCGCACGGCAAATGTTGCCGCCGTCATGGTCACCGCCAATCTGCCGCCTTTCTCCACGCAAGGGTCGCGCATGGATGTGTCGGTCGCCGCCCTGGGCGATGCCGACAGCCTGCAGGGCGGCACGCTGCTGGTGACGCCGCTGCTGGGCGCCGACGGTGAAGTCTACGCCATCGCCCAGGGCCCGGTGCTGATCAACGGCTTCAGTGCTCAGGGCGACGCAGCCAGCGTCATCTCCGGCGTTCCCACCACTGGCAGGATTTCCTCGGGCGCCCTGATCGAACGCGAAATCGACTTTCACCTCGGCTCGCAGCACACGCTGCGACTGGCCCTGCGCAATCCCGACCTGACCACGGCCCGCCGCATTGCCCTGGCGGTCAACGACTTCATCGGCGCCCCCACGGCCGTGCCGGAAGATCCAGCCACCGTCCGGCTGACCCTGCCGCGCAATTTCAACGGCAATATCGTCGACCTGCTCACCGATATCGAGCAGTTGATCGTGCAGACGGACCAGACCGCCAAGATCGTCATCGACGAAAACTCCGGCATTATCGTCATGGGCAAGGATGTCCGCGTGTCGAGTGTCGCCGTGGCCCAGTCCAACCTCACCGTCACCATCGCGGAAAACCCCGAAGTGGTGCAGCCCAACCCGCTGACGCTTGGGCAAACGGCGGTCGAGCCCAACACCAATCTCAACGTCAACCAGTCCGATACCGCCCTGCAGGTGGTCAATGAATCGGTGACGCTGCAGCAGCTTGTTGACGGGCTCAACGCGCTGGGCATCTCGCCGCGCGATCTGATCGCCATCCTGCAGGCCATCAAGGCCACCGGCGCCCTGCAGGCCGAAATCGAGGTGCTGTGATGAACACGATCAGCGAAACCGGCTCCACCATCACCCCGGCCCAGATGCAGCGCATGCGCGCCCAGGCCGAGGAACTCGAAGGTGTCTTTCTCAACATGCTGACCAAGGAAATGTTCGCCACCGTCAAAAGCGACGAGAATTTCGGCGGCGGCGGCTTTGGCGAAGAGACCTGGCGTTCCATGCAGGCCGAGCAGCTAGCCAATTCCATTGCCAACAGCGGCGGCGTCGGCATTGCCGATGATCTGATGAGCCAGATGATCGCCTCGCAGGAAGCGGCCAATGCCAGCCGCGCTGCCAATACCTACAACAATAATGTCCCCAGTGCCGGAGTGTACGGAAAATGACCGCAGCCGCCCGCCTTGCCGCCCTTGATGCCCTGCCGGCAGAAGAGCTGTGCAATCACGCCGAACAGGCCCTTGCTTCCCTGGTCGATGTCATGAACCAGGAAACCACCCTGCTGCGCGCCGGGCATCTCCGGCAGGCCGGGCAGTTGACGCCGGACAAGACGCGCCTGGCGCAGGACTATGTCGGCTTTGCCCGCTCCATCCAGCGTCAGGCCGCGCGCCTCAACGCAGAAGCCCCCCAATCCATGGAGCGGCTGCGCGCCGGCCATGAGAGCTTGGCCACGCAGATGGCGGAGAACCTGCGCGTCCTGGCCACGGCCAAGACCGTCACCGAAGATGTGCTCACCGACGTGGCACGCATGGTTGGCCAGCAGAACCGCGCCAGGACCTACGGCACTGCCGGCACGGTCGCCGCCGACCCCAATGCATCGGCCAAGGGCATCGCCATCAATCGCGCCCTTTGACGGGTGGCATTTGACTAAAATGCGCAATGCGATGGTTACGTGAGGATAAGGGCCGCAACTTAGTGTTTCCGCGAATAGGTGCATTCGGGGGACAAGGTTATGGTCGCGAGCCTCACCGTCGAGCCCGTCTCTCCGGGCTCTGCTAATCTAAGCGAATACCGCTATCGCCCCGCCATGGGCGAGCGCACAATGCTGCAAGACAGCACGCAGAAATCACCCACCAGCGCAAGGCCAGGCGACAAGGACGGCAAGCTGCCCTTCGAGCGCCCCGAGCAGAAGCAGGAGCGGCCGGCAGAACCGGAGCGCAATCGCACCGCCGATTTCGCCGCCGCCGTCATTGCCGGGGCCCTGCCCCCGACCCCGCAATCCATGGAAGAGCTGATCCGCCGCATCGGCACTGCGGAAATCCCGCAGGAGTCCCAGGCTCGGCTTCGGGATCTGCTCGCCTAAGTTAACGCTTTCCTATTTCCTGCCCATCATGGCGAGACGCAAAGGCCCCGGATTCCGGGGCTTTTCTGCGTTCGAATCGATAAACTCTCGAGAAGTATTTGCCCAAAATTTCGGCATCCGTTTAACGCTTCTTTATAGCCTGTCGGATGAGGATCGGCCTGCCTCAGGAGAGGCGTCTTAGTATGCGTAATCCTAGAAAAGGACCCTGCCAAAATGGCCGATATTTCTCTCTCGAAAGCCGTCCGCTCGAACCTGCTGTCCCTCAAGGGCACTGCCGACATGATGGCCTCCACCCAGAACCGCCTTGCCACTGGTAACAAGGTCAACTCGGCTCTGGACAATCCTTCCAGCTGGTTCACTGCCAAGGGCCTCACCAACCGCGCAAGCGACCTGGGTGCTCTGATGGACTCCATGGCCAACGGCGTGAAGACGCTTGAAGCTGCGGACAATGGCCTGTCGGCCATGACCAAGACCCTCGAATCCATGCAGTCGACCCTGCGTCAGGCCCGTCAGGACAAGTCCTTCCAGACCGCTTCCTACACGATGCCTGCCGACGGCGTTCTCGATAACACCTCGGTGCTTTCGTTCGATGGCGGCGCCATCGGCGATGATCCGGTCAGCATCAACCTGACCTCGCAGACCAATTCTGCCGAAGCAGCCACGACCGCTTCGACCCAGACTGGCATTGCGGCAACCGACACCCTGGACACCATCGGTTTCACTGCTGACAACGAGACCCTGATCATCGGTGACGGCACTGACACCGTGACCTTCACCGCAGCCGACTTTGACGGCGACACGGTTCAGGACCTGATGGATGCCATCAATGGCGACGCAGACGTCGACGTCACCGCAAGCCTGAACGACGATGGCCAGCTCGTTTTCACTGCTGATGACAATGAGCAGGAAATCACAGTTGCTGGTACCGGTACGGTTGCTGGTCTGGCTGCTCAGGCCGTTCCTGATGAAGTGTACGCAACCAAGTCGGTCGATGCGCTCGTATCCGAGATCAACGCGAATGCCGATCTTAGCGGCAAGATTCGTGCCTCGAACGACAATGGCAAGCTGCGCATCGAGAACCAGTCCACTCAGGACCTGAATGTCGATGGCGTCGGTACGAGCGGCCTTGTTGACGGTTCTACTGCAGACGTATCGTCTATCGAAGGCAACTCGGTCCGCGCCGGCCTGGCTGATCAGTTTAACGAACTGCGCGACCAGCTCGACAAGCTCGCCGATGACGCTTCGTTCAACGGTATCAACCTGCTGCGTGGCGACAAGCTCTCGATCACCTTCAACGAAACTGGCACGTCGTCCATCGACATCCAGACCGACGAAGGCGAGACCATCAACTCCGCTAACCTGGGCGTGGCCACCACTCTTGAGGAAACCGATCTCGACAGCGATGACAACATCGACTCCGAATTGGCAAACCTGAAGTCCGCCCTGAACGAAGTTCGTTCGCAGGCTTCGACCTTCGGTTCGAACCTCTCGATCGTGGAAAACCGTCAGACCTTCACCGACTCGATGATCAACACCCTCGAAGCTGGTGCCGGCAACCTGACCCTGGCCGACATGAACACGGAAGCTGCGAACTTGCTGGCTCTGCAGACCCGTCAGTCCCTGTCGCAGAACTCGCTCTCGCTGGCGAGCCAGGCCGATCAGTCGATCCTGCAGCTCATCCGTTAATCGGTTCAGCTACAGCACAAAATACGAAGGGCGGGTCGCAAGACCCGCCTTTTTTGCGTTTCGCCCGCAAAGCCTCGAAAAATTATGGTTTATGAGCCGTCAACCCGCATGGTTAACGACCCTTTAAGAAAAGGCGGTTAACACTTTGGGCAAGGGGCCAAGCTGGCCTGAGGCAAGGATTGCATTAGATGGCGGATATCTCACTTTCGAAGGCCGTTCGGGCCAATTTGCTCTCACTCAAGGGCACTGCCGACATGATGTCGATGACTCAAAATCGACTGGCGACAGGCAATAAAGTCAATTCGGCACTGGATAACCCGTCAAACTGGTTCACCGCCAAGGGCCTGACCAACCGCGCCAGCGATCTGGGCGCCCTGATCGATTCGATGGCCAACGGCATCCAGACCCTGGAAGCGGCGGACAATGGCCTCTCGGCCATGACCAAGACGCTCGAATCGATGCAGTCCACGCTCCGCCAGGCACGCCAGGACAAGTCCTTCCAGACCGCCTCCTACACGCTGAATGCTGCAGACGTGACCACCGGCGTCACTGATGACACCGCTGCCGATGCAAAAGTGCTCAGCCTGACCGGCGGCGCCTTCGGCACCGATGTCGAGGAAGTCAATCTGCTCAAGGGCGCGACTGCAACCACTGAGCTCGGCGCTGCTGCTGCCACCTTCGACTTCAACGAAGCAGGCGATACGCTCGACTTCACCATCGACGTAAACGGCGCTGGTCCTGTTGCGGTTGAAATCAGCGGTTCGGCCGGTGCAAACCAGATCACCGTCGATGTTGGTGGCACCGACTACACCATGGACGTTGCTGACGGTGCTGCCGTTACCCGGGCCGAAATCATTCAGGGCCTCAACGCAGGTTTCGCCGGTGCCGACGTTGAAGTCACCGTTGGCGAAGATGGCGGCAATTTGACCTTCACTGGTCCGGCTACTGAAGCCTATGCCGACGCCTCCGTGGTGATCGCCGGTGGCGCGGTCGCCGATGGCGGCGCGGGCACAGCGCTGACCCTGGCCAATTTCGGTTTCGATGGTGCCGCTCCGACCCAGACCGAGACCAAGGAATACACCGCCAAGACCGTCGACGAACTCGTTTCCGAGATCAACTCGCAGTCGGGCAACTTCTTCGGCAAGGTTCGCGCATCGAACGACAACGGCAAGCTGCGCATCGAAAACCAGTCGACCCAGGACCTGACGGTGAATGGCACGACTGCGGGCGGCGCTGTCGATGGCACCGCGACCGGCAATGGCAACATCCTGGGCAATTCGGTTCGCGCCGGCCTCACCGATCAGTTCAACGAGCTGCGCGACCAGCTCGACAAGCTCTCCGACGACGCTTCGTTCAACGGCATCAACCTGTTGCGCGGCGACAAGTTGACTATCACCTTCAACGAGACCGGCACCTCGGCCATCGACATCCAGACCGAGAATGGCGAAACCATCAACGCCTTCAACCTGGGCGTGCCAACCCAGCTCGAAGAAGAACAGCTCGACAGCGACGTCACCATTGATGGTCTTCTGACCGATGTTAAGGCCGCCCTGGACGAAGTCCGTTCGCAGGCCTCGACCTTCGGTTCGAACCTCTCGATCGTGCAGAACCGCAAATCGTTCACCGAATCCATGATCAACACGCTCGAAACCGGCGCCGGCAATCTGACCCTGGCGGACATGAACACGGAAGCGGCAAACCTGCTGGCTCTGCAGACCCGGCAGCAGCTTTCCCAGAACTCGCTGTCACTGGCCAGCCAGGCCGATCAGTCGATCCTGCAGCTTCTGCGGTAAATCGCTTACCAAGCGGACCTTAAGAAGGCGGGCCAAGGGCCCGCCTTCGTTGTTTTTGCCGCAATCTGAGGCTAGACAGTTCAGGTATTCCCCGAGTCCGCGGAGATTGGTCTCATGGCCCTGAAGGTCGAACTGAAGCCCGGCGAGAAATTGTTGGTGGGCAATTGCATCATCACCAATTCAGACCAGCGCACGCGCCTGTTTATCGACGGCAACGCGCCGATCCTGCGCGAGAAGGATATCCTGACATCCGAGACCGCCAATACACCGGCCAAGCGCATCTATCTGGCTGTGCAACTGATGTATATCGAGGAAGATTCCGAACGGGCGACGGAAACCTACAATGAGATGTCCAGAGACTTTGTGGCCGCAGTGCCCAGTTCTCTACCGATTGTGGACCAAATCAATAACGAGATATTAACCGGGTCCCTGTACAAGGCTCTGAAGGCCTCTCAAAGGCTTATTGAATACGAACAGGACCTGCTCAAACATGCATCAGCACGGCGCCCAGGCGTACCAGCAGACGGCGAAAGTCGTTGAAAATCCCCGCCAGCGTGAATCCGCTCTGCTTATGAAGGCTGCAGCGGGCCTGCAGAAGGTCAAGGATGAATGGGACATCTCGACCACCGAGGATCTCCGTTCGGCCCTGACCTTCAATCGCAAGCTCTGGACCATCTTCATGTCGGCCGTCACCCAGGATGACAGCCCCCTGCCCCCGGAAATTCGTCAGAACATCGCCAATCTGGGCATGTTCGTGATGAACCAGACCCGCGAAATTCTCTATGAAGACGTACCCGTGACCGATCATCTGACGGTTCTGGTGCAGCTCAACCGACAGATTGCGGCGGGCCTGCGCGGCATGTAAGCCGCTGGACCGTTAATCAGAGAAAAGCCCCGCAGCGATGCGGGGCTTTTCGTTTGCCGATAGATGCCAGGAAATAGAGACGGGCCAGGCCCGTCCTCAGACTACAGATAGTTCACCAGGCTCAGCTTGCTGACCATCGAGGTCATCTGATAGCTCGCGGTGAGGCGGGTCTGCAGCGCCAGGATCTCCATGGCCACATCCTCCTTGCTGACCGTCTCTACATCGCTCAGCAGGTTCTCCAACTGCGCGGTGTAGTTGGTGTGCCGCTCACCGGCAGCCTGCAAGGCGGCGCGGGCCACACCCAGTTCCATGGTGATCAGCTCAATCGAGCCCCGTTCGGAATTGCGCCCTTCCGACAATTCAAGCTGCTGCCGGCGCGCCATGGCGTCGAACCGCGCCTTTGCGGGGTTCAAATCCACCGAATTGGGGTCCGCCGCATTGGTGATTTCGGGATAGGTCTCGACCGTCATCGCCGCCATTGAGCGGATCATGCGCAGATAGCCGCTCTCATTGGCCTGCATGCCATAGGCAACGCGCCCCGAATCCTCGACAGCCGCCGTCACCGACTGGCGCGGATTGCCTTCCGCCGCTGTCGCCGCTTCGGACACCGACCGGATCATCGCCTTTTCAAAGTTCTCGGCAGAGGCCGCTTCGTCCGCACCAATGGTGAACTGTCCCGGCCCAGCGCGCCCGGTAACCGCCGTCAGCGTCACCTCACGCGTCTTGCCGCCTGGCTCGGTCAGGGTCACGGTGACACTGTCGCCTGCTGTCAGCGCAAACGTGTCGTCAAAGGCGACAGACATCGAGGCCGGATCGCCCGGCGTGTGGGTCGCCGTCAAAGCGCCAGCATTGGCAACAGTGGAGGTCACGGCCGAAATCTGGAACCCATGCGCCGAGGACACCGGAATGTTCTCGGTCAGCGACACGGTTTCGGCGGCACGCGCCGCAGTCAACCGCCCCATGCCGACGGCAGAAACAGCAGCCGTCTCGCCGCTATACCACATCACCGTATCGGTCTTGGTGGCCACGCGCAGGCTGGTCGAGGTGTAGGGATCCGCTCCCTCGACCCGCAAGACCGGCTCACCGGCGGCGTTGAAGAAGTTCTGCCCGGCCGCATAGGTTGATGCGGCCTTCAGCTCGCTCTCAGCAGTCTCCTGCAGCGATGCCTTGAGGGCATTGTCGAAATTGGTGGCCGTGGTGATGGTCGCCGTCAACGGGTCATCCCCGATGACGAACTCCCCGGTCGCGCCCGAAGCATTGGCCGCGCTCACGGCCTTGAGAGTGATCTGGGTTTCGGTGCCATCGGGCAAGGTGAACCCGAGGGTAACACTGTCTCCCTCTGCCACGGTGCCCGGATCGCCCGGGAAAGTGAAATCCACATTGGCGGGCGAGGCCGCAAAATCCGAGGCAATGCCGATATTGGCGCCGATTGCGGACACGGTGGACAGCTTGTAGCCGAACGGATGGTCTCCATCTTCGGCCAGCGAGACAGTCACCGGATCCGTTTGCAGGGCCGGCACGGCGGGGGTGATCGTCGTTTCCAGCCGCCCCAGACCGGCCGAACCAAGATCGGCCATCTGCCTTTCGGTGACCACGGTCTTGTAGCCCGCCCGTCCCCCTGCGCCTTCGAGCAACTCGGTCGTGGTCGGCAAAGGCGCCTTGTCGGTCGTCGAGCCGCCGAACAGATACCGCCCGGCAATGTCGGAATTGAGCAATGTCACCATTTCGTCCAGCCGCGCCTTGGACAGGCCCGAAATGGTGGCCATGTTGATATTGTTCGAGCCGTATTGCCCCTGCACCGCTGAATTGCGGGCCTCGCCCTCGATCTCGTCCAGTCGCGTCAGTGCATTGTCGTAAAAGCTCATGCGCAGATCGACCTGTTCGATGCTGGCATTGTAGCCGGCCATCGTGGTCAGGCGGGAACGCACCGAGAGCGACACCGGCAGGTCCCGTCCCATCTCCGAGAGCGTCTGCGCCTTGACGCCGGTGCCAAGCTGCATCTGCAACTGCGCAAACGAGTCCTGCATCTTGGAGATGATGGAGAAACCCGTCGTGAGCGGATACATGGACTTGTTGACGAGCATGTCAGGCTACTCCCTCAGGTCGAGGCAAACAGGGTGTCGAGCAATTCCTTGACCACCGAAACCACGCGGGCATTGGCGGCATAGGCACTCTGCAATTCAGTCAGTCGCGCCATCTCTTCGTCGAGATTGACGCCGTATTCGCTCTCCATCTGGGTGGTGATGGTATCGAGCGTGAGCTGCCGGTTGCTCTGCGCGCTGAGCGCCGAGCCGATGCTGGTGCCCTGGTAGTTCAGCACCTGCTCGATCAATTGCTCGACCGTGCCATTGAGCTGATGCCGCCCGGCATTGGCCGCCGGTGTGCTGCCCGAGACAAAGCTCATCGAGCCAAGCTGATCCAGAATGTATTCGGGCCGCGATGCATCGCCCAATGTCTGGTCGATATCGAACTGCACCAGCAGGCGATTATCCGAAATCACCGCCGGATTGACCGAAATGCGCGAAGCAAAGCCGACGATCTGCGGCGGATCGGTATCGAGATTGTCGGTGAAGGCCGAATTGCCCTGGTCCACGAACAGCGCCATTGCCAGTTCGCCCTGCTGGGTCCCGCTGGCCGTGCCGCGCGTGGTCAGCGCTGTCACATCCCGCGCGCCACCCGTACCGTCGTCCAGAACCTGCAGGACGCCGGCGCTGGGGCTGGTGATCGCCAGGCCCGGCAATTCGCCCTGCAGCGCTGCCGCAACCGCTGTCGCATCCGGAGGATCGCCGAAATCCACCGAGATCACGCGCTGGCCGCTGGCATCGACAAAGTCTTCGCCATTGGTGCTGTTGATGACGCGAACCCGCTGCTCAGCCCCGTTGACGGTGTAGTTGAGCAGGATGTCATTGCCGGGCTTGAGATGCGAGATATCGGCCGAAAGGCCGGTAGCGCCAAGCCCGTCATCGGCAGCCGTGCCAGGCGTGGTGATCGTGGAAAAGATCGCAGCCATGCCGGCAGCGATTTCGTCGAGCTGGTTCTGTGCCTCCACAAGGATCTTGTCGCGCAGGTTGACGAGGCCAGCCAATTCGCCGCCCTGCAACACGCCCTGCTGCACCAGATCGATCGTCAGGCCAGATGGCGTGGTCAGCGTCAGCTTGCCCACCTTGCTCTGCGAGGTGTCGACATTGGTCTGCGAGGTAGCCGACAGCGCGCCGGCCGTGGTGAACTTGAAAGTCGAAAAGCCATTGTCGATCAGGCCAACGCCGGACCGCGTCATCAACGCCACCGTGCCATCGGCGCGATACTCTGCCTGCACGTCGATGACCTCGGCCACCGAGGCCACCAGCCGGTCGCGCTGGTCATAGAGCTGGGCGCGCGCGGTATCGGTCATGCCCAGGTCGAGCATGCGGTTGTTCACCTCATCGAGCGAGATGAGCATGGCATTGACCTCGGACACATCGTTGGAGATGCGTGTCTCGGTCTCCTGCCGGAGCTGCTGGATGGAGTTCGACAGCGAATTGAGCTGCCTTGCCATGGCCTGCGCTTCCGCCACCACATTGGCGCGGGTCGAATAGTCGTCGGGGCTCGTGGCCAGCGCCTGCAGCGAGTTCCTGAACGAGCCGAACATCGTATCGAGCGAACCGGCATCGCCCGGCTTGCCCAGATAGCCCTGCAGCTTGTTGAGATAATTGCCTGTGACATTGGACGCCGAGGTGTCCGACACCTGGCGATTGTAATAGGTCTGCAGGCTCTGGTTGAAGGCCCGATTGACCCCTTCGGTCCGCGCATAGGTGCTGTTGACCGACGAGTAGTCGATGATGTTAAGCGACTGCCGGTGGTATCCGGGGGTGCCCGAGTTGGCGATGTTGCGGCTCAGGATCGAAATAGAATCCTGGCTGGTCCGCAGACCCGACACGGCATTTGAAAGCGAAGATACCAGACCCATGCAAGCGGCCCTCAAACTGGACTGAGGTCCGGGACACCCTGCCCCGGACCCTTACTCAATTTCCGCCCTAGCGGATCATGTTCAGGGCTTCCTGCAGCATCTCGTCGGCTGTCGAGACGATGCGGGTGCCGGCCGAATAGGCCTGCTGGGTGATGATCAGCTTGGTGAACTCGTCGGAAATGTCGGTATTGGACGCTTCGAGCGCGCCACCGATGACGCCAGAGCCGGACAGATCGAAAATCGGCTCGCCCGATTCCGAGGTGGCCTCATAGACGCCGCCATCAAGACGCTTTAGCGAGTTGACGCCATTGAACTGGGCCGTCACCACCTGCGCCATCTCGATGCGCTCACCATTGGAATAGGTGGCGACCACGCGGCCGGAGTCGGTGATGGCCACTGAGAGGAATTCACCCGCGCCATAGCCGTTCTGGTTGAGCGTGGAGACCGTCACGGTGCCGTTGACGTCGGCAAACTGGGAGACGCCATTGGTTTCGTGCTGCAACACCACATCGCCGATCAGCACGCCATTGACGCGCAGATTACTGATGGTGGCCTGCGGCACGCTGTTGGCCAACGAACCATTGCTGTTGAAATCGTAATCCTGGCCGATATTGGTCCAGGCCGTCGAGCCACCAACGGCCGCGCTGTCCGAAAGATAGAACAGGTTCCACTGGTCCGAGCCGCCGGAAGCGGCGCTGTCCACCTTGGCCCAGCGCAACTGTACGTTCACCGGCGCACCATTGCTGGCATAGACGGTGATGGCGCCGCCGGAGATCGAATTGGCCACGAAATCATCGGCGTCATCGGCCGAGATGGTGTTGACCGTGCCCAGGGTCGGATCGGAGGAAGCCTGCGGCTCGCCAAGACCGAGGGCGGTTGCCAGGGCCGGCGTTGTGCCACTGATCGAGAACGAGGCGTGGTAGTCGGTACCCAGCGAAATGGCCAGCTGATTGCCGCCATTCAGGCCCACAGTCGCCGAAGCAGCCGCGCCGCCGCCAAAGTCGCGCAGGCCATCCTGCATCTCGTCCAGCACATCCTGAACCGTCTTGGGGGCATCGAGATTGATCCCCACGCCGGTTGTCGGCGCAGTGGACGGCGACGCATAGAACTTGAACGTCACCGGGGCGCCATTGACGGTCACCGTCATTTCCTGCGCGTCGGAGAAAACGGTTGTGGCCAGGTTAGCGCCGGCGCCGGCACCCAGATCAACCGTGCCATTGGCAGCCGCAGTCGTGGCCGCAGCACCGAAATTCTCCGCACCCAGCAGCTCACTGTTGTAAACGGTCGAGTTGTAGCTCGCCGTCTTGGGAAGCTGCGGCAGGTTGGACTGGTAGTTGATCGTGGTCGTCACATTGGCCGGCAGGAAGGCGTTCGAAAGCTCAATCACCTCTGGCACCGAACCCGAAATATTGCCCGTCGCCGGGTCGATCGGCAGGCCCTTGAGGTAATAGCCCGCGCCATTGACCAGCAGACCATCCTTGTCGATTTCGAAGTCGCCACGACGGGTGAAATAGTTTGAACCGGCAAACACCGAATTGCCGTCCGACTGACCAACCTTGGGCTCCACAACGAAGAAACCGGCCGAATTCAGCGCGATATAGGTCTCGTTCGAATTGGTCTGAATATCGCCCTGGATATTGTTGGTGGCACGCGACTGGGCCAGCACCGCACCCGGCACCTGCGACCGCAATGGCGCATCGGGGATGAGGTCGACAAAACTCGTCTCCATCCGCTTGTAGCCAGTGGTCTGCGAATTGGCGATGTTGCCCGAAATATTCTCCAGCGCATGCGACTGTGCCCGCAGGCCGGTCACCGCACTGGAAAGAGCCCCATAGATACCCATCTGTAACTCCGTAATCCCCATTGCGCCGCACGGCGCGCTCGCAAGCTTCAATGCAAACCCGGTGCCAACTGGATCAACCGTTGAATCTGTTGGATTTTTTTAGGTTTCAGGGCCAGATCATGGCGACAAGGCGGCAAATGAGTCCGAGCCGGCGGCAGATTTTGCCGGTTGCTTGAGATCGCCGCTGGCTTGCGTTAAACGCAACCCATGCAGTTTGGCCGCTTCCGGCCATCGGAGCGTCTGACTATGCTGTTTTCCAGCGTCGATGAGTTTGTGAAGGCCCCGCGGCGCGCGGTGACCGTGTTCGGCATGGCCGGCGTGGGCAAGACGCGGCTGTCCAATATGCTGCGTGCCAATCACTGGTTCCATTACTCGGCCGACTATCGCATCGGCACGCGCTATATGGGCGAGTTCATCGTCGACAATTTCAAGCGCGAAGCCATGAAGGTGCCCTTCCTGGCCCAGCTTCTGCGCACGGACTCGATCTACATCTCGTCCAACATCACCTTCGACAATCTCGACCCGCTCTCGACCTATCTGGGCACGCCGGGCAATGTCGATCAGGGCGGTCTGCCGCTGGCCGAATACCAGCGCCGCCAGGAGCAGCATCGCGTGGCCGAGATCGCGGCGCTGTGCGACGTGCCCTATTTCATCGATCGCGCCAAGGACCTCTACGGCTATGACGATTTCATCGCCGATACCGGCGGTTCGCTGATCGAGGTCGTTGATCCCAACGATCCGGAAGACCCGGTGATCAAGACGCTTGCGGCCCACACCGCGCTGATCTTCATCCGCGGCACCGGCAAGGACGCCACCGAACTGGTCAGGCGTTTCAAGAAGTCACCCAAGCCGATGTATTATCGACCCGAATTTCTCGTCGAGAAGTGGGCGGAGTACAAGCTGATCAACGGCATTCTGAGCGATGACGATGTCGATCCGGCCGGTTTCGGTGCCTGGGGTTTCGAAGCCCTGCTGCATGATCGCCTGCCCCGCTATGAAGCGCTGGCCGACAATTTCGGCTATGTCGTCGAGGCCTCCGATCTCGCCACCGCGCGTGATGGCGATGAATTTGTCGATCTGATCGCCGCCGCAATCGAGAAGCGAATGCGCTAGCGCGCGGCGCCCCCGTGGACGCCGTGCGCCAGCCTGAATCGTTTTCTCATTGCAACTCGCCAAGAGGCTGACATGCCTATCAGAATTCCCGACGACCTGCCGGCTCGCAAGACGCTTGAAGAAGAGGGCGTCAATGTCATGGATTCCAGCCGCGCCGCGCGGCAGGACATCCGCCCGCTCGAATTCGGCCTGCTCAACCTGATGCCCAACAAGGAGCGGACCGAAACCCAGTTCGCCCGGCTGATCGGCGCCACCCCGCTGCAGATCAATCTGAGCCTGGTGCGGGTGACCGACCACCAGTCCAAGAACACGCCCGAGGACTACCTCAACTCCTTCTACCAGACCTGGGAAGAGGTGAAGGAGCGCAAGTTCGACGGCTTCATCGTCACCGGCGCGCCCATCGCCAACATGCCCTTCGAGGAGGTGCGCTACTGGCCCGAAATGCTCGAGATCATGGAATGGACCCGCACCAATGTGCACCATACCATGTTCATTTGCTGGGGCGCCCAGGCGGCACTGCACCATTTCCATGGTGCCCGCCGCTATCGCATGGACAAGAAGGCCTTCGGGGTGTTCCGCCACAAGGTGACCGGCCCGCGCTCACCCTTCCTGCGCGGCATGTCCGACAGCCCGATGATCCCGGTCTCGCGCTATAACGACATCGACCGCCAGAGCCTGGGCGACGAGCTCGACGTGCTGATTGACAATGATCAGATCGGATTGTGCATGCTCGGCGACCGCAATGAGCGCGCCGTCTATTTCCTGAACCATCTCGAATATGACAACCGCTCGCTGGCCGATGAATATGAGCGGGACATTGCCGCCGGTCTCGATACGCCGCCGCCGGAGAACCTCTTCCCCAATGGCGACACCAGCGCCGTTCCGGAAAACCGCTGGCGCAGTCACGCCCATCTCCTGTTCCAGAACTGGATCAACGAGATCTACCAGACCACGCCCTTCGATCTGGACAAGATCGGCAAATAACGCAGCGGGGCCGCAAGGCCCCGTTTGCCTATCGTAGTCCCTCGACGACGGGCTGGCGGTAGATGGCGATGGCGGGCAGCACGGCGAGCGCCGCCCCGGCCCCGACCAGCAGCAGCACCAATTGCACCTCCTGCCAGGAGATGGTCACGGGAATGGCAATGCCGCTCTGCGCTTCAAGATAGCCACTGACGGCCCAGGAAACGCCGGCGCCCAGCCCCAGACCCAGCACCGCCCCAGCCAGGATCAGCAGCGCCACATAGCTCCAGGCGACGAGGAACACATAGCTTGCTGTCGCCCCCAGCGCCCGCAACACCGCAAAGCGCGTGCGATAAAGCTGCAAGATGATCATCACGCCCGACAGGATGGCCGCCACGACCAGAACCTGCGTCGCCAGCGCCAGAAAACTCATGATCGCCCGTGCATCCCCCAGCAGCGCATAGAGCTGCACCAGAATCTCGGCGGGAAAGATCGCCTGCGTCGTGTCCGTACGATAGGCATTGCGTAGCCCATAGGCGGCCGGAACGGTGGATGGCTTCACCACAATCGCCGGCACGCCCGGAAGCTGATCGGTAACAAAAGGCGGACCGATCCGCTCGTCGCCAGGCGTATGGCCCGAAGGCAGGCCATGACTGACCCAGACCTGTTCGACGGGCACCACGACCACATTGTCCCAGGCCGAATGGGTGCGCGCCATCCGGCCCACCACCGCAATCGTGCCCTCGTGCAGCATTTCTTCGCTGTCAAACCCGTCATGGGCCGCATGCAAGCGCGCGCCCATCTCCAGCAGGACATTGGCGCCCAGTACGGCCTCATAGGCAGAGGCGAACAACCGGCCCTCGGCCACCCCACCCGACAAATGCTCGACGAACTGAGCTGTCGTTCCCATGATCGGATAGCCGCTGGCGCTGTCGCCAAAGGCGATGGGGGCGGCAAAATCAATGCTGTCCTCCGCCATGATGCGGGCCAGCATATCACCATCCACCAGCCCCATGGCCGCTGGACGGGCATAGACCGAGGCCAGCACCAGATCGAACGGACTACCCGGCGAGCCGATCACCAGGTCGAACTTGTCCGCCGCCCTTGCGCTGCCCTGGCGCACCGCGCGCTCCTGCGTGGTAATGGCAATGCCCAGGCCCACGGCAAAGGTGATCAGCACCACGAAAAAGATCAGCGTGACCCGATTGCGATTGAGCAGCGAAAACACGACGGGAAACGGGTTCATGCCACCAGCTCCCGCTCCACCACGCGGCCATGGTCAAGGCGCACAACCGCGTCCGCCGCTTCGATCAGCAGTGGATCATGCGACACGGCAACCACCGTCCGCCCCTCTCCGGCCAGCTGCTTGAAGGCCTGGCACAGCTCGGCCGAATTGCCTTCATCCAGGCTGGCGGTCGGCTCGTCGGCAAACAGGATCGGCGGATCGAATACCAGCGCCCGGGCCAGCGCCACGCGCTGCTGCTCGCCGCGCGAATAGCTCGACACCCGTCGCGCCTCGTCAGCCACGCCAAACTGCTGCAACAGGCTCTTGCCGCGCGCGCGCACGCTGTTGTCGGTGAACGCCGAGAAATAGGCAGCCAGCGTCACATTGCCCAGCGGGCTCATCTCTTCGATAAGGTTGAAATTCTGAAACACGAAGCCGGCATTGCGCCGCCGCCAGCGGTCACGTGCCCCCTCGCCCAGGCCGGCAATATCGACATCGCCCCAGCGCACCTGGCCCGATGTGGGCCGGATCAGGCCGCTCAACACATAAAGCAGCGTCGTCTTGCCCGAACCGGAGGGACCCCGGATGACTGTGAGTTGGCCAGCCTTGATATCCAAAGCAGGCAGATCGAGCGCCGGAGGCGCATTGGTGGACCGCCCCTCGAAGCGATGCGCGACGGCCTCCAGGTGCAGCACTCAGGCTCTCCAATGCGCGGCGTCGACGACGCGCACACGCGAGACAAAACCAAGTTCCTCGTCGGTATAGGTACCGATCTTGAGCATGCCTTCGACCTCGATGGGCACATTGAACGGGGTCACGGTGACGGTATCGCGCGCATAGATCGAGACGATGTCGCGTGGCCAATCGGCCGCATCGTCGCAAAACGGACAGACGGACATCGGCATTATTGTCAGCACGAAAAAGCTCGACTCTGCCTTGAGTGGCGGCGCCATGAACCCTTCGAGCAGAACATGCTGATCGGCCCTTTCCAGCGCGTAATCGGAAAACGACCCGTCATTATTATAGAGTTCGCGCATGCGTACCGCTTCCTCGGCCCGGCTATGCGCGGCGCCCAGCGCCAGGCTGGCGGGAATGGCAGCGGAAAGGGTAATGAACTTGCGGCGGTGCATGGCAATCTCCTTTGACTTGGCGCGGATGACGCTTCTGCGAAACAACAGAATGGAGGGGCCCGTCATAAACGAGCCCCTCCCCAAACTTTGAACGGGACTTACTCGGCCGAAACGGCGTGGTTCATCACGTGGAAGATGTAGTTCTGTTCCTGCGTACCGGTGAGCAGGTGTGCCCACGGGCCCTTGGCCCAGGCGGCAACGTCTTCACCCGAATGGGTTTCCGAATTCATCGGAATGGCAGCCTGCTGCAGGAAGTCCGGATCAAGCGCTTCTTCCTGGGTCAGGTTGGCGCGGGTGCCGAAATAGGAACCATCAGCCTGTTCGGTCAGGACCGAACCAGCACCATTGGCGAAGGTGATGACCGAATAGGGCTTGCCATCGGCAGCCAGGGCCGGCTCGCCATTGTGCTCGACCTGACCCTTGGCAATACCCATGCACAGGCCGGTAATCGGCGTACCGCGACCGCAATAGCCGTTGAAAGCAATCGCATGCTCGTGGTCGGCGGTGACGATGATGAGGGTGTCCTCGTCATTGGTCATTTCGTCAGCCAGGGCGACGGCATTGGCAAAGGCCACGCCATCCATCAGGGCGCGATGGGCATTGCCGCCATGCAGGGCATGGTCGACACGGCCGCCTTCGACCATCAGGTAGAAGCCGTCTTCATTGCCCTGGAGGTTCTTGATCGCGGCAGCGGTCATATCAGCCAGGGAGGGCTCGGTTTCCGGACGGTCGTTCTCGTAGTTCATGTCCGAATTGGTGAACAGGCCCAGCACTGGCGAGCCGGCGGGCGCTGCTTCAAGCGAAGCCAGATCGGTCACCAGTTCTGCGCCGGCAGCTTCGGCACGTGCGATCAGGTCGCTTTCGTCCTTGCGGCTGGAATCGCCACCAAACGGGGTCTGGCCGCCCATGGCCGGGAAATTGCGGGCACCGCCACCAAGGGCGATGTCGATCGTGCCGGCTTCCATCATGTCCACGAGCTGGGTGGCAATGTCGGTGCAGCCTTCCGGGGCTTCGGCTTCCCAGTTGCGGTTGGCGGTCTTGGCATAGACGGCCGCGCCAGTCGCATGGGTGATACGCGCGGTCGAAACGACGCCGACCGACTTGCCCGCGTCAGCAACCACTTCCGAGAACAGGGTCAGCTTGTTGCCGTCTTCGCTGGCACAATCTTCGTGCACGGCGTTTTCGCTCAGGTTGATAGTGTTGAAGACCTGCTTCACGCCAGTGTTCATGGCGCCGGCTGTCGGTGCGGAATCCGGGGTCTGGGCGTTGATGTTGTAGGTCTTGATCAGCGCAGTATAGGGATATTCTTCGTAGGGCAGGACATGTTCCTCGCCCAGCTTGCCTTCAAGCTGGCCGGCAAACAGGCGGATGGCATAGTTCGAACCAACGCCCTGACCATCGGCAACAAACAGGATGACGTTCTTGGCCGTGCCGGTATTGGGCTGCATGTCGATCATGGCCTGCAGCTTGGCGTCGGCGTCGGTGTACCAAGTGCTTTCGGCCTGGGCCAAATCCTGGGAAACGACCGGAAGGGTCATGCTGACGGCGGAAACGCCGGCCAGCAGAATGCGTGCAACACGATTCATTGCAAAAAACCTCCATGCGCAAATGATTGCGAGCCGCGGCGCCCTTGCGCACGGCACTCATGGAGTTAGGACCGGACCGTTTCAGGCGGGTGACACATTCGCGACGATAGCATGACATTCCCGCCCATCCGGGAAATGTCCAAGACTTACAGAGCGTTACTACGACTTTCTATTTAGTGGCTATGCCCCGCATGGCTGTGTTGATTGGCATTGGCCGCCTCGACCGCCACCTCGATTTCCACCGGACCTGCATTGGCGAATTCAAGCACCAGATCGAGGTGACCGCCCTGCTCGATCGCCATGGTCAGGCCATGCAGTTCCAGCGCCAACCCACCCGGATCAAACGCGAATTCTCCTTGTGGAATATCGATCTCGCCTACCTCCTGCACCGCTGTGCCGTCCGCACCGATCGTCAGGCCGACAATGTGAATGGCCTCGGCGGCGGCGCTCCGCGCACCGATCAGGCGATCTGATTTACCTTCATTGTGCAATTCAAAGAACACGAAGGTTTCCTCGCCCGCCCCGGCCGCACGCGCCCACGGATGCAGGATCTCCAGACCATTGGCCTCGAACACATGCTGGTCTTCATGACCATGATCATGGTCGGCGTCCTGCGCAAAACCTGCCGGGACGGCCAGGCACGCGAGCAGAATAGCGGCGGAGACGGTACGGATCATCAGGTCACCTGTAATGTTAGAACAGCACAATTAGTGTGCGTTGGTGACAAGCACATGACGCAATGGGCCTTTCCGCCTCTTGCAAACGCTTGACCAAGCCCTACCTTGCCAGAACACGGGGACATGTTCTTTGCCGCAGCCGCCGACCACCATTGCCGACGAACTGGGCATTGCCCTGTCCAATCTGGCTGATACCGCGACCGGTGTGCTCACGCCCACCTTGCGGCTGGGAGTTACCGGCCTCAGCCGCGCCGGCAAGACCATCTTCATCACTGCCCTGGTGCACAACCTGCTGACACAAGGGCGCCTGCCCGGCTTTGCGCCACTGGCCGATGGCCGCTTCATCGGCGCGCGGCTGGCCGAATATCCCGACGCCACCATCCCCCGCTTCGCCTATGAGCAGCATCTGGCCGCGCTCTCGGCCAATCCTCCGGTCTGGCCGGAAAGCACGCGCCGCATTTCCCAGCTTCGCCTGGTGCTGAAATTCCAGTCCGCGAAATGGTGGGCCGGCATGACAGGCCCGGCCACGCTCAATCTTGATATCGTGGATTATCCCGGCGAATGGCTGCTCGACCTACCCTTGCTGGGCCTCAGCTTTGCCGAATGGAGTGCTGAGGCCCTGGAGCGGGCCCGCCAGCCCGGCCACGCGGACGAGGCAGCAGAATTCCTCGCCGCGTTGGACCAGACCGATATTTCCAAGGACGCGAATGACCCGGACGCCGAGCGCCTGGCCAGCGCCTTCACCACCTATCTCCGGCGTAGCCGTGAGCATGGCGCGCTCTCGACCCTGCCGCCGGGCCGCTTCCTGCTGCCCGGCGATCTCGAAGGCTCCCCGGCGTTGACTTTTGCACCCCTACCCCCGCTGGCCGGACCAAAACGCACCGGCAGCCTCCATGCCATGCTCGAAAACCGCTACGAGGCCTATAAGGCTCAGGTCGTGCGGCCCTTCTTCCGCGACCACTTCGCTCGGCTCGATCGGCAAGTGGTTCTGGTCGACACCCTGCGCGCCCTCAATACCGGCCCGGCCGCAGTCAACGATCTGGAAACCGCGCTGACATCGGTATTGTCCTGTTTCCGCCAGGGCGAGGCCAATCCGATCCTGCGCCCCTTCTCGCGCCGCATCGACCGCATCCTGTTTGCTGCCACCAAGGCCGATCATGTGCATCACACCAGCCACGACCGGCTGGAAGCCATTCTCAATCGCCTGGTGTCCAATGCCAGCAAGCGCGCCCGCTTTGCCGGCGCCCAGACCCGCTCCATCGCCATGGCCGGCATTCGCGCCACCAGCGAAGGCACCATTCGCGAAGGCGGCGATACCCTGCCCACACTTGTCGGCACCCCGCTCAATGGCGAAATCCTCGACGGCACCGCCTATGACGGCAAAACCGAAATCGCCTTGTTTCCCGGTGACTTGCCGGCGCGCCCGGATTCACTTTTTGAGAATGGCAGCCCCGTCGCCCTCAATTTCCTGCGCTTCACGCCGCCGCAGAAGCTGGAGCGCAACGCTTCCGGCGATGTGGTTCTGCCCCATATCCGGCTCGACCGGGCGCTCGACTACCTGATCGGAGACTGGATGGCATGAAGCGCCCCGTAGCCCACCCCGTGACAAAGGACGAAACGTCTGCCGAACGCACGCGCGTGCCCCGCGCCTTCACACCCGACCGCGCCGAGATCGTCGAAGTCGCTTTCTCGCCAGAGTCAGAACCTGATCTTGTCGCGCCTGCACCCCGCCGCATGGGCTGGCTGGGCCGCCTGGCCTGGACCACGGGGGGCATCCTGGTATCGGCCGGGCTGGGCCTGGCCGCTGACCGGCTGATCCGTGACCTCTTCGCGCGCCACGAATGGCTGGGCTGGGCGGGTCTTGGCATCCTTGGCGCCTTCCTTGTGGCGGTCGTCGCCCTGATCACTCGCGAAATGGCCGCCCTGCGGCGCCTGTCCGTCCTCGACGCGGTGCGTGCTGAGGCCGCCCGCGCCCATGCCGACAACGATCGCAAGCGCGCCGGCGCGGTCCTCGATCATCTCAATGGCGTCTATGCCGCCCGGCCCGATCTGGCCCGGGCCCGCGAAAGCCTCAACAGCCAGGCCGGCGACCTGTTCGATGGCACCGAAGTCATTGCCCTGGCCGAACGCAGCCTGATGACCCCGCTCGATGCCCGTTCGCGTGCCCTGGTCGCGGCCTCGGCCCGGCGCGTCGCGCTGGTCACCGCCGTCTCACCGCGCGCGCTCATCGACATCGCCTTCGTCATCTATGAAAGCATCCGCCTCGCCGGGGCCATTGCCGCGCTCTATGGCGCCCGTCCGGGCCTGTTCGGCTTCTGGCGGCTGGCCGGTGCTGTGCTGGCCCATCTCGCCGTCACCGGAGGCCTCGTCCTCACCGACGGCGTGGTGGAACAACTCGTCGGCCAGGGCTTGGCCGCCAAGCTCTCGGCCCGGCTGGGTGAAGGCGTGGTCAACGGGCTGATGACCGTCCGCGTCGGCATCGCCGCCATGCGCGTCGTCCGCCCCCTGCCCTTCGAGACCCTGACGCAGCCCACCGTGCGGGATTTCATCCCCGAACTGGTCAAGGTCACGACTGATGCGGGCAAGCCATCGGCTTGACCCGGACCATTCAAATCAATACATCATGATATATGGATACAAACAATGCGATCGAGGCCTTCGCCGCCCTGTCTCACCCCGGGCGAATTGCCATTTTCAGATTGCTCGTCGCAGCGGGACCCGACGGGATCCCCGCGGGGCGCATCGGTGAGCAACTGGGCCAGAAGCAAAACACGACATCGGTGAACCTGTCAGTGCTGGATCGCGCCGGTCTCGTCAGCAGTCAGCGTGACGGCCGACAAGTGATCTATAGGGCCAATTTCGATGCCGTCGGCGGGCTCGTCGCCTTCCTGCTCGAAGATTGCTGCGGTGGCCGCAGCGAAGTCTGTGAGCCAGTGGCGGCAATCCTGGCGCAAACCTCCATCCCCAAGACCAGATCATTGTGTTGAATGACCGATTTCGCCAAATCCATGCCTGCACTTGCGGCAGACCAATTCATGCTGCCCGAAGCCGATCGTCTGTTGACGCCGAAACTGTCAACGCACAAGCCGCGCATCCTGATGCTCTACGGCTCCCTGCGCGAGCGCTCCTATAGCCGCTTCGCCACCCAGGAAGCCGCCCGCATTCTTGAGGCCCTTGGAGCCGAAGTGCGCATCTTCCATGCCAATGGACTGCCCTTGCCCGATGACACGACGGCCGACCATCCCAAGGTGCAGGAATTGCGCGCGCTCTCGCTCTGGTCCGAAGGACAGGTCTGGTGTTCCCCTGAGCGGCATGGCGCCATGACGGGCGTCATGAAATCCCAGATCGACTGGCTCCCGCTCAGCTCCGGCTCGGTCCGCCCAACCCAGGGTCGCACCCTGGCCGTGATGCAGGTCAGCGGCGGCTCGCAGAGCTTCAATGCCGTCAACCAATTGCGTCAACTCGGGCGCTGGATGCGGATGATCACTATTCCGAACCAGTCCTCGGTGCCCAAGGCCTTTCAGCAATTCGACGCCGAGGGGCGCATGCTGCCTTCATCCTTCTATGACCGCATCGTCGATGTGATGGAGGAGTTGATGAAATTCACCCTGCTCACCCGCGACCGCGCGGACTATCTGGTCGACCGCTACTCTGAGCGCGTTGAAAGTGCAGAAGCTCTCAACAAGCGCGTGAACCTGAGCGCCGCGACCTAGTGGGTCCTGGCGTCCAATTGGCCAAAGGTCTGGAACGTTTCCACCTGCGGCCGCGCAAAGTGGTAGCCCTGGAACAGGTGGATGCCGAGGGTCCTGAGTACCGCGAGCTCCGCCTCGGTCTCTATCCCCTCCGCTAGAAGGGTGATGCCAAGCTCGGAGGCGATCGCCACAAGGCCCCGAACAATGGCCTGCTTGACCGGACTGGAGTCGATGTCGCGCAACAGTTCCATGTCCAGCTTGATCAGGTCGGTCTGGAAGCGTGCCAGCAAAGAGAGCCCGGCATAGCCGGCTCCGAAATCATCAAGCGCGGTGGTAAAGCCCATGCGGCGATATTCGGACACGATGTTGCTGACATGCGCCACATCGCTCATGTGCTCGTTCTCGGTAAACTCGAACATCAGTCGACGCGGATCGAACTGCATCCGGCTGGCAGCATCCAACGTGGCGCGGATGCAGGCCTTCGGTTCATACACCGCATTGGGCATGAAATTGATGCTTAGCCTGGCGTCTCCCTGAGCAATGTGTCGACCGGCCAGCTCGATGGCCTTGACCCGACAGGCCTGGTCAAACGCATAGCGATTGGCGTCGGTAACGTGGCTCAGCACCTGTAGGGCGCTCTCGCCACCCACGCCACGCACGAGTGCCTCGTAGCCCCAGATGCGCTGGGCCGGGACATCGACGATGGGCTGAAAGGCCATGGTAAAGGGAAGTGCAAACGCATTGGCGTCGGCATTGCGGCAGCCAACACAACCGGATTCAGACATGTTCTCAAGTGCTCAGAAGATTGCAACAGCGACGCTACGCCAATACTGCCTTCCCAGCTCTTAAGGATCTCTGTTCCTGAAGGATCTAATCCTTCGCCGCGCTCGGCGCCAGGGTGAGCTTCAAGCCATCCAGTTCGTCAGAACACAGGATCTGGCAGGACAGGCGCGAGTTCGATTTCACATCGCCCACGCTGTCGAGCATGTCTTCTTCTTCCTCGCTCGGCGCGCCAACGGCGTCGAGCCAATCGCTGTCGACATAGCAATGACAGGTGGCACAGCTCAGTGCCCCGCCGCATTCGGCCTTGATGTTGAGCCCCCAGTCGCGAATGACTTCCATCACGCGCCAGCCCTCGAGCCCTTCGAGCTCGTGCACTTCGCCTGCCTGGTCGGTAACATTGATCTTCATGGGGCGCTCCTCAACAGCGGGGCGTCCATACCCCTCAAAAAGCCCCGCCGCAAGAGCGGGGCCCATGGGTAATTCGGCTTGGAGCGTTTCCAGCAAAAGTGGCAACGGTTTTGCGGTTCGGAAACGCGACGGAACAAAGCCTCAGGCCACGCCCAGCTTCTTCTGCAGCTTGGTCGAGCTGGTGGTATATTGGAACACCACGCGCTCGCCCGGTGAGACGATGGCCTTGGCCGCCTGGGCCATCAGCGCCGCCTCGTGGAAACCGGAGAGGATCAGCTTGAGCTTGCCCGGGTAGTGGTTGATATCGCCAATGGCGAATATGCCGGGCACGGAGGTCTCGAACTTTTCGGTATCGACCACGATGGTGTTGTCGTTCAGCTCAAGGCCCCAATCGGCCACCGGACCCAGCTTCATGGTCAGGCCGAAGAACGGCAGCAGCCGCGTCGCCGGGATCGACAGATCCCCCGCCTCGGTGGTCAGGTGCACATGATTGATCATGCCATTCTCGCCATCGAGCTTGGCGATCTGGCCAAGCTGGAAGTTGACCTTTCCGTCGGCCACGAGCTCGCGCATCTTGTTGACCGAAGCCGGCGCCGCCTTGAAGGCATCGCGGCGGTGCACCAGGGTCAGCGTGCGCACGATAGGCGCCAGGTTCAGCGTCCAGTCCAGCGCCGAGTCGCCACCGCCAACAATCACCACGTCCTGGTCGCGGAAATCTTCCATGCGGCGAACGGCATAAAACACCGACTTGTTCTCGTATGCCTCGATCCCCGGCACCGGCGGGCGCTTGGGCTGGAACGAGCCGCCACCAGCCGCGATCACCACCACCTTGGTAAAGAAGGTTTCGTCGGCATCGGTCGTGAGCTTGAACGAGCCGTCTTCCAGCTTCTCGACCGAATTGACCATGCGCGAGAAATGGAACTCGGGCGAAAACGGCGCGATCTGCGCCATCAGATTGTCGGTCAATTGCTGCCCGGTCACCACCGGGAACGCCGGAATGTCATAGATCGGCTTTTCGGGATAGAGCTCGGCGCACTGCCCGCCGGGCCGGTCCAGAATGTCGATAAAATGGCATTTGATGTCGAGCAGCCCGAGTTCGAAGGCTGCGAACAGCCCGCAGGGGCCCGCGCCAATGACAACGACATCGGTGGTGATTTCAGTGCTCATGCTTGTCTCAAGTCCATTCAGACCGGCGCTGCGTGCAGCCCCGGAATTTCGGTCCCATCGGGGCGCGCTGCCCCGCATTGCTCTCATGGGAACCGCCGCTGTCACCAGCGGCCCCGGCTCTTGCCTTAAAGGCGACTAATACGCTCCACTTATCTCAGGAGACGCGACGAAGGAAGGGGCGCGTGCCCGTGGGCACCTCGGCAAGTCCCACTGGCTGGTAGAACAGGGCCATTTCCGGCAGGCGATTTTCCTTGAGCGCCTCACGGGTCGGCTCATGGGTCACCACCAGCGCGTTGAAGCCGCAGCGCCGCATATGCGGAATCTGATCCTGCAGAACATCGCCTACAGCCCTGATTTCACCCGCATAATTCAGCCGCTCCGCCAAGAGGCGTGCGGTGGAATAACCGCGCCCATCGGAAAAGGCCGGAAAGCTGATGGCAATCGATGCAAAGCGCGACAGATCCTCTGCCACCTCTTCAATCGCCTCGCCCGGCGAGACCTTGAGGCCCAGCGGATGCGGATTGGCCAGATAGGCCTCGCGATTGGCCAGGAATTCGGCCATCGGGACGTGAATATAGCGCGCCTCGGATGGATTGGTGCCTTCGGCCCAGTCCTTGAACGGATCGGCAACAAAGGCCCCGTCCTTCCATAGCGTGTGGCGTGTAGCGGCACTCATCGGGGAGGCAATGGCTCCGTTGAAATCGTAGTGGATGCCGCACTCCTTCTTGTTGAGGCCGCGCCACCGTCCGGCGCGCGGGTCCTCACCATCGGCAACCGCCGAAGTACAAGGCGCGCAGCCAATGGACTTGTAGCCTTTGGCATAGAGCGGGTGCTCGGGCAAGCTGTGCGCCTGCCGATACTCGATGACATCGGCATCGGAGAAATAGGCCAGCGGATTGACCTTGATCCGGTCATCGCTGGTCAATTCGAAATGCGGCAGCACCCCGCGCTCCGAGGTCTGGTAGCGTTTCCGGCCGGTCACCCAGCCACCATATTGCTCGGTGATCGGCTCGAGCGGCTCGGTCTTGCGGATATGGCAGCACGAATCCGGATCGGTCTCCCACAAATCGCCATTCGGGTCGAAGCGCTTTACATCATCCGAGTTCGGATGGATGGCATGCACATTGAGCAGGCCAAGCTGCGTCTTGAGCGTCTCGACATAGTTGAGCGTTTCGGGGAAGTGCTTGCCGGTCTCGAGAAAATACACCGGCAGCGATGGATCGACCTGCGCCACCATATGCAGCAGCACCGCCGAATCCGCGCCAAACGACGAGACAATCGCCATGTCGCCCGGCAGCACTTCGGTGATGGCGTAGCGCAGCACGCTGACCGCATCCATCTCATCGAACATGCCATTGAGCGCCAGAATCCCCAGCGCCTTCAGCTTTTCATGCGCGGCCGGCGCCGCTGCCGGTGCGAGACTAGACTGTGCCATAAAGCGCCTCCTTGAAAGGAGCCTCGCCCAGGCGCCGATAGGCGTCGAGGAACGGCTCATCCGCGCTCGTGCGGTTCGCAATATAGAAATCCACCAGCTTCTCGATGGCGTCGGGCACCTGCTCGGCCTGGAAGCCCGGACCGATGATCTTGCCCACCGATGCGCCTTCAGTGGCGTCGCCGCCCAGCGTGATCTGATAGAGCTCGCCACCCTTCTTCTCGACGCCCAGAATACCGATATGGCCCACATGGTGATGCCCGCAGGCATTGATGCAGCCGGAAATCTTGATCTTGAGATCGCCGATTTCCTTCTGCCGCTCAGGCGCGGCAAACTTGTGGGAAATCTCCTGCGCAATCGGGATCGAGCGGGCATTGGCCAGCGCGCAGAAATCCAGGCCCGGGCAGCAGATCATGTCGGTGATCAGGTTGTTATTGCCTTCCGCCAGACCGTTGGCGACCAGCACATCGAACACCGCCCGCAGATCGGCAACCGCCACATGGGGCAGAACCAGGTTCTGCTCATGGGTCACCCGCAACTCGTCGAACGAGTATTTCTCGGCCAGGTCCGCGACCACGTCGATCTGCGTATCGGTGGCATCGCCCGGCGCGCCGCCCACGGGCTTGAGCGAAATCGTGACCGAGGCATAGCCGGGCACCCGATGCGGATGCAGATTGTTATCGAGCCAGCGGCCATAGGCCGGGTCGACGATCGATTCATAGGCCACATCCACCTTGTCGCCTGAACGGTCGGCAAAATCCGGCGGCGCGAAATAGGCCGTAATCCGGTCGAACTCTTCGGTCGGCAGGGTCAGCACGCCGCCACGCACTTCGGCGAACTCGGCCTCGACCTGCCCCTTGATGCTCTCAAGGCCTTCTTCGTGCACCAGGATCTTGATGCGCGCCTTGTACTTGTTATCCCGGCGCCCATAGCGGTTGTAAACGCGCATGATGGATTCGAGATAGGCGAGCAGATGCTCGTTCGGCACGAAGCTGTTGATCAGCTTGGCGACCATGGGCGTACGCCCCAGCCCGCCACCGACCCAGACTTCCCAGCCAATCTCACCGGCCCCATTCACCGCCGCCTGCAGGCCGATATCGTGGAAACGGATCGCCGCACGGTCATTGGGCGAACCCGTCATGGCAATCTTGAATTTGCGCGGCAGATAGGAAAATTCCGGATGCAGGCTCGACCACTGCCGGATGATCTCGGCCACCGGCCGCGGATCGATGATCTCGTCGGCAGCGGCGCCCGCGAACTGGTCCGTGGTCACGTTGCGAATGCAATTGCCCGAGGTCTGGATGGCGTGCATTTCCACGCTCGCCAGCTCTTCCAGGATAACCGGTATGTCCTTGAGCTTGGGCCAGTTGAACTGGATATTCTGCCGCGTGGTGAAGTGCCCGTAGCCACGGTCATAGGTACGCGCAATATGGGCCAGCTTGCGCATCTGCCTGGACGACAGCGTGCCATAGGGCACCGCAATGCGCAGCATATAGGCGTGGAGCTGCAGATAGAGCCCGTTCATCAGCCGCAGCGGCCGGAACTGGTCCTCGGAAAGCTCGCCCGAAAGGCGGCGCTTCACCTGGTCTGCAAATTGTGCTGTGCGACCCGCTACGAAAGCGGCGTCGAATTCGTCATATCGATACATGCCCGTCTTCACCTAAGTGCTGGCGATCATACGCCTGCCCATTGAGAGTCAGGGGAGCGGTGGGGCCCGCCGCCCTAATGCGTTCACGCAGGCGCTTGGGCACGAGTTGGCCCTCCACCTGCTCAACCTCTTCAGCTTCAACGCTGATCACGCGGCCGGTTGCCTTGGTCGCTACGATCGCGCTGTCGAGTTCTGCCTTGTCCTTCTTGGTGAACAGGCGTGCTGCCTGCAAATCTTCGATCCAGTTGCCTTGTCCGTCGAGATAGACGGTCGCCCCCGAGATCAGTTCATTGCCTGTCAGGATGTCCATAGTCACGCTACCTTGAAACTGCTTGCGGCCGCATCGGCGGCATCCGCCCAATCGCCTTCAGCCACCGCCCGGCCGACGAGAATGACCGCCGGTCCATCGACAAAATCCACCGCGCCTGCTGCCAGTTGCCCCAGCGTTGCCGCGTAGAGCGTCCGGTTTGCGCGCCCGGCATTGACCACAATGCCCACCGGCAGGTCCGGTGCGGCGCCAAATGACACCAGCCGCCCGGCAACTTCGGCCGCAATCGCCTTGCCCATGTAAAGCGCCAATGTGAGACCGGACTGCGACAAGGCCGCCCAATGGGCTAGGTCACTGTCCTCGGCACCATGCGCCGTCGCCATCACGAAGCCGCTCGACACCTTGCGCAACGTCACCGGCGTCGCGCTATCCGCTGCAGCGGCCAGGGCCGCACTGACACCCGGCACGATTTGATAGGCAATACCCGCCTTGCGCAGCGCGGCGATTTCCTCGCCCGCGCGCCCGAACACCATCGGGTCGCCCGATTTGAGACGCGCAACCTTTTTGCCCTCGCCGGCCAGACGAACAATCAGCGTATTGATCTGCGCCTGCGAAAAGGAATGATGCCCCCGCGCCTTGCCAACACAGATCTGCTCGGCGTCGCGGCGGCCCATCTCGACCACAGCGGCCGGCACAAGCTGGTCATGCACGATCACATCGGCCTGCTGCAGCAGCCGCTGCGCCCGCAATGTTAGCAGGTCCTCGGCCCCCGGACCGGCGCCGATCAGCCAGACCACACCCTGCCCCGCCCCATTGGCGGCATGGTCGGACAACAAGGCTTCAGCCTCGACCTGGCCATCGCCCAGCGCCGCCGCACGCTCAATGGCAGGCGAGGTAACCAGATCCTCATAGAACCGCCGCCGCGCCGGGCCGGTGAGAATCAAATCTTCAACCCGACCGCGTAACTGACCGGCCAGACTCGCTATTTTGCCAACCCCCGGCGCCAGCAGCGCTTCGATCTGGGCCCGTACCAGCCGCGCCAGCACCGGCGCATCGCCCTCGGTGGAGATCGCCACGGTCAGCGGCGCGCGATCAACAATGGACGGGGTGTAGAAGTCGCATTCGCCGGGCACATCAACCACATTGAGCGGAATGCCCAGCCGCCGCGCCTCGGCCTTGGCCAGATCGGCATCCGCGCCTTCCTCGGCTACGAACACCAGCGCCGCTCCGGCAATGTCCTCGACGCGCAGCGCACGCTCGAAGACCGCGACAGGAAAGGCGGAGAAATCGGTCTCGATCTGACGGGAATAAATCTCTATCGATGCAGTCGTCTTAGCAACCAACCGGACTTTGTTAAGGGCCTCGTCGGTGCCGCCGACGATGATGATGCGCTTGCCCTTGACCTTGAAGCTCAACGGAAATGTGTTGAGAAGTCCCATAATCGTCCTGTCTGAGAGATGGGACAAAATAGTCCAAAACGCGCTTGTCCAACAAGACGTTGAAAATCAATAGCTTTTATATTTCCCTGCACTTGGCTGCCGTGGAAAGCCAAGCGCCGCATGCCCAGTGAGCCGCCAAAAGAATCCCTTGCGGCCCCGATGCACGAAAATTTTGCTTAAGTGCCGCGCTCAGCCCTGACGGCTTGGCACCTGAACCACCAGGCCATCGATCTCGTCACGCACCTTGATCTGGCACGAAAGGCGGCTGCTTTCGCGCACATCGAAAGCGAAATCGAGCATGTCTTCTTCCATCATGGACGGCCCGCCGACCACCTCGCGCCATGCTTCGTCGACATAGACATGGCAGGTCGCGCAGGTGCAGGCCCCGCCGCATTCTGCCACGATCCCCGGCACCGCGTTCATGATCGCGGTTTCCATTACGGTCGAACCATTTTCCCCTTCGGTTTCAATGCGTTCGCCATCGTTGGTAATATAGGTGATCTTGGTCATGGGGTGCCTGTAGAACGTCGGGTCAAAGGCCGAGCAGGCCTTCGAGATAATGTTTGTCGATACCGAACATAGCCTTGACCGCCGTGATCCGGTCAAGCACCGACTGGCGGGAAGCTGCCTTGCCCTTTTGTGCAACGATCAGATTATTCTTGGGCGTATGGGCGTCGGAGACGAACTCGAACACCTTGGTCCGGTAGCCATGCGCCTCCAGCAGCAGCGCCCGCAGCCCGTCCGTCACCATCTCGGCCTGCTTTTCCATGAAGGTGCCATGGCGCAGCAGAAACTCGAGCCGGTCATCGGCGGCGCCGGTGCTCATTTCGCGCCGGATCTGCTTGTGGCAACACGGCGCCACGGCAATCAGCCCCGCCTCGGCCTCGATGCCCCGGAAGATCGCGTCGTCGGTCGCCGTGTCGCAGGCATGCAATGCAATCACCGCATCGGCGCCACTGGCATCGTAGTCGAGAATGGACCCCGCCTCGAACCGCAACCCGGCAAACCCACTCTTCTGCGCCAGCGCATTGCCGGCTACCACAAGTGCGGGCCGCAGCTCGACGCCAATGATCTCAGCGCCTCGCCCCTGCGCCTGCAGATGGTCATAAAGCGCAAAGTCCAGATAGCCCTTGCCCGCGCCCATATCGAGGATCTTCGGATTCTCTGCTTTGAGCCCCTGAATCAGAGGCGCAAAGATCTCCACCATCTTGTTGATCTGGCGGAACTTGTCCTGCGCATCATTGCGCACCTGGCCGTCCTTGCCGGTAATCCCCAGCGCATGCAGCCACACCGCGGAAGTGTCTGATAGCGGCCGGTTCTTGGCCCGGTCGTGACTGGCTTCGGGCGCCGCCCGCCCGCTGGTCTCTGTTCGCTTCAGCCGCAGCTTGTCGCCCTGCCGTTCAAACTGCAGGTCAAATCCGGTCGCTTCCAATCGGGCAGAGCGCCACTCGGCGGCGAGCCCGTGCTCAAGAAAACCCGCAGCCTCGTCCAGCGTCAGGTTCTTGGTGATGTCGCGGGTCTTGTAGCGAAACACAAAGCTTAGCCGCTCGCCGGCCTTGATCGAGACTTTGCGCGCCTCGACCGATTTGAGCTCGGCTTCCGCGCCATGATAACCGCCGCATTTGAGCCGGATCAGCGAGCCGTCCACAAAGACATCACGCAGCGCCGCAACAAATTCGACGATACGCTCGGGCGCGCTCAATGCCGTTCCTTGGTGGTCAGGAACTCGATTTTTGGCCAGTCCTGCTTGGCCCGGTCCGCCCACCAGGCATTCTGCGCCAGGAACACCGGCGCGCCATTGCGGTCTTCCACCATGTTGGTCTTCTGGGCGGCGATAAAGCGCTTGAGCTCCTCGGCGTCTTCACACTCGACCCAGCGCGCCACTTCAAACCCAAGGCTCTCAAAGGTGATCGGCACCCCATATTCCTTGGCCACCCGCGCCGAAAGCACTTCGAGCTGCAATTGACCGACTACGCCCACGATCCAGTCGGCGCCCATCATCCGGCGGAAGACCTGGGTCACCCCTTCCTCCGCAAGATCGTTCAGCGCCTTCGACATCTGCTTGGTCTTCATCGCATCGGTGAGGCGGACGCGGCGAATGATTTCCGGGGCGAAATTGGGAATTCCCGTGACATTGATATTAGCGCCCTCGGTCAGCGTATCACCCACCGACAGGGTGCCATGGTTGGGAATGCCGACAATGTCGCCCGCAACGGCTTCCTCGGCCAGCTCACGATTGCTGCCGAAAAAGAACATCGGATTGGACACGGCCATATCCTTGCCCGAGCGGACATTCTTGAGGCGCATGCCGCGCTCGAACTTGCCCGAGCACAGCCGCACAAAGGCAATGCGGTCGCGGTGATTGGCGTCCATATTCGCCTGCACCTTGAACACGAACCCGCTCACCTTCTTGTCCGAAGGCGGAATGGGCGCCGGCAGGGCCGGTTGTGGCCGCGGCTCCGGCCCCCAGTCACCCAGCGTGCGCAGCAATTCGGCAACCGACACGCCCTTGAGCGCCGAGCCGAACAACACCGGGCTCAGATGCCCTTCATGGAAGGTCTTAAGATCGAAGCCCGGCAGCATGGCCTGCGCCATTTCCAGCGTTTCCAGTGCATTCATGAACACCGGATTGTCGATCAGTTCCTCGACCTCGAGCAGGTCTTCAAGCGCCTCGTACTCGGCCAGGATCTTGCCCTGCGGATTGAGCACCCGCTTTTCGATGAGGTCGATATAGCCGCCGAAATCCACGCCCTGCCCGATCGGCCACAATACCGGCGTCAGGTCGAGCGCCAGCTTGCCCTGGATCTCGTCAATCAGCTCGAGCGGGCTGAGGCCCTCGCGGTCCACCTTGTTGATGAAGGTGATGATCGGAATGTCGCGCAACCGGCACACTTCGAACAGCTTGAGCGTCTGGCTTTCAATGCCCTTGGCCGCATCGATCACCATGATCGCGGCATCCACCGCTGTCAGCGTGCGATAGGTATCCTCGGAAAAGTCCGAGTGGCCCGGCGTGTCGAGCAGGTTCAGTGTCAGCCCGTCATATTCAAACGTCATCACCGATGAGGTGATGGAAATGCCGCGCTGCTGCTCCATTTCCATCCAGTCCGAACGGGTCGAACGCGCCCCGGCCTTGCCGCGCACCATGCCGGCCGACTGGATCGCCCCGGCCGCCGCCAGCAGGCGCTCGGTCAGCGTGGTCTTGCCCGCGTCCGGGTGCGAAATGATCGCAAAGGTCCGGCGGGTCTGGAACGGTTCGAGATTGGTCCGAGGCGCAGCCTCGATGGCAAGGGACTGTGTCGACATGGGAACTTTTGGGCATGGGGTGCCGGACAATCGGCACGCGCGTCATAGTGGCCTGCTCTATAGAGAATGGCCGTTGCCCGGTCAAATGACAGGACCCGGAGCCGCTTGTGCGGGATATCGGACCATTCGCTCCCCAGGTAAAGTTCCGATGGATGCTTCATTGGTGCGACTTGCGGCGGGCCACCACGCAGCCGGCCTGCGGGAAGATTAAGCCGGCATTAAGCATAAGCGCCGACTATAAGTTTCAAACGCAGGAGGTATTTATGCGCAAACTCATGGTGGCTTCGGCCGCATTGCTAATGGCGTCGCCGGCGCTCGCTGCGGATATGTTCCTGCCCTACGATCCCGAACCCTATTACGCCATGTCGGACGGCGACTGGGGCGGCCAATATCTCGGCGCCACCATTGGCGGGCAACGCACGCGCATCGACGTGCCGGGTCAAGGCACCCTGCAGGACAATGGTTTCATCGGCGGCTTGTTCGCCGGCTACAATGTTCATCAGGAAAGTCTGGTCTATGGCGTGGAGGCCGACGCCGAATGGTCAAGCTTCGACCAGTCGATCGCCTGCACCAATCCGGCCTGGACCTGCCGGGGCTATGTGAATTTCCAGGGCTCGCTGCGCGCCCGGTTGGGTATGGCGACGGATAGCTTCCATGTCTATGGCACCGCCGGTCTCGCCGTCGCGCATGCCGGCGGCTCGACCACCAGCCCGGCCAATGTCGAATTTCACGACTCTTCGGTCCGTTTCGGCTGGACCGTTGGTGCCGGCGCTGAAATTGCCTTCAATGAAAGCTGGTTCGGCCGGGCGGAATACCGCTACACCGATCTTGGATCACGCGACATGACCTTCGATGTCGCCTATCCGGGAGTGACCGCGACCTCTCACGCCCTGCGCGCCGGCATCGGCTATCGCTTCTGATTGGAATTGAGGGGGTTCGCCCCCTCTTCTGCCCAACTATACTGGCGGGTCAGTCTTCCGGACTGTTCGCCAGCATCCGCGCGATGAAGTCGCGCACTTCCTCCACCGCCATGCCCAGGTCATCGACCTGTTCGGCACGGAGCGGGCGGCCACCCTTGAGATCCTTTTCAAGTCGTTGCGCCAGATCGGCAACGTTCCAGGCACCGACACCGCCGGACGCCCCCTTGATCGAATGCAGGTTGATGGCGAGGTCGTCATAGGCCGTGGCCAATTTGAGACGACCGAAATAGGTGGACAGCGTCGTGTCGAACAGGCGCAGCACTTCCAGTTCGAGATTTTCATCCCCCAGACACTGCTTGGCCAGATGCACCAGATCGACTGGCCGGACCGGCCGATGCTGGGATTGAGGAAGCGCTTCCTCGACAATCGCTCTTTGCGCCATTCTGGCTACTCCTGACTACACCGGCAGGCGCCGCAGCCCCTGCCTTGTGCACAAGCCTAAAGCCGAGGGCGTGAACAGGGGCTTAAGCCACATCTTTGCCTTTGTTTGGCCGTCCAGTCCTTAACGTTTCCCACCCAAAAATTAACCTTTGGGTAAGAAACCGTTCGGTTTGCATAAAATTGAATGTATGAATGAGCTTTGAACCAGCGCGCGGCGGCGAGGGTTGGTGGGGACGATGCGGGGCATTTGCATCGAATTGTTCCGGTTTGGCGACCGGCCCGGAAAGGGCCATTATGCCATGACGACTCCCATTGTCCGCCGTGATGCTGTTGTGCCGACGCGAGAGTTGTAAAGAGTATGGCGAAAAATCCGACACCCCAGAACGATCCGGCCGCGCTGGCCTTCTCGGCCGTCGAGGATGCCCTCAAGGACTCTGTGTTCAATCTGGACCCGCCGGCACAGCCCGCTCAGGAAAAAAAGACCGAAAAGAAGCCCGACCCGGCGCGCTCCGAGCGCCTGCGCGCCGCCGACCGCATTGCCCAGCAGGCCGGTACCGTGGCCAATGACGACCGCGTCTCCGCCTCCAAGCTTCTCTACAGCCTGCAAAGCCGGTCTTCGGCCACCCCGACCTGGCTGGCCCTGCTGCTCTCCGTGCTCTGGATCGCTGCTGTTGCGACCGTCGCCTGGATGCGTTTCGGCACGCAGATGCTCGATTTCGGCACCTTTGCCGGAACGATCGAGTTTGTTGCCACCCTGGCCATCATGGTCGTGCCCGTTCTGGGCTTTTTCGCCGTGGCGACCCTGTTCCGCCGCGCCGCCGACCTGCGCAATGCCGCCTCCTCCATCACCCAGGCCGCCATTCGCCTGGCAGAGCCCGAAGTGACCGCTGCCGACAAGGTGGCCTCGGTCGGTCAGGCCGTGCGCCGCGAAGTCAACGCGCTTGGCGATGGCCTGGAGCGCGCCCTGTCGCGCGCCGGCGAGCTCGAAGTGATGATCCACAACGAGGTCACTGCGCTCGAACGCACCTATTCGGACAATGAATCGCGCATGCGCGCACTGATCGCCGAACTGGCCAGTCAGCGCGAAAGCGTTCTGACCAATACCGAGCGTGTGCGCGAGGCCATCACCGAAAGCCACACGGGTCTCGTCTTCGACCTCGACATGATCAGCCAGCGCATCTCCGGCACCATCGTGGAAAGCGGCGGCAATCTCACCCGCGCACTCGAAACCGCCGGCAACACACTGACCACCGGTTTCTCCGAACGCGCCGACGGCTTTGTTGCCCTGGTCGACAACCGCACCTCCGATTTCCTCGGCGCCCTTGATGACAGCACCGGCCGGCTGTCGCTCGGTTTTGAAGACAACGCTGCCGCCATCGGCAAGTCGCTCGATGAACGGGCCGCCGAAATCAATGCCGGCATTGAAAACCGCATCAGCAAGCTCAGCCAGGCGCTCGACCATCATGCCGACAGTATTGCGCTGGCCATGGATGCGCGCACTCAGCAACTTGAAGAACGCACCGAAACCCTGACGGGTACCTTCGAAGACCGCACCCGCACCATTGCTGGCCTGATCGAATCGGGCACCGGCAACCTCTCGACCGCCCTCGACGAACGCACCGCAGCGCTGTCCAACCTCCTCACCGATGGCGGCACGTCGCTGCTCGATCAGCTCCGCACCCGCGGCGAGGAAGTCAGTGAAGCCCTGGCTTCGATTGGCGCCCGCGTTTCCGGCGACATCAGCGGCCGTGCCACCGAGGCCGAACTGCTCCTGGCCACCCTCACCCGCCAGCTCGATGAATCGGTGTCGATCCAGCTCAACGCGCTCGACAGCCGCCTGCAATCGGCCATCATCGAGATCAATGGCGCCCTGGACGACACGTCCGAGCGGGCCCGCGAAACCCTGTCCACGGCCGGCCAGGATTCGCTCAGCCTGTTCGACACCCGCCTGACCGAAATTACCGGTCTGCTCGACGAAAAGCTCCACGCCCTCGACAATGTCATCGGCGACAAGGGCGAAAGCCTGGTACAGCGCCTCGACCAGCAGGGCGTCAATTTCGCCGCCCGCGCCAATGTTCTGGAAATGGCGCTCAACGAGGAATCGGGCCGCTTCAACGACATCGTTTCCGATCGCACCCGCGAAATGAGCGACGTGATCGGCGCCAAGACCAAGGCCATCACCGAGACCCTGAACAACCGCACCCAGGAAATCTCCGATAGCCTGGACGGCCACGCCGAAATCCTCACCGAAGCGCTCGACAGCCGCACCGGCAAGCTCGACGAAGTGCTCTCCAGCCGCGCCATCGAGGTCAGCGAAGCCATCATCGCGCGCACCGGCGAACTCGAGCGGACCCTGGCCAGCCGCGGCGCCGAGGTCAACGAGGCCATTCGCCTGCGCTCGCAGGAACTGGGCGACACGCTCTCGACCGGTACCCAGGCCTTCGACAAGGCCATTGCCGGCCGCACCCAGCGCATGGCCGACACCCTCTCGGGCCAGACCGAACGCTTCGAGACCACGCTGAACCAGACCACCCAGATCCTGAGCGAAACCATTTCCGAGCGCACCAACGCGCTCTCGCTCGAACTCGAAACCCGCACCGGCGACTTCGCCAACCAGATTGACGAGCGCACCGGCACCCTGGTGTCCCGCCTGGACGAACGCACCACCACGCTCACTTCCGAGCTCGACCAGCGCACCACCGCCCTCAATTCGGGTCTTGATGAGCGCACCGGCGCCTTCACCGCGCAGCTCGACGAGCGCGCCGAAGGCCTCATCTCGCGCCTCGATGAACGCACTCAGGACATGGCCGGCGCGGTCAACACCCGCACCCAGCAGCTTTCCGACGCGCTCAACGCCCGCACCCAGGCCCTGTCCGACACCCTCTCGACCCATACCGCATCGATTGGCGAGACCATCGGCCTGCACACCGCCGAGCTGGCCGAAACTCTTGACCAGCATGGCGCCAAGGCCCGCGACAGCATCGACGGCTCGCTGCGCGAAGTCTCCGCGACCATGGAAACCCGGCTCGACGATATGTCGGTCCGCGTTTCGGGCAAGGTGGCAGAGGTCAACGACACCCTCGGTGCCGGGCTCGACAATGCCATCGCCCGTATCTCCGATGCCGAGCAGGGCGTTGCCGCCCGCATCGAAAGCGCCAGCGCGACTGTGGGTGAAAGCGCCCGCCAGGCCGCCGAACTCATCGAGACCGGCGTTACCTCGGCCCGTAAGGCCGTCATCGACATGGTCGACCAGCGCCTGGGCACCCTGCCCGAGGCCATCACCGCCCGCGCCGATATCACGGCCGAGCGCCTGGCCTCGCTCAACGCTTCGATCAGCACCTCGATCACCCAATCCATGGCCGATCTCGAAGCCGGCGCCGACCGCATCGAGGAAACCATCGCCACCCGCATCACCGCGGCCACCAGCACGATTTCGGCCGATGTCGAAAACACCGCCAACCGCATGGATTCCGCGGTGCGCAGCGCGCTCGAACAGATCCGCATGGCGGCCAGCAATATCGACCAATTGGTGTCGGTGAAGGCCGTTGGCGCCGCCGACGCCATCGAAGTGCGCCTGACCACCATCAACCAGTCCGTCGAACAGCACACCAACGCCTTCGCCAGCCTGGTCACCGAGAAATCGGCGCAACTGGAAACGGCCCTGGCCAGCCACGGCAATCTGCTGCGCGATGCCCTGGGCGAAAATGCCCGCGAGGCCGAAGAGATCATGTCGGTCTCCACCTCGCGTATCCTGGGCGACGTCACCAACGCGCTCAACAAGCTCAATGACTCCAATCTGCTGCTGCAGCGCGTGCTGGACGCCTCCACCGCCAATCTGGCGAGCCTGGAAACCAGCGTCGCCCAGCAGACGGCGAACTATTCCAACACCATGCGCGAAGCCATGGGCCAGACCGAACAGGCCGGCACCATGGTCACCCAGCATGTCGGCGCCCTGCAGGCCACCATTTCCGGCATGGTCGAACAGTTTTCCACCATGCTCGGCCGTCTCGACGCCGAGGCGTCCGGCCTCACCCAGGCTGCCCAGACGCTCGACGCCTCCAGCTCCAATGCGCTGGAAAATCTCGAGGATCGCCGCGGTGCCATGGATGCGCTGGCGCAGAGCTTTGCCGCCCGTGCCGACGATATCGACGGCCGCATGCGCCTGTTCGCTCAGTCCATTGCCGACACGGTCAACGATACCGAACGCCGCCTGATCGGCGCCCGCCGCGCCATGGACGAAGCCCTCAACGGCACCACCCATGCCGTCACCGACGCCCTGAGCCAGACCACGGCCACCGTCACCCAGGCGCTCGAGCAGAACGCCAGTAGCGTCAACGACGCGCTCTATGCCAATAATGAGCGCTTCTCGACCACGCTGCAGAGCAATGTCTCGGAGATGGACAATGCGGTTCAGCGCGCCGCCGAGGCCGCTGCCGCCGCCCTCAACCAGACCTCGCAGTCGGTCCGCATGGCCCTCAGCGAACAGTCCAGCCAGGTCAATTCGGCCCTCGAGGACAATGCCGGCCGCGTCAACTCGGCGCTGGACGAGAATGCCGGCCGCGTCAGCGACGTGCTTGCCTCTACCGCCGGCAGCGTCACCGACGTTCTCACCTCCACCACCAGCACCCTGGCCGACACCATCTCGGACTCGACCAGCTCCGTGCGCAATGCCATTGCCTCCAATACCGGGCAGTTGCGCCGCGCGCTGGATGAAACCACGGGTGAAGTCACCGGCAAGCTGGGCGAGTTCCACGAAGCCGCCGACAGCGAAGGCCGCCGTGCCAACCAGGCCCTGCAGGAAGCCCAGCAGCGCATGGTCACCGAAATGCAGCGCGCCATCGAGGAGGCCACCCAGCGCTTTGCCGACACCGCCCGCGCCATGCGCGAAACGGCCCGCGAAGTGGGCACCGAGCTCGAATCCACCCGCGCCGAACTGGCCCGTGGCGTCAACGAGCTGCCCGAGGAAACCCGCGCCAGCGCGGCCGCCATGCGCCGCGTCGTGGCCGAGCAGATCGAGGCCCTCTCCGAGCTCAACGCCATCGTGCGCAGCCAGCCGGCCAGCCACGACCTGACCGACCGCCGCGCCAGCCAGCGGCCCCCGCGTGCGCCCGAGCCCCCGGCCTATCAGCTGCCGCCGCGCCAGCCCGAGCCCCCGCGTGAGACCTATCGCGCGGAGGCCCCGCGCCAGACGCTGGTCGATCCGATCCGCCCGGCCGCCATTGTCGAGCAGCCAGCGCCGGCCCCCGCGCCCGCCGCCCCAGCGCCCGCGCCGCAACAGGCCGCCCCTGCGCCTACGCCCGCGCCTGCACCTCGCCAGGCCACCGAAGCCGAAGGCGGCGGCTGGCTGCGCGATGTGCTGCGCAACGCCTCGGCCAAGCAGGCCGGCGGCTCAGCCCCGCAGGCCCTGTCCGGCCTCAGCGAGGAAATCGCCCGCGCCATCGACGATGCGGCCCTTGGCGAAGCCTGGGCCCGCTACCAGGCCGGCGAAAGCAATGTGTTCACCCGGCGCATCTATACGCTCACCGGCCAGGGCACCTATGACGAAGTGCGCAAGCGCATCCAGCGCGACGCCGACTTCGCCAAGACCGCACAAGCCTATATGAGCGAGTTCGAACAACTCCTCAAACGCGCCGCCGCCGGCCCCAATCCGGCCGCCGAAACCCGCGAATATCTGCTCTCGGACAAGGGCAAGGTCTACACCACCCTCGCCCACGCCAGCGGCCGCCTCGGCTGAGGCTGTTGAGAGCCAGGAAATGCAAAAGGCCCCGGAGCAATCCGGGGCCTTTGTCTTACCGAAGCATCAAGTCGCTGACTGAATTGGGGATGGAAAGCTGCCGGTCTGCTCCAGCGCGGAATTCGCGCTATGAAGACGTCCAACGCTTGGTCACCGCTATTGCCCCACCCACCGGCCGTCACCCTCGGGCTTGACCCGAGGGCTCTTCACTTTTGTGCCGGGTATGGGGAGCGGACTGACCGCTCTCGAGCCTGAATGTCAAAACGCAGACATCGCCACGATCTTGGCCATCATGTCTCACCGGCGTTGAAGCGCCAGCAATTCAGAAACCGTGACAAATTCAAAGCCACTCGCCTTGAGACCATCGATGATAGCTGGCAGTGCCTGGCGACTAATCCCTCGGCTTTCATACATGACGTGCATGATTATGATCGAGCCGTTGGTTGCATTTTCCGACACATAATCGGCCATGGCTTGGGGATCAGCAGCTGCGACCAAATCCGCCTCAGGTTCCACGTCCCACATTATCGTGGTGCGGTCGTTCTGCGCCAGGTACCAGGGCAGTGAGATGAGCTTCTTGCCATACGGCGGGCGAAAATGCAGCTCGCCTTGGTAACCCGTATCGCGGATCGCAGCATCCGTGCTCTCAATTTCCTCGCGAACGGTGGTAGGACTCACGAGGATCATGCGATTATGCGACCAGGAATGGTTGCCGATTTCGTGCCCGGCACCGGCTATGGCTTTGGCCTCTTCCGGATTTTCGGCCGTTTCTCGACCCGTGAGAAAGAATGTACCCCTAACCTCGTGCGCTTCTAAGATCTCAAGAACGGGCTGGGTATAGTCGGCTGTCGGACCGTCATCGAAGGTCAGCGCTACAACAGCGCGATCAGTGTCGACGCGAGCTACGAGAGCGCCAAAGACCTGGAAGGTTCTGGCGTTGCTCAACTGCAGGACACCAAATAGAACGGCGATGAGCAACAGGAAGACGACAACAAAGACCATCAAGCGACGCATCAGTGCCTACACTCGCGAGGATTTCCAGGACGGCATATCGCAGTAGCGCAGATGGCCACTTTGCGCATGATCAAATTCGTACCTTGGCGGCAAAAATGGGGTCGACTCCTGACGCCGCAAACGACACCCCGCCCTTGCTCCCTCCCCACAAGGGAAAGGAAACGATGAACACCGGCAGTTTGGCCCTTCTCCACCCCCCTTTGTGTCCTTCTCACCTCGTTTCGCTCCGGTGGAACGAAACGAGGTGAGAAGGCCATGAGCGTCAAGCGCGAATGGCTGGAAGCGAGATAGGGCTTAGCGTCAGTTAAGTCCGTTGAATCGAGCAGGGTGGACGTATCGGGCTCTCAACGCTTTGAGACGGCAAGTTATTCGCAAAATAATCCCCGCGCCCAAAACCTCCCCCATACTCCCCCATCACTCCCGCGCGGACGGACTGCAGCGAATTTTTGCGGGCGGAGCCGGTTGGGCACTGGATTCGCTCCAGGGCTCGCCTGCTAGTCGGGTCACCTTGCGACGAGCGATCAATAGGGGCCACGACAGCAGGAGAAACCCGCTTCGATCTGTCCCGACAGGGCAAATCTCTCCGGTGGAGAGATTTGAAGTGAGAAGGCCATGAGAGCTACGCTCGAATGGCGAGAGGCGGCGACGTCTCTATTATTTAGTTTTACTGAGACGCACGCGCCTCGGAACACGTCCAATTCAACCGGAGGCCACAAGGGCCAGCCGGCGTACATTCACGGCCTGAGCAATGGAACCGCCGTGACAAACGCCCTATCCCACCAGCGATTTTGGTGGCCGCATCTTGAGCGACCACAGCACGCAGCCAATCGCCAGCAGTGAGGTCACCGTCGAATAGAAGAATGCATAGGCGCCGAAGAATTCCACCAGCACGCCGAACACCGTCAGTGCCATCATGGCCATGGCCATGTTGAGCATGTTGAAGAAGCCCTGCGCCTCGGCCGCATTGGCTTCATTGGTCCAGTTGGCGATGAAGTGCACCACACCGAAATAGCCCATGCCGAAGCTGAAGGCGTGCAGCGACTGGGTGAGGAACAGCACCTCCACGGGCGGATTGAACGCCATGATGGTGAAGCGGATCAGCCCCGCAACCGCGCCCGCCAGGATCATGTTACGTGCCGTCACCCGCCCGCCGAAGCGTCGCCAGACAAACATCAGCACCGCCTCGCCGACGGCCGCAAAGCCCAGCAAGGGCCCCAGGAAATAGCTCGGAATGCCGTTTTCGTGCCAGAGCAGCGCCCCGAACCCGCCAATCACGGCATTGGAGGAATTGACCAGCGCAAAGGCCAGCAGCGGCAGCACGAACCAGGGCTGCAGCGCATCCTTGAGCCGGCTGGGTGGCGCCACGGCTTCAGGTGCTGCATCGGCCAGGGTCACCTGCGGCTTCGGCGCCCGGAAGCGCGGCAACAGGAACGCCAGCCCGGCCCGCGCCACCACCATGGCAACATAGAGCGTGACGAATGCACCCGACCCCAGCACGTTGAGAAACAGCCCGATTCCGCCCGCGCCCACGACATAGCCCACCGTCGCCCAGGCACGGATCACGCCGAAATCGGTGCCGTTGCGGCGCGTCATGCGCACAGTCGCCGCATCGATCACCGGCGCAACCAGGCCATTGCTGGAGGCGCACAGCCCCCAGACCAGCAAAATGCCCCAGAACTCGGAAACGAAATACATCGGTATCGCCGTCAGCGCCGAGACGATGGAGATGCCGATCAGCGCCGTCCGCCAGTCATCGGCCCGGTCTGCCACGCGGCCCACAATCATGTTGAGGCCCAGCAAAATCAGGGTCGGCAGCGCGTTGATCAGACCGATCTGGTCCGCCGGAATGCCGTGCTCGCTGAGCCAGATGCCCAGGAACACCGAAGCGACCCCGCCCGGCAGATAGACGGTAAACTGATAAATGGAAGCGCGCAGCTCGGGCGAATCCCAGCGCGAAAAGGCCGATGGCATGGAAATGGACTCCCGGCGCAGAGGTGCGCCGCGTTCCCTCAACTGACTCGGATGGGCGCGCGAAGCAAGGGCATTTCTACCCAAATTGTCCGCAAATCCGGTCTCTGGAACGTTCTAGATGGCCTTTGCCAGCTTGGGGGCCGCATTCGCCGGGGTCAGCGCCGAAACAAACTGGTTGGCGCTGGCGGCCCAGGTGAACTGCTCGCCCAGCGCCCGCGCATCCGATCGCCGCAGGGTCAGGCACCGGCGCACCGCCGCGTCCAGATCCTCCGACAGCGTCCCCGCCCTCGGATCAGTGACCACATCACGCGGCCCGGTCACCGGGTATGCGGCCACTGGCGCGCCCGAGGCCAGGGCTTCGGTCACCACATTGCCGAATGTATCGGTGCGGCTGGGAAACACGAACACATCGGCGCTGCGATAGGCGGCAGCCAATGCCTCGCCATGCAGGTAGCCGATAAAATGCACATGCGGATAAAGCCGCTCCAGATGCGCCCGGTCCGGCCCATCCCCCACCACGATCTTGCTGCCCGGCACGTCGAGATCGAGAAAGGCCGTCACGTTCTTTTCCGCCGAGACACGTCCCACATAAAGCAGATGCGGGCCAGGCAGATCGGTGAACAGTGTCTTTTCGCCAGGATGGAAGCGCACGCCATCCACGCCCCGGCCCCACAGCGTCAAATGCGAGAAACCGCGGCCACTCAGTTCGGTCCGCAGCGACGGGGTCGGCACCATGGTGGCCACCGCCGGATCATGGAACCAGCGCAGATAGCCATAGCTCCACTCCTCGGGCAGCGGCAGCCGCGCCGCCGCATATTCGGGAAAGCGGGTGTGAAAGCTGGTGGTGAAGGCCTTGCCGCGTTCCAGGCAATAGCGCCGCGCCAAGAGGCCGAGCGGGCCTTCGGTAGCGATATGGATGTGGTGCGCCCGCGAGCGCGCCATGGTCAGGAACACCGCCCGCCGCGAGGCCAGCGACAGCCTGATCTCGGGATAGGTGGGCACCGGCACGGTCCAGAATGGCTCCGGGGTGAGGAAACTGACCTCGTGCCCCCAGGCTCTCAATTGCTTGGCCAGGCTCTCGAGCGTGCGCACCACGCCATTGATTTGCGGGCGCCACGCATCAGTGACGATCAGGATACGGCGGCGGGAAAGCTTGGGATCGATATACATGGCGACACCACGATTGCTCGCAATGCCAGCATGGTGCGCGCGCCCCGCGTCGCTCGCGTGACGGCCATGTGACGTTCAGTTGACGGGTTTACTGCCCGGAACTCTGGCGCAATTTCGGCTTGCGGGTGTCGCCGGTGACCATTTCGGTCCACTTGATCAGCTCGAACGCCCCATCGTGATTCTCGGCAATGGCCGTGCAGCTCTCCACCCAGTCGCCGGTATTGATATACTGGATGCCCAGCCGGTCGTGGATATCGGCAAAATGGATATGGCCGCAGATCACCCCATCGACGCCGCTCTCCTTGGCTTCGTGCACCAGGGCTTCCTCGAACCGGCCGATCACCGAAACCGCATTCTTCACCTTCTGCTTGGCCCAGGCACTCAGCGACCAGTATTGCAGCCCCAGCCGCCGCCGCACCCAGTTGATGGCAATGTTGACGCGCAGCGCCGCGTTATACGCCCAGTCCCCGACATGGGCGAGCCACTTGGCATTCATCACCACCACATCAAACTGGTCGCCATGGATCACCAGATAGGTCTTGCCCGTCGCCGAAGTATGGATGGTGCGATCCACCAGCTCGATCTCGCCGAAATAGGTGCCCAGATATTCGCGCAGGAACTCGTCGTGATTGCCCGGCAGATAGACGATCCGTGTACCGGCAGTCGCCTTGTCGAGCATGATCTGAATTACTTCGTTGTACTGGGCCGGCCAGTGCCACTGCTTGGCCAGCCGCCAGCCATCGAGAATGTCCCCGACCAGATAAATCGTCTCGGCATCATGCGCGCGCAGGAAATCGGCCAGTTGGGCACTGCGGATCGGCTTCATGCCCAGATGCACATCCGACAGGAAAAGCGCCCGAACACGCCTGATCTCGCGCTCTTCCGACATCAGTCTCGGGCCTCCTCACTACGGGAGGGCATCTTATCGGCTGCACCCGGCGCTGCAAACACGCCTGCCAAGAAAGCCGGGGAAAGCCTGCTCACGGCAACTGCGCCTTGAGCGCCACGATGCGTCGGTAGCTCTCCTCGATCCGCGCGGCAAAGGCCGGATCGGCCGCTGCCTCGCTCATCAGGATGTCGAGCACGTCCTGGGCCAGCCCCGGGCGATAATCGGCCGTGTTGGAGAAGAGGAGGATATCCATGCCCGCGCGCACCGCCTTGACGACCGTATCCTCAAGCGAAAAATGCTCCCGAATGGCGCCCATCTCCAGATCGTCGCTGATGACGACGCCGTCGAACCCAAGCTCGTCCCGCAACACGCCATCGATCCAGCGCGGCGAAAGCGACGAAGGCGTCTCCCCGTCCCCACTGGCATAGTCCGCATGGTAGAGATGTCCCACCATGACCATGTCGGCCATATCTGCGGCAATCAACACCCGGTAGGGTTCCAACTCGTCTGGCGACCAGCTCCGTGTGATATCCACGAAACCTTCATGACTGTCGGCGGTGGAAGAGCCATGCCCCGGAAAGTGCTTGAGCGCCGTCACGAGACCTGCGGCGCGATGTGCGCGCACAAAGGCCGAGTCATAGTCAATTACCACCATGGGGTCAGCCGAGAAGGCTCGCCCGAAACGCGCGATGATCTGGTTTTCCGGATTGGTATTGAGGTCTGCCACCGGACCAAAATTGACCGAAAAACCCTGCTCGGCAATGCCCTGAGCCATGCGGCCATAGATCTTTTCGGCCTGCTCCGGTGTGTTGTTGGCAGCAACTGTTTCGGCATTGGGAATTTCGGCGAAACCCACATCGCGGGTCAGCCGCTCCACCGCCCCGCCTTCCTGATCTAATGTAATGAAGGGTGGCAAGCCCGGTGACGCAGCACGGAAAATGACATTCATCTCCCGCACGGTCTGCAAGCTCGACACATTCTTCTTGAGATACATCACCCCGCCCAACCGGCCGGCCTCAAGGTCGCTGACGACAGCCTTCACACCCGCATGGGCTGGTCCGTCGCCCTCAAAACCGACAAGAATCATCTGCCCTGCCATTTCTTCAAACGTCGCAGCCGCTACCGGCTGCACCAGGAGCGGCAGGACAAACAGGATAAAGAGTAGTCGAAGCACGGGCATCACCGGCGGAGGAATCGGGTCTGCAGAGTGCCCAGCAAATGGCGGCAAGACAATGGTCTCCCCTGAACAGGGGATGGCCGCAAGGGTCCGGGCAATGCCAAACCCTCACAAAGGTGGACGCAGGGTCGGATTTTTCAACCTTCTTCGGCTCACCACCGAACTGGTCGGGTGGCAGGCAACGCGCCTCGCCGTCCGATCTTTTTCACGAAACCCCTGTGACTCTGAAAAAATCGTTCCAACTAGTGCGTTTGCGTTATGCGCAATCCGAGATTGCATCCATACTGTGCACAAGGTGGACGCAGGACCGGCGGTTTTTCAACCTTCCAGCCGGCCCCCGCCGAACTGGAAGGGCGGTGGAACGTGGTGCCACCGCCCGATTTTTTTGAACTTACGCCGGCTTGTTCTGGCGATTGGCGATCAGGTCGTCCACCACGGATGGATCTGCCAGGGTCGAAGTGTCCCCAAGCGAGCCAAACTCGTTCTCCGCGACCTTGCGCAAGATGCGGCGCATGATTTTTCCCGAACGCGTCTTGGGCAGGCCAGGCGCCCACTGGATGAAATCGGGCGAAGCGATCGGACCGATTTCCTTGCGCACCCAATTGCGCAGCTCCAGGCGCAGCTCGTCGCTGCTCTGTTCGCCCGCCATCAGCGTGACATAGCAATAGATGCCCTGCCCCTTGATATCGTGCGGGAAGCCGACCACGGCCGCCTCGGAAACCTTTGGGTGCGCAACCAGGGCGCTCTCCACCTCGGCGGTACCCAGGCGGTGGCCGGAAACATTGAGTACGTCGTCGACACGCCCGGTAATCCAGTAATAGCCATCTTCGTCACGGCGGCAGCCGTCACCGGTGAAGTAATTGCCCTTATAGGTCTCGAAATAGGTTGAGACGAAGCGTCCATGGTCACCCCAGATAGTGCGGGCCTGACTGGGCCAGCTATCCTTGATGACCAGCACGCCTTCGGCCTTGGTCTGTTCCTGCACCTTGCCTTCCGGTGAGAGGACTTCGGGCTGAATGCCGAAAAACGGCTTGGTCGCCGAACCCGGCTTGGTCGGGATGGCTCCGGGGAACGGGGCGATCATGTGGCCGCCGGTTTCCGTCTGCCACCAGGCATCCACGATCTCGCACCGTCCCTTGCCCACCTTGTTGTAATACCACATCCAGGCTTCAGGATTGATAGGCTCGCCCACAGTGCCAAGCAGCCGCAGCGAGGGCATCTCGTGCTTCTCTACATACTCAGCACCTGCGCCCATCAGGGCGCGGATGGCGGTCGGGGCCGTGTGGAAAATATTGACCTTGTGCCGCTCCACCACTTGCCAGAAGCGGCTGGCATCGGGCCAGGACGGAATGCCCTCGAACATCAGGGTCGTCGCGCCATTGGCCAGCGGGCCATAGACGATATAGCTGTGGCCGGTGACCCAGCCGACATCGGCCGTGCACCAGAACACATCGCCCTTGTTGTAGTCGAAGCTGAGCTCATGGGTCATAGAGGTGTAGAGCAGATAGCCGCCCTGGGTGTGCAGCACGCCCTTGGGCTTGCCGGTCGAACCGGAGGTATAAAGGATGAACAGCGGATCTTCCGCGTTCATCGGTTCGGGATCGTTGAACGGTTCGACGCCGGCCGCGGCTTCATGCCACCACACGTCGCGCGCCCCCTTCATGGCGACATCGGCGCCGGTGTTGTGCACCACAAGCACCTTGGAGACGCCCGGACAGTCTTCCAGCGCCTTGTCGACATTTGCCTTGAGCGGCACGGTCTTGCCACCGCGACGGCCCTCGTCGGCGGTGATGACCACTGACGAGTCACAATCATTGATGCGTCCGGCCAGCGCGTCGGGCGAGAAACCACCAAACACCACCGAGTGAACCGCCCCGATGCGCGCGCAAGCGAGCATCGCATAGGCGGCCTGCGGGATCATCGGCAGGTAGATGGTGACGCGGTCGCCCTTCTTGACGCCCAGCGATTTCAGCACATTGGCGCAGCGGCACACTTTTTCATGCAGGGTGCGATAGGAGATATGTTCGGCCTGGTCCTCCGGATTGTCCGGCTCCCAGATAATGGCAATGTCATCGCCGCGCTCAGCCAGGTGCCGATCGATGCAGTTCGCGGCGACATTGAGCACGCCGTCCTCGAACCATTTGATCGACACGTCGGGATATTCGAACGTGGTGTTCTTGATCTTGGTGGGGAAAGTTACCCAGTCGAGGCGCTTGGCCTGCTCCGCCCAGAACCCGTCCGGGTCCTGAATCGAACGCTGATACAGCGCATCATACTGCTCGGCCGTGGTATGGGTGCGCGCGATCGCGGCCGCGCTTGGCTGGAATACGAGCTGGTCGCTCATCGTCATCCTCCCTTATCTCTCCCGGCAACCGTTCTAATGTTCCACCCCCATGGCGGCAAGGCCTAGTACCTGCGACTTAATGGGTTTTCCCGGCATGGGTGTTTGCTCAAAGGGCACGGCACCTGCCGTTAACCGGAGCCGGGTACACTCTTCGCACCTTTAGCGCGGAGCAGCATCATGGCAGAAATGACCATTCGGGCCGCCACCCATGCGGATCTGGACCTTGTGTATCGCGAGCTGAGCGATGTCATCGAATCCTCGCCCCATTACAATGACCGATTCAAGCAACATGAAGCCGCCAGGCTGGACCGCACCTTTCTCAAGGGGCTGATGGCCATCGACCCCTGGCACATCATGCTGATGTGCGCCGACGGCATTCCGGGCGGCGCCATGGTGTCCGGGCCGGAATGCGGTTCGATCTTTCGCTATTGGAGCTGGGTGTTCCCCAGCCACCGCCAGACCAAGCTGGGCATGTTCGGCATGCGCGAATTCGATGCCCATTGGGACAATACCCGCTTCCACAAGGCCTATACCTATGTCCGGCCGGAGAACGAAATCGCACGCATGCTGCTCAAGCGCTATGGCTACAAGGAAACCGCCCTGCTCGAGCAACACATCTTCGGCCAGGACTACCTGTTGATCGAGAAGTTCTATACGCGCCCCGATGTCCCCTATGACAGCGGCTATGTCGGGCGCCTGGGGCGCCTCAAGAACCGGCTCAAGGGTCTGGTCGGGGCGTAGCGCCTATTCCGCCGCCACTACGCGCCGGGCCTTGAACCACTGCAGGATCGACACGTCGATCTGGGCGGTTCTGAGCGCGATCAGCCAGAGGGCCACAGACCAGACCGAGATGGCGATGATCGCGGCCAGTGCAGCACCGACCAGGTGAAATGCCGGCACCAGCACCAGATTGCCCGCAAACAGGGTGCCCATGCCGAGCAGTACGGCGGGCAAGCTGGCCCAGGGCCGGTCGTGGATGGATAGCACCATCGAGGCCGGGCCCATGACAGATCGGACCACCAGCCCCAGGCACAATATGGCCAACGGGAGTGCGCCGGCTGTGAATGCAGGGCCGAACAGCAGCAAAGCGAACGGTGCCCCGACGATCACGAGGCCAAACAGCACTAGCGAAACCACGCTCGCCGCCAGATTGGCCTCGCCCACCTTGCGGTGAAAGGCCGCGCGATCCGCATTGGCCTCGCTTTCGAACATCTCCGGCAGGATCACGGCATAGACCGCGGCCACACCGAACGACACTAAAGAGAATATCCGCGTGCAGACGCCGAAAATGGCAAGTTCCTCGCGGTCCAGCAGATTGGCCAGCAACAGCAGGTCGATATCGAAGAAGAAGTCCGTCGCCAGCGTAATAAGCACCCAGGGCGCAGCAAAGCGCCACCAGCGTGGCGCATCAGCGCTGCGGGTTTCGGCAGTCTCGCCGACGCGTGGCAGCGTGACGACTACTATTCCCATATGTACCAGCGCAATCAGCACATAGCCGAAGGCGGTGACCCAAAGCATGGTGCTGAAGGCTTCGACGGGCACATTCAACATCGCTGCACAGGCAAGCACTGTTCCCAGAACCATCATGGGCCGGAAAATCCCGTCAGCGAAGAAACCGGCAAAGGGACGCTTCAGCCCGACCAGCACGGCGCCGTTGACATAGACCAGCGCTGTCGCCAGAGCGAGCAAGGCGACCGGAGTGAAATGCACGGCAACAACATGTTGACCCAGCCCGAGCCAGCCCAGCACAAACGGCCCCCCCAGCAACAATGCCAGAAAGGTCAGGCCGACATGGCCATAGGCGCGGACGACAAAGGCAAAAAGCTGGCGACGATCGTTCCGGGCGCCATACTCAGCGGCAAAATAAGTCCCGATGGTCTGAAAGCCCAGGGGCATAGTCACGGCGATCAGGTTCACCGCGGCGATCACCACCAGATAGTCGCCCAGAATGGCAGCGCCCCAGACCTGGGCAATGAAAGCCTGTACCAGAAATATCAGGCCGGCGCCGAACAGCCGTCCGCCAAAAATGATGGTCGATTGCGATGCCAGCCGGCGTGCGAGGCTCATCGGAACTCTTCGGGCAATGGCGAAGGCGTCTGGTCGGGCCGGGCACGCGAAGGACGCACCGCCTCGATATGACGACGCAGCTCGTTGTAGGTCTCACGCGCGGCAAAGGCCCCGGCGCCCAACGCATAGGCCAATGGCCGCGCTGCGAAATTGGCCACCGGCGGCACTGGCCGGATCAGGCCGGCATCGCCCACCATGCCTTTCTTGAACTGGTGCAGCCCATGGAAACCATCCGTACCGCCCAGATCGTACCAGCTTGCGCGGGTGTGATCGCGCAGCCAGCGGATGACATGCCAATGCAGGAAATAGCCGGCGCGCAGTGGCAGGGCCCTGTCGTTCGTGGCTCCGTAGAGATAGACGGCCCGATCCCCCGCCTTGAAGATCAGCGCGCCCGCGACCAGCTCGCCGCTTTGCCGCACAAAGAACAACTCTGGACGCAAGGGCTGGTCGAGCGCCATCAGCGCATCCAGCGTGTCGAAGGCCGAATAATCGGGGAATTGCTTACGATCGCTCATCGCCGCATAGAGCGTCTTGAACGCATCGATATGCGCGGCGCCGGCATGCTCGAAGACCAGGTCCGATTTCTCTGACTTGTTGAGCTGGCGCCGCCAGGTCTGGCCAAAGCTCTTGCGTTGCGCCTCGTCCGAGAGGCGCAGATTGACCAGGTAGCGATCCGGAAAACGCAAGGTCGCGCCCCGCTTGAAGCCGCGTGCGCGCAGGCTGCGATATTCTGCGTGGCTTTCCTGCGTGCTGGCATGGGGCAGGATGGAGAGCATCATGCCGCGCTTGTCGGCATATTCAGCCACCAGCGCCTCGATCATGCCCTGATAAAGCAATGCACCATCCTGGGCCTTGGTGTCCGCCAGCATCGGGCCCCATTTGATGATGGCAATCTGGCTCAGGCCAAGCGGCAGGCGCTGCACCATGACCAGCGAACCGCCTATGACGCGTCCATTGCGCTCGAACAGGCGCGGCTCAACTGTCACACCCGGCCAGCGGATCGTGGCGAATGCAAAAAGCTGCTCCTGGCAGACACCATCGAAGCCGCCGACGACCGCGTCCCATTCCTGCCCATCGACGGGACGCACAACCACACCCGGCGCCGCCATACTGGTCAGCGAGGACACACCGGCCTCGGCGTCACTTCGGGCTGCTCCTGCAGATAGGGACATGGTTCTGCTTCCGACTGATGCGCATTCAGCCGGACGCTAGACCTATCAGGTGTGCAAATCCCTATCCCGTCGCAACAAATGTCCCAAAATTCCGGCCTTGGTTACCAAAGCCTACCGGTCCGGGATCAATGTGCAGCAGCTGCGGCGCCAATCTCGTGCGGGGTGTAAAGCAGCGGAATTTCCGGAATGGCGACAAATGCCCCCAGCCCCTCGAGCGACATCCGCATGGCAACGAACAGGATCATCACCAGCCCAATCCAGGCGATCCAGCGATAGCGGTGCAGCAGGCGGGCGATGAAGGTGGCGGCAACGCCCATCAGCACGACCGACAGGGCCAGACCGAACACCAGCGCCTCAAAGTGGTGCTGAGCCGCGCCGGCAACCGCCAGCACATTGTCGAGTGACATGGAAACGTCTGCGATGATGATCTGCGTCACGGCCTGGCGCAGCGTTTTCTTGGGCGCCCTGCCCGCAATCGTGCCATCGGCATTGTGGTCGGCGTCTGAAAGCGCCTCGGTCGCCTCTTCCTCCTCGGCATCGGAAACGGTCAGTTCGCGATACATCTTCCAGCACACCCAGAGCAGCAGGATGCCACCGGCAATCAGCAGACCGCCGCCGAGCGAAAGCAGTTGGGTGGTGACCAGCGCAAACGCGATGCGCAGCCCGGTCGCGGCCAGAATGCCAATCAGAATGGCCCGGCGGCGCAGATCGGCGGGCAGCCCGGCCGCTGCCAGACCGATCACGACAGCGTTGTCTCCCGCCAGAACCAGGTCGATCAGGATGACCTGCAAGAGCGAGGAAAAGAAACTCGGATCGATGCCGAACATGATGTGTCCTTGCGGAAGCGCCAGGGGGAGGTGCCTTGCTGCTACTGCTGCAGGCCCTGCACATCAAGGGGGAAAGCCGTCAGACGCCATAAGATCTGAGATGAAAGGGGGCTTTCACATCCATAAGACAGCGAGAGGCAGCTGAACGGACGGAATTATGCGCAGGCGCGTGTGCGGCTGCGCATCTTGACCAAAATTTCATTGAGGGCTTTGGTGGGTGCACAAGGACTCGAACCTTGGACCCGCTGATTAAGAGTCAGCTGCTCTACCATCTGAGCTATGCACCCGGGGCTTCTTGAAGCGCCTCGGCACCAAAGTGGCGCCTCTCTATCAAAGGGTTTCGGAGCTGTCCAGCACTCAAAACCAGATTGTGTGTAAAACTGTCATTCAGAATTGCTGGAGGCGACAACCCGGCCACATCGGGCCGGGTTGGTCGGGGTCATTGTTGCAGATGCCGGTAGTCGTTCAACTCAACCACGTTGCTGACCGGTTCGCTGGATTCAGGCCGCACTTCGTCCATGAGCCCTATCGTTCTTTCGATGATATGTCGAAGCTGCCGTGATCGCTGATCCGCTCCCTGGAGAATGGTGGCGGCCCGCTGCAGGTGGTCACGCGCAAGCACGTAGGTTGGAGGCAATCGCTCTCTCCCTCTGGCTGGAATTTAACTGAAGAATCGCCGTTTCCGGCACGTCCAAAAGGTGGACCTGCATAGTTCTCGACTTATTGCCCACCTGAATCGCATTCGATTCAAATGCCTCCGACCGGGCCTGCGCCGTGTCAGCCAAGCGCAGCCGGGACTTTGCGGACCGTGAAGATTTTCTGAGCCTGTGCAAAACAGCGGGACCTGACACAGGCAGCACCTCGGCCATCCAGATTTCGCCCTCTCCACACCATGGAATCACCAAAATCGGGGCCGTTTCACCCCACCGACGCGGTGCACGCTGGAAAGCGCGGCTGGTCTGGCTAGAATGGGGGTGAAATCGTCGCCAAGGACCCCATCGTGCCCCTGCCCCCATTCACGCCCGTCGTCGAGGCGCTGCCGGAATCCGTCCCTTTCGTCGGCCCCGAAGCGATTGAACGTCAGACCGGCATAGCCACACGGGCCCGTATTGGTGCCAATGAGTCGGGCTTTGGCCCCAGCCCGCGCGTAATCGCGACCTTGCGCAATGCCGCGCCCGACGTCTGGACCTATCCCGATCCGGAGAACTATGCGCTGCGGACTACGTTGGCCGCACATGTCGGGGTTGCCAGCGACGAAATAGCCGTCAGTGAAGGCATTGACGGGCTGATGGGCTTGTTGGTCCGTCTCTTCATTGCGCCGGGTGATATCGTCGTCACCTCGCTGGGCGCCTATCCCACATTCAACTATCACGTGGCCGGATTTGGCGGCGACTTGCGCTTTGTGCCCTACCGACAATTTCACGAAGACCCCGAAGCGCTCGCCGCAATGGCCCACCAGACCAATTCGCGCATGGTCTATCTGGCCAATCCCGACAACCCGATGGGGTCCTTTTGGCCCGCCGGCGACATCGAGCGCTTCATCAACGCCGTACCTGAGACCTGCCTGATCGTCCTGGACGAGGCCTATCTAGAGACGGCGCCGGACCAGGGGCCGCCACTGGACACCGACCGGCCCAATCTGTTGCGCCTGCGCACCTTCTCCAAGGCCTATGGACTGGCCGGCATGCGCTGTGGCTATGCCATCGGCAACCGCCGGCTCGCCGGCGCCTTCAATCGTGTTCGCAATCATTTTGGCGTCAACAAGCTGGCCCAGATCGCGGCGCTGGCGGCGCTGGATGACCAGGCCTACCTGCACGGCGCGGTTACCGCGATTGCCGCCGCACGCAGCCGCATCGCACAGATCGCCCACGACAACGGATTGCTCGCACTGCCCTCGGCCACCAATTTCGTCGCCATCGACTGCGGCAGTGACGGGGCATTTGCCGTGCGCGTGCTTGAGGCCCTGGGGCGGCAGGGTGTCTTCGTGCGCAAGCCCGCCGCGCCGGGGCTGGATCAGCACATCCGCATCAGTGCCGCGCCGGACCGGGAGCTGGACCTTCTCGCAGAAGCCCTGCCACTGGCCCTCAGGCAGGCTCATTCGGCCGCGTAGAGCCCGATGCTGGCCCAGAGCGGACGATGATTGGAGCCATAGCTCTCTCCCGACTCCAGTGTCAGGACACGGGCATTGTCTCGCGTGAACATATTGTCGATCGGCACTCCAAGGGCACCAAGACGCACGGGCCAGGTTGCCGGCGTCGATGGTCCGGGCACCAACCTGGCTCGTTCCATAAGCGTGCCGATAGACTCCGTCCAAATGGTCGAGTTGAAATCCCCGGCAAGCACCACCGGCCCTTCAATGCCATCAAGCAACCGCCGCAGCTCCGCCATTTCCTGCCAGGCCACCAGCTCATCATAGGGCTTGGTCAAATGCGTGCCCACAATGGTCACCGGCTGTCCATCGACCCTGACCCGCGCGGTGACCAGCCTCTCCCTGTTAAACGGCTGGAAAAGCTGGATACCGCCGTCCTCGATGGGCAATTGCGAAAATAGAGAGATATCGCAGACCTCGGTCCTCTCGCAGCCGAGGCGATAGGGATACACCTCCGACATCTGCGCCAGGTGAGACTCGATACCAGGGGTCTCCATGACCAGAACGATCTCTGGCCGCTCGGCAAGGACCGCAGCAACCAGTTCGTCGGCCTGGCGGTTGCCTGCCAGCACGTTGAAGCTGAGAAAACGGAACTGGGCCACGGGCGCCTGTTCTGGCATCGTGCGGCTGGCATAGAGCTCCCCCACCAGCCAGTAGCCGTGCAGCCCCGCCGCAAGCAGCGGCAGCAGCGCCAAAGCCCCGCGCCAGCGCGCGCCGAGCACAATCAGGGCCAGCGCCAGGACAATTCCAGCCACCACCATGTGAAACCGCAGGCTCTGCAACAGAACGAGGCCGGGCAGATACCGGCCCGTAACGACCACGGCCAGCGCTATAATCAGCGCACCAAGGAGCACGAGGAGGCCGCCCCTGAATTCTGCCTTGCCCCACATCTATCGTTCACTCCCAGATAGCCAGATCATGGCTAGACCAGCTTGGGCGCTGGTGCGCAAGCATTGCGCGCGCAAGTGATTAAGCAATGGGGCGCGGCCTGTCGACCGCGCCCCAAAATATTCTGTTATGGCTCGAGCTCAGCCCGCCAGCGCGCCCTGCGCCGATGCACCGCGCTCGATCATCACGCGATTGAGCGCATTGAGATAGGCGCGGGCCGAAGCCACCAGCGTATCGGGCTCTGCCGCATTGCCCGAGGCGATGCGGCCGTTCATTTCAAGGCGCACATGGGCCGAAGCCTGCGCATCGGTGCCGCCAGTCACACCATCGACTGCATAGAGCACCAGATGTGGATTTTGCCCCGAGGCCGCCTTGATGGCGTTGAAGATCGCGTCCACCGAACCAGTGCCCTCGAGCGAAACACTGTTCTTTTCGCCGTCGATGGTGACGGTCAGATCACAGCGATGCGTGCCACCGGTCTTGCTGACAACTTCCATGTCGACCAGCCGGATGCGATCGCCCACCGAGCCGACTTCGTCGTCGACCAGCGCGACAATATCGGCGTCATAGACATGCTTCTTGCGGTCCGCCAGATCCTTGAAGCGCTGGAACGCCTCCTGGAAGGCATTATCGCCCAGCTCGTAACCCAGCTCCTTGAGCTTGTCCTTGAACGCGGCGCGCCCCGAATGCTTGCCCATGACCAGGGTGGTTTCCTTGATGCCGACGCTGGCCGGGGTCATGATTTCATAGGTCTCGGCATTCTTGAGCATCCCATCCTGGTGGATGCCGCTCTCGTGGGCGAAGGCGTTCTTGCCCACAATCGCCTTGTTGTACTGCACCGGGAAGTTCGACGCCGCCGAAACAATGCGGCTGGCGCGGCTGAGCTGCGTGCTGTCGATCTCGGTGTAATAGGGCATGGCGTCGCCACGCGTGCGCAGCGCCATCACCACTTCTTCCAGCGCCGCATTGCCGGCCCGCTCGCCCAGCCCATTGATGGTGCACTCGACTTGGCGCGCGCCACCGGCCACACCGGCCAGCGAATTGGCGACCGCCATGCCCAGATCATCATGGCAATGCACTGAGAAGATCGCCTTGTCGGCGCCGGGTACCGTCTCAATGATCTCCTTGAACATGGCGAAATGCTCTTCGGGCACTGCATAGCCCACCGTGTCGGGCAGGTTGATCGTGGTCGCCCCGGCCTTGATCGCCGTCTCGACGCAACGCTTGAGGAACTCCATCGGCGTGCGCGTGGCGTCCATGGCCGACCATTCGACATCATCGATCAGGTTGCGGGCCTGGGTCACCGTGCGGGAGATGATCTCGATCACCTCGTCCTCGGTCTTCTTCATCTGGTGCGCCAGATGGATCGGCGAGGTGGAGACGAAGGTGTGGATGCGCCCCTTCTGGGCATGCCGCACGGCTTCACCAGCCCGGTCAATATCGGCGCTGATGGCGCGGGCGAGACCGGCAACGGTCGCATTCTTGACCTGCTTGGCCACGGCCACGACAGCCTCGAAATCGCCATTCGAAGCGATGGGAAAACCGGCCTCGATAATATCGACGCCCATTTCATCGAGCGCCTCGGCGACCTGGAGTTTTTCCTCCAGGGTCATGGTGGCGCCGGGCGATTGCTCGCCATCGCGCAGCGTGGTGTCGAAGATGAAGACGCGTTCTTTGTTGCTGTCGACGGACATTGGCTTCTCTTGGTTTCCTATCGGCCCCGAGGCAAACACTCGCAGGACCGCACATGTGTTGATGTTCGGTTTTTGCGCAATCCCCTGACGACCCGCTCGCTATTGCGAGCTGCCGGTGATCAGGGGCTGATAAGAAGGAGAAGCAGCGCAGGGAGCAGCAGCAGGCCGGCGGCCAGCAGCAAACGGGCCTGTAGGGCCTGAGTTTGTGCGATGGCGATGGCTTTGGCGCGGCGGCGCTGCATGAGTACGCTCTGGTACGGCTATCAATTGCCAATGACAATGCGCCAAGCCGCCCCTCCGTGCAAGGGTAGAACGCTGAATTATGTTACTTTTTAATCGTCACCCGAATGCGAACACCGCCGAGAGCAGCACGCCGAGAAACGCCAGGCCAGTGATCTTGTGCGCCGTGCCGGCCCATTTTGCCGCCTCCGCATCGCCCCCCTGCGACTTCTTGAACTGAATGCCGCCATAGATAATCGCCGCCAGCATCACGGCCACCAGAACCATTTTGACCCAGAACCAGACCGAAGCGCCGCCCAGCCCGCCATACTTCATGAACATGATCAGCGGCCCGGTGATAAGCAGGGCGGCCATGGCCACTTTGCCCACCTGCGAGAGCGTATTCATCACACCAAAATAGCCAACGCGCTGTTCCGGCGTGGCTGTGGCCATACGAGCGCCAATAACCGGCCCGACCACAGAATTCGAGCCACCGACAACAAAGCCGATCACGTGCACCCAAATAAGAAGATTGATGACGACGTCCATTGTCCTGCCCTCCTGCTGCTTAGTCCCCGATCAGGAGAATAGCACACCGGAGGCCGGACGGAACGGCTCTCAATCCAGATCCAGGACGCCTTCGCCGACCACCACCGCCTCGCCGCCAATGGCGCCATACACCAGTATGTCATTGTCCTTGCGCAATTGCAGGGTGATGCGGCAGGGCCGCCCCATTTCGTAGCCTTGGCGCAGGACATAGTCGGTCTGGCCGGTCCCCACAGCCTGTTCGGCCAACAGGCCGATCAGCGCCGCAGCCGCCGAACCGGTACCGGGATCCTCCCCGATATCCATGCCGAACATGCGCGCGGCAATATCGTTCTCGCGCTCTTCCGGGGTGAGGGTGAATACATAGGCAGAATGATGTTCCTGGTCGAACACCTGGTCCCAGGCCGTCTTGTTGACCCGCACCCGCTTGAGCACCGATGCATCGCGGACCGGCACGAGGTGGAAGGTCACACCGGCTGAAAACACCGCCGGCTTATAGACATCGCAGCCAATCTCCTCGACTTCGATCCCCAGTGCCTGCGCAATCCCCAGCCGGTCAGGCAATTCGGCAATGCGCGCCGGCAGCCGTGGTAAGGTAAACCGCGCCTCCCCGCTCCGCCGGTCCAGCCGCTCGAACAGCGCGGTGACGAGACCCACTTTTTCTTCCATCCGGATGGCCGAGGCCCGGCTGTTCAGCCCAAGCGACACAGCCGCGCCTACTGTCGGATGACCGGCAAAGGGCAGTTCCTGATAGGGCGTGAATATACGCAGGGCCGCGCTGTTGCGCTCATTCTGCGGCTTGCAGATGAACACGGTCTCGCTGAGATTGAATTCGCGGGCGATCGCCTGCATCTCATTATCCATCAGCCCGTCGGCTTTTGGCACTACGGCCAGCGCATTGCCCTTAAGCGGAGAACGCGTGAAGACGTCAAGGATCAGGTAAGGCAGTTTCAACGGGCAACCTCCGGCAGCGCATAGTCCGACCGGGCTTTGCCCAGATGATCACACAATGCATCGACAACCACACCATGATCGCTGCGACCGGGCAGACCCGAAACGGTCAACGTGCCGATGATCCCGGCGCCCGGCACCCAGATGGGAAAGCCGCCGCCCGCGATGACATAGTCTGCCGGGTCGGCGCCGAACACCTCGGGAAACACCCCTTCTCCGCGTTCCAGCACCAGCCGGTAGGTGGCGCGCTGGAAGCGGCGCACCGTATTGATTTTGCGGCGCACCCACTCGGCATTATCGGCGGTAGTGCCCGGGGTGGCTGCAAAGAACAATTGCCGGTCCCAATTCCGCAGATCCACGATCAGCGACAATCCCTCTGCCACAGACCGATTTCGAATGGCCGAGCCGATCTCGAAAGCCACGGCTTCGTCGAACGCGGGCAGAACCAGCTCCGTCTCCTGGCGTTGAACCAGCGCGATCTCGTCTTTGGTGTCCATGTTTTAGCCCTGATGTGTCCGGGTCCAGGCGTCGAACAACGGTGTCCGATCCGTGGCCCCCTTAGGAAAGTTGACATGCGTTGGGTCGAGCTGAACCCACGCAGCCTTGCTGTCAGTCCAGATATTGCCGACCGGTGCCGCCCAATCGAGATCGTCGAGCGAGCCAGCACGCACCACCTTGATGCCCCCAGCCGGCGGCACATTCCAAAGCCAGTTATGGCATTTGGCACAGAAATGCATGGCAATGACATTGCCGCTATCGGCAGTTCGATCATAGCGCTCGGTCTCGCCCGCCAGCACGTGAAAATCCTGGTCCTTGACGATCATCGACATCGACCAGGCCGCGCCGGAATAGCGCTGGCAATCCTTGCAATGGCAATTATAGACCGTGAGCGGCGACGCCTTGAGCCGGTAGCGCACCGCACCACACGAACACCCACCTTCGACCGGAAATTCTGGCAACGCCATCTTCGTCTCTCCAATATGGTGAGACGGTTCTAGAGCGTTCTCTGCAAAACTGGCAACGGCTTTGCGGCTTGGGAACGCGACAAACAATAGCCGTTTCCCGTCAAAATGAAGCCGCCTACTCTGCTGCTGGCGCCTTGATGCCGTGCTGGGCGTTATTGATCCGCTTCTGCTGATCGAGCCAGGCCACGGCATCACTGGTCTTGAACAGTTCCAGGTCTTCCGCGTCAGTCTCGGAAACCGGCGCCATGGACAAGTCCGCATAAGCCTTGCGATTGGGGTCGCGCTCGACCTTCAATTGCCTGAGGCCAAAACGGAAGTAGAGCCATGCCCATCGCGCCAGTTTCCAGCCCAGCTCCGCATAATATTTCGGATAGAACAGGACGGCTGGCTCTATCGGCATTCCCGAGCGCCGGTTGAGCCGCGACTTCTTACGGATCCAGCCAACCTCCAGCGGATGCACCCCCTCGATCTTGAGGGCGCCCATGAACCAGGTACACAGCAGCAGCACCTGTGCGGTGGAAACTCCTGAGGCCGCGGCCCGCCGCATGATCGTTTCGACATGGTCAAGCGAGTAATAGCGGCTCCAGGCGTCTGCATAGACCTGCTCGAACTGCGCCTTGGTCATGTTGGGATGCGCGGTGGTCGCGTGATTGAGATCGTATTTGTTGAGATCGGGGTCCATCGCTACCCCGGCCCGATGCAGCTTCTGATGGTCCTCAGAACCCGGCAGCGGCGTGAGGAAGAAGAACTCGAGGATATCGACCGGCAACTCCCGCTTGACCACGTCGATATCGTGCATGATCCGCTCGGGCGTGTCGGTGGGAAAGCCCAGAATGTAGCCGGCATAAGTGATGACATGCCACCTCTTCCAGGCCTGCAGCATGACCCGATATTCGGTGATCTTGTTCTGCCGCTTCTTGGCATCCTTGAGATTGGCGGGATTGACGTTCTCCAGCCCGATGAACACCCGCGTCACTCCGGCGCGTGAACACTTTTCGATGAAATTGGGTATTCGGTGGCACAGCGTGTCGACCTGGATGATGAAATTGAAATTCAGCCCCTCGACTTCGCGCATGTGAATGAGACGATCCAGGATCGCCTCCCAGTCCTTGTTGCGCGCGAAATTGTCGTCTGTGATGAAATAGCGATGCACGCCCTGGCTCATATTGAGCCGGATGATCTTCTCGATGTCGTCCGGTGAGCGTCGGCGTGATTTGCGCCCCTGCACATTGATGATGGTGCAGAACGAGCACTGATAGGGGCACCCCCTGCCGGCATCGAAGCTGGTGAGGTTGTAGGCGGTGCGCGACACATGCTCGGCGGGCATAAACGGTACCGGCGTATCCTCGATCCCCGGCAGATCGTGCATGAAATTGTAGAGCGGCTGCAGCGTCCCGGCGATAGCATCGGCCAACACTGCATCGGTCCGGCCCTCCATTTCCCCGGCAAACAGGGAAATGCCCATCTCCTGGGCGGTTTTGAAATCGGCGTCCTCGCCATTGAGCATCGAGATGACGCCCGAGACATGAAACCCGCCGATCGCCACCTGCACTCCGGCGTCTCTGAGCGGCCGGGCGATATCGAGCGCCCTCGGGAACTGGTTGGACTGCACGCCGATCAGCATCACCAGTGCCGCGTCAGCCTTCTTGCAGTCGGCGATCACCCCCTTGATGTCGATTTCGGTATTGGTTTCGTCGATGGTCTCGACATCAACCTGCCACTCGTCGCCCAGCGCCTTGCGGTCGATCACGTCCCGCACCAGCCCATGCACCGAGGCGAGCGAATTGGACGGAATGGGGGAGAGTTTCCACTGAATGACATAGCCGTCATCGTCATAGTGAGACGGCTTGATCAGGTAGAGCGCGAACCGCTTGGTCAAAGTCACGATAGTCTCCCTGTTGGGAAGCCCGAAGACTGACGACGCTGATCGCTAGCCTAACAGAATGAAACCGAGACGAAAGACCCCTTCTCTGGCAAGCCCTAGCGCACCCGCCGCGCCAGATCGGCCACCCAGGCGGCCGCTTCATGTCCATGCACGCTCGCCGAGCGCACCAGATCGTCGAAATGCCGGGCCATCAGGCGGATATAGGTGGGCGCCGTGAAGGCCAGGTAGCGTTGCCCCAGATAGATCGCCACACGATGCTGGCCATAGACCGAAAACGGCACCGAATAGAGCTCGCGGGCATCGAAGGCATAGAGCCGGGCTGACGGGTAGAACTCCTCAAGCGAAGCGGCCATGGCCTCCAATTGCCGTTTGCGGATCTCCGCCGGCAGACCGCGCCATTGCCATTCGCCCGCAGCAAAGCTCTCCAATGTCTGGACGGGAACAGCAATCTCCATATCCGTCTCCAGCCGCCGCAGCAGCGCAATTTGCGCCGCCGAATCGCTGATCGCCTGCTGAGGCGTACGGCGCACCGCCGTCTCATATTCAAAGACATGAACTTCGTCGGTCTTGAAAATGTCGGGCAGCCCCGCCGGGACATGCCGGATTTTCGCGCCCAGCACCTCGGCATTCCACTTCAGGACCTGCTCATCCACCGGGTGGCGCGCCGCCTCGGTCATCTGCACGGCCTGGTCGAGGATTTCGCTGGCCGCACCGCGATGATTGGACAGGCCCAGCAACCAGTCGGACGATACCTGCAGGGCCGCCGCAATTTCCGCCAGAGCCTGGCCGCTCGGCAAGCGCGGCTCATCTGCAAGCAGCAATTGCGACACTGTCGACCGGTCAAGCCCGGCCGATTGCGCCAGCCGCGTTTGCGACCACCCGGCCCGGCCGACGGCATCGGTCAGTCTCTGCTTGAAGATTTCGGCCCGTTCGCGCTTGTCCATATGCGGGCTTTTGCCACGCATGGTGATAAAAAACAACAATAGTCGCAAAACGCACCGAATTGTCGCAGAGCGTCACCAATCCCTCCTTGTTGTCAGGCGTCTGGACTGACATCAGCGCTGCAACAGCAGTGTAGCACCCCCATCTCACAGGAGGATAAATTGGAAAGTTCGGCCCGCTCCATCGTCAAGGCGGTCACGTGGCAGGCCATTGGCCTGGTCACCATGACGCTGATGGGCTGGTTGGCCACCGGGAGCCTGGTGGCCGCCGGAGGGCTCGCCCTCTCGGGAGCGCTTTCCGGCTTCGTCTGCTTCATCCTCCACGAGCGCCTCTGGGCGCGAATCCAGTGGGGCCGTATCGAACAATGAAAAAGGCGGGCCCGCAGACCCGCCTTCCATTATTCCATCGCAGATGCGAGGATCAGTTCTTCGCCTTGTCGACCAGGGCGCCAGCCTTGATCCACGGCATCATGTCGCGCAGCTTGGTGCCGACTTCCTCGATCGGATGCTCGTCGGCCAGGCGACGGGTCGCCTTGAAGCGGGCGCCGCCGCCCGACTTGATTTCCTGCATCCACTCGGAGGTGAACTTGCCCGACTGGATGTCGTGCAGCACGCGCTTCATCTCGGCCTTGGTCTCCGAGGTGATGATGCGCGGACCGGTGACATATTCGCCCCACTCGGCCGTATTCGAGATCGAGTAGTTCATGTTGGCGATGCCGCCCTGGTAGATCAGGTCAACGATCAGCTTCACTTCATGCAGGCACTCGAAATAGGCCATTTCCGGTGCGTAGCCAGCTTCCACCAGCGTTTCGAAGCCGGCGCGGATCAACTCGACCAGACCGCCGCAGAGCACAACCTGCTCGCCGAACAGGTCGGTCTCGCATTCCTCGCGGAAATTGGTCTCGATGACACCCGAGCGGCCGCCGCCCACACCCGAGGCATAGGCCAGCGCGATGTCATGGGCATTGCCCGAAGCGTCCTGGTGCACGGCGATCAGGCACGGCACGCCGCCACCCTTCTGGTATTCGCCACGCACGGTGTGGCCCGGGCCCTTGGGCGCGATCATGATCACGTCGACGCTCGATTTGGGCTCGATCAGGTTGAAATGCACATTCAGACCATGGGCGAAGGCCAGCGCCGCGCCGTCGCGGATATTGGGCTCGATATGCTCCTTGTAGATATCGGACTGCAGCTCATCGGGGGTCAGCAGCATGATGACATCGGCCCAGGCCGAAGCCTCGCCAACGCTCATCACCTTGAGACCTTCGCCCTCGGCCTTCTTGGCCGAGGCAGAACCGGGACGCAGGCCCACGGCAACATTGGTGACGCCCGAGTCGCGCAGGTTCAGCACATGGGCATGGCCCTGCGAACCGTAGCCGATGATGGCCACCTTCTTGGATTTGATGATGTTCAGATCGGCATCACGATCATAATAGACGCGCATTGGGGATCTCCCTGAGAAATTGCGATTTGTTTCAGCTATTTGCCTTGACCCCATACAGGGTCAGGAACTGGTCCGCCGCGGCTTTCACATCGGATTCGATGTTCGCCTCGACATTGGATTGGGTGAGCCCCTTGTCGCCGAGCAGCAGACGGATCTGCACGTCGCGCACGACCAGGCCAAAGAAAGTGCGATAGGCTTCCTCGCTATTAGGGAAGCGCAAGAGGCGCGCATCGCGCGCCGCTTCGAGGATCGGCTTCAGGCGCCGGCGAATGGCCATGGGCCCGTTCTCCAGCACGATATTGCCCAGATCGTCCTTTTCCTGCGCGGCATGGGTAATGGCCGTGCGATTGAGGGTAATCGAGACTTCGCCGATAATGGTGGTCAAGAGGTCACGCGCGAATTGCTCAAGGCTCGAGCGCAGCGCCTTGACGCTGAGATGGCTGCGATCAACAAACGGCATGCGTACCTTGGCCGCCTGCCACTGCACTGTCGCAGTCAGCAGCCCGTCGCGATCACCGAACCATTTGTAGAGCGTTTCCTTCGAGCAGGAGGCGCGCCGCGCCACTGCCGTCATCGTCAGCCCGTCGCCATTCTCGACGAGCAGATCCAGCGCCGCCGTCAGCACTGCCTGCTGCCGGGGTGTGAATGTCTCTTCGTTGACCTTGATGGCCAGGGCCACGGCAACCTCTTCGCTTCAAAGGGCAGCTCAATACCGCCCCGCATTTCCTGATATGGGCGTACCGTACGGTACGGTTCGTTGCAAGTGGAATCTTGAGGCCTTGTCGAGCCCAATGGCTCCTTGTGGGCCACAGACATGTCTGCGCGCCGGTCAACCCTGCGGCCTCCGGGTTTGGAAATGGACGTGTCCCGAGGCGCGTGCGTCTCAGTAAAACTAAGTAAATAGAGACGTCGCCGCCTCGGGATGCTGGGTTTCTCCTGCCGTCGTGGCCCCTATTGATCGCTCGTCGCAAGGTGACCCGACTAGCAGGCGAGCCCTGGAGCGAATCCAGTCTCACCGGCTCCTCCCGCAACTGTTCGCTGCAGTCCGCCCATCGCGGGAGAGATAGGGGGAGGATAGCGGAGGTTTTGGGTGCGGGGATAAAAAAGTTGACAGGGCCCGGTAATGACCGACCTCGTCCTTCGAGGCTGCGCTGCGCTTCGCACCTCAGGATGAGGTCTGGGGAGGAACCGGTGTTTGGCGAGCCCTCATGGTGAGGTGGGCGCGAAGCGACCCTCGAACCACGGGGGTGGCCATCAGCGAAAGGTGCACCAGCTCAGGATGGGCCCCGGCCTGCGCCGGGTTGACAGCCGGTGGGGTTTACACGCCCGTGCAACAAGCCCGCCGTAATGCCGGAAATCGCCCCCAATCCAGCGGTTCGCTTCGTCGTTTGACTTGCCCGAAAGCGGCCGTTGTTCCACTCTCTGGTGCAGTCATACTAGGAGAGCGACATGGCGAGACTGACCATTCATGACTTGGCCGGTAGCACTCTCGCATTCGACTTGCGCGACGTAGTTCGCGTTTTGGCGCCCGTATCATTGTCCGCGATCTGGACCGTTAAGTCTCCAGAAGATGAGGCCTTCGAAGCGACTGGCACAGGAGGTCTGCGCCTTGCAGAGCTTGCGGAGGCGACGGCCCGCATCTCCGGCGAAGAACTTCAGAGTATTGCACACGCTACAACTCAGGTGATCTGGGGAGATTTTGTAGGCGCGTTGCCCGACAAGCCCGATCAAGAATGGCTGATTATCCGAGCCATCGATAGCTCATTTTACGCGATTGAGACCTTGGACAGAGCCGCAGTCGAGAAGGTGAAATTGAACTTCACGGATGTCCGAAACGTTGAAGAAGCATGCTGAAAACAGCCAGTCGCCTTACCCACCCCGTAGCGGACGCTAGAGCGGCGCAAAGTGCGGGAACCGAACCAGTCGGTCAGTAGTCGACCCCATTTCAGACGTTGGAGGGACGATAGCGAAGCCCATTAGCAGCCAAAAACCCCTTTGGGTCGAAGCTGCTCCAAACTTCTCCCCAGCTCAGAGTACCAGCGCCAATGCCCATCTCTTCTGCCAGTGCACGACGGACGAAAGCGATCTCCGCGTCAATCGCCGCTCGTGTCGGCCAGCCGCCTTCCGTTGAAGCATTAGGGAGCTGAACGCTCCACCTGGCCTCTTTGAGCAAGTCGTCGTAGAAGCACAGCGAAAGCATCGCTGGCTGGCCGCCAAAGGTTAGGTTGTGCAGGTCCACCCAGTCATAGCCATTACCGTGATCTGGGGATCCCGCGACCAGATCGCTCACGTCCGGCATTATTTCCACCTTTCGCTGATTGGCAGCGAGCGAGCCGACCTGGCCAATGCGGATTGTGCCCGTGTCACGATTTATCGAGAATGCGGTTGCCATCCGCTCAGCATCCACAATCTAGCCGATGTGGCAACGGCGGCTTTCGGTCGTCCACATTTGCAAGCGGTCAGCCTGCTAACCACCCCCATACCCGCCAACAAAGTACAGAGCCCTCACGCACAGCCCGAAGGTAACGCCGCGTAGGAGGGGCGACATCGGCGCACAAGCATTGAAGGTCTTCATCGCGAGAATTCCGCTTGGGCGTTTTTGGTTCTCTCCCTTTTCAGCCCTCGCGATGAGCGCTTTTCTCTACCGCCGCCCCAGCAATCGGTCGGCGATCTGGCTGTTGCGGCCGGCGGCGATGCCGGGGATCAAAAGAGCGTCGATGAGCCACCAGAGGCCGACAATGGCCCAGAGGAAGCTGAGCACGCCGAAGCTGAGCAAGGTCACAAGCAGGATGATGCCGGACAGCGCCAGCATGACAAAGCCGCTCAGAGGCCGGCCGAGATAGAAGCGGTGCGCGCCGACATAGCCGAGGAAGAACCAGAGCAGATAGGCGACGAGCAGTGACTTCTTCTCGATGTCATATTGGGCGTAGCGACGATCACTGCTCATGCGAACTCCTTGTTGCCAGCTCAATTGGGATGCTGCGCTTGCCTGTTCAAGACTTGGCCCGGCCAAGGCAATTGGCGCCCCTTGCCACAATCTGGGCACGCCCCTCTCCTAGACAGCCGCAATCCACGCAATAGAGGCCCCGCCCATGCCGACTGACATGTCCAGCCTTCTCGTCCTCGGCATCGGCGCCGCGATCCTGCTTTGGCTGGTCTTTTCGGTAATGAAGAAACTGTTCGGTGTGGCACTGGTCGCCGCGCTGGTGTTTGGCGGTTACATGCTCTGGACCAATCCGGACCTGCAGCAGCGAGCCCTCGATCTCATCGGCATCGGCTAGCCCTTAGCCCAAGCCCCTATCCCAGATAGCGCTCGAAAAAGCGCAATACCGCCGCCCGCATGCTCGGCGTCTCCTCGTGCCCAATGCCAGGCTCACTGATGAATTCGAGCTTGTCCGGTGCGGACGCATAGGCCGGGCGCAATTCGTCCATGGCGCGGGCCACGGCCTGCGGCGGGCTGAGATGATCGGCCTCCCCGACGCAGATGAGCTGCGGGCGCGGCGCGATCAATGCGGCGATCGATCCGCCATCGGCTTCCTTGAGCAGCCCCGGCACGGTCAGATAGATGCCATGCCCATCATGCGCGCCCAGTTCGACCATGGTGCGGAAATCGGCAAAGCAGCACAGATGCGCCACGGCCGTAATGCGCTTGTCCAGCGCCGCCAGCCAATAGCTGAGCACGCAGCCCATCGAGAGGCCGAAGGCCCCGATGCGCGACGCATCCACGTCATCACGCCCCGCCAGATAGGTCAGCGCGGCGGCGTGATCGGACAGCATCTCGCCGAACAGCGATTGGCCGTACCACAGCAATGCCTTGGCGGCCGCGCTTTCAGTGACATTGGCGCGCTCACCAAAGACCGGCATGTCGATGCACAGCGTGACATAACCGGCTCGGGCGAAGACCGGGCCCAGCGGACTGACCAGGTATTCGCGTCCATCGAGCAGTTCGCGTGCGCCGACATCATACCGACCACCATGGGAATGCCCGTAAAGAATGGCAGGAAGCGGCGCAGCAACCTCGGCAGGACGGGTCAGAATGCCCCGCACTTCGGCATCGCCAATGCGCAATTGCAGATGCTCGACGACATAGTCGCCCATGGGTTCAACGCGTTTGTCCAGGCGCGTCACACCGCGATCTTCAAAACCCAGGAGTTCACGAAAACGGCTTGCAGTGATGGGCATGGCGATTCCCGCTCTGACGTCCAGAGGAGGAGCTATTCACGGAAATGCATCATTCGCAACACAGCTTTCAATCATCGGCACTTGCCGATGAAGCAGGAAAAGGCCATGTAGGGCATATTCTAACCAGCCTTCAGCCGGCCAAGGACTTTGCCAATGTCAAAATTGCTTTCCCCCGTCACACTGCGCGGCCTGACCCTGCGCAACCGCACCGTGGTTGCACCGATGTGCCAATATTCGTCCATCGACGGTTTCGCCAATGACTGGCACTTCGTGCATCTGGGCCGCTTCGCCCTGGGTGGCTTCGGGCTGGTGATCGTGGAAGCCACCGGCGTCGTGGCCGAGGGACGGATTTCCTACGCGGATCTGGGCCTGTGGAAGGACGAGCAGATTGCGCCCCTGGCCCGCATTGTCGACTTCCTGCACAGCCAGGGCGCCGCCGCCGGCATCCAGCTTGCCCATGCCGGACGCAAGGCCTCGACCCCGGTGACCTGGCACACGCCCGAGGACCTTGCCAGCGAGGAGCGGCGACGCGCGGTCGGTTACGAACACTGGCAGCCCGTGGCCCCCAGCGCAGAGTCTCATGATCCGGCCAATCCTGAATTCCAGGTGCCCACCGAACTCGACAAGGCCGGCATCCAGCGCGTCAAGGACGGCTTTGTCGAGGCGGCCATTCGCGCCGAAAAGGCTGGCTTCGACACCATCGAAATTCACGCCGCACATGGCTATCTGCTCAACCAGTTCCTGTCTCCACTCTCGAACCACCGCACCGATGAATATGGCGGCAGCCGCGAAAACCGCATGCGCCTGGTGCTCGAAGTCACCGAAGCGGTGCGCGCTGTCTGGCCGGACGACAAGCCGCTGATGGCCCGTCTCTCGGTGAGTGACAATGCGCCGGGCGGCTGGACGCCTGAAGACAGCGTGGCGCTGGCCATCGAACTCAAGGCGCGCGGTGTCGATGCCATTGATTGCTCCAGCGGCGGCTTGGCCCAGGGGCGCATTGCCTCGACCCCGGCCTACCAGGTGCCGTTTGCGCACACCGTCAAGCAGGGTGCCGACATCCCCACCATGGCCGTCGGCTTGCTGGGCGACATCGAAGCGGCCGAAGCCATCCTGCAGCGCGACGAAGCCGACTTCATCGCCTTGGCGCGTGGCGCGTTGGACGATCCCAACTGGGCCGCCCATGCTGCCCGCGTGCTCGATCAGGATTACGATCTCTGGCCGGTGCAGACCCAGCGCGTCTCCGGGCGCGACCAGGTGCTGGGCCTGCGCGCATAAGGCCTTCACAAGGTCACGGCACGAACCAAATTTCGCCGCCTTGGGACGATCACTCTTGTCGCACCAAAGAGTGATGCCCAAGTGTGGTGCATTGCAGGGAGACGATTGATGGATACCAAGGCCGCCATTTTCGCGCTGATGACCGTTTGGGGCGTTGGTACCTGTACCGCTGTGCCGACTATGGCCCAGGATACTGAACCGGCGGCGGAGGAGACTGAAGCGCGCGAGGACAATCCGCTGCTCAACCGGGTCTGGGTGCGGCAGGACGGCAGCGACGCCCTGCCCGGCGTCATGCACATCTTCCTGGCCGATGGCACCATGGTGTCCGACAGTTGTTGGGAGACCTATCGCCTCTCCAACTGGCAGCAGCTTTCCGAGACCGAAATTGCCTGGGACGAGGACGGCATGACCATCAGTGCCGACATTGCCTCGCTCACCAGTGATGAGCTGGTGCTCAGCCTCAAGCTCGTCGGCGGCGTCGAGGAACAGCGCTTTGCCCCTGCCAGCGTGCCCTATCTCTGTCCCGACATGAAAAAATGAGGCCCGGCGGGCCTCATTTCTGAACTCTGAATTCAGATGATAAGCTGAGTACCGATTTCCACCACACGGCCGGTGGGAATGTGGAAATACTCGGTCGCATCGCTGGCATTGCGCGCCAGCCGGATGAACAGCCGGTCCTGCCAGAACCGGATCGGACCGGATTTCTGCCCCAGCTTGAGCGAACGGCGTGAGAGGAAGAACGAGGTCGACATGATGTCGAACTTCCAGCCCAGCTTGCGGGCCAGCGCCAGTGCCTTGGGAATGTTCGGCTCTTCCATGAAACCGAACGTCACCACCACGCGGAAGAACAATTCGTTATAGGCGTCGATGGTCACCTTTTCATCGTCCGGCACGCGCGGCGAAGTCGAGGTGCGCACGGTCAGGATAACGTTCTGCTCATGCAGCACCTTGTAGTGCTTGAGGCTATGCAGCAGAGCTGTGGGCGCGCCCTCGACATCGCTGGTGAGGAAAATCGCGGTGCCCGGCACCACAGTCGGCTTCTTCTTGGCGAGATTCTCGACCAGGAATTCAAGCGGCACTTCATCGCGGCGGGTTTTCTCCGCCAGCCGGTTTCGACCGGTCATCCAGCTCACCATGAGCAGCGACACGAACAGTGCGACAGCGACCGGCACCCAGCCGCCTTGGACGATCTTGGCCGAATTGACGGCGAAGAAACCACCGTCAATTACCAGATAAAGCAGGCCGAACGCGATCACCCCGCCCAGCGGCCACTTCCAGTTGCGGCGCATCACCACCAGCAATAACGCCAGGGTCACCACCATGATGCCGGAAACCGCAATACCATAGGCAGCAGAGATTGCCGTCGAGCTGCCGAAACTCACCACCATGATCAGCACCATGATCATGATGATTGTGTTGATCTGGGGCATGTAGATCTGGCCCCGCTGGTCCTGCGAGGTGTGCTGCACGATCATGCGCGGCAAGAGATTGAGCGCGATAGCCTGCTGGGTAAGGCTGAACACGCCTGAGATCACGGCCTGGCTGGCAATGATTGTCGCCATGGTGGCCAGTGCCACGAACGGCCCCAACGCCCAGTCCGGATGCATTTCGAAGAACGGGCTGACCACATTTTCCGGCCCCACGTTGAGCACGAAGGCGCCCTGCCCGAAATAATTGAGCAAGAGGCACGGAAACACCAGGCCGAACCAAGCCAGCACGATCGGCTTGCGTCCGAAATGTCCCAGATCGACATAGAGCGCCTCCGCGCCGGTCACGGCGAGGAACACGGCGCCCATCACCACAAAGGCAATATTGGCATGTGTCGCGAGAAATTCGATCGCATGGTAAGGGTTCAGCGCCCACAGCACGAACGGGTTCTGGACGATGTGATAGAGCCCGATGCTCCCCATCACCAGGAACCACACGGCGGTAATCGGGCCGAAAACCACCCCTACCTTGCCCGTGCCGAAGCGTTGAACGAAGAAGACACCCAGGATGATGACCAGGGTAATGGGCACCACCCAGCGGGTCATGTTGGGCGCCACCAGTTCCAACCCTTCCACGGCCGACAGCACCGAAATGGCCGGCGTGATCATGGCGTCGCCATAAAACATGGCCGCTCCGGCCACGCCCAGCGCGGTAATCCATACCGGGGGCTTGTCGAAGGTCTTGCGGGCCAGCGCCATCAGCGAGAGCGTGCCGCCTTCGCCATTATTGTCGGCCCTGGTGACGAAGAACACATATTTGAACGCCACGGTCAGGGCCAAGGCCCAAACGATCAGCGACAGCAGGCCAAGCACTTCGGTCTCGGTCGCGGCAACGCCCGGGCGCACCGCCATGGCTTCGCGGAAGGCGTAAATCGGGCTCGTGCCGATGTCGCCATAGACGACACCAATGGCCCCCAGGGTAAGGAGCGGCAGACTGGATCTTCCGTGGCTGGCCTGTTCGGTCGCTACGTCACCGGCTGGAGCGCCGGCAGTTTCCGCTTGCGTCATGAGCTTTGGCGCTCTCGCTGTTTCAAGGCGGGCGCCGCTATACACCCGTCCCCCATCACAAACAACACCCGGTGACCTGAATAGTTCACATGCAAAAAGGGGCTGCCCCGACAGGACAGCCCCTTTTACCTAGCGAACGCTGGCGATCTTCGGTTCTTACTCGGCCGCAGCGGCGACCGAATTTTCTTCCTCGCGGGCGGCCTTGGCAGCCTCACCCCACCAGACGAGCTGGTCGAGCATGTCATTGGCTGAATTGCCGATCGAGCCTTCGATCTCGCTCATGGGCTTGTTCTGCTGGCCCAGCGGGTGCACGGCAAAGAAGTCGGCACCGGCAATATGCACGGCCGAACGGGTCGAGACCATCTGCAGTTCAATACCGATGGTGCGCAGGTTTTCGATGGCGCGGGCAGCACCCACAGTACCGTAACCGACAGCGCCGAAAGCCTTCTTGTTCCAGTTCACATAGGCCTGGTCGATGGCGTTCTTGAGCGCACCGGTGATGGCACGGTTATATTCGGCGACCACGAAGATGAAGCCGTCAAATTCAGAAATCTTGTTCTGCCAGCGAACCGCCTCGGGGTTCTGCGAAGGCATCCAGGCATTGGAAGCCGCTTCATCGAAGAACGGCAGGTCGAAATCGCGCAGGTCGATCAGCTCGGCCTCGATTTCAGGGCGTTCATTGGCCTTGTCCAGGATCCACTTAGCCGGCACTTCGCCGAAACGGGTGGGACGGGTGGAAGAGATGATGACGCCGATCTTGAGCTTGGACATTTGAGTGCCCTCCTTGGTAACAAATCGTAACTGAGGCGATATATGTGCCTGTAACGAAAAGCCTCAAGAGGGCACGAATTTGTCAGCCGGGGACATTGCCGTGCCCCGGTTACACTCATGTAAGTATAAGAAATCCAAGCAATTTCCGCATTTCGGGCGGCTTGACCACCCTAAATCCGGGTCATTGCCTTCATAGCGCGCACGTAGTGTTCTTCCTGAACGAACAATCGTGTCAGGCCAGAACGGCACTGTAGCGCCGCGTCGCCTCGGCAAATCCCATCAAAAGCGCATCAGCGGTGATTCCATGGCCAATGGACACTTCCGCAACCCCAGGCACCGCCTTCTGGAAGGACGGCAGATTGACCAATGTCAGGTCATGCCCTGCATTGACCCCCAAACCGGCATCCAGTGCCGCGCGGCAGGTTACTGCCAGCGCCGACAATTGCCGCTCGGCTTCTGCCGCGTCGTCGTAACAGGCGCCATAGGGACCAGTGAACAGCTCGACCCGATCCGCCCCGGTGGCTTTTGCCGCCGCAATGCCGGCTGCTCCGGCATCCGGGTCGCAGAACAGCGAGATCCGCCGGTCGGGCCGCTTCAGCCGCTGCACCACCGAGCGGAGAAAATTGCCCTTGCCGGCAAAATCCCAACCATGGTCCGACGTCGCCTGCGCCGGGTCATCCGGCACCAGGGTCACCTGCTGCGGGTTCACCTGTTCAATCAACTCGAGGAAATCCTCGCTTGGATAACCCTCGATATTGAACTCAGCCCCTGGGTAGTCTGCGCGCAGCACGTCCGACAATTCGAACACATCCGTGCGCCGGATATGCCGCTCGTCCGGACGCGGATGCACGGTGATCCCGCTCGACCCGGCATCGAGCACCACGCGCGCGATACCCGTCACGCTCGGCCAGGGCAGATCGCGGCGATTGCGCAATTGCGCGACGGCATTGAGATTGACGGAAAGCAAAGTCATGGCAGGAACCCGATAGAACTGGGCCCTGCCATACACCAGACTGGGCGCCTCGCCCAATCGAACCTTGTGATGAGAGCGATCAGCGTTTCGCTGATTACATCCCCTCCGGACCGCGATTGATCGCGGCCAGGCCCGTGCGGACCACTTCGACCAGCCCCAGCGGCTGCATCAGGGCGATGAAGCTGTCGATCTTGGACGGCTTGCCGGTCACCTCGAAGACGAAGCTTTCCACCGTCGCATCCACGATCTGGGCGCGGAAAGCATCGGCCAGGCGCAGCGTCTCGGCACGACTGTCGCCCGAGCCATTGACCTTGATCAGCGCCAGCTCGCGCTCGAGATAAGCGCCTTCGGCGGTCAAATCGTGCACGCGATGCACCGGCACCAGCCGCTCAAGCTGGGTCTTGATCTGCACCAGCACCTTGGGCGTGGCGATCACAACAACAGTGATGCGACTAAGTCGCTTGTCGTGTTCGGTCTCGCTGACGGTCAGGCTTTCGATATTGAAGCCACGGGCCGAGAACAGGCCGACGACCCGGGCGAGAATGCCCGGCTCGTTGTCGACCAGCACGGAAAGGGTGTGACGTTCTGAAAGCTGGGTTTCCTGGGTCAGGAAATAGGCCGAACCGGTGGGCTGCAAATGTGCGTTCATTTTCGTGTCCTCCGCAGCGCTCTAGACGAGCGCCCGTCCCTTCTCGTCGATGATATCCCCGATATTGGCCGTATCGGGCAGGATGATCTCGTTGTGCGGCTTGCCCGATGGGATCATGGGCAGGCAGTTCTCGTCCTTCTCGACCAGCACGTCGAACAGCACCGGGCCGTCATAATCGAGCATGGCGGCAATGGCCGCATCGAGTTCGGCCGGCGTGTCGCACTTGATGCCCTTGGCGCCATAAGCTTCAGCGAGCTTGACGAAATCAGGCAGCGACTCCGAATAGGAATGCGCATAGCGCGAGCCGTGCAGCAGGTCCTGCCACTGGCGCACCATGCCCATGCGCTCATTGTTGAGAATGAAGATCTTGACCGGCAGGCGATACTGCACCGCCGTCGACATCTCCTGCATGGTCATCTGCACCGAGGCTTCGCCGGCAATATCGATCACCAGCGCATCGGGATGGGCAACCTGCACGCCGACTGCCGCCGGCAGGCCATAACCCATCGTGCCCAGGCCACCCGACGTCATCCAGTGGTTCGGCTGGTCGAAGTGGAAATGCTGGGCTGCCCACATCTGATGCTGGCCAACCTCGGTGGTGATGAACACCTCCTTGGACTGCTTCCTGGTCGCTTCATAGAGCCGCTGAATGGCCCATTGCGGCTTGATGACCGTGTCGGAGTTCTTGAAGTTGAGCGAACCAACGTCACGCCACTTCTGGATCTGTGTCCACCAGCCGGCAATGGCTTCGGTGCGCGGCGCATTGGTACGGCTGCGCCAGATGCGGATCATCTCTTCCAGCACGCGATTGCAATCCCCGATAATGGGAACATGCACCTGCACCACCTTGTTGATGGAGGCCGGATCGATATCGACATGGATCTTGGTGCTGTTGGGCGAGAACGCATCGATGCGGCCGGTGATCCGGTCATCGAACCGCGCGCCAATATTGATCATCACGTCGCAATCATGCATCGCCATATTGGCTTCATAGGTGCCGTGCATGCCCAGCATGCCCATCCATTGCGGATTGGAGGCCGGGAAGGCGCCCAACCCCATCAGGGTCGAGGTCACTGGGAAGCCGGTCAATTCCGCCAGCTCGCGCAGATTTTCCGAGGCTTCCGGGCCAGCATTGATGACGCCGCCGCCGGTATAAAAGATCGGCCGTTCCGCCTTCAGCATCAGATCGATGGCCGTCTCGATCGCCGCAAGATCGCCGTCGACCTGCGGACGATAGGACTGGTGACGCAGCGTCTCGGCCTCGGGCCGGAAATATTCGCCCACGGCGAACTGGATATCCTTGGGAATATCGATGACGACCGGACCCGGGCGCCCCGTGGTGGCGATGAGGAAAGCCTCGTGCAGGATGCGCGGCAAATCCTCGATCGATTTGACCAGGTAATTGTGCTTGGTGCAGGAGCGGGTGATGCCGACCGTGTCGCATTCCTGGAACGCGTCGGTGCCGATCAGCGTCGTGGGAACCTGGGCGGTGATGCAGACGAGCGGAATGGAATCGAGCAGCGCGTCGGTAAGGCCGGTCACCGCATTGGTCGCGCCCGGACCGGAGGTGACCAGGACCACCCCGGGCTTACCGGTCGAACGGGCATAGCCCTCCGCCATATGGGTCGCGCCCTGTTCATGGCGCACCAGGATGTGCTTGACGAAATCCTGCTGGAACATGGCGTCATAGATCGGCAGCGCAGCACCACCTGGATATCCGAAGATGTGCTCCACGCCCTGATCGGTCAGCGCCTGTATCACCATTTCCGCGCCGGTCATCTTCTCGGCCATTGCTCAGCCCTTCCTAATTCTTTCGCCCCTCCCAGTGGGGCCGCTATCTCACCTGCCGCCTGTGTTCCCGCTCTTGAGGAAAAAAGGCAATAAAAAAGGCCCCATTCGGGACCTGTGTTCGGCGCACCAGCTTTCGCGCGGGGTTCTACCCCACGTTGCCGATGCGCCTGCGTACTACGAGAATGAGTGCCCGCACTGGACCGCTCCAAAAATTCTAGATGGCGCATTGATAGAAGCACTGTCACGCCAAAGTCAAGCCGCCATGCGCCCATAGCCGCCCGCGAGCCGGGATTCCCGTGCACAGGCGCGTTTCCGGCCCGAATGGGGGCTGGCAGCACGCCACTGAGATGTTAAGGCGGAGCCAACACGAAAAATGACAGTTCGGTGACATGAGCAAAAGCGCGCTCGACAAGGATCTGCAGCGGTTTTCGGGCCTCGAAAACGCCACCCATCATTTGAGCCGCTCGCTGGCCGCACCCGGCATTGCGCTGGTCTTCCTGCTGCTGGTGGGCGTCTGGGCGGCTTTTGTCATGGGCCAGGGTCCGGGCACCTATGTCGTGGTCATCGCAGCGTTGATTGCCGGCTATATGGCGCTCAATGTCGGTGCCAACGACGTGGCCAACAATATGGGTCCCGCCGTTGGGTCCCGCGCATTGACCATGGTGGGCGCCTTGGCCATCGCCGGCATTTTCGAGGCGGCGGGCGCCTTGCTGGCCGGGGGTGACGTAGTCAACACGGTGGCGCGCGACCTGCTGATCTCCCCCGAAATGGAAGGCCGCACTTTCATCATGGTGATGATGGCGGCCCTGCTGGCCTCGGCGCTTTGGGTCAACCTGGCCACTTTTGTTGGTGCGCCGGTTTCCACCACGCATGCTGTCGTCGGCGGCGTTGTCGGTTCGGGCATCGCCTCGGCCGGCTTTGCCATCGTCAATTGGCCCACCATTGCCGCCGTTGCTGCAAGCTGGGTCATTTCCCCGGTCATGGGGGGGCTGATCGCGGCCGTGTTCCTGGTCATCATCCGCATGACCATCACCACGCGCCTCGACAAGATCACCTCGGCGCGCGTCTGGGTGCCCATATTCGTGGCCGTGATGACCGGCATTTTCACCATGTATCTGGCCACCAAGGGCCTGAGCCGCATCTGGAAGCCCGGTTGGGGCGTGACCATCCCGCTCGGCATTGCCTTCGGCGCGCTTGGCTGGGTTGCCGCCATGCCCTGGGTCCGCCACCAGTCACGCCATATGGAAAACCGCAAGAAGCACGTGGCCGCGCTGTTCCGCCTGCCGCTGATCGTCTCTGCCGCGCTGCTTTCCTTTGCCCATGGCGCCAATGACGTGGCCAATGCCATTGGCCCCTTTGCCGCAATTGTCACCGCCATCCAGACCGGCCATGGCGAAGTCTCGGGCATCACCCTGCCCCTTTGGGTCCTGGCCATCGGCGCCATCGGCATTTCACTGGGGCTGGCCCTGTTCGGCCCCCGCCTCATCCGCACCGTGGGCGAGCAGATCACCAAGCTCAACGAGATCCGCGCGTTTTGCGCCGCGCTTTCGGCTGCTGTCACCGTGCTGATCGCCTCGGCGCTGGGCATGCCGGTGTCGTCCACCCACATTGCCGTGGGTGCTGTGTTCGGTGTCGGATTTCTGCGTGAATACATCTCGCGGCGCGACATGGAAGGCACGGCCGTGCCGATCAATGCCCGCTTCGTCGACCCCAGCCAGCTCAATGCCACGCCTGAAGAGGCCCTGGCCAATGCCCGCCGCGTCGAGACCCGTATGCTGGTGCGGCGCCAGCATGTCTATTCCATTGCAGCGGCCTGGGTAATTACCGTCCCCGCGTCGGCGCTGGTCTCGGCATCGCTCTATTTCGGCCTGAGCCTGGTGATCCCCTAAGGCAGTGCGTCCTTCAGGACACGGGGCCGCTAGCTTGAAATCATCCGGTTGTGCAGCGCCACGGCCAGGCGTCCCAATGTCTGGTCTGCCAGCAGGCGCCGCGCCTCGGACAACGTCGCCCAATGACGCATGCGCTGTCCCTTTTCCTTGTAGTCGTCGAACTGCTGCGTTACCCACAGCGGATAGAGATCGACATCGACCAGCCCGACATTGTCCCCGCCGGCGCCGGTCCGGTAGGTACCGATGATTTCGCTGGAAATCTCCCCAGTGACACCTGCCTCTTCCTGCGCCTCGACTGCGGCACTCTCCCAAGGCGTCATGTCGGGTTCGATGGCGCCCTTGGGAAAGATCCACTTGCCGCTGCGGCGCGATGTGATCAGCAGAAACGCCATGCGGCCTTCAATGATCGCATAAGGCATCGCCCCGGATTGACGCAGGCTCGATGCGGTTTCGACCCGCGGGCTCCAATGTTTCAGTATTTCGCGCATATCGTCCAACGGCACATAGTCGACTCGTCACTTTCCCTAGGCGGACAGATCGTGCACGCGATTGCAAGCAAAAGGGGCCCAGCGGGCCCCTTCCATTCCGGTTCTTCACCGTTTCCTTGGGAAACGGTGAAGACCGGCCAATAATCTGCGTCTTGTGCTTAGCTCAGCAGGGTCAGTTCGGTGGCCGAGACCTTGCCGTCGCGGCCGGTCTGCAGCTCGAAGCTCACCTTGTCGCCTTCATAGAGGCCCTGCAGGCCCGAGCGCTGAACGGCGGAAATGTGGACGAATGCGTCCTTCTCGCCGTTATCGGGCGAGATGAAACCATAGCCCTTGGTGGTGTTGAAGAATTTCACGGTCCCGGTGATGGCGGCCATGTCTTGGTCCTCTAGGTCTGTTGTGCCGCAGCGTGCGGCGGAAGGGTTTGTCCGGGAGTGTGCAACTTTTCCGGACTTACGGTTCACGAGATCAGGAGGTAGCCAAGTTTCCGGCAGGCCGGTCGTTCAGTTAGCGCAAGACAAGTGGCACGTATGCCAAAATTATTGCTGTTTTTGTTGACTTTTTCAAGGCCGCCCTGCGCGTTCAATCGATTGTCCGCAAGTGTTCAAAACAACACCCGGTCGGGGGGCCAACCGGGTGTCTGGCGCCTGGGGGCGCTTGGCCGCAGGGGGCGCTGCGGCTTGGAGATGCGGCGCGTTATCCGCGCGGGCAGGTATCGATATAGCGGGTGCCGTCCCGACGCTCGTAAACACAGCGGTCGCGGCTCGTCCCGTAATAACCAAGAAGCTCGCCGGCAGCCGCACCGGCCACGGCACCGATACCGGCACCAACGGCCGTACCGACAATATTGCCGCCAGTTGCGGTTGCACCGACAATGCCGCCACCAATGGCACCCACGGTTGCACCCTGCTGGGTGGTGGTGCAGGCGGCCAGGGACAGGGCGGTAGCGGCGATGATCAGGATCTTGTGCATTAATTCCTCCAACGAAACACTCGCACGAAGGAATGCACGGCTCCGTGAATGGTTCCGGCCGGGTTTTAAACTTTATTAATTCAAGCCCGGCCTTTGCCCACCAACCCGGCCAGAGCCAGTCCCGCCCAGCCCAGCATCATCAAGCCGCCGCCCAGTGGTGCCGCCCCGCCAAACAACCCCTGCCCCACATATTCGCGCATCGCCAGGTCGCCGCCGAACAGCAGCGTGCCGCCTGCCAACACCAGTCCGGCGCCCAACAGAACGCGTCCTTGCCCCAACAGGCCCAGCGCCACCAGCACCGGCGCATGGGCCAGAAACATCGTCGCCAGGGCGCCCAGGTTCCGGCTCTCGCCATGCGAGGCGGCAGCCGCTGCGGCAACGCCAAGTGCGCCCATCAGGCCGGCAAGCACCAGCAAATGTCTCGGCACCAATCTGGCCATTTCATGCTCCCGGCATCGGTCCTGCTTTCGCGCCGGACCGGATTGGACTACAGCATGGGCTGCGAGTGAGAGACATGACAATGAGCGACAACGTCGCGGCGGCCCGTGCGGCGCCACAGAACCCCATGGCCAAATCCGGCTGGGGCACGGAATTCCGTGCCACATTTGCCCTGGCCTGGCCCCTGGTCATTGCCCAGGTGGCCCAGAATGCACTGCAGGCCACCGATGTCCTGATGATGGGCTGGCTCGGGCCGGAGGCGCTTGCCGCAGGCACCTTGGCCAGCAGTTTTCTCATGCCACTCTTCCTGTTCGGCGTCGGCGTGGTGGGCGCCGTGGCACCACTGACCGCCCAGGCCCGAGGCCGGCGGAACATCAAAGCCATCCGCCGCGTCGTTCGCCAGGGGTTCTGGGCTGCGATCCTCCTGGCCCTGCTGCTCACACCGATCCTCTTGCAGATCCGCACGGTCTATGGCTGGCTCGGGCAAGACCCGGTTCTGGCCGCCCGGGCCGAGGAATATATCCAGATCGCCGTCCTGATGCTGGTGCCTGCCATGGGCGTCATCGTCCTGCGCTCCTTCCTGTCCACTTTTGACTCCACGCGCATCATTCTGGTCATCACTGTGGGCGGCGTTATCGTCAACGCCATCACCAACTACCTGCTGATGTTCGGCAATTTCGGCCTGCCGCGGCTGGAATTGCGCGGCGCGGCCATCGCCACGGTCCTGACCAATTTGTTCATGCTCGGCGCCATGCTGACCTATGTGCTGCGCCACCGCCGCTTCAAACGCTTCAACATTCTCATCCGCTTCTGGAAGCCCGATTGGCCGCGCTTCCGCGAGATCTTCCGCATCGGCACACCCATTGGCCTGACCGTACTGGCTGAAGTCGGCCTGTTCGCCGCCGCCGCCATTCTGATGGGCCGTCTGGGCACCGATGAACTGGCCGCCCACGCCGTCGCGCTGCAATGCGCCTCGCTGGCCTTCATGGTGCCGCTGGGGCTCGGGATCGCCGCCACGGTCCGCGTCGGCGTCGCTTATGGCCGCAAGGACCAGGAGGGCATCCGCAAGGCCGGCTGGATGAGCTTTCTGCTCGGCACCGGTTTCATGGCGATCTCGGCCCTGACCTTCATCCTGTTCGGCCCGCTCATCGTGGCGCTGTTTCTCGACCCCGCCCTGCCGCAGAACCGCAACGCCCTGGCCTTTGCCGCCACCTATCTCGCCATTGCCGGCCTGTTTCAGATCGTCGATGGCGCCCAGGTTGTTGCCGCCCATGCCTTGCGCGGCCTGAGCGACACCAAGGTGCCCATGGTCATGGCCATTTTCGGCTATTGGCTGGTTGGCCTGCCGGTCGCCTGGCTGTTGGGATATGTGCTCGACATGCGCGGCGTCGGCATCTGGCTCGGCCTGGCAGCCGGCCTCGCCTTCGTGGCCGTGCTCCTGGTCGGTCGCTTCGCGCTGCGCGAGCGCCTGGGCCTGCTCCGCAACATCAACGCCTAAGGGGCCTGGCCCTCAAGGCCCAGGCGCGGCCAGTCGCCCATGCGGTTGCGGAACCAGGTGCGCTGCCGCTTGGCATATTGATGAGTGGCGATGGTGGCCAGCGTGATCGCCTCGCCCTGGCTATGCACCCCATCGAGCCAATCGGAAATCTCGCGCACGCCGATGGCTTTCATCACCGGCAAGTTCGGATCGAGCTTCAGTGCCCGCAGCGCCTCAACCTCCTCGACCGCGCCGCTGGCAAACATGGCCTCAAAGCGCCGCGCAATGCGCTCGCGCAATACATCGCGATCCGGCGAAAGCACCATGCGCTCGACCGACCATCCTTCCAGCAGCCCCGGCTGCTGATCGTCCTGAAAACTCGACAGCGCCCGCCCCGTCGCGCGTTTGACCGCAATGGCCCGCGTCACCCGCTGCGGATCGGCCACCTTGAGGCGTCTGGCCGTCACCGGGTCTTCCGCCTCCAGCAGGGCCATCCGCTGTGGCTCTTCAAGCGCTTGAATCTCTTGTTGAACTTCAAAGGTCAGCGCGGTGGAAATTTCCGGCACATCGGCGAATCCGTTTGTCAGCGCTTCAAAGTAAAGCCCTGTCCCGCCGACGAAAATCAGTTCGCGCGCAGGATCGACCGCATCCAGCATCGCCTGCGCTGCCCGCACCCATTGCCCGGTCGAAAACCGCTCGGCGGCCGGCACGATGCCATAAAGACGATGCTCAGCCTCTGCTTCATCCGCAACGCTCGGGCGGGCCGTCACGATCCGCAGCGTGTCGTAAACCTGCATGGCATCGGCATTGATGATGACGCCACCGCCGGCGCGTGCACGGTCCAGCGCCAGCGCCGACTTGCCGCTGGCAGTCGGACCCGCTATCAGCACAGCGCGCCTTTGGCTCATCACCGAACTCTCCCGAAAGTTATGCCCGCCATGCCGGTTCTTTCCCTCATCGCCAATCCCGCCGACCCTGAGTTGAGCGTAACGCTGGCGCAGGCTGTGGTGGCCCAAACCGGCGGAGAACTCAACTGGCTAAACCACGGCGTGGCCTGCGACATTCTCGAGCCTGGTGCACCGGATGCCCTGGCGATCGCCCGCGACATCATCGGCACCAAGGCCGTCGATGCCAATCTGGTACCCACCGAAGGCCGCCGCAAGCTTCTGCTGGTCGCCGACATGGATTCCACCATGATCGAGCAGGAATGCATCGACGAGTTGGCCGCCGCTCTCGACCTCAAGCCACAGGTTGCCGAAATCACCGATCGCGCCATGCGCGGCGAACTCGACTTTGCCCAGGCACTGGACACCCGCGTTGCCCTGCTCAAGGGGCTGGAGCGCAAGGTCATCGAGGAAGTGCGCCGCGAGGCCATCACGCTCGCCCCCGGCGGCCGCGCCCTGGTGCAGACCATGAAGGCCTATGGCGCCTATACCTCGCTGGTCTCGGGCGGCTTCACCTTCTTTGCCGACTATTTCGCCAGACGCATCGGCTTCGATGAAGCCATCGCCAATGTGCTCGAGTTCGACGGCGAGAGCCTCACTGGGACGGTGACCAAGCCCATCGTCGACAAGAACACCAAGCGCGAGCGTCTGCTGGCGCTGGCCAGCGAACGCAATCTCGATATTGCCCGCACCATGGCCGTTGGCGATGGCGCCAACGACCTCGACATGATCGGTGTCGCCGGCTTTGGCGTGGCGCTGCACGCCAAGCCAGCGGTCGCCGAGGCTGCCGGCATCCGCATCGACCATGGCGACCTCACCGCCCTGCTCTACCTGCAAGGCTATTACGACGACGAATTCGTCCGCTAGAGCGTTTCCAGCAAAAGTGGCGATGGCTTTGCGGTTCGGAAACGCGACAAAACAAAGACTTGGAGCGGCCCCACCGTTTCATTGAAACGGTGAGATGCTCTAGTCACCCCCTCCAATAGCAAAGGCCGGCGCAGTTTCCTGCGCCGGCCTTTTGTTGACGTGCCCTTGGCCTACTGGCTGGCTGGCGCTTCAGTCGGGGTTGCTCCCTCGACCGCAGGCGGGTTCTCCTCAGCCGGAGGCGGGGCCTCAGTGCCAACGGTTGGCTGCAGTTCCGAACCATCATCAAGAGTCATGGTCGGCGCTACGGTGTCCTCGATTCCAAGCCCATCCAGTGCCGGCTCATCCGAGCTGGTGCTGGGCTGAGGCGCCGATTGCTGCGGCAGCGGCGTTGCAAAGCTTGTGCTGGCCGCCGGGATTTCGCCATCCGAACCGAAGTAGCGGAAGAAGGCGCTATCAGGCGAGAGGACCATGGTGGTGCCGGTATTGCCCAGCGCCGTCCGGTAGGATTCCATCGAGCGATAAAACTCGAAGAATTCCGCGTCCTGCCCATAAGCTGAGGCAAAGATACGGTTCCGTTCGGCGTCGCCCGTACCACGGATGATTTCGGCATCGCGTGTGGCTGCTGCGACGATTTCCACGGCCTGGCGTTCGGCAATGGCGCGCAGGCTCTGTGCCTGTTCCTGACCACGGGCACGCAGCAGCGCAGCCTCAGCCAGACGTTCGGCACGCATACGCTCATAGGTCCGTTCGGAGACTTCATCCGCAAGATCCGTGCGCAGGATGCGCACATCCACGATGTCGATGCCCAACGCAGCCATTTCCGGGCGGATCAGGTCGCGTGCTTCATCCATCATCTGCGGGCGCTGCTCGGAGAGAGCCGCGTTGAACTCACGCAGACCATAGACCTGACGCAGGGCCGCATCGAAACGCGTGGCGATACGATCCTGAGCGACCGACAACTGGCCCAGGGCCCGCTGGCGGAACAGCACCGGATCGACGATCTTGTAGGTCAGGAAGGCGTCCACCTCGTAGAAGGCACCGCCCGAGACCTGCACGGTCATGTCGGCGATATCCTGACGCAGCAGACGATCTTCGATGATCTGCACGCTATCCACGATGTCTGTCGGTATCTTGAAATACAGACCCGGCTCGCTGCGGACATCGGTGATCTGGCCGAAGCGCAGAACGATGGCCTGCTCACGCTCGTTGACCACATAGATCGAGGAGAACAGCACATATAGGGCCGCCACCAGGACGGCGCCGATGATAAAGAGACGATTGCTCATGGCTTACTCCCCCGAACCGGTGGTTGCATTGGCGCGGGAGCGCAACTCAGGCAGCGGCAGATAGGGCACGACGCCCGAACCACCAGCACCATTCTCGACCAGCACCTTCTCGGAGGCGCCCAGCACCTGCTCCATCGTTTCCAGGAACAGACGTTTGCGGGTCACTTCGGGTGCGTTGACATATTCGGCATAGACCGCGTTGAAGCGTTCGGCTTCACCGGTTGCTTCCTGCACGACGCGGTTCGAGTAAGCGGCAGCTTCTTCGCGCAGCGCTGCGGCCTGACCGCGGGCGTCACCCAAAAGGGTGTTGGCGTAGGAGCGGGCCTCTTCCTGGAGACGGTCTTCGTCCTGTTCGGCACGCTGCACTTCGTTGAAGGCATCAGCCACTTCGGACGGCGGCGCGGCATTCTCGATCGAGATCTGCTGCACCGAAACGCCCATGCCGTAGGAATCGAGAATGTCCTGGGTGATCTGCTGCACCTCGATGGCAATCCCGGCGCGGTCGTCACGGAAAATATCCTGCGCCGGACGGCGGCCGACGATTTCGCGCATCGCGCTTTCCGCAGCGTTGCGCACCATTTCCTCGGGGTCACGGACATTGATCACATAGTCGATCGGATTGCCCACCGACCACAGCACGGCAAAGCGCACATCGACGATGTTCTGGTCGCCCGAGAGCATCAGGCCATCATCGGCATTGGAGCGCGAACCAGCACCAGTCGCCGTGCCGATCGAGGTCTGGTTCTGCGAGGTATTCACCTTCTCGACCGTCTCGATTGGCCAGAGATGGAAATGCAGACCCGCAGTGGACAATTCCTGCTTGGGCGCACCCAGGCGGAACTCGACACCGACTTCGGCTTCTTCGACGGTATAGACCGAATTGACCACCCAGAAAGCGCCCAACAGCAGCACACCACCGACCAAAAGCCAGCGTCCCCCCGGCAATCCGCCACCAAACTGAGCGCGTCCGCGGTTCAGAATGTCTTCGAGATTGGGAGTATTGTTACCCGGACGGCGTGGACCGCCCCCGCCTCCCCCAGGCGCCTGGCCCCACGGTCCGCCATTATTGCGGCCGCCTCCGCCACCATTATTCTCCCAAGGCATCGCATTCCTTTCGGTGTCTTCGAGAAATCATTGCTGCCATATATAGGCAAGGCGCCCGCGCGATCAATGCGCGGTCCCGTGAATGCGTTCGTAAACCCTTATCGTATAAGTGGCCGGATCGCGTTCGGATCGGGGCATGTCCGGCTCATCGACGACCCGCCATTCGTCCGCGTCAATGGGCGGAAAATGCACATCCCCGTCCGGCGCGAGATCAACATGGCTGATATAGAGCCGGTCCGCCAGCGGCAGCGCCTGCGCGTATATGTCGCCACCGCCGATCACCATGATTTCATTCTGGTCGCTCGCCTCGGCCAGTCGCCGCGCGGCTGCTAGGGCCTCCTGCAGACTGTGACGCACCAACACCCCCTCGGGCCGATAATCATGCTGCCGCGTCACCACGATATGTGGGCGCCCCGGCAATGGCTTGGGGAAAGTTTCGAACTGCTTGCGCCCCATGACCATGGGCTTGCCCATCGTGGTCTGCTTGAACCAGGCAAAATCCGATGGAATGCGCCAGGGCATGGACTGGTCCGCACCAATCACATTGTTGCGCGCCACCGCGGCGATGAGGGAGATGAGAACGGTCATAGCTGCCCCAACTTGGAGAGCGCATCCCCATCCACCCGCACCTTGGTCCACTCGTCCTGCATCACGCCCCCCTGGCTTTTGTAGAATGCAATGGAGGGTTCATTCCAGTCGAGCACCCACCACTCGAACCGCCCCAGCTCCTCTTTTACGCAGCGTTGCGCGAGGTGGACCAGCAAGGCCTTGCCGATCCCCTTCCCGCGCAGTTCCGGATCGACGTAAAGATCCTCAAGCCAGATGCCGTGCCGGCCCTGAAAGGTCGAATACGTATAGAACCAGAGCGCAAAGCCGACCGGCTTGCCCTCCCATTCGGCGATCTCGCAGAACACCTTGGGTTCGGCCCCGAACAGATCGCGCGCAAGATCGGCCTCGCTGGCTTGCACTTCGTGTTCGAGCTTCTCATAGACGGCCAGCGCGCGGATGAATTCGACGATCTGGCCGGCGTCCGCTGGGACGGCAGGGCGGATAGTGAGCTTGGTCAAGTCCTTGATAACACGCCCCGCAAGGCGGGGGGCCTCCATTGATTGCAATTGCAGCGTCATCCGCTGACGCGGAGAGGGCCTGTGCTGGGCCATGGCGGCCCTATGGCGCCTCATAGCGCTCGAGGATGAGGATATTGAGCTCTTCACGCGGCCAGAAATCCTGCTTGACCATCTCGAAGGTCGTGGGCCCGATCTTGGTAACGCCCTCACCGCAGAACGACACCAGATTGTCGGTACTGCCCTTGTCGATGACGAGCCTGAAATTCTCGATGCCGCCACCGGCCCAATTGCCGCCCGTGGTCAGGATGTAGGAAATCCAGCTTTCGGTGAACGGCGCGCCCCAGGGTTCGTCCGGGTTGGGCAGCGTCTTGCGCACCGCCGCAACTAAATTCTCGTCGGTACAATATTTGCGCCGATAATCCGCTGCCGGATCATACCCATCCTCATAGGGTTCGGACAGAAACGATACCCCGGTCGTTCCACCGACACTGGGTGTATAGCGATGCTCGACGGTAACCGTTTCGCCTGCCGGGAATGTCGCCTCCCAGGTATAGGTCGCGCGATAGGTCCAGGCCGGCCAGTGGTGGGTTTCCCAACCTTCCCCGGCATCGTATTCATCCGGCATAGTCAGGCCCAGATGCAAGAGCTCGGCTATCGTCGCTTCATCCAGCCCATTGACCGCGTCGATGGCCTCCTGGCTGATCGGCACCAGCGGAATATCGAGCTTTGCCAGCAGCTTGGTCCGGTCGACTCCAGCCGCATAGGCATATTCGTGCAGTTCTGCCTCCACCGGCTCGCCCTCGAAACTCGTCTCGAACCCGAACAGATTGTCACTCGCCCCCATCGGATAGGCCACCGGCGAGAAATGATCCGGCACGATGTCGGGCATGGGAAAGGCCACCAGCAAATGGTGGCCCTGGTCGCTGTCATTGCGGAACCGATAGACGACGCGGATCTCTTCGCGCGAGATGAACAGCTCCTCGCTTTCCATGGCGATTTCGCCATGCGCGACAAATTCCAGCCCACCCGTCGTCAGAACCGCCGCGGTATCATTGCCAAATACCGGCGTGGCCATCAGCACCAGCAACGTTGCAGCACAAGCCCTCATCACGGCCCCCTCTCCTTGACGCCAGCATCACTAGCATGCCGCGCCCGGCCGGACACGGTCAAACCTTGGGCGAACGGCCTAGATATTTGAACCACTTCCGCTCCAGCGCCGCATCGAGGTCGATCGCATTATTGTGCGCAAACAGCAGCAGCATGGCCAATACGTCTGCGGCCTCATCCTCCAGCGCCGTCCGCACGGCCGCCGCGTCGGCGCCCTTCATCCGACCGCGTCCGGTCCCGCGCAGATATTCCGCGACGAGCTCGCCCAGCTCTTCCTGCACCTTGAGCAGATACCAGTCATCGTCGCGGGCAATGTCATTGCGCGAGGCATAGGTGTCGGAAACTTCCGAGACCAGCGCGGTGAGTTCTTCCAGCGACCGGCTCATACCGCGATCGGCGCGGCAATGCGCGGATGCGGATCGTAGCCTTCAAAGGCAAAGTCTTCGAAGACAAAGTCTTCCAGCCGTTTGCGTTCGGGGTTCATCACCAGTTTCGGCAAGGGCCGCGGTTCGCGCGAAAGCTGCAAGCGCGCCTGCTCGAAGTGATTGCTGTAGAGATGCGCATCCCCCAGCGTGTGCACGAAATCGCCGACCTCGAGGTCGCACACCTGCGCCACCATGTGGGTCAGCAAGGCATAGGACGCGATGTTAAACGGCACGCCCAGAAAGCTGTCGGCCGAACGCTGGTAGAGCTGGCAGCTCAGCCTGCCATTGGCGACGTAGAACTGAAACAGGGCGTGGCATGGCGGCAGCGCCATATTGTCGACCTCGGCCGGGTTCCACGCCGAAACGATATGCCGGCGGCTATCAGGCTTGCTGCGGATCTGGTCCACCACGGCCTGCAACTGGTCGATCTTGCGTCCATCCGGTGCCGGCCAGCTCCGCCATTGTGAGCCATAGACAGGCCCCAGATCGCCATTCTCGTCGGCCCACTCATCCCAGATGCTGACGCCGCGCTCCTGCAGCCAGCGGACATTTGTTTCGCCGCGGATAAACCAGAGCAGCTCATAAATGATCGATTTGAGATGCAGCTTCTTGGTCGTGACCAGCGGAAAGCCCTTAGAAAGGTCGAACCGCATCTGATGGCCGAACAGGCTGCGCGTACCGGTACCGGTCCGGTCCGATTTGTCGGTGCCGTTTTCGAGAATGTCGGAAAGAAGCTGAAGATAGGACTGCATGAGTCAAACTTACTGCGATTCGGTCGCGCTGCGACGCAGTACGAGAATTCAACTGACAGCTTATGCGCATTCTCGATGCTAAGAGACCCGAAGCCATCAACGCGGAGCACAGCATGGGCCGCCCCAAGACCGATCTCGACCACAATATTCTCGGCTCGCCAATTCCCGGCAAGTTGATCCGCCCGATTCAGCCCATGCCCGATTTCGTGCGCGCCGCCCTGGAGGAACGCGGCCTCATGGCGCTCTATGAGGCCCGCCCCGCCTATCAGCGTAATGACTATCTGATGTGGATCAATAACGCCAAGCGCGAGGAAACCCGCCGCAAGCGCCTGGGCCAGATGCTCGAAGAACTGGAGACAGGCGGCATCTATATGAAGATGAAGTGGAACGGCTAGGTCAGCCCAGCGCGCTACGCAGCTCCGTATCGTCCGGTTCCCAGGCATGGGTCTTGTCGATATGCGCCAGCGACCAGGCAAAAATAGTCTGCATCTCCCGCAGGTCGCGCTTTGCGACGGCCTCTTCGAGCAGTTCGTTCATGCGCATCTTGGCCGGCAGATGCCCCGGCGGCCCCAGCCGCTCGAACTCGACGCCAAACCCTTCTTCCACCCAGCCACCCACCATCCCGGCAAATTCTTCGGACACGAGGAAAGCACCCAGTTCCAGAATGAGCAGCGTGACCGTGTCATTGTCGAAGCTCTCCGACCGGATCACCACGCCGCTCTGCTTGGGGTGCCATTCCGGGCCCAGTTCTTCGAGAAAGAACCAGCCACAGAAGAAGCCCCGGCAGACATCGGGCCGCTGGTCATAGACGGTACACCCCTGCCCCTCGGCACAATGCAGGCACATCGTATTGGCCGGCTTCTGCAAGGTTTCGCTGTGGATCGGCGGGAAGGAACAGCAGGCCGTGCAGCCATTGCAATCCCTGCCGCTCAACGGCTCCATCGACATCGGTTGAAACTCCCTTGTCGGGCCAGCATGACTGCGCGCCACACGGTTTGTCCAGCACTACAAACGAACCAAAATGAAAGCATATGAAGGACTTGATCTTTCGCTTTCCCGCTCTACTCTGCCCCGCAAGAGGAGACCGGCATGCGACAGCTTCTGGTGATTATTCTGCTTGCGGTGACAGGAGGCATGACCTTGGCTCAGGACAATCGGATCGACCAGCGGCTGCCTGACGCGCCCGAACTGGCGCAACCCGGACCACATACCGTCGGGGTCAGGACGATCGACCTGCTCTACACCGACCGGCCCGATGTGCTCACCGGCCCCCAGGCCCGATATGATCGTCCCCTTCGCCTCGAAATCTGGTATCCCGCCGATCCGGACACGGCCGACACCGGCGGCATCTACTCGAACGTGCAGATGGCCAATAGCACCGCGACGGTGACGTTGCACGGTCAGGCGGTGCGCGATGCCGCGCCCGATCAGGCCGGCGGCCCCTATCCGCTTGTCATTATCTCGCACGGCTATCCGGGCAATCGCTACTTGCTCAGCCCGTTTGGCGAACACCTCGCCAGCCACGGTTATGTGGTCGCCAGCATCGACCATTTCGAAAGCACCTATGAGAACAAGCTGGGCTTTGCCAGCACCCTGGCGAACCGCTCGCCCGACCAACTCTTCGTTCTCGACCGCATTGCGGCGATGTCGGGCGAAGATGACGGCTTTCTGGCCGGTCTGGTGGACGCCGACAATAGCGCGATCATTGGTTACTCCATGGGCGGCTACGGCGCTGTCACGAGCGCCGGTGCCGGGCTATCCCAAGCCGCCATGGGCTCGGGCATGGCGCCTCCTGGCGCGCTCGACGCCCTCGCGGCCAACTCGGCAACCTATCAGGCCGCACGCGATCCACGCCTGAAGGCAGCCGTCGCCTTCGCGCCCTGGGGCGCGCAGCATGGCCTTTGGGACGAGGCCGGACTGGCCGGTATCGAAATGCCCCTCTTCGTGATCGGCGGCACCCAGGACGAAATTTCCGACTATGCCGGCGGTATCCGCCGCATTTTCGAGGGCGCCGTCAATGCCGAGCGCTACATGCTCAGCTTCCAGGGGGCTGGGCACAACGCGGCGGCCCCCATGCCGCCGCCAGCCGCAGCCCTGCAACAGGGCGGACCTGGCAGTCCTTATGAACACTACGCCGATTTCGTCTGGTCCAATGTGCGGATGAACAATATCGCGCAGCACTTCCTGACGGCATTTCTGGGCCTGACCCTCAAGGCAGACGACAGCATGGCACGCTATCTCGATCTGGCCTCGGTTCCCTGGACCGAGCCGGCCGGCGACCGGACCTGGCCCGGTTTTGCCCCGCGCACCACCAGGGGCCTGGTCGTCGAGCACCTGCCGGCCGAACGCTGAACCTCAGCACCAGCTCCGACGGTATCCCTGCCATTCATGGGCCAGCCCCTCGGCCACCAATTGCCCGCCGAGCGACTGACCATCGCGCATGGCGACCCGCAGCTTGCGGCCAAACTGGTCCTCATCGCGTCCGTCCCGCACCAGAGCGAATGGCCCGGCATTGAGCATTTCCCTCAGGCGTTCAGTCGCGCGCCGGCCAAGGGCGGCCTCCTCAGAACACTGTGGCGAGCTGACTTCGGGTGTGTTGATATCGGCAATGCGGATCTTGGTACCATCAAGCCAGAACGTGTCTCCGTCCACGATACAGGTAACACGTACCGAACCCGAACAGAGGCCGAATTGCCCCGCATAGAGCTGGCTCTCCGCTGGCACCGTACGCTCATGCGTGCCAAGCAACCAGTCGCTCAGACCGCTCCCTTCGAGCATGGTGGTAACACCACCCCCTACACCAAGGGCAACAAGCGCCAGTGGCAGGAGCGGCAGAGTGTCCAGCAATCCGCTGCGCCGCCTGCGCCCGCTACCGCGCCGGCCAAAGCCTTGTCTCGACGTGTTCATGCCTGCCCTCTTGAGGGCCGCGAGCATGATCACGAGGTGTTAATCAGAGCTGAATCATCCCATCCGGATTTGCATCCGCTTGGCCCCTCACCTATATAGGGAGTGCCCGCAAGGGCTATGGCGATAAACTGTCATTGTAATAAACCCATCGGACCCGGGGGCAGTACCCGGCGTCTCCACCATCTCCTCTCCTTGCGGGGAGGAGCCAATGGGGACGAAACAGGATCGACGAGGGCGTAAAGAGTGTGCTTTTGCTCGGTGAGGTACCACCGTTATCGGTCCGAAACTTATAGTTGCTAATGACAACAATAAGGCTCCGGTCGCTCTCGCCGCGTAAGCGGTGCTAGCACTGGGAATTTAAGTCCTCCGCCCCTAGCCGGGCGACAGGCGGGGTTCGCAGGCACCTGGCAACAGAAGCCTGCACTCATTTCCATTTGCTTGCAGTTGCTGCCGCCTTTGTTCTTGAATTTCATGGGAACGTAGGGCTGATATGGGCCGTTCGGGATTCGATCCGAACTCAAGAGGAGATTAGGGCACTATGGCCGAAGACCACATGCGATACGACATTCTCGCCCAGGAAGCCCTGCGCGGCGTCGTGCGCAAGGTTCTGGCCGAGGTGTCGCGGACCGGCCTGCCCGGCGAGCATCACTTCTTCATTTCCTTTGCCACGCGCGCGCCCGGCACCCGCATCAGCGAGGAATTGCTCAAGCAGTATGACAAGGAAATGACCATCGTGCTGCAGAACCAGTATTGGGACCTCAAGGTCACCGAGAGCTCTTTCGAGGTCGGCCTGAGCTTCAACGGCCAGCCCGAAATGCTGCACGTTCCCTTTGCCGCGATCAAAAGCTTCTTTGACCCCTCGGTGCAGTTTGCGCTGCAATTCGACCCGGCCACCGCCCCCGATGAGCGCGAGGCGGATGAAGCCAATGCCGACGCCGCAACCGAAGCGGCATCGGGCGAGGCTGCGTCCGAAGAAAGCAGCGGCGAAAAAGTGGTCAGCCTCGACGCCTTCCGCAAAAAGCCCTGACAACCGGACAAGGCATGGAAAAGCGCTCCTTCTCCATTGCCGGCCATCGCACCTCCATCGCGCTTGAGCCCGAATTCTGGCGTGGTCTCGAAGACATGGCGTCATCCCGCCAGTTAAGCCTTGCCGGCCTTGTGCGCGATATCGACGAGAACCGGCGCACTACGAACCTGTCTTCGGCCGTGCGACTGGCTGTTCTGGCCTGGTATCGGGACCGGCCCGCTACTGCCCCGGAATAAGCTGGATGGGCTGGTTGACACCCTCGCCAATGGGCTGGTTCACCCCGGGCTGAAAACCGAGATTGAGCGGCCCGGTAATCGGCTCTTCTTCACCGGCCTCCGGTACGATCACCTCAGACCCTTGTTCTTGCAGCAACTGCTCTTCCTCGAGCCGCTGCGCTTCTTCCTCAGCGGCCTGCCGCGCGGCTTCCTCGGCGGCGCGCCGGCGTTGCTCCTCGATCAGCCTGTTGCGCTCCTGTGCCGCCGCACGCTGCCGCGCCTCATCCTCGAGTCGCAAAGTCTCGAGCCGCTCGACCTCCAATTCATTGGCCCGCACCTGGATGGCCGCGACCATCTCGCTGAGATCGACGCGCACCACCGGCGCAAGCAGCGTCCCGGTCACCTGCGCGATGATCCGGGCCGTGTCGGGCTCCACCAGTCCATCAGGATCGACATAGTCACGCGGGGTCAGCACATAGTTGCCATCCAGCCCCAGCGTATCGAGTACCAGGTTCAAGCTGCCCGCAAGCCGTCCGCCCGCCCCTTCGATGATGAGGTTGGCCACACGCACCGTGCCGCCGGCAATGGTGAATGCGCCCCGCGCGTCCTCGGCCTCGAAATCCCCCTGCGACAGGGCAATGCCGATCAGGGTCTCAAGCGCATCGGCTTCCATGTCCAGCACATTGTCCAGGCCCGCAATGGCCGGAAAGACCGACGGCGCCAGGCCCTGCACGACGAAATCGGTAAACGCGAAATTGCCTTCGCCCGTCATGCTGCGCACGGTCTCGCCCAGGCTCTCGCCCGTGCCTTCAAATTGCAACCCGGCAAACAGATCGCCCGACAGGCCCCACCCGATTGCTACAGGGACAATGCTGTCCAGCACCACGCCGTCCAGTGTAACCTGTCCGGACACCGTACGCGCCGAGAGCGAACCGGCGCAGCATTGCTCGATGGACAGCCTTAGCGTACCGCCGCCGATCGCGCCGACCAGCCGGCTGATCGACACGGATTCCGGGCTCCATACAAAATTGAAGCTGGTTTCCCCCAGCAAGTCCAATCCGCCATGGGTCAGCGATCCGGTGGAAACCGCGATCTCGCCGCGCGCCGGGCGTGGCGCGGCATTGGCCGCCAGCGGACCTTCAGGCCAGATTGCCGCCGCATCGCCGATCAGCGCATCGCGCCCGAACAGGGCTGCCGCGAGCCCTCCAAGCTCCAGGGAATCGGTGTTTATCTGCCCGCTATAGCTTGGCAACTGACCCAGGCGCTGCATCTCCAGATAGCCGCCAAACCCGGCATCCCCGCTCGCCCCCGCAATATTGTCCAGCGTCAGCCGCCTTGCGCCTTCAAAGGATACCGCCGCGCTGGCCTCGACCTCGGGCAGGCTGGCGCCCCGTGCGCCAACAAGACTGGCCAAACCACTTGCATCATCAAGCAGCACGTCGAGCGTACCATCGCCGCTGATTTCGCCACCCTGCGCCACCCGCAAAGCGCCAAAATAGCTCACAGTCTGACCGCCCTGGCTCAACGCCATGCGCCCATCAAATCCGTCCGGCCCGCTGCCCTCGAAGAACAGGCTCGCAACCAGCGCGTCGTCTCCGGCAAACAGCGGAATATCGGCCAGCCCGAGACGGGCAAGCGCCACCTCGCCATTCTCGGCCTCCAACGAGGCCACCAGCCGCAGCTCGCCCGTGGACAGACCCGAAAGGCCTTCGCTCATCTCGGCACGCAGATCGATGGCAGCCGCCGCCAGATCGCCGCTCAGTGTCAGCACCTGGCCCGCGCCCTCGACGCCCTGCTCCGCCTCGGCAATCAGAAACTGCAGATCCGCCGGCCAAGTGCCGGCCAAGCCCTCCTGCCAGCCAAACGGCACACCGGCCATTTCATAGAGCGCTATCAACCCCGGCGCATCGCTGTCCGTCACCCCCAATTGCCCCGATCCCGTGACATGGGGATCGCTCAAACTCCCCGACAGGCGCAGCGCCGCGCTCAGCATGAGGCCGCCCCAATCCGAGGCCGAAAGGCGCGAGAACCGGACCGCCTCGGGTGACCATTGCGCTTCGGCCACAAGATCGGTGGCAGTCAGGCCCATCACATCGGCCTGCTCGGCCGTGATGGAAAAGCTGCCATCGGGAAAGCTGATCGCAAAATTAGCGTCATTGACCGCATCGGGAAACAGCGCCAGCAGGGCTGCGGTTTCACCGTCATCCAGGCTCGCCAGTTCCAGCACCGTATCGAGCCGCGGCTCTGCGCCAAATCCAATGCGCAACTCCAGCTCATGGCTCTTGCCGTCCACATTCAGCCGCCCATGGCTCAGCCCGAAGGCATCGCCCGCCAGCATCAGCCGCCCCTCAAGGCTCCCGGGTGTATTGAACAGTGGATTGTCCTCGCTTGGCCGCTTCCACAATTGCGACAGCGCCTCCAGCCGGGCAGCCACAATGCTCACATCGCCCTGCAGGCCAACCACGCCATTATCATTGGAGACCACGCCGGAAAACCGCATCTCGGTTTCCCCCGGCAAGCGGCCGACCGCCTGTTCGATGGTCCAGTCGGTGCCATCGCTGGTGGCGTCGACGCGCAATTCACGCAGGGCAAAGCCGCGCAGGCCCACTTCCGCCAGGTCCACCCCCAGCCGTCCCGGCATGGGTGGAATGGGTGGCGCGGGCAGCTCGGTCAACATGCGCACAAATTCATAGGGCAATTCGCTGGCCACCTCGGTGGCGTCCCGCGGCGGCAATGAGAACACCCCACCTGACACCACGGCATCGAAACTGCGCCGCAGGCCCAATTGCACGCTCGCAGCGCCGGTCAGCCGCGTGCCGGCCCGGTTTTCATCGGGCTGCAATGTATAGCCCGAGAGCACCACGCGATCCGTCGATACCGTAACGGCGCTTTCCAGCACCAGATCGCCGCGAATCTCGTCGGCGCGCTCGGCTTCTGGTGGCGCCTGCCGATAGGCCAGGCTCCCCTCAAAGCGTGGCGCCGCACTGGCCGACAAGACGCCCTCTAGTGTCACGGAGAAGGCCCCCAACGCCTCGCGCACAAAGCTCGACACACGCGCATTGCCCTGGTCGTCCGCAGCACCGGAATTGAACCTGACCTCATAGCGCGTGTCGTCATAGTCGGCCCGCCCCTGGAATTGAAACGGTCCGACAAAGCTTGAAAGCCGCAGGTCTCCATCGATACGTTGCGCGACAAATGTCTCGGCCGAACGCAGATCCTCCAGCCGGACGCTGCCATTGGAAATGCGCGCATGTTCGAGCGCGACACCATTGCCTGCCCCACTCAGGTCCACGCCACTGCCGAACAGCCCGTTCTCATCCACCGTCAGGTGCACGACCGGGCTTTCGAGAGTGAGTGCGGTGACATTGTAGATATCGCGCAGAAAATCCATCAGCACGAACTCGGCCTCGACCGCGCCGACCGTTGCGGCCGGTGCTTCGGCATCGCCAACGATTACATCGGAGAACGCCAGACGCGGGCTGGGCAGCAGCGAAAACGAGATATCGCCGCGAATCGAAACCTCGGCGCCCAGCACACTGGTCGCCAGCACTTCCATGCGGTCACGATAATCGCCCCATTGGATGAAGCGCGGCGCGAGAAAGGCGCCGGCCAGCACCACAATGGCAAAGAGGCCGACCACGATATAGATGCGATTAAGCACTGTGCCTGTTCTGCCCCGGCTGAAACTGGCGTGAGTGTAGGCACTTGCCGCGCACAAGCAAGCCGCCTGAACCCTTTTTGAGCATACGAAAACGGCCGGGCAAACGCCCGGCCGCCGTCAAGGTCAATGGGACTTCGACCCGTGCCATCGGCAAATTCGCTCCGGCGGAGCGAATTTAGGGGAGAAGGCCGCGAGAGCTAGGCTCGAGTGGCCGGACCTTAAAGGGTACCGATGGACCAGAACATGGTCTCGCCGGAGCTGTCGTCCACGCCATCATTGTCAGTGACGACAAAGCCGGTTCCGCTGGCGTCGATGGCAAAGCCTTCGACCTTGTCCAGCACATAGCCGCCAGTAGAGGTGAGGTCGGGAATAAAATCACGCACCAGCGTCTTGGTGACGGTCGGCAGTTCGCCGCCCAGCGCACCCGGCACCAGTTCGGCAACCGGCACGCTGTAGAGCGCCTTGAGCTGAGCCTTGTCGCCGATCTGGTTATCGCGCTCCACGATATAGACCAGGTCGCCATGGGCGGTGATTTCCGAAAGGCCAACCCAGGCCCCTTCGGCAGGTGCTTCGAGCGGATAGTTCACCGCACCCCATTCGCCGCTGGCGATATTGTAGGACACCAGTTTGACCGTGCCCTTGGCATCGTTCTTCCACTCGCGCTGGATGGCAATCCACAGCGTGGCATCGTCGCCTTCACCAATCATGGTGACGCCTTCCGAACCAAAGCGGATTTCTTCGGCCAGCAATTCAGCCGGGAACGGCACTTCCTCGGCAATCTCGCCATCCGCATCGACGCGATACAGAGCATGCGGGATCAGGCGGTCGGTGCGGCCTTCCGAAGCCAGCCAGAAGCCACCTTCGCCATCAAGGGCAATGCCTTCAATGTCGATCTTCTGTGCCGGATGGCCATTGCGGGTTACCACGGTCTTGGCCGTAATGCGGGCCGGCTGCGCAGTCGCATCGATCGTGTAGATCGAGGGCTGCGCACCCAGGAAGCTGTCGGAAACGCCATAGAGCATGCCCGGCATTTCGGCATCGGCGACGAGGCCCGACAGGGCAACCCAGCCCAGCGGACGGCCTTCGGCATCGAGATCCGAGATGATGTGCGGATAGCTGGGGGCGTCGGCTTCGGCCAGCTCGAAGATCGAGACATGGCTGCGCGCGGCGCCATCGGCCCCAAGGTCGGTTTCGTTGGCGGTGATCAGCAAATTGCGCTCGGGGATCGCCACCGCGCCTTCCGGGCCAATGCCCGAGGGAATGGCCTGAACGAATTCGGGCTCGGCGCCCGTGTCCTTGTAGATGACAACCAGCGAAGCGCGTTCCAGGCCGATCAGCAGATAGGTGTCGTCGCCGAACTTGGCCACATCCACACCTTCGGGCTCCACACCCTTGGCGTCGGAACGCTTGTCCGGATAGTGACCGTACTGGGCCGCCAGGTGATCGAGCGAAGCACCGCTGTCGAACAGCATGTCGCCAGCCTTGTTGAAGATCGAGAAGCTGCGCGAGCCGCCATTATAGTCGCCTTCATTGGCCACCACGAAGCGCTCGTCATCGATCCACTTGACCGCATCGGGTTCACGCAGGCGCTCGGCCTGCGAGCCGGTGAAGTCGAGCGAACCATTGTCCTCGATGTCGATGTTTTCGAGATCGACCGAACCGGCGGAGAAATCCGCAGTCACCTCACCCGAATTGCCATCAACGATCACGAAGTGATTGTTTTCCTGCAGCGAAACCACAACCTCGTTGAGGCTGTTGATCGACACATATTCCGGTTCCGGATCGTCACCGGCCACGTCAGCCAGGCCAGTCAGGTCGACGATTCTGAGGGTGCCGCAATCCACCGCGCCGTCGACAACGTTCACCAGCGCCAGCGCGCCGGCCGGCATCTGCGGGATTTCGCCGTCATTGAAATCTTCGTCGCGCTCGTTCTCGATGGCCACGGCAATCAGCGAACCATCGGCATTGCGGGCCACCGAATCCGGCTGGCCGCCCAGGTCGCAGGAGGCCTCAACGCTCTGGGTGTTGAGATCGATGGTCGCCAGATTGCCCGAAGGCTCGACAAAGCTCTCCGAGGTGTTGACGCCAACAAAGATCTTTTCGCCATCAACCACCACGGTGGTCGGTTCGCCATCCAGCGCCAGGAAGCCGGCAGCCTTGGGCATGGACGGATCGGTAATATCGATAAAGCCGATGCCACCGGCCGGGCTGTCCGAATAGATCAGCGTCATGCCGTCTTCGGACACGGTGATGATTTCGGACGAGGTTTCTTCGACATCGGGCGTGTTCAGCGCGACCGGAAAGCTGGCAATACGATTGAAATATTCGGCGGCCTGCACGCCGGCCGTGGAAAGGAGCAGAGCTGCGCTCAGGGCAGCGAGACGCTTTTGAGCAATCATGAAATGGGTCCCCCAGAATGATGCGGGCCCGGCTTAGGACTGCGGGGAAACAGATCGATGACGCTTACATGACGTTCCGGTGACAAGCCGGACTTCTATACAGGACCGGCCGCCATCCCTATATTGGCCAGTAGAACAAAATGAGATTCGTCAAGGCTCGGCCGCGCACCTGCCCTGGATCGCGCGGACCTTGGAACAGAGTACGCATGGCCGACACCGCACCCCTGCCCCGCCCCCAGGGCGGCCCGATCACCAGCCAGCTCAAGAGCCGGCAGGCCCCGGACTATCTGGCCGGCCTGAACCCTGAGCAGCGCGACGCCGTGGTCTCGACCGAAGGCCCGCTGCTGGTGCTCGCCGGCGCGGGCACCGGCAAGACGCGGGTGCTGACGACCCGCATTGCCCATATCCTGAGCCAGCGCCTCGCCTGGCCCTCCGAAATCCTCTCGGTGACCTTTACCAACAAGGCCGCCCGCGAAATGAAGGATCGCATCGCCAGCCTTGCCGGTGCGTCCGTCGAAGGCATGCCCTGGCTCGGTACCTTCCACTCGATTTCGGCGCGCATATTGAGGCGCCATGCCGAACTGGTCGATTTGAAGCCGACCTTCACCATTCTCGACACCGACGACCAGATCCGCCTGATCAAGCAATTGCTGGCGGCTGAGAACATCGACGAGAAGCGCTGGCCCGCCCGCCAGTTCGCCGGCATGCTCGACGCCTGGAAAAACCGGGGCCTCCTGCCCAAGGATGTGCCGGCCGCCGACAGCGGCTTTTTTGCCAATGGCAAGGGCGGCAAGCTCTATTACGATTATCAGGCGCGGCTGAAGACCCTCAACGCCGCCGATTTTGGCGATCTGCTGCTCGAATGCATCCGCCTGTTCCGCGAGAACCCCGAAGTCCTCGCCGAGTATCACCGCCGCTTCAAATATATGCTGGTCGACGAATATCAGGACAGCAACACCGCCCAATATCTCTGGCTGCGGCTGCTCGCCCAGGGCAAGCCGGCGCCCGAAGCCAATATCTGCGTGGTGGGCGACGACGACCAGTCCATCTATGGCTGGCGCGGCGCGGAGGTGGATAATATCCTGCGCTTCGAGACCGATTTTCCCGGCGCCAAGGTGATCAAGCTCGAGCGCAACTACCGCTCCACCGCCAATATCCTCAAGGCCGCCTCAACCCTGATCGCCTATAATGAAGGCCGCCTGGGCAAGACACTGTTCACCGACATTGCCGAGGGCGGCGAGGCGATCTCCTTCACCCAGGTCTATGACAGCGAGGAAGAAGCCCGCACCATCGGCGAGGAAATCGAGCAATATCAGCGCCAGGGCGACGCCCTCAATTCCATGGCCATTCTGGTCCGCGCCTCCTATCAGATGCGCGAGTTCGAAGAACGCTTCATCACCCTGGGCCTCAACTATCGCGTTGTCGGCGGCCCGCGCTTCTACGAGCGCAAGGAAATCCGCGACGCCCTCGCCTATGTCCGGCTGGTGGCGCAGCCCTCCGACGATCTCGCCTTCGAGCGCATCATCAACGTGCCCAAGCGCGGGCTGGGCGACGCAACCGTAAAGATGCTCATGGAAACTGCCCGCCATCAGCGTATCCCGCTATTGCAGGCCGTCCGGCTGATGGTTGAAACCGAGGATCTCAAGCCCAAGCAGCGCACCACGCTGCGCGCCCTTGTCGCCCAGTTCGACGACTGGGCCTGGCGCGCCGATTCCCTGCCGCCCTATCAGCTCGTCGAGCATATTCTTGAGGAAAGCGGCTATATGGACATGCTGACCGCCGACAAATCCGTCGAGAGCCAGGGCCGCAAGGAAAACCTCAAGGAACTCAGCCGCTCCATGGAAGAGTTCGAGTCCCTTGGCGGCTTCCTCGAACACATCTCCCTGGTCATGGATCGCGACAGCGCCGATTCCAGCGACGCGGTGACCATCATGACGCTGCACTCGGCCAAGGGCCTCGAATTCGACACTGTCTTCCTGCCCGGCTGGGAAGACGGCACTTTCCCCAGCCAGCGTTCCATGGACGAATCAGGCCGCGCGGGCCTCGAGGAAGAGCGTCGCCTCGGCTATGTCGGCATCACCCGCGGCCGCAAGCGCGTGCGCATTTCCGCCGCGCAGAACCGGCGCATCCACGGGCTCTGGCAATCGGCCATCCCCTCCCGCTTCATCGATGAATTGCCGCCCGATGTGGTGGAAGTCACCGATCGCGGCTCGGCCTATGGTGGCTATGGTTATGGGGGCGGCGCATCGAGCCGCTTCAACAAGGCCGACCCGTTCGAAAGCGTCTATGAAACCCCCGGCTGGCAGCGCGCCCGCGCCAACCAAGCCAACCGCAAGGGCGGCGGCCCGCTCACCATCGAAGGCGACCTCGTCGCCCGCTCGGTGGACCTCGGCAACCAGTCCAGCGGCTACGCCATGGGCGAACGCGTCTTCCACCTCAAATTCGGCTATGGCGAAGTCATCCAGATCGAGGGCAACAAGCTGACCATCGACTTCGAAAAAGCCGGGACGAAGAAGGTGTTGGAGAGTTTTGTGAAGAAGGGGTGAGGTCTAGGCCTCTACATGGGTGCCACCGTGCGCTTTCGCTCCACTTGGAACAGAGAGTTGCAACGGGCAGAAGTGTCAGAGTTCACACCTCCTCCCCCCTGTGGGGAGGGTAGCGCCGCTGGACCCGAAGGGTCCTAGCAGAGCTAGGGTGGGGGTATCGGAACTAAAGGAAAACCAAACCTGTGGATTCGCATCACTTGCCGCCCCCCACCCTCGGTCCCTCCCCACAGGGGGGAGGGAGGCGCTGGAACCGAAATATCACCCTTGCAGGCGCCGCCATCCTCCCCACATTCTCCTGCACCAACAGGAGCCGCCCCCAATGATCATCTCCACCACCCCCACTCTCGAAAACCGTCCCATTCGCGACTATCTCGGCATTGTCACCGGCGAGGTGATCATCGGCGCCAATATCTTCAAGGATCTGTTCGCCGGCATTCGGGACATTGTCGGCGGACGCTCCGGCGCCTATGAGGGCGCCCTGCGTGACGCCCGCCTCGAAGCCTTCCGCGAACTCGAGGAAGAGGCCCGCCGCATCGGTGCCGATGCCATTGTCGCCGTCGATATCGACTATGAAGTGGTCGGCCAGGGCGGCTCGATGCTCATGGTCTCGGTCTCCGGCACAGCGGTGAAGCTTTAGGCATCACTGCGACAGCCGAACATCCGGCTCTTGCACGCCCTCGCCCCTCGGGGGAGAAGGATCACTGGCCTCTCTTAAAAACCAATCCCGCCCACCGGCTCGGTCTCGATATGCTCCTCGAACCCGGCAATCAGCGGCATCGCCTTGGCAATCGTCGCTTTCACCTCCGGAATGGCCAGCGAGGCCTTGTGGCTCTCCGGACTGTCCCAGACCTCGGTGATCCACACGCCATCCGCGCTCCCCGGATCGCGCGCAATGACATAGCTCTTGCACCCGGCCATCGGCACGCTGCCCTCCAGCATCACCGCAATCAGCTCGTCGCGTTTGCCGGCGACAGCCCGAAACCGCCCGATCAATCCATACATGTCGCGTCCCTCAATTCAGAACAAATGATGAACATATTGGACGAAACCGTCAAGCCCCGTCCTTGACTTCGCCCCCGCCCCTGACGCAAGGAAAGCCACCCTATCAGCGCAAGGCCATCCCATGTCCGTCGACCAGCTTTCCGTCTCCCTGACCAAGGAGCAGGCCTATGCCCTGGTCGACGCCGTCTCCGAGCGCGACGATCTGGCCCTGACCGCATCGGCGCACGAAAATGCAGAAACCGGCGAGTGGGTGTTCGAAGCCACCTGCGACAGCCCGCCGGACGTCACCGCCTTTTCCGAACTGGCCCGCCAGGTTCTGGGCGGCGATGTCGCGTTCTCGGTCGCTCCGATTGATCCGGAAATCAACTGGGTCGCCAAATCGCTCGAAGGCCTGGCGCCGGTCATTGCCGGCGGCTTCTATGTCTATGGCAGCCACGAAACCGCGCCCATGCCCGAAGGGCTGACGCCGATGAAGATCGACGCGGCTCAGGCCTTCGGCACCGGCCACCACGAAACCACCACCGGGTGCCTCGAAGCCATTGAGGCCTTGCTGACCGAGCGCACGCCCACTCGCATGATCGATATCGGCACCGGCACCGGCGTCCTCGCCATTGCCCTGGCCAAGCGGCTCGAGGCGGTCATCCTGGCCACCGACATCGACCCTATCGCGGTGACCACCACCATCGACAACGCGGTCGAAAACGGCGTTGGCGAGCAGATCGACGCCGTCGAGGCCACCGGGCTTGATCACGACGAGATCACCGCCCGCGCGCCCTACGATCTGGTGGTCGCCAATATTCTGGCCGGTCCGCTGACCGAGCTCGCCCCAGGCGTCGGCACCATCACCCAGCCCGGCGGCACAGCCATTCTCTCGGGCATTCTCAACACCCAGGCCGATGGCGTCATCGCCGCCTACCAGACAGCAGGCTTCGCGCTCAAGGATCACCTCAAGCGCAAGGAATGGACCACGCTGGTGCTGGAGAAGAACTGAGTTTTCTCCCCGATGGGGAGGGAAATGGCGGCAGCACCGGGTGTGCCCCCAAAAAGCAAAATCCCCGAAGCGGGCTTCGGGGATCGGCATTGATCGTCAGCTTGTCGTGAACAGCAGCCTCAGGGGCGCTTGGTAACCGCGCCGATCAACTGATGCTGCATGCGGAAGCTGACCTGGCGGGAGGCTTCGCGACCACGAGCGTCGATAAGACCACCCAATGCGTTGCGGAAACCAGTCTTGCTCTCAGTCATCTTTCATCTCCATACGGCGGAAGGTCTATTGCCATCCGACATCACCTATCTAAGCTGTTCGCACCGCCCCGGGAAGGGCCCTGCCGGCAAGTCAGCCATGCCGTATTTGCAAGGCGGGCTTAACGGCCGTTTACCTTGCGGCCCAGATCATGTTCGCGCTCGAAACGGGCGACGAAACGCTCGGCCTGGCGGGTGCGGCCGTCCACAATGGCGTTGATGGCGCGCTGGAAGAGATTGTTCTGCTTGCTCATTTCATGTGCTCCTGTTCTCTTGCACACAACATAGGCTTCGCCCGGCGCGAAACCAGAGACAAGATAACAAGACAGCCATGCCGGAAATGCATCGCATGCCTTCCAGCCGGCCAGGACGACCAATGACCGAAAACCAGTTCAAACCCGCGATATTTCAAAGCTTTGAGGAAAAAGCAGACCCTTCAAACGTGGCGCCTCGCATCGCTGCATTGAGGGCAGCTATGCAAAAAGCGGGCATCGATGCTTTCCTTATCCCCCGCGCCGACGCCCATCGCGGCGAGTCGGTTCCGGCCAGCGAGGCGCGCCTGGCCTATGTCACCGGCTTCACCGGCTCGGCCGGCATGGCCGTGGTCGGCACCGACAAGGCGGGCCTGTTCGTGGACAGCCGCTACACCCTGCAGGCGCCCTCCCAGACCGACACTGCTCTGGTCAGTGTGCACGAGGTCAATCAGGGCGGCGTCAGTCCCGATATTCGCCTCTATGTGCCCAAGGGCGGCACGCTCGCTTACGATCCCTGGCTGCACACACCCGGCGAAATCCGCGACCTCAACGACAAGCTCGCCGGCCACGCCGAGGCCGTGCCGCACGCCAATCTGGTCGACACCATCTGGACCGACCGCCCCGCCCCGCCGGTCAGCGCCATCGAATTTCTCGGCCACAACCGCGCCGGCCAATCGGCCAGCGACAAGATCGCGGCCCTGCGCGAAACGCTCTCCGCCGACAGGGCCGAAGCCGTTGTACTGACCCTGCCCGAATCCATCTGCTGGCTGTTCAATATGCGCGGGCGCGACGTGCCCAACACGCCCTTCGTGCTCGGCTTTGCCATCGTTCCGGCCACCGGCCTGCCCACTCTCTTTCTAGACGCGGCCAAGATCACCCCGGAACTGATCGCATCGCTGGAAGGCATTGCCAACGTCGCCGAAGCCGCGACCCTCTCCGAGGCGCTCGACGCCCTGGGCCAGGCGGGCAAGCCCGTCCTCATCGATCCACAGACCGCCCCCGCCGCCATCGCCGAGACCCTGCGCAAGGCCGGCGCAAAACTCATCGAGAAACGCGACCCCGTACTGGGTCCCAAGTCGCGCAAGAACGCCGCTGAACTGGCCGGCATGCGCGAAGCGCACAAGCTCGACGGCGTCGCCCTGGCCAAATTCCTGAGCTGGTTCGACACCGAAGCGCCCAAGGGCGCGTTGACCGAAATCGGCATTGTCTCCGCGCTCGAAAGCTTCCGGCGGGAAGAAGAAAGTTGCGTCGACGCCAGCTTCGACACCATTTCCGGCGCTGGTCCCAATGGCGCCATCGTGCACTACCGCGTCACCACCAAGACCGACCGCAAGCTCAACCCCGGCGAGATCATGCTGGTGGACTCCGGTGCCCAATATCTTTCCGGCACCACCGACATCACCCGCACCCTCTCGACCGGGCCGGCCACGCCCGAGCAGAAAGACCGCTATACCCGCGTCCTCAAGGGGATGATCGCCATTTCAACCCTGCGGTTTCCCGCCGGCACCACCGGGGCCCAGATCGACATTCTGGCCCGCCAGTTTCTCTGGCAGGATGGCGTCACCTATAATCATGGCACCGGCCACGGCGTCGGCGCCTTCCTGGGCGTCCATGAAGGCCCGATCGGCATCTCCTCGCGCTACACCACGCCGCTCGAGGCCGGCAATATCCTCTCCAACGAGCCCGGCTACTATAAAGCCGGCGAATATGGCATCCGCATCGAAAACCTCATCACGGTGCGCGATGCGGCCAGTTTTCCCGGCTTCCTCGAATTCGAGACGATCACCCTGGCGCCGATCGATACGCGCCTGATCGATCCCGCCCTGCTCACCAGTGCCGAGCGCGACTGGCTCAATGCCTATCACGCGCGCGTCTGGACCGAGATCGCCCCCCTCGTCAGCGGCGACGTGAAAAACTGGCTGCGGCAGGCGACAGCGGCAATCTAGCCGCTGCCCTCAGTTGAACCAGACCGCGAAATTGGGCCAATTGTCACCGAACACCCGATTGCCATCGGCAAAGCTGTCCGCATCGGCAATTGGCCCTTCCTTGAGAAACGGCAAGGCGCCCTGCCCGGCCAGCAGCATGACAATGTCGGTTTCGGTCGCGGTCTCGAAATAGGCGTTAAGGTCAAAGCCCTGGCGGAACCGCCAATGCGGCAGCAGCAGTTCGCCCGCCAATATCTCATCGAGCCGGTCCAGCGTCGCCATCCACGCCTCGACAATTTCCTGGGTCACCGGCTGGTCCGGCACCAGCGAGGTCTGGCGCGGCGAGGGCACCAATTCGCGATTGTCGTCCGTCTCCTGCAGAATGGCGGCCCAGTTCCGACGCGACAGGGACGTTACCGCCTGCATCCGTGCCTGCACGCCGGCAAAGCGCTCCCTGTCGACAATCGGGAAATTGCTGGTGTGCAAACCCGCAATCAAGTCGGCCAGAAATGTATCGGTCTCCGGATCCATCATCAGCGTGCCGCCGCGCGAATAATCCTGCATCGGCAGGCCGGCCTCGGGAAACAGCCTGTGCCCCACCGCCTCGAACAGGCGCGAAAAATCATGGGCCAGCAGCATCTCGAAGGGGAGGACACTGATCTGGCTGTAGCCCGCCAGCCAGATCGCATCGGCCGGGTCAAACCCGATACTGAGATCAGGCACGACCGTCTTGTTCCCCTTGCTCTTGCCCTGCGGCAGCGCCAATTCGCCGCCCAGCAGGGTCGCCAGCGTTTCCTGCTCGCCCACTTCGCCGTCGCCGTTGATATCGAGACGCACGCGCAGCGGATCGATAGTGATCACATAGTCGCCCTCGGCGCCTGCGGTCTCAAAGCTGGCCCGCGCCCGGTCCAGCCCGTCGACGAAATCACCCAGAATGCCCCGCAACACCGCATAGTCCAGCGCTTCCGGGTCAGGATTGGCCGGCGCTGAGGGCACATCCGCATCAAGCCCCAGCATCATCGCAGCGGCCGGCAGTCGCGGCGTCACCGCCCCATGGCGATAAAAGCCCTGCGACAGCCCTTCAACGGCCCCGATCAGGTCGATCAGCCCCAGCCCGAAGCAGGCATCGGCGTGGGGCACGGCACACAGCTCTTCATAAATGGCCCGCTGGCCTGCCGCTTTTCCGGCATAGAGCAGTTCGGCCAGTTGATCGCCTGCCTCGCTGGCAGCCGCTATGCCCGGCAGCATCATGGCGCCCAGCGCCACGCCGATCAGTCTGCGCATCGCGCCCTCCTCTTTCAGCTTACTGCCCCACCCGCTCGAACCATTCGTCTTCGCTGATAACTTCAACGCCCAGCTCCTCGGCCTTTTTCAGCTTCGATCCGGCGCCAGGCCCGGCGATCAGAATATCGGTCGCGCCAGACACTGAACCGGCCACTTTGGCACCCAGCCGCTCGGCCATGGCCTTGGCCTCCGTCCGGGTCATCTTTTCCAGCGAACCGGTGAACACCACCGTCTTGCCGGCCACCACACTATCCGCCGAAATCGTGACCACATAGGGCTGCGGCCGAACCTCGGCGAGCAGATCGTCCAGCGCCTGCACATTCCGTTCATTGGCGAAAAACGCCATCACCGATGAGCGCACGGTTTCGCCAATCCCGCCAATTTCAGGAAACACCGAGTGTCCGTCCTCATGCTGCGCCGCCGCGATGGCCGTTTCCCGGAACCGCTCCACCGTCCCGAATTCCTTGGCCAGCAAGGCCGCGGTCGTTTCCCCGACATGGCGAATGCCCAGCGCGAAGATGAACCGGTCCAGCTCCGGCTCCCGCCGCGCATCGATCGCATCAAACAGCTTTCTTACGGAAACCGGCCCGAACCCGTCGGCATCCTTGAGCTTCTTGACGGAGCGTTCATCCCGCGCCTTGAGCGTAAAGATGTCAGCTGGCCGGGCGATGCGCCCTTCGGCATAGAACTGCGCCACCTGCTTGTCGCCCAGCCCGTCAATATCGAGCGCATTGCGCGAAACGAAATGCTTGAGGTTCTCGACGGCCTGTGCGGGGCAGATCAATTCGCCCGTGCAGCGCCGCACCGAGTCCAGCTTGCCGGTCTTTTCATTGAGCTCTCGCACCGCCTCCGAGCCGCAGGCCGGGCAGATATGCGGAAAATCGAACGGCTTGGCCTCGGCCGGGCGCTTGTCCAGCAGCACATCGACGATTTGCGGAATAACGTCGCCGGCCCGCTGCACAATGACCGTATCCCCGACGCGCAGATCGATGCCGTTACGGATCGGCTCGCCATTATTGCCGATGCCCTTGATATAATCCTCATTGTGCAGCGTGGCATTCTCCACCACGACGCCGCCTACCGTCACCGGCTGCAACCGCGCCACAGGTGTCAACGCCCCTGTGCGCCCCACCTGGATGTCGATGCCGGTCAGGATGGTCGTCGCCTGCTCGGCCGGAAACTTATGGGCGATGGCCCAGCGCGGCGCCCGCGCGACAAAGCCCCAGCGCTGCTGCAAATCGAGCCGGTCGAGCTTATAAACCACCCCATCGATATCGTAGCCCAGCGTCGCACGTTGCGCCTCGATCTTGCGGTAGTGCCCAATAAGCGCCTCGGCACTCTCGGTGCGCAACATAAGCGGATTGGTGGCAAGGCCCCACTCCTTGAACCTTTGCACAACCTCGGCCTGAGTCGCCGCCGGCGGGGTTGCATTGCCCTGTTCGTCCTCGGCAATGCCCCAGGCATAGGCGAAGAAGTTGAGATTGCGGCTGGCCGTGATTTTGGGGTCCTTCTGGCGCAGCGAGCCGGCCGCCGTATTGCGCGGATTGACGTAATCCTGTCCGCCGAACTTGGCCGAATGCGCTTTCAGGCGCTTGAACTCGGCATGGGTCATATAGACCTCGCCGCGGATTTCGATCACCGCCGGCCAGCCCGATCCCTTGAGCTGGTGCGGAATATCCCCGAGGGTCTTCAAATTCTCGGTGATGTCCTCGCCCTCGGTGCCATCGCCGCGCGTCGCACCGCGCACAAACACGCCATTCTCATAGCGCAGCGAGGCCGACAGGCCGTCGATCTTGGGTTCGGCGGTAAAGGCCAGCACGAAATCGGGATCGCGCAGGATATCGGCCATGAAGAACTTTTTGGCCCGCGCCACAAACTCGGTGACGTCCTCATCGGCAAACGCATTGGCCAGGCTGAGCATGGGCACGCCATGGCGCACCTTGGCAAAGCCTTCCGCCGGCGCGGCGCCAACCCGCTCTGACGGACTATCTGTCCGGACCAGCTCCGGGAACGCCTGTTCGATCGCGTCATTGCGGCGCTTGAGCGCGTCATATTCGGCGTCCGAAATCTCCGGCCGGTCCTGCTGGTGATAAGCCAGATCGGCCGCTGCAATGGCACCAGCCAGCCGCTCCAGCTCGGCGCGGGCTTCATCCTCGGAGAGATCGGCAACGTCTTTGAGAGGCAGGTCAGACATGGGATACCCGGACAAGATTCTTGCGGACACAATACCCCCACCCGGCCTCCCCCTGATAGGGGAAGGAACAGATCGGGGAGCACCAATACGGCGGGGCTTCACGGTGCGCCCCTCCCCCTATCAGGGAGCGATCGGAAGGGGGTACCCGAACAAGGTCTTTATCCCACCGCCGCCAGTAATTTCTTGGCAGCAGCGCGCGCTTCCTTGGTGATTTCCGCACCCGCCAGCATGCGCGCCACTTCCTCCTGCCGCGCGGCCTTGTCCAGCGGGCGGACATGGGTGCGCACAAACGCTCCCTCCTCCACCATCTGCTTTTCGATCAGCAAGTGCCGATTGGCCCCGGCAGCCACCTGCGGCGCATGGGTCACCGTCAGCACCTGCACCGTCTGGGCCAATCGCGACAGCCGCCGCCCAATGGCATCGGCAACCGCCCCACCGACACCGGTGTCGATCTCGTCGAAAATCAGCACCGGCGCCGAGCCGCGATCGGCCAGCACCACCTTGAGCGCCAGGAGGAACCGGCTCAACTCACCACCCGAGGCCACCTTGAGCAGTGGGCCGGCCGCAGTGCCCGGATTGGTCTGCACATGAAACGCAATCTGGTCATAGCCGGCGGCCGACACCCGCTCGCCATCGGCCTGGTGATCGACGATGAACCGCGCCGCACCCAGTTTCAGATCCGGCAATTCCGCTTCCACGGCCTTGCTGAGCGCAGAGGCCGCCTGTTGCCGTCCGGCGCTCAAGATGTCTGCCGTCTCACGGTAACGCGCCCGCGCCGTTGCCTCCTCGGCCTCCAGCGCCTTGAGCCTGGTCTCGCCGCCCTGCAGCGTTTCCAGATCGCCGGTATATTTGGCCAGCACTTCGGCCAGCCCGTCACAATCGGTCTGGTGCTTGCGCGCCGCCGCCCGCAGGGCGAACAGACGCTCTTCGACATCTTCCAGCTCGGCCGGATCGAACGCCATCTCGCGCTTGAGCTCTTCCAGCGCGTCACTGGTGCGATCCAGTGTGGTCAACGACGCATCGAGCGCATCCACAATCGGCTGGAACAACTCAGCGCCGCCATCGATCTTGCGCATCAGCCGCCGCATCAGCGACGCAAGCGCCGGCGTGGGTGCATTCGACCCGTTGAGAATTTCATCGATCTCGACCACGTCGGAGGCGGCCTTTTCGGCCTGCTGCAATTGCTGCCGGCGTTCGGCCAGTTCATCTTCCTCACCGGCGACCGGATTGAGCTTGCTCAACTCCTCCACCGTGTGGCGCGCATAGTCCTCGGCGGCCAACGCTTCTGCCACAAGCGCCCGCTGTTCGGTCACCGCCTGTTGCGCCTCGATCAGCGCCGCCCAGCAATCGCGCACCGCATCGGCCTCGGCACTCAACTCGCCAAAGGCATCGAGCGCGGCCCTATGTGTCGCCACATCCACCAGCGCCCGGTCATCATGCTGGCCATGGATCTCAACGACCTGGCTGCCAACCTTCTGCAACAGCGAGGCCGAGACGGGCTGGTCATTGATAAAGGCACGTGTCCTCCCGTCAGCAAACTGCACGCGCCGCAGGATCACATCTTCATCGTCGGGAATCGCATTGTCACGCAACAGGGCCCGCGCCGGATGATCGGCGGCCAGTTCGACCACGGCCACCACCTGCCCGCTCTCCTGCCCCTGCCGCACCAGCGAGGCATCGCCCCTGCCCCCCAGGGCCAGGGTCAGCGCATCAAGCAGGATCGACTTGCCGGCGCCGGTTTCGCCGGTCAGCACGGTCATGCCGGCATCCAGGGCCAGATCGAGTTGATCGATCAGAACGATATTGCGGACTGACAGCGCGTTGAGCATGCGCGAACTTCCCGTGGCTGCACCACCAATGCGTCGCTTCTACCACCTCCGCCCCGCAAACCCGCACCTTCCCGGCGCTCATCCACAGCTAAGACGCAGCAACAAACGAAACCGGGACGCATGATAGCGCCCCGGAACAAAATAGCAACATTGATTTTTTGGATCCGGTCAGGCCCGGACGCCAGCCAGCCAGCTACCCGAATTGAGCTCCGGCGCAAGGCCCTGCTTGCCCAATAGTTCGAACGCCCGCTTGTACCAGTCGCTGGCCGGATAATTGTGACCCAGGACAGCCGCAGCGGACTTCGCTTCGGTCGTCAGCCCAAGCAGCAGATAGGTTTCGGTCAGGCGATAAAGAGCTTCCTCGATATGGGTCGAGGTCTGCCAGCGTTCCACCACTTCACGGAAACGGTTGATGGCGGCGGCATACTGCCCGTTGCCCTGGTAGTAACGGCCCACCGACATTTCCTTGCCGGCAAGCTGGTCATAGGCCACCAACAGCTTGTCGCGCGCATCCACGGCATGCTCGGAATTGGGATAGTTGTTGATCAGCAGATTGTAGGTGTCGATCGCATCGCGCGACAATTGCTGGTCGCGAGTGATGTCCTTGATCTGCGCGTAATAAGCGGTGCCCTTGAGCCAGAGCACATAGGGCACTTCCGAGCTGGAGGGATAGAGCGCCAGATAGCGGTCTGAGGCCAGAATCGCCTCGTCGAACCGGCCAATGCGATAATTCGCATAGACCTGCATCAGCTTGCCCTTTTCGGTCAGCGGATCGCGCGGATGCTGTCGCTCCAGCTTTTCGAGCTTGGTGATGGCGGTCTGATAATATTGCCGATCCATATCGTCCAGCGCACCCTGATAGAGCGTTTGGGCCGGAACAATCGGCTCTTCCTTGATCTTGGGTGGACCGAACAGGTTCATCCCCGAGCATGCGGTCAGGACCACGGCCAATAGGCCCATGGCAGCGAACCGGAAAGCCCGGCTGAAAAACTGGCTCAAAGCGTCAAACTTCACGAACGGCCCCGTTCAAAATCATTCCGCAGCAGGACTGCGGGCCTAGTCGGCAAATGGATCAAAACTGTGGCGCGGCTGCTGGACCCGGAGGCCCTTTTCAGCGCACGGACCGCAAGTAATGATGGACTTCGAGACCCTCGGGCTGGTCTTCGAAACTTTCGAATTCCAGCGGCAGGTCTTCCGCGTTGACTATTTCATAATTGGCGTCGCTGGAAAAGAGCGAGGCCAGCACATGCGCGTTAAGGGCGTGCCCTCCCTTGTAGGAGCGGAACTTGCCCCAGATCGCCAGCCCGCCCAGCGACAGGTCGCCAATCGCGTCGAGCAGTTTGTGGCGCACGAACTCGTCTTCAAACCGCAGCCCGCCCGGATTGAGGATGCGATCCTCATGCACGGTAATCGAATTATCCAGGCTCGATCCCAGCGCGTAGCCGGCCTGGCGCAGGATCTTGGCGTCGCGCACGAAACCGAAGGTGCGCGCCTGTGCCACATCCTCGAAATAGCGGCGCGGCGTCCAGTCGAAGATCATCCGCTGGCGCCCGATCACCTTGGAGTCGAAATCAATCTCCAGGTCCAGCGCACGCCCATTATAGGGCTCGAGCGCCGCAAAGGCGTCATTATTGCGCACCGTCACGGCGCGCACGATCTTGAGAAACTTCTTCTGCGCCGGCTGAACCTCGAGGCCAACGGCCAGAATGGCTTCGGCAAACGGATGGGCCGACCCGTCCATGATCGGACATTCCGGTGCATCCAGCGTGATCAGCGCGTTATCGACGCCCATGCCCGAAAGCGCGGACACCACGTGCTCCACCGTCGCCACGCTGACGCTGTCGCCCAGGTCCAGAGTGGTGCACAGAGTGGTCCGCGTCACGCGCGAATGATGCACCGGCACCGGCTTGGTGAACTGGCCATCACCGAGGTCGCGGCGGATCATGTAACCACTGTCGGGAGCCCCTGGCGCCATGGTCAGCGTGACCGGCTGCGCACTGTGCACGCCATAACCGGCAAAGCTGATCTCGCCGGCAAGCGTGCGCTGGCGCTGGGAAAGTTTGTTCATGCCTGGATATGCTCCGCCCGGACGTTCACGCTCAAATCAGACTGTTAGCCAAAAAAAACTCGGCGCGGAAGCCGCACCGAGTAAGCTTTTGATCGATGATCACCAATGGATCAACCGTGCTTGCGCAGGAAGGCCGGAATTTCCAGGTGTTCCTTGGCCGGCGCCGCGGCCGGGGTCCGCCCCTGATTGTCCAACTGGCCGCGCGCACCCTCGCTGGCGGGGGCAACGCGGGAAGTCCTTGCCACACCAGCCTCAATGGCGCTGCGGGCGGCTGCATCATCGGCAATCGGAGCCTGCGGCTCGGCGCGGCCTTCAGGCTGCTGCTGACCCAGGTTGAGGCCCACATTGGAGGCCAGGCGCTTGAACAGGGCGCGAGCATTGCGCGGTTCGGCGTCCTGACGTTCCTGCGCGTCCTGTGACCGGCGCGCAACAGCGGGAAGCTCCTCGGTGCGCGGCATGCGGCGCTGCCCATCGGGGCGAGCGGCATGGGAAGGCACATAGACGCTTGGAATCGGCTGCTCCTGCATGGCCGGCGCCTCGTCGGTCTCGGCCACGCTTTCGGCTTCAGGCGTATAGGGCTCGACCACGATGCCGTCATCTTCTTCCGCATAGGCCTGCTGGGGCTGATGGGCGGCAAAGGCCTCGGCAACAGCAGCTTCCACCTGGTGGCCGATCTCTTCGGCCTCAACCTCGGCAACCACCGGCTGGGCAGCCTGCGGCACCACCGAATGTTCGGCCGGCACATGGCGCTTGACCGAAAGCGGAGTGCGCGAGGCATGCGGCTTGGCCGGCTCCATGGCCTGCACCATGGTCGCATCGGTACCGGTCGCCACAACGGACACGCGCAGCGTGCCGGTCAGGCTCGGATCATAAGTGGCACCGAGGATAATGTTGCAATCGGTATCGACTTCCTCGCGAATGCGGCTGGCCGCTTCATCGACTTCGTAAAGGGTCAGGTCCGGACCACCGGTGATGGAGATCAAGAGGCCGCGCGCGCCCTGCATCGACACATCGTCGAGCAGCGGATTGGCAATGGCCGCCTCAGCAGCGTGACGGGCACGATCTTCGCCCGAGGCCTCGCCGGTACCCATCATCGTCTTGCCCATGCCGCGCATCACGGCACGCACGTCGGCGAAGTCAAGGTTGATCAGGCCTTCCTTGACCATCAAATCGGTGATGCAGGCGACGCCCGAGAACAGCACCTGGTCGGCCATCGCAAAGGCATCGGCAAAGGTGGTCTTTTCATTGGCCACCCGGAACAGGTTCTGGTTCGGAATGACGATCAGCGTATCGACATGGCGATGCAATTCATCAATGCCGTCTTCCGCCAGGCGGGCACGACGATTGCCTTCGAAATTGAACGGCTTGGTGACCACGCCAACCGTCAGAATACCCTGCTCGCGCGCCGCACGCGCAATCACCGGCGCCGCGCCGGTACCGGTACCGCCACCCATGCCGGCGGTGATGAACACCATGTGCGAACCGGAAAGGTGATCGTTGATTTCGTCCCAGCTCTCTTCGGCAGCCGCGCGACCCACTTCAGGGTGCGAGCCGGCGCCCAGGCCTTCGGTCACGCCGACGCCGAGCTGGATGATGCGCTGTGCCTTGCTCAGGGCCAGCGCCTGTGCGTCGGTATTGGCGACGACAAAATCGACGCCGTCCAGACCGGACTCGATCATGTTGTTGACGGCGTTGCCGCCGGCACCGCCCGCACCGAACACGGTGATGCGGGGCTTCAGTTCCTGGATGTCCGGGATAGTCAGATTGATGGTCATTGGTGGCCCCATAGTGGCGTGGTTGGTTAAGATTTACCCATCCATTCGTTAACTCCGCCCTAACAAGTGAGTCGGTCCGGTTAACTTCTGCGCAAATTGCGACACACCCTCGTTACGCGTTCACTGCCGGTTAACCACGCCGAGCCCCGCAATTTCCGGCATTGACAACCATTCGGTTATTTAATAACCATTCACGCATATACCCATTTAGTTATGCAAATGTGATCGAGAGACCCCATGACCAGCATCATGCCCTGCCTCTGGTTCGATGACCGGATCGACGAGGCCATCGCCTTCTATGCCGAGACCTTCAAGGACGCTCGTGTCCACGATCTGGTGCGCCACGCACCCGACAAGCCCGCCTTCACCGCCGTCCTCGAACTGGCCGGCCAGAAGCTCATGCTGCTCAATGGCGGCCCGCGCTTCACCTTCAATGAATCGGTCAGCTTCGTCATCGAGACCGATGGTCAGGAGGAAACCGACTACTTCTGGAACCGCCTGATCAGCGAGGGCGGCGAGGAAAGCATGTGCGCCTGGTGCAAGGACCGCTTCGGCCTCTCCTGGCAGGTCGTTCCCCGCCAGCTCACCAAGGCCCTGACCGGACCGGACCGCGAAGGCGCCAACCGCGCCATGCAGGCCATGCTGCAAATGCGCAAGATCGATATTGCCACGATCGAAAAGGCTTACACTGGGGTCTGACAAGCCTTCCCCTTCGCCCCATCTCGCATATTATTGCGCGGCGGGATGGAGGGGAAATCGTGGATCAGCAGGACCTTATCGAGGCGGTTGCCCCGGCGATGGACATCGAGGCCGTCAGCGGCCTGTTTCTGGCCGGCAGCTTTGGTCGCGGCAGCGCCGACCAATGGAGCGATGTGGACCTGATAGCGGTCGTCGCCGAGGGGCAGGAACGCATCGTCGCCGAGCACTGGCGCTCTGCCCTCCACGCCCTCACGCCAATTGTGTTCTGGAACGAATTGTCACGCGGCGTCCTGGTGCTCAATGCGATCTCGGAGGAATGGCTGCGCTGTGACATAACCATTGTCGCGCGCAAGGATTTCGGGCAACGCGCCAAGGACACCGTCAAGCCGCTGATCGACCGCGACGGCATTTACGATGCTTTGCCAGCCAGCCTGCCGCCGCGCCAGCCAGATGCCGGGACTGTGCAATACCTGATCCACGAGTTCATCCGCATGCTCGGCCTCATGCCGGTCGCACTGGGGCGCGAGGAATATGTGACCATGGTGCTTGGCGTCGGCATGCTGCGCGGCCATCTCGAGACGCTGCTGATGCAGGATGTGACCCTGCCTGATCCGGGCGGAATACTGCACCAGTCCCGGCTGCTGGCACCTGAACAAATGCAGATGCTCAAATCCCTGCCCTATCCGCCGCCGGAACGGCAAGCGTTGATCGCCGCCAACTTCGCCATAGCAAGGGAGTTCATGCCCCGTGCCAGGACGATGGCAGATCGTCTCGGCATCGACTGGCCGGACGCTTTCGAAGCCGCAACGCGCCGCCGCCTGTCTGCGACATTGGGCGAACAAGCCGGCAGGGCCTGGTAACTAGAAGCTCGTGCGCAGCCAGTTCCCCACCCGGGCGATATAGCCGTCCGTGCCGGTCAGCTTGCGCACGCTGCGCGGCTCGACATATTCCTGGGCGCAGACCTGCGGATAGACCAGCATGCCGGCCATGGTGGCAAATGCCGCCCCCTTGGCAATGTCCGGCAGGCCGGAAATGCCCATTGGCCGGCCATTGCGCACGTTCCGCGCCAGAATGCGCCGCGCCACTTCCGGCAGCCCGGTCATTTCGCTGGCGCCCCCGGTCAGCACAAACCGGCGCCCGCACACATCCATCATCCCCGTCGCCTGCATCCGGTCGCGAATGGCCGTAAGAATTTCCTCGATGCGTGGCCGCATGATGCGGGTCAAGACGGCACGCGGAATCTGCCCCGGCGCTTCGTCATGGCTGGCCCCAACCGGCTGGATCGAGATCATTTCGCGTTCGTCCGCCTGCCCCGGCAGCACCGAGCCATGGAAGGTCTTGAGACGCTCGGCATCGGCCACGCTGACCGAAAGCTGCCGCGCGATGTCCAGCGTCAGATGATGCCCCCCAATGGCGATGGCATCGGCATAGACCATATGCCCGTCATTGAAGACCGAAACCGTGGTGGTCGCGCCGCCAAAATCGACACAGGCGACACCCAGTTGCGCTTCATCGTCAACCAGCGTGGCCAGCCCGGAGGCATAGGGCGTCGCCACCAGAGCCTCGATCTGCAGATGGCACCGGTGCAGCACCAGTTCGAGATTGCGCATGGCCAGCGTTTCCGCACTCACCACCGCAACATCCACGCCCAGCCTTTCGCCGACCATCCCCTTGGGGTCGCGAATGCCCTTCTGCCCGTCCAAAGCGTAACCGATTGGCAACGCATGAATGATCGAGCGCTCCGGCCGTACCGAGCGCGAATTGACCGCCTTGAGAACGCGGAAAATATCGGTCTTCTCGACCTCCTGGCCATCCAGCGACACGGCGGCCGAGAAGGTCTCCGAGCCCAGCCGTCCGGCCGTCACATTGACCAGCACGCTTTCCAGCGTCAGCCCGGCGGCGCGCTCGGCCATGCCCACAACATTGCGGATGGCCTGTTCGGCCTTGTCGATATCGGTGACAACCCCGCTTTTGACACCGGCGGCCGGCCCATAGCCGAAACCGACCACCTCGGCCTGGTGCGTGCGGCCCTTGAGCGCCTTGCCCTCAGCCCGCGGCACCAACCGGGCGATCACGCAGCAGATCTTGGTCGAACCAATATCGAGCACCGCCACCAGCGTTGCCTTGCCCGGCTGAACCGGCCGCAGCCGGGATGTCATTGCATCGCTCATCATGATTTGTCGGTGTCTTCGTCAGTCTTGTTGGGGCGCACGGCAACCACGCTGTCGACGCGCAGATCGATCACCGATACGTCGCGGTCGAGCAACTGGTAGTCATTCTGATAGGTCACAAGACGCGCCATCGCCTGTGCCACGCCCTGTTCCGGCAATTGCACGCGCAGGCCCGTGTCGAAGATCAGATCCCAGCGGCGGTCGGCAATGCGCGACAGCGCCACCAGCCCGTCCTGCAGCAGCGGAAATCCATTGAGCGCCCGGATCATCACCAGCGCATCGTCCGCCGCGCCATCCCCGATCACCAGCGGCAGGCCGGAATAGGCGGGAGCGGTCTCGGCAATCTGCTCGCCCCGTCCATCGATCAGGAACGTGACGCCATCGACGGCCCAGCGCGCCACCGGCGTCTTTTCGGTTATGAGCACATTGACATCGCCCGGATAGGTCTTGCGCACGATGACACTGTCGACAGCCGGCAGTTCGGCCACGCGCTGGCGCGCTGCCTCGACATCGAATCCCAGGGTTGAGGTATGCGGCTGGATGCCCAGCGCATCGAAAATATCCTGCTCGGCGGTCAGGGTCTGACCCGAAATCGAGATTTCGCCGATGGCGAGACCCGCCTGGGCAAAATTGCCCTGGGCCACGCCGCCCAGCGTATTGGCCAACTGCCCGATCGGTTCACGCACCTGATAGAGGGCAAACCCGGCGGCGAGCACCATGGCCACCATCGCGCCACGGCGGATCAGCCCGCCATGCAGCACCAGGACGCGATTGACATAATTGGCGAATTTCCGGCGCGGGGCGCGGAGCGGTACAGGCAGCGCGCGCGGGTCCACCAACCGCGCCCCGGCGAGAAAAGTCTCGCTCTTTACCTGTTGCAACTCGCGTCCTCCACCATCCAGGCGACCAGTTCTTCGTATGAGTGCCCGGCGTGAGCCGCCTGCTCGGGCACCAGTGAGGTCGGCGTCATGCCCGGCTGGGTGTTGATTTCCAGACAGACCAGTTCGCCATCTTCGCCCACCGCATCGTTGTACCGGAAATCGGAACGGGTCACGCCGCGGCAGCCGAGAGCCGCATGGGCGGCCAATGCCATCTTCTGCACTTTGTCGTAAATTTTCGGTTTCAGATCGGCCGGAATGACGTGCACGGACCCGCCTTCGGCGTATTTCGCCTCGAAATTGTAGAAGTTCAGCTCGGTGACGATCTCGGTCACCCCCAGCGCCACATCGCCCATCACCGCACAGGTCAGCTCCCGTCCGGGAATATAGCGCTCCACCATCACCTCTTCGCCCGAGTTCCAGTCCTCGCGCAGGATCTCCTGCGGCGGGTGGCTGGTGTCGCCCTTGACGATGAAGACGCCAAAGCTCGACCCATCGGCAATCGGCTTGATCACATAGGGCGGCGGCATCACATGCGCCCTGCCCGCTTCGGCCCGGTGGACCACGACATGGTCGGTCACCGGCACCCCGGCGGATTTGAGCATGATCTTGGCCTGGTGCTTGTCCATCGCCAGCGCCGAGGCCAGCACGCCCGAATGGGTATAAGGGATCTGCATGAGCTCAAGCAGCCCCTGGATCATCCCGCTTTCGCCAAACGGCCCATGCAGCGCATTGAACGCCACATCGGGCTTGAGCTCCGCCAGCACATTGGCAATATCGCGCTCGACATCGACCTCGGTGACCCGATAGCCAGCCCGCCGCAAAGCCGCCGCGCATTCCGTTCCCGAACTCAGCGATACCGGCCGCTCATTGGACCACCCGCCCATCAGGACGGCGACATGCTTGCTCATGGCGCGTCTGCCCCCATCAGCGCTTCGAGCTCACCCGGCAGGGCCGCGGCCCATTGCGTGATATTGCCCGCGCCAAGGCAGACCACATAGTCCCCTTCCTCCACACGAGAGGCCAGGAGCGGCGCCAGCGCTTCGGGGCGGTCGATCACCCGGGCATCGCGATGCCCGCGCGCCCGGATGCGATTGACCAGCTCCTCATGCGTCACCCCGGTCATCGGCTGTTCGCCGGCCGCATAGATCGGCGCCACGATGACCGTGTCGGCATCGTTGAAACAGGCCGCAAAATCATCGAACAGATCGTGGACGCGGCTATAGCGATGCGGCTGCACCACCGCGATCACATCGCGTCGCGCCGATTGCCTCGCCGCCCGGAGCACCGCCGAAATCTCCACCGGATGGTGCCCGTAATCATCGATCACAGTCACCCCACCCACTTCGCCGGTCTTGGTGAAGCGCCGCTTCACCCCGGTAAATTCACGCAATCCCTTGCGGATGGCTTCAGCCGGCACGTGCAGCTGATCGGCCACCGCAATCGCTGCCGTGGCATTGAGCGCGTTGTGAATGCCCGGCATGGGCAGCTCCAGCCCGTCGATGCGCAATTGCGTCTGACGAATACGATCCCGGATTTCGACGGAGAAATGCTGCACCCCGTCGCGGTTTTCCAGATCAGTCAGCCGCACATCGGCCTGCGGGTTCTGTCCATAGGTAATGACCCGGCGGTCGCGAATATCGCCCACCAGCGCCTGTACCTCGGGGTGATCCAGGCACATCACCGCAAAGCCATAAAACGGCACATTCTCCACAAACTGGTGGAACGCCTTCTTCACGCCCTCGAAGCTGCCATAGTGATCCAGATGCTCGGCATCGATATTGGTCACAACCGCCACATCGGCCGGCAGCTTGACGAAGGTGCCGTCGCTCTCATCGGCCTCGACCACCATCCACTCGCCGCCACCCAGCCGCGCATTGGTGCCATAGGCATTGATGATGCCGCCATTGATGACAGTCGGATCGAGATTGCCCGCATCGAGCAGCGTCGCCACCAGCGTCGTGGTGGTCGTCTTGCCATGCGTGCCGCCAATGGCGATGGCGGTCTTGAAGCGCATGATCTCGGCCAGCATCTCGGCCCGGCGCACCACCGGCAGTGCCCGCGCCCGTGCCACCATCAATTCGGGATTATCCTTCTTGATCGCAGACGACACCACGACCACCTCGGCCTTGCCCAGATTATCGCCGCTCTGGCCGATTTCTACCGTGATCCCCATGTCGCGCAGGCGCTGCACATTGGGATTGAGCGTCAGGTCCGAGCCCTGCACCACATAACCCTGGTTGTGCAGGATTTCGGCAATACCGCTCATGCCGATGCCGCCTATGCCGATGAAATGAACCGGCCCGATATTGCGGGGCATCTTCATGGTGTGGGTCTCCCTTGGATCTGGGTATTCTTGCCCGCCAGCGTCTCGGCGATATCGGCCAGCCGCTCGACGGCCCTGGGCTTGCCAAGAGCCGCCGCAGCGCTCGCGGCGCGCTTGAGTTGGTCCGGGTTGCTCAACAGCTCGTGAAGTCGAGTGGCAAGCGATTGCGGTGAAAGCGTGTCCTGTTCGGCCACCCAGCCGCCGCCGCCCTCTTGCAGGAACAGCGCATTGTGCTTCTGGTCCGAATCGAGCGCGCCCGGCAGCGGAATGAGAATGGCCGGACGCCCGATAACGCAAAGCTCGGTAACCGTCGAAGCCCCGGCCCGCCCGATCACCAGATGCGCATCGGCGATCCGCTCGGGCAGGTCTGCAACGAAACTGGCCAGCTCCACGCTGGTGCGCGATTGCCGATAGCTCTCTGCCACCCGCTCGATATCCTCGGCCCGTGCCTGCTGCAGGATATGCAGCCGATGCCGCAGGTCATCGGGCAACAGCGCAATGGCCGCCGGCACGATATCGGATAGCGCCCGGGCCCCCTGGCTGCCGCCGGTCACCACCAGGCGAATGGCGCCCTTCTGGTCCAGCGCCGGATAGGGCTTGCCCGCCAGCGGCCGAACACGGTCGCGCACCGGATTGCCGGTCACCACCTTTTCAAGCGTCTGGTTTTCGGCAAAGCGCGTTTCCGGAAAGCTCATCGCCAGCACATCGGCAAACCGCGCCAGCGCCCGGTTGGCCCGGCCCATCACCGCATTCTGTTCATGCAGCACGCCGGGTATGCCCAGCAGATTGGCCGCAACGAAAGGGGGGAATGTCGGATAGCCGCCAAAACCGATCACCGCATCGGGCCGCAGCTTGCGCAGCACGTTCCAGGCCGTACCGATGCCGCGCACAATGGTCATGCCCGCCCCGATCAGCTTGATCGGATTACGGCCCGAAGGCGTCGCAGCCGGTACGATATGGATCCGCCGGGCCGGGAAATCGGCGCCATAGCTTTCCACCCGGTGGTCGGTCATCAGCTCGACCGCATGGCCGCGCCGGATCAGCTCCTGCGCCAGCGCCATGGCCGGAAACAGATGGCCGCCCGTGCCGCCGGCAATAAGGACAAATGTTTTCATTCCGCGGGGGCTACCACGGCGCTGCGGTAGCTGGGAAGGCCGGTCACCATGCGCTCCTCAGGCTTGGTGCGCGTCAGCGCCAGCATCAGCCCCATGCCAAAGGCGACCGCGATCATCGAGGTGCCGCCATAGGACACGAATGGCAGCGTCATGCCCTTGGCCGGCATCAGGTTGAGGTTCACCGCCAGGTTGATACCAGACTGCATGGCGAACTGCGCCGCCAGGGTCGAGGCGGCCAGCCGAGCGAACAGGCTCGCCTGCCGCTGCGCCGCCAGCATGGCGCGAATGGCGATAAAGCCGATCAGGCCAACCAGCCCCATGCAGAACACAATGCCGAACTCCCCGGCGGCAGCCGAAAACACGAAGTCGGCATGGGCGTCGGGAATGAGCCGGTTGGCCACGGATTCGCCCGGCCCCCGCCCGAACCATCCGCCTTCCATCAGCGACTGCAACGCCCGGTCCACCTGATAGGTATTGCCGTCCTCGGGGTTGATGAAGGAGTCGATGCGGCGCGCAAAGTGCGGAAAAAAGGCATAGCCGCCCACCAGCAACCCGCCGGCTGCGCCGCCCAGCCCCACAATCACCCACCAGGAAATGCCAGAGAAAAACAGCAACACGGCCCAGGTCGCCATCACCAGTGCCGTCTGCCCCAGGTCGGGCTGTAGCAGCAGCGCGCCGACCAGCAGGCCCATGATGATCGTGGCTATCGCACGCCCGGGCACATTGCGATGGATCATGAATTCTGAAAACAGCCAGGCCCCGATCACCGCGAAGGCGGGCTTGACGAATTCGGTTGGCTGGATGGTCCAGCCGGCAATCGAGATCCAGCGCCTGGCGCCCTTCACCTCGGTGCCGAAATGCAGCGTCGCCCAGAGCAGAATGGTCATCACCACCAGCGTGGCAAGGGCCACGAAGCGCGCCTGGCGCTGGTTGAGCAGCGAGGTCGCCAGCATCACCGGAATAGCCAGCAGGCAGAACAGCGCGTGGCGGATCACGAAGTGCCATTCATCCAGCCCGATACGCTCGGCCACGGCCGGGCTGGCGCCGAAACTGAGCACCATGCCCACGGCAAGCAGCATGATGAGCGCCCCGAGCAGTTCGCGGTCAATCGACCACCACCACTCGGCAAGGGGCGTTTTTTCGGCGCGGGAAAACATCATCGGGGAAAAACCGGGCTACGCAATACAAACTGTATCGAGTGTATCAACCACTTGGTTACCGATTTGCCAAAGCCTTCGCGTTTTGCGAATCCGTTCCGCGCCTATTCCGCAAAATAGCGCGCGCGGATGGCTTCGATCTCGCCGCCTTCATGCGCCCCGATCAGCGCAATGGTCAGCGGCCGCACCAGCGGGCTGTTGTCGGGCAGGCCAAAGCCGTACTTGTCCGGCTCGAAAATCGCACCCACCACGCTGACCGGCTGCTCGGGATGGGTATGGGCGTAATATTCCAGCACCGGAGCATCAGCGATTATGGCATCCACCCGCCCCGCGATCAGCGCATCCACCGCCCGATCCACATTGGCAAAGGCCCTGGGTCGCAGGCCCTGCATCTGGGCATAACCTTCACCTACACTCCCCTCGAAAGCCGCCACCGACTTCCCGGGCAGATCCTCCACCTCATTGATGTCGCTGGTCAGCGCCAGTGTCGTCATCACGCTGGTGACCGACGAAGTCACATAGGCCAGCACGGCCACCCCGCATACCAGCCACAGCGCCTGCCAGATCCGCCCCACCCAGCCGAACAGGTTCTTGCGCGACGGTGAGCGGCCGGACGTCGCGACCGACATGACCGAATAAAAGCTTTCCGCCACCCCGTCGCGCCAGCCCTTGGGAAAATTCTTGTCGAAGCGCCGGTCGAACAGCGTCAGGATCAGCGTCGCCAGCACAATCACCCCGCCAATCCAGGCATAGGCCCGCAAGTGACCCGAGGTGGAAAGGCCTTGAATGACACTGGAAAAGCTGGCCCCAGCCTCGTCATGCACCATGATCCGCAATCCGGCATCGAACCAGGGATGAGTAAATTCGATCCGCTCCGCCCGGTCCCGCGTAATCGTCAAATTGGTGACCGCAACATCTATCGACGATGTTTCTGTCGCCGAGACCAACCCGGCAAAGGTGGGAAAGACCTCATAGCGGTAGGTAAGGCCCAGATCGTCCGCCATCCCCTCCCAGAGCTCGATGGCCATGCCGGCATAGCCATCTTCGGTCTTCATGACGAAGGGCGGGCTGACATAGAGCCCGACACGAAGCGTGGGGCTTCCGGCCTCGGCACTGTCTGGCGTTTGCGCGTAGGCGGCACCAATGCTGGTCGCCACCAACAGCATCACGAGCACAAGAAATCGAAGGGGAGCAATCATGGGCTGCGGCCGACCGGTCACACTGGAAACTGTTGGCACAGCCTAACAATTTCCGTCACGAGCGGCCAGCCTGCTGCGATCAGGTGCGGGGAGAAATGCGCAACACCTCTCCCCGCCAGGGCTTACTGCAGAATGGCGACATCCGTGATCATGCCGTCGACACCGGCAATCGGGCCCCAGGCCTCGGCCGCGCCGCTTTCCAGGTCGACCGTATGCAGCACATTGTCGATCACCAGGAACGCGGTATTGGTCAGGTCTTCGGTGGTGGCGATGTCGAAGGCATAGGCAGAGCCCTCCACGCCCAGCTTGCCAATGGCTGCCAGCGTGCCGTCATTGGGCGAAATCTGCTGGATCAGGGCCGCGATGGTCGCGTCGATGTCATACATCGCGGTCGACTCGGGCTTGCCATAGGAATTGATATAGGACGCCTCGACAATGTCGGGCGCTTCGCCGGCATGCATGTCGGCTTCTTCAAAGGCCAGCGAACCGTCCACCGTCACCATGCCATCATCGACATTGACGCGGTGATTGGTGCCGTCCGTGCTCATCAGGCGCAGGCGGTCCGCCATCGGGTTGAAATCGACAATGGCGCCTTCATAGCTGGGCAGCATTTCCGACAGGGTCGACTTCACGGTCGCAGCGCCCGATGCGGTGTCGATCGTCACGACATCGCCGGAAAGCGTCACGCCATAAAGCATCTTGTCTGCCGGGCGGACATCGATACCGGCGAGCGCGTCGACCCCGGTAACGTCCATCGTGCCAGAGACCTCGCGGGTTTCGGTATCGAACATGACAAGCGTCTTGTCGCCGACCAATCCGACCGCCGGGGCCGCATAGGCGCTGGTGGCCAGGCCGGCCGCACCCAGGATCAGGGCAGCGCGAAGGGCAATAAGGGAAGATGCAGTCATTAGAACGTCTCCTCTGAGATGCGCTTCTCGAGCGCGTTTACGTCAGGGGTACACATGGGCGACTGCGCCCGGATGCAGCGCCCGGAAAAAAATCTTTGGCGCTGCATCCATAAGACCGGCTGGCGGGTAATCGACAGGAACGAGATTTGCCGCCATGCTCTGCACCATGAAGCCACACATTGCGCCCGAAGACCTGATTCCGCAGATCGCCAGGGGCGAGCGCGCCGCGCTTGCGCAGTTGTTCGAAGCAGAATCTGGGCGCCTTCTGGCCGTCGCCCAGCGTATCCTGCGCCGCCGCGATCTGGCTGAAGAAGTCATTCAGGAGGTCTTTCTGGCTGTCTGGCGCAATGCCAGCAGCTTTGACCGGACCAAGGGCACCGCGCGGGGCTGGCTGACCGTCATGGCCAGGAACCGCGCCCTCAATCTGCTGCGCGACGGCGCACGCATGGACTACAAGGACGGCGAGACACTGGCCGAACTGGGCGACCGCACCGCCGATGTTCGCGCAGCCTTCGATGCCCTGTCTGCCAGGGACGCGCTCCGCCACTGCCTTGAGGCGCTCGACGCCTCCAAGCGCGAAGCCGTCCTGCTCTGCTATGTCACTGGCCTCAACCACGGCGAGGCGGCCGCCACCATGAAAGTGCCCCTGGGCACCATCAAGTCATGGGTGCGGCGCGGGGTTGTCGCCCTGCAGGAGTGCCTAGCATGACGCCGCAGGATCGCGAAAATATTGGCGAATATGTGCTGGGCTTGCTCGACGGCAGCGAAGCGCAGGACTTTGAAGCGCGCCTCGCCAGCGAACCCGACCTGGCTGCCGCGGTGGCGAAACTGGGTGCGCAGCTTGAATCGCTTGATGACACCGCCGGCGAATTGCCCGTCGACCCCGCTTTGTGGCAGCGCATTGCCGCACACCTCGATGTGCCGGAAGCCGAACAGGCGCAACCGGCTCCCCTCCGCCCGGCCAATGACAATCGCTGGACCCGGCGGCTCGGCATGGCCGCCAGCATTCTGGTTGCCCTTGCCGTCGGCTATCTGACCGGCACGAACCTGACGACCTCGCGCCAACCGGTGATGATCGCAGTCCTTCTGACCGAGGATGGCTCCGAGCCCGGCGCCATTGTCGAGGCCTTTGCCGATGACACCATTCGCCTCGTTCCGCTCGATCTGACCGCCCGTCCTGCTGACCGGGTCTATCAGGTCTGGACCTTGCCCGATCCAGAGACCGGTCCGGTTTCAATGGGCATTTTTGACGATCCGGCAACGCTATCCCTGTCCGGGCCCGACCTGCCGCCGCCTGAACCCGGCCAGCTCTATGAGATTACGCTTGAACCATCCGGCGGCTCACCGACAGGGCGTCCGACCGGACCGATCCTGGTCAAGGGCTTCGCCAAATCGCCGCTCTAGCGTCAGAAACGACAATCCCCGGACAAGACCGGGGACTTTATCTTTACGTTCTGACGTCCGGTTGACTCCGGACATGTTCATCTTGGGGCTCCAGGCCCGCTCCTGCGTCACAGGTGAAAGCAAGAACGCGCCAGGTCCGGATTGGTTTCAGCGCAGTTTCAGGCTCGACAGCCCGATCAGCGCCAGCACGAAGGAAATGATCCAGAACCGGATCACCACCTGACTCTCGGTCCAGCCCAGATGCTCGAAATGATGATGGATCGGCGCCATGCGGAACACCCGTTTGCCGGTCAGCCGGAATGACGTCACCTGCACGATCACTGACACGGTTTCGAGCACGAACAACCCGCCAATGATCGCCAGAACAATCTCATGCTTGGTCGCCACCGCAATCGTGCCCAGCGCACCGCCCAGGGCCAGCGAACCGGTATCCCCCATGAAGATCTGCGCGGGTGGCGCATTGAACCACAAAAAGCCCAGGCCCGCCCCGATCAGCGCCCCACACACCACCGCCAGTTCCGCCGTTCCCGGCACACCATTGAGCAGCAGATAGTCGGCATAGGTCTGCGATCCGACCAGATAGGCGATCAACCCGAAACAGGCCGCCGCCACCATCACCGGCACAATCGCCAGGCCATCCAGCCCGTCGGTCAGATTGACCGAATTGCCCGCAGCCACCACGACGAAGCCGCCGAACAGAATGTAGAAATAGCCCAGATTGAGCGCCAGATCCTTGACGAAGGGAAACAGCAGCGAGGTACCATAGGACCCCGAGGCCAGTTGCGAGATGAAGAAGGCCGCGATACCCCCGATCAGCGCTTCGAGAATGAGCCGCTGCTTCGAGCCGAAGCCGGTATGGCTCATCCGCTTGACCTTGAGATAGTCGTCGTAAAAGCCGATGGCGCCAAACCCGATGGTGACGAACAGCACGACCCAGACATAGCCATTGGTCAGGTTCGACCACAAAAGGGTCGAGATCACCGCACCCGACAGGATCATCAGCCCGCCCATGGTGGGCGTGCCCTTCTTGGTCAGCAGATGCCCGGCCGGACCATCCTCACGGATCGGCTGGCCACGCCCCTGCTTGACACGCAGCAGCGCAATCATCCCCGGCCCAAACAGGAACACGAAGAACAGCGCCGTCACCACCGCACCCGCCGTACGGAAGGTGATGTAGCGGAACACATTGAAGGCGGCGATCTGCTCACCCAGTTGGCCAAGGAAATAGAGCATTCTTGTCTACTACACTTTCGGGTGTGTCAGCTGTGTGCAAATCGCGATTTGATTTCGGTGACGACGCGCGACAGGCCCACACCGTTGGACCCTTTGACCATAACTGCGTCGCCATAGGCAAGGTCGGCCATGATCACGTCCAGACCTTCTCCAATAGAGTTGTAGTGCCCCGCTAACAGGCCCTGCGGCAGGGCAGCGGCGAGCGCTGCCATGTTCTGGCCCACCAGATGCACCCGCTCCGCGCCGCTATTCTTGACCGCGTCGGCCAGCCCGGCATGCATCGCCGCGCCCGCCGCGCCCAGTTCCAGCATGTCCCCCAGCACCACGATCTTGCGCCCGCCCGGCGCCTCCAGCGTCGAGAACACCTCCAGCGCCGCCCCCATCGAGGCGGTATTGGCATTATAACTCTCATCGATCAGCAGCAGCGGCCGCTCTTCCGGCCCAACCGCCACGCGCTGTCCCCGCCCCGGCTGTGCGCCGAACCCGGCCAATGCGCGCAATGCCGTCTCCGGCTCGATCCCGGCCAGATGCGCCACCGCCAGCGCCGCCGTGGCATTGGACAACATGTGCCGCCCGGTCACGCCCAATGTCAGCGCATGGGTCTCGTCGCCATGAACGATCGTCGCAAAGCTGCGATCCGCTGCCATTTCCGGCGCCGTGATCTGCCAGTCGACGCCCCGCGCAAAGCCATAGGTTACGACCCGCCCCACGCCGGCCGCCGCCGCCAGTTCCAGCAGCAGGTTGATCTGCGGATGATCCGCATTGAGCACCGCCGTGCCGCCCGGCTCCAGCCCCTCGAAAATCTCGGCCTTGGCCCGCGCGATATTGTCGAGACTCCCCAGCTTTTCCAGATGCGCCGGCGCAATATTGGTAATCACCGCCACATGCGGCCGCACCAGCTTGCTCAGCGGCCGGATTTCATCGGGCGCATTCATGCCCATTTCGAACACACCGAACTGCGCCGTCTCGGCCATCCGTGCCAGCATCAGCGGCACACCCCAGTGATTGTTGAAGCTCTTGATCGAAGCATGGGTTTCCCCGGCCGCCTCGAACACCAGCCGCAGCGCCTCCTTGGTGGTCGTCTTGCCCACGCTTCCTGTTACACCGACGACAAAGGCCCGGCTCCGCTCCCGCGCGGCAATCGCAAGATCGCGCAAACCGCCCAGCGCATCGGGCACGACAATCCGGCCGTCCCCCTCGCCCCGGCTGACCAGCGCCGCTACTGCACCGTTTTTCAGCGCCGCCTCGACAAAGTCATGCCCGTCGAACCGGTCACCCTTGATCGCAACAAACAGCGCATCGGGACCCAGCTCGCGGCTGTCGATAGAGATCGAATTGATCTGGCTCGCCGACACACCGGCCGCCTTGCCACCGGTGGCCGCCAGGATGGCATCGAGTGTAAATAGAGGAAGTGTCATCAGGGATTTCCGCGCACTGGATGCGACACCTCCCCCTTGACGGGGGAGGTTGGGAGGGGGTGGCGGCAGGAAAAGATGCCCGGAGCGCGGGATCCCCCCGACAGGGGGAGTGTGTGGAGCGGTGCAAGTGGCCGCATCTGCGCCCTACCCCTTGACCGCCGCCTCGACCACTTCATGGTCTGAGAAATGCGATTTGGTGGTGCCGATGATCTGATAGGTCTCGTGACCCTTGCCGGCCACCAGCAGCACATCGCCCGGCTTGAGCGATTTGACAGCCTCTTCAATGGCCTGCTTGCGATCGGCAATTTCGGTCGCCCCCTTGGCCCCGGCGAGCACTTCGGCGCGGATCGCGGCCGGGTCCTCGGTGCGCGGGTTGTCGTCCGTGACAATCACCACATCGGCAAGTTCGCTGGCAATTTCGCCCATTTGAGGGCGCTTGCCCTTGTCCCGATCCCCGCCGCAGCCGAACACCAATTTCAGCTTGTTCTTGGCATGAGGCCGAAGGGTCTGCAGCGCCACGCGCAGCGCTTCGGGCTTGTGCGAATAATCCACGAAAATCGCCGCGCCATTGTGCTCGGCCACCAGTTCGAGGCGCCCCCGCGCGCCCACCAGTTCCGGCAACGCTGCAAAGGCGTCCGCTTTGTCCACGCCCGCAGACATCGCCAGCGCCGCCGCGATCAGCGCGTTGGAGACCTGGAACTCGCCCGGTATCTTGAGATGGAAACTGACCTTCTCGCCGATATGGCGCACTTCAACGCGCTGTCCATAGCCCTCGGGCTTGATCGAGAGAATCTCGATATAGGCGCCCTCGCGCCCAACGGTCAGCAGCGTCGCGCTGGCCGAGAGCGCCGCGAACATGAACTGCTCATGCTCGGGATCGTCGACATTGACGATGGCCGCGCCTCCGTCCACCAGCAGATCGGTGAACAGCCGCAACTTGGCATTGCGGTATTCGTCCATGTCCTTGTGATAGTCCAGATGATCGCGGCTGAGATTGGTGAACGCCACCGCCTCGAAATGCACCCCGTCCAGCCGGTGCTGATCCAGCCCGTGGCTCGAGGCTTCGAGCGCCACATGATCGATGCCCTGCGCCTTGAGCGCCCGCATCGCCTGGTGCAGCGTACGCGAATCCGGCGTGGTCAGTGCGCCCTCGATGACCCGCTTGGAGGTCTCGATGCCCAGCGTACCGATGCTGGCGCCCGGCACCCCGGCATGGTCCCAGATCTGCCGCACGAACGAAGCAACCGAGGTCTTGCCATTGGTGCCCGTCACCGCCACCAGGATTTCCGGCTGCGGTTCGAATACACGGCTGGCCGCACGCGCATAGGACGCCCGCACATCCTTGACGATGATCACCGGCACGCCCGGGTCACCCGGCGGGGCCGTATCAGTCACTACGGCCAGCGCTCCGCGCTGAACGGCATCCGCGACGAACTGATTGCCATGCACCTTGGCGCCCGGCAGTGCAAAAAAGATATCGCCCGGTTCGATCCGGCGGCTATCCGAATTTAGCCCGAAGACCGCACCAAGACCCTTTTTGGGGCGGGCGCCGGACCCTTCGAGCAACTGGGTTACGCTGATAGACACCGATCAGAATCCTTCTGGATAGAGTTGTCTGACTTCCGCCGGCACGATCTGCTGATCGACCGCTTCGCTGAAGTCCGGGGCAATTCCGAGCATGGGGGCAACGCGCTGGACCACGCGGCCGGTCAACGTGCCGGCATTCCAGCCGGCCGTCGTGCCCGTTTGGGCGTTTTCCGCCTTGGGTTCGTCCACCATGATCACCATGGCATAGCGCGGATTGTCGAGCGGAAAGGCCGAGGCGAAAAAGTTGGTGACCTTGCTGGACGAATAGCGCCCATCCACCACCTTCTCCGCCGTACCGGTCTTGCCGCCCACGCGATAGCCCTGTGCGGCCTTGTTCATCTGCGAACCCGAACCACCCGTCGAAATCGCATTGAGCCGCATCAGATAGCGCACATAGGCACTGGTCTCGGGCCGCAGCACCCGCTCGTAAAGCGCCTCGGCCTCGGCCATATCCCGCTTGTAAAGTGTGGGGGCAATATAATTGCCGCCATTCACGAAGGCCGCATAGGCCGTGACCATATGGAGCGGCGACACAGACAGGCCGTGACCGAACGAAGCCGTGGCCGCGCCCACTTCCGAAAAGCTGTCCGGCACCGTCGGCACGCGCATTTCAGGCAGTTCGAACTCCACACGCTCGTCGAATTTCATGCGGCTGAGGAAGGCCCGGTAATTGTCCTTGCCCATGGCCTGCATGACGCGGATCGTGCCGATATTGGACGAGTATTTATAGACTTCGGGCAGCGCCAGGATGCGGTGCTTGCCGTGGAAGTCGTCGATTGTGTAGCGGCCGAAGCGAATGCCGTAGCGCGCGTCGAACTCGTCCGTAATGGCCACGGCGCCGCTATCGAGCGCCCCTGCCATGGTTACCGTCTTGAAGATCGAGCCCGGCTCGAAAATACCCGAGGTGATCCGGTTGAACGTGTCCTTGACCAGTGCCGTCGCCGGCTCGTTCGGATTGAAATCCGGCACCGATGCCAGTGCGATCACCTCGCCGGTATGAATGTCGAGCATCACGCCGGCAGCCGCGATGGCCTGATAGCGTGTCATCGCGTCCATCAACTGCTCGTGCAACACATGCTGCACGCGCATGTCGACGCTCAGTTCCACCGGTGTCAGCGCATTACCCCGCGCCAGCCCCAGTTCCTGCAACAGCGCGATCGATTCACTGTCCATATGCCGCTCGATGCCGGCAATGCCCTGATTGTCCACATTGGTGGAGCCCAGAATATGGGCGGCCTCGTTCATCCCGGGATAGAAGCGCTTGGATTCGGTGATGAAGTCGATGCCGGGAATGCCCAGCCGCATCACCGCTTCCTGGATAGCCGGGGTCAGCTCGCGCTTGACCCAGACAAAGCCCTGGTCGCCGGTCAGCCGGTCGCGCAACCAGTCCTCGTCGATATCCGGCAAAACGGTGCGCAACTCTCGGACCGCTTCTTCCACATCGATGATCCGGCGCGGTTCTGCATAAAGCGAGGGAACGCGGATATCGACCGCCATTTCCAGCCCGTTCCGATCCAGAATCGGTGGCCGCGTCGCGGTAATCGCATCGCGGGTCTGCCCTTCAATGGTCTGGTCGGTTTCGGCCATGCCCAACTGCACCAGCCGCCCCCCCACCAGCCCGAGACCCAGCACGACGGCAAGCACCATCCAGCGAATGCGCGCCTGTGTCAGGTTCCCGCGCTGCTTGCGTGCACCGTCGATGGCAATGGTCGGCACATGGCCTTCTGTGATGGCAGCCATTATTCAATGCCCTCCATCTCGAGAATGGCGTCAATCGGATCGATACCCTCGGAAATGGCGGCAAACAGGGCATCCATCGCCTCGGTATCGGGTTTGGCCGGGCGCATCGGCAGCGCCGTGAAGGCGCCGAACTGTTCCTGCTGCACCGGACCGATCGCCAATTCGTCCTGATGCCGCTTGATGATGGGGTCGACATGGCCAGGCTGGTTCAGCACCGCCCAATCGGCCTTGAGCAGGGAAAGCTGCCCTTCCTGATCTTCAATCTGGGCCGCCAGCGCAGTGCGTTCGGACGCCGTCCCCTCGATGGAGAATTTCAGCGCATAGACGCCGGCCAGCATCACCACCGACACGAACAGCAGGAAAATATTGAGATTGCGGATCATACGGCGCCCCTGATCTGCGGAACACCCAGTCCGGAAAGATCCACGGCGCGCGCGGCCTCGCTGGTCCGCACACCGCTGCGCAGCACCGCTGATCGGGCACGCGGATTTCGGGCCAGTTCGGTCTTGCCCGATTTGACCGCCTTGGACACGGGCTGCCAGCGGCGCGGCGCCGTCTCCACCTGCGGCAGGTGGCGCGATGCCGTCGGCCCGCCTTTGTCGGGGTCGAAGAAGCGTTTGACGATGCGGTCTTCAAGCGAGTGAAAGCTGACCACGGCCAGCCGCCCGCCTTCGGTCAGCAACCGTTCGGCGGCGAACAGGCCCTCGACCAATTGATCGAACTCGCCATTGACCGCAATGCGCAGGGCCTGAAACGAGCGCGTCGCCGGGTGGGCATCACCCGGCTTGCGGCCGATGGCCTTTTCGATGATGCGCGCCAGCTCCAGCGTCGTGGTGATTGGCGCTTGCTCGCGGGCCGCCACGATAAACTGGGCAATGCGGCGCGACTTGCGCTCTTCGCCATAGGCATAGAGCAGATTGGCCAGCGGCTCGGCTTCCAGTTCATTGACCAGGTCAGCCGCGCTCGTGCCCGACTTGCTCATGCGCATGTCGAGCGGGCCGTCCCGCATGAAGGAGAAACCGCGTTCCGCCTGGTCGAGCTGCATCGAGGAAACGCCGATATCAAGCACCACGGCATCCACCGGATCCAGATCAGCAACAAGCGTGTCCAGCTCGGAGAATGTACCGGCAACAAAAGTAAAGCGGTCCGGGAAATCAGCCTTGAGGGCGTCAACATGCGGCGCGACCGAAGGATCGCGATCAATGCCGATCACCTCGGCACCGGCTTCCAGCATGGCCCGCGAATAGCCTCCTGCGCCGAAGGTGCCATCGACAATGCGACGGCCCGCCACCGGCTCCAGCGCCGCCAGCACTTCTGCAAGCAGCACGGGCACATGCGGACCACCCGGCTCTTCGGTTTCGGGCAGGGAAGGCTTGCCCATATCCGCTAACACTCCACTCCGACCGTCTCGGGCCGGTTACTTAAACTGGACGCCGATCTTGCACAGCGACGCTTAAGATTCTGTTTCCCATTCAAGCGCTGCCAAATCGACGAATATCGCCAGAAAAAGGTGCATCACTTAATCTATGCATATTGCCCTATGCGTCACTTCAGGCGATGTAGAAGCACCTCCAACAGGGAAAACCATGCCGATCACCAGCAAGACATTCGTGCGGTCCACCGCATTGCTGCTGCTTGTCGGCCTACTTGCACTCATCGGGATCGTGGGCACCACGCTGTGGCTGGTCGAGCGAACCCAGGTCTATTTCAATGAAGTGGTCGAGGCGCGCGAGGCACGCGGCGCGGCGGCGGACTTGCTCAAGCTCCTCCAGGATGCCGAAACCAGCCAGCGCGGCTACATCATTACCCTCGACCAGCAATATCTCGATCCCTATCTGGAGGCCCTGCCCCGCATCGACGAAACGGTCGCCCGCCTTGAAACCGTTCTCCTGCCCTATCCGCAGGCCGCCGAGCCGATGCAGCAATTGCGCGAGGACATCACCTTCAAGCTCGCCGAAATGTCGCGCACCATCGACCTGATCCGGGCGGACGACCGCGCCGAGGCCGTCCAACTCATCCGCACCGATGCCGGCAAGGAAGCAATGGACCGCTCCCGCACCTTCTTCGATGCGCTGATTAACGCTGCGGACGACCGCCTCAACCAGGGCGTGGAAGACCAGCGCAACACCGCCAGCCTGCTACGGATCATCTCGATCATCGGTGCCCTGGTTATCTTTGCCGTCATCGGAGGCGCCATCTGGGCCGTGCTGAGCTATACCCAGGAACTCGCCAATGCCCGCCGCGCTGTCGAACAGGCCAATACCAGCCTTGAAGAACGCGTGCGCGAACGCACCGCCGACCTGGGCAAGGCCAACGAGGAAATCCAGCGCTTCGCCTATATCGTCACCCACGATTTGCGCGCCCCGCTGGTCAACATCATGGGGTTCACCGCCGAGCTCGAAACCAGCGTCGAAGAGGTCAAGGCCTATATGGACGGCCAGGAGGCCAGCGCAGATGATCCGGTCGCCAGCCAGGCCCGCCTTGCCGCAACCGAAGACCTGCCCGAGGCCATCACCTTCATTCGCGCCGCCACGCGCAAGATGGACGGCCTGATCAACGCCATTCTCAAGATTTCCCGTGAGGGTCGCCGCCAGCTCAAGCCCGAGCCGGTCGAGCTTGCGGCAGTCGTCGAAACCAGCGCCAATGCCGTCCACCACCAGGTGGCCGACGGCGATGGCACCATCGAGACCGATATTCGCGTCGGCCAGCTCATCACCGACCGCCTCTCGCTCGAGCAGATTCTGGGCAACATGCTCGACAATGCCATCAAGTACCAGGAACCCGAGCGCCCCTTGCGGGTTAATATTCGCGCCCGACACGTTCCGGGCAATCGCGTTGTGATCGAGGTACAAGACAATGGGCGAGGCATTGCCGATACCGACCACGAGCGCGTCTTTGAACTGTTCCGTCGCTCCGGTTCGCAGAATAATCCAGGCGAAGGCATCGGCCTGGCCCATGTCCGCACCATGCTGCGCAGCCTGGGCGGCGATGTAACATTGACCTCGCAATTGGGCGAGGGCACCACATTCATCATCAATCTGCCGCGCGATTCCCGCGGCTTTCTGGGGAGACTAGGCGCATGAACAATGCACGGCCCGTCACCATCATCATGGTCGAGGACGATGAAGGCCACGCCCGCCTCATCGAGAAGAACATCCGCCGCGCCGGCGTCGCCAACGAGATCGTGCCCTTTGCCAACGGCACCGACGCGCTCGCCTATCTGATGGGGCCGGACGGTTCGGGCCTGGTCAACAAGGGCCGCCAATTGCTGGTGCTGCTCGACCTCAACCTGCCCGACATGACCGGCATCGACATCCTCGAAAAGGTCAAGAGCAACGAGCACACCAAGCGCTCGCCGGTCGTGGTGCTCACCACCACCGATGACCAGCGCGAAATCCAGCGCTGCTACGATCTGGGCGCCAATGTCTATATCACCAAGCCGGTGGACTATGAGGGCTTTGCCAACGCCATCAAGCAGCTCGGCCTGTTCTTCTCCGTGATGCAGATTCCCGAGACCGAATAGCCGATGCCCAACCGCACGCCGCATGTCCTCTACATCGATGACGATCCGGGCCTGATCCGCCTGGTCGAAAAGGCCATGCAGCGGCGCGGCTACATCTTTTCGCATGCCCAGTCCGGCGAACAGGGTCTCGAGATGATCCGCCAGGGCGGCATCGACGTCGTCGCGCTCGACCATTACCTGCCCACCGGCACCGGGCTCGACGTGCTCGCCGGCATGGAGGGCATGGCGGACCATCCGGCCACCGTCTATGTCACCGGCTCCTCGGAAATGGCCATTGCCGTCAATGCGCTCAAGGCCGGCGCCACCGATTTCGTGCCCAAATCCGGCTCGGAAGACTTCATGCCCCTGCTGCTGGCCGCCGTCGACCACGCCATCGAGCATGTGCGCCTCACCCGCGCCAAGGCCAAGGCCGAGCGCGAAGTGGAAGAGGCCCGCGACCGTGCCGAAATGCTGCTCGGCGAGGTCAATCACCGCGTCGGCAATTCGCTGGCCATGGTCGCCGCCCTGGTCGGCCTGCAATCCAATGCCGTCGAGGATCCCGAGGCCAAGCGCGCTTTGGCCGAAACCCAGGTGCGCATCCAGGCCATCGCCGGCGTGCACCGCCACCTCTACACCTCCGACGACGTACGCAATGTGCAGATGGGCGACTATCTCAACAGCCTCGTCGGCGAGCTGGAAAATTCCCTCCAGGCCGAAGGCAGCACGGCCAGCATCCGCGTCGATGTCGAAGGCTTCCCCCTGCCCACCGAAAAAGTGGCCTCGCTCGGCGTCATCGTCACCGAGCTGGTCACCAACGCCCTCAAATATGCCTATCTCGACCGCGACCCGGGCGAAGTGCGCATCAATATGCGCCGCGACGGCGGCCAGGTGCGCCTGGTGGTCGAGGATGACGGCATTGGCTGGACCGGCAATGGCAAGCCGCAGGGCACGGGCCTGGGCAGCCGTATCGTCAAGGCGATGGCCGCGAGCCTGGGCGCCTGCGTCGCCTATGGCGACGGCCCCGGCACCCAGGTCGTGGTGACCTTCGAAGGCTAGGCGCCCACCGCCACGCCCTGCTGCGCCAGCAGAAGCGGCCATTGCGCCACCGGCATGGCCACCACCACATCGCCCGCCTTCACTTCCCGCTCGACATAGCGATGCGCCTCGACAATTTGGTTCAGCGGAAACACCCGGTCGGTCACCGCCCTGATCGCCCCCTGCTCCAAGAGCCGGTTGAGCACATGCAAATCCTTGAGCTTGTCGCTCTCCGAACGCAGCCCCGTCGTCGCCAGCTTGCCGCGCTTGCCGCCGCGCTGCCCGCCGGTCAGCATCAGCGCGAAAATCCCCCAGCTCGGCACGGTGGTGAGATAAATCCCGCCCGGCTTCAGCGCCGGCGCCGCCTGCGCAAAGCGCGATTTCCCCACCGCATCGAACACCACATCATAGGCCCCGCGCGCCGCCGTGAAATCGGCAATCTGCCGGTCGATGAAATGATCGGCCCCCAGCTTTTCCAGCAGGGCCCGGTGCCGCCCCGACGCCACCGCCGTCACCTCGGCCCCGAAATGCTTGGCCAATTGCAGCGCCATCGCCCCCACGCTGCTCGCCGCGCCATTGATCAGCACATGATCGCCCGGCTTCACCTTGCCTTCGTCCCGAATGAACGGCATCGCCGTGAGATAGGCATAGCTCATGCCACCGAGCGGCATCAGCTCCACCCCCTCGGGCACCCTCACCAGCGCCGCCGTTTCCTTGACGGACACATATTCGGCCATGCCACCCAGCGCCGCCCCGGTGCAGCCATGCACCCTGTCCCCCACGGCAAAGCGCGTCACCCCGGCCCCAATGGCCACCACCACCCCGGCAATATCGTCCCCCAGCACATCGAGCTTGGGCCGGAACAGCCCGCCGAAGAACCGCACGATGAACGGATCGGCCTTGCGAAACGCGCAATCGGCCAGCGTCACCGTGCTCGCATGCACTTCGATCAGCACCTCGCCCGGCCCCGGCACCGGCTTGGGCCGCTCGACAATCTCGATCACTTCGGGTCCGCCATAGCGTTTTTGTGCAGCAACTTTCATTGGTCCAGTCTCCATGCGTGTTGGTCCGCGCGGCGCTCTGCCGCGTGCTCAAGAAATCTCGTCGTCAGTTCAGTTCAGTTCAGATCAGCCGGCGTCCGGCCCCGGCGGGGTCCACTGGAACACCTCGTCCAGCGGCACCCCGAACACATGGGCAATCCGGAACGCCACCTCCAGCGAGGGCGAATAGCGCCCCTGCTCGATGGCCACGATGGTCTGGCGCGTCACACCCACCTGCTCGGCCAGCGCCGCCTGCGTCATTTCCCCGGCATGAAAGCGCAGCGTGCGGATAGTGTTGCTGACATTCGCCTGTCCCTTGCCCATAACGCTCACATCGTCCGGTAGTAATAGAGTTCGGAGGCCGCATTGATCGTCCCGCCGATCACCGGCGCCACGAACAGCGCATAAATCGCCAGATTGGCATCAACCCCCAGCGCCAGCGGAATCAGCGCCAGCGCCGCCACGATCGAGGTGGCAATCCCGCTATTGCGCTGGCTCCTGGCAATGACCGCATGGTCCCGCTCATCGGCCGGCTCGTCCTTGAGTTCCTCGCGCTGGGCAATCGACACCAGGATGGTCCCGATAATCGCCCCCACAATATTGAACCCGATCATCGCTCCCACCGCCCAGAGCAGCTTCTGCGCAATCTCGGCCGTGGACCCCACCGCCCCGCCATTCAGCGCATCCCAGCCGAGCCACCCGCCCACCAGGGCCACACCCAGCAACTGCACCCAGGCCATCATTTCCTTCGAAGTCATCTCACACGCCCATGTCTCATCATCTGGACACAGAGTATGCGAAACGAGACATGGTGTCAATTATTTCATACACAACGTCGCGCAAGGACGACAGGGGTGGCGCTGGGGCGGGGCGGGTCGGGTTGGGCTGGGCTGGGCTGGGCTGGGCTGGGCGACAGGGCAGACGAAACGAGTGAGGGTCAAGCGGCTTTCGGGGCTTTGCTGCCATGTGCATTTGCCCCCTGGCGACCAGGACGCCAGCACGCCAATCACCGCCCGAGCACCACCATCGCCCCACCCACCGGCCGTCACCTTCGGGCTTGAGCCGAGGGCTCTGCACTTTTGTGCCGGGTTGGGGGGGAAGCGGACATTCCGGTTACGACATCCCTCTGGTTGCGAAAGCAGACTTGTGGAGCCGCCGGCGACGACGGGCGATCAACATCTGTCGGTCAATCTCCCAACGCGTGTGTCAGTCTTCGCCTTCTTCGCCTTCTTCGTCGTCTTCCTCGATGTGGCGCCACTCCTTGAGAGTTTCGTCCGTCACCCAATAGCTCTCTCCGAGATCCGTCATATACCTCAGGTAGCGTCCGCGGAATGCTTCTAACGCTGTTTCAAATTGAACCATTGTCAGCACCGCGTCACTCATCTGCGGAAGGGAGTCCTCATCCAACTCCATGAGATACTTCCCGGCAGGCTCGTCCTTCAAGATGTCGAGCAAGTCCTTTAGAACACGATTGACCAGCTTAACCTTGCCGGCACTCATCGTCGCTTCCGGCTTCTTCTTTGAGAGCTCTCGCACCTCACGAAAAATACCCTGGAAAATTGGACTGCTAGCTTGGTAGGTTGCTACTGCGGCATCGGTGGTGATGTGGGCGAAGTTATCCGTGGAATAACTCACTTCTTTTCGGCCCCCACCTTCGTCGCCATCTTGGCGTCAATGCCGCTCGGGGCGCCCTTCAGAATGTACTGCCACTTGTGGGAACTATAGATCACATTGTCTGAGCGGAAACGCTCGGCCTGCTCGATGTACTGCGTGAGGATCATGGTCACATCGCTATTGGTGGGTAAATCCTCTTCCGCAAACTCGGCGAAATCGTCGAAGGGCCTATAGCGCCCATGAAGCAGTTCGTTGCCACTCACCAGCACCTTATTGACGAGCTTCAACTTGAATTTGTTGAGCCCGTCGTTGGGGGATTTTTTTGCGAGTTGCGAAATTTCATCGTGGAGCCCCTGCAACTGAACGACCAGCTTTTCCAGCGCTTCTATTTCTTCCCGCGTGTCCATAGCTTCCTCATGGGCACTTGGCCCTGAACTCATTGTATTTTTTAACAATCACGTCGATGGGATCGCGCTGTTTGCTCTCAAATAGCTCTACCATCTGCCCTATGTCGTCGTCGGTGAGCGCAACAAGCGCTTTGCGCTGACCGGACCATAGGTCGATCGTCCTTGTGAAAACGGCCTTCTTCAGGGGATTCCGCGTAATAAATAGTCCGAACTTGCCCAGCTCTTCGGCGAGATACCGGTTCAACTGATCGACGTGCTCTCGTCCGATCTCAGCGACGTTCTTCATCTCCATCGTGATCTGCCGCGAGCCGTAGTCCTTATGCATATCCTGCAAAAATGGGGTGCTGGCCGTATTGTAGAAGGTAAGGTCACGGATGCTGACACCACTATCGGTACGCGCCTGCTCCTGGGCGAAATCGAGCTTCGGATAGAGGATTGAAGGCAACAACTGCCCAATTGCGTCCTCATATTTCTTGTCCGCGTTGTCATTCTTACCTGTAGGCAATTTCTTGATGAGCGCAAACTTACGCTTCGCCGACGTGACAGGAATTTGCGAGAAAAGAGGATCGCTCTTGCAGTCTTCGAAGGTACGCTCCTTCGCCTTGATATAGGCATCCACAACACCGTAGTGGTCTCGGTTATAGTCGAGAACTTCGACTCGGGTGAGTTCGTCCGGCTTGTGCGAAATCTCATCCTGCGGGCAGTACTTTTCAAAGTAGTCGTCGTAACTGAGCCAAGGGACGAAACGCAGCCACCTCTTCGGCACAAATAGAAGCGGCCGACCATCGATCGGATGCACCGGGAGAACCAGACCCTTCTGTGTTTCGAAGACGTTCTTCCGGTAATCGTAAACATTTGTGACATCGACGACCTGCCGCGGTATTCCGACCTTCTCACATTGCTGGATGGTGAAATCAATGAGGAAGGATTTGAGGAAGCTGCAGCCAATGTCGCTGATGCGGTCCTTCGAAATACCGTCCACGAAGAACTGAATCTCTTCGAAGTGCCGGAAGCCCCGCTGTGCGTAGAACGGGACTCGCTTGAAGAGCGCCAAAATCTCCGTTGCCTTGGCTTTTCCTATGCGCTTGCCTTTCCGCGTCGCGGAAGATCCGAGTCCAACCTCGTCACATTCGGACGCGGCAATAAGGGTGGCCATGGCCTGCAACTCCTCGCCTTGCGAAACGAGATAGCCGAGGTGGTTAAAGGCGTTTATCAGGCTGGTATGCAGGGCTTGGTCCTGTTGCGATGGTGATCGCCACAGCAGGAAGGGATCGACGTATAGCGGGATATCTTCGTCGAAGAACGGGATTGCGAAATCAAGCTCCGCCTGTGGAGCCATAATACCATGGTGGTCGGTAAGGCGCGGTCGAATAAGGGTCATTGGGGAACCTAGAACAGGCCTCACTGGAGCTTCTGCATCTACGTGGGTCGGCAGGCTAGCACCTGCACCTCCTCTGCCGCCTTGCGTTGCTCCGCGATGCTCCAATTGGTCTGCAGATGTGACAGTTTGTCTGTTTCGACCCCGAAGGCTTTTTCGATGCGAAGCGTCATCTCAAAAGCGCGGTCAGCACGCCCGATTAGGAGCGCCGAGAACGCTAATTTGCTCGCGCCAATTGCATGAGCGGCATCGGTGACGTTGAGTTCAAATGAGTCCAGGATGATTTCGCGCTTGATGTGCGCCTCGGGGCGATGAACCACAGTATTTTTTGAAGTGCTCATAATGGAAAGGCTGTCTATTTGCCGGCACGACGTCAAGCCGCACGCCGCACTTACCCACCTCTTACTGAAACCGTCCAAATCGAAACCTGAGCTCGAACCGGTGACGATTGAGAAGCGGCGGCTTTTGGGTAATCGTGGGAGCGGCGTCGACGACCAAAATGGGGTCGGAAGCAACCAGCCCTCTCCGCCCCTCACCCCTTGATCCCTCCCCCTTGAGGGGAGGGAAGCGAGATAGGGCTTAGCGTCAGCTAAGTCCGTTGAATCGAGCAGGGTGGGGGTACCGGGCTCTCAACGTTCTGAGATGTCTCGCTATCCAAAAGTTCTTATCCCCGCGTCCAAAACCTCCCTTATCCTCCCCCCATCTCTCCCGCGATGGGCGGACTGCAGCGAACAGTTGCGGGAGGAGCCGGTGAGACTGGATTCGCTCCAGGGCTCGCCTGCCAGTCGGGTCACCTTGCGACGAGCGATCAATAGGGACCACGACGGCAGGAGAAACCCGGTATCCCGAGGCGGCGACGTCTCTATTACTTAGTTTTACTGAGACGCACGCGCCTCGGGATACGTCCATTTCAAAACCGGAAACCGATGGCTGTCCGGCGCGCGTTCACGCCCGCAAGATTGCGCTGGACCTCAAGCCGGAATTAGATATAAAGATATCTTTATATCTGAGGGCGCGATGAGCGGATTGAACAAACTGGTCGGGGTCTTGAAGGCGGCGGGGGAAAGCACCCGGCTGCGCCTGCTTGCGCTTCTGGCCGATGGCGACCATTCGGTCAAGGATCTCACCGAAATCCTCGACCAGAGCCAGCCCCGCGTTTCGCGTCATCTCAAGCTCCTGGCCGATGCCGGGCTCATCCAGCGCCACGCCGAAGGCGCCTGGGCCTATTACCGGCTGGCGCCGGAGGGGCAAGGCGCGGACCTCGCGCGCTGGTTGACCGCGCGGGTCGATCCCGATGCGCCCGAGCGCCAGCGCGACAAGGCGCGCCAAGCCGAGGCGCGCGCCGCCCAGCAGGCGCAGGCCGCCGATTATTTCGCCAAGGTCGCCGAAAGCTGGGACTTGCTGAAAACCCTGCATGTGCCAGAGGCCGCCGTGGAAGCGGCGGTATTGGCCGAGCTGGGTGGGCGCAAGGTCGATCTGCTGGTCGATCTGGGCACCGGCACCGGCCGCATGCTCGAAGTGCTCGCTCCCGCCTATGCGCGCGGCATTGGCGTCGATTCCAGCCGCGAAATGCTGGGCGTGGCGCGCTCGCGCCTGGCCGCCGCCGGCATCAGCCATGCCCAGGTGCGCCTGGGCGATATTGGCGGGCTGGACCCCGCCATTGGCCTGGCCGATGTCATCGTCATCCACCAGGTGCTGCACTATTTCGATGATCCGGGCCGCATGCTGGCCCAGGCGCGCCGCCTGCTCAAGCCGGGCGGGGAAATCCTCATCGTGGATTTTGCCCCCCATGAACTCGAATTCCTGCGCACCGAGCACGCCCATCGGCGGCTTGGCCTGTCGCGGGAGCAAATGAACGACTGGGCGGCCCTGGCCGGGCTCGATGTGCGCGCCGCGCGCGAATTTCCCAGTGACAGCAAGGATCGCGGGCTCACCGTGTGCCTCTGGCACCTCGGCGACCGCAGCAAGACGGAATAGACCATGATCGACGATAATCTGCGCGCCAGCCGCAAGACCGCTGACCAGCGCCCGGACCTGCAGCTTTCCTTCGAATTCTTCCCGCCCAAGACCGACGCCATGGAAGAGCGCTTCTGGGGCAGCATTGCCAAGCTCGCCCCGCTCAGCCCGCGTTTCGTCTCGGTGACCTATGGCGCCGGTGGCTCGACCCGCGAACGCACCCTGCGCATGGTGCGCCGCATCACCACCGATACCGGCGTGCCCGCCGCAGCGCACCTGACCTGCGTCGGCGCCACCCGCGATGAGGTCGATGAAGTGGTGCGCGGCTATGCCGAGGCCGGCGTCAACAAGATCGTCGCCCTGCGCGGCGATCCGCCCGAAGGGGTCGGCCAGCCCTTCACGCCGCATCCCGATGGCTATCAGAACGCGGCCGATCTGGTCGCCGGCATTCGCCGCCTGGGCAATTTCGACATTTCGGTTGCCGCCTACCCCGAAAAGCACCCGCAAAGCGCCGATTGGGACGCCGATATCGACAATCTCAAGCGCAAGATTGATGCCGGCGCCGACCGCGCCATCACCCAGATGTTCTTTTCCAACACCGATTTTCTGCGCTATCTCGACCGCGCCCGCAAGGCTGGCATCACCGCCCCGATCGTGCCGGGCATTCAGCCCATCCACTCCTTTAAGCAAATTTCCGGCTTCGCCGCCCGCTGCGGCGCCTCAATCCCCGATTGGATGGCCGAGCGCTTCGAGGGTCTGGAGGACGATCCGGAAACCCATGCGCTGGTAGCCGCCGCCGTCGCCGCCGAGCAGGTCACTGAATTGCTCGATGAGGGCGTCACCGAGTTCCATTTCTATACCCTCAACCGCTCCAACCTAGTCCTCGCCCTGGCGCGGCTATTGGGGCGGCGGACCTGAGGGGGAGCGTCGTTCAGCCTGCGTTCAGGCAACAGGGTTCAGGCTCGTGGCAAAATGGCTTTTCATATTATGGCCATGAAAAGGGGCGATGTCCCCGCGCTCGGGCGGAGCTTGTTGGAAGACCTTTTCGATGCAGATTGATCGCCGTATCACCAATGGCCTGGCCTGGGCCGGCGCCGTACTCATTGTCGCCATCCCGGCCGCCGACGCCGCATTGCGCCAGTTCGGCCCCACCGACACCCCGCAGATCGCCGTGGTCGAGGAACAGCCAGCACCCGCGACTGCCGTGGAGCCTGAACCCGTCGAAACGCCTGCGCCAACGCCCGAACCCGATCCAGTCGCCACCGCCACCGCCAGCCCGCAAACTGCGGGCAGCGATGCCGTGGACAGCTTCCTCCAATCGGGACGCGACCTGCCCAGCTATATCAGCGATGGCAGCCCCACCCAGCGCACCGAAACCGCAGCCCTCACTCCCGCCGATGAGTCGGTCGCCGAACCTGCCGCCACGCCCGAGCCGGAGCCCGTTGCAGCTTTGCCCACCAAGGCCGTGACCTTCCCGACCCCGGTTTCCCAGCGCCCCGCACCCGTTCCACGCAGCGCGGTCATCACGCAGCCACCGCTGGTCATCGATCAGCCAGATATCGTGGTGACAGCCGAGGACCTGGAAGACTGGGAAAGCGGTCCGCTCTCGGAGTTTCTCGCCCGCCAGCAGGCTGGACCGGCCCCAGTCTCGCCCGACTACGATCCGGATGGATTTTTCCTTGATGAAGGCCCGAACTCCAGCGCCCGGGTCAACCGCTTTCCGCGGGCCAATAGTTATGACGACTATGCCTTTGAGTGACCCGCAGAGCCGCCATGCCGCCGCGGCCATGGACCAAAACGGCAAGACGGGGTAATTCTGATGGCCCAGCGGGAAAGGGAAGCCCCGAAAATGCTGTGTTGCGTCCGCAAGGCCGAAGACAATCGTGATGTCTGGCAGAAATTCGCTGCCTTCCTGGGATCTTTTTCCCAGCGCACCGGCGTGGCCGGCCATGTCGCCAATATTCTGGACCCCGACACCTGGCTCCCCGGAGGCCGCGACGCCGCGTTCACGCTCGCCCTGATCGCCCTCTCCGCCAAGATGGCCGTGGCCGATGGCGCCGTTACGGCTTCCGAAGTGCGTGCTTTCAACGCGACCGTGGAAGTCACCAAGGGGAATGAGCAGCAGGTGGAAAGGCTGTTCAACCTCGCCAAGCAGGACGTGGCCGGCTACGACGCCTATGCCCGTAAGGTCGCGCGCTTTTTCACCGATACGCCTGACACGCTGGAGCACGTGCTCGACAGCCTGTTCTTCATCGCCACCGCCGACGGTCTGGTGCATGAGGCAGAGCTCGACTATCTGCGCGAGGTCAGCGGCATCTTCGGTTTCGACGACGCGCGGTTCGAACAGATTGCCGCTCAGCACGTCATGCTTGAGGAAGGCGTTGACCCCTATACTGTACTCGGCCTCAGCCACGACGCCCCGCCCGAGGAAGTGCGCCGGGTCTATCGCCTGCTGGTTGCTGAGCACCACCCCGACCGGCTGATCGCCAAGGGCGTACCCGAGGAACTGATCGATGTGGCCACCGCGCGCATGTCGGCAATCAATCTGGCCTATCAGGCGATCACGCGGCCCAAGCCGCAACCGCTGCTGGCTTGACGGCGACGCGCCACTCCCGCACATAGGCGGCGCCAGTTGACCGGGTGACCGCTGGCGGACGGGTAACTGTCCGCTGGAGGAAAGTCCGGGCTCCATCGAAACACGGTGACGGCTAGCAGCCGCCGGGGGCGACCCCAGGGAAAGTGCCACAGAAAGCAAACAGCCCCGGCATGCCGGGGAAAGGATGAAAGGGTGCGGTAAGAGCGCACCGGGTGCCTGGCGACAGGGACCGCACGGTAAACCCCACCGGGAGCAAGACCAAATAGGGATGACGCGGGCTTCGGCCCAGCCTGTTTCGGGGCCATGTCGTCCGGGTTGGTTGCACGAGCGCGCTGGCAACAGCCGCCTCAGATGAATGGTCACCACGTCGCGGCAACGCGGCCCTACAGAACCCGGCTTACAGGTCAACTGGCGTTGCCTCCCGAGCGTGACTTTCCGTTTGATGACCGTAGTTTAACGTAGCGGCAAGCAACGGATAGCTCGCAGCAATGTTGCCGCAATGTGGGTGATGGCAAGTTCCTTCGTGTTCAAGACAACATGGAGCCCCACAATGAAAAAGATCCTCTCTGCCATTCTCGCCCTGACCATCGTCGCCGGTGTTGCAGCCCCCGCTTTTGCCTGGACCGGCGATACTTGCCCGTTCTCCGACAAATCGATGTGCGACGTGGTGACGCTGACGGACGACACCTCTGACGATTGATTGCGCGCGCCCGCGCTTGCAATAGCTAGACATGACCTGTCCCCGAGGCTTCGCTTCGGGGATTGTCTGTTTTGAAGGCCCTTGATCATGACGGGCGAGGCCGCTACATCGTGCGGCTTTCCGCCTATGGAGCTTGACGTCAGCGCGATGCCTTTGGCCACCCCCTACTATCTGATCGACGAAACCGCGCTGGCCCGGAATCTTGAGCGCGTCGATGCGCTGCGCACCGCATCGGGCGCAATGTGCCTGTTGGCACTCAAATGCTTTGCGACCTGGTCGACCTTTCCGCAGATCGCGCCGCATATGGATGGCACGACCTCGTCTTCGCTCAACGAGTTGAAGCTGGGTCGCGAGAAATTCGGCGGGGAAACCCATGCCTATTCGGTCGCCTGGTCGGATGGCGAAATTGATGAAGCCATCGCCAATGCCGACAAGATCATCTTCAACTCGGTAAGCCAGCTCGACCGCTTCGGTGAAAAAGCTGCACACCTGCCGGTCGGCCTGCGGGTCAATCCCGGCGTCAGCCATTCCCATTTCGACCTGGCCGATCCGGCTCGCAAGTTCAGCCGGCTGGGTGAAAGCGATCGGGTAAAAGTAGAAGCCGCGATGGATCGGGTCTCCGGTTTCATGCTGCACTGCAATTGCGAAAACGACTCGGTCGAGGCCTTTTCTACCCTGCTCGACCAGATCGAGGATAAGATTGGCGATTTGCTGGCCCGGCTGGAATGGGTCAGCCTGGGTGGCGGCATCCACTTCACCAAGGACGGCTACGATATCGACGGCCTAGCGGCCCGCCTGAAGGCCTTTGCCGAAAAATTCGAGGTGCAGGTCTATCTCGAGCCGGGCGATACGGTGGTGACCGACACCACCACGCTGGAGGTCTCCGTGCTCGATATCGTCGAGAACGAAATGTCCGTGGCCATTGTCGACAGCGCCGTGGAAGCCCATATGCTTGACCTGCTGGTCTATCGTGAAAGCGGCGCCGTAGCGCCCAATAAGGGGCCGCACCGCTATCAAATTGCCGGGAAATCCTGCCTTGCGGGCGATGTTTTCGGCACCTTCGATTTCCCCGATCCACTGGCGGTCGGCGACCGTATTTCCCTTTTGAATGCAGGGGGATATACCATGGTGAAGAAAAACTGGTTCAATGGCGTACCAATGCCCGCTATAGCCATTCGCAGAAAAAACGGCGCAGTTGAGGTTGTGCAAAGCTTCGATTATGCCGACTATGTCGCCAGTTTGTCATAGTGACAGGCTGATCCCGTCCACCGTGAAAAAGGTGTTTCGTGCCAATTGAAAAAGAACCTGTTGATCATCGGCGCCGGAGGTGTCGCGCAAGTCGCTGCCTATAAGGCAGCAATGCACAATGATGTGCTCGGAGACATTCACATTGCCTCCCGCACGGTTTCGAAATGCGAGGCGCTGGTCGCCGGCATTCTCGAGAAAAAGGCGCTCAAGCGCCCGGGCATTCTGGCCGCCCACCAGCTCGACGCCATGGATGTCGAGGCTACCAAGGCCCTGATCCGGCAGACCAAAAGCCAGATCGTTCTCAATGCAGGATCGGCTTTCCTCAATATGAGCGTGCTCAGCGCCTGTATCGACATGGGCGTTGCCTATATCGACACGGCCATTCACGAGGATCCCAAAAAGATCTGCGAGACGCCGCCCTGGTACGGCAATTACGAGTGGAAACGGCGCGAGGACTGTGAGCGCAAGGGTGTGACCGCCATTCTGGGCGCCGGGTTCGACCCCGGTGTGGTCAATGCCTATGCCGCGCTGGCCGCCAATGCCTATTTCGACCGGATCGACAGCATCGACATCATCGATGTCAATGCGGGCAGTCATGGCCGCTATTTCGCCACCAATTTTGACCCCGAAATCAACTTCCGGGAATTCACCGGCACGGTGTGGAGCTGGCAACAGAGCCAGTGGACCGCCAACAAGATGTTCGAGGTCAAGCGCACCGACGATCTGCCGGTCGTGGGTGAGCATACCACCTATCTGACCGGCCATGACGAGATCCATTCGCTCTCGGCCAATCTGGGCGTGCCCGATATCCGCTTCTGGATGGGCTTTGGCGAGCACTACATCAACGTCTTCACGGTGCTGAACAAGCTCGGCCTGCTCTCCGAGCAGCCGGTGACCACCGCCGAGGGCCTGGAAGTGGTGCCGCTCAAAGTGGTCAAGGCCGTGTTGCCCGACCCGATGTCGCTGGCGCCGGACTATGCCGGCAAGACCTTTATCGGGGACCTGATCAAGGGCGAGCGCAACGGGATCGAGACCGAATTGCTGGTCTATAACATTTCGGACCACGAAGACGCCTTTGCCGAAACCAACAGCCAGGCGATCTCCTATACCGCCGGCGTGCCGGCCATCGCCGCGGCCATGCTGATCGCCAAGGGCGATTGGGATTGCCACCGCATGGCCAATATCGAGGAACTGCCGCCCGTGCCGTTCCTGGACCTGTTGGGCAAGATCGGCCTGCCGACCCGCATCCGGGACGAGAAGGGCGACCGCGCATTCGATCCCGCCGAATTCGGCGAGATCAGGCAGACGCGGCCGAAAGTGCGTCAGGCCTAAACCGCAAATCGAGCGGCCGGGGTTCGCCCCGGCCGTTTTTTTTTCTGCGAAGGTTTCAAAGAGCATTCCGCATGGCGCAAGGCATGCCGAAGGTCCGCCCGGCCCATCGGCGTTGCGGTTGTGAAAGCAGAGCGGAATCCCGAGACGGTCTTCGTCCCTGAAACTAAAAACTGAGACGAAAGCCGTCTCGGGATGCCGGGTTTTCTCGTTAGCAGGTAACTTGGCAGGCCTATCCTGGGGACGACATCGCAATGTGCCGCCCATGGTGTCCAGGCTATCAACCGCCGACCCGCAGACCGTGTGAGCACGCGACTGCCCCACGCCCGGCTGTCCCTCCCGCCACTGGTCGCTGCGGGCCGCCCTGACGCGAGAGGAATGGGAGAGAGTATGGGGCAGGTTTTGGGTGCGGGGATTATTTTATGCGGGGGCAGGAACCGACCCCATTTCTGTCACGATTGATCGCCGACGAATTGCCTGCAAGACGACATTCGACCAGGTTCAAAGTTCTTGCCGCCAAACCACTTTCGCGGGAGGGAAGGACACAACCTCCACTGCATCGGTCATTGCGACAATAGGTTCGTATGTTGGCAGAAGCTTAGAAAGTGCGGCGTTGGCAGCGGCAATTTCCATGCCCGCCGCAACAGTGGCGTGCGGGAACCATTGATCGGGTTGATAGTGATCGTGGTTGGGCCACGGTAGCCGTTCGCATAGCTTTCGATGATCGGCAAGAAACTCTGACGTGACCAGCGGTCCCAGCCAAAGCACAGGGCTTATGCCGGTGAAAAGTGACAGGCTCACCAAGGGGATTGGCCGTTTCCGGAAGCTTCTAGCCAACTCGGCGGCACTTTGAATGAGAATGCTTGGATCAGCGTTGTCGCATCGGACGAGCGTGATATGGGGTGGGTAGCCTAACCAACTGGCGTATTCGCTAATTCCCTCGTCCGCCAAGACGGACTGCAGTTCTTGAATGCGGCGAGTGCTTTCGGTATCGAAGCGGATGTTAATGAATGCGTCCACGATACTGTTGGCTCGTTTTCAAAGACCTAAGTGCATCGGCAGCTTAGCTCATTTCGTCACCAATACCAGACGGGCAGGAACCCACCCCATACCCGCGATAAAGAACACCCCCGAAAAACTCCCGAGGGTGTCGTAAATCTGGTTCTGTGAGCCGCCCTGCCCTAGGCCGTCTGGCGGTCTTCGCCCATGGCGCGTTTGCGGAAGGAATGGGCGCGCCAGAGTTCGAAGATGTGCTTGGCATCGTCCCGGTCGAGGGCATCGAAGCGGGAGAGGACCATTTTCTTGTCAGCGTCGCTGGGCAGGTCGCGCCAGGGGAGCGTGGCGACAATGGCCTCGAACAGGTCGGGTGCCATGCCGGTGGCGCGCAGGGCGACTATGACAGCGACATAATCCTGCCCGGCCAGCCATTTGACGACGATTTCCGGGGCCACCTGCAGCATGACCGCCATGGCGGCGGCAGCGTGGTGGCCGTAGCCGAAGCGGGCGAAACGCGCCAGGGCACGGTCATCGAGCTGCTTGCGGTCGGCCAGGCCCTTGACCTGGTTATAGGCCACCTTCCACTCCTGCGCGTTGAAGCCGGCGCGGTTGCGGATGCGGTTGTAAACGACAGTGTTGATCTTGCCGGCGGCGACCGGATCGACCTGGCGGTCGAGATTGCCCAGGGTCTGCAGCACCTTGCCGGCAACCTGGTCGATTTCGCCGCGCAGCGACTTCCAGTCGATATCGCTGCGGCCGCGCAGATCGGAGGCGATCTCGGCGTCTTCGGTCGCGCGCTTGACCAGCTTTTCCAGCGTCGCGCGATCGAACTCGGCCTTGGGATTGCGCACCAGGCGCACCACCGAGGCGGTCTCGCCATGGTCCACCAGCGCATCGCCGACCCGCTCGGTGAGCATGGACCGGCCGGCAATGGCCACCCGATGGTCTTCGGTCTGTTTGGCGATGATGTCGATCAGATCGTCATCGCTGAGCACGTTGGAAAATTCGAGCAGCGGCCGCGCTACTTCGATGACGTCATTGGCCAGCTTGACGATGACCGTGCCGGGCGCCCGCTCGAGCGGGGCCAGCAGCTTGGCCACATGCACCCGCGCCTCGACCTCCACCAGCTCGGCGAGCTGGCACAGCACCTCGTCATATTGGGCAACCTGGTCGTCGTCGCAACGATCCGAAACGTAGCTGAAAAGCTGCGCCGTGGTGCGGAACAGTTGCTCGCGTTCCATCTGATTGTCGTCGCCATTGAGAACGCGGAAATTCGCGAACGCACGGTGGCTTTCATCGAGCTCTGTCATGGTCGATCTCCCGGCTTCTGCCGCTTGGTTCGGGTCAGACTGACGCCGACATGCTTGTGGGGGCTGAAGGTGGGAGATCGGATTTGATTCAAATTCTATGTAATTGCCGCTTTCCCCTTGTGTGCCTGGATTTTTTGGCAGATGCGCGAGACAAAAAAGCCCCGGGGAAAACCTCCCCGGGGCCTGCATGATCGAGCCTATTTGGGTTTAGCGCAGGTCGAAGCGATCCGCGTTCATCACCTTGGTCCAGGCCGCTACGAAATCCCGGGTAAACTTGGGCGCCGAGTCGGCCTGGCCATAGACTTCGGCAAAGGCGCGGAGCTGGGAGTGCGAGCCGAAGATCAGGTCGACACGCGTGCCGGTCCATTTCAGCTCGCCGCTCTTGCGGTTCCGCCCCTCATAGACACCCTCTTCATCCGCCTTGGGCGCCCAGACAATGTCCATGGTCAGCAGGTTGCGGAAGAAGTCATTGCTCAGGGTTTCCGGGCGATCGGTGAGAACGCCGTGTGCGTTGAGCCCGGTCTTGAGCACGCGCAGGCCGCCGAGCAGGACGGTCATCTCCGGACCGGTCAGACCCAGGAGCTGGGCGCGATCGACCATGGCCTCTTCGGGCTGCATGAAGGTGCGCTGGCTGTAGTAGTTGCGGAACGCATCGGCGCGCGGCTCGAGCGCGGCAAACGAGGCCGCATCGGTCTGTTCCTCGGAGGCATCCATGCGACCCGGCGTGAACGGCACGGTGATGGCCTGGCCACCGGCATGCGCGGCCCGCTCGATCGCCGCACAGCCCGCCAGCACGATCAGATCGGCCAGCGAGATCTTCTTGCCGCCGGCGGCGGAAGCATTGAACTCGGCCTGGATGGTTTCGAGCTGTGCCAGCACCTTGGCGAGCTGAGCCGGCTGATTGACCTCCCAGTCCTTCTGCGGGGCCAGACGAACGCGCGCACCATTGGCACCGCCGCGCTTGTCCGATTTGCGGAAGGTCGAGGCCGAGGCCCAGGCGGTCGAGACCAGCTCGGAGACGGATAGGCCGGAAGCCAGCACTTTCGCCTTGAGATCGGCAATGTCGGCTTCGTCGACCAGCGCATGATCGACGGGCGGCACGACGTCCTGCCAGATCAGGTCCTCGGCCGGCACTTCCTTGCCCAGATAGCGAACCTTGGGGCCCATATCGCGGTGGGTCAGCTTGAACCAGGCGCGGGCAAAGGCGTCGGCGAACTGATCCGGATTTTCCAGGAAGCGGCGCGAGATCCTCTCGTAGGCCGGATCGAAGCGCAGCGACAGATCGGTGGTCAGCATGGTCGGGCGATGCTTTTTTGAGGCATCGAACGCGTCGGGGATGACGGCATCGTCAGTCTTGGCGACCCACTGCTTGGCACCGGCCGGGCTCTCGGTGAGCTCCCATTCATAGCCGAACAGGTTCTCGAAGAAGAAGTTGGACCACTGTACCGGGGTCTGCGTCCAGGTGACTTCCGGTCCGCCGGTAATGGCATCGGCGCCAATGCCGGTGCCGTGGGTGGACTTCCAGCCCAGGCCCTGGTCCGCGAGGTCCGCACCTTCAGGATCAGCACCCACCAGCGACGGATCGCCGGCGCCATGGGTCTTGCCGAAGGTGTGGCCGCCGGCGATCAGCGCCACGGTCTCTTCGTCGTTCATCGCCATGCGGGCAAAGGTCTCGCGGATGTCGCGCGCAGCCAGCACCGGATCGGGATTGCCGTTAGGGCCTTCGGGATTGACGTAGATCAGACCCATCTGCACGGCAGCCAACGGCTCTTCAAGCTGGCGCTCGCCCGAATAGCGGCTATCGCCCAGCCAGGTGCCTTCCGGGCCCCAATAGAGCTCCTCGGGTTCCCAGACGTCGGCGCGACCACCGGCGAACCCGAAGGTCTTGAAGCCCATGGTTTCGAGCGCGACATTGCCGGTCAGAATCATCAGGTCAGCCCAGGAAATGGCGTTGCCATATTTCTGCTTGATCGGCCAGATCAGGCGCCGGGCCTTGTCCAAATTGGCATTGTCCGGCCAGGAATTGAGCGGCGCAAAACGCTGCTGGCCCATGCCGGCGCCTCCACGGCCATCGGTGATGCGATAGGTGCCGGCGCTGTGCCAGGCCATGCGGATGAACAGGCCGCCATAGTGCCCGAAATCAGCCGGCCACCAATCCTGGCTGTCGGTCATCAGGGCACGGAGGTCTGCCTTGACCGCATCGAGGTCGAGCTTCTTGAATTCTTCGGCATAGTCGAAATCCGGGCCCATCGGGTCGGACAGGGGCGAATTGGTATGCAGCACCTGCACATCCAGCGCCTCGGGCCACCAGTCGCGATTCTTCGGGCCGCGCCCAGCACCACCGTGCGGGAACGGGCACTTGCCGGCTTCGGGTTTGGGATTGGGATCGGTCATGGCGGGGGCCTCCTGAATAGATATGGACGCGTTATAGGGGGGTGACAACCATTAGGCCAATCGATAATTCTTCCTAATCCAATAGGAAAATCTAATCGTGACGATCACCCTGAAACAGATGCGCTATGCGGTCGCCGTCGCCGAGGCCGGCCACTTCGGCCGCGCCGCCGAGGCGTCATCGGTCACCCAACCAGCATTGTCTCAGCAAATTCTGGCGCTTGAAAGTCTTTGCGGCACGCCCCTGTTCGATCGGCTCAAGGCGGGAGTGCGCCCCACCCCGTTTGGGCGGGAATTCGTCACCATGGCCCGCGAAACCCTCAAAAGTGCCGAGGCGCTCGAGGCCTTCGCCATTGGCCGCACCGGCAAGCCTGCCCGTGCCCTGCGCTTCGGCCTGATCCCGACCGTCGCGCCCTATTTGCTGCCGGAAATCTTTCCCGCCCTCACCCGCGATCTGCCCGGGCTCAAATTCACCATCAGCGAGAGCCGCACCGAAGCCCTACTCGATAGCTTGCGCGATGGGAGCCTGGATATTGCGCTGATTGCCACGGAACCGGTCGGGGCCGGGCCGCGCCTGGTGGACGCGCCGCTGTTCGAGGACAATTTCGTGCTGGCAACGCCCAGCGGAGAAACGACAATCCTGCCGGTGAGCCTGGCCGCCCTGCCCCCGGAACGCATCTTGCTGCTTGATGAAGGGCACTGTTTTCGCGACCAGACCATTTCGGCCTGCCGGCTGGACACCGAGCGCGGCGCCAAGACCTTTGCGGCAACGTCACTGTCGACCATCGTGGAGTTTGTCGCCAATGGACAGGGCGTGACTCTCTTGCCCCAGATTGCCCTGCGCAAGGAAGCCAGCGACCCGCGCATCGCCGTGCATCCGCTGAACGACCCGGCAGCCGGCCGGCAATTGCGACTGGTCTGGCGCGAGGCGACGCCCTTTGCTGCGACCTTCCTGCAGATCGCCGATGTCATCCGCGGCATGCGTGGCGGTGCGGCAGGCTAGGCGGCCATGCGACGGCGCTGGCTGTAGCTGTCCCAGGAAAACACGATCAGCGACACCCATATCAGCGCAAAGCTGAGCAGGCGCAGCGCATTGAGTTCCTCGCCGAACATCAGGATCGCCAACAGGAACTGGATCGAGGGCGCCAGATATTGGAACATGCCAATAGTGGTTAGCCGCAGCCGCCGGACACCAAAGGCAAACAGCAGGAGCGGTACGGCAGTGGCCGGGCCGGTGGCGATCAACAGCAGCATCAGGGTCGGGTCAGCGTGAACGCCCACACCGTTGCGGACGATGTCGAAAACCACGTAGCCCATGGCCAGCGGCGCAACCACAAGAGTTTCAGCGAACAGCCCCGTCGCAGGGCCAGTTTGAGCGGTTTTGCGGATGAATCCGTAGAACCCGAAGGAGAAGGCCAGGCCCAGCGCGATCAGCGGTACACGCCCGATGCCGGCAGCCTGGATCAGGATGGCCACGATGGCGATGGCAATGGCGATGGTCTGCATGCGGTTCTGCCGCTCGCCCAGAAACACCATGCCGATGGCCACACTGACCAGTGGATTGATGAAATAGCCGAAGCTGGCCTCGAGCACCTGCTCGGTCTCCACTGCCCAGACATAGAGCAGCCAGTTGCACACCAGCAGTAGCGCCGATACGGCAATGACCCGCATGCGCCGGAAGTCCATCAGGACGGAACGGATCTCTGTAAAACCGGAAGTGACGGCGAGAAAGACGGCCAGTAAAACCAGCGACCATAGGGTCCGCTCGGCGACGATCAGCACGGAGCCGGCCTGATCAAGCAGGTGAAACAGGATCGGCAGGAAGCCCCAGAGCAGATAGGCCGACAGGGCGGCAACAACGCCCTTGCGCGTTTCGGCGGCATCGGCCTGCCGCTGCGTGACGCTCTCTGCGGCCAGCTCGGGCGCTTGTTCTGGAAGGGTCATGGCGGGACTCCGCACCACGATGCGGGTGCCCGTTCCTGTACCAACCCGAACTCATCATGGCCAATCAGAGTTTGTGATCGCCAACCCTTGCAAAGGTGATGGCTAAGTCCCAACCTTTGTCGGTGTCGGACGTTGGCCTTGAGAAGCGCCGGCAATGCTCGCGCGCTTCGGACCCGTCCCTATACGAGGAGCAGCAGATGAAAAAGACAGTGACCTGGATCCTGATCGCCGATGGAACGCAGGCCCGCGTGGTTGAACACGCCGGCCCCGGCAAGGGTCTCACGACCGTCAAGGGCCTGGACTGGTCCATTCCGCCGCTTCAGACCCAGGACATCAATGCCGACCGGCCCGGCCGCAGCCATTCCTCGGTTGGCCATGGCCGCAGCGCCATGGAACCAAAGACCGATCCGGCCGACCACCGGGAAGCCGAATTCGTGCGTTCGGTGGCCCATGTCATGGAAGAAAAAGCCATGTCGGGCGCCTATGACCGGCTGATCATCGCCGCCGCGCCGATTGCGCTGGGCAATCTGCGCAAGGTGCTGTCCGACCATGTCAAGAAAACCGTGGTGGCCGAGCTCGACAAGGATTTGACCAATGTGCCCACGCCACAATTGGACAAGCATCTGGACGGCATCATCGCCGTCTAGCCATGCAAGCAGAACTTACCACTGTGTTTCAGAGGCTTAACGCGACTTCCGGAATCAATCTCGATAGAGCTTGAATCAGATTGTCACGGCCCGGAATCAATCTCTGAGGCTGTTGAATCTGAACCAAAGCCAGGCGGCGCGATTTCTTGTTTCGCGCCGCTAGTCGTCTGTTTCGTCGTCGCTTTCCTCGCCCGAAAAGGCGTCGAGAAATTGCAACAGCACCGAATTGACCAGTCCCGGCTTTTCGATGCTGGGAATGTGCGCAGCCCCTTCCAGAACCACCCCAATGGCGTTGGGCATGGTCTCGGACAAGGTCTCGTGCCGGTCGACCAAGGCGGTGAAATCCTCATCCCCGACGATCAGCAGCGTGGGCGCCGCCACGGACTCGATCCGGTTCCAGGCATCAGGTGAAGGCTCTTCCTGAGTCAATTCCGGCTTGCTGAGCACGGCGGCATTCATGTCCAGAAACAACTCGCGCACAGCGCCGCCGACACGGCCACTCTGGCTGCGTGGCCCATCGAGCCATTCATGGGCCTGCACGCGATTGAGCAGATCGATATCGCCGCGTTCCCAGGCGTCTTCTTCGGCCATTTCGATGGCGCTCTCTTGCGCAGTGACGCTCCAGGGGGCGCCGTTGATCGACGTGCCCATCAAGACCAGCCCGATCACGCGGCCAGGATAGGCGAGCGCAAAATCGACCGCCAGCCCGCCACCCATGGAACATCCCACCAGAATGGCGGCGTGGATATCCATTTCGTCGAGCAGGGCTTCGAGATCATCGAGATGGCTGAACGGCTCGTCTTCACTGGTGGTTTCGCCATAGCCGCGGCGATCATAGGCAATGGCATGCCAACCCCTGGCGGCGACCGCCTCCATCTGCTCGAGCCACATGCGCTTGTCGCAGACCCCGGCATGGAGGAACACGACCGGAAGCCCCTCCCCCTGTTCGAGACCGCTCAGCGTGGCGCCGCCGATCTCCAGGGCGAAAGGCTCGGCGCTCATTGCTCCAGCGCCGCGCAGAATTTCATGCCGTCCTTGTCGCCCAGCCAGCAGCCCGGCTCGCCCTCGAAGGGGACAAACCGGCCCAGTTCCTCAGGGTAGCGGCCCGGTTGCGGTTCAGCGGGAATGAGATAGCCCAGGCCTTCGCCATCGGCTTCATGCGCAAACACGAAAGTTTCTCCACTCGGCAGGGCAAAGGTAATGCCACCACCATCGACAGTCACGTCGCACTCAAACGGGTCCAGACCCGAGATTGAACATTGCCCCGGCGCAGCAATTGCCGGAACGGCGAGGGCAAGGCTGACCAGCAGCACCGCCCCCGTCACGAAATTCTTCATACAGTCCCCCAAGAACCGATCTGCAAGGAGCATGGCTCCATTCAGGGCACTCTATTGCAGAAAGCCCAACAAACCCAACGCTTTTCACATGTCAATGGAGGATTGGTAAAGGCCGGCGGGCAAGTTAGACGTCTGCCCCGAGCAGGCGATCCAGCGCCCGTTCAATATCGGTCTGGCCATAGGGCTTGGCGATGACCGCGTGATCCTGCCATTCAGGCGGCAGGCCGTCCCGCCCATAGCCGGTGGCAAACAGGATCGGCACTCCACGCTCGCGTAGAATTTGCGCTGCCGGGAACACTTTAGCGCCGCCGATATTGACGTCCAGAATGGCGACATCCAGGGCCTCGACACTGGTGGCCAGCCGCTCCGCTTCGGGCAATCGCATGGCCTGCGCCGCGATGCTCCAGCCGAGTTGCTCCAGAATATCCTCGAGATTGATCAGAACCAGCGTCTCGTCCTCGACGACAAGAACGCGGCGTCCCGCCCTAGTCAAATCGCGCCTCCTGCTCAGCATAGGCCGTCGCAGGGATCGACAACCGCGCCCGAAGTCCGTTCGGATCGTAGTTCAAATCCAGGCCGCCACCCAATTCGCCCGTCACCACCATGCGCAAGAGCCGCGAACCGAACCCCTGCCGCACAATCTCGGCCGGCGTCGGCCCGTTGCGCTCTACCCAATCGACCACTAGCTGTCCCTCTCCGTCCCGATGCCAGCTTACCGCCAGATTGCCATCGGGCACCGAAAGTGCGCCGTGGCGGGCCGCATTGGCTGCCATTTCGTGCAGGACCAAAGCCAGCGCCACTGTCGTCTTGGCGTTCACCACCAGCTCGGGTCCGCCATAATCGACCTGCTCATCACCAAAGGCGCTCAATTCCTGGCACACCAGGTGCCCAAGTTCGGCGTCATGCCAATGGCGGTCGCTCAGCATGGTATGGGCATTGGAGAGCGCCATGATACGGGCCTCAAGCGCTCGCCGGGCCTGATCGTAATCACTGGTGCTGCGCAGGGTCTGGCTGGCAATGGACTGTACGGTCGCCAGGGTGTTTTTCACCCGGTGGTTCAACTCATCAATCAGCAGACGCTGCCGACGGGTGGCACGCACCGACTCCGTGCGATCCATGCCCTGCACGAAGACGCCGGTGATATTGCCGGCGCCGTCGCGGATCGGATTGTAAGAGAAATCGAGGAAGGTTTCCTTGGGCGGCTGGCCGGGCTCGTTTTCCAGCATGACGCGCGCGCCCTCGGCCGCATGCACATGGCCTTCGGAATAAACCCGGTCGAGCAGCTCGACAAAGCCCTGCTCGACAATCTCGGGCATGGCCTGCGCGATGGTATGGCCAATGACATTCCGCCCGCCGATCAGCTTGATGTAGGAATCGGAGGTGAAGGTAAAGACATGGGTCGGGCCGGACAGCACGGCAAAAAAGGCCGGCGCCTGCTGGAACAGCCGGCGGAACTCGGCGCTGGAGGCCTCGGTCTCCCGCGTCCGCTCGATGAGGCGCGTGGCCGCCGAAATCGAGCCATAGGGCAGCGTCGTCGCTTCACGCATCCGCACCAGATCGGTGACATCCACCGTGTTCTGCATCACATGCTGCACAGTGCCGTCAGGACCGGTGAGCGGCACATGCACGGCGGTCCAATAGCGATTGGTAACCGTGCCGTCGGCTTCGGTGATGGGATAATTGATATAGGCCAAGGTGTCCGGCTCGCCGGTCGCCAGAACGCGCTCGAAGGATTGGCGCAGGCGCTCGCCCGCTTCCCCCTCATTGGGAAACAGCGCAAACAGATTTTGCCCCTTTAGCCGGGCAAAGGGCGTGCCCACCACCTCCTGATAGGCCGGATTGGCGGCGACATAGCAAAGATTACGATCCAGAATCATGAACGGGCTGGGCAGCGCCTCGAATATGCGCGCAAAATCCAGCTCAGCCATAGATCGAAAATCCCCCAGATGAGTGCCGGGAACTTCGTCCCGATCAAGGCAATTGAACGCGTTGGCATCCAACTGGTTCCATTGAGAAGAATAATTTCTTTCCGGCAATGGGATCGTGGCACGAAAGCAGGGCGCAGCTTTCACCGCGCCCTTTCTGTAACTACCGCGTCAGCGGCTTGTAGGTCGCCCGCCGGGGATTGACGGCGTCGGCGCCAAGGCGCCGGACCTTGTCGGCCTCATAATCCTGGAAGTTGCCTTCGAACCATTCGACATGGCTATCGCCTTCAAAGGCCAGCATGTGGGTGGCGAGGCGATCAAGGAACATGCGATCGTGGCTGATGATGACGGCGCAGCCGGCGAATTCCTCGAGCGCTTCTTCGAGCGCCGCGAGGGTTTCGGTGTCCAGATCGTTGGTCGGTTCGTCGAGCAGGAGAACGTTGGAGCCGGACTTGAGCATCTTGGCCAGGTGAACGCGATTGCGCTGCCCGCCCGAGAGGTTGCCCACCTTCTGCTGCTGGTCGCCGCCCTTGAAATTGAAGGCCGAGGTATAGGCGCGGGAGTTCATCTCGCGCTTGCCCAGCATCAGGATATCGTCGCCTTCCGAGATTTCCTCCCAGACGGTCTTGTTGGGATTGAGCGCATCGCGGCTCTGGTCGACATAGCCCAGATGCACATTTTCGGCGACGGTGACGCTGCCGCTATCGGGCGTCTCCTGTCCGGTCAGCATCTTGAACAGGGTCGTCTTGCCTGCACCATTGGGGCCGATAATGCCCACAATGCCGCCGGGCGGCAGCTTGAACGAGAGATCGTCGATCAGAAGCCGGTCGCCAAAGGATTTGGAAAGGTTCTCGACCGTGATGACATTCTGTCCCAGGCGTTCGCCGGGCGGGATGATGATTTGTGCGGTCTGGGACTGAGTGCGGGCCTCGTTGAGCTTGACCAGCTCGTCATAGGCCTTGATGCGCGCGTTGGACTTGGACTGGCGTGCCTGCGGGGACTGGCCCATCCATTCGCGTTCGCGCTCGAGCACCTTGGCGCGAGCGGCGTCCTCGCTCTTTTCCTGCGCGAAGCGCTTGGCCTTGGCATCGAGATAGGCGGTATAATTGCCTTCATAGGGCACGCCGCGGCCGCGATCGAGCTCGAGAATCCAACCCGTAACATTGTCGAGGAAGTAGCGGTCGTGGGTGATGATCAGCACCGCGCCTTCGAACTCGCGCAGGTGCCGTTCGAGCCAGGCCGTGGTCTCGGCGTCAAGGTGGTTGGTAGGCTCGTCGAGCAGCAGCAGGTCGGGCTTGGACAGGAGCAGCGCGCAGAGCGCCACGCGGCGCTTTTCACCGCCTGAGAGATTGGTAACGTCGGCATCGCCTGGCGGGCAGCCGAGCGCCTCCATGGCCACCTCGACCTGGGATTCGAGATCCCACAGATTCTGCGCGTCGATGACGTCCTGAAGCTGGGTCGCCTCGTCGGCGGTCTCGTCGGAATAATTCATCATCAACTCATTGTAGCGGTCGACGATGTCTTTCTTTTCCTTCACCCCGGTCATCACATTGCCCAGCACGTTGAGCGCCGGATCAAGCTGCGGCTCCTGGGCGAGGTAGCCGACCTTGGCACCATCGGCGGCCCAGGCTTCGCCCGAAAACTCGGTCTCGATGCCGGCCATGATCTTGAGCAGGGTCGACTTACCCGAGCCATTGGGGCCGAGAATGCCGATCTTGGCGTCGGGGTAGAAGGAGAGATGGATGTTATCCAGCACCTTCTTGCCGCCGGCATAGGCCTTACTCATTCCGTGCATGTGATAGATGAACTGGCGCGCCATGGGCGATGAACCTCTTGAAGGGTGTTCGGGGATTGGCGCCTATGTAGGGCATAGGGCAACGCGGAGCAACGGGGGGCCATTGGTCACGCAGGCGTCATCTGCGCCCACTAAGCAGGACTGGCCCTGATACACCGCCCACGAGCCCTGCCATGACCCGCCCGCTGCCCACCATTGGTGCCGCCCTGTTCGTCGATGATCTCGAAACCCTCGCGCCCTGGCTGATCGAGGGGCAGCGCGATATCGAAATCCAGGACTTCATTTTCCCCGAGCGGCTGGATGGCGACTGGCAGGTTCAGGTCGATCGCGCCCGCACCCTGCTCGATGGGCATACGGGCCGCCTGGGTATCCATGGCCCTTTCATGGGCTTTTCCATCGCCACGCCAGATCCTGTCATTCGCGAGGCAGTAAAATTGCGTCTGCGCCAGGGGCTGGACATTGCCGTGGCCCTGGGTGCAACGCAAATGGTCGTCCACAGCCCCTACACCACCTGGAGCTACAACAATCTCGACAAGGATTTCGGCGCCCGCACGCGGATGATCGAATATTGCCACCTGACGATGGGCGATGCCGTCAGGCAGGCCGAGGACCATGGCATTACCCTGGTCATCGAGAATATCGAGGACAAGGACCCGATCGACCGGCTGCACCTGGCCAATAGCTTCGAAACGGACGCGGTCGCCGTCTCCATCGACACGGGCCACGCCCATTATGCCCATGGCACCACTGGCGCGCCGCCGGTCGACTATTTCGTGACGGCGGCAGGTGACCGGCTGGCCCATATCCATGTGCAGGACGCGGACGGCTATGCGGATCGCCATTGGCGGCCAGGCATGGGCACGATCAATTGGCAGGCGGTCTTTGCCGCTCTCGCCACCCTGCCCCAATCTCCTCACCTGGTGCTCGAACTGGCCGACAACAGCCAATTGCGCGCCGGGGCCGATTGCCTGATCGCTCAGGGGCTGGCACGCTGACCCGACATAGGGTGGAACGAACTCGGCAGAGCGTGAGTTTGTCCTGAAAGCGTCAGGACCAACTCATGGCCAACCTCTGGTACAAGAACGCCATCGTCTATTGCGTCGATGTCAAAAGCTTCATGGACGCCAATGGCGACGGGACCGGCGACTTCGTCGGGCTGGCCGACAGGCTCGATCATCTTGAACGGCTGGGCGTCACCTGTATCTGGCTCAATCCATTCTACCCGTCTCCACGACAGGACAATGGCTACGACATCTCCGACTATTACGGCATCGACCCCGCACTTGGGACGCTGGGGGATTTCGTCGAGTTCATCGAAGCGGCCAAAGATCGCGGCATGCGGGTGATTGTGGATCTGGTCGTCAACCATACCTCCGACCAGCATCCCTGGTTTAAGGCCTCACGGGCCGACCCGAGTTCGCCCTACCGCGACTGGTATGTCTGGCGCGACGAAAAACCGGACAATATCACCGACGGCATTGTCTTCCCGGGCGTGCAGAAGGCCACCTGGACCTATGACCGGACCGCCAAGGCCTGGTACATGCACCGCTTCTACAAGTTCCAGCCGGACCTCAATACGGCCAACCCTGCCGTACGGCAGGAAATCCTGAAAATCATGGGCTTCTGGCTCGCTCTGGGCGTGTCGGGATTTCGGGTTGATGCCGTGCCGTTTCTGATTGAGCCGCGCGGCGTGCTGACGGACAAGCCAGTCGTTGACCCCCATGCCATGCTGACCGAGATCCACGACTTCCTGTCCTGGCGCAAGGCCGAAGCCATTCTGCTGGCCGAGGCCAATATCAGCTACGAAGAAGCACCTGACTATTTTGCCGCCGGAGACCGCATGACCATGGTTTTCGACTTTGTCGGCAACCAACAATTGTTCCTCTCCCTGGCGCGCAAGACCGCCGCTCCCCTGCGCCGCTCGCTGGCCGCGCGGCCCGACCCGCAAGGCATGGGCCAATGGGCCGTCTTTCTGCGCAACCATGACGAGCTGAACCTGGGGAACCTGACGGAACAGGAGCGCGAGCAGTGTTTCGCCGCCTTCGGGCCCGACCCGGACATGCAGATCTATGACCGCGGCCTGCGGCGCCGGCTCGCCAGTATGTTCGATGGGGACGAGACGCGTCTTAAGATGGCGTTCTCACTATTGCTGGCCCTGCCCGGCACACCCGTCATCTGGTATGGTGACGAGATCGGCATGGGGGAAGACCTGGCCCTGCCCGAACGCGAGGCCGTCCGCACGCCGATGCAATGGTCACCAAGGCACAATGGTGGGTTCTCGGAGGCGCCGAAAGACCAGCTTGTCCGGCCGGCAATCGACAGCGGCAAGTTCGGCTATCATCACGTCAACGCGGCCATGCAGACCCAGCACCGCAATTCGTTCTTCCATGCCATTGCCGATATGGTGTCGGCACGCCGATCGTCGCCGGAAATCGGCTGGGGTGGTGTCGATATTGTTGATGTGGGCGACGACGAATTGCTCGTGCTCTCCAGCCACTGGCGCGGCAATCGGGTCATCACCGCCCATAATTTTGCCGGCACGCCCAAATCATTTCATCTGGCCGATGAAGGCATCGAAGAACTCATGCCGATGCTGACCGATTCACCGACCGGACCGATCAAGGGCGATGGCGAAGTCGCGCTGTCCGCCTATGGCTATTGCTGGCTGCGCTGCAATGGCGAGCGACGCTAAAGTTCGGTCTTGAGCCACTGCCCGATCGGCCAGGTGGCAGCAAAATGTTGGGCACAGACGTCAATGAAGCCAGGCGCAAAAGCCGCTGCGCCGGGCAATGTGATGGTTGCGGTCAGCCCTTCAAACAGCAGATATTCGGCCCGGTCCGGATCGGCCTCGAAACCGCGCGGCGGCCTTTTGCGGGTTTTCTCGCCGATCTCGTAAACGCCTGCGGCCCGCACCGCCGCGATGGCGGCCTGCAGCGCCTTGCCCGAGCGGGGCAGGACCACGGCATGACGGAAGCTGTCGAGCGTGTCCTTGTCGAACTGGTGCATGCCGGTGCCCAGCAGCACCTGGTCGGGCGTAATGCGCAGATAAAAGCCGGGATTGGCCCAGCCCTTCTTCTCGCCATGCCAGAACCAGAAATCGAGATGGGTCTTGTAGGCCCGCTTGTCCTTGGAGAACCGCACATCGCGATTGACCCGCATGATCGAGCCATTGATGCGCGGCTCGGCATGAACCTCGGGCGAGATGGTCTGAAGGCGTGGCGCCATAGCCTGAACGAACGCCTTGCCCGCTTCCACATAGCCCGTGTCGTAGAGCGCCCGGTTTTCCTCGAACCAGGCCTTTTCATTGTGGTCCGCGATGCCGACGAGAAACTGTCTCGTCTCCTCGGGAAAATGCTCGAACTGCGCGCTCACGCTGACGATACCTCCACAGGAACAGACTTGAAGGCGGGGGTCTTGCTGCGCGGATCGACCGCCTGCCCCACCAGCACATTGGCTTCCGGATAATAGGCCAGCACAGAGCCTTGCGGCAGATCGAACCGGGTGGCAATGCCGCGCATTTCTCCGGCGTCGGACCGGACCATCACCGCCTGCCCCTCGACCAGTCCGCGCGCTTCCATGTCCTCTGCACACAGAAAAATCGACTCTCGCCCGGCCTGACCGCGATAGCTGTCGGTTTCCTCATAGATGATCGAATTGAACTGCCCCTCGCTGCGCATGCTGGCCAGCATCAGGCGGCCAGGCTTTTGCGCGGGCACAGGGGTCACCACGAAATGCGCCTTGCCATCTTCCGTGCCGAACGTCGGCGCATGCAGCACCCGATTGCGGATGTGGAATTCGCGCTTGGCCACATCGATATCGGCCAATTCCTCCATGCCCGGCACAATGGCAGCGATGGCATCGCGCAGTTTTGCATGAGCGGAGAAGGCAGCAAAATCTATGGGCGAATGCGGCAGCATGCGTTTGCCCAACTGCCCCAGGATCCAGCTTTCGGGGCGGACGGTTTCGATGCGCCGAATGCCGCCATCGGACAGGCGCACGAAATTGAACATGGATTCCTGCGTGGTCGGCTCCCATTCCTCGTCGCGCGCCGTGACCGGCAGGATCATCATCTCCCCCTCGCCCACGCCATGCACATGGCCCTGGTTGAGCGTGGTGGTGAGAAACAACTTGAAGCCGATATTGGCCATGGCGCGGCTGGAAAACGCCGTATCCGGTGTCGCGGCCCAGAGATTGCCACCCATGATGACAGCGGCGTCGATCTCGCCGGCAGCGGCCTTTTGCATGCAGGCCATGGTGTCGAGCCCCTTTTCCTCGGGGAAGGTGACACCGAAGGCCTCCTGCATGCGATCGAGCACATCGCGCGCCAGCACCGGCTTGACGCCGATGGTGCCGATGCCCTGCACATTGGAATGGCCGCGCAAGGGCAGCAGCCCGGCAAAGCGGCGCCCGATCATGCCGCGCAGCAGCGCCAGATTGGCAATGGCCTCCACATTGGCAACGCCATGGACATGGTGGGTCATGCCCATGCCCCAGGCAAACACAGTGTTTTTTGCGCGGCCATAGGCGGCGGCCACGCGTTCGATTTCGGACCGGTCGAGGCCACAGGCGGCGGTAATTGCATCCCAGGCCAGCGCATCCAGATCCGCCTTGAAGCCCGCGAAATCCGTGACGTGCGCCGATATGAATTCGCGGTCTTCCGTCCCCTGTTCGAGGACAGCCTTGCAGAGGCCCTTGAACAGCGCAATGTCGCTGCCGATGCGTGGCTGCAGATAGTCCGAAGCGATCTCGCTGCCGCCCTTGAACATGGACATCGGCGATTTCGGCACTGCGAACTTCACCAGACCGGGTTCCCTGGCCGGATTGATGACGATGACCTGCCCGCCCCGCTCGCGGCAGTTCTTGAGCATGTGAATGAAGCGGGGATGATTGGACGAGGGATTGGCGCCGATAACGAAGATCAGGTCGGCGCCAGTCAGGTCTTCGAGCTCGATGGTCGCCGTGCCGGTGCCGATCGTGGTCTTGAGCCCCTCGCTGGTGGCCTGATGGCAATAGTACGAGCAATTGTTGACATTGTTGGTGCCATAGGCCCGGGCGAGAAGCTGAAACAGAAAGCCGGCCTCGTTGGATGAGCGGCCCGAGGAATAGAAGAAGCTGCGCTGCGGGTCGGTCTCGGCCAGCCGATGGGCGGCATGATCGAGCGCCGCATCCCAATCCAATGGTTCGAAGCGGCTGGCACCGGCGCGCCGGAACAGCGGCGTGCCCAGCCGACCCAGAGACTCCATTTCCTTGCCGGTCAACTCGGCGAGATCGTCAATCGTATGCTCGAAAACCAGCGCGGGAATGGGCGGCTGGATATCGGTGGACTGGGCCTGCACCGACTTGTTGCAGACCGACGGAAATTCGCCCAGCTCATTGGTCATGCCACCCTGCTGACCGCCCATGCCATAGGCACAGGCCTTGCAGGTGTTCTTGGCGGTCAACGCTTTGGCAGCTTTGCCCACCCCGATCCGGTTAATGGTCGAGAGGGTATAGAGGACCTTCTTGGGGCCGCCGCCCACGATATGGCTGGTATCGGTCAAATCATTTCTCCTCGCCCCATTGTTCGCCAGTGGCGGGCATTGGGGCAAGGGAAATGCTTGCGCGATCAGTTCGACATTGTCGAGCGGTGGGCCCAGCCGGTCATGCGTTTTTCGATCCAGGCCATCAGCGCATACATAGCGATGCCCTCGACAGCCAGCATCAGCAGGCCCGCAAAGACCAGCGGCACGTTGAAGTTGGACTGCGCCGACGCCATCATCTGACCCAGACCCGAATTGGAAGCGACCGTTTCGCTCACCACCGAGCCGACAAAGGCCAGGGTGATCGCCACTTTCAGCGAGCCGAAGAAATAAGGCATGGAACGCGGAATGCCGACCTTGAGCATGATGTCGAGCTTTTTGGCGCCTAGCGCCCGCAACACGTCTTCGGTTTCCGGCTCGATAGTGGCGAGGCCCGTGGCGACATTGACCACGATGGGGAAGAAGGAAATCAGGAACGCGGTCAACACCGCCGGCACCGTACCGATGCCGAACCAGATCACCAGGATCGGCACCAGCGCCACCTTGGGAATGGCATTGAACCCCACCATGATCGGGTAGAGCCCGGCATAGATGGTCTTGGACCAGCCGATGAACAGGCCAATGCCGAGCCCGGCCACGATGGCGATGAGGAAGCCCAGCACGGTGGTGTAGAGGGTCTGGACCGAATTCTTCCAGATCGGCGACCAATATTGGAAGATGGCTTCAAATACCCGTGTCGGCGTCGGGAAGATCGTGTGCGGCAGGCCGGAAATGCGGACGCCGACCTCCCAGATGACGAAGAGGCCTATGGTGTAAATGACGGGGGACAACCGCACCCAGTCTATCTTGAGGGCCGGTTTTGGCGCCGCCGCGACAGGCGTTGTGGTCTCTGTTGAGCTCATGCTGCGGCCCTCGCGGTGGCAATTTCCCCGTGCAGCTTCTGCACCATGTCGTTGAAGGCCGGTTCATAGAGCAGTTCGAGCTGGCGCGGCCGCTCGAAGGGCACGACATGCTCGGAAACAATGCGGCCCGGACGCGCGCTCATCACCACCACCTTGTCGGCCAGAAACACGCTTTCGCGCAGATCATGGGTCACCAGGGCAATGGTGACATCCTGCGTTGCATGCAGATCGCGGATGACGCACCACAATTCTTCGCGGGTGAAAGCGTCGAGCGCGCCGAAGGGTTCGTCGAGCATCAGGAGTTCAGGTTCATGGATCAGCGCGCGGCAAAGATTTGCCCGCTGCTGCATGCCGCCGGACAATTGCCAGGGGAATTTTTCGCCAAAGCCCTTGAGGCCGACGGTTTCGAGCAGTTTTTCTGCCTTGGCGACATATTCCGCCTTGTTCGCACGCAGGCGGTGGCGATGGCGCTCGACGATCTCGAGCGGCAACAGGATGTTTTCGAGCGTCGTTCGCCACGGCAGCATGGTGGGGTTCTGGAACGCCATGCCGACAATCGAGACCGGCTTGGTCACCTGGCTATTGGCCACGATGACCGACCCAGCTTGCGGAATATGCAGCCCCGTTGTCAGCTTCATCAGGGTGGACTTGCCGCAGCCCGAGGGGCCGACAACGGCGACGAATTCGCCGCGTTGTATTTTGAGATTGAGCCCACTCACCGCCAGCGTGCCATCGGGCCCGCCATAGCGCATGTCGACATTTTCAATTGAAACCAGGGGCGAGGCCATAGGCGTCTCCAGTCAAGGCAGAACAGGACCGCCCCGAGACCATTCCCGTTCCCTCGGAAGAATGGCTCGGGGCGGATGACCCGGGCGTCCCTTATCGCCCGGGAATGCAAGCCGCCATCAAGGCAGCATGCGCTCCTCTGCCGGGGGCAGATACTGCGCATCGAAGATGTCGGCGGCAGTCACATTGCCCTGCAGGCCCATGGAGATCTTGAGCGTTTCGATCGACGCAGCCAGGCGCGCCTCGTCGATGCCGCCAAAGCCATTCTCGACCACATAAGGGGTCTTGATATTCATCTCATTGGCCATGACCAGGCGCTCGGTCTCTGTGTCGATATTGAGCGTCTCATTGCGCATCAGGACCGCCGCAGCACCGGCGGCCGGATCGGCCACGGCGTCGGCGAAGCCCTTGGCCAGTGCACGGAGGAACCCCTTGACCGCCTCCGGGTTTTCCTCGGCGAAGGCCTCGTTGACCATGATGGCATTGCCATAAAGATTGAGGCCGTGATCGGCAAAGAGCAGCGGGACGATATCATCTTCCGGCACGCCATTGGCCTTGAGGTTGAGGATCACCGAGAAGGCAAAGCCAAAAACGCCGTCCACATCGCCGGAGGCCAGCATCGGCTCGCGCACCGGGAAGCCGATGGATTCAAGGGTAATGGCGCTATCGTCGATCCCGGCCACTTCCTTGAACGCAGGCCATTGGGCAAAGGCGCCATCCGGCGGCGGTGCGCCCAGCTTCTTGCCTTCAAGCGATGCCGGGTCTTCAGTGATACCGAGCGACCTGCGACCGACAACCGAGAACACCGGCTTGTCATAGACCATCATCACGGCCTTGACGGGCTGGGACGGATCTTCGTCCAGGAACTTGATCAGCGAGTTGATATCGCCAAAGCCAAGCTGATAGGCGCCGGTGGCGACACGCGGAATGGCCTCGACCGAGCCATTGCCGATATCGATGGTGACATTGAGCCCCTCATCGGCGAAATAGCCATTGTCCTGGGCCAGGAGGAAGCCGGCGGCGGGACCCTCGAAGCGCCAATCAAGCGTGAGCTTGATGTCGGTTTGCGCCAGGGCGGGCAGGGCCAGGCCGGAAACGGACAGGCCCGTAGCCAGAGCCAGGGCTGCGGTAAAGTGGCGGCGAGAAAGCATGATTTTGACGTCCCCAGTTTTGTTATGGGGAGAAATCAAGCGCAGCCACCGCCCGCGCGCAAGTATTTTCTGACTATTTTCGCATCAGACAGCATTGCTGCCCAATTTCTCGGCACCCTGCTGCCTCTTTCTCAGCCAGCCTCAGATGGGTAGCCCCGAGCGCGCCTTGACCCGCCGAATACTCATATTGGAATGAATGCGCGCCACCCCGGGCAGCCGCGCGCTCAACCGGCGGTGGAGATGTTCGAAGTCCTCGTGGTCGCGGCAGATCACCCGCAGGATATAGTCGGACTGGCCGGCCATCAGATGGCATTCGAGCACTTCGGGAATGTCCTGCACAGCGGCCTCGAAGGCATCGAGCGCCGTTTCGCTCTGGCTGGTCAGCCCCACCTCGATGAAGAACTGCATGGCAAAGCCAAGCCGCCCTGCATCAAGCTCGGCGCGATAGCCTTGCACGAAACCTGCATCTTCCAGCGCCTTGATACGCCGGTGACAGGCAGAGGGCGACAAGCCAACCGTCTCTCCAAGAACCTGTACACTGCGATGGGAATCGCGCTGCAGTTCACGCAATAATTTACGGTCAGTTGCATCGGGCTGTAGGGGCAAGGCGCGGTTCTCCGGCAGGACGAGCAATAATTCGACCATGTAACTCACCGCGATGTCCTGACAAGGACCGCGCGGCTTATCCCCCGCCACACCCACAAATGCGCAGGAACCTGGTAAACAAATACTCTCGAATTTCGTCCGCTTTTTGTCCGGAAATCAGGGACAATCTGATTGCCCCGGCGCAAAAAAACAGGGCGCGAAACCGAAGTCTCGCGCCCCTCCGGGGCGGCCAACAAAGGAGCGTCAACCTCTGCGACCGACCGCCGATCGGATGGTGGAGGCTCTGTTGGCGGTCCACCATAGATTGGTCCGGATTGATCTGCGTCCGGTTCGCTTGCTCAACGACCGGACGCGCAGGCGGTTCCCGCCAAACACGCTCACATTGCTTTTGTGATCGATAAACGACGCGCAGCGCGGCTAAAGCTCGAATGGCGCCTGTAGTGACTGGATCGCCTTGATGGCGGCCGAGGCACGATTTTCGACGCCCAGCTTGGCATAGACCTGCTCAAGATGCTTGTTCACCGTGCGGGGGCTGAGGCCGAGAATATCGCCAATATCCTTGTTGGACTTGCCGCGCCCGATCCAGAGCAGCACTTCGCTTTCGCGCTGCGTCAGGCCGAATTGCTGGCGCAGGACCTCTTCCTGCCCCTCCTCCTGGGCGCGGGCGATGCGGAACAGGTATTCATCTCCGCCCACCACGCCCAGAAAGGCAAAATGCAGACCGGTGTTCTCGCCTGTCTTGAGATCGAACCCGCCCCCAGGCGTCGGTCGCTCGCCTTCGGCCAAACGCCAGTCGACAAAACCGCGGGACATGATGCGCTGGGTCCCCTGCTCGACCCCGGACCGTTCCAGCAGCCGATTGGCCTGAGGCGTGGACCACAGCACCGCGCCATCTGATCCAAAGGCCACCAGGTGCCGCCCGGCAGCATCCAGGGCGATGCGGGCACTCTGCGCCCGGCGGGCATTGGCCAGGTGCACCCGAATGCGCGCCCGCAACTCGTCCACATTGATCGGCTTGGAGAGATAATCCACCCCGCCGCTTTCGAGCGCATGCACCACATGCTCGGTCTCGGTCAGCCCGGTCATGAAGATGATGGGGACATGGACCAGTGGCGGCAAGGCCTTCATCTGCTGGCAGGTTTCAAAGCCATCCAGCCCCGGCATCACCGCATCCATCAGCACCACGTCCGGCGTGACCCGCTCAACGATCTTGAGCGCTGCCTCGCCGCTGCGGGCGACAAGCACAGTGACACCCGCCTGTTCGAGGGCGGTGGTCAGAAAGCCGAGCGACTCCGGCGAGTCGTCGACCAGAAGAACGATATCCTGCTCCTGCTCAATCCGGCTCATGGCCTACCCGCTCCAGCGTTTCGGCGAAACCGTCGAAATCAAAATTCTGCATATGCTGCCTTAGCGCCTCGACAAGTGGCAGATTGGCCGGATCGGCCGCCAGTTCGGCCAGCTTGTCATCAATGCCCCTGACATGGCCGATTTGACTGAGTGCGGCCAGGTCACGCAAGTGCTCTGCGCCCGGAGACCGCATTTGTCTGTCCCGCAGCGCAGGTTTGTCAGGCACCTCATGGACCCATTCCAGTCCCAGATGCGTGCCCAGCCGGTCGACAAGCTGGTTGAGATCGAACGGCTTGGCCAGCGTATCACTATGCCCGGCATCGGCACTGGTGGGATTGGCGCCATCCCCGATATTGGCCGAGAGCATGATCATGGGCGCCTTCACGCCACGCGCGCGCATGGTCTGCACCAGCTCCCAGCCGCTCATGCCGGGCATGCTGATATCGACAAAGAAAAGATCGGGCTGCGTCGTCTCGATGGCCGCAAGACAGGATTGACCATCGACCGCCACGAGAACCGTAAAGCCGAGCGGCGCGAGCATTTCGTGCATCAACTGGCGATGGTCGGCATTGTCGTCGACGACCATGATGGTACGCCGCCTCCCCTGATAGCCAATGATCTGCTGCACAGGCGCCACGCGTTTGGTCGGCCGCTCGACCTTGGAGAGCATCAGCCGGGCCTGAAAACGCGTGCCCTCTCCCACGACGCTGGACACGGTGATCTCACCACCCAGCGTTTCGGTCAGCAGCTTGGTGATGGTGAGGCCCAGCCCCAGCCCCGGCGTAAAGCGATTGCGTTCCGCCTCGCCGCGGACAAAGGGCTCGAAGACATGATCGAGATCGGCCGCTGCAATGCCGCTGCCGCTATCCTCGACCGTGAACGTGGCCACCTGCATGCGGTAGCCGACGCTGAAGCTGACATGGCCCGAACTGGTGAACTTGATGGCGTTGGACAAGAGGTTGACCAGAATCTGCCTTAGCCGCTTCTCGTCGGTCCGCACATAATCGGGCAGCGCACGGGCGCGCTCATGGCGGAATTCGAGCCCCTTGGCCTCGGCCTGCAGTCGGAACATGTCGACGATCTGATCCAGGAAATCCTGGATATTGACCTCGCTGGTATAGACCTGCAGCCGCCCCGCCTCGATCTTGGAAATATCGAGCAAGCCGTCGATCAGTCCCGACAGATGCTCGGCGCTGCGACGGATGACCTGCGCCGAACCGCGCCGGTTTTCCGGCAATTGGCCGTCGCGTTCGAGAATTTGCGCATAGCCCATCACCGCATTGAGCGGCGTGCGCAATTCGTGGCTGAGGCCTACCACATAGCGGCTCTTGGCCTGATTGGCGGCCTCGGCCTTTTCCTTGGCGCGCTGCAATTCCGCGTCAGTTTTCGAATGCGCGTCAATTTCCTTGAGGAGCAACGTGTTCTGGCGTGAGCTCTCCTCCTCGGCCACCAGGCGACTGTCATGCGCCAGCACCAGGAACCAGGTCATCACCCCCGCAGCCACCGCAAAGACAAAAAACACCACCAGCAGCGTGCCGCCCACGACATCGGCCGTATTGGGCGCCGAGCCGATGGCGAAATAATAGATCAGCCCCAGAATGCCGCCCAGGATTGCCGTGGCAATGGCCATGGAAATACCGTATCGCCCCAGCCGGGTCTGCAGCTTGTCGATGGCCCATTGCGGCAGGATGCTGGCGGCCACCGCATGGGTCTGCGCGCGGAAATGCGCATGCGGCTTGCACATGTCGTGGCAGCGCGCGTCGAGCGAGCAGCAAAGCGAACAGATCGGCGCCGCATAGGCCGGGCACCAGGCCATGTCCTCGGGCTCGAAGGGATGCTCGCAAATCGAGCAGGTAAGGGTTTGCCTGGACTGCCACTGCTTGCGCGGTTTGCGGGCGAGGTAATACTTGCCCTTGGTGGCCCAGGCGATGGCAGGCGAGGCAATCAGGCACACGATAAGCGCAATATAGGGCGAGAGCGCCGACGCCATCTCGCCAAAGGCCCCGAAATGCGCGGTCAGGGCGATGACCACAGACAGGAACATAGAGCCGACGCCGACCGGATTGATGTCATAGAGATGGGCGCGCTTGAACTCGATGCCCGGCGGCGCCAGGCCCAGGGGCTTATTGATGAACAGATCCGCCGAGATCGAGCAGAGCCAGGCCATGGCAATGATCGAGAAGATGCCCAGTGTCTCTTCGAGCAGACGATAAATGCCCAGCTCCATCAAGAGGAGCGCAATGGCGACATTGAACAGCAGCCAGACCACGCGCCCCGGATGGCTATGGGTCAGGCGTGAGAAGAAGTTCGACCAGGCGAGCGAGCCCGCATAGGCGTTCATCACATTGATCTTGAGCTGGCTGACGACGACGAACACCGCCATCAGCATCAGCGCCACGAACTCATTGGGGATCATATAGCCAAAGGCGACGGCATACATATGGCCCGGCTCGGAGGCATGTTCGGGCGAAACGCCCACCGAAAGGGCCAGAAACGCCAGGAACGAGCCGGCAATCAGCTTTGGCGCGCCGACCACCACCCAGCCCGCACCTGCCAGGAAGATGCCGATCTTGTGCCGCCATTTCGGCGCCCCCTCGGCCGGCAGAAAGCGCAGAAAGTCGACCTGCTCGCCGATCTGGGTCATCAACGCCAGGATGACCGCAGAGGCCGCGCCGAACTTGGCGATCTCGAATGGCGCGAGACTGCCGGCAGCGCCTTCCGGCTCTCCGAGCCCGGCAAAGGCGCGCCAGAGATCGAACTTCTCCCAATCCATGAAGGCGATGAAGAAGAAGGGCAGGATATTGAGAATAATCCAGATCGGCTGGGTCAGCATCTGGAAGGACGAGATCATGCGGATGCCATGCGTCACCAGCGGGATCACCACCAGCGCCGAAATGATATGGCCGATCCAGAGCGGAATGCCGAAGGCCAGCTCCAGCGCGCTCGACATGATCGAGGCCTCGATGGCGAAGAGGATGAAGGTGAAGCTGGCATAGATCAGCGAAGTGATGGTCGAGCCGATATAGCCAAAGCTGGCCCCGCGCGTGAGCAGGTCGACATCGACGCCGTGCCGGGTCGCATAGCGCGAGATCGGAATACCAACCAGCAGGATGGCGATGGAGGCGACCAGGATCGCGATCAGTGCATTGGTGGTGCCGTAGGAGAGCGTGATCGCCCCGCCGATGGCCTCCAATGCCAGGAAGGAAATGGCGCCGATGGCGGTTTGGGAAATGCGGTCATTGGAGAAGCGCCGGGCCGACTTGGCGGTGAAGCGCAGCGCATAGTCTTCCAGGGTCTGGTTGGCCACCCAGCGATTATATTCGCGCCTGACCGGAATGATCCGCTGCCGTGCCATGCAAGCCTAAGCCTTAACCAATTCGCCGCGCTGCCCAAAAAATCGCCACCCCTTCAATAGCATGAAATAGGGAGAAATCACGCGGTTTTTCAGGGCTTTCCGCCAATAGCCGGAATCAACGCGACAAGCAGTTACGTCAATCGACGTATAGGGCGATCGTTAAGAGATGTCCCAGTGTGCCCCCAGGACGCCTCCCGGTGTCTTGAGGGACTCAACAGGTCTAGAGGGACAACACATGAAAAACTTCAGCGCGAAAAGCGCTTTGCTCGCCGCCGCTCTTGCCGGCAGCGTCTCGCTGTCTGCAGTGCCGGTCATGGCGCAGGACGACACCATCAAGGTCGGCATCCTGCACTCGCTCTCGGGCACAATGGCAATCTCGGAAACCACGCTCAAGGACACCATGCTGTTCCTGATCGAACAGCAGAATGCCAAGGGCGGCGTGATGGGCAAGATGCTCGAACCCGTCGTGGTCGACATTGCCTCGGACTGGCCGCTGGCCGCCGAACTGGCCCGTCAGCTCATCGAAGTCGATGAAGTCGATGCGGTGTTCGGTTGCTGGACATCGGTCTGCCGCAAGTCGGTTCTGCCGGTCTTTGAAGAACTTAATTCCCTGCTCTTCTACCCCGTGCAGTACGAGGGCGAAGAATCCCAGCGCAACGTGTTCTACACCGGTGCCTCCCCCAACCAGCAGGCCATTCCAGCCGTCGACTATCTGATGAGCGAAGACGGTGGCTCAGTGGAACGCTGGGTGCTCGCCGGCACTGACTATGTCTATCCCCAGACCACCAACAAGATCCTTGAGCAGTACCTGCTCGACAAGGGTGTGGCCGCCGAAGACATCATGATCAACTACACGCCCTTTGGTCATTCCGATTGGCAGACCATCGTCTCGGACATCGTCGCGTTCGGCTCGGAAGGCAAGAAGACCGCTGTGGTCTCCACCATCAATGGTGACGCCAACGTGCCGTTCTACCGCGAACTGGGCAACCAGGGCGTTGCTGCCGAGGACATCCCCGTGGTGGCCTTCTCGGTGGGCGAAGAAGAACTCTCTGGCTTCGACACCACCCCGCTGGTAGGCCACCTGGCCGCCTGGAACTACTTCATGTCCGTAGACACCCCGGAGAACGAGCAGTTCATCGCTGACTGGCAGGCGTTCATCGGTTCGGAAGACCGCGTCACCAATGACCCGATGGAAGCCCACCTGATCGGCTTCAACCTCTGGGTCAAAGCCGTTGAAGCTGCCGGCACCACCGATGCCGACGCCGTCATCGACGCCATTGTCGGCCTCGAAACCCCGAACCTGACCGGCGGCATGGCTACCATGCTCCCCAACCACCACATTACCAAGCCCGTGCTGATCGGTGAAATCCAGGACGACGGCCAGTTCTTCGTGGTCTGGGAAACTGAAGACCTCGTCCCGGGCGATGCCTGGTCCGACTTCCTGCCCGAGAGCGCCATGCTCGAGGCCGATTGGACCGCCCCGGTCAACTGCGGCAACTACAACACCGAAACCGAGAGCTGCGGCTCGGCTATGTAAGGCAGTTTGCCTGACCTGGGCAGGGGCGTCGCCGCCCCTGCCAACGCGACTTTCCCGAACGACAAGGACTTGCCCTGCGATGCTGATCCTCCGCGCTCTCCGCCTGGTGCTTCTGGCCCTGCCGTTCCTGCTGTTGCCCGCAAGCGCCATCCGTGCGCAGGACGCAGCAACTGACATTTCCGCCGCGATCCAGGCCATGGGCGAGGCGAGCCTGCGCGAACTCGAACAGATTGTCGCCGACCTCGCCGCAACCGGCAGCGACACGGTCGTTCCCGTCCTGACCGCCCTGGGCGATGGCAATCTCTATCTCGAAGAGACCTCCGGAGCCGTTCTGATCGAACGCGGCTCGGCCTATCTCGACCCGCTCTCGGGCGAGCCGGTCGAAATGTTGGCCGATGCCGACCTCTCAAAAATCCGGGTCAATAACGGCTTGCGTCGCGATATAGCGGCCGCCCTGGCCGGCATGACGCTGATGAGCGATAACCCGGCCCGCCGCCTGACCGCCGCGCAAGGATTTATGGCCAACCCAGACCCGGCCAATATTCCGCTGCTCGACGAAGCCATTGCTGCCGAAACCGACGCCAATGTGCTTGCCGCCATGCAGGCCGCCCGTGCCGTTACCATCCTGGGCGATGACGAACAAAGCGTCGCGGATCGCCAGGCCGCCGTGCCGCTGGTCGCCTCGGGCGCCGGCCGCAATGCCCTGACTGTCCTCAATGCGGCGCTCAATGGCGCGCCCGAAGAACTGGCGCCCACCATTCAGTCGGCCATTGCCGGTCTCGAACAGGAACGCGCCATCTGGGGTGCGCTGCAAAATGTCTGGTTCGGCCTTTCGCTCGGCTCGGTCCTGCTGCTGGCCGCCATCGGCCTGGCCATCACCTTCGGCGTCATGGGCGTCATCAACATGGCGCATGGCGAAATGGTCATGCTGGGGGCCTACACCACCTTCATCGTCCAGTTGGTCATCCGGCAGAATTTCCCCGGGCTGCTCGACTACTCCTTGCTCATCGCCCTGCCCTGCGCTTTCCTTGTCACCGGCGCAATCGGGGTAGGCATCGAGCGCGGCATTATCCGCTGGCTCTATGGCCGCCCGCTCGAAACCCTGCTCGCCACCTGGGGCCTGTCGCTGATCCTGCAGCAGACCGTGCGCTCGATCTTCGGCCCCACCAACCAGATGGTCATCGCCCCGACCTGGATGTCCGGCTCGACCGAATTCTTCGGTCTCTCGATTACCTATGGGCGGTTCTGGATCGTCATTTTCGCCATCATTGTCTTCTTGTTGCTACTGATGGTGCTCAATCGGACCGCGCTGGGCCTGCAGATGCGTGCCGTGACACAGAACCGCCGCATGGCCTCGGCCATGGGCATCCGCACGCCCTTTGTCGACGCCATGACCTTCGGGCTCGGCTCCGGCATCGCCGGGCTGGCCGGCGTGGCGCTGACCCAGATCGACAACATCTCACCAAATTTGGGCCAGAACTACATCATCGACAGTTTCATGGTCGTGGTCTTTGGCGGTGTCGGCAATCTCTGGGGCACGCTGGTCGGCGCGCTGACACTGGGCGTCGCCAACAAGTTTCTCGAACCCTATGCCGGCGCGGTGTTGGGCAAGATCCTGATCCTGGTCCTCATCATCCTCTTCATCCAGCGCCGCCCACGAGGGCTGTTCGCGCTGAAAGGAAGGGCGGTGGAGCAGTGAGGTCTTTACGTCAAATCGTTGGCTCCATCGCCTCCCTCCCCCTTGAGGGGAGGGATCGAGGGTGGGGGTTCAAGGGCATTCTCGACCGCCATGCCGGCCAAGCCTCCGGAACCCCCACCCCCAGCCCCTCCCCTCAAGAAGGAGGGGAGCAAGACCTGCGGAGAAACTTTTCATGCTGACCCAAGCCCTGTTCCGCGCGCTCGACAAGAAGGCCATCTGGGTCATTGCCATTTTCCTGGCCGTCGCCGTACTCGTGCCCATGGCCAATCTGCTGATCCCGCCGGGTCAGTTCGGCCATGTGCCGACCTATCTCGTCTCGCTGATGGGCAAGTATCTGGCTTATGCGATACTCGCCCTCGCCCTCGACTTGGTCTGGGGCTATTGCGGCATTCTCTCGCTCGGCCACGGCGCCTTTTTTGCCCTGGGCGGCTATGCCATGGGCATGTACCTCATGCGCCAGATCGGCACGCGCGGGGTCTATGGCAATCCAGTGCTGCCCGACTTCATGGTTTTCCTGAACTATTCAGAACTCCCCTGGTTCTGGCTGGGCATGGACAATTTCTGGTTCGCCATGCTGATGGTCGTGTTCGTGCCGGGCCTGCTTGCCTTTGTGTTCGGCTTCTTTGCCTTCCGCAGCCGGGTTACCGGCGTTTACCTCTCCATTATCACCCAGGCGATGACCTTTGCCCTGCTACTGGCCTTCTTCCGTAATGACATGGGCTTTGGCGGCAATAACGGGCTGACCGATTTCAAGGATATTCTGGGCGTGTCCGTGCAGGCGCAAAGCACCCGAGCCACGCTGTTCGCTGCGACCGCCATTGCCCTGGCGCTCTCGGTGCTGGTCTGCTCGATGATCGTCAATTCCAAGCTGGGCAAGGTGATGGTCGCGGTCCGCGATGCCGAAAGCCGGACGCGTTTCCTTGGCTATCGGGTGGAATATGTGAAGCTCTTTGCCTTCGTGGTCTCAGCCATCATGGCCGGCATTGCCGGGGCGCTTTATGTGCCGCAGGTGGGCATCATCAACCCATCCGAGTTTGACCCGGCCAATTCCATCGAGGTGGTGATCTGGACCGCCGTGGGTGGACGCGGCACGCTGATCGGCCCGATCATCGGCGCTATCGTGGTCAATCTGGGCAAATCCTGGTTCACCACCACCCTGCCCGAGCTGTGGCTGTTTGCCCTGGGCGCGCTGTTCGTCTTCACCACCCTGTTCCTGCCCAAGGGCATTGTGGGCCTTTGGCACCAAGCGTGGGGCAGGATGCGCCACAGGACCGAGCCCGAGGAGAAACCCGAGCCCCCCACGCCTGCCCAGTCGGCGGATATCGAGCGCGGCGAAGACCCCGCCAGCTTCGGCCACGAAGCCCAACCCAAACCGGCGGAGTGAAGGCCATGAGCGCGCATACCGACACCATGCTCTATCTCGACGGCGTCTCGGTTGCCTTTGACGGCTTCAAGGCCATCAACAACCTCGCCATTATCGTCAAGCCGGCCGAGATGCTGGCGATTATCGGCCCCAATGGCGCGGGCAAGACCACGATGATGGATATCATCACCGGCAAGACCCGGCCCGATGCCGGTCAAGTGCTGTTCGACGGCCGCACTGACCTGACCAAACTGGACGAGGCCGCCATCGCCAATCTGGGCATTGGCCGCAAGTTCCAGAAGCCGACCGTGTTCGAGAGCCATACGGTCTGGGACAATCTGGAGATGGCGCTGAAGAAGCCGCGTGGCATCTTTTCGACCCTGTTCTACACCGCAAGTGACGACGATGTGGCGCGGATTACCGAGATCCTCGAAACGGTTCGGCTCATCGCCCGCAAGGACGAACTGGCAGCCAATCTCAGCCACGGGCAGAAGCAATGGCTCGAAATCGGCATGCTGCTGGCCCAGGACCCCAAGCTGCTGCTTGTGGACGAGCCGGTGGCCGGGATGACCGACAGCGAAACCGAAGAAACCGCCAAGCTGCTGCGCGAGATTTCACAGACCCGTTCGGTGGTGGTGGTGGAACACGATATGAGCTTTGTCCGTGACCTCGGCTCGCGCGTCGTCTGCCTGGCCGAAGGATCTGTGCTCGCCGAAGGCTCGCTCGACCAGGTCAGCGCCAATCCGGTTGTCATTGAGAGGTATCTGGGACGATGACCACAGCCCTGTCCATCAATACCATCGACTTGCACTATGGTGCCGCCCAGGCGCTCAAGGGCATTTCGCTCACTTGCCAGCCCGGTCGCATCACGGCGGTGCTGGGGCGCAATGGCGTGGGCAAATCCTCGACCCTGCGCGCCATCACCGGCATCAATCACATCTCTGCCGGCGACATCACCTTTGGCGATGATGTGCTCAAGCGCTCCCCACCCTACAAACGCGCCCGTATGGGCATCGGCTATGTGCCGCAGGGCCGCGAGATTTTTCCGCTGCTCACGGTCAAGGAAAACCTGGAAACCGGCTATGCCGGCCTGGCCCGGTCCGAACGGAATGTGCCCGAATACATCTTCGAGCTGTTCCCGGTGCTCAAATCCATGCTCGGCCGCAGGGGCGGCGACCTTTCGGGCGGGCAGCAGCAGCAATTGGCCATCGGCCGCGCGCTGGTTACCCGGCCCAAGGTGCTGGTGCTGGACGAGCCCACCGAGGGTATTCAGCCTTCGATCATCAAGGATATCGGCCGCGCGCTGCAATTCCTGCGCGATGAGAAGGGCATGACCATCCTGCTGGTGGAACAGTTTCTCGATTTCTGCCGGGAAATTGCCGACGACATCTATGTCATGGATCGCGGCGAGATCATGCATACCGGCCCCGCCAGCGACCTCGACCTGCCCGAAGTGCGCAAGCACCTGATGGTCTAGACACAAAAAAACGCCCGGCCAAAACCGGGCGCCTCGAAAACGGAAGTGATCCGATTACATGTCGAACCAGCCGTCGGCCTCACATTCTGCAAGGGTAATGATACCCAGGTCGACCGAAGTGGCCGTTTCGGAGTCGGTGGCGGGGACGTCGCCGATCGCGGCATCACCGGCCACCGAATCGTCTTCGCTGCTATCGGAGTCTTCTTCAGAGCCCGAAGACAGCGACTCGGTCTCGGCCGCGAGCTGCAGGTCGGCGCAGCGGGCCGCAACGGCCTCTACGTCGGTTTCGGCAACGGTCTGGGTGCCGATCATCATGCCCTGGGCAAAAGCCGGGGTCGCGATCAGGCCAGCGGAAAGGGCGATAACGGAAAGTGCGGATTTAATGGTCATTTGGTATAACCTTTTGAAAATTATCTCTGAAAGAGCGCTTGCTCATCCACACAACGGGGCGAGTACAGGATCGTTGCATTGAAATTTGCCACTTCCGATTTTGTGAACGGCCCGATCCTGCAACGCGCGCGCGGCATTGGCCGCATTGCGGCCAAGCAGGTCGGCGATCGCACGCGTCTCGCCACGCTGTTCCAGGAAGGGTGTGGCAAGATCCGCCTGCCCAACACGCATTCGAGCAGTCTGGAAGCCGTGCTGATCAACACCGCAGGCGGCATAACCGGTGGCGACCATCTGCGCTGGGGCGCCGAGCTGGCGCCGGGCGGCCATATGGTCCTCACCACCCAGGCCTGCGAGCGCAGCTATCGGTCCACCGGCGATTTCGGGCGCGTAGAGACCAGGCTGAAAGTCGGCGCCGGCGGGCATCTCGACTGGCTGCCCCAGGAAACCATTCTGTTTGCTGCCAGCAAGCTCGACCGCCGGTTGGAGGTCGATCTGGACGAAGGCGCCACCCTGACCGCGATCGAGGCGGTGCTGCTGGGCCGGGATGCCATGGGTGAGGATGCCGCCGACGCCCTGCTGCGCGACAATTGGCGTATCCGTCGCAATGGCCAACTGGTCCACGCCGAGGCCACCCAATTGCACGCAACCGCTGAGGAGCGGCAAAGTCTTTCGCTATTGAATGGAAACCGGGCCTTCGCCAGCGTGCTGCATATAGCCGCGACGCCGGACCGCGCCAGCGCCATCGGCAACCGGATCCGCGCCATGCTGCCGGCAGACCAGGCGATTGCAGTCAGCGTCAACCAATCGCGTCTGGTCATACGTGCCATGGCCCATTCCGGGCTTGCCCTGCGCCGCATGATCGTACCAGTCTTGCTCGAACTCACCGCCGTGGGCAGCCTGCCCCGCCTCTGGCATCTCTAGGACCGGAAGATGAATCTCACGCCTCGCGAAAAAGACAAACTGCTCATCTCGATGGCCGCCATGGTCGCGCGCCGGCGCCTCGAACGCGGCGTCAAGCTCAACCATCCCGAAGCCATCGCGCTGATCACCGACTTCGTGGTGGAAGGCGCGCGGGACGGCCGCGCCGTCTCCGAGCTCATGGAGGCCGGGGCCCATGTCGTCACCCGCGACCAGGTCATGGAAGGCGTTGCTGAAATGATCCACGACGTTCAGGTCGAAGCCACTTTCCCCGACGGCACCAAGCTCGTCACCGTCCACCAGCCGATCCGATAACGAGGCCACCTATGCTCAAGCGCAGCCTGCTGACCCTGGCAATTTCCATCGCCGCAACCTTGCCGGCCTTTGCCCATCTCGACCCGGCTGAACATGGTTCGTTTGCCGCCGGCTTCAGCCACCCCCTGTTCGGCCTAGACCATATCCTGGCCATGGTCGCCGTCGGCCTTTGGGCAGCCATGCAGGGTGGCCGCGCGCTCTGGCTGGTTCCGGCCGCCTTTGTCGGCACCATGGCGCTGGGTTTTGCTGCCGCCATTGCCGGCATGCCCTTGCCCTTTGTCGAACCGGTTATCCTGGCCTCGGTGATTTTCATCGGCATTGCCATCGCGCTGGCCCTGCCGATTTCCACCTCGGCGGTCGCCGCCATGGTCGGGTTCTTCGCGTTCTTCCACGGCCATGCCCATGGCGGTGAACTGGGTGGCGCCGGCGCCTGGGAATTCGCCACAGGCTTTATTGTCGCCACCGCCGCCCTGCACGCAGCGGGCATTGGCGCCGGGCTGGTGTTGGCGCGGTTCAGCGGCAAGGTCCTGACCCGCATCGCCGGCGCAGCAACGGCGCTGGGCGGTCTGTACCTGGCAATCGGCGGCTGAGGAGTTAGGCATGATCCCCGGAGAAGTCATTCCCGCCAGCGGCGATATCGAGCTCAATGCCGGCGCAGAACAGATCGTGCTGGAGGTTGCCAATGCTGGCGACCGCCCGATCCAGGTCGGCTCGCACTATCATTTCTTCGAAGCCAATGCGGGTCTGCGATTTGACCGCGACCAGTCGCGCGGCATGCGCCTCGATATCGCGGCGGGCACGGCGGTGCGTTTCGAGCCCGGCCAGGCGCGTGAGGTCCGGCTGGTGCCGATCTCGGGCGACCGGCGCATTTTCGGTTTCCGGCAACAGATCATGGGAGATCTCTGAACCCTGTGGCGGGGCGCGATATTGTCCCGGCGGGGCATGGCGCAGCCAGGTGAAAGCTGGTTAAAGGGCACGTCTCGAAAAAGAGGATCGTGCCATGACCACCGAACCCAGCAAGGAAGCCCAGTTCAAGCAACGCTTCATTTCCGTCGTGGCGGATCTGCGGCAGAACGGCATCAATGACCCGGAAGCCATGGCGCATATCGGTGGTCTGGCAGTCGAATTGTCCGATGCGCTGAAACAAAAGAACTGGGTCGCGGTCAAACAGAGCATGACCCCGGCTATCTATGACGAACTGCTCGCGACTTTCCAGAAGCGCGGCAATGAATATCACAAGGATGGCCGCACCAAACTGGCCTACGCCATCCAGCTTCTGAGCGTTTCGCTGATTGCTTTTACCCAGCGCAACGACGCCGACATTGCGGCAGGTGAAAAGCTGGTGGACCAGCTGATCGACCAGGCCGCCACGCGATACCGCCAGGTCCGTCCCAAGCACTGATTGGGCTGGGGCGCGACTGGCTTGAACGGTGTGTTCCGGGCCCTTGCCAGCCCGGACACCATAGGCCAAAGTCACGCCCGGGAAGCCTTTGTTCCGGGCCATTCGAACGGGACACGACATGCCAGCACGGATTTCTCGCGCCACCTACGCCGATATGTACGGCCCCACCACGGGTGACCGCGTCCGCCTCGCCGATACCGAACTCTTCATCGAGGTGGAGAAGGATTTCACCATTTATGGCGAAGAGGTCAAATTCGGTGGCGGCAAGGTCATTCGCGACGGCATGGGCCAGTCCCAGCGCACCCGGGCCGAGGGGGCCGTCGACACGGTCATCACCAATGCGCTGATCGTCGACCACACCGGCATCTACAAGGCTGATATTGGCCTCAAAAATGGGCTGATCGCCGGCATCGGCAAGGCGGGCAATCCCGACACCCAGCCCAATATCGACATCATCATCGGGCCTTCGACCGAGGCCATTGCCGGCGAAGGCAAGATCATCACCGCCGGCGGCATGGACGCGCACATCCACTTCATCTGCCCCCAGCAGATCGAGGAAGCGCTGATGAGCGGGGTCACCACCATGCTTGGCGGCGGCTCCGGTCCCGCCCATGGCACGCTGGCCACCACCTGCACCGGCGCCTGGCATATCGAGCGCATGATCGAAAGCTTCGACGCTTTCCCGATGAACCTGGCCCTGGCCGGCAAGGGCAATGCCGCAGTCGCGGCGCCGCTCGAGGAAATGATCCTTTCGGGCGCCTCCTGCCTCAAGCTGCACGAAGACTGGGGCACGACCCCGGCGGCCATCGACAACTGCCTCTCGGTCGCCGACGCCTATGACGTGCAGGTGATGATCCACACCGATACCCTCAATGAAAGCGGCTTCGTCGAAGACACCGTCGGCGCCTTCAAGAACCGCACCATCCACGCCTTCCACACCGAAGGCGCAGGTGGTGGCCACGCCCCGGATATCCTGAAGGTCGCGGGCCTGCCCAATGTCATTCCCTCCTCGACCAATCCGACCCGCCCCTACACGGTCAACACCATTGCCGAGCATCTCGACATGCTCATGGTGTGCCACCACCTCGATCAGTCGATCCCCGAGGACGTTGCCTTCGCTGAATCGCGTATTCGCAAGGAGACCATCGCCGCCGAGGATATCCTGCACGATATGGGCGCGCTTTCGATCATTGCTTCGGACAGCCAGGCCATGGGCCGGGTCGGCGAAGTGCTGATCCGCACCTGGCAGACCGCCGACAAGATGAAGCGCCAGCGAGGGCGCCTGCCGCAGGAAACCGGCGACAATGACAATTTCCGCGTCCGTCGTTATGTCGCCAAATACACCATCAACCCGGCTATCGCGCATGGCATGAGCCAGCACATCGGCTCGGTGGAAGTGGGAAAGCGCGCCGATCTGGTGCTCTGGAACCCCGCCTTTTTCGGCGTGAAGCCCGAAATGGTGCTGCTTGGCGGCTCCATTGCGGCTGCGCCCATGGGCGACCCCAACGCCTCGATCCCGACGCCCCAGCCCATGCACTACCGCCCCATGTTCGGCGCCTATGGCAAACTGGTCAGCCGCTCATCAGTCGTGTTCATCTCCCAGGCGGCCCATGACGCAGGCCTGCGCAATCGCCTCGGCGTCGACAAGCAGTTGCTGTCTGTCTCCAATACCCGTGGCGGCATTGGCAAGGCGGCCATGAAGCTCAATACGGCGACCCCGGAAATCGACGTGCACCCGGAAACCTATGAGGTCCGTGCCGACGGCGAATTGCTCACCTGCGAGCCAGCAACGGTACTGCCCATGGCGCAGCGCTATTTCCTGTTCTGATGGCAAAGCAATTGTTGTTCGCGAGCCGGCAACTGTTGGACGAATAGGGCGGAACCCTCTTTTTCCGCGAGAGCTTTCACTCTGTCACTCCCCTCGGGCAAGATAGACCATGCAAGAATCGAGGAGCCAGACCATGCCCTATTTCCAGCGCGACCGCGGGACCCGGACACCCTCGCAGCGCAAGCTCTATGCGCTTTACGAACTGGCCTACACGCTGATCGATGTTACGGCTGCCCTGCTGTTCCTCGTCGGGTCGATCATGTTCTTCTACAATTCACTCGAAACCCCCGCGATCTGGTGCTTTGTGGTTGGATCGGCCTTCTTCGCCCTGAAGCCAATTCTGCGGATCATCCGGGAAATTCACCTTGCCTCGCAGGGAGACTTCGAAGATCTGGCACAGCGGTTCAATGGCTGATCGGTCAGCAGAGATTGTCTCTCCCCGCAAACGCCATGATTATGGGTGTGCAATGACTGCCCTGCGTCGTCCCCTGCTGCCAAAGGACATTTCCATGCTCTCGCCCAAAGCCCTGCTTGCCGTCGGATTTTCCCTGCTCGCCATTCCAACAGCTTTCGCCCAGGCCGATGTCACCACGCTCGCCACGGTGCCGACGACGCCTGCAGCTTCGGCCGCGCTGACCCTGACGCTGGAAAGCGCCAGCAATATCGAGCGCCGCACCGTCAGCTATCTCTGCGACGACGATTCTGCGTTGAACGTGCAATACATCAATGCCGCCCCCAATTTCCTGGCCATTGTACCGGTCGAAGGCCAGAGCCTGGTCTTTGCCACGACGCTTTCGGCCTCGGGTGTGCGCTATGTTTCGGGGCCCTATGAATGGTGGAGCCATCAGGGCGAAGCCACCCTGCGCGACCTGATGCAGGACGAAGAAGCCGAGCCGCTCGTCACCTGCACCGAAGCCAGCAACACGCCCTGATCCGCCCATGGTGCCCGACATTTCCCAGCAACTGTTTCCCCATGTGCGCATCGTCATGGGCACGATCATCGGTCTGGGGATCACCCGGCTGCTGATGACGATTGCTGGCATCATCCAGCATCCCCACCGGGCCAAACGTTCGCTTTTGCACCTGCTCTGGATCGGCTCGATGCTGCTTGAGTTGGTGCTGTTCTGGTGGTGGGAATTTGCGCTGCACGAGATCGCAGTCTGGCACTTCGGCCTCGTGCTCTTCATCATGGGCTATGCCACCACGCTGTTTCTGATGACGGCTCTGCTCTCGCCGGAATCCATCTCCGAATATACCGGCTACGAAGACTTCTTCCTCAAGCGGCGGCACTGGTTCTTCGGCCTGTTGGGCGCCACTTTCGTGCTCGATACCATCGACACGCTAATCAAGGGCCAGGCCCATTGGGCCCAGTTCGACTGGAGCTATTTCGGCCAGGTGCCGCTGGGCCTGCTGCTTTGCGTCCTGGCTTGGCGCAGTGCCGACAAGCGCCTGCATCTCAGCATTGTGGCGGTGCATATCGCCTATCAAATTTTCCTCATCATCCGCTATTTCAACACGGTCAGTTAGTCTCCATGCGCCGCGCCACTGCTCATTTGCCCGCCTATCACGGCAAGACCCCCATCATCGACACCATCACCCTGGCCCATGACGAGCGCCGGCTGCGGCGCAAGCTGTTGATCGGCGCCAAGGGCACTGAAGTCATGGTGGATTTTCCCGGCACGGTGACCCTCGACCATAATGGGGCGCTGGAACTGGAGGGCGGCGAACTGGTCGGCGTGCTGGCGGCCCAGGAACCGCTCTACGAAATTCGCGCCCGGGATGCCGGACACTTACTGCGCCTGGCCTGGCATATCGGCAATCGCCACACCCCGGCGCAACTGGAACCGGACCGCATCCTGATCAAGCGCGACCATGTGCTCAAGACCATGCTGGAAGGTCTGGGCGCGGGGGTCGCAAATGTCACCGAACCCTTCTTTGCCGAGCATGGCGCCTATCATGCCCACGCCCATGGCGATGGTGGCCATGCGCTGTTGAACCGCAAGTGAGCGCTGACCTGCAAAAGCTGCTGACCTGGATGTCACCGGCCTTCCCGGTTGGGGCCTTTGCCTGGTCCGCCGGTCTTGAGACCGCTATTGCGCAGGGCACTGTGTCCGACCGTGCGACCACCCAGGACTGGATTTCCGGCGTGCTGCATCACGGCAGCCTCAAGACGGATGCGATCCTGCTCACCCATGCCCATAGAGCTTATGCCGACAAGGCAAAGCTGGCTGAACTGGCCGATCTCTGCCTGGCGCTGACCGCCGCCCATGAGCGGCACGCCGAAACCACCATAACCGGGAACGCCTTCGTGCTGGCCAGCGCGGCATGGCCGGCCGCAACGCCGGTGCCGCTCCCCGAGCCCTGCCCCTACCCCATCGCCATTGGCGCCTTGGCTGGTGCCCATGGCATTGAGCGCCGCGATACGCTGATCGCCTTCCTCACCACAACGGTCCATAGTCAGGTGTCGGTGGCCGTGCGCCTCGTACCAATCGGCCAGACTGATGGCCTCGCCATCATGGCGGCGTTGGAGTCGGCCATCGCGCAAATGGCCGATCTGTGCCTTCATGCCGCACTGGACGATATTGGCGGCGTGGCCTATGGCGCAGATATTGCGCAGATGCAGCACGAAACGCTCCGAACGAGGATTTTCCGGTCATGAACATGCTTTTCGCCTCCTTCATGTTCATCGGCCTGTTCGCTGTCTCGATTGCCCATCTGATGTGGGCCTTCGGCCGCACCTGGCCGATCCGCGACGAGAAATTGCTGGCCCAGACGGTGGTGGGCTTCAAGGACATCGAGCGCATGCCGCCCAGGCTGGCTTCGCTCGCCGTCGCCATCGCCACCTTCACCGCCGGTTGCTTTGCCCTGGCCCTCGCCGATCACGATAGCGGCGGCTGGCAGCTCAATCTGGCCGGTTTCGGCTTCGCCGCCGTGTTCCTGGCCCGCGGCATCATCGGCTATACGCCCTGGTGGGCGGGGCTGACGCCCGAACCCAATTTCCGCCTCAATGACCGCCGGGTCTATTCCCCGCTCTGCCTGTTCCTGGGGCCGGGCTTCCTGGTGCTCATTTATCTGCGTCTCGTCTGAAACACACATGGAGCAAGTCATGTCCAAGAGCCTCAACGGACCCCTGCGTATCGGCATTGGCGGGCCTGTCGGCTCGGGCAAGACCACCTTGTGTGAAATGCTACTCAAGGCGATGCGCGACCGCTATTCCATGGCCGTGGTGACCAATGACATCTACACTCAGGAGGACGCGCTGATCCTTTCGCGCGCCCAGGCGATTTCTGAGGATCGCATTGTCGGCGTCGAAACCGGCGGTTGCCCGCATACAGCCATCCGCGAAGACGCCTCGCTGAACCTGGCCGCGATCGACGATCTCAACCGCAAGTTTCCCGATCTGGACATCGTGCTGATCGAAAGTGGCGGCGATAATCTGGCGGCCACCTTCTCGCCCGACCTGGCCGATCTCACCATCTATGTGATTTCGGTCGCGCAGGGCGAAAAGATCCCGCGCAAGGGCGGCCCCGCGATTTCCCGCTCGGACCTGCTGGTCATCACCCATACCGACCTGGCCCCCTATGTCGGCGCCAGCCTCGAGGTGATGGAAAGCGACACCCAGAAGGTGCGCGAGGGCCGGCCCTATGTCTTCACCGACCTGCTGCGCCGCGAAAGCCTCGACCAGATCATCGGCTTCATTGAAAAGCACGGCGGGTTTGCGGCCCAGGCGGCGGAATAAGGAGCGGCCTTCCTCTCTCCCCTTGCGGGAGAGAGGAAGGCCGCAGCTCTTGGGCTATTCCGGCCGCACCAAAGCCACGACGGACCTTGGCGGCAGGGTTGCCGTGCCCTCGGTGAAGGCCACATCGAATGACTGGTCGGACTGGATGCCGACGGCCCAGTCGCCTTCCCGCAGACGCGCCACGACCGGCTCAACGCGGCGATTGAACCAGACCAGCACCTCATCGTCCTTTTGGCGCAAATGCATGCCCAGCACCGAGGCGCCGGATTCGTTCCAGTCTGCCTCGGTCATTTCGCGCCCGTCAGGGTGCAGCCACACCACATCCCGCACGCCATTGCGATCCTGGCCGGTCAGCCAGTGGTCATGGCTTACTGCCGGATGCGCCTTGCGAAAACTCTTGAGCGCCCCGACGAAATCCACCAGCCCGCCGTCGCCATTTTCCCAATCGACCCAGGTGATCTCATTGTCCTGGGCATAGGCGTTATTATTGCCCTGCTGGGTGCGATACATCTCGTCGCCCTGCTGAATCAGTGGCGTACCGCGCGAGAGGAACAGCGTGGCCAGCAAGGCCCGCACATCGCGCTTGCGGGCATGGTTGATCGCTTCGTCTTCGGTTTCACCCTCAACCCCGCAATTCCATGAGGAATTGTGGTTGTGGCCGTCGCGATTGTTCTCGCCATTCGCCTCGTTGTGCTTGTCGTGATAGCTGACGAGATCACGCAGGGTGAACCCGTCATGCACGGCCAGCATGTTGACACCGGCGCTGGGCTTGCGGCCCGCAACATCAAAGATTTCCGCCGACCCCGACACCTTGCCGGCCAGCGCCCCGATCTTGCCGTTCTCGCCTTTCCAGAAGGCGCGGATTTCATCGCGGTAGGTATCGTTGTGCTCGGCAAATTCCTTGCCGAATTTGCCCAACCCATAGCCGCCCGGACCCGGATCCCAGGGCTCGGCGACCAGGATCGCCTTTTTCAGCACCGGATCGGCCTTGATCTTTTCCAGCATCTCGGCTTCCGGGTTGAACCCCGGATCACGGCCCAGAATGGTCGCCAAGTCGAAGCGGAAGCCCGATACGCCCAGCTCCTCGACGTAGTAGCGCAGGCTTTCGATCACCAGCCGCTGCACGGCGGGGTGGTCGCAGCGCAGCGTATTGCCGGTGCCGGTATCGTTGACCAGATGCTTTTTGCCATCCACCTCGACCCAGCGATAATAGGTCTGCGGATCGAGCCCCATCATCGAGAGGATCGGGCCCTGGCTGTCGCCCTCGCCGGTGTGATTGTAGACCACATCCAGGATCACCGAGATGCCGGCCTTGCGATAGGCATCGGTCATCACCCGCATTTCCTGCGGGCCGCGCGGCGCCAGTCGCGGATCCACCGCGAAATAGGCCATTGGGTTATAGCCCCAGGCATTGGTCAGCCCAAGCTGGGGCAGATGCCCCTCGTCGATCCAGGCCGCCGTCGGCATGAGCTGAACGGTATCGACGCCCAGATACTTGAAGTGATCGATCACCCGGCGCGTCGTCAGCGCCGCCACTGTCCCGCGCAACGGCCCCTGAACGCTGGGATGGCGCATGGTGAACCCACGCACATTGAGTTCGTAATAGAGGCTGGGAGCCTTCTTGCGCGGCTGCGCGGGGTCATTGCCGCCGCCCGGCACAATGGCTTTGGGCACCAGTTCGGCGGTGTCCACCGCATCCTCACGCGCCAGCCGCAGTCGCGGCGAGCGCACGAACACCCGGTCCAGATGGCGCGCATATGGATCGACCAGGAGCTTGTTCGGATCGAAGAAATAGCCCTGGTCGGGATCGTAGGGCCCATCGGCTCGCAGGCCATAGCGCGCGCCCGGTCCGACATTGGCAATCAGCCCGGCACGCACATTGTCTTGATGCACGTCCAATTCGAACCGGTCGATCTCATTGTCCTGCTCGTCAAACAGGCACACCCAGATCGCGCTCGCGCTCTCCGAATAGACGGCGAAATTGACGCCCTCCGTCGTAACGGAGGCGCCCAGATGGTCTGTGTGCCCACCATGGGGCACCAATGCTGGCTTGGTGGACAAGGCGAACCTAGGTGATGACGCTGGGGGCATCTCGCCCGGTTCTGGATTGGACCCCGGCAAGAGTCTCGGCGATCCCGATAAGGGGCTCGAGAGCGAGCTGGGTATCGAGATCATGGCGTCCATCGCTGGCCTCATAGCGTTCAAGGTAGAGCCGCAACGTGGCGCCCACAGTGCCGGTTCCGGAAAGCCGGAGCACTATTCGCGAGCCATCGGTAAAGCCGATGCGAACGCCCTGCTTGGCGCTGGTCGAGCCATCGACCGGATCGTGATAGGTGAAGTCGTCGGCAAAGGCGACCTGCAGGTCATCCTCGAAAATCCTGCCGGGCAGGTTCGGCAATTGCGCCCGCAGATCCTCGACCAGCTTGCCGGCGATGGCCGCGTCGACCTCTTCATAATCGTGCCGCGTATAGTAGTTCCGGCCATAGATCTTCCAGTGCTCGCGCACGATCTCGTCGACACTCTGCTTGCGCACCGCCAGGATGTTGAGCCAGAGCAACACGGCCCAGAGCCCGTCTTTCTCGCGCACATGGTTCGAGCCGGTACCAGCGCTCTCCTCACCGCAGATGGTGACGCGGCCGGCATCGAGCAGATTGCCGAAGAACTTCCAGCCCGTCGGGGTCTCATGCATCTCGATGCCGAGTTTTTCAGCGACGCGATCCGCTGCCGCACTGGTCGGCATGGAGCGGGCGATGCCGGCAATGCCTTGCTTGTAGCCGGGCGCCAGATGCGCATTAGCCGCCAGCAGCGCCAGCGAGTCCGAAGGCGTCACGAAGCGGTTCTTGCCAATGATCAGATTGCGGTCGCCATCACCATCGGAGGCCGCGCCGAAATCGGGGCCGTCCGGGGTCATCAGCAGGTCGTGCATGTCCTTGCAATAGACCAGGTTCGGGTCTGGATGCCCGTTATTGAAGGTGGGCGAGGGCGTGCCGTTGACGACCGTGCCTTTGGGTGCCCCAAGCATGCCTTCGAGGATTGCGTGGGCGTAGGGGCCGGTCACGGCATGCATGGCGTCGAAGGTCATTCGGAAGCCACCGACAAACATCGCGCGAATGGCATCGAAGTCGAACAGGCTCTGCATCAGCGCCGCATAGTCGGCAACCGGATCGATCACCTCGACCACCATACCGCCGACCTGCTGCGTGCCAATCAGGTTGAGGTCGATATCGGGCGTGTCGAGGGTTTTGTAGCTCTCGATTACCTGGGTTCGCGCATAGACCGCGTCCGTAATCCGCTCGGGTGCCGGGCCGCCATTGCCCACATTGTACTTGATGCCGAAATCGCCATCCGGTCCGCCCGGATTGTGGCTGGCCGACAATACCAGCCCGCCAAAGGCCTTGTAGTGGCGAATGATATTGCTGGCCGCCGGGGTAGAGAGAATGCCACCCTGCCCGACCAATACCTTGCCAAAGCCATTGGCGGCGGCAATGCGAATGGCCTTCTGGATCGCCACATCATTAAAGAACCGGCCATCCCCGCCGATCACCAGCGTCTGGCCGCCAAAGCCGTCCAAGCTGTCAAAGATCGACTGGATGAAGTTCTCGACATAATTGGGCTGACTGAAGACAGGCACCCGTTTCCTCAGGCCAGAGGTGCCGGGTTTCTGGTCGGTATAGGGTGTTGTCTCAATCGTCTTGGCTGTCATCTGTCGAATATCCGATCAACGAGGCATAAAGCTGGGCATAGCGGTTAGCGCTGGTTTCCCAGCTCACATCCGACTTCATCCCCCGCCTCTGCATTTTCTTCCATGATTTTTCATCGGCATAGAGTGCCAGCATGCGCCGGATCGCATCGGCCAGGGCCGCTTGGCTTGGCGGCGCGAACTGCACGCCCGTCGCCACGTCGGCCTGGATCGCCGCCACATTGGCGTCGATGATGGTGTCGTTGAGCCCGCCTACCCGGCTGACCAACGGCACGCAGCCATAGCGCAGCGCATAAAGCTGGGTCAGCCCGCACGGCTCGAACCGCGATGGCACCATCATCACGTCAGCCCCGCCCTGCACCAGATGGCTGAGCTTCTCATTGTAGCCGGTGACCAGGCCGACCTTGCCCGGATGGTCCTTGGCGGCACTGCGAATGGCGTTTTCAAGCTCGGCATCGCCAGAGCCAAGGACCGCCAGTTGTGCCCCCGATTCCACGATCAGCTCGATATTGGCGGCGAGCAGATCAATACCCTTCTGCCAGGTCAGCCGGCTGACCACAGCAAAGAGCGGCCCGTCCAGAGGATCCAGTCCGAACGCCTCCTGCACGGCGCGTTTGTTGACCAGGCGCCCCTGCATGGTGCCCGCCGTATAGGTTTGCGCCAGCGCCGAATCCGTAGCCGGGTTCCAGGCATTCATGTCGATGCCATTGAGCACCCCATGCACCGTCGTCGAGCGATTGTTTAGAAGACCTTCGAGCCCCATACCGAATTCCGGCGTACGGATTTCGGCCGCATAGGTAGGTGACACCGTGGTCACCACATCGGCGCATTCCACGCCAGCCTTGAGATAGCCCACGCCGCCATAATATTCGACGCCTTCCATGGAAAAGGCATGCGCCGGCAATTTGAGCTGCGCGAAGATTTCGGCCCCGAACGTGCCCTGGAAGGCCATGTTGTGGACCGTCATCACCGTCTTAACAGTGGAAGACGGCCCGAACTTGACATAGGCAGGCACCAGCCCGGCCTGCCAGTCATGGGCATGGATCACCTGGGGCCGATAGCCTTCTACCAGCCCCAGTCCCAGTTCGGACGCCACCCAACTCAACGCCGCGTAGCGCTTCCAATTGTCCGGCCAGTCCCAGCCTTCCGGCCCCATATAGGGATTGCCCGGTCGCTCATAGAGCGACGGGGCATCGAGCACGATCAGATCGAGCCCTTCCACTCGCCCGGCAATCAACCGGGCGGGCACGCCGAACAGATCGTCGAACCGCGCCACTTCGCGTCCACCGGACATCTTGCCGATAACCGCCGGATAGCCGGGCACCAGGGTGCGCATGGTCACACCGGATTCGCTCAAGGCACCGGGCAGTGCCCCGGCCACATCGGCCAAGCCGCCGGTCTTGATCAGCGGGTAGATTTCGGAAGCGACCGAGAGAACTTCGATCATCGATCCGCCAGGTATTTGTTGATCATAGCCTGGGTTATCAGCGTCACGCCCTCGTCGGACCGGCGGAACCATTTGGCGTCGAACTCGGGATCCTCGCCCACCACCAGGCCTTCGGGAATGTTGACGCCGCGATCGATAACCACTTTCTTGAGCCGCGCATTGCGCCCGACATCGCAATAGGGCAACACCACTGCTTCCTCGAGCATGGAATAGGAATGCACCCGGCTGCCGGTCGAAAGCAGCGTGCGCTGCAGATGTCCGCCAGAGATGATGCAGTCGCCCGACACCAGTGAGTTGACGGCGGAGCCACGGCGCCCATCAAAGTCGTGCACGAACTTGGCCGGCGGCGTGATCTCGGCATAGGTCCAGATCGGCCAGTCGCGATCATAAAGATCGAGCTGCGGCTTGATATCGGTCAAATCGATGGAGGCCTTCCAATAGGCGTCGATTGTGCCCACATCGCGCCAATAGCTGACTTCTTCATTGCTCGAGCGGACGCAGGAGCGCGGGAAGCGGTGCGCCCAGGCGGTGCCGTTCTTGACGATATAGGGAATGATATCCTTGCCGAAGTCACGATTGGACCCTTCGGTCGCCGCGTCGCGCTTGAGCTGCTCCATCAGGAAACGCGTCTCGAACACATAGATGCCCATCGAAGCCAGGGCCATGTCCGGCTTGTCGGGAATGCCCGGCGGATCCTTGGGTTTCTCAACGAAATCGACCACCCGATCGCGGCCGTCGACATGCATCACGCCGAAGCCGACAGCTTCCATACGGGGCACCTCAAGGCACCCGATGGTGACGTCCGCGCCCGTGTCCACATGCTGGCGGAGCATGATTTCGTAGTCCATTTTGTAGATGTGGTCGCCCGCCAGGATGACAATATAGCGGGCGCCGGAATCCTCAATGATGTCCATGTTCTGGTACACCGCGTCGGCAGTGCCGGCATACCACATGTCCTCGCGCACCCGCTGGCTGGCCGGCAGCACGTCAAAGCTCTCATTGCGCTCGGGCCTGAGGAAGTTCCACCCGCGCGACAAATGGCGGATCAGGGAATGCGCCTGATATTGCGTGGCCACAGATATGCGGCGAATGCCCGAATTGATGGCATTGGAAAGCGCAAAGTCGATGATGCGCGACTTGCCGCCAAAATACACCGCCGGCTTGGCACGCCGGTCGGTCAGTTCCATCAGGCGCGTGCCGCGCCCTCCCGCCAGCACATAGGCCATGGCCTCGCGCGCCAGAGGCGATGGTACTCGATAATCAGCCATATTATTTCCCTCCGCTTGAGCCCGGCTTCTGCCGGGTCTTATCTCACCCGAGCCGCCTCAGGCCGGCTCATATTTCAGAAACAGTGTCGCCAATGGCGGCAGATAGATTTCCGCCTCGGCCGGCCAGTGCTGCCCCTCGACAGCCTTTGCGATAACGGCGCCCTGATTGCCTGTGTTCCCACCAGAGTACCAACCTGCATCGGTATTGATCCGCTCCACCCAGCGCCCGGCCTTGGGCAGTGGTACCTTGTAATGACTGCGTGGCACTGGCGTGAAATTGGAGATCACCAGCACCGGATCGGCATCTGGCGCCTTGCGCAGCCAGGCCAGTACGGAATTGGCCTGATCATTGCCGATCACCCACTCGAAGCCCTCCGGCTCGCAATCGCGGTCATAAAGCGCCGGCAGGCTGCGATAGGCCGCATTGAGATCGGCCACCAGCCGCCGCATGCCTTCATGGCTCGGTGCGTCGAGCAGATACCAGTCAAGGGCCCGGCTTTCGGACCATTCCTCGCGCTGCGCGAATTCCTGGCCCATGAACAACAGTTTCTTGCCCGGATGGCCCCACATGAAGGCCAGATAAGCGCGCAGATTGGCGAATTGCTGCCAGTCATCGCCCGGCATTTTCGCGAGCAGCGCGCCCTTGCCATGCACCACCTCGTCATGGCTCAGCGGCAGGACGAAGTTTTCGCTGAACGCGTACATCAGCCCGAAGGTCATGTCGTTGTGGTGGAACCGGCGATGGATGGTTTCGCGGCTCATGAAGCGCAGGGTGTCGTTCATGAAACCCATATTCCACTTGAAGCCGAAGCCGAGCCCGCCAGCATAGATCGGTGAACTGACCCCGGGCCAGGCCGTCGATTCTTCGGCGACCATGAAGGCGCCCGGGAACTGCCGATAGACCTCCGCATTGACCCGCTGCAGGAAAGCCACCGCCTCCAGATTTTGGTTGCCGCCATGCTGGTTGGGCACCCATTCTCCGGGCTGGCGCGAATAGTCGAGATAGAGCATTGAGGCGACCGCATCGACCCGCAGCCCGTCAATATGGAACTGGTCGAACCAGAACAGCGCATTGTTCGTCAGGAACGCCGAAACCTCCTTGCGCCCGAAATTGAAGATCGCGGTGTTCCAATCGGGATGAAAGCCCTGACGCGGGTCTTCATGCTCGTAGAGTGCGGTGCCGTCGAAATACGCAAGGCCATGCTCATCTGTCGGGAAATGCGCCGGCACCCAGTCCAGAATTACCCCCAGCCCCGCCTCATGGGCCGCATTGACCAGTCGCGCGAACCCGGCCGGATCGCCAAACCGCGCCGTTGGGGCATAAAGCCCCGTCGGCTGGTAGCCCCAGCTCGGATCGAAAGGATGCTCGGAGATCGGCATCAGTTCGAGATGGGTGTAGCCCATATCGGCCGCATAGGGCACGAGCTGCTCGGCTAGCTGGTCATAGGACATGAAGCTGCCATCGGGGCGCCGCCGCCAGGACCCCAGATGCACTTCGTAAATGGACATCGGCGTGCGGCGCCAGTCGCGCGTGGCGCGTTCTTCCATATATTTCTGGTCGGTCCAGACAAAAGGCGTCGGATCTGGCACCACCGAAGCAGTACGCGGTCGCATTTCCGCCTGTCGGGCATAGGGATCCGCCTTCAAAGGCAGCACCTGCCCGTTCGGCCCAACGATTTCGTACTTGTAGATCGTGCCGGTCCCCAGCACGGGGATGAACACTTCCCAGATACCCTGACGATTGCGCATCGGGTGGCGCCGGCCATCCCATTCATTCCATGGCCCCACCACCGAAACGCGCTGCGCATTGGGCGCCCAGACCGCGAAATGGGTGCCGTGAATGCCCTCGAACTCCATTTCGTGGGCGCCCATCTTGTCGAACAGCCGCAAATGGCTGCCTTCGCCGATGTAATAGTCGTCCATCGGACCGAGTACGGGACCGAAGGAATAGGGGTCATAGGCCGTCCAGCTTCCGCCAGAGTTCTTGGCCTCGTAGCGGATCGGCTGTCGCTCGGTGATATCCACCTTGGCCTCGAAGAACCCGCCTTTATGGCGCGGGATCATGTGCCCGAGTGGCGTGCCATCGAGCGTAGAGGCGTTCAGCGTATCGGCATGGGGCACGAAGGCCCGCAGCACCCAATGACCCGCAACCTCGTGCAGGCCCAGAAAGGCAAAGGCATTGGTGTGGCGCCCTGCCACAATGGCTTCGATTTCCCGCTCGTCCGCCTGCCAGCTTTCCTTGCTCACACTCACTCTCACGCTCCCCCAATGACCTGCCAAATCATCCTGGCTGGCCCAACAAAACTCTGCGCGCAATCCTGATCTTGCGTCAGGTGTGACCGCGCGCGCTTGCGCTCTAGGACGTCGAAACGCCCCAGATATCTTCTGCATATTGCCGGATCGTCCTGTCCGACGAGAAGAAACCCACGCTGGCGGTGTTGCGGATGGCCATGGCCGTCCACTTCTTCTTGTCGCGCCAGATGGCATCGACCTTGGCCTGCGCCGCGACATAGGCATCGAAGTCCCGCGCCACCATGAACCAGTCATGGTCGTAGAGCCCGCCAATCAGATCGCGATAGCGATGCGGATCATCCGGTGAGAACACGCCGGTGGCGATCGAATCCAGCGCCTCGCGCAGGCGTGGCGACCCATCGATCGCCGCACGCGGCACTTCCGAACGGGCCCGCTTGTCCTCTACCTCGTCAGTGGTCAGCCCGAAGATGACGATATTCTTGTCGCCCACCTCCTTGTGCATTTCCACATTGGCCCCATCCATGGTGCCGATGGTAATGGCGCCATTGGCCATGAACTTCATGTTGCCGGTGCCCGAGGCTTCCATGCCCGCGGTCGAGATCTGTTCGGACAGATCCGCCGCCGGCACGATGATTTCGGCCAGGCTCACATTGTAATTGGGCAGGAACACCACCTTTAGCAGACCGCGCACCGCAGGGTCGTTGTTGATGATCCGCGCCACGTCGTTGATCAGCTTGATGATCAGCTTGGCGTTCCAGTAACTCGGCGCCGCCTTGCCCGCGAAAATCTTGACCCGCGGCACCCATTCCTTTTCCGGATGGGCGCGGATCTCATCATAGAGAGCCACGGCGTGGATGATGTTGAGCAATTGCCGCTTATATTCGTGGATGCGCTTGATCTGCACATCGAACATGGCATCGGGTGACACGGTGATGTTCAGCCGATCCTTGATCAGCTTGGCCAGCACCTTCTTGTTCTTGAGTTTTACCTCGGCGAACTGTTTCTGGAAGCTGGGATCCTCGGCATGCGGCAAAAGCTGGTGCAGCTTGTCGATATCGTCGAGGAACTCCGGCCCGATCCGGTCCGACACCAGTCGTGTCAGCGACGGATTGCACTGCATCAGCCAGCGCCGCGGGGTGATCCCATTGGTCTTGTTATTGATGCGCTCGGGATAGAGCTTGTGCAGATCGGCAAACACCGTCTGCTTCATCAGTTCAGTGTGCAGCGCCGACACGCCATTGATCGAGTGCGACCCGACAAAGGCCAGTTGGCCCATCCGCACGCGGCGTCCGCCATGTTCGTCAATCAGCGACACATTGGCGATCTGCTGGTCGGAGAACTTCGCCTTGTTGCGCGCTTCGGCCAGCACATCGGCATTAATCTGATAGACGATCTGCATGTGGCGCGGCAGCAGGCGTTCGAGCAGGGCCACCGGCCAGCTTTCAAGCGCCTCGGGCAGCAGGGTATGGTTGGTATAGCCGAACGTGCCCCTGGTAATCTGCCAGGCCTTGGCCCACTTGATCCCGTTGTCATCGACCAGAATGCGCATCAGCTCGGCCACGGAAATGGCGGGATGCGTATCGTTGAGCTGAATCGCCACCTTGTCGGCCAGCGAGCCCAGATCACCATATTGCTGCAGATGACGCCGCACGATGTCCTGCAGCGAGGCCGAGGAGAAGAAAAACTCCTGGCGCAAGCGCAGTTCCTGCCCCGCCGCCGTGGAATCGGCCGGGTAGAGGACGCGGGTAATAGCTTCGGCCTTGGCGCTTTCTTCGAGCGCCCCGATATGGTCGCCGGAATTGAACTTGTCGAGCAGGATCGGGTCGATGGGCTGCGCGCTCCAGAGCCGGAGCGTATTCACCCGGCTGCCACGCCATCCGACAATCGGCGTATCAAAGGCCACGGCCAGCAGATGCTCGTTCGGCCGCCACTCCTGGCGCACCTCACCATCGGGATCGGTAACCGGTTCGACATGGCCGCCAAACCCGACTTCATAGGCACTCTCGCGGCGCTCGAACTCCCAGGGATTACCGTGTGCCAGCCATTCCTCGGGCAGCTCGACCTGCCAGCCTTCGCTCATCTCCTGCCGGAACAGGCCATGGACATAGCGAATACCATAGCCATAGGCCGGGATTTTCACCGAAGACATGGATTCAAGGAAACAGGCCGCCAGGCGCCCCAGGCCGCCATTGCCCAATGCTGCGTCTGGCTCGAGATTGATCAGATCGCCCAGATCAACGTCGAGGTTTTTCAGCGCTTCGGCAACCGGCTCCATCAGCCCGACATTGCTCATCGCATCGCGCATCAGCCGCCCGATGAGGAACTCAAGGCTGAGGTAATAGACCCGCTTGTTCGAGGTTCGCCACGTCTCGCGCGAACTCTCCATCCAGCGGTCCATGATCCGGTCGCGCACGGCCAGAATGGTGGCGCGCAGCCAGTCATGCGGTCGGGCAACAATCGGATCCTTGCCGACCGAATAGATCAGCTTTTCAAGGATCTCGGCCTGAATGGCCTCAACTGTTATCGCACGGGGTTCGGGCGTGGGCGCATCGTAAACGATCGGCTTTTGCGGCATCTCGCAATCCAGTGTTCATATCGATGTTCCCCTCAGAATAGGCGCAGTGTTGCACTTAATTTATGCAGGGGAAAGCCCCCGAATATTTCATCCGTGACTAGCTGCCCTGCGCTTGTTCTGCGGACTGGTTTGCAACGGCCTCTGCCTCCTCCTCGGCGATCGAAACGCCGCCCTCACGCGCCTGATCCCGCGCATTGCTGATCAGCAATTGGGTCAGGTTGCGCCAGTCCTCGCCACCCAGTTGCAACTCGAAACGCTGCCGGTCGCGGCTGCGTACGCCCTCGATGACCTCATCGGCCTCTTCATCGGTCGCGCCAAGAATCCGGATTGCCGCCCCACCAAAGTCGATCGCCGACTCAAAGGTCTCGCGAAGCTGGTATTCCACTCCTGCCCGCACCAGCTCAATGCCGTGTGAGCGATCAAAGGCGCGCGCCATAACCCGCGCGAGAGGAAACTCATCGCGCAGCAATTCGGCAATTCGCGTGGTCTGCGCGCGCTGATCGGTACAGATCAAGATCAGGTCGGCCGTTGATGCGCCCGCCGCCCGGAGGATATCGAGCCGCGTCCCGTCGCCATAATGGACCTTGAAGCCGATCTGCGCCGCGGCCCTGATCATGTCCGTATCGTTGTCGATGATCGAGACTGTGTGCTTGAGGGCAAGCAGCGGCTGGCTGACGATCTGCCCGAAGCGGCCAAAGCCGATAATCAGCACCTTGCCGCTCAGGCCATCGGCCTCTTCCACACCGTCCATGGACTGCACGGCCTTGGGCATCAGGTAACGCATGCCGATGATGGCAAAGGGCGTGATGACCATCGAGATGATCACCGTTGCCGTGAAGATCGCATTGGTCGGGGCGTCGATGAGCCCGCTGGTCGCCGCGGTGGTGTAAAGCACGAAGGCGAATTCACCACCCTGCCCCATCAACACGGCGCGCTCCAGTGCTTCACCGTGGTCGGATTTCAGCACCCGCGCAATGACATAAATCGCGACCGCCTTGACCAGCATATAGGTCACCACGCTGATCGCGATGAGGCCCCAGTTTTCACCGACGACAGACAGGTCGAGCGACATGCCGACGGCCAGGAAGAACAGGCCCAGCAAAAGCCCCCTGAAAGGTTCCACATCGGCCTCGAGCTGGTGCTTGAACGTCGAAGTCGACAGCAGTACGCCGGCGAGGAACGCGCCCATGGCCATGGACAACCCGCTGACCTGAAACAGCAGGGCCGCGCCCAGCACCACCAGCAGTGCCGCCGCCGTCATCACCTCGCGCACCTTGGCCTGGGCCAAGAGCCCAAAGAACGGGTTCATGATGCGCCGTCCGAGGAAGATCAGCAGCAATATGGCGCCGACGGCAACACCGAAGGAAATCAGCCGGGCGGTCATGCTGACATCACCGGTCGAAGGCGCCATCAACGTGACAACGGCCAGCAAGGGAACAATGGCGAGATCCTCGAGCAGCAGCACCGACACCATTTTCTGCCCGCCGGGCGTCGCAAGTTCACCGCGTTCGCCCAGGATCTGCATGACGATGGCTGTCGAGGTCAGCACAAAACCCATGCCGAAGACAAAGGCGACAACGGGCGCAAAGCCCAGCAATACGCCGATTCCGGTCAACAGCGCGCCACAGACCGCGACCTGAATGACGCCCAGCCCAAAGATCTGTCTGCGCAAGGACCAGAGCCGGCTCGGCTCCATTTCCAGCCCAATGATGAACAGAAAAAGCACCACGCCCAGTTCGGCTGCGTGCAGGACCGAGGCGGGATCGGAAATCAGGCCGATGCCCGAGGGCCCAAGCAGCAGGCCCGCTGCCAGATAGCCAAGAACCGAGCCAAGCCCGATTCGCCGAAATATCGGAACTGCGATGGTTCCCGCTGCCAGCAAGGCGACAACCGGCACAAGGTCGAGACCGTGATGCGCTGCCTCTGCCGCATGGGCTGCTACTTCACCTGCCATCGTCTGGTCCCCGTCGCCGTTATTCGGCTGGACACTGGTGCGTCAGACCGATGCCGTCAAGCGCTTCGCCGCGGATGGCAGCTTCCTAGCTGGCGGAGGGCTCGACCCCGGTTGGGCCAGTGCCCTGAGGCGGCTCCTCGCGCTCCTGCTTACGGGCCTCGCTATCTTCGTCACGGCGCTTTTCGGCTATCACCTGGGCGGCATTGGCCAGCAATTCGTCACGGTCGCTCATCTGTCGCGTGCGGCGCACCGGTTTGCGTGGCGCTACGGGCTTGCTGGGCAAGGCGTGGGCAATCACGGACTGGGCAATCAGCAAGGTCGGCACGGCGACCAACCCGCCGACCGGGCCCCAGGCCCAGATCCAGAAGGTGATAGCGAGAAAGATGATGAACGGATTGAGCGTCAGCGAGCGGCCGATGAAATGCGGGGTAAAGATCTGCCCTTCGACAAAATTGATCCCGGCATAGCAGGCGACCGGCAACAGGATCTGCCAGAGCTCGGTCTGCGTCCCCAGGCCCACCGCGATCAACACCGTGACCATGATCGCCTGCCCTACATAGGGGATGTAGTTGAGCACTGCCGCCATGGCGCCCCACAAGAGCGGCGAGGGCATGCCGATGATCCACATGGCAATCGACACCGCCGTGCCGACGCACAGATTGATCAGGGTAACGGAGAGCAGGAACCGGCTGACCTTGAGTTCGACATCGCGGAACACATGCGCCGTGCGCCAGCGCATGCGACGAGTGACGCACATGGAAAGCACCGACATGCGGATATGATCGCGCGTGGCAACGAAGAAGTACAGACTGGCCAGGAAGATCGCCACCTGCGCCAGCGCCGCCGGGGCCAGCATGGCCACACCCGTCACCGTGCTGGCATCTTCCACCTGCACGGACATCGCGCCATCTGTCCCGAGGACCGAGGTCAACTGCTCCTGGAACTGCCCGATCGATTCAAGCGGCTCCCTGAGATTGGCCAGTTGCGCTTGCAACTTCTCCCAGATCAAGGGAGCCCGCGCTACCCATTCGCTCAGCGGCACGGCGAACAGTGTGGCAAACCCGGCGATAACCGTGAGCAGCAGAACCACCACGACGCCGGCCGAAAGCGCTGGCGGTACACCCCAGCTTTCCACCCGGTCTGCCACCGGCCCGAACATCAGGCCCACCACGATGGCCAGCGTCACTGGCGCGAGAAACACCTGCCCCGCCTGCAGAGCCGTCAGCAGCACGGCAAATCCAATGCCGACGACAGCCAGGCGCGCGGCATTGTTCAGTACACGCTCGAACTGGCTTTGATCGACATCGGCGGGAAGGCCGGCTGGGCTATGACGCATTGGGGTTTCCGCAACTGGAAGGAACAGCAAAAACGCGCCTCGAACCGCTTTCGTTCCGCCGCGACCAGTTGGTGCATCGACCGCGCCCACAGCCTTGGATAAGCTCCCGCCCAAAATCAACTCCTGAGTCTTTTGGAAGCCTTCATGTCCCGCAAGATCATTATCGACACCGACCCCGGTCAGGACGATGCCGTCGCCATCCTTCTCGCCCTGGCTTCGCCCGAAGAGCTTGATGTGCTGGGCATAGTCGCGGTGGCCGGCAATGTCGGCCTGGCGCAGAATGCGATCAACGCCCGCAAGGTCGTCGAGCTGTCCGGCCGCACCAATATTCCAGTCTATGCCGGATGTTCGCGCCCCATGCGCCGCCATCTCGTCACTGCCGAACATGTGCATGGCGACACCGGCCTCAACGGCCCCGACCTGCCTGATCCCACCATCCCGCTGCAGGCCCAGCACGGTGTTGACTACATCATCGAAACGCTGATGAACGCCGAGCCCAAAACCATCACCCTGTGCACGCTGGGGCCCTTGACCAATATCGCCATGGCGCTGGTCAAGCAGCCGGCCATTGCCGAGCGCATCCAGGAAATCGTGATGATGGGCGGGGCCTATTTCGAGGTCGGCAACATCACCCCGGCAGCCGAATTCAACATCTATGTCGACCCCGAAGCCGCCGATGTGGTGATGCGCTGCGGTGCCCCGATCACCGTCCTGTCGCTCGATGTCACCCACATGATCCAGTCGACCCCGGCGCGCCTCAAAGCCATCAAGGCGCTGGGCAACCAGTCGGGCGAGGCCGTGCATGCCATGCTGACCTTCTCCGAGACGTTCGATCTCGAGAAGTATGGCTGGGATGGCGCCCCCCTGCATGATCCGACGGTCATTGCCTATCTGCTGCAGCCCGGGCTGTTTGAAGGTCGCCACTGCAATGTGACCATCGAAACCGCCAGCGAGCTGACCATGGGCATGACCGTGGCCGATTTCTGGCATGTAACTGGCCGCAGCTATAATGCCACCTGGATCCGCACCGGCGATGCCGACGGCTTCTATACCCTGCTGACCGAGCGCCTCACCCGACTGCCCTGACTTCACGCGAGCGTGATGAGGGGGCTGAAACTGCCCTCGCAAACCTCGCGTAGCTCCCTGTGATCGGACCGGCGAACAAGAAATCGCCGGTCGACACAACAGGGAGAAAAGTCATGTCATTTGCCAAGGCGTCCATCGCCGCTGCCGTTTTTGCCCTCGCCTCGAGCGTCGCTATTGCTCAGGACAATCCCATGGTCGGCGGCGCCGCCATGTTTGCCGACAAGAACATTGTCGAAAACGCCGTCAACTCGGCCGACCACACCACGCTTGTCGCCGCCGTCACGGCTGCCGGCCTTGTCGAAACCCTCCAGAGCCCAGGCCCGTTCACGGTGTTCGCCCCCACCAATGATGCCTTTGGCAAGCTGCCCGATGGCACCGTCGACACGCTGCTGATGGAAGAAAACAAGGATCAGTTGGTCAAGGTGCTGACCGCCCATGTCGTGGCCGGCAAGCTTTCCGCAGGCGATCTGGTCAGCCGCGCCCGCGCCAATGGTGGCCGCTACAACATGCAGACCGTCAGTGGTGACGCCCTCACCGCCGAAGTACGTGGCTCGCATGTCTATATCTATGACGAAGCCGGCGGCGCAGCCCTGGTGACTATCGCCGATGTCAATCAGTCCAATGGCGTGATCCACGTCGTGGACGACGTCTTGCTGCCGCGATAATCCTTCCTCCCGGCGCGAGGACGGGCCCTGCTTCCAGTCAGCAGGGCCCGTTTCCGCGTTAGCATCTAGATCAGCGCAATCTCGCGGGTCACCCCGATATTCTCAAGAAATGACCGGTCGTGGCTGATCACCAGCAGCGCGCCGTCATAGGCGCGAAGCCCGGCCTCCACGATCTCGATCGCCTCGATGTCGAGGTGGTTGGTCGGTTCATCCAGAACCACCAGCATGGGCGGGGTCTTTCCACCGAGAACGCAGGCCAGACCCGCGCGCAACATTTCCCCGCCGCTCAGTGTGCCAACGCTCTGCAGGGCCGCGTCATTGCGGAACTTGAACGCGGCCAGCACAGAGCGGCAATCATTGATCGCACTGTCCGGATTGAGCCGCTGGAAATTGGCCAGGATGGTGTCGTGCCGCTCCAGCAACCCGACCTGCTGGTCCAGCAGGGCCATCGGCCCGCCAATTTGCACATTCCCGCCACTTGGCTGCAAGGCGCCGGTCAGCAGCTTGAGCAATGTGGTCTTGCCCGACCCGTTTGGACCGGTGATGGCAACACGCTCTGGCCCGATAATTTCAAGACTGGCATTGCTGATGACCGGCACCTCCGGGTCATAGCCGCCTGTCAGGTCGCTGGCCCGCAGGACCACCTTTCCCGTTGGTAGCCCGCTCGGTGCCAGCTTCACCGCAAAGGGTGCCAGCACTTCTATTTTTGAGCGGGCCTCGGCCGCTTGTATCTGTGCGGCATCCGCCTGCTTCTCCGCCAGCCGATCCAGCCCACCCGCAGTCGCTTCGGCGCGCCGCTTGAGGCCGCCCATGACGATCTTGGGCATATCGCCCTTTGCGCCCTTGCGACGCCCGCCCGCATCACGCTTGTCCTGTTTCTCCCGAGCGTCCTGCGCCGCTCGCGCTGCATCGCGCACCTGGCGATCGGCAACGCTGAGGTCACGCTGGACCGCCGCAAGCTCCAATGCCTTGCGCTCCCGATATTGGCTGAAATTGCCGCCATAGGTGGTCGCGCCCAGACTGGTCAGCTCGACGATGGCATCCATACGGTCGAGCAGATCGCGGTCGTGGCTGATAACGATGGCAGCACCCCGCCATTGCGCCAGCATGTCGGCGACGGCTGCGCGACCATCTGCGTCCAGATTATTGGTCGGCTCGTCGAGCAGGATCAGATCAGGCACGTCGAACACGAGGGCCGCCAGGGCCGCTCGAGTGCGCTGGCCACCGGAAAGCGTCGAGAGCAAAGTGTCAGGTTCGACATCCAGCGCCAGCGTTTCGAGCGCCTCTGCCAGACGCGCATCCAGCGTCCAGTCGGCCTCCGCCAGTTCATCCGCACCCGCCGCGCCGGCCATGGCGCGTGCGAGCAGATCCAGCCCGGTCCGCACACCAAACAGATCTGCAATGGTATCATCGGGCCCGGGCTGAACGGACTGACGCAGCACACCAACCCGGCCAATCACGGTAACGGAACCCGAAGCGGGCACCAGCTCGCCGGTCATCAGGCGCAGCAGCGTGGTCTTGCCCACGCCATTGCGGCCGACAAGCCCGGTACGGCCGGTGCCGAAGGTCAGATCGAGATTGGAGAAAAGGGGCTGGCCGTCAGGGCCGGTATAGGTCAGTCGCGAAAGCGTCACGGAAGGCATGGGTCGCAAAATCCTCAAGGGCAAGGCAGGTCGGCATTGCTGTGAGGCTGCGATCCATTGGGAACCGTCCGGTCGGGTTGCGATGGCTCTTAAATAGTCGAACCTGCGCCTGCGTCAACCTCCCGCTGGCCAAGTGTCCGGCGCAGGCATATTGTCCGCCACCAGATATCGCCGGATGCTTGCCATGGACCTGTTCACCCTTTCCGCCTTCACCATCGCCTATGCCATCGCCGTTCTGGTGCCCGGCCCGGGCGTTGCCGCTGTGGTCGCCCGCGCCCTTGGCGGCGGCTTCAAGGGCGCCTTCCCGATGGTGCTGGGCATTCTGGCCGGCGATCTGGTCTATTTCTTCTTTGCCGTTTTTGGCCTGGCCGCAATCGCCACCTGGTTTGGCCCGGTCTTCACCATCGTGCGCTGGGCCGGCGCGGCTTATCTGCTCTATATCGCCTATAAATTCTGGACCGCCCGCCCCGGCTCCGAACAGATGAAACCCAAGAACGAAGGCCGCTGGAAGACGTTCCTGGCCGGATTTTCGCTGACCATGGGCAATCCCAAGACCATCGTCTTCTATCTGGCGATCCTGCCGACAGTCGTGCCGCTGGGTGAGATGAATCCGCTGGCGTTCATCGAGCTGACCACGATCGTCGTTGTCGTGCTGCTGCTGATCGGCTGCGGCTATGCCTGGCTGGCCTCTGCCGCGCGTGACATGTTCCGCAGCGAAAAAGCCCTTGGCCGCCTGAACAAGACAGCCGGCGCTATGATGGCTGGCGCCGCCGGCCTCGTGGTCACCCAGCACTGACGCCTTTACCAGTCGCTAACCATTTAACGCCCGATTAACCATAATCGGCGAAGCTTGATGCATGGCCTACGGCAGCACCAAGATCAACCGATACAACATGCATCAGCTCTCCCCCTATGAGCGGATCCAGTATCAGCGCGAGCGCCGGGCCGCCGCCGCCGAGATCGCCCAGAAAAATGCCAGCACGGCGAACAGCTTCGCCTCGATCCAGAGCAATAGCGCGGTGGAAACCGGCAATCTGTTTTCCAAGATGGCCATGCAGCGCATATCCAAGACCGCCTGAATATCTGACCGATTTACTTGCAAACCTGTTTGGTCGAGCGAAGCACTGTTCAACCGCCACAAAACAGACCGAACAAATTTACTTGCCGTAAAGCGCCAAGGTTCAGGCTTGCGCCATGAGCTATTCAGGCAAGATTACGCGCTTCAACATGTATGAGCTCTCATCCTACGAGCGGCTGCAGTATCAGCGCGGCCGCAGGGCGGAGGCTTTGGCCATGGCGCAAAAGCAGGCCGCCCTCGCCAATAGCCTCGCGGCAATCCAGCAAAACCAGGCGGTGGCGATTGGCAACCTTGTCTCCAAGGTTGCCATGCAGCGTATTTCTAAACGCGTCTAGCCTTGGATGGGCGTGATCCGCCGCAGCAATGCGGACAGTTCCGCGGGCGGCTTCTGTTCGATGCGCCGATAGGTGCGCCCGTCCCGCGTCCGCGCGACATAGCCCATATCCACCAGAGCGCGGCGCAACAGGGCGTGGTCGCCAAAGCTGGCCAGACCATTGAGCAATTCGGTATTTTCCCGGTCGGCATAATCCCGCCCCGGCTCCATCCTGGCCCAAAGTGCCCATAGGCATAGCGGCTGCAGGCTGTTCCGCGACGTCCAGCGCATCAGCACGCCCTGGGCATCGAAGTGCCGGGACACTTTCTCCACCAGCGTCAAATCCACGGGTTCGGCCGGTGGCCGCTCCGCACTTGCCGCCTTGAAATGCTGGTAGTTGCGGAACCCCGCGGCCCGCGCCAGCATGGTCAGAACTTCGACATGGCTGGGCGTGTCATCGACGGCTGCAAGCTGCGTCCGCAGCGATTTGGCGAAAGCCGATAGATCGGGAATGGTCAGGGATTGAATCTGTCTCGACATGGCGCATCCTCAGCGTGCCCAGAGCTGCCTGAAGGGCAGTGTCGGTGGTCGCCGGCTTGCGACGGGCACGAGGAAAGTGCGTGTCGAAGATCAAGATCAGGCAGGTTTAGCTTCCCTTGTCGGGACGGCGACGCCTCGGTGAACTGCAGACCGGTCCCGACCGGATACGCTGCTCCCCCGCCAAAAGCAAGCGCCCGGCACTGGGCCGGGCGCGTGTCGTCTTACATTGGCGCTTGCGCATGTTCGCCATCATCCGGCGCCTTGGGCAGGAAGCGGCGGGTGAACCGGCTGAACTGATCGATATAGGTCAGCAACACCGGCACCACGAGCAGCGTCAGCGCCGTCGAACTGATCAACCCGCCGATCACCGCATGGGCCATCGGGGCATTTTCGCCGCTGCCGCCATGCAGGTTGAGGGCCAGCGGCAGCATGCCGAAGATCATCGCCAGCGTCGTCATGATGATCGGCCGGAACCGCGTCGAGCCCGCTTCCACCAGCGCCTCATAGAGGTTCCAGCCCTCCTTGACGTGCTGATTGGCATTGTCGACCAGCAGGATCGCGTTCTTCACCACCAGGCCCATCAGCATGATGAACCCGATGGCCGAGAACATGTTGAGCGTCGACCCGCCAACCAGCAGTCCCACCATCACCCCGATCAGGGCCAGCGGCAGCGAACCCATGATGGCAATCGGTTGCAGGAAGCTGCCGAACTGGCTGGCCAGCACCAGGTAGATGAAGATCACCGCCAGCAGCAGCGCCGAACCGACCGCGCCCATGGTTTCCCCGATCTGCTCGACATCGCCGCCGAACGAGGTGCGGTAGCCCGTAGGCAGCGTCAACGCCGCCACGGCCGCCTGCAATTGTGGCGTTACGGTCCCCAGCTCCACCCCTTCAAGATGGGCTTCAATGGTCACGCCGCGCTGCAGATCCTGGCGGTTGATGGTCGCCGGGCCGACGCTTTCGACCACATCGGCGACCTGGCCAAGCGTCACCATCTGGCTTGAGCCGGTGGCCCCGGACTGAGCGATGGGCAGGTTTGCCAGCGAAGTCGCATCGTTGCGCAGGGATTCAGGCAGACGCACCACCACCGAATAGACCTGACCGTTCTGGGCGGTCCAGTCGGCCACATCCTCGCCCGCAATCAACGGCCCAAGCGTGGCCGCAATCTGGCCCATGGACACGCCAAGATCGTCGGCCAGGTCGCGATTGATGCGAATGCCGACAACCGCCTGCGCTTCATCCAGGCTCGATGAAATATCGATCAGGCCCGGTATTTCGGCCATCTTGGCTTCGAGCTCGTCGCCCAGCCGGCCAAGCACTTCAAAGCTGTCGCCGTAAAGCGTCACCGAGACCGGCGCCGAACTCCCACCCATGCCGGAGGCCGCCGACACCTGGAAGGTGGCGCCTGGCACCGCCTCCAGCGCCGCGCGGACCCGCGGCATCAGCTCGACCGGTGTGATGTCGCGCAGCGCCTTGTCGACCAGCGTCACCGTCATCGTGCCCGAATTGGCCCCGGCAGCGGCCACCCCGCCACCAATGGTGGAATAGATCGTCTCGACCTCGGGAAAGCTGTTGATGACCGTTTCGGCCTGGTAGAGCTTGGCTGCCGTCGCCTCCTTGGACGAGCCGGACGGCGTTTCCACCGAGATGGTGAAATTGCCATTGTCCGTCACCGGAATGAACTCCACGCCCACCTGCGGAAACAGGAAGAAGGTGCCGACAAAGGACATCAGCGCAATCAGCAGCACCGATTTGCGGAACTTCAGCCCCCAGCGGATCAGGTGACGATAGCCCTGGGTGAACCAGGTGAAGAGCCGGTCGAACTGATGCACCGCCCGGCCGATCGGCCCGCGCTTGGCATTGGGATTGGCCGCCGGGTCATACCAGACACTCGACATCATCGGGTCGAGCGTGAAGGCCACGAACAGCGAGATCAGTACGGCCACCGAAACGGTGACGCCGAATTGCAGGAAGAAGCGCCCCATGATCCCGTCCATGAAGGCAACGGGCAGGAACACCGCCACGATGGACAAGGTGGTGGCCATCACCGCCAGGCCGATTTCATTGGTGCCGTCAAATGCCGCCTGCCTGTGCGACTTGCCCATATGCAAGTGCCGGGTGATGTTCTCGCGCACCACGATGGCATCGTCGATCAGGATACCCACGGCCAGCGACAGCGCCAGCAGGGTCATCATGTTGAGCGTAAAACCGAGAAAATTGAGCGCGATCATCGTGCCGATGATCGAGATCGGCAGGGTCAGCCCAGTGATGACCGTGGAACGCCAGGAATTGAGGAACAGGAACACGATGACGACGGCCAGGATTGCGCCTTCGATCAGCATGTTCTGAACCGCGTGGAAGGAATTTTCCACCGGTTCGGCATTGTCCACCACGACCTCGATATTGACCCCTTCGGGCAATTCGCCTTCGAGCAAATCATCAATGGTGTGGCGGATTTCCTCGGCAACGCCGACGGTGTTGGCGCCCTGGGTCTTGAGAATGTCCACCGCCAGCGCCCGCTGGCCATTCAGAATGGCCAAGCTTGAAGCCTCACCCGTCCCATCGACAATGGTGGCCACATCGCGCAGCGTCACCGGCTGGCCACCCTGGTTGCCCACGGTGACCTCATAGAAGTCCTGCTCGTCTTCGAGTCGCCCCAGCACCTGGATCGACTGGACGATGCTGTCCTGGGTAATCGAGCCGGCCGCCAAGTCCTTGTTGGCTGCCTGCAGCGCCGAAACCACGGAGCCGGGGCTGATATTGAACGCGGCCAGCCGGTCGGGGTCGATCTCGATATTGAGCTGGCGCGGCACGCCACCGACCACGGTCGCGCTGCCCACGCCGTCAATATTGGAAATCCGGCGGGCAATGACATCTTCGGTCAACGCCGTCAGGTCCCGATCCGACAGCGTGTCCGAGCTGACTGCCAGCGAGAGCACCGGCAAAGCGCTCGGATCAAAGCGCAGCACGCGCGGATCCCCTGCCCCATCGGGCAGCGCTGCCTTTACGGGGTCAAGCTTGTCGCGAACGTCGAGCGCCTTTTGCTGCGAATCCGCTTCGAGATTGAAGATCATCAGCACCATGGCCTGGCCGGCCTGTGCGGTGGACTGGATGGTGTCGAGCCCGGCAATCGTATTGACCGCATCCTCGATGGGTTCGATCACATCGGCCTCGACGGCCTCCGGGGACGCGCCGGGATAGCTGACGACGACGGCGACGACCGGAAAGTCGATATCGGGCAATTGCTCTATCGGCAGGCGCTGATAGGAATAGACACCGAAAACCATGATCGCGACCATGATCATGGTCGCAAACACGGGGTGATTGACGCTGATACGGGTCAGGAACATGGCTTATCCCTCCACGAGTGTGTAGGCGTTTCCGGCCTCGAGCTCGGACAAGGGCGCCGAAACGATCACGTCTCCAGCGCTCAGGCCCGTCACTTCGATCAGCCGGCCACGTTCCCATTCGCGTACCATTTCGATCCCCTGGCGCTCCAGCGTGCCATCCACCAGCTTGAGCACGAATTGGCCCTCGGCATCCTCACGCAAAGCCGCAGCGGGTACGGCGATGGCCTCCTCTGCCAGCTCGACCGTGATGTGCCCAGTGGCAAACATGCCGCCGCGCAATTCCCCGCCTTCATTGCTGAGCTCGATATAGATCGGCACCGTGCGGGTGCCGCTGAGCGAAACCGGATTGACCCGCGTGACCGTGCCATTGAAGCTTTGCCCATCGAGCCCGGTGACGTCGATGGCCACCTGCTGGCCGGGTGCGACGCGGGCGCTCGACGTAACCGAGGCCGTCGCGTCGAACTCCATTTCGTCAAGATTGACGACTGTGAATAGGGGCGTGCCGGCCGAAACCGTCTGCCCACTATCCACCGAGCGCGAGGAGACCACGCCGTCAAGCGGCGATTTGACCGTTGCATTGTTCAGCGCCAGTTCCGCCGACTCGACCGCGCTTTCCAGCGCTGCCAGATTGGCGCGCAGCGCTTCGGTTGAGGACCGCGCCTGTTCCAGCGTCGAGGGACTGGCCAGCCCCTGCCGCGCCAGTTCTTCGGTGCGTGTCAGGGTCTGCTCGGAAGAATTGAGTTGGGCCCGGGTTGCATTGGCCGTGGCGCGTTGCTGATTGAGTTGCAATTCGAGCGGCGCCCGGTCGATCTGCGCCAGCACATCACCCTCGCTGACCGCATCGCCCGGTCGCACCATCACCGCCATCACCCGGCCCGAGGCCTGCGAGGCCACATCAGACTGCCGCGCCGGCACAAGCGTACCGGTCACCTTGACAGTTTCGCGAAGGGTCTCCGGCGCTATCGTCGTGGTTTCGGACTGCCGGACCTGCATCACCACCTGGCCGGTTTCGGCCATTTCGGTCACCGGCGCCTCGGCTGGCCGCAGCACAACAAAACCCACCACCCCGGCAATGATCACCGCCAGGAGGATCCAGGGCATGATCCGGCGCTTGGGCTTGAGACCCTGCGCCACGCGCGCTGCGTTTTCCTTTTCGCGGCGGCTCTGCGCCCATTCGGGCTTGGTCTGCGCGTCGGTCATTTCTCGTCCTTCTTATGCTCGTCCGCAGCGCGGAGCGTCGTCACCCAATGGGTCAGGATTTCGGCAGACTGCGCCAGAAAGCTCTGGACCACCGCAGCGCGCCGGGCCGCCTCAGCGTCCTCGGCCTGCATATCCTCGACACAGTTTTTGATTGTTTGCGCCTGTCGCTCGAATTGCGCGGCTGATCGACAGCTTCTCGCTGATCTGCACCAGGTTGAGTTCCTGCCCCTCGACCACCATCAAGCCGATCAGACGGCCGGAAATCCGCGATTCCCCCCGCTCCTGGGCGATCAGCCCCATTTCCTCGATAAACCGCGTCGTCGCGCTCAAGCCACACCTCACTTCATCGTTCAATCCATACTGAATGAACTGAACGAAGTAAATCGTGACGCATTGGCGCAGGAGGTGGAAGGGTTAGCGCGGAGTGAATGAACTGAGGGAACGTGCTCCCTCAGGTCGCTCGATTCAGTACCCAAGTTCCATAGACTTGTTGCCGACAACCTGGTGCCTGGCGAGGCACTGCCATGCAAGAGCGAGCCCCAACGGCTCCCACGCACAACAATAGTTGAAAAGATTGGTGGGCCCACCAGGACTCGAACCTGGAACCAGACCGTTATGAGCGGTCGGCTCTAACCATTGAGCTATAGGCCCTTATCCGCGTCATATCAGGGTCGCGGCCGCTGTCAAACTCTGTTTGCACAGCCTAAGCACACAAGACCATAGCCGCTTCCTTCCGCACCCTTGCCCGGCTAGTTTGCGCGCCAACCGAACAGATGACGGACAGCGCCCATGCGGGACGGGGATATCATTCATGGCCTGATGCGCGGGCTCTCGGTGATCGAGTGCTTCGACGAAGACCATGCGCGCATGTCGATCACCGATGTGGCCGAACGCACCGGACTTGAACGCGCCACCGCGCGGCGCTGCCTGCTGACTTTGGTGCATCTGGGCTACGCCACCTATGACGGCAAATTCTTCGAATTGACGCCGCGCGTGCTCAATCTCGGCCACTCCTATCTCGCCGCCACACCCCTGCCCCGGCTGATCCAGCCGTTCCTCGAAGAGCTCTCCCGCGCCACCGGGGAAAGCACCTCGGCGGCCGTGCTGGAAGGTACCGACATTCTCTATGTCGCCCGCGCCTCGACCCGTCGCGTCATGTCAATCAATCTGGGCGCCGGTGCGCGCCTGCCCGCCTATTGCACCTCCATGGGCCGTACCCTGCTGGCGGCGCTGCCGCCCGAGGAGGCCCAGGCGATTCTCGAGCGCTCCGACATTGTCGCCTATACCGCGCGCACCAAGGCCGACACGGCCACGATCACCACCGAACTGGCCGTGATCGCCGCTCAGGGCTTCGCCGTTATCGACCAGGAACTCGAGCTGGGCCTGTGTTCAATCGCTGTGCCGCTGCACAACGCCATCGGCCAGGTGGTGGCCGCCATCAATATCGGCGCCCATGTCGCCCGCGCGCCCACCTCGCGCATGATCGCCCATTTCCTGCCACTAATGCGCAAGGTCCAGGCCGAAGTCCGCCCGCTGCTGCGCTAGGGATTCGCAGGGCCTCCAACCCGGATTTCCACCGCAGCACACGGGCGTCCGAAAACTGTCATGCAGGGCCGCTAGATTTGCCCCTTGGCGACGCCCGGAGTCGGCCCCACACCTTTCCGACACCGTCACACAGCCCTTGGCGTAAATGCGACTCTCCACAAGGGTTTTGAATTTTAATCATTATATATCAGCGCCTTGCATTGTCACAAACCAGTCATGCAACTGCAATAAAACTGTCGCCGCGCACTCCTATGGTCTGCCGCGTCACAGGGCGGCCCAACGAATGGCTGGCCATGTTTGCAAATGAATTCCGGAAGGGACATTCCATGAAGACCGCACTCTACGCCAGTGCCGCCGTTATCGCTCTTGCAGCGTTCGGTACCAATGCTGCCTACGCTCAGTCGCGCGACACCATTCAGATTGCCGGCTCCTCCACCGTGCTGCCGTTCTCCTCGATCGTCGCCGAAGAATTCGCCAATGCCTTCCCCGACTACAATGCACCCAACGTTGCTGGTGGCGGTTCGGGCGGCGGCAAGCGTCAGCTTTGCGAAGGCGTGGGTGAAGCCACTCTCGATATCGGCAACTCCTCGTCCAAGATGAGCGCCAGCGAACTCGAAAACTGCCAGGCCAATGGCGTCACCGACGTCCGTGAAGTCGTGTTCGGCTTTGACGGTATCGTCTTCGCCACCGGCATCGAGCAGGGCGACTTCGCTCTCGAGCCCGTGCACCTTTACAAGGCCATCGCCGCTCAGGTTCCTGTCGATGGCGAAATGGTCGACAACCCCTACACCAACTGGTCCGAGATCGACGCATCGCTGCCCGACCAGGCCATCTTCGTTGCTATCCCGGGCACCAATCACGGCACCCGCGAAGTGTTCGACGTCCGCGTTCTGGAAGTCGGCTGTGAAGCTGCCGAACTGCCCGAAATGGACGAAGACGCCATGGAAGCTGCTTGCCTGACCCCGCGTCAGGACGTCGTGGTGGAAATCGCTGGCGACTACACCGAAACCCTGGCTCGCCTGCAGTCCAACCCCGAAGCCATCGGCGTGTTCGGTCTGAGCTTCTACGACCAGAACCGTGACACCCTCAAGGTTGCCACCGTCTCCGGCGTCGAGCCGAGCCTGGACACCATCGCTTCGGGTGACTATCCGGTCTCGCGTCCGCTCCAGTTCTACGTCAAGGGTGCCCATATTGGCGTGATCCCGGGCCTGGAAGACTATGTTGCCTTCTTCCTGTCCGAGCAGATGGCGGGTACCGGTGGCACTCTGGAAGCTGCTGGTCTGGTTCCGGCTTCCAGCGAATTCCTCGCTGCCCAGCTCGAAGCCTTCAACAACGCCGAACAGTACCAGCCCTAATAGGTCCTGTTGCACTTCGGAGAATCCTGGCACTGCCGGGGTTCTCCTCTCTCTTGCATGACAAGCGCCAGGCCCGTCGGCCCGGCCCGCCAGGAAGGATTGCTTCGCCGTGAACGCCCTCGTTATCGCAGCCCTTCTGCTGGTTCTTCTCACGGTTTCCTATCAGGTCGGCTGGTCGCGCAGCCGCAAACTTGCCGACGGCAAGGACACCCGCCTTCACTCCCGCCCGATCTATCATGGCGTCCTGGCCGCGCTGTTCGCCATTCTGCCCGCCCTCGTCATTATTGGCCTGTGGGCGCTGTTCAGCCAGTCGGTTACCAATAGCTTCATTCTGGCGCAGCTGCCGGCAGAGATCGCGCAGCAGCAGCCCTTCGAAATCCAGGCCGCCATCGCCCGCGTTCAGGCCATCGCCTCCGGCTATGGCGTCATTGGCGAACCGACCACGGCAGAATCCGCCGCCGCGAGCGCCTATGCGTCCTTCCAGCAACTGTCCTTCCTTGGTGTGATTGCCGCCGCTGCTGCCCTTGGCGCAGGCGGTCTGTTCTGGGCCCAGCGCCGCATCGCGCCGCGCCTGCGCGCCCGCACCGAAGTGGAAATCTTCGTCCGGCTGGCGCTGATCGCCTGTTCCACCGTGGCGATCCTGACCACGCTGGGCATCGTGCTCTCCCTCCTCTCCGACGCGCTGCGATTCTTCAGCTTCATCAATCCGCTGGACTTCTTCTTCGGCACCACCTGGAACCCGCGCTTCCAGAGCGCCGGTACCGGATCGGCCGGCGAATATGGTCTGCTGCCGCTGCTCTGGGGCACGGTGATGATCAGTATCATCGCCATGCTGGTTGCTGTTCCCATTGGACTGATGTCGGCAATCTATCTGTCCCAATACGCCCATGAGCGCGTGCGCAGCGTCGTCAAGCCGATCATCGAGATCCTCGCCGGCATTCCCACCATCGTCTACGGCTTCTTTGCCCTGGTCACGGTCGGTCCGTTCCTGTCCGGCCTCGGCGAAACCATCGGCATCGACATCCGCGCCACCAGCGCGCTCACCGCAGGCGTGGTGATGGGCATCATGATCATCCCCTTCATTTCCTCGCTCAGCGACGACATTCTGGGCCAGGTTCCGCGCACCATGCGCGACGGATCGCTCGGCCTGGGTGCCACCCAGTCAGAAACCATCCGCAAGGTGCTGCTGCCCGCCGCCCTGCCCGGCGTGGTCGGCGCGGTGCTGCTCGCGGTGAGCCGCGCCATCGGCGAAACCATGATCGTGGTGCTGGCCGCCGGTAACAGCCCGGTGCTGCGCGCCAACCCGGCTGAGCCGACCTCTACCGTGACCGTCAGTATCGTCAACCAGCTCACCGGCGACGCCGATTTCACCAGCCCGCAATCGCTGGTCGCCTTTGCCCTCGGCCTCACCCTTTTCGCCATGACATTGCTGCTCAACGTCCTGGCGCTCTACATCGTTCGCAAATTCAGGGAGCAATACGAATAGCCATGACTGATACCGTGCTCCCTGGCGCCGCGGCTGGCGCGCAAAATCGCGAACGGGTCCGCAAGAGCCTGACCCGTCGGCATCGCAATGAGACGCTGTTCCGCTGGGCTGGCATTCTCTCCATTGCCGCCGCACTTGGCTTCGTCGCCATTCTGTTCGGCATGATCCTGTCCAAGGGCCTGCCATCCTTCTGGCAGTCCACTGTCCACGTCGAAGCCTTCTTCGATCCCGAACTGATCGAAGGTGGCCCGCGCCCCGTGCTTGCGGACTTCCCGTCGCCCGCCGACCACCAGCAGGCAGTCAATCAGTGGCAACGCGCTGTAACGCTGTCGAACTGGAACCGCATCGTCGAGACTGCGCTGCGGGCCGAAGCGCCGGATTTCGAAATCGAAACCCGCGACCTGCTCGAACTGGTTACGTCCTCTGCCCGCTTCCAGTTGCGCGATATGTATTTTGCCAATCCGGACGTGCTGGGCCAGACCATGACGGTGTCCGTTCTCGCCTCGGCCAATACCGACAACTGGCTAAAGGGCACCATCGACCGCTCCCAGCCCGATGAGCGTCAGCAACTTGCAGCCACGACCCGGACACTGGCCGACCAGTTCGAAGAAAACGGCACCATCAGCTTCGATTTCGCCTGGCACATCTTCACCAATGTCGACAGCCGGTCCGCGCCCGCCACCGCAGGTCTGGCCGGCGCCTTCATGGGCTCGCTCTACATGATGATCGTGGTGATCGTACTGGCCGTGCCAATTGGCGTCGCAAGTGCGGTCTATCTTGAGGAATTCGCGCCCAAGAACCGCCTGACCGACCTGATCGAGGTCAATATCAACAATCTGGCGGCCGTGCCGTCCATCGTCTTCGGCCTGCTCGGTGCCGCCGTCTTCATCAACTATTTCGGCTTGCCGCGCTCGGCGCCTCTGGTTGGTGGCCTGGTGCTGACGCTGATGACGCTGCCCACAATCATCATCGCCACCCGCGCTGCGCTGCGCGCAGTTCCGCCATCGCTGCGCCAGGCCGCCCTGGGCCTTGGTGCTTCACACAACCAGACAGTATTTCACCACGTTCTGCCCATGACCTATCCGGGCGTGCTGACGGCGACGATCATCGGCGTTGCGCAGGCTCTGGGTGAAACCGCTCCGCTGCTGCTGATCGGCATGAGCGCCTTCATTGCCAATATTCCGGCCGGTCCGCTGGACTCGGCCACCGCCCTTCCGGTGCAGATCTATCTCTGGCAGGGTAACGAAAACCGCAACTTCTTCGAGGCGAGGACCTCCGCAGCCATCATCGTTCTGCTCGGGTTGATGCTGTTGCTCAATGCCATCGCCATCTTCCTGCGCTCGCGCCTCGAAAAGCGCGCTTAAGGAGACACCAAAATGGACGTTCTCGCCGGCAAGGTTAAAGTGACCTCAAAGACTCTGGATCAGACCATGAACCCCGCTGAATTGATGGATCATCCCATCCGCCTCTCCGCACGCGACGTCACCGTCCACTACGGTGAAAAGCAGGCGCTTCATGGCATCTCTATCGATATTCCCGATCGCGCTGTGACCGCCTTCATCGGCCCCTCGGGCTGCGGCAAGTCGACCTTCCTGCGCTGCATCAACCGCATGAACGACACCATTGAAGGGGCCAAGGTCGGCGGCAAGATCGAACTGGACGGGGAGGATATCTATTCGGCAGACCTCGACGTTGTCGAACTGCGCGCCCGCGTCGGTATGGTATTCCAGAAGCCGAACCCGTTCCCCAAGTCGATCTATGACAATGTGGCCTACGGCCCGCGCATTCATGGTCTGGCCAAGTCCAAGGCCGACCTCGATGAGATCGTCATCTCCTCGCTGCGCAAGGCGGGTCTGTTCGAAGAGGTCAAGGATCGCCTCGCCGAGCCCGGCACTGGTCTGTCGGGCGGTCAGCAGCAGCGCCTCTGCATTGCCCGCGCCATCGCCGTTGGTCCCGAAGTCATCTTGATGGACGAACCCTGCTCGGCCCTCGACCCGATCGCCACCGCCATCATCGAGGAACTGATCGACGAACTGCGCGAAAACTACACCATCGTCATCGTGACCCACTCGATGCAGCAGGCTGCCCGTGTGAGCCAGAAGACCGCCTTCTTCCACCTGGGCAATCTGATCGAGCATGGCGACACCGAAGACATCTTCACCAATCCGGTGAACAAGCAGACCCAGGACTACATCATGGGCCGTATTGGCTAAAGGCCGCGGGAAGAGGATAGACCATGCCCAATACCGGCACCGACCACATCGTAACGTCTTACAATGAAGAGTTGCTGGCACTCGCCCAGGCCATCGCAGAAATGGGCGGCCAGGTCGAAGTGGCCATCGAGAATGGCACCCGCGCCCTGCTCAAGCTTGACCGCGAGCTGGCCGACCTGACCATCATTGCCGATCAGCGTATCGACGACATGCAGCGCGACATTGACGAGATGGCCGTCTCGATGATTGCCCGTCGCCAGCCCATGGCCAGCGATCTGCGCGCCATCGTCACCGCGATCCACGTCGCCTCCGATCTCGAGCGTATCGGCGACATGGCCAAGCAGTTGGCGCGCCGTTCGCTGAAGCTCGAAGGTCTCAACCTGCAGCCAACCTTTTACAATGGCGTCAAGAACATGACCGCGCTGGTCCTGCGCCAGGTCAAGGATGCGCTCGACGCCTATGGCAATCGCGAGGAAGCCGCCTCCATTGAGGTCTGCAATCGCGATGACGAGGTGGACGCCATGTACACCTCCCTGTTCCGCGAATTGCTGACCTATATGCTCGAAGATCCGCGCAACATCACGGCCTGCACCCATTTGCTGTTCTGCGCCAAGAGCCTGGAACGCGTCGGTGACCACGCCACCAATATCGCCGAGCGGGCCTATTATCTGGCCACCGGCAAGCAGCTCACCAGCGACGTCCAGGACCTGCAGCGCCAGCAGATCAAGGCTTAGCAGGCGGTCTGCGCTGCAGATGAAAGGCTCCGCTGTGGCCTTTCAAGCCAAGAAGGCCATGAGACCTGAGGTCGAATGGCGGGAAGGTGGGACAACCACCATATCCGAACGCAATGCCCGGCCCCGTCCTCGGGTGCCGACCGATGGAGCACGTCCATGCCCGCGACGATACTTGTTGTCGAAGATGAAGGCGATATCGCCATTCTGCTGCGCTACAATCTGGAGGCCGAAGGCTTCCGCGTGGTCACCGCCGAAAGTGGCGACGAGGCGCAGCAAGCCCTTGCCGAAAAATTGCCCGACCTGATCCTGCTCGACTGGATGCTGCCCGAGATTTCCGGCATCGAACTGTGTCGGCGCCTGCGCGCTCGCGATGAAACCTCCCGCATCCCGATCATCATGCTCACCGCGCGCGGGGAAGAAGAAGAACGCGTTCGCGGGCTCTCGACCGGCGCCGATGATTATGTGGTCAAACCCTTCTCGGTGCCCGAGCTGGTTGCGCGCATTCACGCCCTGCTGCGTCGCGCCAATCCCAATCTGGTCACCACGGCCCTGAAGGTTGGCGATCTCGAACTCGATCGCACCACCCACCGTGTGCGCCGCGCCAGCCGCGACGTTCATCTTGGCCCCACAGAGTATCGCCTGCTCGAATATCTCATGCGCCATCCCGGCCGCGTCTATTCGCGCGAACAGCTTCTCGACGGCGTCTGGGGCAATGACGTCTATGTCGACGAACGCACCGTCGACGTCCATATCGGGCGGCTCCGCCGCGCCATCAATCGCGGCCGCGAAGCGGACCCCATCCGCACGGTCCGGGGCGCCGGCTACGCCTTCGACGAGCGGTTCGCGGCCAACGCCTGAACCCAAACGCAGCGATGCAATGAAAAACGGGGCCGCAAGGGCCCCGTTCTGGTTTCCAGTGTCCGCTGCAATCAGCCAGCAGCAGTGTAAGCGGTCTTCACCACGGTGAAGAACTCGGCAGCGTATTTGCCCTGCTCGCGTGGACCATAGGACGAGCCCTTGCGCCCGCCGAACGGCACGTGGAAGTCGACGCCCGCGGTCGGCACATTGACCATCACCATGCCGGCCTCGACATTGCGCTTGAAGTGCGTGGCATATTTCAGTGAGGTCGTGACGATACCGGCCGAGAGACCGAACTCTGTGTCATTGGCTGTGGCCAGTGCTTCCTCATAGTCCTTGACCTTGATGACCGCAGCGACCGGCCCAAAGATTTCCTCGCGGGCAATGCGCATCTGGTTGGTCGCGCCCACGAACAGCGCTGGCTGCAGGAAGTGACCTTCGGTCGGTGCGTTGACGCGATTGCCGCCAGCGCGCAACTCGGCGCCTTCGCCCCGGCCGATCTCGATATAGTCCATGTCCTGCTTGAGCTGGCTCGGATCGACTACCGGGCCGATCTCCGTGTCCTTGGCCAACGCATCGCCCACGCGCAGATTCTTGGTCCGCTCGCACAGCGCATCGACGAACTTGTCGTGAATGCCCTCGGTGACGATCACCCGGCTGGACGCCGTGCAGCGCTGCCCGGTCGAGAAGAATGCCGACTGCGCCACCGATTCTACCGCTACCTTGAGATCGGCATCGTCCAGGACGATGGTCGGGTTCTTCCCGCCCATTTCGAGCTGGAACTTGCGGCCATGCTCGAGCGAGGCAGTGGCCACGCGCTTGCCCGTGCCCACCGAGCCGGTAAAGCTGATGGCGGCAACGTCCTTGCTGTCCAGCATGGTCTGGCCGACCACCGAGCCCTTGCCCATGACCAGGTTCAGCACACCCTTGGGCAGGCCGGCGCGCACCAGGATATCAACAATGGCCCAGGTCGAGCCCGGCACCAGGTCAGCCGGCTTGACCACGACCGTATTGCCATAGGCCAGGGCCGGGGCAATCTTCCAGGCCGGGATAGCGATCGGGAAGTTCCACGGCGTGATGATGCCGACAACCCCAATCGGCTCGCGGGTGATTTCCACGCCCACGCCCGGCCGTACCGAGGGCAGCACTTCGCCAGCCAGGCGCAGCACTTCGCCGGCAAAGAAGTCGAAGATCTGCGCGGCGCGGGTCACCTCGCCAATGCCCTCGGGCAGGGTCTTGCCTTCCTCGCGGCTGAGCAGCTCACCCAGCTCCTGCTTGCGCGCGGTGATCTCGTCAGCAGTCTTCCGCAGGATCGCATGGCGCTCCAGAATACCCGAACGCGACCAGGCCGGGAACGCCGCCTTGGCAGCAGCAATCGCCTGCTGGGTCTCCTCGACCGTGGCGCGGGCATAGACCCCCACCACTTCCTTGAGATTGGACGGGTTGATGTTTTCGACCCCATCGGTGCCGACCCATTCGCCGTCGATCAGGTTCTTGTGCAGTTCGGTCATGGTGAGGCCTTTCGGTTGATACGCTCTGGGAGAAGAAGCGTGAATTTAGAGAAGATTGGCTTGCGCGAGATCGCGCAGCAAATGGCTGGTGCCATAGGTCCAGGGCGGACATTTGGTGGACAGGTTCACCCGATTGGTCAGGGTACCAAGGCTGGGTGTCGAAATGGAGACGACGTCGCCTAGCTTGTGGGTAAAGCCCTTGCCGGCGCCGTCGCGATCATTCACCGGTGCAAACATGGTGCCCAGATAGAGCACCAGCCCGTCGGGATATTGGTGATGCGCGACCACGGTCACAACGACCAAGAATTCGGGCGTCCGCGAGATTTGCGCCATGTTGGATTGGCCTTCGAGCACAAAACCATCGGTGCCCTCCACGCGCAGCGCGACCTCGGCCTGTTTGATGGTCTCGAGCGAAAAATCGCCGTCGAACAGGCGAACGAACGGGCCGAGCGAAGCCGACGCATTGTTGTCCTTCGCCTTGCCCAGCAGCAGCGCCGAGCGGCCTTCAACATCGCGTAGATTGACGTCATTGCCTAGCGTCGCACCGATGATGTCGCCCTTGCTGGTCACCAACAGCGCCACTTCCGGCTCTGGATTATTCCAGTTCGAGATCGGGTGCAGCCCGACTTCGGCACCATGGCCCACCGCACTCATCGGCTGGCCCTTGGTGAAGATTTCGGCGTCTGGACCAATACCAACTTCGAGATACTGGCTCCACACGCCCTTTTCGATCAGGGCGGCCTTGACCTTCATGGCCGCATCGGAGCCGGGCACGAGCTGGCTGAGATCGGTGCCGATCAGGTCGAGGATTTCGGTCCGCAGCGCATCGGCACGCGAATTGTCGCCCCGCGCCTGTTCTTCGATCACGCGCTCGAGCAGCGACACCACAAAAGTCACGCCGGAGGCCTTGAGCGCCTGCAGGTCAATGGGTGTCAGCAGCTGCGGCAGGTCCGGCTTGCCCGCCATCGCATTGGCCATCACCACAGCAATATCGCCAACCGCGCGGCCGGGAGCGGTTTTCACATGCTCGGCAGCCCGCCCGCTCTCGGCAATATCGCGCACAGTGGCCATGCCACGCGCGGTTATGTCGACCAATTGCCCGTCCCGCACCGTCACGATCCGGGGATATTCGAACCCGTCAATCCTGGCTCGGCCGACCAGAACACCATTGGGAATACCGTTCACGCTCATTCACGCCCCCTGACATGTTAGCCACGTGACTAGCCCATGGGATCGCCGCGGGGCAAGTGCAGAACGGCATAAGTCATACTTAATTGCAAGGCAATGGCGGGTTTTCCGTTCAACTCCGGTTCATCTGCGCCGCAATACTGACGCATTGGGTCGGGACATCTCGGCCCAGCATTGATTCAAGGAGTTTTCCATGCGTGCCCTTAGCGTCCTCGTGCCTTTCGCCCTGATCGCAACCGCCCTGCCCGCCTATGCAGGCACTATCGCCATTGAGGGACGCGGCGAAGTACGCGCCGCACCGGACATGGCCACCATCAATTCCGGCGTCACCACCCAGGGCGCCACCGCCCGCGAGGCGCTCGACGCCAATACCGCCGCCATGAGCGAGCTGATCGCCGCTCTCAAGCAGTCCGGCATCGAGGCGCGCGATATCCAGACCTCCGGCTTCTCGGTCAATCCGAACTATGTCTATTCCGATGCCCGGGACGATCTGGGCTATACCATGCCGCCCAAGATCAACGGCTATCAGGTGTCCAATTCGGTCACCGTCGTGGTGCGGGATCTCGAAGAACTGGGCAGCATTCTCGACCAGTCAGTGACTGTGGGCGCCAACACGGTCAACGGCGTCAGCTTCTCGGTGGCGGATCCTTCCGAACTGCTCGATGAGGCGCGCAAGCTTGCTTTTGCTAACGCCCGCGACAAGGCCGAGCTCTATGCCGGTGTCGCCGATGCAACACTGGGTGATTTGGAACAGATTTCCGAGCGGCAGGACTTCAATGCGCCCCAGCCCTACCCCATGTATGCCCGGGCCGAGATGGCGGGGTCCGCTCCCGTCCCCGTTGAGGCGGGCGAAATGAGCTTTGCGATCACGGTCAATGTGACGTGGGATTTGAACAACAGCGCTGAGTAATCAGTGCACAACTGGCAGCGCTGCCATGTTTTGGCCAAACCCGAACGGCCAAACGCGCGTTGTCCATTTTCATGGGCGGGTCCGGGTCACCGGCCTGCCCTTGAGTTCCCGGATCCCCTCTTTGAGGGGGCTTGGGCGGTGGGGACGGTTCCACCGTAGTCACTCCGTCCCCACCAACCCTCAGAGGTGTCCGCGCAGCGGAAATTCCCTCCGGTGGAGGGAATTTAGCCGAGGAGGCCATGAGAGCTACGCTCGAATGGCATGCTCCGGTGGAGCCATTTTCAGGGTAAGAAGGCCACGAGACCTACGGTCGAGTGGCTGCTCGAATGGCATGCACCGGCGGAGCCTTACCCCCCTACCCCATCACCACTTCCCACAACATGTTCAGCCCCACTGCCACCAGGAACAGGGCAAACACATATTTCAGCGTCTTCTGGTCCAGCCTATGCGCCAGCGCCGCGCCCCAGGGCGCGCAGATTGCGGCGAGCACGCCCACCAGCGCCAGCGCCAGCAAGTTGATATAGCCGATGCTGAGCGGCGGCAGTCCGTCCACACCCCAGCCCGAGATCAGAAATCCTGCCGTGCCCGAAACGGCGATTGCCACGCCAATCGCCGCCGAGGTACCAACCGCCTTGTGCATGGTCTCCCCGAAGGCCACCAGGGTCGGCACGGTCAGCGAACCGCCGCCAATCCCCATCAGGGACGACACATAGCCCACCACCAGCGCGGAAATGCGATGCGTGATGCTTGATCCCTTCAGATGCCCCATAAGCCTGGTCTGGAAGGCGAAAATGATATTGGCCGCGATGACGAAGGCCATGACGGCAAACACGATGCGCAGCACATCACCTGAGTAGAGCCCCGCCATCAGCCCGCCGACAAAGGTGCCCAGAACAATGAACGGCGCCCAGAGCTTGAGCACATCGAGATCGAGCGCCGCACGCTTGTGATGCGCCCGCGCGCTCATGATCCCGGTCGGAATGATGATGGCCAGCGAGGTACCGACAGCCACATGCTGCACCACCTCTGCGTCATAACCCATCAGCAAGAGGGCATTGCTCAGCGCCGGGACAATCACCGCGCCGCCGCCAATGCCCAGCAATCCCGCGGCGATCCCCGAGACAACCCCGGTCACCATCAGCCCCACGATGAAGGGCCAGTAGCCGGCCAAAACGCCCCAATCCATGTTCATTCCCCAATGATATGGAACACCAGTTCGCGCCGATGCGGGCGCCGCCGGTGTTCGAATAGATAAAGCCCCTGCCAGGTCCCCAGCACCGGCCGCCCGCCGCTGACCGGAATGCCGATCGAGGTCTGGGTCAGTGCGGCCTTGATATGGGCGGGCATGTCGTCCGGGCCTTCGGTGGTGTGCACCAGCCAGTCCATGCCCTCGGGCACCAGTCGGCCGAAAAACCCCATCATGTCGGTCTGAACATCAGGATCGGCATTTTCTTGAATCAGCAGCGAACACGATGTGTGCCGCACATAGGCCGTCACCAGCCCGGTCTCGATCCGGGCATTGGCGACAAAGCTTCGCAGGGTGCGGGTCACCTCAAAGAGCCCCTGCCCCTCCGTCTCGACAATGTGGCTATCGATGGCCTGCTGCATCCTCGTGGCCTAGCACGGGGGCATCCGGTCCGGAAGGCCGGCACCGGCTCGAACCGTCCAGCAGACCGTCCGCCATGCCGCATTGAGGCCGCAATGCACCTATCCCTCTGCGATAACGTCCACGGCGGAACCCATGGCACAGCCCCGCGTTCTGGCCATTGCGGGGCCTGTCGAACACATCTGTGGTCAATCAGACCTGTTCATACAGCGTTCAGGTACGCCCCATGATGCTCGACAGGAAGTGTTTGAAACACAAAAGGATAAGAACAATGCGCCTCAAAAACTGGCTCCTTGCCGGAACCAGCATCGGCCTTTTGGCCTTTGCGCCAATCTCGGCCCATGCCCAGGACGCCGAATTGCAGACGGCCTACCAGGCCTATATCGAAGCCCAGGCCTCTGGTGACGCTGCCGCCCTGGAAGCGGCGCAGACCGCCCTGACCGAGCTGTGCATCGTCGGCGGCTACGCAAGCCTGGAAGAGTGCATTGCCGCGATTGAAGCGGCCGGGGCACAGCCGGCCGCGGAAGAACCCGTTGTTGAAGAAGAAGCCCCCGCCGAAGAACCCGTCGCCGTGGAACCTGCCCCTGTTGAGGAGCCTGCGCCGGTAGAGGAGCCCGTTGCCGAAGAGCCCGCGCCCGAACAGCCCCCTGCCGAAGAACCTGTAGCTGAGGAACCTGTGGCTGAGGAACCCGCAGTCGAAGAACCGGCTGTCGAAGAACCCGTCGCTGAACAGCCTGCTGCCGAGGAACCGGCTGCTGAGCCCGCCCCGGCTCAGGAAGAGCCAGTGGTTGAAGAACCCGTCGCCGAAGAACCGATGATGGAAGAAGCACCGGCCGAAGAAACCCCTACCGTTGAAGAAGCGGCCCCGGCTCAGGAGCAGCCCGTTGAAGACGCCGCTGTTGAAGAAGAGGCCAGCATCGAAGCGCAGTTGAGCGCTCAGGTCGACGCCCATAATGCTGCTGTCGCCGATCTGGCGGCCGGTGCTGACGCCACTGAAGCGCAGTCCCGCATCGATGCGGCCCTGGCCGAGATCACCGCGATCTGCGGCGTGATGGGCTATGGCGATATCCAGGCTTGCCTCGCCGAGTTCGGCCTGGAGCTTTCCCCGCTTCCCGAAGCCACCCCAACCGAAGAGCAGCCTGCCGCCCCCGCCCCGGGCGACGAGCAGCCCGAACCCGTGGAAGAAACCACATCCGAGGGCGAGCCTGCCGAAATGGTTGAGGAACTGCCCGAGGGCGTGACCCAGGATCAGATCGCTCCGGTGCTCGACAGCGCCAAGGATGAAGAAGCCGCTCCTTCGGAAAGCGCCCAGCCAGTTGAAGGTGAGGGCAATGCCGAGGCTGAAACCAATGCGGACGCCGAGGCAGAAGCACAGGCTGAAGCACCTGCCGAGGAACCAGCCGCTCCGGCCCCGGCCAACGACCAGGAAGCCGAATCCGAAGAAACGCGCACCTTCTCCGCAGAACCCATCGCCGCAGTCACTGCAGACGAAGGCGAGGCTGTCACGGCCGAAGAAAATGCGACCGTCAACCAGACCGTGATCAACAACTATGTCACCAACATCACGACCAATGTGACCGGCGACAACAACACGGTCACCACAGGATCACAGCAGACCCCGGTGACCCTTGTGGAATCGCCTGAGGTTCAGACCGGTGGTGGCGACGCCTTTGCCCAGTTGATCCTGCAGGTTGGCACCCAGCTCATCGTGAACTCGGTCGGTCTCGACACGGATCGCTTCTACGATCCCCAGGAAGACGAGATCTACTATGAGCGCCTGAGCAATAACCGCGTTCGCGAAGTGATCACACGTCCTGATGGCACCCAGATCATCACCGTGCGCAATCGCAATGGCGACATCCTGCGCCGCTCGCGCATCACCCCGGATGGCCGCGAATATGTGCTCGCCTACTTCGACGACAACTATTACGACGACCTTGAACGTTGGCGCGATCCGGCAGAAAACCTGCCCCCACTTCGCCTCAACATTCCCGTGCGCGAATATGTGCTCGACTCCCGCTACGCCGACGAGGAAGAACTGGAAGTCTTCTTCAGCCAGCCGCCCGTCGAGCAGGTTGCCCGCCTCTATTCCATCGATGAGGTGAAGCGTTCGGCCCGCCTGCGTGACAGCGTCCGTCGTCTCGAAGTGGGTAATCTGACCTTCGATACCGGCGCCGCAACGATTGAGCGGAGCCAGGTGCAGGCATTGTCTGGCGTTGCCAACGCCATGCTGTCCCTGCTCGAGCGCAATCCGAACGAAACCTTCCTGATCGAGGGTCACACCGACGCCATCGGTTCGGATATCACCAACCTGCGCCTGTCGGACCTGCGGGCCGCCACCGTCGCCCGCGTGCTGACAGACTTCTATGGCGTGCCGCCCGAGAATCTGGCCACCCAGGGCTATGGCGAGCGCTATCTCAAGATCCGCACCGAAGCGGCCGAGCGTGAAAATCGCCGCGTCACCATCCGCCGCATCACGCCGCTGATCACCGTCGCCGCACGCTGAATGTAGCGCCACAAACCACATTGAAAGGCCGGGCCTCGCGCCCGGCCTTTCTTTTGGTCCATCAGCCGATGACGAATTCTTGAAAAAGCCACAATGAGTCACGGCAGACTCACGACCGAAGATATTCACAACCCATTGAATAAAAAGAGTTTAATTGCCAATTCCCGGCAAAGAACACCCTCTTCACAATCCTGGGAACTCTCCATTCGGGGCCGCGTTTATTAGCCAGCGTTGAAACATAGGAGCAAATGATGGCTACCCCCGAACGCGATACTGTTTACACCCGTGACGGCAACCGTACCGTCTACACCCGCGAGAGCAATGGTACCGGCTGGTTCGTCGGTATCATCGTAGCTCTGGCCCTGCTGGCCATTGGTTACCTCGTCTTCTCGGCCAATTCCGGTCCTGCGACAACCGTCGATGTGAACGGCGTTCCGGCCACTGAGGCTCCAATGAGCGACCCGGCCATGGCTCCGGCCCCGATGACCGAGGCCCCCGCCGTTGAAACCGCCCCGGCTCCGGCAACGGAAGCCCCGGCCGCGGAAACGGCCCCGATGACTGAGGCCGCTCCAGTTGCCGAGCCCGCCGCTCCGGCTGAAACGGCTCCGGCAACGGACGCTGAGGTCGCCCCGCCGGCCGAACCCGCCCAGTAACACCTGAACCGGACCTGGCCCCTCCCTCCAGGACCGCAAGAGACCCCGGCGCCCCACCGGGGTCTTTCTTTGTGCGCATTACATCTCGGCAAGAAAGCTTGCAGCCAGCGCGCAAGGCCCCCATTTAGGGCGCAACGCCAAAAAGGGAGCATCCATGTTCAATATCGACCAGATCCTGAAATCCTTGCAAACCGACCAGAACACCCAACGCACCGCCATGACCGGCGCGGCCGGCCTTGCTGCAGGCATGCTCCTGTCTGGTGGCAAACCCGGGAAACTTCTGGGCAATGCAGTAAAGGTTGGCGCGATCGCGGCGGTCGGTGGCCTCGCTTACAAGGCCTGGCAGAACCATCAGCAGGGCCAGTCCGCACCCGCCGGCGCGCAGTCGCCGCGCGAAGACGCCTTCATCCCCGCCCCCGCCGATACCGCAGCGCAGGAAGAACTGGGCAAGACCCTTGTGCGCGCCATGATCGCCGCCGCCAAGGCCGATGGCCGCATCGACGCTGAGGAAAAGGAAGCGATCTTCGAAAGGCTCAAGACCATGCCGCTGTCCGCCGAGGAAAAGGCCTGGGTCTTTGACGAGCTCTCAACCCCGCTCGATATCAATGCCGTTGTCGCTCGCGCCGATACCCCCGAACACGCCGCCGAGATCTACGCCGCCTCGCTCGTCGCGATCAGCGCCGATACGGCGGCCGAGCAGGCTTATCTCGAGGCGCTGGCCATCAAGCTCAAGCTTGATCCGGCCCTGGTGGCCGAAATTCACCGCCAGGCCGATGAAAAGGCCCCTCAGCCTGCCGCAGCCCCGCCATCGCCCTGGGCCTATACACCCAATCCCAGCAACGTCTGAATTTACCGGGCTGCGCGGACACGGTCTGCGCAGCCCGAACGCGTCGCGCCACTCAGTTCCAGTTATCGATACTGACGTCCTTGGGGTGCGGCGAGCCCTGGCCCGTTTCCAGCAGGGATTTCAAGCTCATCAGGAACATCGCCCATTTGGTGCTGCAATGGTGCATGGCTTCGCTCGGCGCGGCCCAGCCGGCATGCTTGAACATCACCAGCGTGTAGTCGTCCGCCTGGCTGATATCGAAGCTGATCCGGCTGCCGATCCAGTCATCCGGCCCGTTCATCACCTGCCACTCGACCCGCTTGCCGGGATCCTGCTCCAGCACCTTCATCACGAAGAATCCGGTTTCGCCGAAGGTGAACCGGATCAGCTTGCCGGCAGCATCGTCCAGTTTCACATCATTGGTCCACCATGCGCCCAGACCCTCAAGTTGCGTCAAGGCCAGAAAGGCCTCTTGCGGGCTCGACGACTTGGCGCCAATTTTGTGTAGGATATCGTGCATTGTTGCTCTCCTGCATATCTAACCGATGAAATTGGCCGCTTCGGGCGGCTCGAGGGCAAACTAGGGGGTGCCGGCGCCATGGCGGGAGTGACACTTGTGTCGGGATTGGCATGGACGCCGTAATCACCGCCGCGGGGCATGCGCTGGCGCATGGCGACATCCTCGGCGCCCTCAAGCGTGTGGCCCTGCGTGAAGACCCCGCTGCACTCGCCCTGCGGGGCATTGCCATGGCGCAATTGGGCGATCTGGAGCGCGCCCGGGCGCTGCTGAAAACAGCGGCCCGCAAATTCGGTCCTCGGGCAGTGACCGCGCGATCCCGCTGCCGACTGGCAGAAGCCGAAATCGCCCTGGTCTCGCGCGATCTCAATGCGCCGGCGCTCAAGCTGACCCAGGTTCGCGCGGATTTGGCTGCCCATGGCGACCTGGCCAACGCCGCCCATGCGACCCATCTCGAAGCGAGACGCCTGTTGCTGCTCGGCCGCGCCGACGCGGCTCAGGCCCTGCTAGACGCATCCAACGCCCCACCAGCTATGCCCAGCCTCATGGCCGGGCGCCAGCTCCTCATCGCCGACATCGCCGCGCGTCGCATGCACATCGCCATCGCGCGACAAGCTCTGGCAGACGCGACCGACAGTGCAACGCAATCGGGCATTGCCGCACTGTCTGCCGAGATCAGAAGCTTTCGCGAAAACCTCGATGCCCAGTCGGTTCGCCTGACGCGCAATGGCACCAGCGCCCTGGTATCGATCGATAGCGTCGAGACCGTTCTGAGGTCAGAGGCCCTGGTTGTCGATGCCTGCCGCAATCTCCTGCGCCAAGCCGGTGTCACCGTGCCTTTGAGCAGCCGTCCGGTATTGTTCGCCCTGCTGCGCAGCCTGGCCACGCGATGGCCCACAGAAGTCAGCCGCGCCAGCCTCCTCGCCGAAGGGTTCGGCGCCAAATTCGCTGATGAATCGCACCGCGCCCGCCTGCGCGTCGAAATCGGACGTCTGCGGGCACTGATCGGCGGCCTGGCGGACATCGAGTCCACATCGCTTGGCTATCGGCTGGTCACCCGTCCGGGTCGGGACGTCGTGGTCATGGCCCCGCCTGATGAAACCCGTCACGCGGCTATTCTGGCCCTGATGGCCGATGGGGAAGCCTGGTCCAGCTCGGCGCTGGCTCTGGTCGTCGGCACCAGCCCCAGGACCGTGCAACGCGCCTTGGAGGAATTATCGGCTGCCGGCCGCGTTCAAAGCTTCGGCAAAGGCCCGGCCCAACGCTGGATAACCAGACCCCTGCTGGGTTTCCCGACACTACTGTTACTCCCGGGTCCGCTGCCCGGACGTTAGGCTAGCGCCAGTTATTCGTTTCCAGGGAGCATCCCATGAAGACCAGCCAGGCCCAGATCATCGAGGAGTATGGCCCCTTCCCCGGCGTTACGGATGTGCATGGCGTCACCTTTGACGGCCAATATGTCTGGTTCGCCTCAGGCGAGCAGCTCAACGCCATCAACCCTGATGGCGGCGTTCAAATCCGAACGCTTACCACGCCAGCCTATGCGGGCACCGCTTTTGACGGGACGCATCTGTTCCAGATTGCCGAGGACAGGATCAACCGCCTCGACCCAGCAACAGGTGCCATATTGAGTTCCATCCCCACACCCGGCGATAGCGCCTCGGGTCTCGCCTGGGCCGAAGGCTCGCTCTGGGTTGGTGAGTATCGCGCCCGGCGTATCCACCAGATCGACCCCGAAACCGGCGACATCCTGCGCAGCATCGAATCCAACCGCTTCGTGACCGGGGTGACCTGGGTCGATGGCGAACTCTGGCATGGCACCTGGCAGGACGAGCGCAGCGATCTCCGCCACATCGATCCTGTTTCCGGCAATGTCATTGAGCTGGTCGAAATGCCCGAGGGAATGGGCGTGTCGGGGCTGGAATCCGACGGGGCGGACCGCTTTTTCTGTGGCGGCGGCAGCAGCGGCAAGCTGCGCGCAGTGCGTCGTCCGGGCCGGGGCGTCTGACTATTTGCCGCTGCGCTTGATCGACTTGATCTCCAGTGGCGGCATGCCGGACTTTTCCGAGATGGCGCGGTCCTGCTCCATGATGGCGGCACGCGCCGGCTCATCGCCATCGAGGCCTCCAAGCAGGCTCGCATCCACCTTGCGGTTGGACCGCTGCGAGCCGTCCTCATAAACGATATCGAACATCACGAATTCTGTGCGGGCGGTCGGTTTCCTGGCCATTCTGGCATCCTTTCAAAACAGAAACCGCGAGCCGGCATGGCTCGCGGTCGTCAGTCAATTTGTACTTGAGCGTCTTAGCGGTAGATCTGGTCGCCCTGCTCGTCGATGATCTGGCGTCCCTTGCTCAGCGCCAAAGCCACCAGATCCTCGCGCGAACTCATCTTGTCGGCGCGGATAAAGCGGTAGGTCTTGAGTTCATCCCCCACCTGCTTTTCGATCAGGCCTGCAAGCTGCAATTCGCTGCCGGCCTTCATCTCGATGGCCTTGATCTGATAGCCCTTATAGCCCTCTTCGCCCAGAACCTTGTCGCCTTCCGGTTCCGGGGCGGCGCCACCGCCGAAGAGCTTCTTGAAGAACGACATTACGGGCCTCCTATTTGTCCTGTTCTGCGCGCTGGCCGGGGTCGCTGCAGCTCACCGCGCTTGTCCATCTCCTCCTGCAACCAAAGCGGCGAGATGTCAAAATAGTTCGGCCAGATGGGCTTGCCGTTCACCAGATCGACCTGGGCGAAATAGCGCCGATCCCGCAATGCTTCGGTGCCCTCGCCCCGCTCTGCCAGCATCGTGGCCGCATTGAACGTGCCGAATGTGCCGTCCGAAAACGTCACCACCAGCTTGAACGGGATGGCGGTGCGCAGCGAGGTGAGTTTGAGCCGGGGAGCAGCCATCAGCTACTCTCCTAGTTATCCAGGAAGCTCCTGAGCTTCCGGCTCCGGCTCGGGTGCTTGAGCTTGCGCAGCGCCTTGGCCTCGATCTGGCGAATACGTTCGCGAGTCACCGAGAACTGTTGACCCACTTCTTCGAGCGTGTGGTCGGTGTTCATGCCGATACCAAAGCGCATGCGCAACACGCGTTCTTCGCGCGGCGTCAGCGAGGCCAGCACGCGGGTCGTGGTTTCACGCAGGTTCGACTGGATCGCAGCATCGATCGGCTGCACCGCATTGGAGTCCTGGATGAAATCGCCCAGGTTCGAATCTTCCTCGTCACCAATCGGGGTTTCGAGCGAGATCGGCTCCTTGGCAATCTTGAGGACCTTGCGCACCTTGTCGAGCGGCATCTGCAGCTTTTCGCTGAGTTCTTCCGGCATCGGCTCACGGCCGATTTCATGCAGCATCTGGCGGCTGGTCCGGACGATCTTGTTGATCGTCTCGATCATGTGCACCGGAATACGGATGGTGCGCGCCTGATCGGCGATCGAACGGGTGATGGCCTGGCGGATCCACCAGGTGGCATAGGTCGAGAACTTGTAGCCGCGGCGGTACTCGAACTTGTCCACGGCCTTCATCAGACCGATATTGCCCTCCTGGATCAGGTCCAGGAATTGCAGGCCGCGGTTCGTGTATTTCTTGGCAATCGAGATCACCAGGCGAAGGTTTGCCTCCACCATTTCCTTCTTGGCGATGGCGGCTTCTCGCTCACCCTTCTGCACCTTGTGCACGATGCGGCGATATTCACCGATATCGAGCCCGGCTTCGGTGGCCAGCGTGGCGATGTCATTGCGGATATCGGCAATGGTGTCGGTCTCGCGACGGGCGAACTCCGCCCAGCCCTTGCCGTCGAAATTCTCCAGCGACCATTCCCAGCTCGGGTCCAGCTCGCGGCCATAATAGTTTTCGAGGAAGGACTCGCGCTTGACGCCATAGCTTTCGGCCAGGCGCAACAGGCGGCCCTCAAGACGCACCAGACGCTTGTTGATGTCGTAAAGCTGCTCGACCAGGCTTTCGATACGGCCATTGTTGAGCGACAGCGACTTCACATCGGCAATCACCTCGGCGCGCAGGGCGCTGAGCCGGTTGTTTTCGGCATCCGAAACGGCCGCGGTGCGGTCTTCTGCGTGACGATCCTGCATTTCGCGCATCTGCCCATAGGCATCGGCGATGCGGTCGAACGTCTCCACCACCTGCGGCTTGAGCTCGGCTTCCATGGCGGAGAGCGACAGGGCGTTGTCGAATTCGTCGTCGTCGTCGTCCTGCGGGTCCTGAGGGGCCTCTGGCTCCTCGGGCACATAGTCGTCATCGCTGCCGGACGTGCGCTTGGGCGCGGTCTTCGGCTTTTCCTTGACCGGCTCGGGTTCCGGCTTTGGCGCAACATGCACCTCGGGCGCCGCCTGCTTGGCGTCGGGTCCGGCATAGGTCGCTTCCAGGTCGATAATGTCGCGCAGCAGGATCTCGCCCTGACCAAGCTGTTCGCGCCAGATGATAATGGCCTGGAAAGTCAGCGGGCTTTCGCAAAGCCCCTCGATCATGGTCTCGCGGCCGGCCTCGATGCGCTTGGCGATTGCAATTTCGCCCTCGCGGCTGAGCAGTTCCACCGAGCCCATTTCGCGCAGATACATGCGCACCGGGTCGTCGGTGCGGTCCGACCCGGACTTGGCATTGGACGTGTTGGCGACGGCCGTGCCGGTCGAGGTGGCGACTTCGGTGCCGCTGTCTTCCTCGTCCTTTTCGACTTCGGTCTCTTCGACTTCGTCCTCGTCGACCACGTTGATGCCCATTTCGGAGAACATCGACATGAAGTCTTCGATCTGCTCGGAGCTGACCTCGTCCGAAGGCAGGACCGCGTTCAGTTCTTCATAAGTGACATAGCCACGCTTCTTGGCGACCTTGATCAGCTTTTTGACGGCTGCATCGTTCTGATCGATCAAGGGAGAATCGTTGGAGGATTCCGGGGCGCCGCTTTCCGGCTTTTCGGTTTCCTTCGAGGCTTTATTCGCTGCCTTGGTGGCCATCTGGTACTCCTCGGGACCCACGGGCGGGTGGTCCCGGCTGTGTCTTAGGTGGTGACAACTCAAGACAAGGTAAAGGTTCCATCACCGGAGCGTTAACACGCTCGTGTGACATGGCTCGCTTTCGGGGATTGTGGCAGTGATTCGCCACAACGCAAAATCGCGCAGCGTCGCCAGTCTCTCGGGTTTCCCCTCAAAAACTGCGAGTTGCGCGTCCCGATAGCGAACCAAATCCTTCGATCAATGCCTCTGTGCCATCGACAGTGGTAATCTGGTTCTTGATGTCCCGCAGCCTTTCAAAGGTTTCTTCGCTCGGGTCTTCGCCCAGCGCGGCTTCGGCTGCCTTCAGTTCCCTATTTAGCTGAACTTTCTTGTTATGCAAGGCCAGCGCGTGACTTAATCCGGTCTCGGCGTCCACCAGCGCCGTCTCGGCACTCACCTGCCACACGCCCTGACGCGTCAGTGATTCGGTCATCCGCTGCAGCGCCGGACCATGTCCGCGCACCCCCAGCGCCGCGCGCAGATCATCGGCCGAGATATCGTGATGCCGCACCGCCAGCGCCAATATGTCGCCCAGCACTTTCTGCGCTACCGGTGTTTCGCAATCAAGCGCCGCCAGCGCCTCGAACTGGTCCTCGACCAGCGCCGGATGATTGACCAGTGTCAGAATGATCGTCGCCTCACGCGGGCTGGCATCCGCCATTGCGCCTGTCCTGAGCAGCCGCGAATTGCGCAGCGTATCGGAAACCACCAGCCGCGGTGTGCCGCGCCCCGGATAGCCATAGGCCCCGCTCTGCCCATAGGCCGGCTTGCCGCCGCCGCGCCAGTTTTCGCGGCCGCCACCCTGCCGCAGCGGCGCAAAGAACGCCTTCAGCTTCTCGTCAAAGGCCTGCGCATAGTGGAAACGCACGGTCGAATCCTGGATGCCATTGGCCCGCTCGCGCAAACGAGCCTGGAGCGCAGCGCGCTCTTCGGGCGCCTCTGGCACCAGCCCGCCGGTCTCAAAACTCCACACCATGTCCGAAAGGCTACGCGCCTTTTCGATCACTTCGGCAAACGCGCCACGCCCCTGCGCCTTGATCAGATCGTCCGGATCCTGCCCCTCCGGCAGGGTTGCAATCTTGACGCTCTTGCCGGGCTTGAGATGCGGCAGGATCAGGTCCGCTGATCGCTCTGCGGCCTTGAGGCCGGCCTTGTCGCCGTCAAAACACAGGATTGGATTATCACTCATGCGCCAGAGCAGTTGAATATGCTCCTCGGTCAGCGCCGTCCCCAGCGGCGCCACGGCCCCTTCAAAGCCGGCGGCCACCGCCGCAATGACGTCGAGATAGCCCTCCACGACAATCACGCTGGCCCCGTCCCGTGCTGCCGTGCGCGCCGACTGGCCATTGTAAAGCGTCTGTCGCTTGGAAAAGAGCTGGGTTTCCGGCGAGTTGAGATATTTAGCAGGCACATCGGGGCTCATCGCCCGCCCGCCAAAGGCAATCACACGACCACGGAAATCTGTGATCGGAAACATCACCCGGTTGCGGAACCGGTCATAGGTCAGCGGATCATCGTCGCGGCTGGTCACCAGCCCGGCATCGATCATGGCCTGGCCCGACACGCCATTGGCCGCTAGGTGCTCCTTGAGCCCGTTGCGGCTGTCCGGTGCAAAACCGATCCGGAACCGGGCCTGGCTGGCCGGCGTCACCCCACGCTCGAACAGATAGCCGCGCGCCCGCGCCCCGATATTGTGCGACAGCGCCGCCTCGAAATATTTCGTCGCCAGTTCCATAACGTCGGCCAGCCCGCGCTGCGCCGCTTCGCGCTTTTCGGTGCGCTCGTCCCGTGCCGGCATCTGCACACCGGCCATGCCGGCCAGTTTCTCTACCGCCTCGGGAAAGCTCATCCCGGCCTTTTCGGTCAGAAAGCGGAAATGGTCGCCCGTGGCCCCGCAGCCAAAGCAGTGATAAATGCCGCGCCGGTCGTCCGCGTGAAAGCTCGGGCTTTTCTCGGCGTGAAACGGGCAGCAGGCCCACATATCGCCCTTGCCCGGCTGGCTTTTGCGCTTGTCCCACAGCACGTGTTCGCCCACCACCTGCGTAATCGGCAGGCGCTGGCGGATTTCGTCCAGGAACGTATCGGTAAAGCGCATGTGTGTTATCTAGGCGCTCGCAGCGCCCAAGTCATCAGCAGAGAGTTTTCCACAGCCATGCCCAAAGCCAAGATGCCCGTCGCCGTCCTGATCGCCCTCACTGCGGGGCCGGCGCTCGCCATTGGCATGACGCTTTGGGTCGTCAACGATATGGTGCCTGCCTGCGTCGTCACCGAAGCCCAGCGCCTCACCGCACCCGATGGCGAGTATGATCTGGTGACCTTCTCCCGGGCCTGCGGCGAGACACCGCCCAATATCCAGGCGGCCCTCGTCCCGCCGGGTGAAGCGGTGCCTTTTGACGCGGCCAGCTTCGTCTCCATCGCCGAGGCCACCGAACTCACCCCGCGCTGGATTGCCGAGGGCCAGATCGAGATCACTCTGCCCGAGACAGGCGAAGTGCTGCGTCAGGACGAGGCAGTGGCAGGAATCACCATCGTCTACCGCTGAACCGGCGCGGCAATCACGCCTTGCTCGCCTGATACAGCCGCCAGGCCCAGCCGAACAGGCCGATGGCAAAGATGATCAGAACAATGCCGCCGATGATCATCCCCACCCATGCGCTGAGCAGCGGGAACAGCAGCAAGACCAGCCCCAGCAGCACATAGGATGCGCCCGACAGCACCACCGGCCAGATCCGCGCATAGCTCTCGCGCTCCCGCACGATCACCACGATCTGCATCACACCCACGACAATCGCCGCCAGCCCCACCAGGGTGGAAATGAAGGTCACGGTGAAAATGGTGGCCAGCAATGGGCTGATCAGGATCACCACGCCCAGCACCAGCGAGGCGGCGTTGGCCACCACGTCGAACCAGTAATTGCCGCTCTTGCCGCCCCCAAAGGTCAGGCTCCAAAGCCCCAGCGCGCCGTCGATCAGCAGCAATATGCCACCGAAGACCAGCAGCACAGCAAGGGCTTCGAGCGGCCAGATCACTGCATAAATCCCCGCTACCAGCATCAGCAGGCCACGCAATGCCGTTGCCAGTGCAAACCGTTTTCTGGTCTCAGACGAAACAGGCATTTCACCCTCCTTGCGGCACGCCGCATCCAATTCACAAGCCGCAGATTAGCCGCCCTTGCAGAGTCGCCCAAGCTTTTGCCTGCTATAGATTTTCTAAAGCGATCAGGCCAAATTGTGCATTGCGCCTGTTTCCGGTCCGTGGAATGAGGCACCATACCCTCCTCCCCTCGCGGCCATGACCATGTCCCTGCCCCTGCTTGCCCTGTTCCTGGCGGCCTTTGCCTTCGGCACGGCCGAGTTCGTCATTGCCGGTGTCCTGCCCGACGTTGCCCTGGGGCTCGGCGTGTCCATTCCCGTCGCCGGTTACCTGGTTTCGGGATATGCCATCGGCATTGCCATTGGTGGTCCGGCCCTGGCCGTCCTGTCCAAGAAGATGAACCGCAAGCTGCTCGTCATCCTGCTTGGCCTCGGCTTCACCCTGGGCCAGGCGCTCTGCGCCATCGCGCCCAATTTCGAGCTGCTGCTTCTGGCCCGCGTCTTCGTGTCGGTGCTGCACGGCGCCTATTTCGGCATCGCCTTTGTTCTGGCCACCAGTATTGTTCCGCCAGAGCGGCGCGGCTTTGCCATGGCGCTGATCCTATCGGGCCTCACCGTATCCAACGTCCTGGGCGTGCCGGGCGGCACGGCGATCGGGACGATGCTGGGCTGGCGCGCCACCTTCTGGGCAGTGGGCTTGCTCGGCCTCGCAGCAACCCTGGTCATTGCCGCCGTGCTCCCCGCCCGGGCCGGTTCAGGCGCGGCCCAGGGCAGTTTCCGGCGCGAATTCGCGGCGCTTGGTCGCCAGCAGGTCTTCCTCGGCTTTCTCATCGCCATCCTGGTGATGATCGGGCAATACGGCCTCTTTACCTATATCGCCCCGCTGCTGCTGACAGTCACCAATCTGGGCGTCGAGGCCGTTCCCGTCATTCTGCTGCTTTACGGCACTGGCGCGACCGTTGGCGTGTTCATCGGAGGTCGGTTGGCCGACTGGCGGCTCCTGCCCTCCCTGCTCGTCATTTTGATCACTCAGACGTTCCTTTTCGTCAGCCTCTACTTCGCCGCGCCTTATGCCATCCCCATGTCCGTCGCAGTCGTCCTGTGGGGTGGCGCCACCTTTGCCTTTGGATCGCCCCTGCAATCGCGCATGCTGACCTGGGCCGCCGACGGGCCGAACCTGACGTCAGCGCTCATCCCTGCCGGGTTCAATATCGGCATTGCCATCGGTGCCGTCCTGGGCGCCGCGCTGATCGAAGCGGGCCTGGGCTATCAGTCCCTGCCGCTGATCGGCGCCGTCTCGCTCAGCTTCGCCGTGGTGATTGCCGCCCTTTCGGCCTTTCTGGAGCGCCGCAGCAGCACTGTCCCGCCGCTGCCGGAAGGCGTTCCCGCGCAATAGAAACAATGCGTTAAGCTTTCGCTCACCAGACCAGCACAATCCCACAATCCGTAACCTTCCATTGCAGGATTTCGGGCTAAGAGGACGTCTTTGCGGGCCGTACTCGGCCTGTCTGGTGAACCGAGATGATCGACAACGCCACATTGCTGATCGGCATTGCCTTTTCAGGCGCCGCCTTGGTGCTGGCGCTGGTCATCGGCTGGCTGAATTCACGGGCCGAGACCTACCTCATCCATAACGCCACCGGCATTGGCCTTGTTGTGCTGGCCCTGGGCGCACTTGGCCTGCGCGGCGACACCTATTCGATGTTGAGCCTGCTCATTCCCTTTCCCACCCTCCTGGCCGGCATTGCCTATGTCTATTCCGGGGCACGCCTGTTCAATCACAAGCCGGCACGTCCCGCCCTGTTTGTCGGCACGGCGACGATCATTGCGACCGCCATCCCGCTCTTGCTGGGCCTGTCCGGGCTCGGCACACTTATGCTCAATCTCTGTGCTGCGATCATCCTGGCACTGTGCGGTCTCGAATTCTGGCGTGGCCGCGAAGATGCAAGGGGCGCCATGGCGGCCAATGCCATCATCTATGGCCTGGTCTCTGCCTCATTCCTCGCCTGCGCTATTGTGCTGCTGCTGGACGGGCAATGGGTTCTCGACGCCCCGCCCGATAATCTGGCCGAAGACATCAATTCCATCATGTCGCTGGTCGGCCTGACGGGCATTGGCGCCATTACCCTCACCCTGCACCATGCGCGCGCCGCCAGGCGGCATCGCATGGAGGCGAACACGGACGCCCTGACCGGCGTGCTCAATCGGCGTGCCTTGTTCCGACGCTTCAGTGAAGACGCATCCGCAACCGGGCTTGCCGTGATCATGTTCGACCTCGATCACTTCAAGCAGATCAACGACCATCTCGGCCATGCTCACGGCGATACAGTGCTTGTGCGCTTTGCCGATATCCTGCGCGATGAATTGCGCCACAGCGACATCATCGCCCGGCTCGGCGGCGAGGAATTCTGCGCCATCCTGCCCGGTCGCGACCGCGACACAGCCGGCCAGGTGGCCGAGCGCATCCGGCGCGCCTTCGACGATCTGGCCTTGCCGATTGGCAGCGAAACGGAAACCGCCACCGTCAGCGCGGGTCTGGCGACCGCTGGTAAGGGCGAGACCTTCTCCTCGGTCCTCAGTCGCGCCGACGCTGCCCTCTACAAGGCCAAGCAGGCCGGCCGCAACCAGGTGCACATCGCCCCGTTCCGACTGGTGGCCTGAACCGGGTCAGGCGCTCAGCGCCGCCCGCACCAGTCCACTGGCCTTGCCGAAATCGATTCGTCCCGGATAATCCGCCTTGAGCTGGGCAATCACCTTGCCCATGTCCTTGGGGCCCTCGGCGCCGGTGGTCGCAATGGCGGCGGTGATAGCCGCGGCAACGTCCTCATCGCTCAGCCCCTTGGGCAGGAACTCGTTGAGAATATCGATCTCTTCCTTTTCCACCGTGGCCAGATCGCTGCGCCCGGCCTGCGCATAAATGGCAAAGCTCTCTTCGCGCTGCTTCACCATTTTCTGGATCATGGCCAGAATCTCATCATTGGTGGCCGGACCTTTGCCCTCGCCGCGATTGGCAATATCGCGGTCCTTGATCGCCGAATTGATCGACCGCAACGTCGCGGTGCGCCGCTGATCCCGGGCCTTGAGCGCCAGTTTGAGCCCTTCGCTGATGTCTTCGCGCATGTGTCGTCTGGCTCCTTGCCATGCAATTTATCGCTCCCATATAGGCAACAAACGCAGGCTTCGCCACTTGCGCTGTCTGCCATGGCCTTCTAAGAGGAGGCCTCAACCGACATCATTGCTGCGGCTATGGGCAGGCCTCCCCGCCACCACTCATGCCGCGCGCCCCGATAAACCGAGCTTGGAGATCCAAAGTGACCGGCTGGCAGCAGACCCCCGCGACCGCAGTTCTGATTCTGGCAGACGGCACCCGCCTTGAAGGTTTCGGCCTCGGCGCTGTTGGACATGCGGCCGGTGAAGTGTGTTTCAACACCGCCATGACCGGCTACCAGGAAGTCCTCACCGACCCATCCTATGCCGAACAGATCATCACCTTTACCTTCCCCCATATCGGCAATGTCGGCACCAATGACGAAGACATCGAGACGGTGAACATGGCCGCCCTGTCCGGCGTGCGTGGCGTCGTGATCAAGGCCGACATCACCAACCCGTCCAACTACCGCGCGGCTGAAAAGCTCGATGCCTGGCTCAAGAAGCGCAACATCATCGGCATCGCCGGCATCGACACCCGGGCCCTGACCGCGCTGATCCGCGAAAAGGGCATGCCCAATGGCGTCATCGCCCATGAGCCGACCGGCCAGTTCGACGAAGGCTCGATTGCCGCCGAACTCAAGGCCTTCCCCGGCCTCGAAGGTCTCGACCTCGCCAAGGAAGTCACCACCGCCCAGACCTATCACTGGGACCAGACCGGCTGGCAGTGGAATGTCGGCTACGGTACGCTGGAGAACCCCGAATTCCACGTCGTGGCCATCGATTACGGCGCCAAGCGCAACATCCTGCGCTGCCTCGCCGATCAGGGCGCCAAGGTCACCGTCGTGCCTGCCACCGCCAGCGCCGCCGACATTCTGGCCCACAATCCCGATGCGGTCTTCCTCTCCAATGGCCCCGGCGATCCGGCCGAGACCGGCAAATATGCCGTCCCCACCATCCAGAAGCTGATGGAAACCGGCAAGCCCATGTTCGGCATCTGCCTTGGTCACCAGCTCATGGGCCTGGCCCTTGGCGGCAAGACCTCCAAGATGCATCAGGGCCATCATGGCGCCAATCACCCGGTCAAGGACCTGACCACCGGCAAGGTCGAGATCACCTCGATGAACCACGGTTTCGCCGTGGATGCCGACAGCCTGCCCACCGGCGTCACCCAGACCCACGTCTCCCTGTTCGATGGCTCCAATGCGGGCCTGGCCGTGGACGGCAAGCCGATCTTCTCGGTGCAGTACCACCCCGAAGCCAGCCCCGGCCCCAAGGACAGCCACTATCTGTTTACGCGCTTCCTCAACCAGGTCCGCAAGCAGAAGGGCCTGCCCGAAAAGGCGGAATATGTTGCACCGGGCGCAGCGGCCTGATCCACTCGGAACCTCCCCCCGAGTTTCTTCCGCAGCACGCTTATGAACAAAGACATTCTTGCAGGCCTCAAGGGCGGCGCGGTCATCGCGCTGTCCGCCTCCCCCTTTGCGGTCCTGTTCGGCGCCGTCGCGGTCGATAACGGGTTGACGGTTCTCGATGCCGCCCTGATGAGCGCCACCATCTATGCCGGTGCCAGCCAGCTGGTGGGCATCGAGCTGTTCGGCCAGCACGTCGCCCCTTGGCTCATCGTGCTCTCCATCTTCGCGGTCAATTTCCGGCATATTCTCTATTCGGCGGCTATCGCCCGGCACATCCGCGGCTATAGCCTCCTGCAGAAGGCCATTGCCTTTTTCTTCCTCATCGACCCGCAATTTGCCGAAGCAATCCGCCGCGGCGAGGAGGGCAAGCCCCTCAGCTTTGCCTGGTACATGGCCTTCGCCCTGGTCATCTATTTCCCCTGGCTGATCTTTTCGACACTCGGCGCCTGGTTCGGCTCCATGCTGGGCGATCCCAGGGTCTGGGCCATCGATGTGTTGCTACCCGTCTATTTTCTGGGGCTGGTCCTGGGTTTTCGACGCAAGCCCGGTTTTTACCCGGTCGTCGCCGCCAGCATGGCCGGATCGGTCGCTGGCTATTACCTAGTCGGCTCGCCCTGGCATGTGAGCATCGGCGCCATTTGTGGCGTCTTGGTTGCTGCCCTCCTGCCCCTGCCATCCCAGCCGGTCGCAACGGAAGTCAGCGAAGAGGCGGCCTCCTGATGGACGATCTCTCCACGCTCTGGCTGATCCTGGCCGCCGCGCTCGCCACCTATGCCACACGCGTCGGCGGCTATGTGCTCATCACCCGCATGCGCACCCTGCCGCCCCGGCTCGAACAGGCGCTCAATGCCGTCCCGGCGGCCGTGCTGACCACGCTCTGGGCACCGGCCTTCTTCACCAATGGCTGGGATGTGCGCCTGGCCTTGATTGCTGCGGCGCTGGTCAGCCTGCGCTATCCGGGGCTTATCATGCTCGCCGCCGGCTGGGCCGCCGCCATGCTGGCGCGCCACGCCTTCGGGCTCTGATCCGACCGGCTACACATTCCCCGAGAACGTGTCGCAATCCCCCGGATTGCCGGACTGATAGCCCCGCGCAAACCAGTCCTGCCGCTGCGCCGAAGTGCCATGATTGAACGTCTTGGGCACGGCAAAGCCCTGCATGCGCTTTTGCAGCGTATCATCGCCGATCTGGTTGGCCGCGTTCAGCGCTTCCTCGATATCACCGCTGTCGAGCAGGTTTTCCTGCCCCGCATAATTGGCCCAGACCCCGGCATAGCAATCAGCCTGCAATTCCACCCGCACTGACCAGGCATTGGCCTCCTCCGGGCTCATCGACTGCCGTGCCCGGTTGAATTCGGGCAATACCCCGGTCAGGTTCTGGATGTGGTGTCCCACTTCATGGGCCAGCACATAGGCTTGGGCAAAATCGCCCGGCGCCCCGAACTGGCGGTGCAACTGGTCATAGAAGGAAAGGTCGATATAGACCTTGCTGTCCCCCGGACAGTAGAACGGCCCCACCGAGCTGTCTGCCGCCCCGCAGGCTGTATTGACCGCGTCAGTAAACAGCACCACGACCGGCTCGGGATAGTCTTCCCCGATGGCCGCGAACTGTTCCTTCCACAGATCCTCGGTTTCCTTGACCACCACGCCGACGAAGTCGGCCAGCTCGTCCTGTCCCTCCGCCGGAAGCTGCCGCGACGTCGCACTGGACGCCGGCCCCATGCTCGACCCGCCGGTCAGCATGTCGAGCGGATTCTGACCCGTGGCAAACCAGATGATCCCCAGCACCACCACGATGCCGATCAGCCCCGAAATCCCGCCGCGCGAACCACGCCCGCCGCTCGGAATGCGAATGCCCCCGCTGCGCCCCAACCCGCCCAGCCCACCAAGGCCGCCGCTGCGCTGTCCGCGCCGATCCTCGATATTGGAGCTGCGCTCCCGACCCCGCCACTTCATAGCCCGACGCCTTTCGCATTTTCACTGACGCTAGCAGTAAGCATGGCGCGGGGGAACCGGTTCCACGTAGGCGGCTTGAATGAACGCAGAGCCTCACCGCCCCCTACCAGGGGCTTCGATCCGTCCCGTAGGGGCGTGTGCGCCGGTGGCGCACTCGGAGGTGAGAAGGCCATGAGCGCTATGCGCGAATGGCTAACGGCGGCGCTTGGCCCAAAGGGCCATAGCAAAGCTAGAAGGGGGTCACCCCGCCACCTTCTTCACCGTCGCCCGCGCACCCTCGTCGAACAGGCTTTCCAGATGCCCCACGACCACAGCGCGGAAATCTGCATGCCCCGCCAGATCGGCCCCGAACACTTCGCTCAGCCCCACCAGCCCATCGAACAGCGCCTCCGCATCGTCACCCGAATCGGCCGCAATCGCATGCATCTTGAGCGCCAGCGGATCGCGCACATCGATCTCGCTGCCATCCTCTGCGACGCCGGTGACATAACGCATCCAGGCCGCCACCCCGAGCGCCAGCCGTTCGAAGCCCTGCCCGGCCTTCAGGCGGTCGCGGATCGTCCCCAGCAGGCGCTGCGGCAGTTTCTGGCTGCCATCCATGGCGATCTGCCAGGTCCGGTGCTTCAGCGCCGGATTGCGGAACCGCTCCAGCAACTGGTCGCGATAGGCGCCCAGATCGACGCCCGGCATGTCCAGTGTCGGCATGGCCTCCTCGGTCATCAACCCGTGGATCAGCTTCACATAGGCCGCATCGCCCATCACCTCGGCAATATATTCATAGCCGCCCAGATAGCCCGCATAGGCCATGGTCGAGTGAGAACCATTGAGCATTCTGAGCTTCATCAACTCGAACGGCTCTACATCCTCGACCAATTGCGCCCCGACGGTCTCAAAGGCCGGCCGGCCCGAGGGGAAATGATCCTCGATCACCCACTGGGTAAACGGCTCGGTCATGATCGGCCACGCATCCTCCGCCCCGATCAGCCCGGCAACCTCATCCCGGTCCGCATCGGTCGTTGAAGGCACGATGCGATCCACCATGGTCGAGGGGAAAGCAACAGATTTCACCCATTCGCCCAGTTCGGCATCGCGCAGCGCCGCAAATGCCGTCACGATCCGCTTGGCCGTTTCGCCATTGCTCGGCAGATTATCGCAACTCATCACCGTAAATGGAGCCACGCCCGCCGCCTTGCGCCGCGCCAGCGCCTCCACCAGCATGCCCGGCGCCGATTTCGGCGCGGTCGGGTTGGCTAGGTCATGCATGATGTCTGCATGCTTCTGGTCCAGCTCCCCGGTTGCCGGGTCATGGCAATAGCCCTTTTCCGTCACCGTCAGTGACACGATGCGGATCGATGGGTCCGCCATCAGCGCCAAAAGGTCTTCGCGCTGCGCATTCGCGTCCATCACCGAAAGGATCGAGCCGATCACCCGCGGATGCGTGCCCTTGGCATCGCGCACGGCAATCGTATAGAGCCCGTCCTGCGGCTCCAGCGCCTCCTTGGTGTCCGGCCGCCTCAGGCTCGCGCCGACAATGCCCCAGCTCGGATCCTTGCCCAGCAGATCGTCGACATAGACCGCCATATGCGCCCGGTGAAACGCTCCAATCCCCAGATGCACGATCCCCGGCGTCACCTTGGCGCGGTCATAGCCGGGCACGTTTATCCCCTTGGCGAGTGTGGCAAGGCTGGCAGAACTGAGGCGCGGGCTGGACACGGAAAATCTCCTCGAGACATGCGGCTTCCATCTTGTATGGAAGTTTTGAGCAGGATAGAGCCTCTTTAGTTGGAACCCCTTGCCGGAGCAAGCCCGCACCGGCATAACCCGCTTGAAGTTCAGGAGGACATTCGTGACCAGGCGCATCGTCTCAATCGGGGAATGCATGATCGAGATGAGCGGCGGCGAAGACCGCACCTATCGCCTCGGCTATGCCGGCGACACGCTCAACACCGCCTGGTACCTGCGCGCCCTGCTCGATAGGGAATGGTCCGTGGACTATGTCACCGCTTTGGGCCAGGACCGCTACTCGGCCGACATCCGCGCCTTCCTCGACGGCAACAACATCGGCACCGGCCACATCCAGGCTATTCATAATCGCCGTCCTGGCCTCTACATGATCCACCAGGAAAAGGGCGACCGGCACTTCACCTATTGGCGCGACACCTCAGCTGCCAAGCTTCTGGCCGACGATAAATCCGCGCTTGCTAATGCCGTCGAAGGCGCCGAACTGGTCTATTTCTCCGGCATTACCCTGGCCATTCTCGCCCCCCGCGCCCGCGGCCGCCTCCTCGGCGCCATCGTCAAGGCCCGCGACAATGGCGCCAGGATCGCCTTCGACACCAATCTCAGGCCCGCGCTCTGGTCATCTCCCCGCGTCATGGCCGGCGTCCTCACCGCCGCCGCGAGCCTCTGCGACATCGTCCTGCCCACCCATACCGACGAAGCGCCGCTCTTTGGCGACAAGACCATCGACGACACCGCTGACCGTTATCTCGAACTCGGCGTCGAGGAGGTCGTGGTCAAGGACGGCAGCAGGGAAGCCCTCATCGCCACCGCTCATGAGCGTGTCCGCATCGCTCCGCCCGCCAACTCCAATGTCGTTGACGCCACCGGCGCCGGCGACAGCTTCAACGGCGCCTATCTCTCGGCCCGCCTCACCGGCAAGAGCTTGCGCGAAGCCGCCGAGGCGGCCCACCGCACCGCCGGCATCGTCATCGGCCACAAGGGCGCGCTGGTGGATCCGAAACTGGTTCAGTAAGGCACTGATCTTCCTCCCCCGCGGGCGGGGCTTCGAAACCGTCCCGTTAGGGCAAATCGCTCCAGTGGAGCGATTTGAGACGAGAAGGCCATGAGCGCTACGCGCGAATGGCATGAGCGCAACTGGCTCGATGGACCCTCCCCTCCTCCGGTGGGAGGCTGGATGGGGCTATCCCCATCAAAATACGTTCCAATCCAAAAGTAATCCCCGCCCCAAAATCCTCCCCCATACTCTTCCCATCTCTCCCGCGATGGGCGGACTGCAGCGAACAGTTGCGGGAGGAGCCGGTGAGACTGGATTCGCTCCAGGGCTCGCCTGCTAGTCGGGTCACCTTGCGACGAGCGATCAATAGGGACCACGGCAGCAGGAGAAACCCGGTGTTCCGAGGCGGCGACGTCTCTATTACTTAGTTTTACTGAGACGCACGCGCCTCGGGACACGTCCATTTCAGAACCGGAGGTCGAACAGGCCGACCGGCATTCCGTCACGTCCACTGTCATCAAACTGTCATAAATTGACCAACCGGTAAAAACTTCATAGCGTCTCTATCCAGCCGTCATGCGCGCGTCATTTGCGCAGGGCATGAGCGGTCTGCTCCCCGTGGACGGGGAAGCGCCACAAGCCGGTCGAAAACCGGCAGCCGGGAGCACGCCCCCGGCAGAGCGGCACTTCATTGGAGACGATCAAATGAACTTCTTCCCAGCCATATCCCGGCGCAGCTTCCTGGCCGGTTCGGCCAGTGTGGGCGCCATGGTCGCCATGCACCCTTTCGCAGCCATGGCCCAGGCCAACCAGGCGCATCTGCGCATCATCGAGACGACTGATATTCACGTCGCCATCCTGCCCTACGACTATTATGCCGACGCCCCCAACGACACCATGGGTCTGGCGCGCACCGCAGCCATCATCGAACAGATCCGCGCCGAGGCCGGCAATGCCGTGCTGTTCGACAATGGCGACCTGATTCAGGGCAACCCGATGGGCGACTACATGGCCTATGAAAAGGGCCTCAACCAGGGGGACATCCACCCCGCCGTCGCTGCGCTCAACACGCTGGGCTACGACGCCGCCACCCTGGGCAACCACGAGTTCAACTACGGCCTCGAATTTCTCGACCGCGCCCTTGAAGGCGCCAACTTCCCCCTGGTCTCGGCCAATCTGGTACGCGGTACCGAGCTGGGCGACAATCCGCTCGAGGACGACACCTATCTCGACCCCTACCGCATCTTCGAAAAAGAGCTGACCGACGGTTCGGGCGCGACCCATACCATCAGGATCGGCGTCATCGGCTTCCTGCCCCCGCAGATCCTCACCTGGGATGCCACCCACCTCACCGGCAAGGTCGTGGTGCGTGACATCGTCGAGGCAGCCGAAGCCTGGGTGCCCAGGATGCGCGAAGAAGGCGCCGACATCGTCGTTGCCCTCTCCCACTCCGGCATCGATGGCAGCGAATATGTCCCGGGCATGGAAAATGCCTCGCTCCATCTGGGCGCTGTCGACGGCATTGATGCCGTTCTGACCGGTCACCATCACCTGGTTTTCCCCGGCCCGAACTATGCCGACGTTCCCGGCGCCGATATCGAAGCCGGCACGCTCAATGGCACGCCGGCCGTCATGCCCGGCTTCTGGGGCTCGCATATGGGCCTGATCGACCTGCTGCTCGAAGTCGATGCCGATGGCAAATGGGCCGTTGTCGCGCACACCTCCGAGGCCCGTCCTATCGTCGAGCGCATCGACAATGCCAATGTGCCCACTGTCGAGTCCCTGCCCATCGTGGCGGAATCCGTCGCTGCCGAGCACCAGGAAACCCTCGACTATATCCGTCGCCCGGTCGGTGAAACCGCCGCCCCGCTGCACTCCTATTTTGCGCTCGTTGCCGACGATCCCTCCGTGCAGATCGTCTCCCAGGCCCAGTCCTGGTATATCGAGCAGATGATGAGGGGCACCGAATGGGAAGGACTGCCGATCCTCTCGGCTGCCGCCCCCTTCAAGGCCGGTGGTCGTGGCGGTCCGGAATACTATACCGACGTCCCCGTCGGTCCGGTCGCCATCAAGAACGTGGCCGACCTCTATCTCTATCCCAACACCATCCAGGCCCTGGTCATCACCGGTGCCGATGTGAAGAACTGGCTTGAACGCTCGGCCGGCATCTTCAACCAGGTTGAAGCCGGCGCCACCGACGCCGATCTGATCAACATGGATTTCCCGTCCTATAATTTCGACGTCATTGACGGCGTCACCTACAAGATCGACCTCACCCAGCCCTCCAAGTACTCCTCGGATGGCAAGGAAGAGATCAATCCCGACGCCAACCGCATTGTCGACCTGATGTTTGACGGGGCACCGATCGATCCGGAAGCCAAGTTCGTCATCGCCTCGAACAACTATCGTGCCGGCGGTGGCGGCTCCTTCCCGGGCACCGGCGCCGAGAACATCATCTTCATCGGTCCCGATACCAATCGCGACATCATCGTCCGCTTCATCATCGAAAACGGCACCATCAACCCCAAGGCCGACAGCAACTGGTCGCTCGCCCCGATTGGCGACACCACCGTGCTCTTTGCCACCGGCCCGAAAGCCGCCGACAAGGTGGCCGATGTCACCGCCGTCAGCATCGAAGCGACCGGGGAAACCGACGAAGCCGGCTTCGGCATCTACCGCATCACACTCTGAGCGGTCCCGTTTTTGCAATCCGGTGGGGGAGCCTTTATGGCTCCCTCATTCATTTCGGGAGGCCCCATGCTGCGCAATTTTCTCGTCCTGGCCCTGACGCTGCTGGTCCTTCCTGCAAGGGCCGAAGTCGCCCTTTCCGGCATGTTCTCCGCGCAAGACACTTGCCCCGCCTATCAGTCGATCAACCGCCAGACCAATCCGGGCAATATCAATGTCCGCCCCGGCCAAACCTTTGAGATCGTCGCCGCCAACAAGACGCCGGCCACCCACTTATGGCTCGTCATTCCCAGCGCCCAGCCCAGTCGTCGTTGGGTGGACATCAGTTGCGGCACCACCGATAGTCCGCTGCCGCAAGCCTCCGCCACACCATCATCCTCCGGCTATCGCGGCACCCAATATATTCTCGCCATCAACTGGCAGCCCGCCTTCTGCGAAACCGCCTCCCGCACCATCGAATGCCGCAACCAGCGCGAGAACAGTTTCGAAGCCACCCATTTCACCCTGCATGGCCTCTGGCCGCAGCCGCGCAACAAGGAATATTGCGGCGTCCCCGAGCGTGACATCTGGGCCAGCCGCGATGGCCGCTGGCGCGACCTGCCAATGCTCGACCTCACCATTGCCCAGCGGCGCGATCTGGATGAAGTCATGCCCGGCAGCCAGTCCGGCCTTGATCGCCACGAATGGACCAAGCACGGCACCTGCTACGGCACCGACCAGCGCGACTATTTTGCCGATTCACTGGACCTGATGCTGGCGCTCAACACCTCCCAGGTGGCCGATCTCTTCGCCAGCAATATCGGCAAGCGCATCACCCTGGACCAAATTCGCAATGCCTTTGATACCTCGTTCGGTACGGGAAGCGGCGAACGCGTTGCCATGAGCTGCGTCCGCGACGGCAATCGCACACTCATCACCGAACTGCGGATCAACCTGACGGGCGAAGTCACCGGGCCTGATGATTTCAGCACCTTGATACTGGCTGCCAACCCAGTCGATTCCGATTGCCGGTCGGGCCAAGTGGACGCGGTGGGATTGCGGTAATGGCGGCTTTTACCGCTCCTCCACCCCATCCAGCCGCGCCCGCAGCGCCAGCAATTCCCGCCGCAGCGCCTCGGCGCCTTGCAGCGACAATCCGGTTCCCTCCACCACCGCCAGGGGAATGGCCAGCGCCTTGGCTTCCAGCGCCCTACCCTCGGACGTCAGGCGAATGCGGACCTGCCGTTCGTCATCCTCGTCCCGCCGCCGTTGCACCAAGCCGCGCGCCTCAAGCCGCTTGATCAACGGCGTGATTGTTCCTGAATCCAGGAACAATTTATCCCCCAGCGCTTTGACCGTAATATCGTCCCGTTCCCAGAGCACCAGGAACACCAGATATTGCGGATAGGTCAGGTCCAGCGCATCGAGCCGCGGTTTGTAGAACCGCGTGAAGGCGTGCCCAGCCGCATAGACGGCAAAGCACAGCATCTGGTCGATATGCGGCATCGGCTGGTCGGCCATGGCACCCTCTTCGTTTCCGTCACAAAACTAGCACACAAAATTCTATTGTGCACAATTTAATTGTGCACTATATACTGCTCACCCAACCAAGGAGCGAGACCCATGAGTATCAAGTCAGCCGTCTATACTGCCCACGCCCACACCACCGGCGGCCGCGCTGGCGGCACCAGCAAGACCGATGACGGTCGCCTCGAAGTCACCCTCGACACCCCCAAGGCCATGGGCGGCAATGATGGTCCCGGCACCAATCCCGAGCAGCTTTTTGCTGCCGGCTATTCCGCCTGTTTCCTGGGCGCCCTCAAGGCCGTGGCCCGTGGCGAGAAGGTGCAGCTTCCCGACGAAACCACCATCGACGCCTCCGTCTCGTTCGGCGAAAACGCCAAAGGGCCTGGTTTTGCCATCGCTGTCGAACTCAAGATCACCGTTCCCGGCTTCGATAAGGCTGAGGCAGAAGGCCTGGTGGAAAAAGCCCACCAGATCTGCCCCTATTCCAATGCCACGCGCGGCAATGTCGACGTGACCCTCACCGTCGCCTGATTCAATCTGTTAACGATTGCCATTCACTTGACCGAAAGGGCGGCCAGGCTAGCGTTTCCAGACCAACAGGAGCCGCCATGCCTGCCGCCCTTTCCATTTCCGGCCTCACCAAAGCCTTCGACCGCCCGGTCGTAAAGGGTGTCGACCTGACGATCGGAGCCGGCGAATTCTACGCCCTGCTCGGCCCCAATGGCGCCGGCAAGACCACCATCCTGCGCATGGTGGCAGGCCTGCTCAAACCCGACGCGGGCAGCATCTCCATTCTGGGAATCGACGCCCTGGCCGATCCAGTTTCCGCCAAGCGTCGCATGGCCTGGGTGTCCGATGAGCCCATGGTCTATGACCGCCTCACCCCGCTCGAATATCTCGATTTCGTCGCCGGGCTCTGGCAGGTCGGTCCGGCCCGCGCCCGCCAATCGGCACACGAACTGATCGATTGGCTCGGCCTCTCACCCCATGCCAATGAACTGTGCGGCAGCTTCTCCAAGGGCATGCTGCAAAAGGTCGCTCTGGCCGGTGCCCTCGTGCATGACCCCGATCTCATCATTCTCGACGAGCCGTTGACCGGCCTCGATGCCGGGTCGGCCCGACAGGTCAAGGATGTCCTGCGCAGCAAGACCGCCGCAGGCGTCACCGTCATCATGACCACCCACATTCTCGAAGTCGCCGAGCGCATGGCCGAACGCATTGGGGTCATCGCCGAGGGCCGCCTGATCGCCGAAGGAACGCTCGACGAACTGCGCACCCGCATCGGTCGCGAAACCACCCTTGAGGAAATATTTCTCGATCTGGTCGCCCAGGGCGCCGCCGATGACGACCGCTCAAAGCAGGACGCCGCGTGACCCTCGCCCCTGCCTCCCTGCCCTGGCTTGCAGCCCACGAATTTCGCCTCGCCTGGCGTGACACGCTGGCGATGATGACAGGCGGCCGCCGCGTGCGCCTCTTCGGCTGGATCGCAGGAGGCGGCACGGTCTTCGGCATCATGCTCCTCATCGCCTGGTTCGCGGTCCGGCCCTGGGTCGAGGCGGGCATCGTCATCGACAAGCAGACACTGGTGGTGATCTCGGGCATGGGCCTGTTGTTCTGGACGGTCACCCTGTCCCAGGCGCTCGAAGCGGTCACTCGGGTTTATTATGGCCGGTCCGACCTCGACCTGATCCTGTCTTCGCCGGCCTCAAGTGCGCGCCTCTTTGCCGTCCGTGCCGGCACGGTCTTTGTCTCAACGACCGCCCTCGGGCTTCTCCTCGTCAGCCCCCTGGTCATGGCCCTCGTTCTGCAGGACGGTCCGCGCTGGTTTTCGGCCTTCCTGGTCATCATCGCCCTGGCCGCACTCTCTGTCGCCATCGCCATGGCTGTCACCCGCCTGCTGTTCCGCCTCACCGGCCCGCGCCGCACACGCCTGATTGCCCAGATCGTGGCCGGCATTGTCGGCGCCGGCTTTGTCATCGGCATCCAGGCCGCCGCCATTCTCTCTCATGAAGGGTTTTCGCGGCTCGCTTTCTTCCAGTCCGACGCTATTGTTGCCTCCGCGCCCGCCTCCGACAGTCTGCTCTGGCTCCCCGCGCGCGCCGCTTTAGGCGAACCCACGCCGGCCCTGCTGCTGATTACTTTGTCACTCATTGCATTTGCGGCAACAGCGGCCCTCATCGCCCCCAGCTATGGCCGCCTGGCCACCGCCGCCGCCGGGCTCAATCATGTCCGCGGCCATCGCCGACCGCAAAAACGCGCCTTCCGTCCGGCCAGCCAGCGCCAGGCCCTGCGCCGCAAGGAATTCCTGCTGCTCCAGCGCGACCCCTGGCTGCTCTCGCAAACCCTGATGCAATTGCTCTATCTGGTGCCACCCGCCCTGCTGCTCTGGATCAATTATGGCGCATCATCAGGCGATGGCACCTTCATTGTCATCGTGCCCGTGCTGGTCATGGCCTGCGGCCAACTGGCCGGTGGCCTCGCCTGGCTCGCCATTTCGGGCGAGGACGCACATGATCTGGTCGCAACCGCGCCCCTCAGTCCGGCTACAATATTGCGCGCCAAGATCGAGGCCGTGCTGACCATCATTGCCCTGGTCATGGCGCCGCTCCTGCTCATGATCGGCCTTGCCGCCTGGCCCATGGCGCTCGTCACCGCAGCTTGCGCGGCCGCCGCCGCAGCCGCGTCAACCACCATTCAACTCTGGTTTCGCGTCACCGCCAAGCGTTCCATGTTCCGCCGTCGTCAGGTTGCCTCGCGTGCGGCAACCCTCTGCGAGGCCTTCTCATCCATCCTTTGGGCCGGCACGGGCGCGCTCTGGGCCGCTGGCCTTCCTCTTGCCATCGGCCCGGCAATTCTGGCCTTGCTGGTTCTTGGAATTGCCCGCCTCCTGGCGCCCCGTCAGGGCTAGTTCGGGCGCCGGATCTCAATCGTGCTTTTCGCCGAGCAGATCCGATATCAACCGCACCAACTGATGTTGCCGGTGCGTGTGGGTCTTGGCAAAGGTCGTCCGGAGCTGATTGCGGACCGTATGCACACTCAGGCCCTTGCGCGCGGCGATTTCGCCGAGCGTCTCTCCGCCATAGAGCGCGAGCGCTAGAGCGGTTTCCGCCGGGGACAGACCAAAGCGCTTGCCGAGTTCGTCGGCCAGCTTCTGTTTGACTTGCCCTGCACTCGCTTCCATGAACAGAAAGGCCACGGGGCGTATCTGGTCATCCAGGGCAAAGCGCTTTTCGCTTGCCGCCGCGGGACTGGGCACCAGGCTCATGCGCCAGCTCGCGCCGCCCTTTCCCAATTTGAGCGATACACGATGTGGCAGCAGGCGCATGGTGCCAAAGGCAATCGCCTGAATACCCTTTGCAAGCAGGTCGTCGGCCTGTGGGTCGGCAAAGACCAGCGCGCCATTGCTCTTGATCTGCGGTTCGGACCAGTCATCGATGAATTGCTGCGCCAGCGCATTCATGTAGCACAAATGGCCCTTTGAATTGAGCGCCACCGCAGCGATCGGCAGCCGCGCAACAAATTTCTCCAGGTCCTCCGCATTGCCTAGCTTGGGCATGCGTCTGGCGGTATCGAAAGCGCGCGACAGATGCGGGGCAATGCGCGTCATCATTGTCTTCAACTCCGGATTGCGCTGCTCCTCATCCTTGAGGCGCACATTTGCGGTCAGACCGAAGAAGCGGTTGGCATCGGAAAAGAAGGTGATGCCAACGCCGGTTGCTATGTCTTCCTGTGGACGCACCCAGTCATGGTAGTGTTCGGTCGTCAGAAGTGAATCTCGGTCGAGCAATTGCTCTGCCGTTTGCGTCACCCCGACCGGTGCCTGCGCAAGGCCCGGTGCCCAGGCGTTGACCCTCGAATAATAGTCGATCCACTGGTTCATGAAGTCCTTGTCATAACCGCTATGGACCATGCCAAGATTGCTGTTCGCCTTCAGGTCGTGCCCCCAAAGCGCAAATTTCACGCCATCGAAACGGGCATTCAGCCCGTCGATCCAGCCCTGCCAGGATAATGTGCCGTGCATCGCCTGGTAGATTTGATCCACCAGATCATCATTGTCGGCAGCCATCCCCCCTCCTGGTTGCGCCCAGTTTGCGTTATTTCGGGCCCGCCCCGATCAATAATGCTTGCGAACAACATCAAATAACATAGCACATTTGCACTATACGAGAGACGTAGTATTTGGCGCCTATAGCGTGACAGGTGATTTCCAGTCGCACCATGCACGCACCAGCCGTTCCAATTCATCGCGCTTGCCGGCAAGGTCTGCAGCGTCATGCACCTTCATGGTTCGCGCTTCCTCCCCCGTCCCCTCCAGACTTGAAAACTGTCCCGGAATACGCGCGCCATTGTGCACCAGAAGGCTGACATGCTTTTTGGAGCGGGGATTAAAACTGGCCAGATTGCCATTGCAGGTGAAGGTTGGCGTCTTCCATTTGATGGTTTCGCCCAGCCGCACATCAGCCCCCAGTATCACGGCACGAACCGCCTGCATCAGGGCCTTCTGCGGCAGGTCATACTCTGCAAACCAGGCATCAACCTCTTGCTTGCTCATCGTCCTTCCCTTTGCCACAGGCAGCGCGAAATCCAAACTAACGCTGCCTGCGGCGGGGAACAATCAGCATCGCCAACTAGAACAGGATCGCAAGACCCATCATCGCCATGATCAGGATGATGACGATGCCGATGAGCATGATGCCGGCAACGATCTTGGCGAGGGTTGCCGCCGCCCCGGCCAGTCCGGAAAACCCCAACATGCCGGCAACAAGCGCGACGACGACGAGAATGAGCAAGAGTTGCAGCATTGGATATCTTGGCCTTCTATCTGGTTCATCTTGCAAACGTTGCGCGCTCTGGCTCCGTTCCAGCACGAATGCACGAAATATCCGGTCTTAACCGGATATCAGGGGCCGCCAGGCTAATATACGCTTTGGCCAGGGAGATCATTGTTGCGGCACCTGCTGAGATGGACCGCTGCCATTGTGGCAATACTGGTGCTGCTGGGTCTGACCCAGTCTGGCATGCTGGCCTCGCTCGACCGGCGACTTGATGATTGGCGGCTGACTGCGGCCTCCCTGCCTGTCAGCGAAACTACCGTGGTGGTTGAAATCGACAGCCAAAGTCTGGCCGAAATCGGCATCTGGCCCTGGCCACGCAGCCTGCACGCCGCCCTGCTCGACCGGCTGATGGAAGCAGGCGCCGACGAAGTCGTCTTCGACATCGACTTTTCAAGCAGCCGCGATCCGTTCGACGACGCCCAGTTCACCGCAGCCCTGGAGCGGGCCGGTGGCTATGCCTGGCTGGCGGCATTCGCCCAGACCGGGGCAGATGGACACCTCCATTTTTCACGCCCCATGCCCGAATTCGCTGCCGCCGCCGGCTCAGTTCTTGTCAATGTCCTGCTCGACCCATTCACGGCCACTGCCCGCAGCCTGCCCATCGCCGCGACCGATGAGGAAGGTACAATCCCTGCTTTGGCGGTCCAGCTTGCTCGCATCCAGTCCCCTCTGCCGGAGGTGATTGAGGTCGACTTCAGCCTGAACCTTGATGGCCTGCAACGCGTCAGCTTCACCGATGTTCTCTACGGCCGCATTGACACAACCATGCTCGCGGGCAAGCAGATCATCGTCGGAGCCAGCGCCATCGAGTTGCGCGACTTTTTCACTGTCCCTCGATATGGCGTCATTCCCGGTCCAGTCCTTCAGGCTATGGCTCTTGAGACCCTGAAGGCCGGCCGTATTCTGACCAATTGGGGCCATTTACCCGGCGTACTGATTGTCTCCGCCCTGGCCTTTCTCATGCTGCTCCGGCCACGCAAGGCCAATGTACCAACCATTTTTATCGCGCTGACTCTCACTTCGCTTCTCGGCGAAGTCATAGCGCTCTTCGCCTATGCCCAGCTCGGCCTGATGGTCAGCACCGCCAGCCTGCATGTCGGCCTCATCATCCTGTTTGGCTTAGCCCTGGCGGATAATGGCTATGATCATCTGCTCGCGCGCCGTGCCGCACAGGACCGCTTGCGCTTTTTGGCCACCCACGACGCGGCGACCGGCCTGCTCTCTCAGCAAGGCCTGATGGAACTGCCCCGCACGCTGGTGCCGCAGGTGCTCCTGCTGTTGCAGGTTCAGGCCACCGACGAACTGCGAGTGACGCTGGGCCACGATGTGGTCGAAACCGTACTTCACCAGTTCGCCCACCGCCTGGGGCATGCCGGATTTACCGAAGTCGCGCGTACCGCCCCCGCGACATTCGCCCTGCTTCGCAGTGATGATGGCGATGCGGACGGACTTGCCCGCATGGCCGCCCAACTCAGAACGAGCCTTTCAGGCGAATACCAGGCTGACGGCCACCATCTGCACATCGAGGTCGTGGTGGGCTATGCCAGCGGCGCGCGCAGCCGCTCTGAGCTGCTCAACCAGGCAGAGATTGCATTGATCCAGGCCCGCGCCGACCGGCTCCAGACCCGAAGCTTCAGCCCCGCAGATCAGTCGATCCTGGACCGCCACCGCCAGCTCGATCGCGATCTGCGCCGGGCCCTGGGCCGCAACCAGCTTCGATTGAATTTTCAGCCCCAGGTCGATCTCACTTCCCGCAACATCATCGGCGCCGAAGCCCTGATGCGTTGGGACCACCCCGAATTGGGCCCGGTCTCTCCCGCAGAGTTCATTCCGCTTGCTGAAGAAACCGGCCTTATCGTCGAGCTGGGGCGTTGGATCCTCTTCGAGGCCTGCCAGCAGGCAGCCGCGTGGCCAAGCCCGATTACGGTGGCTGTCAACGTATCGCCGATCCAGTTCCAGCACGTCGATCTGGCCGCAACCGTGGCGAACGCTCTGCGCAGCTCAGGCCTGCCGGCCTCACGTCTCGAACTGGAAATTACCGAGAGCAGCCGGGTCACCGATCCCGGGCGCGTGCACGCAGTGATGTGGCAATTGCGCGATCTGGGCGTGCGCCTCGCCATCGACGATTTTGGCACCGGCTATTCGTCGCTCAGCTACTTCCGCGACTTGCCCTTCGATCTGGTCAAGATCGATCAGAGCTTTGTCCGCGACCGCACCTCCGCTTCAGACCGCAATCTGCTGGCGGCCATCGTCGACCTAGCTGCCAGGATGGACAAGCTTACCATTGCCGAAGGCGTCGAGAACGAGGCGACGGCCAGCCTGCTGGCAAAAATGGGCTGCACCTACGGGCAGGGCTATTATTTCAGCCGCCCGATTTCGGACACGGACATGCACACCATCCTGTCGACCCCGACCCGGAGTCCCTTGGGCCTAATTGCCCAATAGGCCCAGCCCCAGACCCAGCCCATTGCCGCCACCGACGCTCACCTCGACATCGACAATGCCCAGGTCGACATCAACATTGGCGGCTCCGCCATTGCCGTTGCCATTACCGTTATTACCATTGCCATTGCCACCCTTCCCGTGGCCGTTGCCGTTGTTACCCACGCCAACATTGACCGAAACGCCATTGCCGCCACCGACCGAGGCGCTCGCATTGGCACTTCCTGCATTAGCAGAGGCGCTTGCACCGCCATTGCCAACGCCCACCGACGCGGTCACGCCGTTCCGGCCATTGCCATTGCCATTGCCATTGCCGTTCCCGCCATTCCCCAGGCCCAGCCGCACATTCGCGCTCACCGCATTGCCCTGACCACCGGCATTTACACTCGCGTTGATATTGGCAACGCCACCCGTTTTGACCGCTTCGAGTGCCGCTTCGGCAGGCAGGTTACCGTCCAGCACTGCGGCCCGGGCCGCAGCCGGCACCGGCTCGCCATCGATAAGGAAAACGGCCTTGTCCGCCCCCGGCCCGCTGATATCCAGGGGCGACGCCTGGCTGGCAGCGGCCGACTGCCCGCGGGTCACATCCACCACCATGTCATGCACGCCGTCCTGCACCTGCACCACGCCGCTTTCGACATCGACCCGGGCTTGGCCATTGCGATAAGTCACCGTGAACTGCGTACCTTTGACCACAGCGGCCAGCACAGGCGTCTGCACGGAGAAATGCTGCACATTGCGTTTCTCGGCTTCAATGGTCACAACGCCGCTGCTCTGAATGACGCTGGTCATCTTCTGGCCCGCTGCATCCCGAACGGCGATCTGGGTGTTCGGGCCCAGCGCAATGCTCTCCTGGCCGCGCACCAGTTCCAGCCGCCCGTTGGAGGCGGTGCGCACCTTGCCGCCATCGGGCACCACATCGCCCCGCTCAAGAGCCACCCAGGTATTGCGCTCGAACTGCATGACGGTGCCCCGCAGGCGTTCGGCGATCCATTCATCGGCCAGCGCGACCGAGCTGAAGGACATCAGGGTAATAACTGCAAGTATAGAATGGCCGACGCGCATGGGTTTCTACCTCCATAGCGGGCTACTGCCCGTGTGTTGGAGATAGCTTCGCGTCCTGCCCCCTTAATCAGGACTTAATACGGGCCAGTTTTACCCCGGAGCGCCGCTCACAAGCGTTTAAAGGGTTAATGCACCATTCCGCAGAACGACCGATTTGCTAGAATTCGAGGCCTGCCGGCACCGGTGGCGGTGTATGCACCACAGTGATCCGCACGCGCTCATTGGCGGCCATATAGGGGTCGTTGGGGAAGAACGGCTCACCCGTCGCCCGCCCGGTCACCGCCTTGAAGCGATCATCGCTCATGCCGAATTCGCCCAGGATCGAACGCACCACATTGGCGCGGTCCGCCGACAGCTCCCAGGGCCCGTAGCGCGGATTGTCGTAGCGTCCGCCCGCCGCCGTGTGACCCGATATCGTCACCTGCGCATTGAGCTGCTGAAGGATCGGACCAATCGCCGCGATCGCCGCACGGGTCGGCTCCAGCGGATATTTCGACCCCTCGGGGAACATTGGGCGGCCCTGCTGGTCGACGATCTGGATATCCAGCCCCTCTTCGGTCTGCTCGACAAGCAGATTATCTATGAAGGGCGTCACCTCGGGCAGCGACTGCCAGGCCTGCTTGATGCTCGCCGCCGCACTGTGGAACGCCTGCGCCTCAATTGATTGCAGGTTGAATTCGCTGTCGCTGCTGGCGCGTTGCTCGCTGCCTTGCTGGCGCGCTGCCCCACCGATATGGGTGTCGGTGGTGCCTTGATCCGAGCTCTGCGGCGAGGCCGGGCGATCCTCGATCACATCGGCCGACGAGCCTGACATCTGGTTGCCCGAATTGTCCATCGCATTGCCGCCCATGACCCCACCGGCGCCACTTGTGGTGGTGCTCAGGGATGCCGGCGCGAAGTAATTGGCCAAGCCTTCCTTCTGCTCGGGCGTGGTCATGCTGATCAGCCACATCAAGAGGAAGAACGCCATCATCGCCGTCACAAAGTCGGCATAGGCGATCTTCCAGGCCCCGCCATGATGAGCGTGACCTTTCTTCTTGATCTTCTTGATGATGATCGGCTGATCGTAATTCGCCATTCTGGCTACCCCCCGTTCTGGCTATCAGGTGGTGGCCGGCAGGGCAGCGGTCGCAGCTTCTACTTCAGCAAAGCTCGGGCGAACCTCACTCATCAGTGCCTTGCGCGCGAACTCGATCGCCATAACCGGCGGCTGGCCGCCGATATGGGCCAGCAGGCCCACCTTGAGCGAGAGGAAATATTTGGACTCGGCCTCAAACGTGCTCTTGAGCGACTGGGCCATGGGACCGAAAAAGCCATAGGCGACGAACACGCCGAAGAACGTACCGACCAGCGCGCCGCCGATCAGATGCCCCAGCACTTCGGGCGGCTCGGAGATAGCGCCCATGGTCTTGATCACGCCCAGCACCGCGGCCACGATGCCCAGAGCCGGCGTGCCGTCCGCGACCGCCTGCATGGCAGAAACGATCCGTTCCTGCTCCTGGTGGTGCGTTTCCAGCTCCTCGTCCATCAGCGCATCCATCTCATGCACATTATTGGACCCCATGGTCACCATGCGCATGTAGTCGCACACGAACTCCACCGCATGGTGGTTCTTGGCGAATGTCGGGAAGGCGTTGAACAGGGTGGAATTGTGCGGGTCTTCGATATGCGGCTCGATCCCCAGAATGCCCTTCTGCTGGATCAGCTTGTACATCGAGAACTGCAGGCCCAGCAGTTCGACATAGGCAGCCTTGTTATATTTCGGCCCCTTGAACAGCGTGCCGAACATCGAGGGCACCGCCTTGAGCACCGGCGCGCCATTGGCGATGATGAAAGCACCGATCGCCGCACCCAGAATGATCACGAATTCAAAGGGTTGCCAAAGCACTTCGACATGGCCACCCATCGCCGAATAGCCACCGAACACGCAGGCAAAGACGACGACGATACCGATAATCAGACGCATTGGGCTTACTCGAAACGCGGATACAAAACAGGCACGAGAAGCAGGAAACGCCGCTTCCGTGGCTCACATAATGGTCCGCGCAGGCTTAACAGGGGGTGTATGTTCACCCCCCGGATGATCGCGATCAGCCTGTGCCTAGAGCAATCTCGGGCCGCTTCCGGCCCGTCTGGCTATGCCTGTCCTCCACCAGCGGCCGAATTTCCATGCGCCCGTAATTGAGGATCGGATCGTCGGCAAAAAGCGGCGTCAGCGCATCCATGCTCTCCGCTTCGAGCAATACGAAGCCGGCAACCACCTCCTTGGTCTCCGCATAGGGGCCATCGAGATGGATCAACTCGCCATCTTCAAAGCGCAGCACCCGCCCCGCCTTGGCATCGGCCAGCGGCGACGCATAGATCAGGTGGCCGCTGGCCCGCAATTTGTGATCATGCTCAATGGTGGCATCGTCGAGGCGCTGGAAGTCATCCGCACCCATCCCGTCCATCGCACCGGGCTCGATATAGACAAGAGCCATAAACCGCATCGCCATCCTCCAACCAGGTTCTGACTATGCGACGAACCAAGAGGACGAATTTCGACAGCTTCTAAGAAAAAGGGCCATTCCCATATTCTGGAAACGGCCCCTTCAATTCTGCTACTGTTGGTTTGTCGCGTTCGCCTTAAACCGTCCCGCGCTCCTTGCGCAGCGCCACCACCTTGTCGACATCGGCCGCCGAGTGACGCTCATAAAGGTGCTCGTCTTCCGGACCACCAGCAGCATTGACGGTGCGCCCCCGCTTGACCGGTTCGCGCGCATCAATCTGCTCGGCCCAGCGAATGACGTTCTTGTAGGTGCCGACATCGAGGAATTCGGCCGCATTGTAGGCCCGGCCCAGCACCAGGCCGCCATACCAGGGGAAGATCGCCATATCGGCGATGGAATAGTCGCTGCCCGCGATGAATTCCTTGTCCGCCAGTTCACGGTCCAGCACATCGAGCTGACGCTTGGTCTCCATCGCATAGCGATTGATCGGATATTCCAGCTTGGTTGGCGCGTAGGCATAGAAATGCCCGAAGCCACCGCCGACAAAAGGCGCGCTGCCCATCTGCCAGAACAGCCAGTTCATCGTCTCGGCCCGCTTGGCCGCGTCCTTGCTGAGAAACGCGTCGAACTTGTCGGCCAGATAGACCATCATCGACCCGCTCTCGAACAGCCGGACCGGTTCTTTCGGGCCGTAATCCATCATCGCCGGGATCTTTGAATTCGGATTCACCGATACAAAGCCCGACCCGAACTGGTCTCCCTTGCCGATATTGATCAAATACGCGTCATATTCCGCGTCATGCCCGGCCGCCAGCAGCTCCTCGAGCATAATGGTGACCTTCTGCCCATTGGGGGTTGCCAATGAGTAGAGCTGGATGGGATGCTCGCCTCGCGGCAACTCCTGATCATGGGTTGGCCCGGCGATCGGCCTGTTGGTGCTGGCAAAGGCACCCCCATTTTCCTTGTCCCAGGTCCAGACTTTGGGCGGCACATATTCGGTCATCGCAACAGCTCTTTCGACAGTGTCCTGAAATCACGGCGAATGATTCATCGCCTTTCGCCGATATAAGCACAGATCACGCCGAGCGTAACCCTCCCCATCAGCAAACTTGCCAGCCCCCGCGCCCGGGGCTACTGCTCGCCCATGAACACGCCCCCATTCGATATCTTCCTGGTCGCCACGCCCGGCCTTGAAGCCCCGCTGGCCGATGAAGCGCGCGCCGCCGGCTTCAGCCTTGCGACAATCACCGATGGCGGTGTCACCTTTCCCGGCTCCTGGCCTGATGTCTGGCGTGCCAATCTGGTGCTGCGCGGCGCCACCCGCGTCCTGGCACGCATCGCCTCCTTCCGCGCCATGCATCTGGCCCAGCTCGACAAGCGCGCAAGAAAGCTCCCTTGGGCCGAGCTCCTTCGGCCCGACATCCCCGTCCATGTCGAAGCCAGTTGCAAGCGTTCGCGCATCTATCATGCCGGTGCAGCCGCCCAGCGTGTCGCCACCGCCATCAGTGAGGAATTGGGCGCGCCCATCGCCGAGGACGCCGTGCTCCGCATCATGGTCCGCATCGAGGACGACCTGGTCACCATCAGCATCGACACCTCCGGCGAGTCCCTGCACAAGCGCGGCTTCAAGGAAGGCGTTGCCAAGGCCCCGATGCGCGAAACCATGGCGGCGATGTTCCTCGCGCAGTGCGGCTATACCGGCACCGAACCAGTGCTCGACCCCATGTGCGGCTCGGGCACCTTCGTCATCGAGGCCGCCGAAATCGCCCTTGGTCTGCAGCCCGGACGCAGCCGAAACTTCGCCTTCGAGCAGCTTCCCGGTTTCGACGCCAAAGCTTGGGCAGAACTCCGCAAGCCTGCCGCCCCGACCCCGACCGCGATGCGCTTCTTTGGCTTCGACCGCGATCCCGGCGCCATCCGCTTGGCATCGGAAAACGCCGCCCGTGCCGGCGTTTCCGACTGCACCAGCTTCGCCCAGCAATCCATCGAAGACCTGACCCCGCCCGAAGGCCCGCCGGGCCTGGTCATCGTCAATCCGCCCTATGGCACACGCGTAGGCGAAAAAGGCCCGCTCATCGGTCTGCACCGTACCCTCGGCACGGTTCTCAAGACGCGCTTTTCCGGCTGGCGCGTCGGCATCGTCACGGCCGACCGGCAATTGGCGCAGGCCACCGGTCTTGGTTTCGAGCCGCCACTGCCACCAGTCCTTCACGGCGGCATCCGCGTCGGGCTCTATCGGTCCAGGCTGTAGATTTCCAGACGAACGCGATGCGGCCCTCCCCTATCAGGGGGAGGCTAGGTGGGGGTACCCCTCCCCCTAAGCCGCGCGTTCCCCCTCGGAATCCGCCACGTCCTCCAGCCGCGCAAAGCCACGCCGCAGCGCCGCAAACACATCCGTATCGAGCCCGGTGCCCACTTCCTTCTCCATGATCTCGAACGCCGCTGACACTGGCATCGCCTTGCGATAAGGCCGGTCTGCCGTCAGCGCGTCAAAAATGTCTGCCACGGTGACAATCCGCGTATCGAGATCGATCGCGTCCGCCTTGATGCCGTGCGGATAACCCCGGCCATTGAGCTTTTCGTGGTGGTCCCCGGCGATCCGCGCCATGTCCTGAAATGCTGCGATCTTGGACAGGATCACCCGCCCCAGCTCCGGGTGCCGTTTGATTTCGGCCCACTCGTCCTCGTCCGGCTTGCCGTTCTTGTCGAGCACGCTGTTGGAAACACCCAGCTTGCCGATATCGTGCAACAACGCCGCGCGCTTGAGCCAGCGCCGCCGCTCGGGCGCATAGCCCATTTCCTCGGCGATCAGATCGGTAAACAGCGCCACCCGGTCGCTGTGGCCGGCCGTAAACGGGCTTTTGGCGTCGACCACCTGCGCAAAGCCGGCCGCGATGTCGTCCAGATAGTCTTCGTCCACCGCCCGCGTCAGCGCCCGCGGCTCCAGCCCCATCACGCGCTCATGCAGGTCATTGCTCAGCATGGCCTGCCAGAACCCGGCATCGTCTTTCATCCCGGCCAGCATGGCCACCAATTGCGGATCGAACCAGCGCCCGGACCGCTCGGCCACCTCGGTCAGCGCCGCCTCGGCTCCGCCGCGCATGAAGAACACGTCCACCACCTGCGCCAGCAGTGCAATGCGCGCAAACAGCGAAATCTCTTCGCCTTCCAGTTCCACCGGCTGCCCGCTGCCGTCCCAATGCTCGTCGAGGTCGAGAATGCCCTGCGCCACGGCTTCGGAAAACCGCATGGACCGGGCAATCATCGCGCCCCGCTGGCACCGCGTCTCGATCAGCTCTTTGGAGATCTCCCCGCCATTGCGCGCAATATGAACCAGCGTCTGCAGCCGCTCCACAAAGCCGGACTTGCGGCCGGTATTGGCAATCAGAAAACGCAGGATCTCGGGCAGCTTGGTGTCAACCACCTTGTAATTGCCCTTGAAGCTCAGATCGTCGGCCAGATAGAGCTGGCAGATTCGCGCAGCATTGGAGCTGCACCCGATATCCTTGAGCAGCAGCGTATAATAGAGGTCCGATAGCTCGGCCTGGCTTAGTCCCAGCCCCATGCCCAGATGCATGCCGATCCAGCAGCATCTCAGGCTATGCCCCACCGGCTGCCCCTCGGTAATATCGAGCGCATAGCTGAGCGCGCCCACCACTTCGGACAGATACACCAGTTCGCGTTCGGCCACGGCACTCCCCTTTCGTGCCACCCAGCCTATGGGAAAATCCTTAAGGCAATGCCCCGATCCGGCGCCGGCCGTGAACCGCCGATCTATGCAATTTGAACCAAATCCTAACCATGTGATCAGCTATGCGGTCTCCGCATGCAACGATCCTCCGCGCCAGCGCTTCCTCTCCCACGCTTTGCTTGTACCCGCGTATGGAGGCCAACAAAATGTCCACCGCCTTGCGCATTCTGGTCGTTGAAGACCAGCCGCTCTTGCTGCTCGATCTGGCCGGCCAGTTGACCGCATGCGGCCACAACGTCCTGACGACCGGCAGCGCTCGAACTGCTGCGCGCCTGATCGACGCCAACATCGACGCCCTGATCACCGATATTGAACTCGGTGACGGCCCCGATGGGCTAGCCTTGGCGCGCCTCGCCGCCAGCGCCCGTCCAGGCCTCTCCATCATCGTCGTCTCCGGTGGCGTTCGGCCCGTCCCGGCCGACCTGCCGCCCGGCGCTGTGTTCATCCCCAAGCCCTATTCGATCAACGCCATCCTGTCCGCGTTGCAACAGAATTCCATTTCGCACGCTGCTTAAAAAATGCCCCGGCATCAACCGGGGCCCCTATTGATGGATTGGATGCCTATTGACTGGCAGGTGCATCAGTTGCGGGCGCCTCTGTCGTTGAGCCGGCTGGATCGGCTGGTGGTGGGGCGTCACCGCAGGCGGCAAGTATCAGGCCGGTTGCAACGGCAATCGCGGCAAGTCGCAGATTCTTCATTTCAACCTCTGTGTTCGTCTCCGATCCGATCTGGATCACGGCAATGTGAGGCGAAGAACAGGGCGGACCTATGACCGCTCTTGGGTCTTTTGGCGGCGAAACCCAGCAGCACTGCCAAGTTCAGCGCGCCAGTAGATATCGTCCCATTGTCGCAGAAATAGGAGCCGGTGCCTGTCACACGCCCGTAGCCGCCTGCAGCTATCCTGCCGGCCGTCTCAACTGCCGGACCGACATGGACATTCTCAACGATCTCGTCCTGCCTCTCGCGACCTCGCCCTGGGTCTATCTGGTCGCCCTGTTGCTGGTGGTCCTTGATGGCGTCTTTCCCGTCTTTCCCAGTGAAGTGGTCGTGGTGGGTCTGGCGGCCCTCGCCGCTTCCAATGCTGACCCGGACATTATCCTGTTGCTGCTGACCGCCTCGCTCGGCGCCATGCTGGGCGACAGCCTGACCTATGCACTGGGCCGTCTTGTCGGCACTCGCCGCCTCCAATCCACCCGCTTTCGCCCCCTGGCGCGCCTGCTGCGCTGGGCCAGTCGCCGCCTGGGGCCGCGCGCCGGCATGGTGGTGCTCACCGCCCGCTTCATTCCCTTTGCGCGTCTGGCCGTCAATCTCACCGCCGGCAGCACCGGCTTTGCCTATGCCCGCTTTGCCCCCTTCTGCCTCATCGCCGGTGTGGTCTGGGCCGCCTATAACGTCACCATGGGTTATCTCGCTGGCCAATGGTTCCGCAGCCAACCGCTTCTGGGCATGGTTCTGGCCATCCTGCTGGCCGTGCTGATCGGGCTCCTGCTCGATCGCCTCGGCGCCCGTCGCCGCCGCTCCGCCACCTGATCCGATCACTTTGAGGGAACGGGCACACGCGCCACGCGTTGAACTGTCACACCATCAAGGAGATGAAAATGGACTGGAACCGCATCGAAGGCAGTTGGAAGCAGTTCTCTGGCAAGGCCAAGGAACAGTGGGGCAAGCTGACCGATGACGATATCGCCCAGATCAACGGCAACCGCGAGCAGCTCGAAGGCAAGCTTCAGGAGCGCTACGGCAAGACCAAGGACGACGCCCGCAAGGAAATCGACGACTGGTCCAGCCGCATGAACTAAGCGGCCAGCCACCCCTCTCAAAAGCCCGGTCACCGACCGGGCTTTTTTGTGCCTGCATCCATGTTAACTTCGGCCCATACGCACCAAACGATCAGGCCACGCCATGTCCGGACATCGCATCTTTTCCACCAGCGTTGCCAGCGTCTATCCGCACTACATCACCAAGGCGGAGAAGAAGGGGCGCACCAAGGCTGAAATCGATGAAATCTTCCGCTGGCTCACCGGCCACGATCAGGCCTCGCTCGAAGCCGAACTGGCCAACAAGACCACTTTCGAAGACTTCTTCGCCAACGCCCCAGAGCTCAACCCCAACCGCGCCCTCATCACCGGCGTCGTCTGCGGCATCCGCGTCGAAACCATCGAAGACCCCCTGATGCGCGAACTGCGTTACCTCGACAAGCTGGTGGACGAGCTGGCGAAGGGAAAGAAGATGGAAAAGATCTTGCGGACGCCGTGATCGCTTTAGCTCCACTTACACGGTAGAGTAGTGCATCTAGCCTGCGGGGCCGTACCAAGGCTAATTGGGACAGCGACACCCACGGCGCGTGAAATTCTATGCTGCCGTCAAGGCCCGCAGCACCGCCTCGGGCTCTTTCTCCATAACGCGCAGGAGCGTCCGAGCCGCGCCACTCGGCTGGCGCTCCCCTTGCTCCCACTTGCGATAGCCAGACGTGCTGGTGCCCAGCATAAGCGCCATCTGTTCCTGCGTCAGATGCAGCGATTTGCGGATAGACCGAGCATCGATAGCTTGAAGATCTACCCGATGCTCGACCACGCCCGTTTCCACGCCCTCGGCATGTGCCAGCACTTCGCCCATCGCCTCGATCAGGTCCTTGCCAAACTTGCTCATGCCTTACTCCTGTATGCCGTCTTGATCGCCACTGCGATCGCTTTGACTGCAGCCTTTTCGTCTGCCGTCAGATTGGTCTTGTCGCCCTTGCCATAAACCAGCAGGGCAAAAATCGGTGCGTGCTCGTCGAACACATAATAGATGACGCGCGCGCCACCCCGCTTGCCCCTGCCATGCGCCGCCATGCGAACCTTGCGCACACCCGCCGTGCCGGGAATTTCATCACCCGCATAGGGATTGCTCGCCAGAAACGCGATCACCGCCGCCTTCTCATCCGCACCAAACAACCGTTCGGCCTGGCGGATGAAAAGTGAGGTTTCGGCGACGGTTTGCATGGAGAGAATATATACCCCATTGGGGCAGAATACTCAAGCGACGGGATTCAAATTGGCGCCGTCGTCCTATTGCGCTCCCTAGGACAATCTCCAACACTGGAACCAGTTTGAAGGGGGGCCACATGAACTCGCTCTACGACGACGCAGACCTCTACGATTTGGTGGCTCCGCGCGATGCAGGTATGGAGAACTTTTATGTCGAAACGGCCGGCGGACCAGGGCGTCGCGTGCTGGAATTGTGTTGCGGCTCCGGCCGCTTCACAGTCCCGCTCGCAGCGAGCGGGGCAGATGTCACCGCCATCGACATTTCCCCCACCCTGCTTGACCGCGCCCGGCAGGCCCTGGCCGACAAAGGCCTGAACGCCAGTCTGGCCCGATTGGACATGCGCGACTTTGACTTCGACCAGAAGTTCGATGCCATCCTCATCGCCGCCAATTCCTTGCTGCATCTTCACAGCCACGACGATTTCTCGCGCGCCTTCGCCGCCATACACCGCCACCTTGGCCCCAGCGGCGTCTTCGCTTTCGACATCTTCGTCCCCAGCGCCGCAATGCTGAGCCGGGGAGCCGACCAGCGACAGCCAATGGGCACATTCACCCACGCCCGGCTAGGCCCGGTCACGGTCGAGGAAACCATTGCCTACGACCCCACCACCCAGATCAGCCGCGCCGACTGGTATTGGTCCACCGAAACGCAAAAGGACTTTCACCACACAAGGCTCGACCTCCGCCAGATCTACCCGCAGGAACTTCCTCTATTGCTCGAACTGTGCGGCCTCCAACTGCGTGACCGCTTCGGCGGCTTCGACCGCAGTCCGATGACGAGACAGAGCTTTCGTCAGGTTTGTGTGGCCGTGGCGGCATAGGGGGAAAACCGACACGCGATGTCACCCGGCGCGAGGCAGGGGCCACCTCGAGACTTCTCAAACAGACTGCAAACCAAGGGCATCTCGAGAGGGTTCAGGGATCCCCGCCGAACGGCAGCTCGACTTATCCCCGGCGTTCTGATCCGTGCGAGCATCGCGTGAACACATCAGCGATGAAGAAGATGACCGAACTCCCCACATTGAACGAACTTCTAGGGGCACGCAGTTCCCTAATTGATCTGAAAATGCACTCATTGTCCCTTCAAATTCAACTCTTGCTACGCAAGTACCGACCGGACCAACCGAGAGTTCCTGCTGGCAATCCTACTGGCGGACGATGGACTCGTGACGGAACCGCTATCGAAAACATTCATGTCGCCGGCAAGTATGACCCGGCTCGTGCCGACCTGTGCGATGCTCAACTTCTGCTAGACGAGGAACTGTGCAGAATGGCCAGAAGCTCGCGATGTTGGTCTTTGTCTATGGACAGGCATGCCGCATGCATGAAGGGCAACTTTGTTCCTAAACTTAGGTTCTAAATTCAGATGATACTTGCCACCCGAAAGTTGACCTTAACACTGCCGTCCGGCTCAGTGGACATACCCATACTCATTCATGCCCCAACACAGGGCGACCGGTGCTGGGAGTGCAGCTTCTCAATTGGCTGGCCCGACGGCGACCGCAACGGCGTCGTGCGGGGATTTGACAGCGTGCAAGCAGTTTATCTGACCATGCAGCGGATCGCTGTGGAGCTTTATGGCAGCTCCTACCACGCATCGGGCTCCCTGCGTTGGGACAAACCTGGAGACGGCTATGGCTTCCCTATGCCCAAACATGGCTACGACGACCTCATCGGTGAAGATCGTCATGCGCAGATTCCCGACTAGGCCGACCGCAACTGCTCTCGCTCTCCCGCGCCAGAGGCGTCACAGTGGGCCTGAATAGCAATCATCTTCGCTCTCATGTTTCAACACCGACGCTAAAAAGGAACTGGTGCAAGGCGATAATGCCGTCATGCTCCTCGCGACTTGCCCGTCCCCCCTTCCCTTCCGCCGACTCTTCGGTTAGACAGCCCGCTTAACCACCATGTTCGGTCTTTTCCCCTGCGGCGCAGTGCTCAACTGCAGCGCGGGTTTCGTGCGGACGGGTGTGTCCGGGCGATTCTCTCCCTCGTCCGGCAGTCAAGTTGAACGAGCAAGAGCGAGCCCCGAATGCCAAAGCGTACCGACATCAAATCGATCCTCATCATCGGTGCGGGCCCGATCATTATCGGGCAGGCCTGCGAGTTCGATTATTCGGGCACCCAGGCCTGCAAGGCGCTCAAGGAAGAGGGCTATCGGATCATCCTGGTGAACTCCAATCCGGCCACCATCATGACCGACCCGGACCTGGCCGACGCCACCTATATGGAGCCGATCACCCCCGAAGTGGTCGCCAAGATCATCGAGAAGGAGCGCCCCGACGCGCTGCTCCCCACCATGGGCGGCCAGACCGCGCTCAACTGTGCCCTCTCGCTGCGCAAGATGGGCGTGCTCGAAAAATACAATGTCGAGATGATCGGCGCCACCGCCGAGGCCATCGACAAGGCCGAGGATCGCGAGCTGTTCCGCGATGCCATGAAGAAGATCGGGCTCGAAACCCCGCGCTCCATGCTCGCCCACAACACCATCGAAGCCCTGCAGGCGCTCGAAGTCATCGGCTTGCCCGCCATCATCCGTCCCAGCTTTACGCTCGGCGGCACCGGCGGCGGCATTGCCTACAACCGCGAGGAATATCTCGCCATCTGCGAAAGCGGCATCGACGCTTCGCCCACCAATGAAGTGCTGGTCGAAGAAAGCGTCCTCGGCTGGAAGGAATACGAGATGGAGGTTGTCCGCGACAAAAAGGACAACTGCATCATCATCTGCTCGATCGAGAATATCGACCCGATGGGCGTCCATACCGGCGACTCCATCACCGTAGCCCCGGCCCTGACGCTGACCGACAAGGAATACCAGATCATGCGCGACGCCTCTTTGGCGGTTCTGCGTGAGATCGGGGTGGAAACCGGCGGCTCCAACGTCCAGTTCGGCATCAACCCCAAGGACGGCCGCATGGTCGTCATCGAGATGAACCCGCGCGTCTCGCGCTCCTCGGCGCTGGCCTCCAAGGCCACGGGCTTCCCCATTGCCAAGGTCGCCGCGCGTCTCGCCGTCGGCTACACCCTCGATGAGCTGGAAAACGACATCACCGGCGGCGCCACCCCGGCTTCGTTCGAGCCGACTATCGACTATGTCGTCACCAAGATCCCGCGCTTTGCCTTCGAGAAATTCCCCGGCTCGGACAATCGCCTCACCACTTCCATGAAGTCGGTGGGCGAGGCCATGGCCATTGGCCGCACCTTCCAGGAATCGCTGCAAAAGGCCCTGCGCAGCCTCGAAACCGGCCTCACCGGCCTCAACGAAGTCGGCATTCCGGGCCTGGGCGAAGGTGAAGACAAGAACGCCATCAAGGCGGCCCTGGGCACCGGCACACCGCAGCGCCTGCTGCACGTGGCCGAAGCCATGCGCCTGGGTGTGTCCAACGAAGACATTTACGACGCCTGCAAGATCGACCCCTGGTTCATCGAGCAAATGCGCGGCATCGTCGACATGGAAGCCAAGGTCAAGGAATTCGGCCTGCCGCAGGACGCCGCCAGCCTGCGCATGCTCAAATCCATGGGCTTTGCCGACGCCCGCCTGGCCCAGTTGGCCAATCTCAAGGTCTCCGACGTGCGCAAGCTGCGCCACAGCCTCGACGTGCGCCCCGCCTACAAGCGCATCGACACCTCCGCGGCCGAGTTCGCTTCCCCGACCGCCTATATGTATTCGACCTATGAAACGCCCTTCGCCGGCAAGGTCGAGGACGAGTCCCGCCCCACCGACCGCAAGAAGGTCGTCATTCTCGGCGGCGGTCCCAACCGCATCGGCCAGGGCATCGAGTTCGACTATTGCTGCTGCCACGCCGCCTTCGCGCTGGCCGAGGCCGGCTATGAAACCATCATGGTCAACTGCAATCCCGAAACCGTCTCGACCGACTACGACACCTCAGACCGCCTCTATTTCGAGCCGCTGACCGAGGAAGACGTCATCGAAATCCTGCTCACCGAAAAACAGAACGGCACCCTTCATGGCGTCATCGTGCAGTTCGGCGGCCAGACCCCGCTGAATCTGGCCGAGGCCGTGCAGAAAGCCGGCGTGCCGATCCTGGGCACCCAGCCGGACGCCATCGACCTGGCCGAAGACCGCGATCAGTTTATGAAGCTGCTGAACAAGCTCGAACTGACCCAGCCCAAGAACGGCATTGCCTATTCGCTCGAACAGGCCCGTCTCGTCGCCGAGCGCCTCGGCTACCCGCTGGTCATCCGCCCGTCCTATGTGCTGGGCGGCCGCGCCATGGCCATCGTCCACTCGGCCAAGGAGTTCGAGAGCTATGTGCAGGACACGCTGACCGGCCTCGTCCCGCCCGATATTCTCCAGCGCTATCCCAACGACAAGACCGGCCAGATCAACTCGGTCCTGTCCGACAACCCGCTGCTGTTCGACGCCTATCTCTCCGGCGCCACCGAAATCGACGTCGATTGCCTGTGCGATGGCAAGGACGTGTTCGTTGCCGGCATCATGGAGCATATCGAGGAAGCCGGCATTCACTCCGGTGACTCGGCCTGTTCCCTGCCCCCGCGCACCCTGCCGCCCGCCATCATCGACGAGCTCAAGCGCCAGACCCGTGAACTGGCCTTTGCCCTCAAGGTCGGTGGCCTAATGAACGTGCAGTTCGCCTATAAGGACGACACGATCTACCTCATCGAGGTCAATCCGCGCGCCTCGCGCACCGTGCCTTTCGTGGCCAAGGTCATCGGCGAACCCATCGCCAAGATCGCCAGCCGCATCATGGCCGGCGAGAGCCTGGCCAGCTTCAATCTGGTGGAAAAGAAGCTCAAGCATATCGCCGTCAAGGAAGCCGTCTTCCCGTTCAACCGCTTCCCCGGCGTCGACACCGTACTCGGCCCGGAAATGAAGTCGACCGGCGAAGTCATTGGCCTCGACACCGATTTCGCCATGGCCTTCGCGAAGTCGCAGATGGGCGCCGGCCAGAAGGTTCCGACCTCGGGCAAGGCCTTCATTTCGGTGCGCGACAGCGACAAGCCCGATATTGTCGATATGGCCCGCCATCTCGTCGAAGCCGGTTTCGAAATCCTCGCCACCGGCGGCACGCAGCGCTATCTGGTCGACAACAACGTCCCGGCCACCAAGATCAACAAGGTGCTCGAAGGCCGTCCGCACATTGTCGACAGCATGAAGAATGGCGGCGTGCAACTGGTCATCAACACCACCGATGGTCTCAAATCGATCTCCGACAGCCGCGACATCCGCCGCACCGCGCTCCTGTCCAGGATCCCCTATTACACCACTATCGACGGCGCCCTCGCGGCCGTCGAAGGGATCATCGCCCTCAAACAGGGCAGCCTGCAGGTCCGCGCCCTGCAGGACTATTTCGCGGCTTAGGACCGATCCTCGACCAGTCTCCTCCCCCTTCTTCAGGGGGAGGTAGCGCCGCTGGGCCCAAAGGGCCGTAGCAAAGCTTGGAGGGGGCGCGCAATCTATCGATGCGGGTTGCGTTCGTCTGATCCCAGCCCCCGCAACCACCCTTGCAAGCGCCGCCCCTCGCGCACCAGCAGGACCGGATCGCCCATGCTATGTGTCAGGATCGACGCTCCCTGCAGCGAAGACTGAAGTTGCAGCGCCAGATCCGAGGCGTCCTTGCTCCGCCCCATCTCCGCAAACTGCCTTTCCATCCAGACCATCGGCCCGCCCAATAGCCCCTTGGCTGGCGAAGTCCAGTCACCACCATCCTTGCTGAGTTCGGCGCTCAGCGACCCCAGCGGGCATCCTAGCTCCGCCACCAGCGAAGCATTGCCAATCGAATTCTCGACGAAGGCCAGCAACCGTTCCAGCGGCGTCGGCAGGCCCGCCAGCATCTGTTCCATGGTCGCAACTTCATCCAGGCGCTGCTCCAGTACCGCCCGGCCGATATCGTCCTTGCTCTTGAAGTAGTAGTAGATATTGCCCAGCGGCACTGCCGAAGCCTCGGCCAGATTTGCAAGTGTCGTGTTGCGATAGCCCCGGCGATGGGCCAGGTCCGCCGCCGCCTGGGTCAGCCGCTCGCGCTTGCCGCGAGAAGCCGGTTTGCCTGTGTCAGCCAAGGACCGCTCCTAACCCACAAAAGTCGTACTCTGCCGCATCATATTCGCGGTCATCGCCCGCACCAAGCTGTGCGGCATCAAGGCGTTCATTATCCGGTACAGCCGTCCCGGCATGACGATCATTTTGCCGCGTTTCACACCTTCCAGTGCTTCGGCCACACACTTGGCCACCGGCATCGGCTTGAGCGGCATGGGCGATGCGTCCAGCCCCATCTTCTTGATCAACGGCGTCTCGGTTGGGGTTACGATCAGCGTGGTGATCCCAACCCCGCGCGCCTTGAACTCTGCATGCAGGCTCCTCCCCAGCGCATTGACCAACCCCTTGGCCGCCGCCGGATTAGCGTGAAAGGGTATGCCGCTATCCGCCCCCAATGCCGAAACCAGCAACGTCGCGCCCCGTTTCTGTGCGGCAAAGCGCCGGCTGAAGTGGTGTGTGAGCAGCATATAGGATACGCCGTTGAGTTGTGTCTGGCGCAACAATTGCTCGCGCTCGAAGGCCAGGAACGCGCCCGGCTGTCCTGTGCCCGCACTCGAAATGAACAGGCCCAGTTCCAGGTCCTGCGTCTGCTCCATTACCTTGAGTTCCTCGCCCGGCACGCTCAGGTCCGCCGCGATGACCCGATAATCGATACCATGGCGGCGCCTGAGATCCTGCCCGGTTTCCTCCAGCGCCTCCGCCCGCCGCGACACCAGAACCAGATTGATCCCCGAGGCCGCAATCTGACGGGCAAATTCATGCCCGATCCCCGAACTGGCTCCCGTCACCACCGCCCAGGGCCCAAACCGCTTCGTATCGAGCCGTGCCAACCATCTCTCATTCCGCATTCAATCTACTCCCAAAAAGATTTAGTCAGTCAACTAACTCATTTCTGAAGAGCACTGTCAACCCTCTTCCCTCTCCGCTCATCTGCCGTTCAGACTGGTCCTGCTACCAAGCCGCATCACAACTGAGGGGGACACCATGATCCGCACACTTGCCACCACTGCCCTGCTGCTCGCCGGCACCGGCATCGCCACCGCCAACGACCTTGAAACCGCGATCGATCAGTTCCTTGCCCCGCCTGGCTATGAGCGGGTTGATATCGAGGCATTGGAACAGTCCTTGCAGGACTATTGGCTCGACACCACCACCATCAGCCCCGGCGGCACGGTCGGGCCCATCGAGAAGGCCCTGCTGATTGCCACTGGCGCAATCCCGTCCGAGCGGACCCGGACCGCCCTTGCCTATGGCGAATTACACGACGAACAGCACGGCAGGCTCAGCTTCATCGAGCTTCGCCACTACAATATGGGGCCGGCGATCCGCGACATGGCGATTGAAGCCTATGGCGCGGAAAACACGGCAGACGCTTCGGAATTTGGCGAGGGCGAGCATCTCGGCTGGCGCTTTGTCTTCATGCCGCTCATGGGCAATACTGCCGTTCTGGTCGATGCCGCCCGAACCGTCATCGACCCCGATATTGCCTACGATCAGGACTGTACGGGCCGGCCCTGCATGGACCTCGATTATCCCTTCGACTCCATCGCCGACTGGGAAGAAACCGACACATCTGCCCCGCATTGGCCGCGCCAATATCCCGAAAGCGATGGGCTGATCGCCACGCCCGCCCATGCCGCCGCCGAACTGGCGGTCATCGGCTGGTCGGCCAATGTGGAATCAGGCGCCTATCAATGGACCGGCGGAGAACGCCCGGAATCGGCTGACTATTTCCACCCCTGGCGCTTCATCGGCATCGACCGCAATCTGGGGCAGGAGGCCGCGATTGACGCGGTCTGGCAGGAAACCCAGCTCATGGACGATTCCCTGTCGGCCATGGCCTTCCGTCGGCTTGAGCTGCCGGGCGCGACCTATTGGTTCGGCGCCGCCACACCGCGCTAAACGGGGCCTTTTAGCCTGCGAAATACCGGTCCACCAATGCCAGCGCCTGGGTGACGTCCTCATCAGCAACGTCAAGATGCGTCACCCAGCGCTGTTGGCCATAGCGGCCCGTAACGCCGACGCCATGCTCACCCAGATAGGCGGTGAAGCGCTCGCCCAGATCGGCCGCCATATCGACCCACAGGATATTGGTGTCGGGCATGGTGACCCGCAGCGCCTCATGCCGCGCCAGCCCCTCGGCCAGCGCTGTGGCCCGCCGGTGATCCTCGGCCAGCCGGTCCACATTGTGTTCCATCGCATAGAGCCCCGCTGCAGCCAGAATGCCCGACTGCCGCAGCCCGCCGCCCAGCATCTTGCGATGGCGTCGCGCAATCTCGATCAGATCCTGCCGCCCGACCAGCACCGACCCGACCGGCGCGCCCAATCCTTTCGACAGGCAGATCGAAACCGTGTCGAACGGCGCGACAAAGTCCCCGATATCCATACCCAGCGCCACGCACGCATTGAACGCCCGCGCGCCATCCAGATGCAGGCCCAGCCCGTGCCGTGCCGCGATGTCGGCCACGGCCGTCATATAGTCGACCGGTAGCACCCGACCGCCAAAAGTGTTTTCCAGCGCAATCACCCGTGTCGTGGCAAAATGGCTGTCACCGCTCTTGATGGCGGCCTCGATCTCGCCCAGCGCCATGGTGCCATCGGCCTGATGCGCAATCGGCTGCGGCTGGACCGAGCCCAGAACGGCAGCCCCGCCCGCCTCATATTTGTAGCAATGCGCGTCCTGCCCAGCGATGAATTCATCGCCCCGGCCGCAATGGCTCATCAGCGCCAACAGGTTCGACATCGTTCCCGAGGGCACGAACAGCGCCGCATCCTTGCCCAGCATCCCGGCCATGCGCTGTTCGAGCAGATTGACGGTCGGGTCGTCGCCAAACACATCATCGCCCACCTCGGCGGCTGCCATGGCCGCGCGCATCCCGGCGCTGGGCTTGGTGACCGTGTCGGATCGAAAATCGTGACGAATGGCATTCATGGCAGGCTCCTTGTCGGAGTGCCCTTCTGCCAAGCCCGGGCCCAAAAAGCTAGGCCGCGACGTCTCCGCCCTCGGCTTCATCATTGGCCGCCGTCAGATCCACGGCGGGCTTGCGTGCCACCACCAGAATGCCGGTAATCGGCGCCCCGCGATCAAAGCGCAGCACGGCGGTTTCGAAGCGCAGCACCTCAAGCCCGGCGACGACCAGCGCATCGCGGGTCGCCTGCACGCCATGCGCATAGCGCAGGCTGGGCCGCAGAAACAGGGCCTCTTCGCCCTCATGCGCCTCCAGCGAAAACGCCACCAGCCCGCCCGGACGCATGGCCGGCATCAGCGCCGAAAGCACCGGCTGCAAGGCCCCGCAATAGATCAGCACATCCGCCGCCGTCACCAGGTCCACATCGGCCCGGCGCGCATTGAGCGTCGCCACCAGCTCGGCCTTGGCCAGGTTGTCATAAATCCCCTTGCGCGTGGTTTCGGCAATCATTGCCGCGGAAATATCGACACCTTCGAGATGTCCCACTTTGGCCCGCAGCCGCTCGCCCATCAGCCCGGTGCCACAGCCCAGATCCAGCGCCCGCTCGAAGCTGGAAAGCCCCAGCCGCGCCATTTCCTCGGCCACCAGCGCATCGAGCAGGTCCGGCACGCGATAGCCCAGCCTGCCCACCAGCGATTCTTCGAACTGCGGCGCATATTGGTCAAACAGCGCCTCGACATAGCCGACCGCCGTGCCCTCGCCGGCCGGGCCCGCGTCATGCGCGGCCAGCTTGAGCCGCGCGCCGAACACACCGGCATCGTCCAGCGCCTCCAGCCGGCGCCAGGCCGCTATGGCCTTTGCGACATTGCCCGCCTTCTCGTGAAAGCTGCCTGCCAGATCCCAGCCCGCGGCCCAGTCCGGCACCATTTCCAGCGCCTGCTCCATCAGTTCAGCCGCCGCCGCGCAGTCACCCTGCTCGTCCAGCATGCGGGCATAATCCGCGCGCCGGTCGGCGATCACATCGCCGGAAGAAAAGAACGCCTTGGTCAAGACGAGTTGCTTTCGAGAAAACCGGCCCCATTTGGCGCGGCGCGCGGGATTTGCCGCAAAGCGAGGCCAAAGGCAAGCGATTTGACACCGGATGCGTGCCTGCCCAAGCATGCTGTGACCAAATGTTCACTTTCCAATCGCCACGACTCGACTAGAATGAGTGCCATCCAATGGCGATCGACCCAAGTCGCCTTTGCCAATTGGTGGCAGCGCCGCGTGCGCCAGCCTGTCCGGTGATCATCCAGATGCCGGATATCTTTGAGACCAAAGCATTGTTTTCCTGACAGAACTTGCCGTTCTGCCGGGAGTTTTTGCTTGGCCACACGGCATATTGATGCCTCCCGAATTTCAGGCTAGGCTTCGCGCCATCGAATATTGCGGCCGACTGATCTGAAGACGCGAATTCCATTCGCAATTGCTGACGTCATCTTCCGATATTTCGATATCAACTAGGTTCTGGCCGGGTGCACGGCCGGGACCGCACCAGCAGCGAATGCACGAGGGAACGCGCAACATGGCAACTGGCACCGTTAAATGGTTCAACGGCCAAAAAGGTTATGGCTTCATTCAGCCCGATGAAGGCGGGGCGGACGTCTTTGTCCATATTTCCGCCGTCCAGCGCTCGGGCCTGAATGGCCTGGATGAAGGCCAGAAGGTGAGCTACGAGATCGTCAAGGACAAGCGGACCGGCAAATCCGCCGCCGACAATCTCACGCCCTCCTGATCCTCGTATCAGGGACGGAATTGGGGCGCGTCCGAAACCGGGCGCGCCCTTCTTTTTGTCTACGACCCTTCCGGCGCCACCCGGATCAACCGCCCATTGCCCGCATCGGTAATCAAATAGAGCGCGCCATCCGGCCCGGCTGTCACATCCCGAATGCGCCCCAGCACACCCTCGAACAGCCGCTCCTCGCCCACCACGGCATCGCCATCCATGTCGAGCCGCACCAGTACGGTCCCGCTCAATCCACCCAGCACCAGATCGCCCTCCCATTCCGGGAACAGCGCGCCCTCGTAGAAATCCAGCCCCGATGGCGAGATCGAAGGGTCCCAGTAATGCAGCGGCTGTTCCATGCCCGGCTGCGTCTCGCCCACGCCGATCGGGCTGCCGTCATAATTGGTGCCATAGGCGATTTCCGGCCAGCCATAATTCTTGCCGGCCTCGACCAGATTGACCTCGTCACCCCCGCGTGCGCCGTGCTCGACCGCGAACAGCGCGCCATCGCTCTCGCGCAGCGTCGCGCCCTGCGGATTGCGGTGACCGATGCTCCAGAATTCCGGCGCCCAGCCATCAATCTGCGGATTATCCTCAGGCACCGACCCGTCCGGGGCGATGCGCACAACGCCGCCTGCCAGATCGGCCGGGTCCTGCGCGCGGTTTTCACTACCCCGCTCGCCCAGCGTCACAAACAGGTTCCCGTCATTGCCGACAACGATGCGCGAACCGAAATGCCGCGTCGAGCCGTCGAAATTATTCATCCGGAAAATCACGTTCTGGTCGACCAGACGGCCGCTATTGCCTTCCAGCTCCAGCCGCGCCGACATCACAGCCGTGCCGGTGCCGCCCTCGCCCGGCTCGGCATAGCTGAGAAAAAGCTGCCCGGTTTCGGCGAAATCAGGGGCCAGCGTCACGTCGAGCAACCCGCCCTGCCCGCGCGCCACCACCTCGGGCACGCCCGCAATGGGGTCACCAGCCACCCCATCGGCAATCACCCGCAACCGCCCCGGTCGCTCGGTCACCAGAAAGCGCCCATCGGGCAGCACGGACAGCGCCCAGGGATGTTCGAGCCCGTCGGCAATCGTCGTGGCCGTCAGCGTCCCGGCGCTGCTCTGGCCGGTTTCCTGCGCCATCACCGGCACTCCGGCGACCACGCTGGCCAGCAATACGCCCGAGAGAAGTCTGATCCGGTCCCGCATAAACGATCTCCTTGCATCAAAATTGGTCGGTCCGTGCCCGAAGGCATCACTGCCCCGGTCACGGCGCGCTGCCCCAGATGCGCCAAACCGGCTTTCTTTGGTCACAGTCCTTGCCAGCTTGTGCACACGCACTATGTGCTTGAAGCACACCGGCTTGACCGGAACGCGGCGGTTGGGCAAGCTGGTGTGATCTCCCACTTAAACTTGTCGTGAAGCATTGGCCGAACGGAGTTTGGCAGGGGGAGACCATGCCAGGTGGCCAAAGCGCCCCGGGCAGGGCCAACATCAATTGATAGCCTGTCGCGGACCGGAAATCCGGCCACGCGGCGGCATTTGTTATGCCGAGCCGATTGGAGGCAGCACGATTATGGACAAGGTTCCGATGACGGTTCAGGGCCACAAGGCCCTTTCTGCTGAGTTCGAACACCGCACCAGCAATGAACGCCGTCGTATCATCGACGCCATTGCTGAAGCCCGCGCCCACGGCGATCTGTCTGAAAACGCAGAATATTCTGCTGCCAAGGAGCAGCAGAGCCTCAATGAAGGCCGCATCAAGGAGCTCGAAACGCTTCTGGCGCTGGCCGACATCATCGATGTCACCAAGCTGAGCGGCGCCACCGTCAAATTCGGCGCGACCGTCACCTTCATTGACGAGGACACCGAGGAAGAAAAAACCTATCAGGTCGTGGGCGATCCCGAGGCCGATGCCTCGGCCGGACGCATCTCGATTTCCTCGCCCATCTCCCGCGCCATGATTGGCAAGGAAGAAGGCGATTCGTTCGAAGTCGCCGCCCCTGGCGGCTCCAAGAGCTACGAGATCGTCAAGATCCGCTACGTCTAGCGCCTAAACTTTAGGCACCAGCCGAAATTCCTGTGTCTTTCCTGTCCACTCCCGCGAGCATCTCGCCCGCGGGAGTGAGTTTGCCTTGAAACCTTCTGCCTTCGCCTCTTAAGTAAGGGCGAGGGAGTTATCCTGACCTATTGGAGAGGCGTCGCGATGCACGCGAAAGTCATCATCATTGGCTCCGGCCCGGCCGGCTATACTGCCGCGATCTATGCGGCCCGTGCCATGCTCGAACCCGTGATGATCCAGGGCCTGCAACCAGGCGGCCAGCTCACCATCACCACCGATGTCGAGAACTATCCCGGCTTTGCCGATGTCATCCAGGGCCCCTGGCTGATGGACCAGATGAAGGCGCAGGCCGAACATGTCGGCACCCGCATGGTCAACGACATCATCACCTCCGTCGAGCTGGACAAGCGCCCCTTCGTGCTGCACGGCGATAGCGGCGACACCTATACCGCCGATAGCCTGATCATTGCCACAGGCGCCCAGGCCAAATGGCTCGGCCTGCCCTCCGAACAGCAGTTCCAGGGCTTTGGCGTCTCCGCCTGCGCCACCTGCGATGGTTTCTTCTATCGCGGCAAGCAGGTGCTTGTCGTCGGCGGCGGCAATACCGCCGTTGAAGAGGCGCTGTTCCTCACCAATTTCGCCGAAAAGGTCATCGTGGTGCACCGTCGCGACGAGTTCCGCGCCGAACGCATCCTGCAGGACCGCCTGTTCAAGAATCCCAAGATTGAAGTGCGCTGGAACACCGAAGTTGCCGAAGTCGGCGGCACGCCCATGCCCCCCTCGGTCAATGCAGTCACCCTGCGCAACACCAATACCGGCGAAACCTATGAGCAGCCGATTGATGGCGTCTTCGTCGCCATCGGCCACGCCCCTGCGACTTCGATCTTTGCAGGCAAGCTCGATATGAAGCCCGGCGGCTATCTGCAGGTAAAGCCCGGCACCACCGAAACCAATGTGCCCGGCGTCTTTGCCGCGGGCGATGTCACCGACGATATCTATCGCCAGGCCGTGACCGCCGCCGGCATGGGCTGCATGGCTGCGCTCGACGCCGAGCGGTACCTGGCGGCGCATGAACTGGCCGAGGCTGCGGAATAGTGGTGCAAACCTCGCGCATAAGTCACGCTGCTGTCACAATTTTTGCGCCTCCCTCGCCGCTGGTGAGCGGTCGCGGTCCGACCTGGCTGAGAACACACAAAAGAAAGCGTCGCCAACATGCTCGACTGGGACAAGCTACGGATTTTCCACACCGCCGCCGAGTCGGGCAGTTTCACCCATGCCGCCGAAAAGCTGGGCATGAGCCAGTCGGCCGTCAGCCGGCAGATTTCCGCGCTTGAAGACGATCTGGGCCTGAAGCTGTTCATCCGCCACGCCCGCGGACTGGTACTCACCGAAGTGGGCGAGCAACTTTTCCGCACCGCCCATCGCATGCATTGGGAATTGCAGCAGGTCGAAACCCAGATGTCCGAAAGCCAGGACGTCCCCACCGGTCCGCTGATCGTCACCACAACCGTGGGTATCGGTTCCACCTGGCTGTCCTCGCGGCTCGACGAATTCCTCAAACTCTATCCGCTGATCCAGCTCGAGATCCGCCTCAATGACGCCGAACTGGATCTGGCCATGCGCGAGGCCGACGTGGCCATCCGCCTGCACCGCCCCAACCAGTCCGAGATGATCCAGCGCAAGCTGTTCACGGTGCACAACCACTTCTACGCCGCCAACACCTATATCGACGAACACGGCATGCCGCATAAGTCCGAGGATCTGGACGACCACCGGATCATCAGCTTCGGTGAGCCGGTCCCCTCCTATCTGGGTGATATCAATTATCTCGAACGCATGGGCCGCGCCGATTCCAGCCCGCGCCGCGCCGCGCTGCGCGTCAATGCCATCTACGGCATGATGCAGGCCTGCCGCGCCGGCATCGGTATCGCCATGCTGCCCGACTATGTCACGGAAAAGGAAGATGGCCTCGTCCAGATCCTGCCCGAGATCGAATTGCCGGCCTATGAGGCCTATTTCGTTTATCCCCCGGCCCTCAAGAACTCCAAGCGCGTCGGCGTCTTCCGCGACTTCCTAGTGTCAAAGGCCCGGGAGTGGAGCTTCTAGGGAGGGGACTTCAGTTTGTATTCCCGCCGGCGACTAGTTCGAAAAGTCCAGTAAAAGGAAAGTCTGGCTTCACCAGGCGCCATATCTCGCCACTATCGAGGTGTTGAATCCATTCTTCGTCAAAAAAGCCGCCCCCAGTGTATGGAGCGGACACAGGCACCTTGATCGCCATTCCACTCACTATCTGTGCGGCAATCCAGGATTCGAACCGAAGGACCTCACCTGGACTGCGGAATCCATCTATTCTTTCCCAGTAGCTTGTCATTTCCACATCCAGCCGAGCCGATAGGCTCCATGGTACAGTGCTATGCCCCGCATCACCACCATCGCCCTCGATGCCGATGACACCCTTTGGCAGAATGAGCAGTTCTTCCGCCTGACCGAACAGCGCTTCGCCGATCTGCTGCGCGACTACACAGACGCGCCGGATCTCACCGAGCGCCTCATTTCGGCAACCGCCCGCAATCTCCAGTTCTACGGCTTCGGCGCCAAGAGCTTCACGCTCTCCATGCTCGAAACGGCGCTTGAAATCACCGAGCATCGCGTTCCCGGCACGGTAATCGCCGAAATTATCGCCGCGGGGCGCGAACTGCTCGACTATCCCCTTGAGACCCTGCCCTATGTCGATGCGGCCCTTGAGCATCTGCAGCACAATTATCGCCTGATCCTGATCACCAAGGGCGATCTGCTGGACCAGGAGCGCAAGCTGGCCGCCTCTGGTCTGGCGGAATATTTCGCAGCCGTCGAGGTGGTCTCGGACAAGACCGAACCGGTCTATCGCCGCATTTTCGAGCGCCACACCGAAGGCGCCGAACACACCATCATGGCCGGCAATTCTCTCAAATCCGATGTTTTGCCCGCCTTGGCCGCCGGCGCTTTTGCCGCCTATGTGCCGCATGACCTGACCTGGTCCTATGAGCACGCCGAAGAGCCCGCCAATGAGCCGCGCTACGCCCGAATTGCGCATCTGGGCGAACTGCAACAGGCCATCGACCGCTTCGAATCTGGCGAAACCAGTCGTCGGAAATCCTGATTCCTGGCGCTTGCCCGCTCGTTCTCACGCCTAAAAAACGTTCAACATTTGCTCCAATTTCCGGCATGGCGCCCGAAATTCAGCCGAAAAACCACTCTCCCTGCCGCGACAGGCCGCCGCACCCCCACCTTCAACCATTGATTTCATTAGGATTTTTCGAGCCTCATGCAAGTTTTGCATGGCTGGCATAACCTTTGGAGGATTGGCGCGCCGCGCCGGCACCCCTATATGCCCACTCATCACAGCGGGTGTTTCTCCTCCCTCCCTTGCGCCCGCTGCGTTCCCTCCTGACAGGTTCCTGACCTGTCCTCCTTAGGGCCCTGCTCTCCCCTCGAGCGGGGCCTTTCTTTTTGTTCCGATGCATATCCATCCCTTGCAAAAACGCATGGCTGACATGTCAGTTTTGGGATTGTCTATCAGATCGGTAGAGTTCATATAGCACCCATCGCTGAGGCGCGCTCCGATCTCCTCCTCCCTTCGGACCCCGCATCGCGATACCGGACTAAGGATCATCTCCTCCTCCCTTGATCCAAGGTCCATGGCAGAGCGGCATACTCCTCCTCCCTTGCTCTCTGCCCCACTTTCGATTTGGCTTCGGCCCTATCATCAGGCCCCATCTTCGGATGGGGCCTTTTTTTCTGCACCCGCCGCAACCTGTCGCCAAGCTGTCGACCTGCCTATTTGTTGGACAGATTGTCGCTGTGCCTAATGCATGGCAGTTATGTCACCAAATGCATTGCTGACCAAAAGGTCAAAACCTATATTGGCTTTGTCGCTGGTGAAGCCGCTCCGTAACCTCCTCCCTCGGACCCGCTTCTTGCGACACCGGATCGAAACCGCATCCTCCTCCCGCGGCGACGATCCACCGGTCTGGTGCAAATCCTCCTCCCTTGCATCCGGGCCATCACTTGCGATTTGGCTTCGGCCCTATCATCAGGCTCCAACTTCGGTTGGAGCCTCTTTTTTTTGCGCAATTGCACCGCCCGGCCGTCATCCTATCTCCATGCGAATCTGCATGGCAGCCCTTCCGATTGTGCGTTTGTGCCGCAGCGGCCCATATCGGATATTGCAACCAACAGCGGAGTTCGTGGTGACCCCGCTTCCTCCAAGGTCAGCGGCTCCGGCCAAAGACCGAACGGCCCCGCCCATCCCCTCGGGCGGGGCCTTTTTTTGTTCCGCAGGACCTTGGAGCCAACGAGCACATCCTGCCCGGCACATTTTGCCCCTGACGCTCACAGCTCCGCAAAGGCCATTGAAATCAATAGCCTTTCTCCGGCACGCCATTTGCAACCCCGCACCCGAAGACCGGGAGACAGCCATGGTTGCCATCACCTCGACATCCGCTTACGCCGCCTATCAGGGCTATGGCACGGCCAATAGCACTGCGAGCACCGCCAAGGCAGCGACGGCGACAGCGCCAACAGGCACAACCAATACCGCGGCCACCGATGTCACCCTCTCCGATGCCGCCCGGGCCGCCTTGGCAGAACGCGATCTGGCGACGGTTCTGGTCGACGCCCGGAGCAAGCTCACCCAATTGCTCGAAGACGCCGGCCGCACCGGCCCGCTTAGTGAGGGCCAACTGGCCCTGGACCTGTCGAGCCTGGACCAGCGCGAACTTTACGCCATGTCCAGCGATGACAGTTTCACCGCAGAAGAGCGGGAAGCCGCAGGCCTGGAAATGCAGCGCCGCTTCGAGGCCGCCCTGGCCGGCCCCGCCGCTATTACAAACGTCACCGGCGACTTTACCGGTCTCTACAAGGCCGCCGCGGCTTATCTGGATTCCCTGGGGACCGAAGAGCGCGCCAGCGCCGACTGGCAGGCCGGCCGCGATGCCGTCACCGAGGGCTTAAAGCAACTCAAGGACAACCCGGCCGAACTGCCGGATGCCGGTCCCAGCGACCCCGTTGCGCTCTACCTGGTCCTGAGCGAGGCCGGCGACACCGCCGAGCCGCCCTCAATGACAGACCTGGCCACCAATGCCCGTACCACGCTCGACAAGATGTATGCCGAGGCCGTGGCCAATGGGCGCGTGCCCACCTTCAATCGCGCCACCACCGTCGGCACCTATATCGACATTTCCGGCTTCTCCAGCCGCGCCCTGTCAGCAATGGTGCTCGATAGCGAAGGCAATTTCACCGGAGAGGAAGTCCGCGCTGCCCAGTCGGTGCTGCAGGCCAAGAGCGGCGCCACCCTGCTCGCCGGCTTCCAGTCCGCCAACAAGTCGGGTGACCCCACCGCCTTCAGCCAGAACATCATTTCCGCCTATTCCTCTCTCAGCCCCGAGGAGCGCCAGGCCGTGGGTTGGTCCGACCAGCTCTACCAGGCCGCCATGGAAAGCTATGCCAGCACCTCCAAGCTGATGGAGATGTTCGGCCAGGCCACCAGCGGCAGTGCCGGCGGCGGCAGTCTCGCGGCCCTGTTGGGCGGTCAGTAAGATCAATCCGGCAGTTCGGGGCAGCTCAACGGATCCCCGCACAGAACCCCTGGATGCGTTTCACCGCCTCCTCCAGCTCCGCATTGCTCGCCGCATAGCTGAGGCGGAAATGCCCCGGCAGGCCGAACGCCGTGCCATGCACCAGCGCCACCCCGGTTTCCTCCAGCAGCGCCATGACAAAGTCCTCGTCGGTCACCAGCTTCGTGCCACCCGCACTGGTCTTGCCCAGCAGCCGCTGACACGACGGAAACACATAGAACGCGCCCTCCGGAGTCAGGCAATCGAGCCCGGTATTGGCATTGAGCCCCGCCACCACCAAGTCGCGCCGCGCCTGGAACACGTCGCGCCACTCCGCCAGAAATGCCTGTGGCCCGTTCAGCGCTTCCACTGCCGCCCATTGTGAAATCGAGCTGGCATTGGTGGTCGACTGGCTCTGCAGCTTGGTCATCGCCGCCAGCAAGGGCTTCGGTCCCGTGCAATAGCCGATGCGCCAACCGGTCATGGCGTGCGACTTGCTCACCCCGTTCATCGTCAGGGTCCTGGCCTGCAATTCCGGCTCCACCTGGGCGATGGTGGCGAAGGTCTTGCCGTCATAGACCAGCACTTCATAGATGTCGTCGGTCAGGATGTGCACATGCGGGTGCCGCATCAGCACCTTGGCCAGCCCCTTCAATTCCTCGGCCGAATAAGCCGCCCCCGTCGGGTTGGACGGCGTATTGAGGATCAGCCACTTGGTCTTTTCCGAGATCGCCGCTTCCAGCGCTTCCGGCATCAGCTTGAACCCCGTCGAAGCATCGGCCACGGCGAACACCGGCTCGGCCCCACAGAGCCGCACGATTTCGGGATAGCTCACCCAATAGGGCACCGGCACCACGACCTCATCGCCCGGATTGAGCGTCGCCATCAGCGCATTGAAGATAATCTGTTTTCCGCCCGACCCGACGAAGCAATCCGCCGCCGTGACGTCCAGCCCGTTGTCGCGGCGGAACTTGGCTGCCACCGCTTCCTTGAGCTCGGCAATGCCATCCACATTGGTATAGCGCGTCTTGCCCTCGTCCATCGCGCGCTTGGCCGCCTCGCGCACATGCTCGGGCGTGTCGAAATCCGGCTCGCCGGCCGACAGCGCGATGATGTCCTTACCCTCAGCCGCCATCACCCGCGCTTTCTGGCTGATGGCCACGGTCGCGGACGGCGCCACGCGCCCCAAAGCCTCGGACAGAAAACCCATCATCGCCTCCCTTGCTGGACGGCAATGGGTTTAGTGCAAGCCCAAGGGCGCGAAAAGCCCCACGCTGCCTATTTGCTAGATGCCGAGCCCCGGGGTGCTGCGCAGCACCACGCCCTGCACGCGCCAGCCCTCGTCGCGCTCATCGGCAAGCTGATAGACAGCTTCCCAGACCCGGCCGTCCGCATCGATAAGCTCTACCTCCTGCAGCACTACGCCGGGGGCGAGTTCGCGGAAGGTCCCGAAGCTGTGCGAACGTGAATCACCGATCGGCCCATAGCCCGAGCGCGCCACATCTTCGGCAAAGCGCTGCGGATTGCTTTGATAATTGGCCCGGAACCCTGCACCGGCGAAGGATAGTGCCGTTTCGCCATCGGCACTGCGCAGCGCCTCGATCTGGCCGGTCACGCTGTCGCGCCAGGGTTGCTCAATCGCATCCTGCGCCGTGCCCGGCAGCATCAGAAAAACACTCACGACAAGAACCCAGAGAACACGCATCGACTCTCTCCCATTTCGGACAGGCCCAGCCCGCCACAGTTCTGCCCTCAAATGGTCCCGAGCCGACCCCCATTGGTTCATAGTCGAACCGCTTTTCGGTGCTTTTCTGTCAGCATCGGAAGCGAGGATAAGACGTCGATCCCATGCACATATCTACGTCCCCCAGGCGCAAAAGTTTCAGGCTCGTGGCCGTTTTTGGCGCCATTGGCACCGCGCTGAGCGCAGCGGCACTGGTGATTGGTGTCACCCCCGCCCAGGCGGCCAGTTTCGCCGCCCAGCCGGATACCCAGATTGCGGTGTTCATGGTGCCGCTCACTCTTTTGGTCCTGGTTCTGCTTTTCGAGGTTGCGCGCTTTGCCTGGCGCGCGCCCCTGCCGGCTCAGGCCCCTGCCCGCCCAAGACGCCGTCCCGACTGGTCGGCCGCGGACAAAGGCGCGACGAGCCCCTGACAATGTTTCCCCCTGACGACCAACTGGCCGGCCCTGCGCCGGCCATTTTTTTGACTTTCGGCCTATTGCCGAGCGCCCGGGGCAGGTTCAAACTCATCGCCTCTCACAGGAGGACTGACCTATGCATGTCGATACCATCCTGCAGACCAAGGGCGTCGTGGTCCATACCCTGCCCAAGACCGGCACGCTGGCCGAGGCCGTCACCCTGCTCAACACGCATAATATCGGCGCCGTCGTCATTACCGACGACAAGCAGCACATCGTCGGAATTCTCTCCGAGCGTGACATCGTCCGCCAGCTCGGCAAAAACCCCACCGGCGCTCTCAAGCTTTCCATTGCCGATTGCATGACCAAGGGCGTTGTCACCGCAGAGCGCACCACCACCATTGACGATGTCATGGAATCCATGACCAAGCGGCGCATCCGCCATATGCCGATTGCCGAAAACGGCAAACTGGTGGGCATTATTTCCATCGGCGATGTGGTCAAACTCAAGATCGCCGAAGTCGAGCACGAGGCCGAAGCTCTGCGCGAATATATCTCAAGCTGAGATCAGGGCGACAGCCGCATCAACCCGGCCGCTGTCGGCCCGAAGCCGCACGCGCGGTAAAACCCCTCCAGATGCGGCTCGAAGTCCACATGCAGCCATGTGGCGCCGCGATCCCGCGCCAGCTCGGCGGCACGCCGCACCAGCTCGCTCGCAATCCCCCGCCGCCGATAGGCCGCGTCGACCGCCGTGTCGAGAATGAAGGCGTGCACCCCGCCATCCCAGGCGATGTTGACGAAGCCGATCAGCCGGTCCCCATCCATCGCCCCCACATGCGCCAGGCTACGCTTGAGCACTTGGCCATAATTGTCCGGCAGCGGCCCGCCCCAGGCGCGGCGCCAGAAATCATCCAGCGCCCCCGCATTGGGAAACGGATTGACGACATACTCAATCAAGCCAGATCCTCCACCTTACCAACCTCTCCAACTCTTCATCCATCCGCAAGGTCGTGAAGAGTTGGCACTCCCTATGGTCTCATCTGTGCCGGTTACCGGCGATATCCCATGCAAAGGATGAACGACCATGAAGACGATTTCCACCACCGCCATCGTGGCACTGATGACCACCGCCATCGGTCTGGGCGCAATTACCCCCGCAACGGCCCAGGCAACCACTGCGCCGGCAGCCACCCAGTCCCAGCCCGCCGATCCCGCTACGGGCGCCGAGCGCGGCTTCCGCAACGGCCCGGGCATGCGCCAGGGCGGCGGCGCAGGTGGCCTGCTCAACATCGAGCGCGGCGCCGAAGCCATCGAGATTGCCATTGTGCGCCTCAGCCACGCCATCGAGCTGACCGATGAGCAGACCGTCCTGCTCGAAGCGCTCAAGACCGATGCCCTGGCCGCCGCAGCAGCCTTCGACACCGCAACCGACGGTCTGCGCCCGACCCCGCCGGCCGAAGGCGAAACCGCCGAGCGCCCGGACATTTCCGAGCGCTTCGACAACCGCATCGCTGTCGAATCGGCCCGCCTCGACGCGCTGGAAGCCGTGCAGCCCGCCTTCACCGCTTTCTTCGACAGCCTGACCGACGAACAGAAGGCCGACCTTGTCCCCGAGCGCGGCGAGCGCATGGCCGGCATGGGCAAGCAGCACGGCGGCCCTGGCCAGCATGGTGGCCAGCGCCCCATGGGGCCGGGCAACCGCTAGGACCTGCCGGACACCAGACCTCCAGACCCGACCTGCCGCGCTCCTTCGTCGGCAGGTCGCCCCAGCGGTACCTGCCTCTCGCCCCCAAACCTTGGCAGGTGCCGCCGAACCCCGGCTCTCAACAGCCGGGGTTTGCTTTTGCCGACGGCTCGATTACCAGTGTGATCGTAATCTGTTGCGGGCAAACCATGACCAATCTTCCCCTCGATCCGGCGCGCATTCGCGCCCTGTTCCCGGCCTTTGCCGAATCGAGCCTCAACGGCCAGGCCTTTTTCGAGAATGCGGGAGGATCCTACACCGCCCAGGCCACGCTCGACATTCTGGACCACTATTACCGCGCCACCAAGGTGCAGCCCTATGGCGTTTATGCCGCCTCCGAAGCGGCAGGTCGGGCCATGGACCACGCCTATGATCGCCTCGCCCAGGCGCTCAATGTGTCCACCGACTGGATCCATATCGGGCCCTCGAGTTCGGCCAACACCTATGTGCTGGGCAAGGCCTTCGCCGATTGGCTGAAGCCCGGTGACGCCATCATCGTCACCAATCAGGATCACGAGGCCAATACCGGCAACTGGCGCCGCCTGGCCGAGCGCGGTATTGAAGTGCGCGAATGGCAGGTCGACACAGAAACCGCCCGCCTCTCGCTCGATAGCCTCGACGCCCTGCTCGACGACAAGGTCAGGCTCGTCGCTGCGCCGCATTGCTCAAACATTGTAGGGGACATCAACCCGGTCGCCGAGATCGCCGCCCGCGCCCATGCCGTCGGCGCCGTCCTCGCCATTGACGGCGTCAGCTACGCCCCCCATGGCCTGCCCGATCTCGCTGCGCTAGGCGCCGACATCTATTTCTTTTCCGCCTACAAGACCTATGGCCCGCACCAGGGCGTCATGGCCATCCGGCCCGACCTGGCCCGCGCTCTCCCCAATCAGGGGCATTTCTTCAACGACACCAAGCTGCGCTACCGCCTGACCCCGGCTGGCCCCGACCACGCCCAGATCGCCGCCACCGCCGGCATCGTGGACTATCTCGAACAGGTCGCGACGCTTGCGCCCGCATCAGTCGAGGGCGCCGATCCCTTCCGCCGCGCCCATGCCGCCATGCGCGCTCAAGAGGTAACGCTGGCCGCCCCCCTGCTCGACTATCTGCGCAGCCGCAACGACCTCCGCCTCATCGGCCCCGCCGACGCCGCCGCCCGCGCGCCCACCATTGCCGTGCTGGCAAAAGAACCGGGCATCGACATCGCCCGCCGCCTTGCGCGCCACGGCGTCATGGCCTCGGGCGGCAATTTCTACGCCGTGCGCCTCCTCGAAGCATTGGGCATCGACCCGCACAATCACGGCGTCCTCCGCCTCTCCTTCGTGCACTACACGACCCCTGAGGAAATCCAGCAGCTCATCACGGCGCTCGACGCCGAATTGTAAAATCCGATGCGCCTCCCTTCCCTTCTCCCCTTGTGGGAGAAGGTGCCCGAAGGGCGGATGAGGGGTACTGTCTAGAAAATTCGAGTTGCCCCCAATGTCCCGTCCCCTCGCCTCCCTCCTGCTTCTGCTCTGCACCATGTTCTGGGGCTTTGCCTTCATCGCGCAGAAATCCGCGATGGACGCCATGGGGCCGCTGACCTTTGCCGGCGTCCGCTTTCTCATCGGCGGCCTGCTCATCCTGCCGCTGGCCCTGCATGAACTGCGGCGCAAGGCCGTCAGGCTCACCGGAACCCATTGGTTCTTCATCATGGCTATGAGCACCGTGTTCTTCCTCGGCTCATGGATGCAGCAGGTCGGCCTGCTCACCACCACCGCCACCAATGGCGGCTTCCTCACCGGCCTCTACGTCTTCTTTGTGCCGCTGCTCGGCTTCGCACTGTTCAGAATGCGCCCTCACCCGATTGTCTTTGCCGGCGTACCGCTGGCCTTGATCGGCATCTACTTCTTGAATGGCGGGGGCCTCGACAGCTTCAACTTCGGCGACTGGATTATCATCGGCAGTGCGGTGTTCTGGGCCATGCATGTGCTGCTGCTGGGCCATGTCGCCAAAATGACTGGCCTGCCCATCTTTGTATCGTCGGTCAGCTTCCTGTTCGCCGGCATCGCGGCCAGCGCCATTGCCCTGCCCACCGAGGCCCCGACCTTTGCCGCCATTTCTGCCGGCTGGATCGAAATCGCCTATGCCGCCGTCCTCTCGACGGCTGTCGGATTTACCCTGCAAGCTGTCGGCCAACAGCACGTGCCGGCGGCCAACGCCGCCATTATCCTCTCGGCAGAAAGCCTGTTTGCGGCCCTGGGCGCGGCAGTTGTGCTGGGCGAGCGCCTGCCCCTGATCGGCTATGCCGGAGCGGCACTGATCTTTGCGGCCATCCTGCTCGTCGAAGCAATTCCGCCTCTCTGGGCCCGCCGCAAGGTGCATGTGCCGCGAACAGTGAACTAGCGGTTCTTATTCGCCATAACGATACATCTGGTAGCTCTTGCAGATCACCAGCGCCACGCAGCCCGTCAGCGTGATCTGGTCGGCACTGACCTGGGTGATCGTTCCGGCCGCACTCTGCCCGTAAATGTGCAGCTCACCCTTCCACTCGCCGGGCCGGGTCTGCACCGCATGGTCGATCAGCATGGTATTGAGATAGGGCAGATTTTCCGGGCTATCCGCGCCATTGCCCAGCCAGATCAGCTCGGCGCAAAGCTGGGTGCCATCGCCGCACAGGCTCACGTCATAGCGCGAATCCCGCATTTCGATTTCCCATACCCCGACCGGCGAGGCGAAGGCCGGCGCCACCGCCACCAACCCGGACATCAAGGCCAGGACCGCCCGCATCACGGCGCGTGCCGGTACATTTGATAGGTCTTGCAGACCACCAGGAACGCACAGCCGGACAGCGTCATGTGGTTCTCGCTGTGCTGGGTGATCGTCCCGCTCATCCGGTGGCCGAACAGATGCAGCGTGCCCTTCCATTTGCCCGGACCGGTAAGGGCCAGAGCCTGCGCCATCGGGCGGTTGAGATAGGGTTTGTACTGATCGTTGTAGTCGGCGTCGGACAGCCAGACCAACTCGCCACAGAGCTGCGTGCCGTCCCCGCACAGATCCAACGCAAAGCGCGTGTCGCGTGTTTCCAGCTCCCACACGCCCGCAGGCGAAGCCACTGCCGGCATGGCCACCGCACAGGACAAAACAAGGGCGGCGATCAAACGGGAAAATCTAGGCATGGTAATCCTCTGGAAGTTCTGTGCCTTCAAATCTTGCCTCCAGCACCTGAACCGAAGCTGAACAAGCCGGGGCAGGACAATAAATCGGACACCGCATTAATGTCGTCACTGCCCTGTCATCTTGGCTCAATAGGGTCCGCCTATCCCGGCTCCCCCCATTGGCCAGGATTGCCGGCCCCGCGTCCCCAACGCCGCGCCGACATCGGAGGGCCCGGACCGCCAACCCCCGGCCTTCCCGACCGACAAGATCGGTCCTGGCCGCCTCAGGGCGGCCTTTTTTTGTGGACCGCGGCGCATTTTGCCTCGCACCGGCCTCGTCCCTGCGCCACAACAAAAGCCCCGTTTCAGGCGCGACCATGGCCAAGCTCTATTTTTCCTATGCAGCGATGAATGCCGGCAAGTCCACCTTGCTGCTGCAGGCGGCCCATAACTACCGCGAGCGCGGCATGCGCCCCCTGCTCTACACCTCCGCGCTCTATGCCGAGGACGGGGTCGGCCTGATCACCTCCCGCATCGGCATCGCCGAAGAAGCCGATCTCTATGCCGCGGGCGATGACCTCTACCAGTCCATTCGCGACTATGACGAGGAATCCAAGGTCGATTGCGTCTTTATCGACGAAGCCCAGTTCCTCACCCGTGAACAGGTCTGGCAATTGGCCCGCGTTGCCGACCGGCTCAATATTCCGATCATGTGCTATGGCCTGCGGACCGACTTTCAGGGCAAGCTATTCCCCGGCGCCATGGAACTGCTGGCCATCGCCGATACGCTGCGCGAAATCCGCACCATCTGCACCTGCGGCGCCAAGGCCACCATGGTGGTGCGCCAGGACATGTCGGGCCGCGTGCTTACCGATGGGGACCAGGTCTCCATTGAAAAGTCGGTCTATCTGTCCCTGTGCCGCAAGCATTGGGAAGAAGCCGTGGGCCGCTGGCCCGTCAAGCGTCCAGAATAGGAACCCCATTCATGCAGTCAGATGCAACCGAACCCACCGGCGCTCTCATCATCCGCACCCTGGCCATGCCTGCCGACACCAATCCGGCCGGCGACATTTTCGGCGGCTGGGTGATGAGCCAGATGGACATTGCCGGCGCCATTGCCGCCATCGAACGAGTCAGGGGTCGCGTGGTCACAGTGGCGGTCGAAGCCATGACCTTCATTGCCCCGGTCAAGGTCGGCGACGTGCTCTGCGTCTATGCTGATATCGAACGCGTCGGCAATACCTCGATCACGGTCGGCCTTGAAGCCTGGGTGCGCCGCAACCGTCTCGACGATCGCACCAAGGTCACCGATGCGCGCTTCGCCTATGTTTCGCTCGACGAGAACGGCCAGAAGCGCCCGATCCCGACACAATAAGGCAACCTGCCTCGTTCAGACTGCGTTCAGCCAGCCTTTGCATTACTCATCCCGGCGCAGCGGCCTGCCCTGGAATATTCACCATTCGAATACTCTCCCGGACATTGCCGGAACTCTTTGCGCTAACACTTCGTTTCTAAAGTCATAAACAAGTGGCGCGGTCGCCGAAAAGCGTCGTCCCGGAAGTCCGGGGCCGGAAAGATCGAGCCGGAGGGAGCAAGTCATGCATCGTCAGACCCGCAGGAATCTTCTGAACTTGGCCACCGGCATCGCCGTGGCCGCCGCTGCCGTGGTGGTCTTCCTGCCCGCAGCACAAGCCGCGCCCGGCACCGCCACCAGCAATGTCAATGTGCGCTCCGGCCCCGGCACCGGATATGCCGTGGTCGACACCTTGCGCCGTGGCGAACAGGTTGATGTCCAGCGCTGCCAGTCGTCCTGGTGCTATGTGGTCAAGCCCGGCCCCGATGGCTGGGTTTCGGCCAGCTATCTCAGCGCCAGTGGCCGCCCGGTCAATCCGTCCAACCCCGGCATCTCCTTCGGCTTCACCATTGGTGGTCCCGATGGCCCGCAGATCAGCATCGGCGTGGGCAATGGCAACAATCCCCAGCCCCGTCCCCCGCGTCCCCCTGTCATCCAGCCCGTCTATGACGAGGTCTGCTTCTATGACCGCACCCGCTTCCGCGGCGACAGCTTCTGTATGGACGAGGGCGAGGCCGTTCGGGACTTGCGCGGTTGGACCGACCGCATTTCCTCTTTCGACAACCCTGCCGGTCTGACCGTGCAGGTCTGCTCGCAGGAGAATTTCCGGTCTTGCCGCACCTACACGACCGGTGCCTCGTCGCTGGGTGACTACGACGACTACATCGCCTCGATCCGCGTTCGCTAGGATCGGTCGACAAGAGCCTTTCGCGCCGCCCCCAATCGGGCGGCGCTTTACTTTGCAACATCTGGCAAGTCAGGCTAACCTCCCGCCGAACACACAGATGGATATTGCCATGCGCTCGCTTTTCGCCCTCGCACTTGCCCTTGCCGTCTCGCTTCTACCCAGCATCCCCGCCCTGTCCGCCTCTGCCTCCGGCAGTCATGGCTGGAGCCGTGCTGCTCTCGTCCTGCGGGCCGGCCCGGGCGAAGCCTATGCCGTCACCGGCGAGATTGCCGGCGAACAGGCCATCAAGATCCTCCGCTGCCAGAAGCTCTGGTGCAATGTCGACGGCCCAGGCGGTCGCGGCTGGACCGGCATGGCCGCCATTGATTTCGGCAAGGATCCGCACTGGCCCATTCTCGACGCCGACAATGACTGGCCCGATCTCGCAGGCGGGCAGATGTGCTTTTATGAAGGCACCCACTACACCGGCCGCTCCTTCTGCGCAGATTCCGGTGAGGTCTTTCAGGATCTGGCCACCTGGGGCTGGGACAACACCATTTCATCGATCCAGGTGACGACACCAACCAGCGCCGCCCTCTGCCGCGACCGCTTCTTCCAGTCCTATTGCGAGCGCATCGCCGAGAGCCAGCCTGTGATTCACCAATATCTGCGCGACAACCTCTCCTCGATCCGCATGTACTGACGCACCGGCCCCTCTCGGCGTATCAAACCGACTGAGTTCCCCCCGCAGATTGCGGGCGGAGCATGGTACAAGTGCACGCCACTTCATCCGGCCCCGTTCAGTTTCAGCGCATGGTATCGCCCGGAATCCGGGCGGTCTTCCTTTGCCGCATAAACGCCGCATTCAGCGCCGGTTCAGCGCGCAAAGCGCCTAATCCCCCTCACAAAGCGGACCGCAAAAGCGCTCCAGCAACACAACAGATGAGGGAAATCCCATGTCCACCAATCGCAAGCTCTTCGGCGCCAGCCTGGCCGCCATCACTCTCCTGACCACCCTGGCCACGTCGGCCGCCCCCGGTGTCGCCACCGGCAATGTCAATGTCCGCACCGGCCCCGGAACCGGCTATGCCAAGGTTGGCGTTCTGCCCGCCGGCGAATATGTCGACGTCAAGCAGTGCCAGGGTTCCTGGTGCTTTGTCGACCGCGCCTCGGGCACCGATGGCTGGGTCTCCAAGAACTACCTCGCACCCGCCGAAGGCGGCGGTGGTGGCGGTGGTGGTGGTGGCGGGGAAGCCGAGGAGGACATTCCGTTCAATTTCGGCGTCACCGTCGGCCCGGGCGGCCCCAGCTTCTCCTTCGGCATCGGCGATGCCCCGCCGCCCCCGCCCGCGCCGCCGGCTCCGGCCAAGGCGTGCTTCTTCAAGGGCAACAACTTTACCGGCGCCCAGTTCTGCGTTGCCGTCGGTACTGACGACCCGCACCTGCCAGGCGGATGGAACAATTCCATCTCCTCCATCCGTCTGCAGGGCGGGGCACAGATTACCGTGTGCAAGAACAACTGGTATGCCGGCGCCTGCACCACCTATGGTGCCGACAAGCCCCTGATGGGCAGCTACAACAATACGGTATCAAGCTATCAGGTCTTCTGATCGCCGCAGCCGACGCCCGAAACCGACGCCGCCCCAAAGGGCGGCGTCATGCCGTTCAAAGCCTCTTCCAACGCCCCCCGGACAGCAGTAATTTCCTTTTCTGTGCGCAGAGTCGCCACCCCGGCGCCTCGCGTCACCCTGGGGGGACTTTCAGCATGCCAGCACTGGCAAACCTCTACTTCCGCACGGCCATAGTGTTTCTACTCGCCGGCATCGGCATCGGCATTCACATGTCGATCAGCGGCAACCACAATGTCATCGGCGCCCATGCTCACATCAATCTGCTCGGCTGGGTCACCAGCGCCATCTTCGGTGGCTATCTCGCCCTCAATCCAGCCAAGGCCGCCGGCCTGCTGCCCAAGTTGCAATATGGCGTCTATGTCCTGGGCGTTCTGGTCATGAGCGTGTCGCTCTACATGCTGCTCAATGGCAATCCGTCTGTCGAACCGGTCGTCGCGATCAGTTCGCTGGTCACCTTTGCCGGTGTCCTGCTGTTCGCCGTCATCATCTTCATGCCCGCGCGAAACTGATCCCGGCCCGGCGCGCTGGTTCCCGGCGCGCCGTTTATTTGCCCGCGGCAAAGTGGATGGAAAGTACCGTCCGGCGTGTGACCAGTTGATCGGTCGGCCAATCCGTGCAGACTGGCGAGCCAACGACGTGGGAGTTTTCGATGCACTCCTGCGGTACGTAAAGCAATTGGAGCATCGAAAGGGAGGACATCGTGAATTTTACCAAGTTTGTTGTCAGCACCACTGCGTCTGCAGTTGCGGCTCTGCTGCTCTGCGGCGCAGCCGTTGCCCAGGAATACAATTGGACTTTCCAGACCTCTGAAACGGCCGGTGAACCGGGCTTCATCAATAAGCAGAAATGGGCCGAAAATGTCGGCGAACTTTCCGGTGGCCGCATCGCCATCGAGATCCTGCCGATCGGCTCGGTCGTGCCGCATACCGATACGCTCGACGCGGTCGGCGCCGGCATTCTGCAGGGCCATCTGACCGACCCCAGCTATTTCTCGGGCAAGGATCCCGCCTTTGCCATGATGGGCAATCTGGTCGGCGCCTGGAGCGACCCGTTCGAGCTGCTCGGCTTCATGCAGTCCGGCGGCGGCCATGAGCTCTATGCCGAGCTCGTCGAGCCCTATGGCGTCCACTTCATTGGCGCTGCCGCCACCGAGCCTGAAGCCTTCGTGGCCGGCGTGCCGATCCGCACGGTCGAAGACCTCGCAGGCGTCAAACTGCGGGCGCCCGAGGGAATGGTGTTCGAGATCTTCTCCAAGGCTGGCGCTTCGCCTGTGGCCCTGCCCGGTTCGGAAATCTTCTCCGCTCTCGACAAGGGTGTCGTGGATGCGGCTGATAACACCGTCTTTGCCACCAATCAGGCGCTGGGCATGAACGACATTGCCCCCTACCCGCTCTATCCCGGCTTCCACTCGCTGCCGCTGATCGACATTTCGATCAACAAGGAAATCTGGGACGGTCTGCCTGAAGACCTGCAGGCCATTCTCTACGCCTCGGTCGACCAGTTCATCTTCGACCACGTTTATTCGGTCCGCCAGCTCGACGCCGCAGCCGTGGCCGAGGCCCGGGCCAATCCCGAAATCGAGATCATCAACTGGTCCGGGGACGAGCGCGCCAAGTTCCGGCGCATCGCACAGGAAGAATGGCAGAACTGGGCCAGCCGCAGCGATATGACCCAGCGCTATTACGACGCCGTCATCGCCTATCTCGAAGGCCGCAACCTGCTCTAGCAGCCTTCCGGCCCTGCGCACCCGGCGGCCCACCGCCGGGTGCCCCTTTCCCACATTGCGAGACAGGCCATGCCCCAGGATCGAGATCTCGAAGCCATCGTCGACCAGGTCGAAGATGCCGATGCCGGCATTCGAACCGGCTTCGACCGCTTCGTCGCCGGCTCCAGCAAAGTGTTTGCCTGGGCCATCTTTGCGGCCTTCGCCGTCACGGTCATCGAGGTCGTGGCGCGCTATGTATTCGACAGCCCCACCTTCTGGGCGCACGAGACCACCACTTTCCTGATCGCCGGAATATTCCTGGTTGGCGGCCCCATTGCCCTGGCCCGCGACAAGCACATCCGCGTCCGCATGATCTACGACGCCGTCACCCCGGCGCGCCGCCGCTGGCTCGACATCGTCAATTCGATTATCGCCTTGGTGTTTTTCGCCGGGCTGAGCTACGCGGCCTGGATCATGTCGTCCAAATCGTGGTTCACGCCCACCGGCGACCTGCGCCTCGAAGGCACGGGCACCGCCTGGAACCCGCCCACACCGGCCCTGCTCAAGGCCATGGTGCTGATCTGTTGCGCCGTCATGTTCATCCAGACCCTGTTGCACCTGATTGCCGCCATCCGGCGCCGCACCTCCGGCGGGGAGCGCTGACATGGGCCTCGACATTCTCGGCATCGAACTCGGTTCCTACGTTCTGGTCGCCGCCATCTTCCTGCTTCTGCTGACCGGCCAGCCTCTGGCCTGGGTCACGGGCCTGGTCGCCCTTGTTTTCACCTTTGGCTGGTTCGGCGGCATGGCCCTGCCCCTGGTCACCTCGCGCATCTTCGGCTTCATCACCGAATATTCGCTCGTGGCCATCCCCATGTTCATTCTCATGGCCGCCCTGCTCGACCGATCCGGCATCGCCAAGGACCTGTTCAACGGCATGCGCATCCTGGCCGGACGCTTGCCCGGCGGCGTCGCCGTCCAGACCCTCATCGTGGCCGTGCTGATGGCCGCCATGTCTGGCGTCATCGGCGGCGAAATCGTGCTGCTCGGCATTCTGGCTTTGCCGCAAATGCTGCGCCTCGGCTACGACCGCAACCTGTCCATTGGCGTCGTCTGTGCTGGCGGTTCGCTGGGCACCATGATGCCCCCCTCGATCGTGCTCATCATCTATGGGCTGATCGCCAGCGTCTCGATTGCCGATCTGTTCGTCGCCGCCATCACCCCGGCCCTGCTGCTCTTCGCCTTCTACGTTGCCTATGTGCTGTTCATCTGCATTCGCAATCCGCAGATGGGCCCGCCCATGAGCAAGGAGGAATATGCCGAGCAATCCATCCTCGACGCCCTCAAGGCCCTCGCCGCGCCGGTTTTCATCGTCATCGTGGTACTCGGCTCGATCTATGGCGGCATCGCCTCCATTACCGAAGCCGCCGCCCTTGGCGTTTCCGCCGTCTTGCTGGTCTCGCTGCTGCGGCGCGAACTGAACCTGAAAATGCTGCAGGCCAGCCTCGTGCACACGCTCGAAACCTGCGGCATGATCATCTGGATCGGCATTGCGGCCGCCGTGCTCGTCGGCGTCTATAATCTCATGGGCGGCAATCGCTTCGTCTCTGGCGCCATTCTCGGCCTCGACGCCCCGCCCGTGGTCATCATCATGGTGATGATGCTGATCCTGCTCGTCCTCGGCATGTTCCTCGACTGGATCGGCATTGCGCTCCTGACCCTGCCGATCTTCGTGCCCATTGTTATCCAGCTTGGCTATGACCCGATCTGGTTCGGCATTCTCTTCGCGGTCAATATGCAGGTGTCCTACCTCACCCCGCCCTTTGGCCCGGCCGCCTTCTACCTCAAGAGCGTCGCCCCCAAGGAAATCGCGCTCAAGCACATCTACACCGCCATGCTGCCCTTTATTGCCCTGCAATTGGTAGCCCTGGCAGTGCTGCTGTTCTTCCCACCCATTGCCACCTGGGCCGTCAGTTAAAGCAATAAGGCCGGGCATCAGCCCGGCCTTGTCACCTCCGCCTCCAGCGTCTCAGCGCACCAGTGGAAACACCGCCCGCATTTTGTCTTCGCGCAGCCACAGCGCCACCCACACCGCGACCCCCAGATAGATGGAGAACAGCGTGTGGCTGAACATCGGATTATCCACCCGCAAATTTGCCGCCAGCGCCCCACCCAGCAATCCCGTGGTCAGCACCGCGCCCAGCAGCGCCGTACGCGGGATCAGGAACAGGATCACGCACCCCACCTCGATCACCCCGATCAGCACCAGATATTTCACCGGCCAACCCACCACCATCATGGCGTCGGTCGCCGCCTCGATCCCCAAAAACTTCGGCAGCGCCGAGGCAATCGCCAGAAACAGCCCGATCAAGGCACTCAATATCCAACCTGCAATTTTCATTTTCGTCCCCTGTGACACGCGAACAGCATCGCGCTGTTCCTGTGCCAGCGACGAGAATGACGCAGGCATTTCGACAAGGCTACGACAAAACTCTTGCATTACCTATCGATGCTAGGCATCATGCCTAGAGAAACTAGGTAATAAGAAGATGCCCACCACCACCTCACAATTTCTCAACGGCGTGCCCGAGCTGCTGGTCCTGCGCCTGCTGCGCGACAAGGAGATGTACGGCTATGAACTGGTCGAAGCCATTCGCGCCGCCAGCAACGACAATCTGAGTTTCGCAGAAGGCGTCATTTATCCCGTCCTGCATGCCCTGGAACGCGACGGCGCATTGTCCACGCGACGGCAGACTGTCAATGGCCGCAGCCGGGTGTACTATTCCGTTACCCCGACCGGCAAAGATCGTTTCGACTCCTTGCTGGCCCATTGGCAGCGCCTCCAAGGCACCATCGCAGCGATCGTTGAGACGCCCCGCCATGCCTGACCGTCTGGAAACCATGCGAGAAGACCTGCTCAAGGCAGGTCTGTCACCAGCCCATGTGCAACGCTATCTGCGCGAACTGGCCGACCATCGGGAAGATATCGTCGCGCATCTGATCGCCGAAGGCGCGGCGCCACATGTGGCACAGACTGAGGCCGACCACCGCCTGGGCGGCAACGATACCCTGCTGCTGCCGATGCTGGCCAATGGCCGCTTCCGCAGCCTGGCGGCCCGCTGGCCCGCGCTCGTCTACCTGGCAATTCCCGTGCTCTGCCAATTCGCATTGGTGGCGCTGGGGCTATGCTTGCTCCTCGCCGCAACCGAAACGCCGCTCCGCGCGGTCATCAGCGATCTCGGCGATGGGTTGAAGCTCGTCACCTACGCCGCCCCGGTCATCCTGGCCATGTTGATGCTGGCATTCGCGCATCGACGCCGAGCCACGCATTCATGGCCAATTGCCGGCGCTCTGTCGAGCGCTGTCCTGACCGCCATGGTCACCATCAATGTGCTGCCCTCCCTGCCCGATCAACCTGGTGAAATCAGCGTAGCCATCGGGTTCCCGGCTCTGCTGCCCTTGCTGATCATGGGGACGCTCGTGCTGCTCCCCGCCGCTATTCGCCGCTAACGGAAACAAACTATGCTTGACCGCTCTCTCGCGCTTGCCGCGCTGACTCTGCTCGCCCTGCCGCAGGCTTATGCCATCGATTATCACGAGGCCAGGCGGGCAGATGGGACCATGATCCACTATACGCTCGACGCCCCCGCGGGCGAAGCATCCGGCTTGCTCGTCATCAGCCAGGGCTCTGGCTGTGCCCGCGCCGCCCTCAGTCCCAATCTGGCCACCGTGCGCGCCGCCTTCCCCGATTTTGCAGCCCTTATCGTGGAGAAAGTCGGCGTCACGCCTGACGTCGAAATTCCGGATCCATTCGCCGATTGCCCGCCTCAATTCCTCGACAATTACACCATCAGCCAGCGCGTCGCAGACTATCGGATTGTGCTTGATGCATTGGCGGCCGATCCGAACATGGACACCGCAAACACCATCCTGTTCGGTGGCTCCGAGGGTGGATTGGCCATGGCGATGCTGGCCGAACATGTCCCCGTCACCGCAACAATCCTGCTCTCCACGGCCACCGGAGAGACGTTTGGCGACATGGTCCTGTCCACCGTGCCGCCCGAAGCGCAGGAGCAGGTCCAGTCCGGCTTCCAAATGGCGCGCCAAAATCCGCAAAGTTCGGAACCCCTCGGCGGCTCGACCTACCGTTTCTGGGCCGACGGCCTGGACCTGCGCCCACTCGACCATATGCAGAAATCCACCGCTCCATTTTTGCTTATCCAGGGCGGTCTGGACCAGTCGGCACCCGTTGCGGCCTCCCGCACAACATTGTCCACCTTCGCAGATAGAGGCCTCTGCCATCTGACCTATTGGGAATTTCCGGGCCTCGATCACGGCCTCGCCGATCCTGCCGGCACGTCCCATCTTCCAGCAATTGCCAGAATGGCCGCGGCCTGGGCGCAAAACCCAGTTCCGGCCTGCTAAACCCTCCACTCTCCCGACTCGGCAGCCAATTGCAAAGGCCGACGAAACATCGCTGGCAACCGTCGGCCCTTGCTGGTTCCACGTGCTTCCGCTACGGCAAGCCTTCATGCAAACCGGACCCGCCCCATGATCCCCTGGCAAAAACTCGGCGAGACCACCATGCCCGGCGGCGGCCCGATGACATTGATGCAGCGCGGTAGCGAATTTTCCGTCATGTCCGGCACCATCACGCTGATGAACAGCCGCATGAGCAATTCCGAAGAGCAGCTCGCCAATATGTCTGCCGCCCGGCTTGGATCACGCCCCAAGGCCCGTATTCTCATCGGCGGTCTGGGCCTCGGCTTCACTTTGCGCGCGGCCCTCAAGTGCTTTGCCGCCGACAGCGAAATTACCGTCGCCGAACTCGTACCGGAGATTGTCGACTGGGCCCGCGGCCCGCTCCTGCCCCTGCATGGCGACAGCCTCGAGGATCCTCGCGTCCACATTCACCTTGGCGATGTATCAACGGCCATCAGCGCCGGCAAACCCTTCGACGCCATCCTGCTCGATGTCGACAACGGCCCCGACGGCCTGTTCCGGCCCGCCAATGACCGGCTCTACAATGCCGCTGGCCTCGCCGCCGCCAAGGCAGCCGTGACCCCGGGCGGGCACCTGGCCATCTGGTCCTCCCACCCAGACGACCGCTTCACCAAACGCCTCAGGCAGACCGGAATGCAGGTAGAGCAGGTCACTGTCCGCGCCCGCAATAATGGCAAGGGCGACCGCCACACCCTCTGGTTCGCCACCAAACCGGGCCGCTGATCACCCATTGCTGACTCCCGCTGTCAGCAGCCCCCGTTCCCTCTCCGTTCAGGCTTTGCTAGTGTGCGTCGGAACATTGCATCTGCGCGCCTCGTTCCCCATGTGAGTCGCTTCCCCAGCCCCCGAGATCAGCGCCATGGCCCCCAAATCCACACGCCCCGGCAAAGCCGAATTCTCCATCGACGAGTTCTTCGCCGAGATCGAAAAGGCCGAGGACATTCAGGCATCCAAGCCGCTTTATGCCGAGCGCATGAAGAACAAGCGCGCCCTCGACCGCGCCGAGGCCGCCGAAAAAGCTGCGAAAGAGCCCAAATCCGCCCTCGAAAAGCGCCGCACCACCAAGTCGAGCCACGACACCGCCACCGGCATGGCGAAAAAGTCCGGCAAGACCAAGATCAATTCGGTCGACCGCGTCGACTTCGATGGCATGGGCGAAGCCCCGCAGGCCGGCTTCGGCCATGTGCCGAGCAAGCCGCTCACCGCCCGCGACATCTCCCGCACCGCCGCCGCCGATCCCGAAACCCAGGCCAAGCTGCGCGAAGCGCTCGATGCCTCGGTGAAAAAGAACAAGGCCCGCAAGAACGAATCCCTCGAAAACGCCTCCACTGTCGGTGTCACCGCCACCGTCAAGGCGCTCGAACAGATCATCCTGCATGGCCGCAAGGAGGTGGAAGGCTCCGCCCCCTGGGTGCCGCACCGCCCCGAGCACCCCGCCAAATCCGCCGAGAGCCGCCCCTTCCGCCTCAACACCGAATATGAGCCCGCCGGCGACCAGCCCACCGCCATTGCCGAACTGGTGGAAGGCGTTGAAAACGGCGAGACCGACCAGGTCCTGCTCGGCGTCACTGGCTCGGGCAAGACCTACACCGCCGCCCAGGTCATCGCCCGCACCCAGCGTCCGGCGCTGATCCTGGCGCCCAACAAGACCCTCGCCGCTCAGCTCTACAGCGAGTTCAAGGGCTTTTTCCCCGACAACGCGGTCGAATATTTCGTTTCCTACTACGACTATTACCAGCCCGAGGCCTACGTCACGCGCACCGACACCTATATCGAGAAGGAATCCACCATCAACGAGCAGATCGACCGCATGCGCCACTCGGCCACGCGCGCGATCCTCGAGCGCAACGACGTCATCATCGTCGCCTCGGTCTCCTGCATTTACGGCATCGGCTCGGTGGAAGACTACACCGCCATGACCATCGACGTGCAGAAGGGACAGCAGATCGACCAGCGCCAGCTCCTGGCCAAGCTCGTGGCCCTGCAATACAAGCGCGGCGACACCGGCTTTGTCCGCGGCACCTTCCGGGTGCGCGGCGATACCGTCGAAATCTTCCCGGCCCACTATGAGGCCGCCGCCTGGCGCGTCACCCTGTTCGGCAACGAGATCGAGTCGATCACCGAATTCGATCCCCTCACCGGCAAGAAATCCGCCGACCTCACCTTCATCCGCGTCTATGCGAACAGCCACCACGTGACGCCGCGCACCACCATGAACCAGGCGATCAAGCAGATCCGCTCCGAGCTGGCCGCGCGCCTGCAGGAGCTCAACGGCGCCGGCCGGTTCCTCGAAGCCCAGCGCCTCGAACAGCGCTCCCTGTTCGATCTTGAAATGATGGAAGCCACCGGCTCCTGCGCCGGCATCGAGAACTATTCGCGCTACTTTTCCGGCCGCAAGCCCGGCGAGCCGCCCCCGACCCTGTTCGAATATCTCCCCGACAATGCCCTGGTCTTTGTCGACGAAAGCCACGTCACCATCGGCCAGCTCGGCGCCATGTATCGCGGCGATTTGCGCCGCAAGGCCACGCTCGCCGAATACGGCTTCCGCCTCCCCAGCTGCATGGACAACCGCCCCCTCCGCTTCGAGGAGTGGAACGCCATGCGCCCGCAATCGGTCTATGTCTCGGCCACCCCCGGCAGTTGGGAAATGGACCAGACCGGCGGCGTCTTTGCCGAACAGGTCATCCGCCCCACCGGGCTGATCGATCCCCCCGTGGAGATCCGCCCGGCCACCCATCAGGTCGACGACGTCATCGACGAGATCCGCACCACCATCAAGGCCGGCTACCGGACCCTATGCACCGTCCTCACCAAGAAAATGGCCGAGGACCTCACCGAATACATGCACGAACAGGGCATCCGCGTGCGCTACATGCATTCGGACGTCGACACCATCGAGCGCATCGAGATTATTCGCGATTTGCGCCTGGGCGCCTTCGACGTGCTGGTGGGCATCAACCTCCTCCGCGAAGGCCTCGACATCCCCGAATGCGGCCTCGTCGCCATTCTCGACGCCGACAAGGAAGGCTTCCTGCGCTCCGAAACCTCCCTCATCCAAACCATCGGCCGCGCCGCCCGCAATGTCGACGGCAAGGTCATCCTCTATGCCGACCGCACCACCGGCTCCATGGAACGCGCCCTGGCCGAAACCAACCGCCGCCGCGAAAAACAGATCGCCTACAACACCGAACACGGCATCACGCCCCAGAGCGTCAAAGCCCGCATCAACGACATCGTCGACAGCGTCTACGAAAAAGACCACGTCACCGTCAGCATCGGCAAAGGCAAGGACGGCAAGGAAAAGACGGTTACGGGCGACAACCTTGCGACGGTCATCAAGGACCTCGAACGCGAAATGCGCGAGGCCGCGACGAACCTGGAATTCGAGAAAGCCGCCCGCCTCCGCGACGAAGTCAAACGCCTTCGCGAAATGGAGCTGGATACGCTCGAAGGCGAGGTGTCGTAGCGCACCCCACCTCGCCCCTCGGGGAGAGGTCGGCGCGCAGCGCCGGGTGAGGGGGCCTCACTTGGACGTGCCCGACCTACGGTGGGCAAATCGCTCCGGTGGAGCGATTTGAGCGGCGATGGCCACGAGAACTATGCTCGAGTGGCAGAGAAGGCTGCAAGGTCGCGTGACGAGGTCAAGCGGCTCAGATAGATGGAACTCAATACCCTCGAAGGCGAGGTCAGGTGACAAAGTGGGGCTGGCTCGGCTTCTTCATCCGACCGACGGTACCGCAAATCTCGTCGGCGCAGTGAATGCTGGACGAGGGGCCCAAATGAGCCACGAGGAGAACCTCTCGTCCAAGTCGCATGTCACGACTATGCCTCCACATGACCCTTCGCGGCAATGGAGAAGAGGCCACAGAGTAGACGAAAATCGAACACGCATTACGCTTGATTCACGGAGCTATTGGCCAAAATCACTTTCATCTCTGACACTGTGACGTCCATAAGACTTAGAATCTGGCGAATGTTATCTTTTACTGTTGAAGCGGAAGGGTCGAAGAAAAAATCAGCCTGCGAATTCAAATCCCGGTCATCATCTAGATACATCTTAGCAAATCTGTACTTCCTATTGAAATCATTTATCGATTCAAAAGAAATTTCGGAATCTTCTGCGCGCTTTATTCCGCAAAACATTTGAATTGTCCCTTCCGAAGCAAATGAGAACAGAATGGTATACCCAGACGTTGCACTCTCCACATGAAAGGTTCCATCGCGCTCATAAGGCTTTGCTCGATACCCTTCTTCATGGAGGGCATCTACAAAAATATCAACTTTATTTGCATCAGCCATTTATGTACCTGCGATCAGCATCGGCGCTATTCTTGACACCAGTCAGAATTCTTTTCCCCTCGATCCATTCAGGAACACTAGGTATGTCCAAGTTTTCAGTAACATCGTCTTGGAATTGAACCTTTAGATTTTCACTACTCTGCTGAGAGATGATTTCGTAGCTAGATTTATAGGACCGTTTCCCAGCCAGGTGTTGAACTTTTAATTGGGGCTTTCCCGACTGAACAACGAAATCCAGGTCCTTTTGCGGAGAATTAATTCTAGAGTAGTTAGTCACGCCAAATTTCTGCAGATGCCAGCGCCCTCGCTCAGTGATCTCCGTAAACCGCGCCCTACCCGACTTCCGCGAGATAACAAGATTGTCTGAAATCAACCTCGGAAGCGTACGAGCAACAGTTTCCTCGGCCAAGCCACAATCTTTTGCCAAATCTTTATTGGTCAAACGACCTACATTGCTGCGGGCCAAACGCTGTAAAATCTTGTCAGATGCACCGGGCTGCGCTGAAGCCTCAACGGGCGGCAGGAAGGTGGCAGCAACATCTGCAAGTAAGGCCACGGAATTTAGCGACCAAGCTGCCCGATCTGCGGACTCGCCCACTCTCACACCACTAATTAAAACAATCTTGGCGAACGCATCCGCAACAACTGACTTGACAGCGCTCACCTGCTCAGTTGCTCTATTAGCAACTGCATCGACTAGGATTTCAGATATCCTCAGCTGGACCTTGTCTACATCGGCCCAGTTTTTCTCAACAATCGCTCGATCCAAGTTTGTTTTGGCTTTGGCGAGCGACGGGCTTTGATACATGATTTGGGTTCCTAACCTAAGCCTCATACATATGACTCAAACCTGAAGAGTCAACTAACGTCAACCAACATAAATTGGTGAAGCTTGAATCCTTCCCCGTCCGACCTCTTGTCCTGCGTCGCAGGGGCCATCTTCGAACTCGAACATCTCAATTCCGTACCATCTTCAGAACTAGAGGCATGGTTGGTAGAACTTGATTCCGACCTAGGCGATCCCACCGCTCAGCAGGCGGCATCGTGGGAAATCGACAACTTAACCGCCCTTTGGGAGTACGTCGAAAAGCTCGGGGTAGATGAGAACTGTAGGGCCGCAGATAGCTACTCAAATTTTCTCCAGCAAGTCAGAGCCTTGCAGTTTCTTGATAGCTGGCATTTTCCCCTCACTATGTTGGGTCGCTCATCGATGGTCCGTAGGTCGCAGCTCCATGACGATGCCGCAGACCGCCTTGTTTATGACGGCTACTTCGGCAGGGGAAGAATTGGACGGATGATACCATGGGCAAAAGGCCCAAAATGGGGAGACAGCATACTCACTCGCAACCGGACTATTTTGCTTCAAGAACACCCTTCCGACCCCATCCTCGCCGGAAGCGAACTATCCCAGCGCCCACTTGTGCTGAGGCAACTACTTGACCACACGACCTTCCTCCCATGGAAATTGGACTCAGCTGACGCAAATGTTCCCACATCGACAAGCACGAGATCGGTGAGCATCGAATACAAGACAGACACTTTGCGGGTCACGATGCCAACTTCATCCTCGGGCACCTTGAAGATAGCAGTAGCGCCGTTAGCTCAAGAAAAAGAAGACGTGCATTTCGATATCCCAGCCGACGGCTCTCGCTATAGAGTTGTACCAAATATTCCTAGTAGTCGAATTGAGAATATATTAAAGATAGCGATCGAAAAAGAAGTCCAGTATCTCTACCTCCCTGAACTGACGCTAGATGAAGAATACGTTGATTGGCTATGCGAGCTAACTAGGCGAGAAATTGCTACTCAAACATTAGCCACAGGAAAAATTCCAGCCTTCAGAGGCATATTTGCTGGGGTATCTGGAAATAACGAGACATCTGGAACAAACTATGTAATCGCCATAGATATGTATGGAAAAATCATCTGGAAACAGAACAAACTTTTTAGGTGGAACCTAAGCATAGAACAGAGCAAAAGATTCGGACTGACAAGTGAGTTCAACTCAATTTCGGACCCACTGAATGAAGATATTATTGATAGCTCGGAACTGATCGTTTTTGATTCATATGATCTCGGAAGAGCAATGTTATTCATATGCGCCGATATTTCATCCAATTCCCCTGGTGACTGGGTTATGGCGTCAGCCGGGCTCAACTGGGTCTACGCGCCCATAATGGATCAATCCATTAGCTGGGAGTTCGATACCAGGGGAATGAAAGGACCGTGGATCACAAGACGGGCTCACAGGGCAGCTTTCGTGTCTTCTGCGCAGGTAATGGTTACGAACAGCATGAGCCTAACTCATCGGGTCAATGAAACAAACATCCGGAACGGAGACAGCAGAGTCACTACCGGTTGCGGGATCGCATTCTGCGTTGACACTACGTCCAGCCAAGCGCTTTATCAGCTGATAAATGTACCGCTTTCAAGCTCGACCGACGTGTTGTCAGTGATAGAATGGGGACAGGGATGGACCAATCTTTAGTGGTAAAGCTCAAAGTTCCACCCTATCCCCCCAATAGAAATCCTTCATTGGACGCAATGCCCGCCCAGCGCCACACTCCTCGTATGACCACCGCGCTCCTCTCCAACGGCGGCCCGCCGCTTGATGATGACGACACCTACACCCCGTCCTGGGATTTTGGCTCCTGCGCCCCTCCCCCTTGAGGGAGAGGGACGACCTGACGCGTTCAGCGGAAGGTCAGGGTGAGGGGCTTCGAGCTGTCCCGCAGGGCAAATAGGTCCGGTGGACCGATTTAAAGTGAGAAGGCCATGAGTGCTTGGAGCGACCCGCAGGGGCAAATCTCTCCAGTGGAGAGATTTGAGCGAACAAGGCGCGAATGGCTGGCCCTTCTGCGAACTCGGCACGTATGGATAGGCCCGAGGGTGACGATCAGAGCAGGAGGACACTGCATGGATATTGAACTTGCCCGCGCGATGGCGCGCACCGCCTTTGATGCCAATCGTTCCCTTCAAGCCATCCTGCCTCTGCTGAAGGCTGGGCTGTCCGAGGCGGACTATCGCGCCTGCGCCCATGACCTTGCGGTTGCCATCGATCAGGTGAACACCGCCCTTCTGGCGCGCGCCGTTGCGGTTCACCCGGAGCTGGAGACAGAAATAGAGACCGCAATCCGGGAGCATGGGCGCTACTGATTTGACCCACCGCGCGTCGCCGGCAGGAAGCCCGCGGATGAAAATCTGAATGTGTGGGAGCAATGTGTAGAGACTTATCCCCGCACGCAAAACCTGCCCCATAATCCCCCCATCACTCCCGCGGCGGACGGACTGCAGCGAACATTTGCGGGGGGAGCTGGTGAGACTGGATTCGCTCCAGGGCTCGCCTGCTGGTCGGGTCACCTTGCGACGAGCGATCAATAGGGGCCACGACGGCAGGAGAAACCCAGCGTTCCGAGGCGGCGACGTCTCTATTTATCTAAGTTTACTGAGACGCACGCGCCTCGGAACACGTCCACATCTGCAACCGGAGGCCACAGGGCCGGCCGGGGTCTGGCCACGCCTGAAGGGTCTTGCAATTGCCACATGAGAGGCGCATCTGCTCCAAAAAACCACTTTCCGGAGGCCCCATGCGCGCCCTCACAGCATTCACCCTCGCCGCGCTTGCCAGTGCCGCCCTTGCCGGCCCGGCTCTGGCGCTCACCGTCACCGCCCGCGTTTCGGGCGGCAATATTGCCGTGCATGCCGGACCCGATAATCGCTTCGAAATTGTCGGCCATCTGCGCGAGGGCCAGGAAATCCCCGTCGATCGCTGCACCCAGACCGACAGCGACAGCAACCGCGGCTCCTGGATCGGCGACGCCGGCCACACCCTCTGGCCCAATGGTGCCACCACCTGGTGCCGCATACCCGATTATGGCTGGGTCGATCGCAGCTACATCGTCGGCCGGGGCCTGGTCAACGTCACCCCGCCCGATTTCGTGGGGCCGGGTTGGTGACATCGCTATCATAATTTATGTGGAGCAGGATGCCGCCTTCCCTTCTCCCCTGAGGGGAGAAGGTGGCCCGTCAGGGCCGGATGAGGGGTTCAGCATTGCGGTCTGACCGAGGGGCTTTCACCCCTCACCCCGCCCCTCTCCGCTGAGGGGCGAGGGGGCTGGAGACAGGCCAATGACTACAGCCACCCCGCCAATTCCCGCCGCACCATGGATTCAATGAAATCCATGCCGCCGGGCGAGGCATTCAAACACGGGATATAGGCGAACTTCTCCCCGCCCGCTTCCATGAAGCTATCCTTACCGCCCATGGCGATTTCCTCGAGCGTCTCGATGCAGTCCGCCGAGAACGCCGGCGCCAGGATGGCGACCTTCTTCTTGCCCTGCCCCGGCAGCGCTTCGAGCGTCTTGTCGGTATAGGGCTGCAGCCATTCGGTCGGCCCGAACCGGCTCTGGAACGTGACCATCAGCTTGTCCGCGTCCCAGCCGAGATACTCGCGCACCAGCCGCGTGGTCTTGAAGCACTGGCAATGATACGGGTCGCCGCGCTGGAGATACTCCACCGGCATGCCGTGATAGGAGGTGATCACCACATCCGGCTCGAAATCCAGCGCCGCAACCCCGTCGCGGATGGAGTCGCCCAGGGCCTTGATATAGGCAGGGTCCTCGAAATAGGCCGGCGCCGTCCGTACCGCCGGCTGCCAGCGCATGGTTTTCAGCGCGTCGAACGCCTTGTCATTCGCCGTCGCCGTCGTCGTCGCCGAATATTGCGGATAAAGCGGCACCAGCAGGATCTTCTGGCACCCGGCCGCCTGCATCTTCTCCAGCACCGATCTGGTCGAGGGATTGCCATAGCGCATGGCAAAATCCACCATGATCCCGTCGCCGCTCAGCCGCTCGGCCAGGCTCTCGGTCTGCTCGCGGGTAATCACCCTGAGCGGGCTTTCGTTCTTTTCCTTGTCCCAGATCTGGGCATAGGCATGCCCGCTCTTTTGCGGCCGGAACGAGAGGATCACCAGATTGAGGATCGGCCACCACAGGAACTTGTTGGTCTCGATCACCCGCGGATCGGAGAGGAATTCCTTGAGATACCGCCGCACATTCCAATAGTCGGTGCCATCCGGCGTCCCCAGATTAAGCAGCAGCACGCCGATCTTCTGCTGGGGAACGGGCGGATGGTTCGGTGGAAGATGAGCGGACATCGGGGACCAGTTTGGAAATGTTCCAGAGTTGGCCGCACCATACGCATTTCGGCCAAGGGCGCAAAGCGGCTATGGGTCGCGCCGTGCCGGTGATCCAGATCAAAGACTGGCCACCAGCAGCAGCACACCAAAGCCCAGCACACAGATTGCGCCCGCCAGCTCAGCCCACCAGACAACCGCGCCGGCCAGGGCACTGTCCGCCCCGCCGATCCGCCCGGCCAGACCCTTGGCCGTCACCGCCAGGGTCGCCAGTGTCGCCACGGTGATCGCCGTGCCCAGCCCCATCAGCAGCACCGAGGCAATCCCGGCGGCCAGCACACCCTGCGACAGCGCGAACACCAGCACCACCAGTGCCCCCGAGCAGGGCCGCAGCCCCACCGCCAGCACGACGCCCAATTGCTCCCGCCAATTGCCCCGGATATCCTGCGGCGCAATCGCATGATGCATACTGTGGTCATGATGCTCATGGCCGTGATGGTGAGCATGGTCGTGATCATGCGCATGGCTGTGTCCCCAGCCAAAAACCTTGCGCAGCACCAGCCAGACGCCCAGCAGCGCCACCATCGCGTAGGAAACCACCCCGACCCAATGCGCCGCCTCGCCCAGCGCCGTGCTGGTCAGGTTCAACACCCCGGCCAGCACCAGCACAAGGCCGATCGCCACCAGTGACTGCATCAGCGCCGACAGCCCGCTCAGCGCAATCCCGCGCCGCAACTGGCTCTCATTTGCCAGCACATAGGACGAGATCACCACCTTGCCATGCCCCGGCCCGGCCGCGTGGAATATGCCATAAAGAAAGCTCAGCCCGCCCAGCACCCAGAACGCGGTCCAGTCGGTACGCAGCGCATCGAGCGAGGCGGTCAGCGCCGCATAAAAGTCCCGCTGCTGGTTTTGCAGCCAGCCGAAAAACCCGCTGCGCGGCAAGTTGATCCCCACTTCCGGCGGCGGTCCGCCGAAGGGCGCCGAAGGCCGCGCCCGCGCCACATCGGCGGCCGCCTCGGCCGCAGTCCTTGCTACGCTGGCCGCGCCACAGGAAACCACCACCAATCCCTGGGTGCCGCGCATGGCCGCCGCCAGGTCCGGTGGCAATTCCAGCACCTCCGGTCCCAGCGCATAGAGCCGCTCCTCGACCTCCCGCGTCATCGGCACCGGCGGCTCGACGCGCACCGCGCAATCGGACGGCGCGTTTTCCAGCGTCACATCGGCCGCATCATTGACCGTAATGGCCACGTAATATTCGGGATCGTAAATCCCCAGCTCGAACCGCTCGCCCGGCGCCTGCGGCTGGTCCGCCGCAATGGAATAATCGAGCGTGACGCGGTTGTTCTCATAGACCATGCGCTGATCACCGACAGCGTCAAACGCCATGTCATCACCGGCATATGTATAGAAGCCGTAATCGGCCAGCCCGACCATGTTCTCGTCCGCCAGCGCCTGCATTTCGGCGGAACTGACGCTGCCGTCGCCATCAGTATCGAGCCCCTGCACCATCCACACCGAAAATGCGGTGTCGAAGGTCCAGCTATGGTGCAGCCCCGCCACCCGGCCCGTATCGTCGAACCGGATCGTCGCCTTGGCGTCGATCATGATATGCGGATGGGCCAGTGCCGGCTGCGCAAAGAAAGCTGCCGCCAGCGCGGCCATCGCCGCCCCTCGCCGAAATCCGTTCACTATGCGCCCCTAATGGATGGGGTGTGTGGCGAACCACTCCACCAGATGATCAATCAACGCCCGCACCTTGCCCGCCAGATGCCGCCGATGCGGATAGACGGCCTGCAATGTCTGCCCGGTCGGCAGGAAGTCGGCCAGCACCGGCACCAGCTCGCCCTTCTGCACGCTCGGTTCGGCCAGATAGGACGGCAATACGACAAAACCGAGACCCAGCGCGGCGGCTGTGCGCGCCGCCAATGGCGAATTGACCCGCAACGGCCCGGTCACCGGCACCGAAATGGTCTTGCCCTCCTCGGTGAACCGCCAGTTCGACTGCCCCTGCAGGTTAACATCGACAATGCAGGGCAGGTGCCGCAGGTCTTCGGGATGCTTGGGCGTTCCGACCTGCTCGATCAGCCGCGGCGCGCCTCCAACCACCACATGCATATCGGCAATCTTGCGGGCGATCAGCGAGGAATCGGCCAGGGTCGAAATGCGCAATGCCACGTCGATCCCTTCATCGACCAAGTCGACATAGCGATCCTCGAGCCTGAGATCGAGCGTCACCTTGGGAAACTTCTTCAGATAGGCAAAAATCGCCGGTGCCAGCGTGCTCTCGCCGAAATTGCGCGGCGCCGAAACGCGCAGCAGGCCGCGCGGCTCGGCCGTCTGGTCGGCGATATTGGCATCGAGATCATCGAGCTGCTGCAACAACCCCGAAGCCTCGCGATAATACGCCTCCCCTGCCTCGGTCAGGCTCAGCTTGCGCGTTGTGCGGTTCATCAGCCGGACGCCCAGATAGTCCTCGAGATCGGTGACATATTTGCTCAGAAGCGCCTTGGAGCGCCCATGCTGCCGTGCTGCGGCCGAAAACCCGCCCGCGTCGAAGACCTGCACAAAGGCGCGAATGCGGGAAAGGTCCTGCGACATGGTCGATGTCCGTTCACTCGGAGATGGTCAATGGACGCATAACTCATCTGCATGGGGTGAACAATAACGCCCCTTGGTCGTTGAGCGATTAACGATAGGATAGATGCCCAATCGACGGCGACAAGGAGATCGGACTATTTTCCCGCCTATGGCCAGACCCTCCTCCCGCTCAGCGCTCTACCGGCTCATCGAAGCCGGCCAACTTGCGCACAAGGCGCTGCTCTTGCCGCTGGTCGAGAAAGGTCTCGAGCCGGGCGACGATGCCATATTATTCGTGCTGGGCCGCGCGGGGACAACCGAGGCCGATCTGGCCCGCGAGTTGGGGCTCACCACCGACATGCTGGCCACAAGGCTTGAGCGTCTCGCCAGCCGCGACTTCATCACCCGTCAGGCTGTGGGCCCCGAGCTTGAACCGGGGCTGGCCCTCACCGAGCGCGGGTTGCGCATCCGCAATGCACTGGCCGATCACTGGGCCCAGCTCGAAGAGGCCCTGATGGGCGAGCTCAAGACCAAGCAGCGCAAGAAATTCTCCGAAGCCCTGGGACGCTTCGTCGATCTGCTGCGGCTCTGAGGGGCCGCTCCGGCTTAACAATTCGTTCAGCTTGGGTTCAGGCGCGATGGGTTTAGTTGGGCTCAAGGCTTGATCGCCACCCCATTCGGAAGGAGTCCCTGCATGACCTTCAAGACCAAACTGATCGCCGCCGGCATCGCCACCATGGCCGTGCTGGGCACCACCATCGCCGCATCGGCCGCACCGGCCGTTGCCACCGGCAATGTCAATGTGCGCACCGGCCCGAGCACCGGTTTTCGCGTAATCGATACGCTGCGGCGTGGCGAACGCGTAGACATCCAGTACTGCCGCGGCAGCTGGTGCTTCGTTGAAAAGCGCGGCCCCGATGGCTGGGTGTCGGCCAATTACCTGAGCAGTGGCCGTCCCGGCTGGGGCAATGACTGGGATGATGACCATTGGGAACGCCCGCGTCCCCCGCGTCCGCCCCATTGGGATCGCCCCAACCATCCTCGCCCGCCGCACTGGAACCCGCGTCCGCCGCGTCCCCAGCCCATCTATCCGAGCAATCCGGGCGCCAGCATGTGCTTTAATGGTCCCAATGGCTATTTCTGCATCGGCACCTGATCGCGGATCCAGGCAAGTCACGCGCCGTCCCTTTGGGGCGGCGTTTTTGCGTCGACCGCTATTCCACCATCAGCCGGTCGATCTCGATTCCGCGTTTCTCCAGAGGCGCCCGCATCCGCCGCGCCAGAAATTCATTTGTGCCATAGGTTACGATGGCGCCAATGGCAGCGACCGCGCCGAAAGCCAGCCATCCTTCCTCACTGCCCAGCACCGAAGCGCCCAGCAGCGTCGCGATGCCCATGCCGAACACGATCCATTGCTTGCGCTGCTCGGCAATCTTGAGGTTGCGCGCGCCTGAATGCAGCAAATCGCGCAATTCCATATCGGTCATGGCCGCCAGCTCGGGCGAACGGCGCTCCCGCCGTATGGTTTCGATATAGGCATCCACCCGCCGCATGGTCAGCGCATCGCGCTTCTCGCTCTGCCGCCCACGCGTCAGCATTGTCCAGCCGCCGCCAAGCAGCAGCAGAACAAGAGCAATTTCGATAAGCCAGATCATTGCGTGCCTCCTGCCAGAAGACATGCCCTCTCACACCGGCCAGTGCAAGGCCACCCATGCAAGATGCCCCGCAGCACCGCGCCACGGGGCATCGGTAACATTCGTGAGGCGTCAGGCCTTAGCCATGGCCGACTTGATAATGCCGGCAATCGCGGTCAGCAGTCCGCCACCGATCAGGCCTGTCGCGCCCTGTCCTGCCAGGGCACCGAAATCCAGCCCGCCTGCCGTTCCTGCTGCGCCGGCGGCTGCACCCACCAGCGAGTCGAGGCCCGGTATCATGCCGGCCAGCCAGGTCCCGGCGAGGCCACCAATCGCGCCGACAATCGAATTGCCGGCAGTGCCCAGATTGAGCTGTTTTGCCAATTGCCCGATGACATTGCCGCCGGCACCGCCAGCGATCAATTGCACCAGGATTGGCACGATGACTTCCATGCTTATCCCCCTCTCTGATTGCGCAGGGCCTCCCGCCCTGCAACACAATCACGCTACGCCTGTTTTAAGTTCGGGCAAAGTATAAAACCCTGCTGCCAGAGTTTGACCCGCTCTCGCTTTACCGCCACGCCCCAGACACTTGACCGCACTTGACCGATTGATGAGCCCACCCTTCCCACCTATGGTCCGCCCGATGTCCAGTTCAGCATTTCCCTTCCCGAATCAGGATCAGGCGGTCGCCCTTGTGACCGGTGCCGGTGACCGCATTGGCGCGGCCATCGCCAGCGCCCTGGCCGATGCCGGTCATGCCGTCATCATTCATTTCCGCTCCGACGAATATGGCGCAAGCGCCGTGCGCGACCATATCCGCAAGGCCGGTGGACGCGCCGAAGTAATCCAGGCCGATCTCGCCAATCGCGGCGCGCGTGCCAGCCTGATCGAAACCGCCGTCGGCCTGTTCGGCCCGCTGACCCTCCTGGTCAACAATGCCTCGGCCTTCGAACCGGACAGCGCTCAAGACGTCGAGGAAACCCTGTGGGACACCCATTTCGCGGTCCACGCCGAGGCCCCGGTGTTTCTCGCGCGCGACTTTGCCGCGCAACTGCCGGACGGCATCGAGGGCAATATCATCAACATCGTCGATGAGCGGGTCCTGCAACCCAGCCCGGCCTTTTTCAGCTATTTCCTGTCCAAATCCGTCCTCTGGACCGCCACCCAGACCTTGGCGCAGTCACTAGCGCCGGCTATTCGCGTCAACGCCATCGGCCCCGGTCCAGTGCTGCCCAACGCCCATCAGACCCAGGCCGATTTCGAGCAATCGGTGGCGAGCTTGCCCTTGGGGCGCAATGCAGGCCCCGAGGCCATTGCCCAGGGGGTGCTGGCCATCCTCTCAATGCCGTCCTACACCGGCCAGATGATGGCACTCGATGGCGGCCAGCATTTGAGCTTCCCCGCCCGCCGGGGTCCGACCCCACGACCATGACCGACGATTCCGCCATTCCTGCCCCGCTGCCCTCCGGTCCGGAGGTGATCCGCGCCTTTGTCCGCACCCTGCCGGCGGCCCCGGGCGTCTATCGCATGCTCGATGCCGATGGCGGGGTCATCTATGTCGGTAAGGCGCGCAGCCTGAAATCCCGCGTCACCAATTACACGCGCCCCGAAGGCCTGCCGGTCCGCATCCAGCGCATGATCGCGGCCACGGTTTCCATGGAATTCGTCCGCACCGAGACCGAATCCGAAGCCCTGCTGCTCGAAGCCAATCTCATCAAGCGCCTCAAGCCCCGCTTCAACGTGCTGCTGCGCGACGACAAAAGCTTTCCTTATATCCTGATCACCGGCGACCACGAGGCGCCCGAGCTGACCAAGCATCGCGGCTCACGCCGCCGCAAGGGCCACTATTTCGGCCCCTTCGCCTCGGCAGTCGCCGTCAGCCGCACCATAGCCAGCCTGCAAAAGGCTTTCCTGCTGCGCAATTGTTCGGACAGCTTCTACGCCGCCCGCACCCGCCCGTGCCTGCAATACCAGATCAAGCGCTGCGCCGGCCCTTGCACGCACGAAATCAGTCTAGAAGGCTATGCCGAACTGGTCGAGGATGCGCGCCAGTTCCTCTCCGGCAAGTCCGACGCGGTGCGCAACCACCTGCAGACCGACATGAACAAGGCCGCCGAAGATCTCGATTTCGAACGCGCCGCCCTCATCCGCGACCGCCTTTCGGCTCTGGCGCTGATCCAGTCCCAGGGCGACGCCACCGCCCGCTCGGTCGAGGAAGCCGACGTGTTTGCCATCCATCACGAAGGCGGACAGTTCTGCGTGCAAGTCTTCTTCTTCCGCGCCTTCCAGAACTGGGGCAATCACGCCTTCCGCCCCAAGGCCGATGACAGTCTCACCGATGCCGAAGTGCTCGAAGCCTTCCTCGTCCAGTTCTATGAGGATCGCACCCCACCAAAGCTGGTTCTGCTCAGCCACGATATGGCCGAACCCGCACTGATCGAGGAAGCGCTGTCCTCCCGCGCCAGCCGCAAGGTGCGTATCGAGACGCCGCAGCGCGGCGAAAAGCGCGATCTGGTCAATCACGCGCTCAACAATGCCCGGGAGGCCCTTGGCCGCCAATTGGCAGAAGGCGCGTCCAACCGCACCCTGCTCGAAGGCGTCGCCGAAACCTTTGGCCTCGAAGAAACCCCGCGCCGCATCGAGGTGTACGACAACTCCCACATTTCCGGCACCAATGCGGTCGGCGGGATGATCGTGGCGGGCGAGGAAGGCTTTTCCAAAAAGCACTATCGGACCTTCAATATCAAATCGACCGACATCACCCCCGGCGACGACTTCGGCATGATGCGCGAAGTGCTCACCCGCCGCTTCTCGCGCCTCGCCACCGAAAGCGAGACCGACGCCGAGGACGAAAATACCGGCATGCCCGATTGGCCCGATGTGGTGTTCATCGACGGTGGTGCCGGTCAGCTCAACGCCGTGCGCGAAGTCATCGCCGAACTCAACCTGCCCCGCGAAGTCACCTTCATCGGTATCGCCAAGGGCGAAGAGCGTGATGCCGGCCGCGAGAAATTCTTCATCGAGGGCCGCGACGCCTTCATGCTGCCGCACCGCGATCCGGTGCTCTACTATGTCCAGCGCCTGCGCGACGAAGCCCACCGTTTCGCCATCGGAACCCACCGCGCCCGCCGCAAGAAGGACGTGGTCAAGAACCCGCTCGACGAAATCGACGGCATCGGCCCCGCCCGCAAGCGCGCTCTGCTCAACCATTTCGGCTCCGCCAAAGCCGTCTCCCGCGCCTCCCTTGCCGACCTCGAAGCCGTTCCCACCATTTCCAGCGCCATGGCCCAACTGATCTACGATCACTTCAACCGGACGTAGCGCGGCGGACGGAGCGACGCTAGGTCGGCAGGCTGTAGTAGAGCTAGGGTGGGGGTGTGAGGCTCACCGCGAAGGAAAAAATGTCGAAATCCGCCTGCCCCGCTCGTCGCATCGGCATAACTTCAACGGGAGACCCACAATGAAATTCATCACAATGGTGAAAACCCTCAACCCTGAGACTGCGCCCTATCCCCCGCCGGCCCTCATGGCCGCCATCGTCCAGCTCGGCATGGAAGCCGGCGCCAGCATGATCGAAACCGGTGGCATGGCCCTGGCCGGCACCGTCACCACTCGCAAGGGCGAAATGATTACCGACGGTCCCTTTGCCGAGGCCAAGGAACAGGTCGGCGGCTACGCGATCTACGAGCTCGATACGGACGCCGAAATCGTCGAGTGGACCCAGCGCTTTGTCGAACTGCACCGCCAGCACTGGCCCGAATGGGACGGTGAAGTGACCATCCTCAACCTGCAGCAGTTCAACATGGCCAGCTGAGCCAAAACGCTCACAGCGCGCAAAGAATCGGTTTAGCTTCCCTTCCCCAAGGGGAGCGAACCCGATGTCACCGATCATCTCCGCCTCTGGCGTGGGCAAGACCTTCCGCCAGCTCAAGCGCCAATCCGGCTTCGGCGGCGCCATAAAAAGCCTGTTCTCCCGCGATTATTCCGAAATCCGCGCCGTCGATGGCATCTCCTTTGCCATCGAGCCCGGCGAAGCCGTCGGCTATCTCGGCCCCAATGGCGCGGGCAAGTCGACCATGATCAAGATGATGACCGGCATCCTGACGCCCAGCGCCGGCACCCTGTCCGTGCTCGGCCGCGAACCCCATGCCAACCGCATGGTCAACGCGCGCGAAATCGGCGTCGTCTTCGGCCAGCGCAGCCAGCTCTGGTGGGATCTGCCGGTGCGCGACAGCTATGATCTCAATCGCCACATCTACGACATCCCCGAAGCCCGCTTCGCCGACAACCTCGCTTTCCTCACCGCCATGCTCGACATGGCCGGCTATCTCGATCGCCCGGTGCGCCAGCTCTCGCTGGGCCAGCGCATGCGCGCCGAGATCGCCCTGGCGCTGCTGCACGATCCGAAAATCCTGTTTCTCGACGAACCCACCATCGGCCTCGACGTGGTCGCCAAGGATGCGGTGCGCAAATTCCTCGCCGAGGTCAACAAGCAGCGCGGCACCACCATCATCCTCACCACCCACGACCTCGTCGACATCGAGGAAATCTGCCCGCGCCTGATCATGGTCGACGATGGCAAGCTGCTGTTTGACGGCGAGCTCAAACGCCTCCGCGCCACCCTCGGCTCCCGCCGCCGCCTGACCCTGGAATTCGCCACTGACCCGGGGTCCCTGGCCCTCTCCACCGCAACCCTTGCCGCCGACGAAGGCACCACCAAGCATTACCTTCTTGAGAACGAAGCCGTCTCGCTCCTCGATGTGCTGGGCGAACTCGGCCGCGGCCACGGCCTCAAGGACGTCAAGCTCGAGGAACCCGACATCGAAGAGGTGATCCGCACCTTCTACCAGAACAAGCCAAATCTGGCGGCGGCACCATGAAGCTCAGCGCCTACCCCGCCTTCACCGCCACCGCCTTCACCTCGCGCCTGGCCTATCGCAACCAGGTCTGGTCCGGCGTCTTTGGCGAACTGGTCGCCACCTTCGCTTTCATTGCGGTCTGGACAGCGGCCTTTGTCGGCCGGGGCACGGTCGATGGCGTCACCCTGCCCGACATGGTCACCTATGTGCTCATAGCCGGCCCGCTGCTCAACTGGAACACCACCCGCTATATCCGCGAGGTGGGCGATGCTATCCGCACCGGCGACGTCACCACCTTTCTGCTCAAACCCTTGCACTACCCGGCACTGCTGTTCTTCAACCAGCTGGGCAACAACGCCTTCGAGCAACTGACCATCACCCTGCCCGTCGCGATCATCGTGGCCTTCACCGTCGGCCTGCTGCCACCTGCAAGCCTCGCCCACGGCCTGCTCTTCCTGGCCTATTGGGTGGTGTCCTGGGGAATCATGTTTCTCATCGCCACGCTGACGGCGATGCTGGCCTTCTGGCTTCTCACCGCCTTTGCCCTCGACTGGTTCCTGCGCGGCATCATGGCCGTGGCGTCGGGCGCCATCGTGCCGCTCTGGTTCATGCCCGCGCCCCTTGCGGCCGTCCTGGGCTATCTGCCCTTCGCCTGGGTCAGCTACTATCCCAGCGCCGTTTATCTCGGAAAACTCGACCTGCCCGCCGCCGGCCTGCATCTTGCTATTGGCTGTATCTGGCTGGCCGCGCTGGTCGGCATTTTGACCTGGCTCTGGTCCCGCATGCGCCACCGCCTGATCGTGCAGGGAGGCTGACCATGTCCAGTGTCCTCCGGGTCATCCCCCATCTCATCGGCATCCATATCCGCACCCATATGGAATATCGCGGTGCCCTCTTCATCGGCTGGATCGCCCAGGCCATTGGCTATGCCGGCATCTATGCCTCCATTGCCCTGCTGCTGGCGCGCTTTGAAAATCTTGGCGGCTGGACCTGGCCGCAAATGGCCCTGCTGCTCGCCTTCCATCTGCTGGCCTACGCCCTGGGCGCATCGCTCAGCTTCGTGCAGTTTCGCGACATGGAGGAAAAAGTTCGCCTCGGCACCTTCGACGCCATCCTCGTCAAACCCATAGGTCCCTGGACCTTCCTCGCTTTTTCCGGCCTTAACATCGAATATGGCGGACACATTGCCCTCGCCATCGGTCTCATGGTCTGGTCGGTCTCCAGCCTTGCCATCGACTGGTCGCTCGGACTTGTCCTCTATTTCCTCGCCGCCATCATCAGCGCCGCGATGCTCACAGCAGCCCTGATGACCATGATCGGCGCCACCGCCCTGATCTGGGTGCGCTCGCGCCACCTGTTCTCCATCTTCTTCGGCTTCTGGGAACTGGCACGCTACCCGCTCAACATCTTCCCTCTGCCCCTGCAGATCATGATGATCACCTTCGCCCCGCTCGGCTTCCTGGCCTTCATTCCCACCGCCGTGGCCCTGGGCAAACCCGTTCCGATCCTTGGCGACTGGGCCGGCCCGGCCTCCCTTGCCATCGGCCCCCTCTTCGTTCTTCTCGCCATGGCCCACTGGCGCTATTGCCTCAGGAACTACCAGGGCGCCGGCGGCTAGGCGCGAGCCGCAAATATGTGATCGCCGCGATCACCCAACAACGGCAACCGCCGCCACGGTCCGCCGTTCTCCTTGCAGGAAATCCAAGGAGAACGGCCATGACCAAGGAAAACAACAACACATTGCCGCCCGAAGAAGCCATCGACCGCATCTGGGAACTGGCAAAGAAGATCGACATCTGCATGCTCACCACCTGGGACGGCAGCCAGCAGCGCAGTCGCCCCATGTCCGCCCGGGTCCGGCGCGACGAGCATGCCATTTATTTCCTCACCGATCTTGAGGGCCACAAGCTCACCGAGATTGACAAATTCCCTCACGTCTCGCTCGCCTGGGCCGACAATGGCGGCCACAAATATGTGGTCATCGCCGGCGAGGCAGAGGTCTCCAACGACCGCGAAAAAATCCACCAGCTTTGGGAGGCCTTCGACAAGGCCTGGTGGGACGATGCCCACGATCCGCAGATCCGGCTGCTCAAGGTCACGCCGGAAGACGGTGAAGTCTGGGACAGCCCCAACATGCTCGTCTCCGCCGCCAAGATGCTGACAGCCGCGGCCACCGGCGCCAAGCCCGAGATGGGCGATACCGGCAAAGCCCGGCTCTAGTAGAGGTCCGATCGAGCGCCCCTCCCCCTATTGGGGGGAGGTTGGGTGGGGGTAGGTTTAACGGGCATACCCGACCAAAGTCGGGACTCGACAAGCCTCCGACTCGCCGCTACCTTCCCGCCCATGATCAACACCGCGACCTTCTTTTGGTATTTTAGCTATCCGCTCCCGGCGGAGGCTATTGCGCGCGTGTGATCTGACCCCAGACAAGACCACCAAATCGCAAGCCAGCCGCCCGACTTCCGAGGCGGCTTTTTTGTTGGCCCCTCCGGAACATCTCCCAGAGGACCACACGAAATGCTCAAATCCACCGACGACCTGCGCATCACCGAAATCAAACCGCTGACCACGCCAATCGAGGTCATGCACACCCATCCGCGCACCGACGCGGCCACCCGCACCGTGATTGCGGCCCGCCACGCCTTCCACAATATCCTCACCGGCCAGGATGATCGCCTGGCCGTTATCGTTGGCCCCTGCTCCATTCACGATCCCAAGGCCGCCATGGACTACGCCAACCGTCTCGCGCCCCTGCGCGAAAAACTCGGCGACCGGCTCGAAATCATCATGCGCGTCTATTTCGAAAAGCCCCGCACCACGGTGGGCTGGAAGGGTCTGATCAACGACCCCGATCTCGATGGCAGCTTCAACATCGATCTGGGTCTGCACACCGCCCGCACTTTGCTGCTCGACATTGCCAATCTCGGCCTGCCCGCGGCCTGCGAATTCCTCGACATGACCACGCCGCAATATCTGGTGGATCTGGTCGCCTGGGCCGCCATCGGTGCCCGCACCACCGAAAGCCAGATCCACCGTGAGCTGGCCTCCGGCCTCTCCTGCCCCGTCGGCTTCAAGAACGGCACCGACGGCAATATCAAGATCGCGCTCGATGCCGTGCTTTCGGCCTCCCAGCCGCATCATTTCATGGCAGTCACCAAGGATGGTCGTTCCGCCATCGCCGCCACCACCGGCAACCAGGATTGCCACATCATCCTGCGCGGCGGCAAAAACCCCAACTTCGATGCCGACAGCGTCGATGCTGCCGCCAGCGCAGCACAAAAGGCCGGCCTCAATCCGGCAATCCTGATCGATGCCAGCCACGCCAATTCGTCCAAGAACCCCGAGAACCAGCCTCTGGTCCTGGCCGATATCGGCGCCCAGCTCGCCAATGGTGACAAGCGCATTATCGGCGTCATGGTCGAATCCAACCTGGTCGCCGGTCGTCAGGATCTGGTGCCCGGCCAGCCCCTTACCTACGGCCAGTCCATCACCGATGGCTGCATCGACTGGGACACCACCGTCACTGCCCTCGAGGCCCTGGCCGAAGCCGTCGAAAAACGCCGCGCGGTGACCAAGAAGGCGGTGGCCTGATCCCTCCAAACCCACCGGCGCGACACCTCCCCCTTGAGGGGCTTCGACTCGTGCCTCTGGTAAAATCTCCCCAGTGAGGAGATTTTAGAGGAGAAGGCCATGAGGGCTACGCCCGAATGGCAGAGCGACGCTAGGCCCGCAGGGCCATAGCAAAGCTATGGTGGGGGTGCCAAACACAGGATGTGAAGGTCAAATCGTCCCTTTCCCTCCCCCTTGTGGGGAGGGAAGCTGAGCAGGACTTAGCCTGCTAAGTCCGTCGCGAGGCAGGGTGGGGGTGTCGACCCATCCGCACACTCCATCTCTGAGCTTGACCCTTCTCCCGCCATCCTGTTCTCTCCCGCCATGAACCGGAACCCGCTTTTCCTCGTCCCCAATATGATCACCATCGCCCGCATTGCGGCGATCATCCCCCTTGCGGCCCTGGTGATGTCGGGCGACACCGCAGCGCGCTCGATCGCACTGTTTCTCTACATCGCCGCCGCCGTCAGCGACTGGGTCGATGGCTATCTGGCCCGTGCCTGGAACCAGTATTCCGATCTGGGGCGCATGCTCGACCCCATTGCCGACAAGATGCTGGTCGCCATCCTGATCGCCGTGCTCGCCTGGGACCGCAGCCTTTCCGGCCTCGACATGATCCCGGCCATCGCCATTCTGTTCCGCGAAACCTTCATCCCCGGCCTGCGAGAATTTCTCGGCAACAAGACCGTCGTCCTGCCGGTCAGCCAGCTCGCCAAATGGAAAACCACCATCCAGCTTGTCGCGCTGGCCGTCATCCTGGCCGTGCCGCTCATTCCCGGCCTGTCTCTTGTGGCCAGCCTCATCCTCTGGGTGGCCGGCATCATCACCCTCTGGACCGGCTGGAGCTATCTCCGCGCCTCCTGGCCGCATTTGTCGGGCATCGGCAAATGAAGGTGCTCTACTTTGCCTGGCTGCGTGAGCGTCTCAACCGCGCCAGCGACGAGGTGTCCCCGCCCCCTGAAGTGGTCACCCTTGCCGACCTCATCACCTGGCTGCGCGCGCAGGACGAAATCCTCGACCACGCCATGGCCAACCCGGCCATTTTCAAGCTCTCCCGCGACGCCCGCATTGTCCCCTGGGACACCCCGATTGCCGGCGCCCGCGAAATCGCCATTCTTCCGCCCATGACCGGCGGTTAGCGCATATCTCTCATAGACCTCATGGTGAGCCTGTCGAACCACGAGGTCGCGGCCACGGCGTTACCGGCCTCGTCCTTCGACAAGCTCAGGATGAGGCCTACTGAGGACTGATATGATCCGCGTCACCGAAAAGCCCTTCGATCCCGGCGCCGAACTCAACGCCTTCCAGGCCGCCCACACCGAAGCCGGGGCCATGGTCAGCTTCACCGGCATTGTCCGCTCCAGGCCGGACGACCCGATCTCGGCCCTGATCCTGGAATGCTACCCTGAGCTGGCCGAAAACGAGCTGGCCGCCATCCGGGACGACGCCATCGCCCGCTTTTCGCTCCTCGACGCGGCCATCATTCATCGCCACGGCCGCCTGGTTCCGGGCGAAACCATCATGATGGTGCTGACCCTCGCGCCCCATCGCCAGGCCGCGTTCGATGGCGCGCAATTCCTCATGGACTACCTCAAGACCGACGCGCCTTTCTGGAAACAGGAAGAGACCGCCACCGGCCTGCGTTGGGTTGAGGCCAGGCCCGAAGACGACGAAGCCCGCGCCCGCTGGGCCCGTTAACCCAATTCCCAACGGATTCGGAATTGCCGCGCGCCATATGTTAACCTCTGGTTAACCTTAGACATGAGGGAGGCCAATCATGTCGTCGCAAGCCTATTTAGACGCCGCCACGGTCAAGCGCCTGTCCGTGCTGCAGACCTGGCGCACGGCTCTGGCAGTCCTGTTCGATTGGGGCGTCATCGCTGCCGCCATTGCCATCTCGCAATGGGCGCAGGACCCACTGGTCTATCTCCTCGCCATCGCCATCATCGGCGGCCGCATGCATGGCTTTGGCGTCCTGCTGCATGATTTCGCCCATTACCGTTGCATGTCCGGCAACAAGGCGCTCAGCGACTGGATCTGCGATCTGCTGCTGGCCTGGCCGATCCTGACCACCGTGGCCAGCTATCGCAGCAACCACCTCGCCCACCACCGCTACACCAATACCGACAAGGACCCCGACTGGGTGTTCAAGCTGGGTAATCGCCGCTTCACCTTTCCCAAGGCCTGGCAAGAAGGGGCGCTGGACCTTTTGAGCTATCTGGTGGTCGTGGGCTCGATCATCGACATTTTCGGCATGCTGCACCGCCTCAAGGCCGCCGAAAAACCACCGCTATCCTATCGGCTCGCACGGCTCGGCTTCTATATTGCCCTCGCCATTGTCTTCACCTGGCTCGGTATCTGGACCGACGTGCTGCTCTATTGGTTCGTGCCCTATTTCACCGCCTTCTTCCTGCTCATGCATGTGCGCAGTGTCGCCGAGCATTTCGGCTCAATGGACTATAGTCACGAGCTGGGCGGCACCCGTTCGGTCCTGCCCTATTTCTGGGAGCGAGCCTTTTTCGCCCCCCACAATGTCAATTACCACCTCGAGCACCACCTCTATCCCAGCGTGCCCTTCTATAAGCTGCCCCAATTGCACGCCGCCCTGATGGCCAATCCCGACTACGCCGCCCGCGCCCACAACACGCGCGGCTACACCACGGGCCTGGTGCGCGAAACGGTATTCGGTACCAGATCCATCCCGGCCAGCTAGCTCCCAACCCGCGCAACTTTGCGCCCAACCAATCGGCCCCATCGCCCCCCTCTCCTGAAGGGAGAGGGCGGGGTGAGGGGTTTTCAGTGGCTGGTTCGGCCCTTGATGCCAGCAATTCCTCTGGCCCTGATTGACTCCATAAGAGATGAAGCAAGGCCAACTGAAACAAAAAAAGAGCCGGACGTTTCCGCCCGGCCCTTTCAATTCCGAAAGCTTGAAATTCTACTCCGCCGCCGCGGCCTTTTTCGGCTGCACGGCCTGCGCATAGGCATCGATCAGCGTGCGGCAGGCATCGCCCGGAGTGAACTTGTATTCCCCGATTTCCGACACCGGCGTCACTTCCGCAGCAGTCCCGGTCAGGAAGCACTCATCAAACTGGCCCAGCTCCTCGGGCATGATATGCCGCTCGGTCACGGTGAACCCGTTCTCCTTGGCCAGGCCAATCAGCGTCTGCCGGGTAATCCCGTTGAGGAAGCAGTCCGGCGTCGGTGTCGTGATCTCCTTGCCCTTGATGAAGAACACATTCGCGCCCGTGGCTTCCGCCACATAGCCGCGATAGTCCAGCATCAGCGCATCGGCATAGCCATTGGCCATGGCCGCGTCTTTGCTCAGCGTGCAGATCATGTAGAGACCCGCCGCCTTGGCCGAAGACGGAATGGTCTCCGGGCTCGGGCGCTTCCACTTGCTCCATTCCAGGCGAATGCCCTTGAGCTTTTCTTCCACCGAGAAATAGCTCGGCCACACCCAGGCCGCGATCGCCACATGGATCTTGTTGTTGCGCGCCGGCACGCTGAGCTCTTCCGAACCGCGCCAGGCCACGGGCCGCACATAGGCGTCGACCAGATTGTTCTTTTCCAGCACGAGCTGCTTGGCCGCCTCGATCTCGTCGACCGAATAAGGGAACGGTTTCATGTCGAGCGTCGCCGCCGAGCGGATCAGCCGCTCGGTATGCTCGCGCGACTTGAAGATTTCCCCGCCATAGGCGCGCTCGCCTTCGAATACGGAGCTGGCATAGTGCAGGCCATGCGTCAGCACGTGCACCTTCGCGTCCTTCCAGGGTTTGAGTTCGCCATCAAACCAGATCCAGCCATCACGCTGGTCCATAGGCAGGCCTGCCATTGTTCCTCTCCGAAAAATATGTCTCGCGCCGTTCTTCCCGAACGCGCCTTTTGCTCAATCATGCATCAGGGTCAAACCCTTGGCAAACCGGAACGGCTCTGGAATAAGTCAAAGCTGTGGTGCCGATGGAGGAACAATGCCAGCGGATCGAAAAAATGTCAACAAGGCTGACATAAATTCTCTGGCCGATCAGGCGCATTTGCCGCTCGACATCATGGGGCTGTTTTTCTTTGCCTATCGCGACTTCACCGGCGATGCCGATGCCCTGCTCGAACGCCAGGGTTTTGGCCGCGCCCACCATCGCGTGCTCTATTTCGTCAATCTGCGCCCCGGCATGCCGGTGGCCGATCTGCTCGATATCCTGAAAATCACCAAGCAGAGCCTGGCGCGCGTGCTGCGCCAATTGATCGACAATGGCTATATCGAGCAGCGCACCGGCCATTCTGACCGGCGCCAGCGCCTGCTGCACGCCACCGACAAGGGCCGCGAATTCTTCGCCAAACTGTCCGAAACCCAGGCCAGCCGCATCGATGCCTCGATCGACGCCCTGCCCCCCGAAGCCGCCAACATGGTCCGCCGTTTTCTCGTCGGCATGGTCGATCCCTCAGACCGCGCCGTGCTCGACCGGCTCAACCTCACGACCAAGCTTTAGGATCAGGCGTCAGCCGCGCCCCAGCTCTTCGCTGCGCTTGCGGGCCGCATCCACGGCCCGTTCCATCAGCGGCGTCAGCCCGTCATCGGCCATCAGCACGGCCAGCGCCGCCGCCGTCGTGCCATTGGGCGAGGTCACATTCTGCCGCAGCACGCCCGCCGGGGCCGGATCAGCCTCCATCAGCGCCGCCGCACCGATCACCGTCTGCCGCGCCAATTGCATCGCCACGTGATCCGGCAGGCCCTGCTTGACGCCCGCCGCCGCCATTGCTTCGACCAGGTTGAACACATAGGCCGGGCCGGAGCCGGACACCGCCGTCACCGCGTCGAGATCGCTTTCGGCGTCGAACCAGGCCACCTGCCCTGCCGCCGAGAGCAGCGCATCGGTGGCCGCCCGGTCGTCCGTGCCCACATCCGGGCCGGCCACGGCGCCGGTCACGCCCTTGCCGATCTGCGCCGGCGTATTGGGCATGGTGCGCACCACCCGCCCGGTGTCCAGCCCCGCCGACAGTGTCGCAATGGAAATCCCCGCCGCAATCGAGAGCACCAGCGTCTGCGGACCGACGGCCTGCTTCAGCCCCTCCATCACATCGCCGATGATCTGCGGCTTGACCGCCAGCACCAGCACATTGGGGTCCAGCCCCACCGCCTCGGCATGAATGGTCAGCTCATAATCGGCCGCCAGGGCCTTGGCCGCATCGCTCGGCGCCGGATCGACCAGCACCAGGTTGCTGCCCGGCAGCCCGGCATCGAGCCAGCCGCGCGCCAGCGCCATGCCCATCTTGCCGGCGCCAACCAGCATGACGGGACCCAAAGTCCGCAAATGTGCACTCATTATGCTTCGCCTACTGTCTCGAACATCACATGGCTCAGTGCATCGGCGGCCGACTTGCCGGCCCAGACGACGAACTGGAAGGCCTGATAGTAGAGATCGCAACTATCGGTAGCAGAACGCAGCAGGGCCTCGCATTGTTGCGGCGAAACATCGGCCCCGCCCGTAAGCAGGTGCGAATTGCGGAACAGGACCACGCCTTCCTTGTTCCAGATGTCGAAATGCCCGATCCAGAGCTGCTCGTTGATCAGGCTGATCAGCTGCTTGATTTCGGCCCGCCGCCCCTCTGGCGCCTTCAGATCGAAAGCGCAGGCGATATGCAGGCTTTCCAGATCTTCCATCCAGTTGAACGAGACATGGTAATCGCTCCACCCCCCGCGCACGGAAATGGAAATCTCGTCGGCGTCCTGCCGCTCGAAATTCCAGTCGTTGATCGAGGCGATGTGCTCGACGAGGTCCACCGGATGGGAGACGCGGTCGGGCTCATATTCAATCAGGGACATGTAGATCGTCCGTCCTTGGAAGGCGTTTTTCGTCCACGCGGCCCTTGGGGCCACCACTCTTGGGGTACGCTGGAGAACAACACCGCCACTGCGACGGTCTCAAGAATCGTCCCCCATGTCTGAACCCTACACTGCGTCTCTGATTCAGGGGACGCGACGGGATCGGAGAACGTCATTCTCTTGTGGATGATGATTGGGCCGTCATGGTTAACGAGGCGTTAAAACCCCCGGCCAGCCTGTCTCGAAACGGTGCTTTTCAACAAACACAAGCCGCGCCCTAGCAAAGCTAGGAGGGGCGCCCTACCCCAAACTCTCCGGCCCGACCCAGCCGAACCGGATCGCATCGCCCCAGCCGGGAAAACCATTCTCCTTGGCCAGCCGCGCGGCGGCCTCGGTGTCATAGGGCACCGAGATCAGCGCCGTCTGCCATTTGCCCAGCCGCCGCTCGACAAGGGCATAATGCGCATCGGGCGAACCGCGCACCATCTGCATCCCCACCGAACCGGGATTGACCAGCAGCCGTCCGTCACTCAGTCGCAGCGTGCGCGCAATATGGGTATGCCCGCACAGGATCACTGGCTGGTCCAGCCCCACGGCCTCGCGCTCCACCTCGGCTTCCGAGGGCAGCACCGTGTTCCGTCCATCAAAGAAATTGTCGAGCCAGGGCGTTTCGTCACTGCTCGGCGTGCCGTGGCACATGAACACCGCATCGCCCAGCTTGGCCGTCGCCGGCAAGCCCGCCAGCCAACCCATCTGGTGCGCGCTCAATTGCGCCCGCGCATATTCATCCACCGACCACGGCTCGTGCCGCAGCGAGGGGTCCACCACCCAGCGATCGTGATTGCCGCGAATGGCGGTCGCCTCCAGCGCCATCACCCGCTCGGCCGCGCCTGCCGGATCGATCGGTCCGCTCACATGGTCGCCCAGGCACACAATCGCCTCGACCCCATGCCGCTCGATATCCTCCAGCACTGCATCCAGCGCCGGCACATTGCCATGAATATCGGAAAGAACCGCGATCCGCATCGCCCAGCCGCCCGCCTAGCCGGCCGGCTTGTCGCCGCGCAGCGCCGCCAGTTCCTTGCGCAGCGCCTCGATTTCCTCGCCCTGCACCTGCACCAGCTCGCGCAGCGCGTCGAAATCCTCGCGCTTGACCAGGTCCATGTCATTGACGATCCGTGTCGCCTGGGCCTTCACGACGGTCTCCACCTCCCGCCGCACCCCATCAGCCACCCCGGCCGCCTCATTCATCACCCGGCCCAACCCGTCAAAGATCTTGTTGTTCTGGTTCATGGCACGGCTCCGTGTCGTGGAAAATTCCTGTTCCCCGATATGTAGGCGATGGGCCGGGGAATGACCAGTGCGGCGGATTGGTAGGGGTGGGCCTGATTAGGGGTGGGAATCGGCCGGTCTGCTCCAGCGCGGAATTCTCGCTATGAAGACGTCCAACGCTTGGGCACCGATATTGCCCCACCCACCGGCCGTCACCCTCGGGCTTGACCCGAGGGCTC
>JAVJRP010000005.1:0-1510 GCA_040218355.1 Devosia sp. | reverse complement strand
CGCCTGCGTTGACCCAGCTCGGTCTGCCGGCGATCTCGGCCCATATGTTCATCTTCTATTTCGGGCTGGTTTCGGCCATCACGCCGCCAGTCGCGCTCGCGGCCTACGCGGCGGCTTCGATTTCAGGCGCCGGTGCCAATGAGACGGCGGTTGAATCGATCCGGCTTGGCTTCGTCAAACTTCTGGTGCCGTTCCTGTTCGTTACCATGCCGGGCATCCTGATGATCGGAACGCCGCTGCAGATCGTGCTTGGCATCGTTTTCGCAGCGATCGCCGTAACCGCCATAACAATTGCCTTTGCCGGCTGGATGGTTCGTCCCATTTCCGGGCTAGAGCCGTTCATCCTTTGTCTGAATCGGATGGGATTCCCGTCGGTTGATTTTTGTGATTCAAGATGCTGGCTGGAGAGGAGGCCAGCATCTGATGACAGCACCTCTTTCCAATGATCTTCGTAAGCGTGTTGTGGCGGCAATCGAGGCTGGCGAAAGCTGCCGGTCGGTGGCGGCGCGGTTTGGCGTCGCGGTTTCGTCAGCGGTGAAGTGGTCGCAGCGCTATCGGGCGACGGGCTCGGTCGCGCCGGGCCAGATGGGCGGCCACCGCAAGCGGCTGCTGGAGCCGCACCGGGCGTTCATCGTCGAACGTATCAACCAGACATCGCATCTGACGTTGCATGGCCTAAAGGACGAACTGGCGGCGCGCGGGGTGAAGGTGTCGCACAATGCAGTGTGGCAGTTCCTGCGCCGCGAGGGGCTCCGGTTCAAAAAAAACATTGTTCGCCCTTGAGCAGGCCCGCGCCGACATCGCCCGCAGGCGGCAGCGCTGGCGGTCCTTTCAGACCAGCCTCGACCCGCGCAAGCTGGTCTTTATCGACGAGACCTGGATCAAGACCAACATGGCGCCGCTCTACGGCTGGGGAGCCAAGGGCAAGCGCCTGCGCGGCTTGGCCCCGCACGGCCACTGGCGCACGCTGACTTTCGTCGGCGCGCTGCGCTATGACCGGCTCGTTGCGCCGTGCGTCTTCGACGGACCGATCAACGGCCAGTGCTTCCGCGCCTATGTCGAGCAGCAGCTCTTGGCCGTGCTCGAACCCGGCGACATCGTCGTCATGGACAATCTCGGCTCCCACAAATCGGCCGCCATCAAACAGATGATCCGGGCAGCCGGCGCCAGGCTCTGGTATCTGCCGCCCTATTCGCCCGACCTCAACCCGATCGAGCAGGCCTTCGCCAAGATCAAGCATTGGATGCGCCACGCCCAGAAGCGGACCATTGAGGAGACATGGCGCCAACTCGGCCACCTCGTCACGACCATCGAACCCGGCGAATGCAGCAACTACTTCGCAAACGCCGGCTATGCTTCCGTCAAAACGTGAAACGCTCTAGCAACGTTTTGCCAGAATCGTGCCCCAGAGAACGGTCGTACGCGTTCGCCGCTGGCGACCGACTATAGCGCCTTTATCTGTCAGTATTTCCCCGCGCGGATTTATCCCGAGGGCCAGTCCATGTTTTTT
>JAVJRP010000002.1:0-44949 GCA_040218355.1 Devosia sp. | reverse complement strand
AGTAGGATAGAGCCTGATGAACAAGGCAACGAACAAGTTTTCCCCCGAGGTGCGGACCCGGGCGGTGCGGATGTTGCAGGAGCATGGCGGGGAGTATCCGTCGCGCTGGGCAGCCGTGGTTTCGGTTTCCCAGTAGATTGGGATCTGACCCGTTGGGGCAGAAGTTTTCACTGAGATTTGGCTTTGACTCACATTTGCTGCTGTTCGGGCAAAGGATCGTGCTGTTTCGTTGGAGGATCAGCAAATGCAGCACGGCTTTCAGCGCGCGAGCCTAGCGCCGGACGGCTTGGCAGTAGATGCGGTGCAGATGGTGGCGGACAGGGTGCAAATCCTGTTGCGATCTCGCCAGCCGTGGGGAACGTGTCCTGACTGCGGAGGGCGTAGCCGTCGCGTGCAATGCCGCTACACCCTGCAGGTAGGGTGCCAGGGCCGACCCGCAGTAATCCATCGACCCGAACGCTATAAAGTGAAACATGAAGACCGGAGCTGTATCCGGTCAGCGTGTGGACCTAGCCGTGCTCGATACTTTGCGCCTTGCCAATGATGACTTTCCCATCACCTTGAAGAAGGCATGCGAAGACATTTTTGGCGGCGCGATCAGTCCTTCATCCCTGAAGAGAGAGCACCAGCGGGGTAACCTGGCTATGGCCAAAGTCGGCGGCAAGTTTTTCGTCACACGCAAAGGTATCGAGGACATGCTCGTAAAATGTCAGTTGGCCCCACCGGAAAGGGACCGCGGCTTTGGCTCCAGCCAGAGCGCAAGAATGGAAATGGAAGCATCGAGGCCGCACGTTGGGTCATCCGCGACGGCAAAATCAAGCGTAGCACTGGATTCTCTGAAGGCGACAGTGGCAGGGCTGAAAAGGCCCTAGCGGAATATATCGCTCTCAAGCACGATCCTCGCCGCAATGTCGGCCTCTCTACCCATGTGCTGATCGTCGACGTCCTCAGCATGTATGCTCGGGACGTGGCACCGAACCACAGTCGGCCAGATGAGACAGGAGCAAAGATCCTTAGGCTTGCGTCTTGGTGGGGTGATCCGGGCAATACTCGGCGTAAAGCCTTGGGGCCCACACCGTTGTTGACGGGGTTTGCAAGCGACGTCAATGACGCAAACTGCAGGGCGTATTTTGAATATTTCGGAGCCAACCGGAGCGCTGCTCGCGATCTCGAAATTCTGCGCGCCGCCCTCAACCATGCGCATGGCCAGCGTATCCTGGCCGCTGAGATCAAGGTCTCTGTGCCGCACAAGTCTTTGTCGCGCGAGCGCTGGCTCACTCGGTCGGAAGTAGCCAAGTTGGTGTGGACGGCCTGGCGTGGCGGTCGCGGTGTCAACGGCCGGTCAGGGAAGGGGGATAGTTGGCACAGACGTCGCCATATTGCCCGGTTTATCTTACTGGCTGTCTACACCGGATCCCGCAAGCAGGACGTGCTCAATGCCTCATTCGTGAGACATCCCGATCACGGCTTCATCGACCTGGAGAAGGGGCTCTGGACTAGAAAGCCGAGCTCAAAGGTGGCGACGAAGAAGCGGCAGACCGCGATCCCTCTACCGCCAAGTTTGCTTGCTCATCTCAGGCGCTGGCACCGCGCGGGCCAGACATTTGCAGTCGAGTTCAACGGCAAGAGGGTCGGTAACATCAGCAAGGCATTTCGCGTGCTGGTTGAAGAGTGTGGTCTGGATGCTGAGGTCATCCCGCACGCTTTGCGCCACACTGGTGTGACCTGGGCCATGCAGAATGGTGTCCCGCTCTGGGAGGCAGCCGGCTATTTTGGTATGAGCGCCAAGGTGCTGCTGGAAGTCTATGGGCACCACCATCCGGACCACCTCAAGGGCGCTGCGGCCGCGATGGGCAAACGGAGGAAAGCGGTCGAAGCCGGCTAACGGACCTGCCAGCCGAATGAACCCTGTCGGTAACCCTGTCGGTGTAAAAAACCCCGGCGTCCGAAAACGCCGGGGTTGATTGGTCGGAGTAGCAAGATTCGAACTTGCGACCCCCTGCTCCCGAAGCAGGTGCGCTACCAGGCTGCGCTATACTCCGTCAGACTCGCGGCATGTCGGGAAGGCATGGGCCGAACGGGTCGACCCTGCCGCGATGTGGCGGCTTTATAGCTGTGGTCTTTTCCGTGTTCAAGCGCTTGTCACAACCTTTTACACGCGGTGCAGATCGTGTTGCACGGCGCGACCGAACCGTGTAGGAACCGGCACCAAGTTGGGGCGTCGCCAAGTGGTAAGGCACCGGTTTTTGGTACCGGCATTCCCAGGTTCGAATCCTGGCGCCCCAGCCAAAACTCCCAAGCTAAAGGCTGCAAAAAGAGCCTGCTCGGATCTGCCATGCTCTGCCTCGACGTTGATGACATTCAACCATGTGTCCCATTTACCAAATGGACGCTCGTCTAGGCGGGCATACGAGGCGTAGTCAGTTTCAAGAACAAAAGAAGGAATGAGCGACGCGAGAAGCTCACCCGGCCCATCTGCAAGTTCCGCTCCATGCCTGGTCAGCTTGAACTCGCCCTTGGGGTGTTTCCCTATGGCACGCTGCCGCGGTGAGACCGTCACGCGCGGCGACCTGATCGCTGTCTGCTGGAGCTGGGTCGTGGTTGGCGAGGATGCTATCCAGTGCTGCATCGGGCGCCAGCGCAAAGCGTCAGCCTCAGTCGGTGGTTGAGCCCATCGAGACCGGCATGCGTTTCGCCGGCCGCGTCTCAGCCGCGCGCGATGGAAACACCACCATCATCTATCTGGGCGAACACCAGCCGGAAATCTGGGCCTATGGCCGGCCCAGGCAGCCCGGTGAATATGACGTGGATATCATCGACACCTGGGCGATGAGCGTCACGCCGGCGGAGCGCATTGCCGCGCCCGAAGACCATCCGGTCCGGCACGGGGCGGTCAGCCTGGCGCGCGAACCCGACGCCGCCTTTGCCGTCAAACTTCCAGCCAAGCCAAACCTCGCCATTCGCATCCGGGCAAAACGGTCCTGACAGGTAGCGCAATGCGCAACGAGTCAGTGGCTGCGGCCTGTCCGGTTAGTCTCGCCACCTGCGCATTTATAGAGGGCGTTCCAGTCCGTCGCAGGCCAGCAACTGATCGCCTGCCAACCGCAGACTCGCAATGCCACGGGGGGCGACAGGGGCTCGCTCGGCCCCTATGCCGACGGTGCATCCTTCTCCGGACAAATCAATCGCCCGGACAATCAACCCCTTCCCACTCTCCGCGCCCTTGAGTGCGGTGACCATGCCGCCTTCGCTTGCGACAGGCAGCCATTGCCCAGCATGAGCGCCGGTCCCGCCGCGGCTCACATGCGGGGTGGTCACCACCGGCTTGTTGAGGCGCTCTGCCAGTTTGGCAGCCTCCAGCCGGTCGAGCTTCGGCGCGGCATGCAGCAGGATCGAGAACATTTGCTCTCCCTGATCCATATGCCGATAGCGTGCACCATCCTCTGCCGGGATCGGGTCGTGATGGGCGAAGATCGGGGAACGAACGGCTGTCAGGTAGAGAGTGCTGTCTTGCGCCGCATAGGAATATTTGGCGTCATTGACCAGAGCGACATCGTGCGCGGCAGCGCTGACACGCACCCAACGCTGTCCGGGCACTTCGCGGCCCGTGTCAGGGGCGCTGTCCCAGCCGCCGGCCACCTCATACTCGAGTTTCTGCCCGCCCAGAGGATAGGCGAGGCGCAACAATTTCCGCTGTTCGCGCCAGTCCAGCGATACCCGTAGTTCAACTGGTAGCGATCCGTCCATCGGGATCACAATGGTGGTAACGAGACGGGACGCACCGTGGCTGGCGGTCACTTCTATGGTGGTCCGAACAGGGCCGCTTTCCACCAGCTTCACGCCTTCCAGGGTCATGTCCCGGCCCTCGAAACCGAAGCGGTCCGTGCCATGGGTCCAGGTGTCGCTCGGGTCATCAACAACCACCCCGCGGTGACCACGATCGGTAAAGACCTCAACGCCATTGCTGCGATTGACCAACCGCGTGATGGCGCCGGTCTCGCGGCACAGTTCGACAAGATAGCCATCGGTTTCAAAATTCAGCGGTCCAATATGGGGCTGCCCAAAACTGACCGTGGGGGCGGTAGCGCCGCCATCGGCCGCCGCAAATCGCAGCACGCGATAGCCATAGGCCGGCACATTGAGTGGAAAGGCGAGGCGCTGCAGGCCGGTCGTCTTGCCTGCCGGATCGACATATTGGAACGGGATGGAATTGCCTGCCTCATCGAGCAGCAAGCGTGGTGTTTCCGTATCCTTGTCGACCCAGGGCTCGGCCTCGACCAGCCCGTTCGACGGCGTCCCCGCAAAATTCATCACGACAAAGGTGGCGTCGGTCGGCTCGATTGGCGGGGCAATGGTGCCATCAAGACGACGCACCGCAGCGTTCAGCAGCGCTTCGGCACTGGCAATAACCCCGGCCAGCTCGCGTTCGCTGTCCAGGCACGCGGACTCGATGCTGGTGCCGCCCAAGGTGTCGTGGAACTGGTTGAACAGCAGGATCTGCCAAAGCGACGCAAACTGCTCGGCCGGATAGGAAATGCCCGTGGCCCTGTGGGCCAGGGCTGCAGCCGCCTCTGCCTGTTCCAGCAGGCTTTCCGCCTTGCGATTGAGCGCCTTGAGCGACGAGGCCACCGAATAGCAACCAATGGCGTGGAATTGCAGAGCGCTTTCCACCACCGGCAGACCGCTTGCATCGACCTCGCGGAAGAACCGTTCAGGATCGGAGTAGGCAAGGGCCTCCCCGCGCGCGATCCGCTTTTCGATTTCCTCGATATTGTCGATGGTCGGCGCCCCGCCGTGATTGCCGACGCCATAGAAACACATGAACGCATGTCCGTGCTTGTCCATATGGTCATAGTGCTGGTCGATCTTGGGCGATAGCGGCGTCGAGCGCTTGGAGGTGTTGTAGGCGTCCTGGATGCGGAAGGCCGGAAGTGAAGACCCATCCGGCGACCGCCAGGTGAACAACTCGCCGGGCAGATCCATTTCATGTGGGCCGGGCCGCATGAAGGTGTAGCTGGTAAAGCCGGTATGCCGAAGCAGCATCGGAAACGTGCCCGGATGCCCGAAACTGTCGACATTGTAGCCCGTGGTTGGCTCGATGCCGAATTTATCGATGAAATAGCCCTTGCCGTAGAGGGCCTGGCGGATAACGCTTTCGCCGTTTGGCACATTGCAATCGGGCTGGATCCACCAGCCATTGACGATGATCCAGCGCTTTTCTTTGACATAGCGCTGGATCTCGGCGAACAGCGCCGGCTCCAGCTCCTCGATCCAGCGATAGATATGCGCTTCGCCCTTGGTGAAGACGAAGCCTTCGCCCTCGCGCAGCCGGTCAACAGCCGCCCAGCAGGTGCCGATGGCTTCAGCGCATCCCTCCTGCCAGCGCCAGAGCCAGACCGGATCGAGATGGGCATTGCCGATCATGTGCAACAGGGGCGGCTGGGCGTTGGTCATATTGGTCTCGGTCAAATGGGGAGCGTGAAACTGTAGCGACCCGAGCCAAGGGTCGTTGTCGGGCCGGTCAAGGGCAGGGGAGTGTCGCCCGCGCGAATGGTGAGCGGTGCTCGCGGCAATTCGATCTGCCCGGTGCAATTGGGCGGAATGGAGATTTCCCAGGTGATCATCTCACCCGCGATGCGCCAGGCGCTTTCGATCCGGCCAGTGGGCGCATCGTAATGCGCCTTCACCCAGCCCAGCCGCTTGTCGAACAGCGGGCGCATGCGGATGGAGGAATAGCCCGGACCATCTTCTTCCCAGTCGATGCCGGCCACGCGGGCATAGAGCCATTCGCCCACCGCGCCATAGGCATAGTGGTTGAACGAGTTCATATTGGCGCTCTGAAAGCCGTTTTCGCTGGTCCAGCCATCCCAGCGCTCCCAGATCGTGGTGGCGCCCTGGGCAATAGAAAAGCCCCAGCTTGGATAGCTTTCGTTCAGGAGCAGGTCATAGGCGCGTTCGGGCGAACCGATATCGCTCAGCACCGGGCAAAGATGCTTCACCCCCAGGAACCCGGTCTGCAAATGCCCTTCGGCCTCATCGAGCTTGCGCAGCAGATGCGCGGCGGCTTTCCTGTGCAGGTCTGCGGGCAGAATCGCAAAATCGAGCGCCAACAGATAGGCGGTCTGTGTATCGCCCGTGATGCGGCCATCATCATCGACAAAGGCCGCAATGAACGCAGCGCGCACGGCCTTGGCCTGCGCCTCATAGTGCGCGACCATATTGGCACGCCCGACCACGCCGGAGAGTTTTGCCATCAGGTCGGCCACCAGCACCCAATAGGCAGTTGCCACCATGGTGCGGTCCGAGGCGGGGCCCACACTCAGCCAGTCGCCATAATTGTTGTAGACGGCTTTGACGCGCAGATGGTCCGGATTGGCATCGGCAATGTGTTTCAGCCAGGCGACCAGCCGGTCATAGTGCTTTTCCACCAGCGCCCTGTCGCCATAACCCAGCCAATGCTGCCAGGCGAGAATGACCGGTGCGTCCCCCCAACCCGGCGCGCCCGGCTGGGCGGTAATCCTATAGGGGTTGAGCGGTTTGGAGGGTGCGACATCGGTGAAGGCGCCATCGGGCAGTTGCGCCTCGGCAATGTCCTCGAACCACTTTTCGAGAAAAGCCGAGACATCCATCACATAGCCGGCCGTTTTCCAGAACACCTGCGCATCCGCGCTCCAGCCATAGCGTTCATCGCGCTGCGGGCAATCGGTGGGAACCGAGATGAAATTATCGCGCTGGCTCCACTCAATATTGGACAGGAGCTGATTGACCATGTCCGAGCCGGTGCGCATGGAGCCGGTCATCGGCAAGTCGTTGTGAATGGCAATGCCGGTCAGGGTGATGTGGTCGGGTGACGCCCCCTCGGGCAAAGTCAGCTCCACATAGCGAAAGCCGTGGAAGGTGAAGCGTGGCTTGAAACCTTCACGAGCTGCACCCTTGGCGATGTAGTGGTCAGTCGCCACGGCATGGCGCAGATTGGCGACATATAGTTCGCCCTCGCCATCAAGGACTTCGCCATGGCGCAAGGTGAACCGGTCACCGACTTTTCCGCTCAGCTCCAGCGCGACATAGCCGGCAATGTTCTGCCCGAAATCATAGATGTGCCCGCCGCTCTTTGCCTGCCGCAAATAGTGACCCGTAAATCGAACCGTCTCGCGCACTTGCGGCGCGCGGCTCGCTTCCAGATGTGGCGGGCGCGGATCGGGGACGAATACGTCCACCGGTTGCCAGCGCGAGGCATCAAATCCCGGCTCGGCCCAGCCCGGCATCTCAAGGCGTGCATCATATTGCTCGCCCATCAGGAAGTCGCTGTAGTAGACCGGCCCCTGGCTGGTGGTCCAGCTTTCGTTGGTGACAATCTTTTCGATCCGCCCATCTCCATATTCGAGATGGAGCTGGCAGAGCAGCGCCGGGCGGCCGCCATAATGATTGCCCGCGCGGCGCTGATTGTGCCCGACCCGGCCTGAATACCAGCCCTCGCCGAGCAGGGCGCCTATGGTATTGGGGCCGGACGCGATCAACCCGGTCACGTCATAGGATTGATACTCCACCCGCTGGTGATAATCGGTCCAGCCCGGCGCCATCACCGCATCGCCAACCCGTGCACCGTTGAGGTAGAGTTCATAGAGCCCGAGCGCGGTAACATAAGCGGTGGCGCGCACCGGCTTTTCGGTGATCGCGAAATCCCGCCGCAGATGATCGGCCGGCCGGGCCTGCCAGCGATTGTCATAACTATTATCGCTCGGCACCTCGCGGCCGGCCGGCAACACGAAATAGCGGCCGATCCAATGCGCCTGCCAGTCTTTCGGCTGCATCAGCCCGGTTCGGAAATGCTGCGTTTCACCCCAGTCCGAGGCCGCGCCCTTTTCGTCCCAGACCATGACGCGCCAGGTGCAGTGCATGTCAGACACAAGCACTTCGCCGTCATATTCGATCTGCCGGGTCTGGTCGGACTGCACCTTGCCGCTATCCCACAAGATTGTCTCGCCCGCCCTGACCTCGAGCCGATAGGCGCTCTGGCGGCGGTCTTGGCCCTCGCCGCTCAGCGCCCAGTCGAACCGGGGTGCCGGGCGATTGAGGCCCATGGGGGCAGCATGATGCTCGCAGCGGAGCGCGATGGGACGCAGTTTGGTCACGGTCTCGATCAGGTATTGAAGGGCGGCGCGCGGCTAGATTGCCAGGGCGCGCTCGCGCGCATTGCGGATATGGGTTTCCATGGCCGCGGCCGCTTTCCAGCGGTCACGTTCAAGAATGGCGTCGATAACGGCCAGATGATCGCCAAAAGCCGCGGGCAGGGTGGTGGCCGAGAGGGTAATCCGGTCAAGCTTGATCAGGCGCACCCGGATGGAATTGAGATCATAGGCCTGGATCAGCAATTCGTTCTCGGTGAAGTCGACGAGCAACTCATGAAAGCGGCTGTCGACATCCTGGCTCTCCTCGAAAAAGGCCGGGGTGCGGTCGGTCTTGAGCCGTTCGAGACTTTCCAGATGCAGCCGCTTTTGATCCTCGACCATGGCATCTGGCATCCGGTCCACGGCGAACAGGGCCGCCTCGCGCTCGAAGGCCATGCGCATCTGATAGGCGTCGCGGATCATCGGCAGATCGATGGTCGTGATCTGGATGCCCCGCTGCGGCATCACATTGAGCAGGCCTTCGGCTTCGAGCCGCGGCAGGAGTTCGCGCAGGGCGCCGATGGAGAGCCCCAGCGTCTGCACCAGTTCGCGCTGTGACACCACCTGTCCGGGGCGCAGACGGCCGGCGAGCAATTCCTGCTGGAACCGCTCATAAGCCGTCTTCTTGACCGAGGCCGGTCCGGCCCCGATGGTTGCGGCATTGCTGTGTCTTGCCATGGCTCCCCTCCCAGGCATTGGCTCTATCAGGCGGCGGAGCGCACCGCAAAGCCTGTGCCCTCGATAGCGTCAAACACCAGTTCGGCTTGCTCGGGCGAAATGGCTATCAGTGGCGGCATGGCGCGCGCCCACTCGGCGTCACCATAGAGTGCCGCCAGCGTTGCCTTGAGCGCAAGCAGCGCGCCATTGCCATCCACTGCTTCAATGCGGGTCGCGGCGTTGGCCTTCAATCCCTCTGAACTTGCGGAATCAGGCGCCTGATAGAGCCGGCGCAGATCCGAGGCGAACAGGTTCGGCATGCCGCCGATCATTCCGGCCCCGCCCTTGGCGAGCAAATGCGGCAACACCCGGTCGTCCCCGGTGAACACGGAAAGCTGCGGGAAAGCTGAGGTCAGCGCGACACCGCTTTCGAGCTTGCCGGTTGAATCCTTGATGCCCACGATCCGTTCGCCGAACCGGGCCACCAGTTTGCTCACCAGGCTTGGAGTGAACGTGATGCGCGAGAATTGCGGAATATTGTAGAGCAGGATGTCGAGTTCGGGATTGCCTGCCTTGGCGAGTGCGGCTTCGAAAAAGGCGACAATGCCCGCATCGGTTGCGCTGCCATAATAGAAGGGCGGCAGCACCAGGGCGCCGCGGCAGCCCAGCGCCGCGATCTCGGCAATCAGGCGCCCGGCCTCGTCGCTGCTTGGCGTCATCACCGAGGGAATTTGCTTGCCCATATCGGCCCCGGCATCGCGCAGGGCGCGCAGGGCGGCGATTTTCTCATTGGTCGAAAATGAGGCGCCTTCCCCGGTGGTACCGAAGGTCGAAACGAAGCTGCAGCCGGTCTCCAATAGGCGCGCACAATGCATGGCGAGGCGGCCGGCATCGATTCCAAATTGCGCGTTCACTGGGGTCACCGAAGCGCAAATGATGCCGGAAAGGTCTGAATTCGCCACGGTTTAAGTCCTCCGCAATGGCCTTGTACACACACTGATACAATCAGTTATCACATCACTGTTTACATCAGTCGTTTCCTGTTGCAAAGTCCGCCCGTCAAAACAAGCGGACGCTTTCACCGGTAATCTGACGCCGGAGGGGAGGAAGTGAGCCGTCATCATCATCGCTTGAGAGGGAGGATCGAAATGACCCTTAAGCACACCGCCCTAGTCGCCATGACTGCGACTGCGCTCGCCACCGCCCTTGTGGCAACGCCGGCCCTGGCCCAGGAACAGATTGAACTCAAGTTCACCACCGTTTCGGTGCCGACCGATCTGCACACCCAGGCCATGCAGGTGTTTGCCGATAAGCTCGAAGAGCTGCTGCCGGGCCGCTTCGACATTCAGCTCTACGACTCGGGCGCCCTGTTCGGTCAGAACGCCGATCTCGACGCGCTGCAGCGCGGCAATGCCGAAATGGCCTATGTCGCCTTCCAGCTTATTGCGGATGCGATCCCTGAATATGGCCTGTTCACGGCCGGCTATCTGTTCCAGAACCCCGAGCACTATCGCGCCGTTCTCGAGAGCGATATCGGCGAAGAGTTCAAGCAGCGCGTGTCCGACGAAATGGGCATTCAGCTTCTCGATGCCTGCTATCTCGGCACGCGCCAGCTCAACCTTCGCTCTGCACGGGACATCCAGACCCCTGAGGATATGGCCGGCGTCAAGCTGCGTATGCCTGGCTCCGATAGCTGGCTGTTCCTTGGCGAGGCTCTGGGCGCCAACCCGACCCCGCTCCCGTTCGGCGAAGTTTATCTCGGCCTGCAGACCGGCACGATCGACGCTCAGGACAATCCCCTGCCCACCGTTGAAGCGGCCAAGTTCTATGAGGTCACCGAGCAGATTACTTTGACCAGCCACCTGGTCGATGGCCTGCCCATGGCGGTCAACAATCAGACCTGGGAACAGCTCACCGACGACGAAAAGGCCAAGATGACCGAGGCTGCCGTAGCCGCCTGCGACTGGAACAATGCCGAGCGCATTGCCAACGAAGATCGCCTTGTGTCCTTCTTCGAGGAAGAGGGCCTGACGGTCACGACACCTGACGTCGATGCGTTCCGCACCCATGTCCAGAACTTCTATCTCACCTCCGATCGTGCCGCCTCCTGGCCCGAAGGCTGGGTTGACCGTATCAACGAACTGGCGCCCTGATCGCCAAGACCACGCCTGACCTGGACGACGAAATGAACGAGAACCTGAAGTCCCTATTTTCCACTTTGCGAAAGCTTGCCGATCTCCTCGGTGTCCTTTTCTTCGTGGTGGCTTTTGGTGGGTTCATCGTCCAGGTCTTCATGCGCTATGTCATGAACCGGCCGCTCGCCTGGACCGAAGAATTCGTAATGATCGCCTTTATCTGGGCGGTCTTCTGGGCGGCGGCCTTCATGGTGCGCATCAAGGAGCATGTCTCTTTCGACGTGCTCTATGACGTGCTGTCCGACAATGGCCGGCGCGCCTTTGCCATCTTCGCCATGGTGGTTCTGTTGATCGCCTTTGGCCTGCTGATCCCGCACACTTGGGACTACCTCACTTTTCTGACGCGCAAGAATTCGCCGGTGATGCGCCTGCCCATGGAATGGATCTATGGCTGCTATCTGGTGTTTCTGGTGTCCTTTTCAGGGCAGGGGCTGCACCGCCTGTTCGGCTTGATGGGCCGCAACTGGCGCCACCACATCTGATCCGTCCGCTAGGAGTTTTGTCATGCTGGCGGATTACGCCCTTCCCATTCTCGTCGTCCTGCTGATCGTCATCACGGCCTCAGGCCTGCCCTTTTCGATCTCGATGATCGTGGCTTCGATTTTCTACCTCTTGGTCTCGGGTCGAGATGTGGGTCTGGCCGCTGAAAACGTGCTCAATGGCGTCTTCGGTAACTTTGTCGCCCTGGCCGTGCCGCTCTTCATCTTTGCCGCCAACATCATGGAATCAGGCAAGATCACCGAGCGCCTGCTCAAATTTTCCCTGGCCATGGTCGGACGTCTGCCGGGCGGTCTGGCGCAGGTCAATGTCGTCACCTCGCTGATCTTTTCCGGCATGAGCGGTTCGGCCATTTCCGACGCGGCCGGCGTCGGCAAGGTGGTCACAGGCATGATGATCGACAAGGATCGCTATCCGCGTGGCTTTGCTGGTGCTCTGACTGCGGCAACCGCTGTTGTCGGGCCGATCTTTCCGCCCTCCATTCCTTTGGTGTTTTATGCGCTGATCTCCTCGACCTCCGTCGGGGTGCTGTTCCTCGCTGGCGTGGTGCCGGCGCTGATCGTCGTGCTGGCGCTTTGTGTCTACGTTCAGGTAGTCGCGCTCAGGCGCAAATTTCCTGTCGAAGATGCCATTCCCTGGGGGCTTTACCCGGTTATCATCCTGCGGGCACTGCCACCGCTGATGATGCCGGTGATCCTGCTCGGTGGCATCTATTCGGGCGCCTTCACCCCGACCGAAGCGGCCGCCGTCTCCGCCTTCTACGCGCTGGTTCTTGCCGTCATTGCCTACCGATCCATGGGGTTCGCTGACTTCTACAAGGTCGTGCGCGATACCGTGAAGACCACCGCGGTCGTGACGCTTGTCCTGGGCGGCGCCTTCATTTTCAACTACGCCATCGCCATCGAGCGCGTGCCGCAAATGCTCTACGAGTTCCTCGTGAGCTTCGACATGAACCAGTGGACTTTCCTGCTGTTTGTGAACCTGCTCTATTTGCTGCTGGGCTGCTTCCTGGATGTGTCCACCATCATGCTGGTGATCACCCCGCTGTTCATTCCCACGGCGGCAGCACTGGGCATCGATCTGCACCATTTCGGTGTGGTGGTCGTGTTCAACATGATGATCGGCCTGATTACCCCGCCCTATGGCATTCTGCTCTACATCATCAAGGCGCTCAACGGCATCCCATTGGGCGAAATGATCCGCGAAGTGTGGGCTCTAATCGCCTTGCTGATCGGTGTGCTCCTGCTCATCACCTATGTGCCCGACACCGTCCTCTGGCTGCCCCGCGCTGCAGGCCTGTTGAACTAGCCTTCTGCACCAGTAGTGGAGCCATGGTGTGCGGCGCTGTCATCGGGCAGTCGTCCCGCTGAATGCCGTCTGTGCCGGACCGATCGAGGCCAGGCCGGTCAGGATCAGTGCAACCAGATCGGCCTGACGGTGCGTCCCAGTCTTGTCAAACAGGTTCCGCAGATGAAACGCCACAGTGGTCGCCGAAATCGCCAGCTCTTTGGCGATTTCGTCGGTCCGGCGTCCGCCGGCCAGGGCGCGGGCAACTTCTGCTTCGGTCGGCGTCAATCCGAAGAGATCGGACAACACCACATTGGAGACGTCCGGCCGCCGCGTGGGGTCGGAGATGAAAACGACGCAAAGATGCTCCGGCGAGCCGGCATCTGGCGATTGAGGAAGAGAACAGACCGTCAAGAGAAGGTCCTGCGGGCTTGATTGCCTTGCGACACAGTGGCTCGCGACAAAATCCTCCCCGTCCGCTGCGGCGGCACATGCGCTTTCGATCAGGGCTTTCAACTCGGTATTGAGCACGGTCGAGCCGGCACGCAGCGTTCCACCGGGAACCAGGCCGCAGCCTGCGTCCTCCATATCCCTGGCCGCCCGGTTTACGAAGGTGATTCCTGAACGCGACGCGACGACCACGCCGAACGACAACATGTCGAGAATGCGTTCAATTCCCGGGCGCAGCTTGGCTTCCGGGCCACCCAGGGCCTTGCGCAGTGCGGCAATGGTGCGCTCGGCCTTTTCATCCATCCGTTCGATTTGCCCAATCCGGGCGCGTATCGTGGCGAGCAGAAGATCATAATCGATGGGCTTGACCAGATAGTCGTCCGCCCCGGCAAGTTTGCCGGCAATGACCGCCTGGCGCTCATCGAGCGCTGTCAGAAAAACCAGAGGCACATCGGCCAGATCGGGTCGGCCGGCACGAAGCGTATCCAGAAACGTAAAGCCATCAATGTGTGGCATCGAAATATCGCACAGGATGAGATCAGGGCGCTTTGTTTCGAGTAATGCCAGGGCCTCTCGCCCGTCGGTCGCTTCCAGCACCGCATATCCCGCCGCCGACAACTCCTCGACCAGGTCTTGCCGCAAGTGGGCCTCGTCCTCGATGCACAGAATGGTTCTCTTCGTCCTGCTCCCAGCGTCAATCAATTATGATTATCTCCCTCGCCGGCAATGGAGAATGCCCAGGACCAGTTCACACCAATCCTAGTTCATTTCCAAGCCTGGCTCCCCCTGCAAACAGACGGGGACGATCCCTGTTCGCCACAATAGGGTGGACATTGGATCAAACCCGAAGCGGAGTTGTCGCCCATGTGGGATTTTTCGGTCGGTCGTGCCCTGGGACTTATGCTCAGGACGCTGCCATTTGTGCTGCTCCGCGTCGCGGTCTATTTCGGCGTGGCGGTGGCCTATGTGCTGGCAACGGGCACCGGGGCCGGGATCGGCTGGGGTGTCGGCGGCTTTGGTGACGAAGGGTTCAGGGCCAGCACGACCTTCTGGGGTGGCCTTGTCGGCTTCGGCCTCACCGCTGCGGTCATGTACCTGCTGCGCGAATATATCCTTTATGTCGTCAAGGCGGGCCACATCGCCGTACTGATAAAGCTTCTTGATGGCGAGCAAATGCCCGAAGGCCGGTCGCAGATCGACTATGCGCGGAAAGAGGTTTCGCAACGCTTTGCCCAGGCCAGCGTGCTTTTCGGTGTGGATCAGCTCATCAAGGGCGTGCTGCGCGCCATCACAGGACTGGTCCGTGGCATTGTCAGCATCCTGCCGATCCCGGGTGCGCAGCAGCTAGTCTCGATCCTGCAGGCATTCCTCAGAATTGCGGTCGGTTTTATCGACGAGGTCATCCTGGCCTACGCCATTCGTACCGGATCCAACAATGCCTGGGCGTCCGCGCAGACCGGGCTGATCCTTTACGCCCAGAACTACAAGCCCATGCTCAAGAATGCCGCCTGGCTGGCCCTGATTGTCTATGGGCTGTCCTTTCTGGTCTTTCTGGTGATGCTGGCGCCGGCGGCGCTCGCCGTCTATCTCATTCCCGGCGCCTGGTCGGCGGGAGGCCTGATTTTCGCGCTGCTGTTTGCCTGGGCGGTCAAGGCCGCGCTGCTCGAACCCTTCGCCATCACCTGCATGATGGACGTTTACTTCCGGACCATCGAAGGCCAGGTTCCCGATCCGGCATGGGAAGCCAAGCTTGAGAACCTGTCGGGCAAATTCAGAACGCTCAAGGAAAAGGCACAGAATTACCAGCCGCCTCGGGCAACGGATCCGGCCGCCGCGCCGGGCTGATTTGCATTGCGTCGGTGCGCGTAAAAAGTGCGCCTTGCGAGCCCCTTGCGTGGACAGATCTGTCCATGTCTGGTTTCCTGACTTAAATTCAGTACGGAAACCGGGGGCGGCCCAATGGTGCAAAATAATCTTGCCCGAACTTGTCGGGAACATTTGCGAGCCGTCACAGCATCAACAAGACTAACGTCCCTGGCGATACTTCGGGCTGCGAGTGCCGTATCCGTGTTGTCCTTCATCCCATCAGCGGTCTGGGCGCAGGATGATAAGTTGGTCGATCCCGCAGAGGAGATCGTCCTGACGATGACCGGCAATATTGGCCTGACCAACCGGGATGGCCTGGCGGTGTTTGACCAGGCCATGCTCGACACGCTCCCGGCAACCGTTCTCGAGACGAGTACTGTCGTTACCGATGGCCTGAAGCGGTTTGACGGCTTTCTCATGCGCGACCTGCTCGACCATGTCGGCGCTGAAGGGGAGATCGTGACGGCCAGGGCGCTCAACGATTATGTCATCGACATTCCCATGGCCGATTTCGAGCACTTCGACGTACTCGTTGCCACCCATATGGACGGCGAGCGTCTCTTGCCCAGCGACAAGGGCCCGCTCTGGATCGTCTATCCGCGCGACGCGCACGCCGAATTGCAGGACATTCGGTATGACTACCGCTGGGTCTGGCAACTCGTCGAGCTGGAGGTGCGATGACCCGGCGGCGCGACCTCGCGGCCTATGCGGTCGCCGGGATTGCCATCGTCGCCTTTGCCATCCTGCTCGCCTTTGCCCTGCTCAGGTTGTCAGAGACCGAAGCAGAAATGCGCCGCAACGAAGGTGACAACATGCTCTGGGCGATATCGCGCGCCCAGTCGGCGGCGCTCCTGCTCGACTCCGCCGTTTCCCGCCAGACGAGTATCCCCCAGGCCGATGCGGAAGTCGAAAGGCGCTACAATGTGGTTCTGAGCAGACTGACCCTGCTCTCGGAGGGGCCGCAACTGCGCTACATGCGGGAGCTGGGTCTCGACGATGAAATAGCGGCCGTCTCCAGCCAAACAAGGGCGCTTGAACCTCGAATATTGGGGCTGTCCTTTGGCGACACAGCTACGGCAATTGCCATTCACGAAACCCTGGCGCCCCTGATCGAGGGCCTGGGCCGCGCCGGCAATCAATCCATGGTGCGGCAGTGGGAGGCCACTGGCGCGCGCGTCGACCGCCAACGCGCGGCCATTGGCCAGGTCATCATTTCAATTGTGGCGATCATTGCCCTGGGGATTTTTCTGTCCTTCACCCTGCTGCGCGCCATGGCCGAGCGTCAGCGTGCCGGGCATTTCCTGGCGCTAGAGCGCGAGACGGCGGATCTTTATCGTGGCTTCGTTGCGCTGGTCTCGCATCAATTCCGAACCCCGCTCGCCGTGATCGACTCGGCCATGCAGCGGGTGCTGCGCAGCGGGCGCAGCATGACACGCGCCGAGATCGACCTGAGGGCAGGGCAGGTCCGTACAGAAATCAAGGGGCTGACCAGCCTGCTGGACGCCACGCTCGACGTTGTCAGGCTTGAAGCGGGCCAGGTCGCCGCGACGCCTGCTCAGTGCGATATCGCTGAAATCGTCGAGCGGGTCAAAGCGCGTCAACTGACGGAAACCCCAAGCCGTTCGATCCGCGTCAGCATCGCAGACGAAGTCCCGCCTTATCTGACAACCGATCCTGTGCTGGCCGAACAGATTTTGGCCAATCTGGTCTCAAACGCAGTCAAATACTCCCCGGAAACCGAGCCCGTTTCGGTGCGTGTGACGGCCGAAAGCCGGCATATCCGTTTCGCAATCGAAGATCGTGGCATCGGCGTCCCCCATGATGAGCAGGACAAGCTGTTCAGTCGCTTCTTCCGCGCCAGCACGGCGCAGGGCTTGCCCGGAACCGGGGTGGGCCTGTCCACGTCGCACCAGCTTGCGCATTTGCTGGGCGGCGGGCTCGATTTTGTCAGCCACGCCGGCATCGGTTCGGTCTTTACGCTCCGGCTCCCCGATGAATGGGCGGGACCACAAGCGCGGCCCGACAGAGAACGGTCCGTTGACTGACGCCGTGCTCAGTTTCCCATGGCCGTCAAGGTGAGCCGCTGTGTCATGGTCATGTCGTCAACCGACCATGACGACTGCCCGCCGACAAGCGTGCCATCAGAGGCCGCGAAAAGCCGGATTGTGTAGTCGAATTGCCGGCCTTCTTGCGAGGTCGCGATACCGGTGCCGATGAGCCTGACCAGCGTATTGACGTCGCAACCAAGCATCAGCGCCATATCGTCGGTACTGACGACAGATGTGCCCCCGATAGTGTTCGGACCGTTCCAGTCCGGCTCGTCATCGGAAACAGGGGCCAGATCAATCGGCTGCGCGCCGTCCGCAAAAAGCACCAGCGCGCCATCGATCAATGCAAGGGTGGACTGATGCGTCTGGACCTGCGGCATGGGAATATTGATCCCGCCCGACGACAAGACGCCCGGACCGGTGGTCACCGTATACTCGCCGACAAGGTCCTCGAGCGAGGGCTGGTATGCGCAGAATACCATTTCATAGGGTTCTTGCGCCGCAACGGGCAGCATTGGCAGTGATGCCATGGTCGCAGTGGCGCACAAGAGAGCGCCGATCCGCAGTGTTGTCCTGGTGTGCTTCATGGCTTTTCTCTCAGGCCAGTCACCGGCGCATTTGCGCAACGTCATCCGGGCCGGGGAGCTATTGCAGAACGGCGTCGAAAACCAGATCAATGCTGACGGTATCATCAGGGTTGGGGTTCTCGTGGCCGACCTTGTCCACATTGGTCAGGACGCCCTCCACCCGGCCGGTGATCTCCAGCAAGGCGCCCACATACATGAAGCTCTCAATGGTCAATGACAGTCCCTCATCGTCGTCCCCATAATAGAGGCGCAGGGGATTTGAATGCATGCCCGTGCTGGCCTCGGCGTGCGAGAACTCGCCATTGAGCTCGCCCAGCCATTCGGCGCCCAGGCCCATGGCGCCCAGACCACGCTCACTCAGGCCATCACCGATGATGTAGAGGGAGATATGCGAATTTCCGTAGTCCGACTGCTGAGCAAACACGGTGAGCTCTACCGCCTGGCCATCGATAGTGCCTGTCACGGTCCCGCCGGGTGTGACAGCCAAAGCAGGCGTGCTGGCCAGGAAAAGACTAATGAATGCAGTGGTCAATTTGCGCATGCGAACACGCTCCTTTGCATCATGGGATGATTGCCTTAGTCGCCGACAGCAATGATTGCGCGCCCCAGCACCTCCTGCCGGCCCAGATCGAGAAACCGCACCTCATACTGGCCTGGCTCGGCCGGCAGAGTGATGTCTGTTTCGGTTTCGGGGCCGACTGGGTGAGCCGAAATCCAGGTGAAGTCAGGCGCATCGCTGGCAGCCAGCGTCACGCGCCGGTCAGCGTCCTCAGGCGCGATGGTCCAGGAGACCGATATCGTTTCTCCCGGTGCGGCGCTGGCGGGAACGCTCAGCCCGGCACCGTCGTCGAGCGGCGCGTCCGCGGCAACGACTTCCACTGGCGAGGAGGCCAATGTCTTGCTGCCCTCATCGAGCACATAGCGCACTTCGTAAAGCCCAGGATCGGCTGGAGCCTGCAGCTCGACACTGTCATTGCCCTGAACCCGCTGAAACGCGAGATAGTCGCCTTCATCGGCACCCACCGGCACGATGGTGACCCAGTCGCGCGGATTGACCGTCTCGCTCCAACTCACCTCAAACGTGCTTTCCGCCCGCACGATACCCGGCGCAGACACGCTCTGCTCGGCCTCAACCACTTCCACCGGCGTCGACGCAAGCGTCTTGCTGCCCTCGTCGAGCACATAGCGCACTTCATAGAGGCCGGGATCGGCCGGGGCCCTGATCTCGACACTGTCATTGCCCTGCACCCGCTGGAAGGCGAGATAGTCGCCCTCTTCAGCGTCCACGGGCACAATGGTGATCCAGTCGCGCGGATTGACTGTCTCGCTCCAGGTCACCGTGAACTCAGTGCCGAAAGTGACGCTGGCAGGCGCCGACACGGTCTGCTCGGCCTCAACCACTTCCACCGGCGTCGACGCAAGCGTCTTGCTGCCCTCATCGAGCACATAGCGCACTTCATAAAGACCGGGATCAGCGGGGGCTCTTATCTCGACGCTGTCGTCGCCCTGCACCCGCTGGAAGGCGAGGTAGTCGCCTTCATCAGCGCCGACCGGCACGATGGTAATCCAGTCGCGCGGATTGACCGTCTCGCCCCAGGTCACCGTGAACTCAGTACCAAAGGTGACCGAGGCAGGGGCTGAGACGGTCTGCTCGGCCTCGATAACTTCCACCGGCGTCGAGGCGAGTGTCTTGCTGCCCTCATCGAGCACATAGCGCACTTCATAAAGACCGGGATCAGCGGGGGCTCTGATCTCGACGCTGTCGTCGCCCTGCACCCGCTGGAAGGCGAGGTAGTCACCTTCATCGGCGCCGACTGGCACAATGGTAATCCAGTCACGCGGATTGATTGTCTCGCCCCAGGTCACCGTGAATTCGGTCCCAAAGGTGACGGTCGCAGGCGCCGAGACGGTCTGCTCGGGCGCTTCTGGCTCCGGCTCCGGCTCGGGCTCAGGCTGGGGCTCCGGCTCCGGCGCCGTCTGAATGACCGCCTGCACCTGTGTCATGGCGTTGCGCAGCTCGTCAGCATCTTGCGCCGGCACAAATGTTCCGCCGGTATTTTCCGCGATACAGGAAAGCTGCCTCTGATCTTCACGCGCCACATCGAACCCGATGACATGGGTTGTGAAAGCAATGCCCTGTTGCTCGAGCTCGGCCGCAATCGAACAGGGATCGGCCTGACAGGACTCGATACCGTCCGAGATCAGCACGACCGTGGCTGGATTGTCCCGAAAGGACAGGGTTTCGGCGGCCTCGACCACCGCGTCGGTCAGGGGCGTCTTGCCCCGCGGTGTGATGCCATTGACGGTCGCCAGGAACGAATTTACATCCACCGGCCCCGGCGGGATCATCAGTTCGATATCACCGCAGTCGCCTTCGCGCCTGTGGCCATAGGCCGTGAGCCCCAGATTGGTCGATTGCGGCCAGGTTTCAATCAGATCGGCCATGACCTCGCGGGCAGTCTCGATCTTGGCGATGCCATCGATCTGCCCCCACATCGAGTTCGAGCCGTCATACACGATCATCACATCCTCGGCAGCAGAGGTCGTGACAGCCGAAAGGCCAATCAAGAGAGACAGAGCAATGGCAGTGTTCTTCATGCGTATGTCTTCCGAGCGAATGAATGGGCGTGCCTGCGGCACAAATGGGTTCGCTGCGAAGGCTATGCGCGGCCGACGCATCTGTCCCCGTTCGTTCGAAGGGGAAGGAGGCGCTAAAGGGCACAGGCGAAATGCGGCACGCTCCCATGCGCAAGCGCCTCCCGTCATTGATGCGAGACACGGCAAATCAAATCTGCTAATGCCATTAGTAATTGGATTTATGATTGCTAATGACGGGCACCAAGACAACATCATCGGCAACGCGCGCCATGCGCCGGCCTGATCGTCGCGTGCGACGCGTCACAATGACCGATATCGCGCGGGAAGCGGGCTGTTCTCAGGCAACAGTGTCGTTCGTCATCAACAACGCGCCGGGCATCCGCTTGTCCGATGAAACACGCCGTCGTGTCCTCGATGCCGCCCGGCGCCTGGGCTATAGCGTGCCGGCAGGCAAAGCCGAACCCAAGCAGCAGGCCGGAAAGCGCAACCGGCGGATTGGCTTTATTGTCGATCAGCTTGCGACCAGCCCGGAAGCGGTGCAGGCGATCGAAGGACTGACGCAAGCGGCGCGGGCGCAAGGCGATCTGGTGTTTGTCGGCCAGAGCGACAATGATTCCGAGATTGAGTCCGCGCTGATCGATGCCTTTGTCGATCAGGGCGTTTCAGCGCTGGTCTATATGACCATTTTCACGCGCGAGGTGGACCTGCCGCTCGAGCTGAAAAGCCTCGATATCCCGGTCTATCTGCTCAATTGCTACGCTGCGGGCCTGGCCCGTCCGGCCGTAGTGCCCAGCGAGATTGCAGGCGGCCAGCGGGCCACGCATTATCTTGTCAGCAAGGGGCACCGGCGGGTTGCCACCATCACCGGCGAAATCTGGATGGAGGCGGCGCAGGATCGGCTCAAGGGCTATCGTCGCGCGTTGGCGACCGCCGATATTCCCTTCGATCAGGACCTGGTTTTCAACGGCGATTGGTCGGCCAGTGCCGGCTATGACGCCACGCGCAAGATCCTCGCTTTGTCCGAAAGGCCCACCGCCATCTTCTGCCAGAACGACCGCATGGCCATTGGCTGTTATGAGGCCTTGAAGGAAGCGGGCCTCGACATTCCGGGGGACATGTCGGTGATTGGCTATGACGACGAGGAAATTGCGCGCCACCTGCATCCGCGCCTGACCACAACGGTGCTGCCGCACCGCGCCATGGGGCAATGGGTGTTCGAACAGATGCTCGATGGCGTGGTCGAAGATCGATATCCGTTGACCAAGCTGGAATGTCCGCTGGTCGAGCGCGATTCCGTCGGTAAGCCCCGCTAGGCGGCTAACCCTTTGGCGGTGCGATTGAATCGCGCTCCACCAATTCGCACTCGATCTTGAGTTTCTGCAGCCGCTCATCGGCGTCAATGCCATCGAAGCCATCCAGCAACTGGCCCACGGCCCAGCGGGCCATTTCATCATGCGGCAGTACCATGGTGGACAGCGGCGGATCCATATTTGCGGCAATGTCCTCGTCGTCAAAACCGACAATCGACAGATCGCCGGGAACGGAAAGGCCCAGGCTGCGCGCCACTTCATAACAGCCAATTGCCATACGATCATTGAAACAGAAAATGGCGGTCGGCGGATTGGGTTGCGAGAGCAGCGCCAATGCGCGTTCGCGCCCGGCCCGTATGGTCCAGCCCCCCAGGGTGACCAGGCTTTCGTCCACCGCGACCCCCCATTTTTCCATCGCCTGGCGGAAGCCCTGCTCACGGTCGATGGCCGCCTCGACAATATGTTCGCCCGCCAGATGGGCGATGCGCCTGTGCCCGGCGCGGAGCAGGGCGTCCGTGGCGGCAAAGCCACCGACAATGTCGCCGGGCACCACTGAGGGGTGCTGTACCTTCTTTTCGTAGCAATTGAGCAGCACCAGCGGAAGCTGGGAAAAGGCGTCGGGAACACTCACTTGCCTTGTGATCAGGGTGCAATAGATCGCCCCGATGGCGTTCTGGGCGACCAGCATGTCGAGCCCGGCCTGCTCAAGTGCCGGATCATTGCCGGTACAGAAGGTAGCGATGGTGACGTCCTGCAGCGCCGCCTCATCCCGGGCCCCCTCGATGAACGGCGCGGCAAAGGGTGTGGTCGAGACTTCATCGATGAACAGACCCACCACACGCGTGCGCCCGGCCGGAACCGGGTGGGTCTTGCCGCGGCGATAGCCAAGCTGCTCCGCTGCTTCCTGCACGCGGCGGCGCGTTGCCTTGGATACCCGGGCATTGGGTACGCCATTGAGCACCAGCGAAACCGTGGCCTGCGACACCCCGGCCAGTTCCGCCACCTCGTGCATGGTTGCGCGCTTTTCCAAATCACCGTCCCGCTCGGTTATCCCCAGCCCCATTTAGGGCGATTTGCCCGGTTTTGACCACCGGCCAGAGCCGTCCTTGCACATTGCGATTTGGCTCTTGCCAAGGCCGATGGTTCGGCCCTATGGTGATAATAATATAACTAATACTGCTTAGGGTGGGGATTATGAATTTGGGTCGGGCAATGACATCCGAGGCGATCAGCGCGTCGCGCAACAGCCTGTCACTGGATGGCGTCTGGCAATTCCGGCATGAGGATGGGCCCTGGCGCCAGGCGCATGTGCCCCAGCCCTGGCAGGCCGAGTTTTCTGACCTCGTCGATACCTTCGGCCACGCTACCTACAAGCGCAGCTTCACCCTGCCGGCCGGCTGGGAAGATCGGGATCTGGCGCTGCATTTCGGCGCCGTCAGCTATGCCTGCGAGGTCTTCCTCAATGGCGAGAAACTGGGCAGCCACGAAGGCGCCTTCCTGCCCTTCGAAATCGCGGTCGACAACGCAAGGCTAAGGCCGACCAATGAAGTCGAGGTGCGGGTCACCATGCCCTCGGCCGACCAGTCCGCTTTCCCGGAATTTCCCTTCTCCGAAATCCCGCATGGCAAGATTTCCTGGTATGGCCGTATTGGCGGGCTCTGGCAGTCGGTGTCCTTGCTCGCGCGGGATGCACGGCGGCTTGACCATGTGGTGATCGAGGCTGGCATGGATGGCGTTGTCCGGGCCGATCTGGCCTTCACCGCTGCGGCCGCTGGCCTGCCGGCCCAATTGGAGGTTCGTGACAGCGAAGGCGTCGTTGTTGCATCCGCCGATCTTTCGGCGGCTGAATCGGTTGGCGTGGCGCTCGAAGTGCCCGGCGCTAGGCTCTGGGATGTCGGCCAGCCCCATCTCTATACCCTTGCGGTGACACTCGATGGCGGCGTCGATGTGGTCGAGGAAACCTTTGGCTTCCGCACTGTCACCACCGCCAATGGCCAGATCCTGCTCAACGGCAAGCCCGTCTACATGCGCGGCGCGCTGGACCAGGATTATTACCCCGATGGCATCTACACGCCGCCTTCCATCGAATTTCTCGAAGACCAGGCCAAAAAGGCCATCGAGCTGGGCCTCAACACGCTGCGCTGCCACATCAAGGTGCCGGACCCGCGCTATTATGATGTGGCCGACCGCTTTGGCCTGCTCGTCTGGACCGAAGTCCCCAATGTCCAGAGCTTCACCTCGGACTCGGCGCGCCGCATGCGCGAAACCATGGTGGGCATCCTCAATCGCGACCGCAACCATCCCTCGATCATCGCCTGGACGCTGATAAACGAGGATTGGGGCACGCGGCTGGTGGAAAATGCCGAACATCGCCAATGGCTCAAGGACAGCTATGACTGGCTCAAGGCCGAGGACACCACCCGCCTTGTTGTCGACAATTCGGCCTGTTTCCCGAACTTCCACGTCAAGACCGACCTCAACGACTATCATTATTACCGCTCGGTCCCGGAACGCCGGCAGGAATGGGACGACATCACCGCCCAGTTCGCCGCCGGCGCCGACTGGACCTTCTCGCCTTTGGGCGACGCCGAGCGCCGTGGCGATGAACCGCTGATCGTTTCCGAATTCGGCGTCTGGGGCCTGCCCGATCCTGCCAAGCTGCGCAACGAGGACGGCTCGGAGCCGGACTGGTTCGAAACCGGTTCGCTCTGGGGGGACGGGGTGGCGCTGCCCCATGGCATCGAGGAGCGTTTTGGCGCCCTCGATATGGCCCGCACCTTCGGCAGCTTCGATGGCTTCATCGAGCAGGTGCAGTGGTACCAGTTCATGAACCTGCGCTACCAGATCGAGGAAATGCGCCGCTATCCCTCGATCATGGGCTACGTCATCACCGAGCTGACCGACGTCCATTGGGAAGCCAACGGCCTTCTCGATATCGAACGTAATCCGCGCGTCTTCCACGATGTGTTCGCCACCATCAACGCCGATATCGTCATTGTGCCGCGCCCGGCGCGCTATTCGGCCTGGGCGGGCGAGGCGCTGCCGGTCGAACTCAAGATCGCCACCGGCGGCGGGTCGATCCCGGCCGGGGCCAAATTGAGCTGGACAGGCGATGTCAGCGGATCGCTCGACGTGCCCGCGACCGGCCCGGTTTCGGTTGCAGATCTGGGAACCACCAGCCTCTCAATGCCGGCGGTTTCCGACAATACCACGCTGCGCCTTGACTTCATCCTCGAAGCCAACGGTGTGGTACTGGCGCGCAATAGCTGCGAAATCGCGCTTTACTCCCAGCGCAAGACGGCAGGGCTTTCCTCCATTGCAACTGCCGATCCCGATCTCGCCGCTTACGCCAGCGGCCTTGGCTATCCGCTCGTTCCGGCAGCCGAGGCCGACATTATCCTCTGCCATGCGGTCAATGGCGCCGATGTCGAGGCCATCAAGGCCGGCGCGCGCTATGTGATCCTGGCCGACGGCACGGTCGAGACCAACAAGAACCTGCGCACTGACATGCCCGATGGGGAATTGCCGCATCGCTCCATCGTGGCCGATGGCAAGCAGTTCCGCCCGAGCCTGGACCAGCATCTGCCCGGCATTAGCCTCGTCGAACGCGATGGCACTATCTGGCGCGGCGACTGGATTGCCGGTTTCTCCTGGGTGCGCCGCGAAGGCCATCTCGCCGCCATTCCGGGCGGTCCGCTCTTCGATCTCAGCTTTTCCGATGTGGTGCCGCACCATCTGCTCACCGGGTTCCGGCCCTGGGAGTTCGGCAGCAACGTGCTTGCCGGCATGGTTTGCGGCTGGGTCCACAAACCGGCGGCGATCATCGGGCAGAAGCGCGTCGGACGCGGCGGCGTGGTCGCCACCACCTTCCGGCTCACCCGCGAAGCGCCGGGCGCCGATCCGGTTGCTGCGGCCCTGTTCGATGCCCTGGTGGCAACGGCAGCCGACCTGCCGGTAGACGAGGGGAAGATCTAGCCAAGGCGAATTTCACCTCTCCCTCGGGGAGAGGTGAAGAGCCGGGCGAGACGCGAAAACGCGCCGCCCAACCAAGGAGGAGAACAACATGGCCGATATCGTGCTCAAGGATGTGAGCAAGTCCTACGGCGCCGTCGAGGTGCTCGAGCGGGTGAACATGCATATCCGTTCGGGCGAGTTCATCGTTTTCCTCGGCCCCTCGGGCTGCGGGAAATCGACCTTGCTGCGGATGATTGCCGGGCTTGAGGCGGTCAACGCCGGCGAAATTCATATCGGCGAGCGCCGGGTGGACAATCTGCCGCCCAATCAGCGCGGCGTGGCCATGGTGTTCCAGAACTATGCGCTCTACCCGCATATGAGCGTTCGCCAGAACATGAGCTTCGGGCTGGAAAATGTCGGCACCGACAAGGCCGAGATCGCCCGGCGCGTGGATGACGCGGCGCGCATGCTCGAAATCGGGCCGCTGCTCGATCGCCGCCCGGCCCAGCTTTCCGGCGGACAGCGCCAGCGCGTCGCCATCGGACGGGCCATCGTGCGCGAGCCACAGGCCTTCCTGCTCGATGAGCCATTGTCCAATCTCGACGCTGGTCTGCGTGTCCGCACCAGGGTGGAACTGGCCCAACTGCACCAGCGCATCGGCACGACGATGATTTTCGTCACCCACGACCAGACCGAGGCCATGACCCTGGCCAGCCGCATCGTGGTGATGAACAACCGCAAGGTCGAGCAGATCGGCACCCCCATGGAGGTCTATTCGCGCCCGGCCAGCCGCTTCGTCGCCGCCTTTGTCGGCTCGCCTGCGATGAACTTCATTCCCGTCACCGGCATCGAAACCGGCCCGGACGGCCTCAGGGTCAATGTGGCGGGCGCAAGCGTTGCCACGACGATCCACCACCAGCCGCAAGACAAAAGCGAACTCACCCTGGGCGTTCGCCCGGAATCCCTGCGCGTGGCGCAGGATGGTGCCGGCGACCTGAACGGACAGATTGCCCTGGTGGAGCGGCTGGGAGACCGCACGCTGGTGCATGTCACCCTCGCCGACGGCAGCAATGTCGTTGCCGAGGACGAAGGAAAGAGCACGCTCGCGGCCGGTGGCCCAGTGTCGCTCAAGGTGGACGGAACAGCCACCCATCTCTTCGACGCATCCGGTCTGGCGTACCACGCGGACTAGGCGGCGGCGATTTCGGCCGGTGCGGCCAATGGCTCAATGCACCACACCGGCCGGCACATTTTTCGCATTGAGCTTTTTTGGGAGGAAAGCGACATGAACAAGACAATCAAGCGTCTTGCCCTGGTTTCCACGGCCCTGATGGCCCTGACATCGGCGGCCGCCGCTCAGCAGACCGTGGTCTGGTGGGATTTTCTGGCCGGCGGCGACGGCGTCCGCATGAAAGCATTGATCGACGCCTTCAACGAGGAGCATGCAGGCGAGATCACCATTGAAGGCACGACCCTGGAATGGGGCACCCCCTTCTACACCAAGCTGCAGACCTCGGCCGCAATCGGCGAAGGTCCCGATATCGCCACCTATCATCTCAGCCGCATGCCGCTGGCTGTCGATAGCGGTACTTTGGCCGAGATCAGCGATGAGGACATGGCTTCGGTCGGCCTTTCGGACGACAGCTTCACCGCTGCCGCCGCCCAGGCCGCCAAGGTCGATGGCACCCGCTATGGCGTGCCCTTCGATCAGCACGGGCTGATCCTTTACTACAACAAGGAAATGCTTGGCGAAGCCGGCATGCTCGATGAAAACGGCATGCCCACCGGTCTCGACGGCATGAAGAATTTCGAGGCGGCGCTCGCCCAGTTCACCACCGACGACGGGAAGTATGGCCTCTCCATGCCAACCGGCGACCGCTATCGTGCTGTCTATTCCTTCTTCGGTCAGCAGGGCGGCACCATGTTCGATGCAGAGGCGGGCGGGTTCTTCCCGACCGACGAAGACGTCAACAAGCTCGCCACGGCGACCGAGACGATGAAGCGCTGGGTAGACAATGGCTGGACCCCTTCCCAGATCGAAAGCCCGGCCGCGCTGGCCCAGTTCACCTCGGGCCAGGCCGCCTTCTTCATCATGGGCAATTGGGAGGTCCCGACCTTCACCGATCTCGCCGCCAAGGGCGAATTGTTCGAATGGGGTGCCGTAGAACTGCCCGTGCTGTTCGATCAGCCGGCCGCATGGTCGGATAGCCATGCCTTCGTCATCCCGGCCAATGGCGGCAAGGAGAACGATCCTGAAAAGCGCGCTGCGGTGATGGAAGTCATCGCCTGGATGGACCAGAACTCGCTCGACTGGGCCGGTGCCGGTCACATCCCCGCCTTTAATGAAGTGCGCGAAAGCGAAGGCTTTGCCTCGATGAAGCCGCAGTCCGACTATGCCGGTTTCGCCGATACGGCCGTGTTCGATCCGCGGACTGTGCTGGCCGGCCCCGCTGCCCCGCTTGGCGATGCCTGGTCCAACTTCATCAATCCGGCCACCACCGGCGAACTCGACCCGGCCGACGCCGCCATGGAAATGCGCGACGACCTCAACAGTCAGCTCTAGAAGCTGAACTGCTCCCTCTCCCCTCAGGGGAGAGGGGTTGGGTGAGGGGTGAAAACCCCTTGCTGAACCGAGAGTCTGAACCCCTCATCCGGCCTTCGGGCCCCCTTCTCCCCTCAAGGGGAGAAGGGCGGGGGGCAGCATTCCTCCGGCAACTTTGCTGCCGGTTAGAGGAGGACGAAATATGATCCGCGACAAGCGCTCGGAATATCTGGCGGCCCTGATCCTGGTCGGGCCCTTCGTGGTCATCTATGGCCTGCTGTTCGTCTGGCCCACCATCCAGATGGTGATGCTCAGCTTCACCGACGCCCCCCTGATCGGGCCGGGAGACTGGGTCGGCATCGAGAACTATGTCGAAATCCTCACCCACCGCCTGTTCCACAATGCGACCTGGAACACGGCCTATTTCGTGCTGCTCACGGTCGTCCCCAACACGCTGGCGTCGCTGGCCATTGCCATGGCGGTCAACCGGCTCAAGGGCTGGCAGCAGGGCTTTGTCATGGCCTGCTTCTTCCTGCCCTACATCCTGCCTGTCTCGGTGGTCTATCTCACCTGGAACTGGATCATCGACGTGCAATACGGCCTGGTCCAGTACATCGTGCGCCCCTTCAATGGCGGCGAACCGATGTCGCTGACCCGCACCATTCCCTTATTCATGCCGACCGTCGCCGTGGTCACCATCTGGTGGACGCTGGGCTTCAACGTGCTGCTGTTCATCGCCGGACTGCGCAATATTTCGCCCGAGATTTATGAAGCCGCCTCGCTCGACAGCGCCGGACGCTGGCGCCAGTTCCGCAAGATCACCTGGCCGCTGATCTGGCCGGTCACCGCGCTGGTGCTGACCATCCAGCTCATCGCCCAGCTCAAGATCTTCGATCAGGTCTATCTGTTTTCCATCGGTGGGCGACAGGACCCCACCATCGTGCTGGTCCAATATATCTACAAGCTGGCCTTCCAGCAGAACAAAGGCGGGGAGGGCGCTGCCGCCGCGACCCTGCTGTTCGCGATGATTATCATCCTGAGTGTCCTGCAATATCAGGCGCTGCGCGCAAGGGGGGAGAAATGAGCTCCGAAGCAATCACCCGCCCGGCCGAGAATGCCGCGCGCCTCAAGGGCGACCGCCTGATCGATTTCGGTGGGCTGGCCCTGACCATCGTGACGCTGGGCTTTGCGCTGATGGCGATCTTCCCGGTCTATTGGGCCGTCGTCACCTCGTTCAAATCCGAAACCGAGGTGATCGCCTCGGGCATTGCCCTGTGGCCCTCGCGGATCAATACCGAGGCCTATGAGCACATCTGGACCAATACCAATATCGGCATCTGGTACATCAACTCCTTCGTCACCTCCGCACTCATCACCGCCGGCGTCATCGTCTCCTCGGCAGGCTGCGCCTATGCGCTCAGCCAGCTGGATTTCCCGGGGCGGCGGCTGATCTATGTGCTGATCCTAGCCTGTTTCATGGTCCCGATGCAGGCGCTCATCATCAATCATTTCGTGCTGATGGCGCAGTTCAAGCTGCTCAACAGCTGGGCCGGCATCATCCTGCCGCAGCTGATCGTGCCGGTGACCATCATTGTCTACAAGCAGTTCTTCGACAACGTGCCGCGTGAGTTCCGCGAGGCCGCACAGATGGATGGGGCAGGGCACTTCAAGACGCTGTTCCGCATCTACCTCCCCATGAACTGGGGCATTACCAGCGCGCTGGCGATCATCACCTTCATTGGCGCCTGGAACAGCTTCCTCTGGCCATTCCTGGCAGCAACCGGGGAAGCGACCATGACCGTCCCGGTCGGCATCACCCAGGTCAAGGACGCCTATGGCATTGTCTATGCCCGGCAAATGGCCTCGGCCGTCATGGCCGGCCTGCCGGTCGCGATCCTCTATCTCATCTTCCAGCGCCGAGTGACCCAGGCAATCATGCTCTCGGCAGGCGTCAAGGGGTGACGCACGCCACAGCCGCTCCGGTCCAGCGCTCATCGGCGCTGGACCTGTTCAAGACGCTGCTGGTGGTGGGCATGGTCTCCATCCATGTGTTCCAGCTTCTGGGCCGGTCCCTGCCGGGCTGGATGGACCGCGTCTCGGAGGGGATCAACCTCATCACCTTCTCGGGCTTCCTGCTGGCCTTGGGCATCGGCGTCGGCCTCAGCCGAAACCGGGCCAGATCGTGGCCCGAACGCCTGGTCCCCGTCGCCATGCTGCTCGGCGCCTGCTGGCTGTCCTCCCTGGCCTTTGCCATGCTGGTCGACCGCCTGCCGCTGACGACGACATTGGCCATCGATATTCTCACTTTGCGAAAGCTCTTCGGCTGGAGCGAGTTTCTGGCCAGCTTCTTCGCTCTCTATCTGCTGATGGCCCTGGCGCGGCCCATTCTCATCCGCATGGCCACCGACAATCTGGCCTTCGCACTGTCATTGGGCGTGGCCTTTCTTTCCACTTGGGTGGTGCTCGATGCCGGGCTGCCGGGCACGGCGACGCTCATCGGCACCACCCGCTTTGCCAGCTTTCCGCTCATTCCCTATCTGCCCTGGTTTCTCATCGGCATTCGCATCGGCCGCGCCAATGGCGAAATGTCAGCCTGGCTCTGGCTCGCCGCCGCTCTGTGCAGTGCTCATTTCGCCTGGCAGCTCTACCAGACCGGCAATCTGCCGGGCCGCTTCCCGCCCACCGCGCTCTGGATCGCCGGGCCGGCCCTGATCCTGCTTGCCTATTGGCAGCTTTCCCGCGGTCTGGCACGCCCCGACATCTGGCCTGTCCTGCTCACACCCGGCCGCTATGTCCTGAGCTTCCTGCTCCTCTCGAACCTGGCCATCTTTGCCACGCGGCACCAGTTCGGGCGCCCCATCACCTCTGTCGAGACCTGGGTCCTGTTGTCTGTGGTACTATTGGCGGCAATCACCGCACTCCGAAAGGCGGCCAGCCTGCGGCTGCCATCCGGCAAAGCCCTGGTCCGACATTAGGCCGCTTGATCCCATTGGGTCCTAGCAGGCGCAGTAAATGTCGTAGAGCGTCACCAGCACCCGGCGCACATCATTTGACGCCAGCGTATAGTTGATCTGCTGGCCCTTGCGCCGCGTGCTGACCAGGCCCCATGCGCGCAGTTTGGACAGATGCTGGGACAGCGGTGACTGGCCCAGATCGACGCGCTCGGCCAGATCACTGACATTGAGTTCCTTGTCGAGCAAATTGCACAGGATCAGCAGCCGCTTCGGATTGGCCATCGCCGTCAGGAGCTGGGATGCCCGTTCGGCATTCTGCTCCATCTTCTCCATTTCCATCTTGAGCATATTAGAAATCTCGTATATACGAATATTCGTCTAAAGGACTTATCGCTCTTTTTCGGGCGGTTTTCAAGGAGTTTGAGATGCGCATCAATCTTGGGTCTGCCGACCGTATCGCTCGAATCATTCTGGGCCTCCTGCTTGTCGTCCTGGCCTTTGTACCGGCCCTGCCGCTCGCTGCGTCCCCCATTCTGCAATGGGGCGCGGTGATCATCGGTGCCGTTTTGATCGTCACCGCCTTGGTGCGCTTCTGTCCGCTCTATGCGCTTTTTGGTCTCTCAACCCGCAAGGTTTCCCATTGATGACTGAGTTTACCCCAGTGGCGTCGCTGTTCGGCGGCGCCCTGATCGGCCTGTCTGCCGTTCTTCTCATGGCCTTTCACGGCCGCATTGCCGGCATGACCGGCATATTGTCCGGTCTGTTGCCGCCCATGTCCAGTGATTGGGCCTGGCGTGCAGCCTTTGTCGCTGGCGCTATCGTGGCGCCCATACTCATTCTGGGCGTGTCCGAAACCGCCATTGGCTATGACAGCCCCGTGCCCATGCCCTGGGTCATTGTCAGCGGCCTGATTGTTGGCGGCGGCGTCTATTTCAGCTCCGGTTGCACCTCGGGCCACGGCGTCTGCGGCATGGCGCGCCTCTCGCCGCGCTCCCTTGCTGCCACAGCCACCTTCATGGCCGCGGCCTTCCTCACTGTCTTTGTTATTCGCCATCTCATCGGGGGCATTTGATGCAGCGCACGCTTCTCGCCGGCATGATCGGCCTCGTCTTCGGCGCCGGCATTGCCCTCTCGGGCATGGCCAACCCCGCCAAGGTTCTCAATTTCTTCGATCTGGCAGGAACCTGGGATCCCTCCCTGGCCTTCGTCATGGGCGGTGCGTTGCTGGTGACGGCCATCGGCTATCGTTTCGTTCTCAAGCGCGACAAGCCCATTCTCGAGGCCCGGTTCCACCTGCCCACCAGCCGCAAACTCGACCTGCCACTGCTCGGCGGTTCGGCAGTCTTTGGCATCGGCTGGGGCATTTCCGGCTTCTGCCCCGGCGGCGCCATTCCGGCGCTGGGCCTGGGCGAAGTCTCGGCCTGGGCCTTTGTCGGCGCCATGCTCGCCGGCATTTTCGCCGCCCGCACCATCCGCATCGCGCTCGAACAGCGCGCAACGCAAAACGCGTGAGTTCAACTCAAGGAGTTCGTCATGAGCACCATTCCGTTCACCCCCGACCTCTCGGTCAAGCCGGAGGTCACCGCCTTCTTCGATGCGCCGACCAACACCATTTCCTATGTCGTCAAGGATCCCAATTCGGCGTCCTGCGCCGTCATCGACTCGGTCATGGACATCGATTACGCCGCCGGCCGCATCAGTTATGAAGGTGCGGACGAGATCATCGCCTTCATCGTGAAGCACAATCTCCAGCTCGAATGGCTGATCGAAACCCATGTCCACGCCGATCACCTCTCGGCCGCGCCCTATATCCAGTCCAAACTGGGCGGCAAGCTGGGCATTGGCGAGAACATCACCATCGTCCAGGACACCTTCGGCAAGATCTTCAATGAAGGTACCGAATTCCAGCGTGATGGCAGCCAGTTCGACCGCCTGTTCACCGATGGCGACAGCTACCAGATTGGCGGCCTGACTGCCCATGTCATGCATACGCCGGGGCACACCCCCGCCTGCATGACCCATGTGGTGGGCGATGCCGCTTTTGTCGGCGACACCCTGTTCATGCCCGATGGCGGCTCGGCCCGCGCCGACTTCCCCGGTGGCGACGCGCGCACCCTCTACCGCTCGATCCAGCGTGTGCTGGCCCTGCCGCGTGAGACGCGCCTGTTCATGTGCCACGACTATGGTCCGAACGGCCGCGACATTCAGTGGGAGACCAGCGTCGGCGACGAGATCGACCACAACATCCATGTTGGCAAGGGCACGGACGAGGACACCTTCGTCAAGATGCGCGAAGAGCGCGACGCCACCCTGGCCATGCCCAAGCTGATCATCCCTTCGCTGCAGGTCAACATGCGCGCCGGCCAGCTTCCCCCCAAGGACGAGAGTGGCAAGAGCTTCCTCAAGGTCCCCCTCAACGGTCTGTAGGCGCACCCCCAAAACTGCGCGCGCAGGCCGGCTCCTCCTCCCGACTGCAACCGGGGGGAGGGGCACACCCCAGGATGTAACCCCATGTTTTCTTTTTTCAAATCACGAGCCAACACCATGAATGTCCGCAAGCTTGACGAGAATTTCTCCGTAACCGGCCAGATCACACCCGAACAGGTCAAGGCCGTCTCCGAGGCCGGCTACAAGTCCATTGTCTGCGCCCGCCCCGACAATGAGGAATTCGGTCAGCCCAGCTTTGACGAGGTCGCCCGCGCCGCCGAGGCCGAAGGCATCCAGATCGTCCATATTCCGGTCTCGGGCCCCCTGGGCGAAGGCCAGATCATTCGCTTTCACGACGCCTGGGCGAACATGCCCAAGCCCGTCCTCGGCTATTGCCGCTCCGGTGCCCGCGCCGGCAGCCTCTATGCCACGCTGACCCGCTGACCCTCTTTGCATCAGCCCTTACCCGCCTGACGGCGGGTCGTGGGCAACCGGACCGACCATGAACATCAAGACCTACTTCCCGATCCTCGACTGGGGCAGCCGCTACAATCGCCAGACGCTGACCAGCGATCTGATTGCCGCGATCATCGTCACCATCATGCTGATCCCGCAATCGCTGGCCTATGCGCTTCTGGCTGGCCTGCCGCCCGAAGTGGGTCTTTATGCCTCCATCCTGCCGCTGATCGCCTACGCTATCTTCGGCACCTCATCGGCGCTGGCGGTCGGACCGGTTGCCGTGGTGTCGCTGATGACAGCGACGGCGGTTGGCCGCCTGGCCGCCCAGGGCACGGCAGACTACGCCAGTGCCGCCATCATCCTGGCCCTGCTCTCGGGCGTCATGCTGACGCTGATGGGGCTTTTCCGGCTTGGCTTTATCGCCAATTTCCTGTCCCACCCCGTCATCTCCGGCTTCATCACGGCCTCGGGTATCATCATTGCCACCTCCCAGATTGGTGGCCTGCTCGGCATCAGAACCGAAGGGCACGCCATGCCCGAACTGGTGATGTCGATCTTGGGCAATATCGGTCAGGTCAATGTCTACACCTTGGCCGTCGGCATGGTCGCTGTCGCCCTGCTGCTCTGGATCCGGCTTGACCTCAAGAACTGGCTGGCCCGCTTTGGCGTGCCCAAGGGCGTTGCCACCATCATCGTCCGCGCCGGTCCGGTGCTGGTGGTCTTCCTCACCATGGCCTGGTCGGTCGGCATGGATCTGGGCGCCAAGGGCGTTTCCCTGGTGGGCCAGGTGCCACAGGGCCTGCCCATGCTGTCCCTGCCCAGCTTCAACCTCGACACCATCCAGCAATTGGCCTTGCCCGCGTTGATCATCTCAATTGTCGGCTTTGTCGAATCCATCTCCGTCGCCCAGACCCTGGCCGCCAAGCGCCGTGAACGCATCTCGCCCAATCAGGAACTGATTGGCCTGGGCGCCTCCAACATCGCCGCTGGCCTGGGTGGCGGCTATCCGGTCACTGGTGGCTTCGCCCGCTCCGTGGTCAATTTCGACGCCGGCGCGGCAACCCCGGCTGCCGGAGCCTTCACCGCAATCGGCATTGCCGCGGCAACCCTGCTGCTCACCCCGTTCCTCGCCATCCTGCCCAAGGCCACCCTGTCGGCAACCATCGTCATCGCTGTCCTGACCCTGGTGGATTTCTCGATCCTCAAGCGCGCCTGGTCCTATTCCAAGGCCGATTTCGCTGCCGTCGCCTTTACCCTTGCGGGCACGCTGCTGCTCGGCGTTGAGGTCGGCATTTCGCTCGGCGTCGGGGCCTCGATCCTCATCTTTCTATATCGCTCGTCCCAGCCGCACGCGGCCATTGTCGGTCAGGTGCCGGGCACCGAGCATTATCGCAACATCAAGCGCCACCAGGTCGATACCGTGCCGGGCGTCCTGTCCATCCGCGTCGATGAAAGCCTCTATTTCGCCAATACGCGTTACCTCGAGGACCTGGTCATCAACCAGGCCACCGCCAATCCTGGCCTCACCGACGTCGTGCTGATGTGTTCGGCCGTGAACACAATCGACATGTCCGCCCTCGAAAGCCTGGAAGCCATCGAGCATCGCCTGGCCGATCTCGGCGTCCGCCTGCACCTCTCCGAGGTCAAGGGTCCGGTCATGGACAAGCTCAAGCATACCGATTTCCTGGCCCATCTCTCGGGCAGCGTGCATCTGAGCCAGCATCAGGCAATCACGGCCATTCTGGCTGCGCGCGACCCTTCCGCGCCCCCAACCGATCCTGCCCTGCGTGCTGCCCAGTAAGCTGCCCCTCAAGCTGCAGGCAGATGGTGCCAGGGCTGACCCGAACTTTGTGCACTTGCGGGAGATGACGTGGCCGGCGCTTTGGCGCTAGGTTAGCCCTGCAGGCAAGCAAACATGCACCTGCGAGGGAGGCAGGGTGGCTGTGCAGCGCAGAGTGAGATGGCATCTTGGCCTTGCGGGCGCCGTCCTGGTATGCGGCCTTGCCATGGCTGCCTATCTTCTGGCCCACGAGGCCGGGATGGACCGGCTTGCAGGGCAGTTGCGCGACCGGCTCACCCTGTCGCAGCGGGCTGTCGAAAGCGAAATCGAGCGTTTCGCTTATCTCCCCCAGGTGCTGGGCGAGGATAATCGCGTGCTCGGGCTTCTGGCCCAGCCCTCGGCAGATCGTGTGAACCAGGTCAATGCCTATCTGACCAGCGTCGCCGAGCATGCCCAGGCTGATGTCGTCTATCTGATTGACCGGAATGGATTGACGCTGGCTGCGTCGAACTGGGCCACGCCAAGCTCCTTTGTGGGCCACAATTACGATTTCCGCCCCTATTTTACCGATGCGCTCGAGCTGGGTCGGGGCGCCTATTACGCGGTGGGCGTGACCACTGGCGTGCCGGGCTATTTCCTCTCCAGCCGCATTGATGGGCCGGACGGGCCGCTTGGCGTGGCGGTCGTCAAGGTCGACATGTCCCCGCTCGAACGCGTCTGGGCGGAGGCTGGTGAAATGACTGGCGTGGCTGACAGCGCGGGCATTGTGTTTTTGAGTGGTGTGCCCAATTGGCGCTATCGCCCACTCTATACCCTCAATCAGACCGACACGTCCCGGATCCAGTCAGAGCGCCGCTATGACGGCAATGACGTGTTTTCCCGTTTGCCCTTGGTCGACGCGCTTGAGACGTCAGGTCTGACATCCGTGAGCCAGGAGGGGCTGCCGCGCCTGGCGATGAGCACCGCCCTGATCGCGCCCAAGGGGTGGCGGCTGTTCAGCGCCTTGCCCTCGGCGCCCGTTCGTGATCAGGCACAATTGGTGGCCGGGGTGGCGGGTCTGCTGACGCTGGTCTGCCTGCTGTTGGGGCTATATGGCTATCAGCGGCGGCAGCTGACGCGCTGGAAACTTGAGCAGAATACGGTATTGGAGCATCGCGTCGCCGAACGCACCGGCGCGCTGGCCCGTGAGGTCGAAGAGCGAAAGCGCGCGGAAGAAGAGTTGCGCCATACCCAGGATAGCCTGATCCATGCAGCCAAGCTGGCCGCTTTGGGACGCATGTCCGCCGCCATCGTCCACGAGGTGAGCCAGCCACTCTCTGCCCTGGACAACACGCTTGCGGCGGCCAGCCTGCATGCCCGGAACCAGAACACGGAGAAGTCCACGGCCTCTATCCAGGCCGGCCGCGACCTCCTCAAGAGAATGCAGCGCACCATCAAGAATCTCAGGACCTTTTCCTCGCGCGCCAAAAGCCTGCCAAGCGAGCCCATCGCCCTAGAACAGTCCATCACCGAAGCACTCGACATTGTCGCGCCTCGGGCCAGGGAGCGGGGCGTCACAGCCGTGCTGGAAAGCGTCGACACGGCAATCATGGCCGCCGTGAATGCCGTACGTATCGAGCAGGTCTTCATCAATCTTCTGATCAACGCCATTGATGCGACGGCCAGCATGGGCAATTCCCAGGTTTCCGTCAGGCTTCGACAGTCCGGGGATATGGCACTGGTGGAATTTTGCGACGCTGGCCCCGGCATCCCCGACGACATTGCCGACCAGATCACGGAACCTTTCTTCACGACCAAGGCTACCGGCGAGGGTCTGGGCCTGGGCCTCTCCATATCCCGGGCAATCCTTGAGGATTACAAAGGAACTCTGGCCTTTTCATCGGCGCCGGGCGGCGGGACATGCGCCACGGTTTCTCTGCCGCTGGCGACCCGGCAGTCCAGGCTCGAGCCCGCCAAATGACGCGCGGTCGGATCGTATTTGTCGATGACGAGCCGGATCTGTGTGCCGCCGCGGCAGACTGGCTCGATGCCAGCGGCTTTGAGGTCGTGGTCTTCACCGATCCACGAGAGGCACTTCGCAGCTTCGACAGCGCTGCCTGCGACTGCGTGGTTTCGGATATGCGTATGCCCGGTCTGTCCGGCCTGGACCTGCTGCGCGATATCCGCGAGCGCGACCCGGAACTGCCCGTGGTGCTGCTGACCGGTCATGCAGATGTGCCCTTGGCGGTGGGGGCCATCCAGGCCGGTGCCTACCATTTCCTTGAGAAGCCCTATGATGCCGAACAATTGGTCTCCATTCTCGACAATGGCGTCGAACGGCGGCGGCTGAAGCGGGAAATCCAACGCCTGCAGCGCGGGGCCGAGGATCTGGATGCCAGGCTGATCGGCATATCGCCCGTCATGGCAACCGTCCGTCGCTCGGTGCAGCGTCTGGCGGACATCGATGTGGATGTGCTGATCACCGGCGAGACCGGCACGGGCAAGGAAGTTGTTGCCCGCGCACTCCATGATTTCGGCCACCGCCGCGCCGGGCCGTTCGTGGCCATAAACTGCGCTGCCATTCCGGAGACGATTTTCGAAAGCGAAATCTTCGGGCATGAGCGGGGCGCCTTTACGGGGGCGCAGACCTCGCGACAGGGCCGCATCGCCCATGGTGCGGGGGGAACGGTGTTCCTCGACGAGATCGAATCCATGCCCCTTTCGCTGCAGGCCAAGGTGCTGCGGATCATCCAGGAGCGCATGGTCGAGCCGATCGGGTCCAACCGGCAAATACCGGTTGATGTCCGTTTCATCGCCGCGACCAAGGTCGATCTCAAGGCAGAAAGCGAAGCCGGACGGTTCCGCTCCGATCTTTACTTCCGCCTGTCCACAATTGATCTGCCGCTTCCCCCGCTGCGCGACCGGCCCGAGGATATTCCGCTGCTCTATGCCGTCTTTGCGCGCCGCGCGGCCGAGCGATACGGTCTTGGCTTCAAGGAATTGCCGCTGGACCTCAGTCTGGACCTGTCGCAGCAGCGCTGGCCGGGCAATGTGCGCGAACTCAAATCCTATGCCGAACGTGCGGTGATCGGGCTTGAGGCCCCGGCCTTGCAGCCGGTGGTGCCAGGGAACCTCCCCGAACTGGTGGCCGCCTATGAGGCCAGGGTCATCGCCGCCACGCTCGAAGCGACCGGGGGCGCCACCGCTGAGGCTGCCGAGCGCCTGGGCGTGCCGCGCCGCACGCTCAACGAAAAAATCGCCAAATACGGACTTCGCCCCGAGCCGGAGCTTGGCGAAACTTCGCCAGGCTAACAGGCCCGCTGGCGTGTTTCCGCCCGGGCGCGGCCAGAAAGAGCAACACTTTCAATGCTGCCGGCTTGGCACGGGGCTTGCTCCTATCTGGGCGGTACGCCGCAATGACCGGCGACCACCAAACCTATTGGGAGGAAATCGATGACGAATATGATGACGCGCCTGGGCGCGGCAGCCCTGCTTTGCACCGCCCTTGCCACGCCAGCCGTTCATGGCCAGGAATTCATCAACGTCCTGACCGGTGGCACATCGGGCGTCTATTACCCGCTTGGTGTTGCGCTCAGCGAAATCTACGGCGACGGGATCGAGGGCTCGCGCACCCAGGTACAATCGACCAAGGCGTCGGTCGAAAATCTCAACCTTCTGGCCCAGGGCCGCGGGGAAATCGCCTTTGCCCTTGGTGATTCAGTGGCCTTGGCCTGGGAGGGGAATGCAGAAGCCGGCTTCCCGCAACGTCTCGAAGGCCTGCGGGCCATTGCGGCCATCTATCCAAACTATGTGCAGATCGTTGCCGACGCGCAGTCCGGCATCGTCACCCTTGAGGATTTGCCGGGCAAGTCCATGTCGGTGGGCGCGCCTGCCTCGGGCACGGAACTCAATGCCCGTGCCATCTTCCAGGCCGCAGGCCTGAGCTACGAAGATCTTGGACGCGTGGAATACCTGCCCTATGCGGAATCTGCCGAACTGATCAAGAACCGTCAGCTCGAATCCACCCTGCAGTCCGCAGGACTGGGCGTGGCCTTCATTCAGGATCTGACCGCCACCCACGAGATCAACATCGTGGCCATTCCGGCCGAGACGGTCGTGCAGATCGGCGACCCCTATGTTCCGGCCATCATTCCGGCCGGCACCTATAGCGGCCAGGATGAGGATGTGCCCACCGCGGCCATCGGCAATGTCCTGGTGTCACATGAGGGCGTGAGCGAGGGAACCGCCTACCAGATGACCAAGCTGCTCTTTGAAAATCTCGACCGCATGCGGGCAGCACACAGCGCTGCTGAAAGCATCGACATCAACGCCGCGATCAAGGGACTTCCCATTCCGCTGCATCCGGGCGCCGAGCGCTACTACCGCGAACAGGGCATTATTCAATAGTGCCCACAGGGCCCGCCACGCGCGTCGGCGGGCCCAAACCTTGCTCTTCTGGGAGGAAAGAGACCTATGACCCAACCCGGTGACATTGGGGCCGATACCCTTGCCCATCAATCCGATGAGGATTTTTCCGAGGGCCTGCCGCCGGGCTTCGGCCCGGGCATTTCAGGCAGCATCGCCTTTGGCACGGCCATTGCCTTTGCCCTGTTTACACTCTGGACCGCCGCCTATGGCGCCCTGCCGAGCCAGGTCGTGCGTGCCATGCATGTGGGCTTCCTGCTCCTGCTGACCTTTGGTTTGGTGGCCAATCTGGTGGCCAAGACGGCTCCGGCCAAGGCATTCTTCTGGGCACTGGGCGTCGCCGGATTTCTCACCGGCATCTACAACTGGGTTTTCTATGCGGATCTGATCCGCCGCACCGGCTTCCTGACCACCTGGGACCTGATCGTGGGCACGTCTGCCGTCGTGCTCGTCTTTGAAGCGGCGCGCCGTATCCTGGGATGGCCGCTCGCCCTTATCGCGGGCATTTTCCTTGCCTATTGCTTCTTCGGGCAACACCTGCCCGCGCCGCTGATCCATCGTGGCTACGATTTCGAACTGATCGTGGAGCATTTCGGCTTCGGCACCGAAGGCATTTACGGCACGCCGATTTATGTGTCGGCCGCCTATATCTTCATTTTCGTGGTCTTTGCCGCCTTTCTCGAAAGAGCCGGCATGCTCAAGCTCTTCAACGACTTCGCCCTTGGCCTGGTCGGCGGGACGCGGGGCGGTCCGGCGCAGGTGGCGGTTCTGTCCTCGGCGCTCATGGGGACCATTTCCGGCTCCGGCGTCGCCAATGTCGTGGCCTCCGGTCAGTTCACCATCCCGCTGATGAAACGCTTCGGCTACCGGCCTGCCTTTGCCGGCGGTGTCGAGGCCACTGCCTCGATGGGCGGGCAGATCATGCCGCCCGTCATGGGCGCCGTGGCCTTCATCATGGCCGAAACGCTCAATGTTCCTTATGCCGCGATCGTGCAGGCTGCCATTGTGCCGGCCTTGCTCTATTTTGCCGTCTGCTTCTGGATGGTGCGCCTGGAAGCCGGAAGGCTCGGGCTCAAGGGTCTGCCCAAGGACAAGCTTCCCAATCCCTGGCAGGCGGTCAAGGAACAATGGCCCTTGATCCTGCCTCTTGCTGCGCTGATCTATCTGCTCCTGGCGGGCTATACGCCCGTCTTTGCCGGCACGATGGGCCTGGCGCTGGTCGTCGTCCTGATCCTGGGCACGCCGCTCGCAGCCCGCATCGGGCCAATGGCATTCCGTTTAGTTTTCTGGATCGCGCTGGGTCTGGCTGCCGCCTCATTTGCCTGGGTCGGCGTCAATCTGCTGTTTGCCGTGATCCTTGGATTGATCCTGGCCTGCGCCTTTTTCAGGGGCGGCCGGGAAACGCTGGTCATCTGCCGCGATGCGCTCGCCCAGGGCGCGCGCAACGCCCTGCCTGTCGGCGTCGCCTGTGCCGTGGTGGGCGTGGTGATCGGCACCCTGACCCTCACCGGCATTGCCTCCACCTTCATCAGCGCCATCATCAGCATCGGGGAAAGCAATCTCTTTCTCTCGCTTGTCCTGACCATGCTCACTTGCCTGGTGCTGGGCATGGGCATTCCCACCATCCCCAACTACATCATCACCTCCTCGCTGGCAGGCCCGGCCTTGCTTGAGCTGGGCGTGCCCCTGCTGGTCAGCCACATGTTCGTCTTCTATTTCGGCATCATGGCCGATCTCACCCCGCCGGTCGCATTGGCCTGCTTTGCGGCGGCCCCGATTGCCAAGTCGAGCGGGCTCAAGATCTCGCTCAATGCCATCAAACTGGCGGCAGCAGGGTTCGTGATCCCCTTCATGGCTGTGTTCACACCGTCCCTGATGCTGCAGGACGGTGGCTGGATGGCTGACGCGTTCGGCTACCCTGTGGAAGTCGCCTATGTGATCTTCAAGGCCTGTGTGGGTATCGGGCTGACCGGCGTTGGCCTGATCGGCTTCCTCTTTGTTCGGGCAGGGGTGCTGGAACGCATGGCCTTCCTTGCCGCCGGCATAACGTTGATCCTGGCCCTGCCGCTCACCGACGAAATCGGCTTCGCCCTGGGACTTGCCCTTGTCGGTTTGCAGGTCTGGCGGCTGCGCAAGGAGCGTCAAAATGTCGGGGACCTGCCGGCATGAGCCTGTGCATCGCCGCAAGCGGGAAGCTTATCGCGCTTGCGGCGACCGCTTTTTCGCTCAACTGGACCCATTCGGTCGAAAAGACCATCTGGTCCGAAAACTGGATTGTCGAGGGTGGTGCCCTAAGGGTCGTGCAAGCAAGTGTGGAGGGATCCGGGGCCGGGATCGACCTTCCTGACAATGCGGTACGGCAAGGCGAGAGCTGGGTCTATACGCCTGACCTCGCGCCGGTGGAGAAGCTTACCCTCGCGGCATCTGGCGTTACCGCTTCACCCTGGACCCTTTGCGCCGGGGATAGCTGCCTGGAGCTGGGGACCGTGTCGGCAGATCCGATCAGGATTTGGGTTTCCGAGCAATGCGCGACAGACTGAGCGTGTCGGTGAGCAGGTGTCGACGAGCGCCGGCCATTCGTGGCCATCGCCCCGCTCGGCCATAAAAAAAGGCCACCCGTAGGTGGCCTTTTGCATCAATAATGCTGCTGTTACTTCTGCAGCACGAGGTTGATGGCGGACTCGCGGCCGTCGCGACCGGTCTCGACTTCATAGGTGAGCTTGTCGTTCTCATACAGGCCATCGACGCCAGAATTCTGCACAGCCGAAATGTGGACGAAGTGGTCCTTGCCGCCGTTATCCGGGGTGATGAAACCAAAGCCCTTGGTGGTGTTGAAGAATTTGACGGTGCCGTTGATGGTAGCCATTTGAATTTTCCTTAAAGCTCGGAGCCGAAGCGAAACGAGCGTTTCCCCCCGCAACATGCAAAGGGGCCTACAAACGTTCGCAAAGTAGATCGTGAGCCAAGGACCGGAATGAACCGGCTAGAGGCAGCCGACTTGGGCTGAAAACGTATGACAGCCTTTTCGCATCAAATCGTGTCGACAACAAGACTAATCTCGCCATTTTCCAGATTGGCTTTGTCTGAGATGGGCAACCACGCTGAAAGCATGATCCCGTGAGGCCGGCAAATCCGCGGCCCTCTGCCGTCAACGCCGGGGCTGTTTTGCACCTGCCGGACACCTGCCGCTGCCCAAAAGCGCTTACCGCGATGAGCCCACGCCGATCCCTTCGACAACGATGCGCACTATGCGCCTGATTTCGTCCACGGCGAAGCGCCGACCGGCGAGGACCGACAGCATCGCTTGCCCGTAAATGCCAAGCAGGATCAGCGCCATGAAATCGGGATCGTCATCCTTGCGGATAACCCCCTGCCTCTGGCCAAGCACGAGAATGTCCCTGACAAGTCGCTGGAACGACGGCCTGTCGGGTGGTGGCGCCAGGGATGGCCGTTCGGCGGGGGCCAGAGCCAGCTTCGCAAGCGCGGGATTTGCCAGGCACCAGGACGCGCTGTCGAGCAAGACAATTTCGAGCAGATCTACCGCGCCCGTTCCGGCCTTCATGCGATCACGATAGGGCGCGTCATTGGCTTCCGCCCGGGCGATGAGCTGCGAGGCGATTTCCTCTTTTGAGGCAAACAGATTGTAAACCGTCTTCCGCGTCAGGCCGGCGCGGTTTGCGACCTGCTCAACAGAGGTTGCCGCAAATCCTTTTTCCCGAAACACCGCGTCAGCGGCACTGAGAATGAGCAGTCGGGATCGCTCGGTTCGCTTTGGGATTGTCATTTTTATACAATTGTATAAATTTACTCGCCTGTAAACAATTTTGGAAACGGCCCTCATGTTGCAACAGTTTGGTCCAAACCTCTGGGTCGCGGAGGGGCCCGTGGTCGAGGCGACGGCCGGATTTCACTATCCCACCCGCATGACCGTCATCAAACTGGCCAATGGTAATCTGGTCCTATGCTCGCCCATCGCGCTCTCGGACGATCTGCGCGCCCAAATCGAGGCGGTGGGGGCGGTGCAGCATCTTGTTGCGCCCAATTCCCTCCACCACACATTCCTTGGCGACTGGCAGCGGGCATTTCCTGACGCCAGGGTCTATGCGCCACCTGGCCTGCCAGACACGCGCAAGGATATCCGGTTCGACGTCAATATTGGTGACGCGCCGATTGCGGCCTGGGCCGGGGAAATCGAGCACGCGATCATGTGGGGCAATCGGATCACCACGGAAATCGTGTTCTTCCATCGCGAAAGCAGAACTGCTCTTTTCACCGATCTGCTGCAGCAGTTTCCACAAGGATGGTTCAGGGGCTGGCGGGCCCTCATTGCCCGGCTGGACCTGATGCTCGCCGACGAGCCGGCGGTGCCGCGAAAATTCAGAGTCGCCTTCACGGATCGTCGCGCCGCGCGCCAATCGCTCCAGGCTATTCTGGCGTGGCCCACGGAACGCGTGATCATGGCCCACGGCCCGCTGATCGCGAAAGACGGGCAGGCGTTCCTGCGCCGGGCCTTCCGCTGGCTGGCCAGCTAGAACAGCATCCGCAGCCTCGCTTCCACGTTACTTGCCGACTGGCGGGTGCGGGGGGTCGGTTGCTGGCCAGCGGCTATGGGGTGGGAATCGGTCGGTCTGCTCCAGCGCGGAATTCTCGCTATGAAGACGTCCAACGCTTGGGCACCGATATTGCCCCACCCACCGGCCGTCACCCTCGGGCTTGACCCGAGGGCTCTGCACTTCAAGATGCCCGTATGGGCGGCTATGTCTAC
>JAVJRP010000025.1:0-74276 GCA_040218355.1 Devosia sp. | reverse complement strand
TGGCGCCTTCTGATGCATGTGGCTGACCAAGACGGTCAGCGCACCACGATCGCCGAGGCTGCCAAGGCAAACGACATCTCACGCAGTCATCTGATGAAAGTCGCCCAGCGCCTTGCTCAGGAAGGGTTTCTCAAACCGGCCAGAGGCCGCAAGGGTGGCCTGATGCTGGGCAAGCCGCCCGAGGCTATCACCCTGGGCGACGTGTTGAGGGTCACGGAACCCGATTTTGCCCTGGTCGGCTGCATGGCAGGAGAATGGTGCCTGTTTGCAGATCGCTGCCAAGTGCCTTCTGCACTGGACAGAGCACTGCAGGCCTTTCTCGAAGTTGCAGACCGCCAGACTATAGCAAGTGCGCTACCCGCGAACACAGTGGGTCGGTCGAACTGAGCAAATAGCCAAGGACGCGTCGCCATAGGAACGCTCACGCCGACCATACGCCTCTAAGATGGCTGTTCCGCAGGGATACCGCCTCAGGCCAAACTCTAGGAACGAGGCCTATCAAAATGCCCGTCAGGTTTGATTGGGGACAAATTGCCTTGGCCAGACCCTGATATGGCGGCGGGGCCATATCAGGAGAACAAGGTTCCCAACATGAACGATGACATTAGGGCCCTGGTCGAGCGCTATTCCCAACCGGTTCCGCGCTACACCAGCTATCCCACCGCACCGCATTTCCATTCTGGTGTAGATGCGCGGACATATGCTCGTTGGCTGGGCGATCTGCCCAAACATTGTAGTATTTCGCTCTACCTGCACATTCCCTACTGCGACCGTCTCTGCTGGTTCTGCGGATGCCATACGAAGCACACCCTGCGCTATGAGCCGATTACCGCTTATCTCAGGGCATTATACGCCGAGATCGACTGGGTATCCGCCAAGCTCGGGGGGGGCGGTCGCGTGACAGCAATCCACCTGGGCGGCGGATCTCCCACCCTGCTGACCCCAGAGGACCTCCTAGGCCTCAAGGCGAAGCTTGCCGCCAGCTTCCACATTGCGGACGACGTGCAGATCAGCATTGAGATCGACCCGAATGATCTCAACGAGGGGCGGTATGATGCCATGGCGCAGTTCTGCCTTACGCGCGCAAGCATTGGCGTTCAGGATTTCGACCCCCGGGTGCAGAAGGCTATCAACCGGATACAGAGCTTCGAGCAAACACGCGAAGTGGTCGAAGCAATGCGGTCGCGCGGCGTATCGTCGGTCAATCTGGATCTGCTCTATGGCCTGCCATTCCAGACCCGAATCGGACTGGAGCGCACGGTTGAGGCGGCACTCAGTCTGGAACCGGATCGCGTAACCCTCTTCGGCTATGCGCACGTGCCCTGGATGAAACCACACCAGAAGATGATCCCCGAGGAAGCGCTGCCTGACAAGTACGAGCGGTTTTCCCAAGCGCAGTCTGCTGCGGCTATCTTGGTCGAAGCGGGCTTTGACGCGATTGGCTTCGATCATTTCGCCAGACCATCGGACAGTCTGGCAAAGGCAGCACGCGCGGGAAGGCTGCGAAGAAATTTCCAAGGCTACACCGACGACAGAGCCGACGCTCTCATTGGGCTAGGAGCTTCCTCAATTGGGCAGTTGCCACAAGGCTATGTGCAAAACATTACCGCCACTGGCGACTACAGCAGGGCGGTTCTCGACGGTCAGGGCGCAACGACGCGCGGATATGCTTTGACCCCGGCGGACAAGCTCCGCGCATTGGCCATATCAAACTTGCTCTGCACGTTCAGTCTGAGCGACCGCGACGTTTCGGGGTTTGGAGCGGCGGGCCGGGCCTTGATGAGTGAAGCAGAAGCCATTGCCCTGACCGACGGTGACTGCTTGGTAGAGATGCGCGATGGCGTTTTCAGGGTCACCGACCGAGGACGTCCTTTCGTGCGAACTATCGCTGCCCGCTTCGACAGCTTTTTTGGACAGGGAACGGCCCGTCACTCGGCTGCCGTGTGAGCCAACCTCGGTCCAGGCCACATACACCATCCCTGCTGAGCTGGCTTGTGCTGCACTATCTACAAAGAGTGGACTTAGTCCGCGTCATGGACGTCGACGCGGACCGCTTCGCTGGAGAGCAGTACGTCCAGCAGTGCGCGCTCGACAGACTGACTGAGCTCGACTTGCAACCGATATTCCACCGGGGAACGGGATGAATCCATGGTCACGGCGAGAGGGCGACCGCCGAGCTCCAGCAATGCTCGCCGCACGCGGACCGCGGCCGCTTTATCAACAAAACGCGCTATCGCGACACGTCGACGCGACATGACAACCTCAATGCACCACGGTCTCGCTTTCGGCGAGCTTCTGCAAACGTTGCAAGTCGCGGATGACAAAATTGCCCCGCGAGGGCAGGTCTATCATGCCGCGCAGCTTGAGCTTGGTGAGATTGCGGCTCACCGTCTCGATGGTCAGCCCAAGATGATCGGCGATATCGGCTCGGCACATGGGCAGGCTGACACGCAGGTCATTTCCCAGCCTGCCCGTGCGGCCCGCCAGCGACAGCAGGAACCCGGCAATACGTTCCATCGCTGACTTCCGACACAGCAATACGGAAAGATCGTGCATGCTGGCGATTTCCCCTGCCGCCATGGCCAAAAGCCGTTCCCCCAGTTCGGGCCGGCTTCGGATAGCAAGGCCAATGTCTCCCCGCGCCGTGACTTGCACCTTGGCAGGCGTTAACGCATCGCAGTCGAACCGATAGGCCTCGCCATGGCCGAAACCGATAATGTCTCCGGGATAGGCGAAGGCCACAACCTGCCGGCGTCCATCCTGGAACACCTTGGTTGCCCGAAACACGCCCGTCACAACCTCATAGAGAGTATCGGCGCTGTCGCCCTCGTGGAACAGGACTGTGGTGACGCCAACAACGCGACCGGGCCCTTCATGTGCGGCCAGTTCGCTGCTCTGGGTTTCGGGGGCGGCATGGGGAAAGAGGTACATCGGTGCGGTTCCGCTCTGCTTTGATGGAACGGAATTGACCACGGCCAGGTAATCGGCCTATCCGATCAATGTAACCAATTGTAACGGCACAGCCCGGCCCCAGGATTGATGCAGAGCCACCATATCCTCGTCGTCGACGACGATGCCCAGATCCGACGCATGCTGCGCCGTTGTCTTGAGGACGAGGGTTACCGCATCAGCGAATCGAGCGATGGCGACAATATCGAGGCGGCGCTGCGCAGCGATCCTGACCTGGTGACGCTCGACCTCAATCTGGGCCGCGCCGATGGTCTGGCCGTGGCGCGACGCATCCGCCAGGCGTCCGACGTGCCGATCATCATCATCACCGGGAAGGGCGACACCATCGATCGGATTGTCGGGCTCGAGATCGGCGCCGACGACTATATCGCCAAGCCCTTCCACCTGCGCGAAGTGCTGGCCCGTATCCGCAGCGTCCTGCGCCGCAGCACCGGCCGCACGACGCCCGGTTCAGGGAGTGTGCCAACCCAGGCCATACGGTTCGACGGCTTCGTCCTCGATCCGGCCCGGCGGAGTCTCACCGGCCCGGATGGGCAACCAGTCGCCCTGACCACGGGCGAATTCGATCTGCTGCTGTTGTTCTGCCGCCATGCCCATGCGGTGCTTGACCGCGACCGCATCATGGACCTGCTCAAGGGGCACGACTGGGCGCCGAACGACCGCAGTATCGACAATCAGGTGGCGCGACTGCGCAAGCTGATCGAAGCCGATACGCGGCACCCCCAGCTCATCAAGACTGTGCGCGGCGCCGGCTATTGCTTCACCCCTCAAAGGCTGGATTGATCTAGTCCCCCAGGGCTTCGGCAATCGCCTGGGCCAGTTCGGCCAGCCGGTAGGGCTTGCCCAGAACCTTGAGATGGGCAATGGCATCGGCATCGCGCCGGACCAGTTCATCGGCATAGCCCGAGGTCAGCAGCACCGGCAGGTCCGGCCGGCTTTCCGCCACGCGCCGCGCCAGCTCGTAGCCCGATATGCCGCCCGGCATGACCAGGTCGGTAAACACCAAGTCGATCTCGGCACCGCTCTCGAGAATGGCTATGGCCTCATGGGCGTCGGCCGCGACCAGCGTGGCATAGTCGAGCGACTCCAGCCGGTTGACCGTCAGCTTGCGCACCCTTGAATCGTCCTCGACCACCAACACGGTCTTTCCGGCAATCCCGGTTCCGGTCTCGTCCTGTTCCTCGCTCTGGGCCGCCCCCGTGCCGTGGCGCGGCAGATAGATATTCACCGTCGTGCCGCGGCCTATTTCACTGTAGATCGTCGCGTGCCCGCCTGATTGCTTGGCAAAACCGTAGATCATGGACAGGCCGAGGCCGGTGCCGCGCCCCTGCTCCTTGGTGGTGAAGAACGGTTCGAACGCGCGCTCGCGCACAGATTCCGGCATCCCCTCGCCAGTATCGGCGACACTGAGGCGCACATATTCGCCCGGCGGCAGCCCCTCGAGATCCTCCGACATGGCCGCGTCGACAATCACATTGCCTGTTTCGATGATCAGGCGTCCGCCATTCGGCATGGCGTCGCGCGCATTGACTGCCAGGTTGACGATGGCACTTTCCACCTGGGACGGATCGATCCGCGTCGACCATAGGCGCGGCGTCAGCGCGTTGGACAGGGAAATGGTGGAGCCCATGGTGCGGTGCAACATGTCTGTAAGGCCGAGCACGAAGTCATTGAGGTTGACCACCTCGGGCTCGAGATGCGAGCGCCGCGCAAAAGCTAGCAGGCGCGATGTCAGCCGGGCGCCCAGATCGGCAGCCTCCAATGCCTCAGTCGCCAATTCGCGCTGCCCGGACGTGGTCAGCTTTGCCTCGAGCATTTCCAGATTGCCAATGATGACGGTGAGCAGATTGTTGAAATCGTGCGCTATCCCGCCGGTCAACTGCCCCATGGCTTCCATCTTCTGGGCTTGGCGCAGCGCCTGTTCGGTTGCCTTCTGGTCCGACAAATCGCGGATGATGCCGGTGAAATGCACTCGCCCATCCATTTCGAACTCGCTGACGGCAAGATGCATTGGAAACAGGGATCCATCCCGCCGCCGCCCCGTCACTTCGCGGCCGATCCCGATGATCTTGCGATCTCCTGTGCTACGGTAATTGGCTATGTAGCCATCATGGGCCGAGTGATAGGGCTCGGGCATCAGGAAATGCACATTGCGCCCTATGAAGGCGTCCTCAGGATAGTCGAATAGACGTGCGGCCGCTGGATTGACCGTGGTGATAATGCCGCTGCCGTCAATCGTGATGATCGCGTCCACTGCCGATTCAAGCATGGATTGAAGTTTGCGGGCCTGGCCGATGAGGTCGGCTTGATCGGGATGGAGATCGCTCACGGGTCGCTCGTCTGACTGTCGGTCTGACCAGACTACCCGGTTTTGGTCTCAAGCCACAGGGCCGGCACAACAAAAACCCTCCCGCAAGGCAGGAGGGTGTGATTGTAGTCAGCCATTGATGCCGGGCTGATAAGGACTAGATGCCCAGGCTAGCATAGGCGGCATCAAGGCGCTCTTGAGCCTTGTTGGGTACCTTGACGGCCTTGGCAGCATCCAGATTGGGCAACGCTTCGCCAACGGCGATGGCGCCTACCATGCCCATTGCGAAATGCGGCGTGCACTTGATGCCGTAAAGGCCTGGGATATCAAAGGTCACCGTGAACTCTTCGTTGACCTTGCTCTTAAAGGCTTCGGCGCCCTCCGGCAGCATGTCCTTGATGGTCTCGACATTGTGGCTCTTGTCGGTCGGCACGAACGTCACCGTGTCGCCTGGCTGGATGGCGAGGAAATTGGGCTCGAAGACCATGGTTCCTGCATCGCCCTTGTTCAGCATCTGGATCTGGTGGTCCGCAGCGAGTGCGGGGGCGGCCAGGCCACCCAAGGCAACCAGGGTCATTATTGTGGTAGCAATAGCGCGCATCGGGGTTCTCCTTGATAAATGGGTCGACTGACCCGTTGGCTGCCTTTTAGAACCGGCCCGCGCCGTGGTCTTTGATCTGGCGCAAATATAGGCCGCGGACTTATTTTTCATATCTCGGTTTTTTATTTGCGCTCGATCAATGAAAAGCGGGTGATCGATAAATACTGTCCATTTCGAGGGCACAGGCTATGTCGTGCCAAGTCATGGAGAATAGAATGACTAACAACACCATGCTTTCGCGCCGCGCTTTGCTAGCGGGTGCCGCAGCGATTGGCGCAACTACCCAATTGACGGCAATGGTCGCTGCAACAGCGCAAGAAACAGCCGAGGCCATGCCAGCCGTCGACTTCAACACGCTGGAACGCGTCAAGGTCGACCTGGTCGCGCCGCCATTCGTGCACGCCCATGACCAGGTGGCCACGGGCGCCCCGAAGATCGTCGAATTTACGATGACGATTGAAGAGAAGCGCCACGAAGTTGACGACGGTGTCGAGCTCTGGGCCATGACCTTTAGCGGCTCGGTTCCGGGTCCCATGATGGTGGTCCACGAAGGGGACTATGTCGAACTGACGTTGATCAATCCCGACACCAATCTGATGCCGCACAATATCGACTTCCACGCCGCCACCGGCGCGCTGGGCGGGGCAGCGCTGACCAATGTCAATCCCGGCGAGAAGGCCGTTTTGCGCTTCAAGGCCATCAAGGCCGGTGTCTTCGTCTACCACTGCGCGCCAGAAGGCATGGTTCCCTGGCACGTGACATCGGGGATGAATGGCGCCATCACGGTGCTGCCGCGCGAGGGCCTCAAGGACCCCAAGGGAAACCTCATCACCTATGACCGGGTCTACTATGTCGGTGAGCAGGACTTCTACATCCCCAAAGACGCCGACGGGAATTACAAGACCTATGAGTCGATTGGCGATGGCTATGCCGATGCGGTCGACGCCATGCGGACGCTGGTCCCCAGCCACATCGTGTTCAATGGCAAGGTCGGCGCACTGACCGGCGATAATGCCCTCAAGGCCAATGTCGGTGAGACCGTACTGATCCTGCACTCGCAGGCCAATCGCGATACGCGCCCGCACCTGATTGGCGGCCATGGCGACTTCGTTTGGCCCACCGGCAAGTTCCACACGCCCCCCGATGTTGACCAGGAGACATGGTTCATCCCGGGCGGGACAGCAGGCGCGGCGGTCTATACGTTCCATCAGCCGGGTGTTTATGCCTATGTGAACCACAACCTCATCGAGGCATTCGAGTTCGGCGCCGCCGGTCACTTCGTGGTCGAGGGCGACTGGAACGACGATCTGATGACCAGCGTGGTTCCGCCCAGCCCGATCTGACTTGAACCAGGCGGAGCGGCACGAGCCGCTGCGCTCCCAGTTTGCCAGCGCTTGAACCCAGGCGCTGGCTTCCCCCGGAGACAGACATGACAATGCATGCGGTTCGGACCAGAGACGTGGTGTCGATCCTTTTGCCCGCAGCACTGCTTGCCCTGGCAGTTGGCGCTCTGGCCACGCAGCTCGCACCATCGCTGCCGGCATTGTTTGGGACGGCAAGCCTCGCACCGCCTGCAAGCGTCACTCTGCCTCCGGGAACGCTTATCTACCGACCCGAGGGCCACTACCTCCGCGAAAGTGTCGCCGTCGATGGTCCCCAAGAAGAAGTCATCTTTGCAGCACCCTTTGAGATAACGACCTATCAGGTCAGCGCGGCCGACTATGCGCGCTGTGTTGCAGACGGCGTATGCGAGGCCTCGCATGTCCCTATCGACATTAACAAGAACGTTCCGGTAACGGGGGTCAACTTTGAGGATGCGACTACCTATGCCGGTTGGCTGAGCGCCCGGACCGGCCAGACATGGACTTTGCCCACCGATGCCGAGTGGGCCTATGCCGCCGCGGAGCGTTACACGGACGACACCCTGGACGTGGGTGCCAATGACGACAATCCAGCACTACGCTGGATCGCCAACTATCGGCAGGAAGCGGCAAGAAACCGTACAGCTGATCCCGACCCGCGTCCGCTGGGAAGCTTCGGCGCCAATAGCAACGGCGTCATCGACCTGGCCGGCAACGTCTGGGAATGGACCGACACGTGTCACCGACGGGTGCACATCGACGCAGCTGGCACAGTGGCAAGTGAACTCCCTGCCTGCACGATCAGGGTGCTTGAAGGAAAACATCGAGCCGCAACCAGCTACTTCATCAGAGATCCCAAGAGTGGCGGCTGTTCGGTCGGCGTTCCTCCAGACAATCTGGGTTTTCGCCTGGTCCGGCACCCAAGCTGGCATGAGCGCCTGATTCTGCGCTTCTTTCCCAACCAATAGTTTTGGGTCAACCGGCTCCAGCCCGAGCCTCGGGTGCGACACAGGAACGGTATCGTCCATTGGCGTTTTGTTGTATGCCCAGCCTATCGCCAATCGGGAAACAGTATCGTGGCCGATATCGACCGAAGTCTGGTTCGGAGCCTGCCGCTTTTTGCGAACATGGCAGATGCCGAACTCGATCGCCTGCTCGCTCGCGCCAGCATGCGCCGTGTCACCATAGGCGAAGCCGTATTCGAACAGGGGCAAAAGGCCAGCCAATTCTATCTGTTATTGCACGGACGCCTCAAGGTCACCCAGGTCACGCCCGAAGGGCAGCAGATTATTGTGCGCGTCGTGCATCCTGGCGACCTGTTCGGCTTTGCCCAAGCCCTGCAACGTGATGACTACCCCGGAACACCCATCGCCGCTGCCGAAAGTGTGGTCATGTGCTGGCCCAATGAGGTTTGGGGCAATATCGTCGAGCAGAATCCACATCTCGCGGTCAACGCGATGCGCACCATTGGGCAGCGTCTTCAGGAGGCCCACACGCGTATACGCGAAATGTCCACCGAGGAAGTCGAACGCCGCGTCGCCCATGCGGTGCTGCGCCTCATGGAACAGGCGGGACGCCGGGAGGAGGACGGAATCCACATCGACTTTCCATTGAGCCGCCAGGATGTGGCTGAGTTGACCGGCACGACACTTCACACCGTGTCTCGCCTGTTCAGCGCATGGGAAAGCCGAGGAATCGTCAAGGGTGGTCGGCAAAAGTTGCTGGTCCGAGACAAGGCACGGCTTGAAGCCATGGCCGACGGCAACGCTGCCGACAACTGACGCTGGTTTGCTCGACCGCAAGGAGTGAGCATTTTGGGCCGGATACGGTATGGGTCGACCTGCTGAGGAGCCAGCGAGGAACCCGATGTCAACACCAGTAGGTTCGGCCATTGTGACGTTGCCATATTGGTTCAGCTGCACGTCCGGCCAGGAGGTGTCTGGGGACAGCATGGCTCATTCCGATGACCTTTGACGAATTCGTCGGGCAGTTGGAATGGAGCGACAGCGCACTGGTCGGCATCGACTGGCAACAGATACGAACTTTGCCACTCTTTGCCGAAATGCCCACTCTCGAACTAGAGCAGCTCCTGATGTCCGGAAGTGTGCGCCAGATTTACACCGGTCAGAAGGTTTTCCGTCAGGGGCAGCGTGCAGAAGAGTTCTTTCTGCTCATCCATGGCCGATTAAAGGTAACTCAGACAACTGCCGAAGGACGGCACATACTTGTCCGCGTCGTTCATCCCGGCGACCTTTTTGGCTTCGCGCCTGCGCTGCAAAGGCATGATTATCCGGGAACATCAGTAGCAGCCGCCAAAAGCCTCATCCTGTGCTGGCCCAATGCGGTTTGGACCAGCATGATCGAAACGAATGCACGCCTTGTCACCAACGCAATGAAAGCCATCGGTCAACGCCTGCAGGAAGCCCATGCCCGCATCCGCGAAATATCGACCGAAAATGTCGAGCGGCGCCTTGCCCATGCGATCCTTCGTCTGGCCGAACAGGCGGGGCAGGAAGATGGCAACGGAATTCGGCTCGACCTGATTCTCACGCGACTGGACCTTGCTGCCCTGACTTCCACAACACAACATTCGGTATCGCGCCTGTTAAGTGCGTGGGAGAGCCAAGGCATCGTGGAAAGTGGGCGCCAAAAACTGCGCGTGCTCGACAAGGCGCGCCTACAGGCGCTTGCCGACGGCCTGAGCTGGGACAATTCGGATTAATTGCGCCAGAACAATGATGGGGCGCCCCCGGATCGGTAAGCGGAACGGATCGACTTGCTCCATGGTGCCACATGAATGAAACACATCCAATCAAGCGCAAGCCCGTACCACGCGGAATAGCGCATACCGGACCAGTGATTCTGGCCTATGGTTTCCGCCCCTTTTTCTTGGCAGCCGGCATCTGGGCCGTCGTGGCCATGGGTCTTTGGATCGTGTGCCTCATGACCGGTTTCCCGATAGGGTCCGGCTATGGTGGTGCTGCCTGGCATGCCCATGAAATGCTCTTTGGTTACACGAGCGCAGCCCTGGCCGGGTTCTTGCTGACCGCCATTCCCAACTGGACCGGAAGATTGCCGGTCTCCGGAACTCCGCTAGCTATTCTGTTCGCCGTCTGGTTGGCAGGCCGATTTGTCCTCATCCGGCCGGATCTCTTCGGGGTGGGATGGGCAGTCGGTGTCGACATTCTGTTTCTGCCCCTCCTCTTTGCCATCTGTCTGCGCGAGGTGATTGCCGGCCGCAAGTGGCGCGATCTCAAGGTTTTGGCGGCCGTCCTTGCCTTGGCAGTCGCCAATGCCAGCTACCACGCCTTGATTGTTTGGAGCGCTGATACCGGGCTTGCCAACCGCCTGGCGGTCGCTGCCTATATCATGCTGATTGGCATTATCGGGGGGCGAGTCGTGCCCAGCTTCACCCGCAACTGGCTGGCCAGGCGGCATGTCATAAATCTGCCTGCCCCCTATGATCGCCTCGACTCTCTGGCGCTCCTGACCGCGCTTGCAGGCTTGGGTCTTTGGGTTGTTTGGCCGACCCACCTTGTAACGGTGATTGTCTGCATCGTGGCGGGCGCGCTGCATGCGATGCGTCTGGCACGCTGGCAGAGCTGGCAGACCGCCGAAGAGCGATTGGTCCTTGTGCTGCATCTGGCATACGCTGCTGTCCCTCTTGGCTTCTTCGCCATAGCCCTGGCACCCTCGGGACTGCTCGACGCCACATCCGCTCTTCATGTCTTCACCGTTGGCGCGATCGGCCTGATGACACTGGCGATCATGAGCCGGGCGACGCGTGGCCATACCGGCATGCCCCTAACAGCACCGCCGCTCACCGCCGCCAGCTATGGCTTTCTTGTCATCGGTGCGGTACTGCGGCCTGGCGCCATGCTGGTTCCGGATCACTACATGACCCTTGTCGCCATCAGCGGCCTGTGCTGGATGGCGGCCTTCCTGCTCTATCTGGTCGAATACGCCCCTGCTCTGCTGACGCGTCGCAAGCCACGGCCCGAATAGGCGTTTCAGAACCGGATGGCGATCTCTGGCGCCATACGATCCGGCGTCCAAGGCGGATCGTAGGTTAGTTTAACTTCAACCTTTTCCACGCCGTCAACGGTGCCAGCCGCGGCTGCGACTGCTTCCTGCAGGAACGCGCTGGCCGGGCAGAATCGGGCCGTGGTTGTCATCAGAATGTCTACCTTCCCGGCGTCCCCGACATCAATATCGTACACCATGCCCAGATCGACGATGTTGTGTCCCAGTTCGGGGTCGATGACCGTCCGCAATGCAGCGCGTATATCGGCTTCGATGTGCATTCTTGGGGTTGGCGTCATGATCGTGGGCCTGCCCTCACCATCAGCCGGTAGGCCGTCCCCTCGGCATCAAAATCGCCTGCCCAGGCGTGGCCGCGCACTTGTAGCTCTGGAAACAGGAACACTGGCTCGCGCCCGAGCAACGCGAACATGACCTCTCCTTCGGACATGGACTCAAGCTTAGCCAGGATTTGCACCATCGGTTCGGGCGGATCCATTTCGGTGCAATCGAGATAGTGGATGGGATCGGGCCAGCTATCTGGATCTTCCGGCCTTGAAGTCGGTGCGCCTTCAGATTGTGCATTGGGCACAAACATTACCTCCCAGTCACCATCATCCAGCTGTGTCGCCTCATGGCCGAAGCCCTTGGCCGCCATTACGGTGAATAGAGGTTCAGGGCGAAACGTTGCGAAAAGCTTCAGGCTCTGCCCGGGTGCAAGGGCATTGACCGCACCCATGATAGCACCAAACGGTTCGCCGCCATTGCGCAGGATTGGACGGACATCGAGTTCAAACGCATCAGTCATACGACGCTCCTTTTTCTGGTAGCCGGCAGGATCAGGCGGGGTCTGGGGTGGTTTTGCCAGTCCTTCGGCAGGTCGGCCAGACGCCTGGCCCGAGCATATTGAACGACAAGACCAACCGCGCCCAACAGCTGCAGCATGGTCGTCAATTGGAATACATGCTCGACTGTGAACAAAAGTGCTGCGGCGCCTGCGAGCTCAGCCGCAAAATAAAGAACGAACCAAGGGGCGGCGCGGCTTTCGTTGATCAGGTCCTGCACCCGCGGGGTCGTGATACGGCCCATATGGGGCGCAAAGCATTCAAGCCAAGTCAGAAAGGGAATGATCTTGTAGAGCATGGCAAGCCCCAGACCTCCCAGCCATCCAAGAGCAAGCACGTGCATGGAGGCAGCCAGTGCGCTCTCAATGCCTGACCAGAGCGCCCAGGTCAGGAGCGAAGCGCCCAGACCCAGCATGCCCATAGCCGCCACCGCCCCTGCCATATGCAGCTCCAGCGTCGAGCGACGTCGCGTTCTGTAGAGTGCTGCAATGTCGATCAGATAGGCCCCTACCGCGAGAACAGCCGCAATGCCGGTCAGCGCAAGACCCAGCGACCAGGACGTGTTTGTTGCGATCAACGCAAAAAGGGCACCTACCAACGCGCCCAGGGCGACTGCCGCGCTCCAGAACGCAACAGCGGTCAGCGCGCCTTTGCGCTCGGGCGCAACCAGGAACATCGAGACAAGTCGATAGCTGACACCCATGGCAGCAAGGGTCAACCAGCCGCCCAGCCCGAACGCGGCATGCAGCCCCACCCCGTGTTCGACCAACGCTACCGAAAAATCTCCGCCAACCAGTCCTGCAAGCACGGACGCAAGCGTTTCGCCGAGCATGGCCGTCACCAGCATGCTGATCAGACCAAGCACCACGAAGCCGGCCGGCAGCGGGAGAGAACTGGCTCGCAGCAGCGTTGTGAACAGGATCGCGGCAGCAAGGCAAAACCCACTCAAGAGGATCAGGCCGCCAAATGGCAAGATGTCAGCCGACAGGCCATGCAAGCTATCCAGCGCAAGAAATCCGCAAAGGAGTAGCGCGAGACCGATCAGAAGAAGGGAGAGAGCGACCGGGGACAGCCTGGGCCAGACAAGTTCACGTCCGATCAAGACCGGCAGAAATTGTAAAAGAGCACCAAGCATGAGCAGGCTCAACCAGCCGATGGTCACCAGATGCACCACGACCAGCGTGCGCGGCGCCATCAGGCCGTCATTGGGATAACCGAATCCCGCCGCCATCAGTCCAAGTGCACAAAGCAGCCCGACGAGTGCGCAGCTGAAGTAAGCCAGCGTCCACCGCGATATTGTTGCCATATGCATGATCACGCTCCAGAAAAAGGGGCAGCCCGGCAAGGCCGCCCCAGCCCGGTTCAGGCTTTGAGCTGTCGACCGAGCTGCACCCGCCAGACATCCGGGCCGCTTTCGAGATAGGTCCAGGAGAATTGACCAGGGTACTCGGCCTGCAACTGATAGTGCAGCGGACGCGGGTCATGATCGTTGATGATCACGAAACTCTCTCCAACAGTCAGGGCATTGGCCATGGCGAAGATTTTCGGGTGCCGCTCGCGGGGCTGAATGGTGCGCACATCGATAAAGGGGAGATCTGCCGTTTGCTCTGTCATTTCAGTGTCCGGGTCGCAAAAACCAATTGACCGGACGGCGACCAAACGCCCGGATGATCGCAGGCTAATCAGCGATGATCCCGTGCACTTTGTCGCAGCGCAAATTGCATCGCGCTCGGCGTGTCAGTCGATAAAAGAATGTGATCTTTGATCCAGCGCAAAGAAGGCACGCCCGCTCTCTCTAGGGGTAAACCTCGCACGCCTGCACGCAGGCGTTCGCTTGACCAAGGGAGCCCGGCAGTGTTTTCAGACTTTTCCCGCGATGAGAGGATCTTCTCATTCATCATCCTTGGCGGCCTGATCGTCGCAGGGCTGGCGATGGCCATTGCTGGTCGCGGCGATTTGCTGAGCACTCATGGCTGGCTGATATTCGGGCTTTCGCTGATTGCATTTTTCGCCGCCGTCCGACAGTTCGACCGGCCCGAGCCATCCGCCGAACGCCTGTCTGAATACTACGACGCCCCAACGCGCGCTGGCCTTGTCCTGACCCTGATCTGGGGCGTGATTGGCATGGGCGTGGGGTTCTGGATCGCAGCGCTCCTTGCCTGGCCAGACCTGACTTTCGACGTGGCCTGGCTCAGCTTCGGTCGCCTGCGCCCCGTTCACACCAGTGGTGTCATCTTCGGCTTTGGCGGCAATGCACTGATCGCCACATCCTTCCACGTCCTCCAACGCACGACCCGCGCCCGCCTTCCAGACGCAATCAGCCCCTGGTTCGTGCTCCTCGGCTACAATCTGTTCTGTATTGTGGCAGCCAGCGGCTATCTGATGGGCCTGACCCAGTCCAAGGAATATGCCGAGCCCGAATGGTATGCCGATATATGGCTGGTCGTGGTCTGGGTGGTCTATTTCGCCATCTACATGCGCACCCTGGCCCGCCGCAAGGAGCCGCATATTTACGTGGCCAACTGGTACTACATGGCCTTCATCCTGGTCGTGGCCATCCTTCATATCGTCAACAACCTGGCCGTGCCTGTCTCACTTGGATCGGCCAAATCCTATTCCCTGTTCGCCGGCGTCCAGGATGCCATGACCCAATGGTGGTACGGTCACAACGCCGTCGCCTTCTTCCTCACCGCCGGGTTCCTGGGCATGATGTACTATTACCTGCCCAAGCGCGCTGGTCGCCCGATCTTTTCCTATCGGATGTCGATCATCAGCTTCTGGGGCATCACCTTCATGTATATGTGGGCTGGCTCGCACCACCTGCACTACACGGCCCTGCCCCATTGGGTGCAAACCCTTGGCATGGCCTTCTCGGTCGTGCTGCTGGTGCCCAGCTGGGCCTCGGCCGGCAATGCGCTGCTGACGCTCAATGGTGCCTGGCACAAGGTCCGTGACGACGCCGTGCTCCGCTTCATGGCGCTAGCTGCCATCTTCTACGGCATCACCACGTTCGAAGGCTCCTTCATGGCCATTCGCGCGGTCAATTCGCTCAGCCACTACACGGACTGGACCATCGGTCACGTCCATGCTGGCGCCCTGGGGTGGGTTGCCATGATCACCTTCGGTTCGCTCTACTCGTTAATTCCCAGCATGTTCAAGCGCGAGCGCATTTACTCGAACAAGCTTGTCGAAATGCACTTCTGGCTCGCCCTTGCCGGCACTGTCATCTACGTCTTCGCAATGTGGAATTCGGGCGTCATCCAGGGCCTGATGTGGCGCACCTATGACGAGGCCGGCACGCTGAGCTACTCCTTCCTCGAGAGCCTCGATGCCATGCATCCTTATTATATCGTCAGGGCCTTTGGCGGACTGCTGTTCCTGCTCGGTGCCATCACCGCTCTTTTCAACGTCCTAATGACCATCCGCATGCCGGCAATGGAGGCCACGCCCGACCTGGTCCGCGACCTGCCCGCCGAATCTGCCCTGCAGGCAGGAGAGTAACCCCCATGTTCAAATTCCACTATCGCCTCGAACGCAGCGCCATGGGGCTGGTCGGCTTCATCATCCTGGTCGCCTCCATTGGCGGGTTCATCGAAATCGCCCCGCTCTTCACCATCGACGAGACGGTCGAGGAGGCCCAGGACATGCGAGTCTATACCCCGCTCGAAGTGGCTGGGCGCAATATCTACATCCGCGAAGGGTGCTACGCCTGCCACAGCCAGATGATCCGGACCCTGCGCGACGAAGTCGATCGCTATGGGCCCTATTCGTTGGCCGTCGAAAGCCAGTACGACCATCCCCAGCTCTGGGGTTCCAAACGCACCGGACCGGACCTGGCACGGCTGGGCAATAAATACTCGGACGCCTGGCATACCGCACATCTGTACAATCCGAGGGATCTGGTCCCGCAGTCCAAGATGCCGGCCTATCGCTGGCTGCTGCGCGACCAGCTCCGCACTGATGACCTCGGCAAGCATCTGGCGGCCCTGCGCGCAGTCGGCGTGCCCTATACCGACGAGCAGGTCGCCAATGCCGAACAGGACGCCTATGGGCAGGCCAATCCGGACAGCCTTGAGGCGAGCGGCGTGACCGAGCGCTACGGCGAGGCCACCAATATTCGATCCTTCGATGGACAGACGGGCAAGCTGACTGACATGGACGCGCTGGTCGCCTACCTGCAAATGCTCGGCACGTTAACGGATGCCGCCCACACAACCGAAACGGCGGAGGTCGAATAATGCCTTTCGACCACGACACAGTCGTCGGGTTCTCCAAGAGCTTCGGCCTGATCTATCTGGTCGTCCTGAGCCTGATCTGCCTAGCTTGGACCTATTGGCCCAGCAACAAGAAGGGCTTCGACGAGGCGGCAAAGGTTCCGGTTCTGAATGAGGAGGATCGGCCATGGCGCTGAAGGAACGCGACGAATTCTCGGGCCAGGTGACGACTGGTCACGAATGGAACGGCATCAAGGAACTGAACACGCCTGTGCCCCGCCTGCTCTGGGCCTTCTTGACCATTATGGGCCTGTTCGCCATTGGCTGGACCGTCCTCATGCCCTCTTGGCCCGGCGTTAGTGGCTATTTCCGCGGGCTCCTGGGCGCCGACCAGCACCAGGCCGTGCGCCAGTCCCTGGCAGAGGCCGATATCGCGAAAGCCGGCTGGAGCGAACGCCTTGCCACCGCGGATTTTGCAACATTGGCGGAAGACGATGCGATCATGACCGTGGTTCGGCAGACAGGACCGGCCCTGTTCGGCGACAATTGCGCCGGCTGCCATGGCTACGACGCGGGCGGCAATCCGGGTTACCCCAACATCGCCGAGGCCCCCATGATGTGGGGAGGCGACTTGGACACCGTTGCCGAGACCATTCGTGTGGGCATCAATTCCACCCATCCCGAGACACGTTATGGGCAGATGTTGGCGTTTGGTCGCGATCAGATGTTGGGAGGCGCCGAGATCAGCGCCCTGGCCGATTATCTGATCTCGCTGCAGGGTGAACAGGCGTTGTCCGCCGAGAAAACGGAAAGTGCGAAAACTCTCTTCGCCGACAATTGTGCTGGCTGCCATGGCGAGGACGCCATGGGCATGGTGGAGACCGGTGCGCCCAATCTGACCGACGCCTTCTGGACCTACGGAGCCAATCGCAGCGCGATTCGCCACTCCATCTATGACGGTCGCCAAGGCACCATGCCCTCGTGGGAGGGCCGCCTCAGCCCGACCCAGATCCGCTTGCTGGCACTGTACGTGATGGACCTGCGAGGCGCGACCCCATGAGCGCCCAAGACGGCACGTCCCCCAGGTGGCGTCTGCCGCTGGGTTGGTTGGTCGGAACCGGCATTGTTGCCGTTCTCCTGCTCGCCAACGCCCATCTGGTCTACGTCGCATTCACCTCGCAACCAAGCTGCGTCAGTCACCTCAAGGTGCCTGATGGCAGCACCGATCACTTCCGCGCCGCCAAGTCCGGCTGCTAATCCCTAAGAGCCCCAACATGAACGAGACGGTCGACATCCTGCCTCCCCATGAACCGGCCCTGCCCCGTGCGGTCGATCACAACCGCCACTTATCTGCCACTGCACCACTGGAGTGGTTGCGGGCGGGTTGGCGAGACCTCTGGAGGAGGCCTGGACTTAGTATCGCCTACGGTCTCGGGGTAGCGGTGGTTTCCTACGCAATCATTTACGCCATGTTCGTCATAGACTGGGCACAGATCCTGTTTCCCGCGCTAGCGGGCTTCCTGGTGGTCGGTCCGCTGCTGGCAACAGGTCTTTACGTCAAAAGCCAGAGACTCGCGTCGGGACAGAGGCTGTCCTTCCGCAGCATGCTGTTTCCCCGCGGCGGCATGCATCTGTTCTTCGTCGGTGCGGTCCTTATGACCCTGATGCTGATCTGGGTTCGCGCCGCGGTGCTTCTCTACGCGCTGTTCTTTGGCTGGCGCCCCTTTCCGGGCTTTGACCAGGTGACGTCCATGCTCCTCACCACCCCTGAGGGCATTTCGATGTTGTTGGTCGGCACCGCTATCGGCGGCCTGTTCGCCGCCTTCTCGTTCGCAATTGGGGCTTTCTCCATTCCACTCGTGCTCGACCGGCACCACGACGCTTTCTCGGCAATGGGTCTTTCAATGTCTTTCGTCACGAACAACATGCCTGCAACCTTGGTATGGGCCGCTCTCGTCGTTGGACTGGTGCTGGTTAGTCTGGCCACCGGTCTGCTCGGCCTCATCATCATATTTCCTCTTCTGGGTCACGCGACTTGGCACGCCTATCTTGCGGTGCGAGGAGAATAGGGCAGACGATGCGACCTTGGCGCTGGTTCCACACGTTCCGCAAACACCGTAACGCTCTCGGGCTTGCCCCGAGGGCAAGCGAGGATTCGATCCGGAATTCCGCCCTCTGGGAGGATCGCTCTCGGGGCAAGCGCGAGAGTGTTATGGTGAGGGGGGGCCGCGCATGAGCTGCTGCGTCCCCCCTGCAGCATTCGTGGAGTCGTTGGCGGGCGGCCCCAACCGCGGACCGTCAGACAACGAAGTCCGGCTGGCCAGCCGCGCTTTGGGCGATGGCCTCAGGCAATCCGAGTTCTCGGTGCCTTCCATCCATTGCGGTGCCTGCATCCGGACAATCGAAACGGCCCTCGACAGCATGCCCCGCATCATCTCCAGCCGCGTCAACCTTTCAGGAAAGCGCGTCACCGTGAGGTGGAGGGACGGCGAGAGCCCGCCGCCGATGGTGCATCGCATGGTCGAGCTGGGCTACGAACCCAACATCTTCTCGCTCGAACAAGCCGGCCGGGACAGCAGCTTCACGGGCCTCGTCCGCGCACTCGCCGTCGCTGCATTTTGCTCGATGAACGTCATGATGTTCTCCGGCTCGGTCTGGGCGGGCGCCGATGGCCCCACCCGCGATCTGCTCCACTGGATCTGCGCGGCGCTGACTTTGCCAGCCTTGCTCTATTCGGGGCGCGTCTTCTACCAATCCGCCTGGGGCGCGCTTCGATCAGGCCGGACCAACATGGATGTTCCGGTAACCATCGGCATCGTCATGGCATTTGCCTTGAGCGTCTACGATACCGGCGTCTCGGGCGAACAGGTATATTTCGATGCCGTCGCTTCGCTGATCTTTTTCCTGCTCATCGGTCGCACGCTGGACCACGCGATGCGCGAGCGCGCCCGCAATGCGGTAAAGGGCCTCGCGCGCCTCGCGCCCACCGGCGCCCTTGTCATAGACGAAGTCCACGGCCCCGCCTTCATGCCACTGGCCGAAATTGCACCCGGCTCAATGATCGCCGTAGCCATTGGGGAGCGCATCCCCCTCGATGGCGAAGTCGTGACCGGTTTGAGCGCTCTGGACAAAAGTCTGCTGACCGGTGAGAGTCTCGCCGAGCCTGTAGGGCCGGGCCAGCCCGTTCCAGCCGGCGCCCTCAACGTCTCCGGTGCGCTGACCATTCGCTCCACGGCGGACGAAACAGGCTCGACCCTCAGTCGCCTTGTCACCCTGCTTGAGGATGCCGAGGCCGGCCGCAATCGCTATCGTCGCATCTCCGACCGGGCCGCTGCCTGGTACTCGCCAGTCGTTCATTTGGCTGCTGCAATGGCCTTCCTCGGATGGATGATAGCCAACGGCGATTTGCACAATGCAGCAACGATCGCCATTGCGGTGCTCATCATAACTTGTCCCTGCGCCCTCGGCCTCGCCGTTCCTATGGTGCAGGTCATGGCCGCCCGGCGTCTCTTCGAGGCCGGCATCATGGTCCGAGACGGTGCCGCGCTCGAACGACTTGCGGAGATCGACACCGTGATCTTCGACAAGACCGGCACACTGACCACAGGGCTTGCCGCACCAATTGCATCAAGCGGCAGCGTCGAGGCGCTGACCATGGCTGCAAGCCTGGCGGCCCGCTCGCGTCACCCTTACTCTTTGGCAATAGCCCGCAGCTTCCGCTCGGCACCAGATGTTGCCTGGACCGATGTGGAGGAGAAGCCGGGGCTGGGAATCGAAGCGCGATACAACGGCCACCTCTATCGGCTGGGACGTGCGAGTTGGTCCAGTCCAGCGGAGGCTGGCGACGCCAGCACCGCGTTCAGCCGGGACGGAGTCTCCCTGGCAGCCTTCACCTTCGCTGATCAGTTCCGCCCCCATGCTGCAGAGAGCGTCAAAACTCTGCTGGACGAAAAACTGCGTGTCGAGATCCTATCGGGCGATCGCGCCGCCTTGGTCGAGGGAATTGGGGCAAAGCTCGGCATCGCCGGACGCGGTAGCCTGCTTCCCGAGGACAAGTTCCATCGCATCGAAGAGCTTGAAGCCGCCGGGCATCGAGTGCTCATGGTCGGCGACGGTCTCAACGACACGCCAGCCATGGCACGCGCGCACGCCTCCATGGCGCCCGGCAGCGCCATCGATATCGGCCGCAATGCCGCCGACCTGGTCTTCATGAAGAATGATCTCAACGCCATCCCAATGGCGATAGCAATCGCCCGGGACGCCAACAAGCTGGTCCGACAGAACCTGGCTCTGGCACTTCTCTACAATGCAGTGGCGCTGCCTGTCGCCATTGCTGGTTTCGTCAGCCCATTCCTTGCCGCCATCGCCATGTCGGCATCCTCGGTCGTGGTCGTGGCGAACTCGTTGCGACTTGGGTGGCGCCCACTTGTCCGCGATGAAGCGCTCTCCGATCTACAGGACCAGACAGCATGACCGACTTCTTCTATCTCATACCAATTTCGATCATCCTAGGCCTTCTGGGCCTCCTCGTCTTCCTATGGACGTTGCGGAACGGCCAGTACGACGATCTCGACGGAGCATCGGAGCGCCTCCTCTACGAGGACGACCAGCCACGGCATGACCCCCTGCCTTGATCGAAAACAAAGCCGGATGCGCGGCAAGGCGTCATATTGGGGGCTCCCGGAGTACCAAAGCATGACGTCTGTGCCAGAAAGCGACTTGAAGCACCTGAGGGAGCGCTATTCCCGCCTACTGGAATTCTGCGATCTGCTCGAAGGCATTGCCGATGGACTGCCCAACGACTTTCCCCGCGCACACTGCCAGATGTTGGCAAGCAGCGTGGCAAATCTATTGCGGGCGACTCATGTGATCGAAGACCGGGTGCTGATGCCACTCCTTCTGGCGTCCGATCATACTGGTCTGCGTATGGCAGCAGAACGACTTCAACAAGAGCACGAATTCGATGATCAAGCGGCCATGGAAGTCGAGGAAGCACTGCATGATCTGCTCCTTGGCAGGAGCAGAATGTCTCCCGATGCGACCGGCTATCTTCTGCGTAGCTTCTTCGAGAGCGTCCGCCGGCATGTAAACGCGGAGCAGGATCTACTCTACTTGCTCGAGGACATCACTCCAACCAACCGATCCCTGCATTGAACACGTTTCTCCTGTCTTTGGCGCTCTTCCTTGCCCTGCACTCCATCCCGGCCATTCCCGCCATTCGACGAAGTCTCGTGGCGATTCTGGGTCGCAACGTGTACTTGGCGCTCTACTCCCTTGTCTCCATCGCCGCGTTGGCGTGGGTCTTCCACGCAGCCCTTGCGCTCGACTACGTGGAACTCTGGGGTCCCGCAGCATGGCAGGCCTGGATCGCGATCTGTCTTGTACCAATCGCTCTATTCTTCCTCGTGGCCGGGCTCATAAGTCCGAACCCGCTCTCGATAAGCTTTCGCCGCGGCGAGCAGGAAGCAGGCGCCATCGTCGCCATTACGCGACATCCCGTGCTTTGGGGTTTTCTTCTTTGGGCCCTTGGACACTTTATTACGAATGGCGATGTGCGAAGCGTCATGCTGTTCGGAGCCTTGGGCATTTTCTCCATCATTGGAATGGCCATGACCGAGCGCCGCAATCGTCGCCGGCTGGGTGCAACATGGAATACCATGACCTTGGGCAGTTCCGTCTTCCCGTTCGCTGCCATGATCGGGGGGCGAGCGCCTCTCAGAATTGATCGGCCAATGATCATCGCTCTGGTGGTGGCTGCGCTCATAACCGTCTGGTTGCTTGCAGGTGGCCATGCCGGACTGTTCGGCGCGGACCCCTTAGCCGTGGCGACCTCCTAGGCCTTACCATCCCATTCGACAGCTGCCCCTGCCCCCGGCAGACCGAGCATGTCTATGGCGCGGGCAGCCAGGTGATCAATCACGTCGGCCAGGCTTTGCGGCCTTTGATAGAATGCGGGCACGGGGGGCATGACGATGGCCCCCATTTCGGTCGCAGCAACCATGTTGCGCAGGTGTCCCAGGTGAAGCGGCGTCTCCCTCGCCAGCAGCAGCAAGCGCCGCCGCTCCTTAAGATGTACATCCGCCGCGCGGGTAATCAGGTTGTCGGACAACCCTGACGCGATGGCGGCCAGAGTGCGCATCGAGCATGGGGCAACAATCATACCGGTAGTGCGAAATGATCCGCTCGCGATCGTACTTCCGATATCATCAGCCAGATGCACGGTCTCGACGTAGGCAACCAGCACATCCCAGGCCAGTGGACCGACCTCATGGGCCAAAGTGCGCTTGGCTGCGTCGGAAACGACGAGCTGCGTAGCCACGTCTCCCCGGGCGGCCAGTCGCTCGGCAATGCGCATGCCGATGGCGGCACCCGAGGCCCCGGTCAACGCCAGCACGATGCGAATCCTTTCGGTCAATTGACGATCCCCAGCTCTGACCAGATAGCGTCGACCCTGGCTTTGACCTCGTTCGACATGGTGAGCGGCGCGCCCCACTCCCGGACGGTCTCGGCCCCAATCTTGTTCGTCGCATCGAGACCCAGCTTCCCCCCCAGTCCCGGCTTGGGCGATGCGAAATCGAGGTAGTCGATGGGCGTGTCTGAGACTGAGATGAGATCGCGCATCGCGTCGAATCGCGTTGCGATTGCCCACATGACATCGGACCAGTTGCGCACGTTGATGTCCGGATCGACCACGATGATCAGCTTGGTCATCGAGAATTGCGGCAACATGGACCACAGGCCCATCATCACTCGTCTTGCTTGCCCAGGGTACCGCTTGTCGATTGACACAACCATCGCTCGATACGAGCAGGCCTCCGGAGGCAACCACAGGTCGGCGATCTCGGGAAATTGCTGCCGCGCCAGCGGCACGAAGAGCGGCGCCATCGCCTCTCCCAGCCGCGACGGCTCATCCGGCGGGCGCCCGGTATAGGTGGACAGGTATATCGGATCTCGACGCATTGTAATGGTATTGAGCGTCACCACCGGAAACGGTTCGATCGAATTGTAGTATCCCGTGTGGTCGCCATACGGTCCTTCGGGGGCGGTCTCCGTTGCACTCACGGTCCCTTCGAGAACGATCTCGGCCTCTGCAGGCACCGGCAGGCCCACGCTAATGGCGCGCGCGACGCGACTCTGTCGCCGGCGCAGCACTCCTGAGAACGCCATTTCATTCAAACCATCTGGCAGAGGCATGACGGCCGCGAGGAGTGTCGCGGGGTCGGCACCCATGGCAATGGCGATGGGCATGTCCGCGCCGCGATCGCTCCACAGTCGATGGTGGCGCGCTCCGCCTCGGCTCGGCAGCCAACGTACGATGGCGCGATCAGGACCTAGCACCTGCATTCTATAGACACCGACATTGATGTCCGTGGGATCGTCGGGCGAGCGTGTGATGACCAGCGGCCAGGTGATGAGCGGCGAGGGTTCTCCGGGCCAGCAGGTCTGGATAGGTAGACGACCTAGATCGACCTGATCGCCGCGCCAGACGACTTCCTGACACGGGGATCTGCCGACAGGCTTGGTGCGCAGGGTGAGCGCTGCGCGCACCATATCCCGCTGCGCCCAGGCCGAACGAAGATCGCGCGGTGGCCTTGGGGATCGCAGTTGGGCCAGGCCTGCTCCTAAGTCGTCGAGGTCCCCGACATCCAGCCCCATGCCCAAGGCTATCCGCTCGATCGTACCGAACACGTTGACCAGCACCGGCATGGTCGAGGGCGTTCCGTCCTCGCGGACAGGCTGTTCTATCAGCAGGGCGGGTCCGTTGGCTTCGAGCACGCGGCGGTGGATCTCGGTGATCTCATGTCTCATCGAGACCGGAACCCGGATGCGTCGGAGCAACCCGCGCTCTTCGAGCTGATGTACGAATGCTCCCAGAGACTGGGCAATAGGATAGCGCGGCGTAGGCAGAAGTCGGTGGCTCATGGTCAAGCCATGCCAGAGACACATCGGACTTTCCTTGCGCTGCATCAAAGTCCTGCCTGCGGCGGCCCGCTAAGACACATCCCGCGTCCCACTCAACAGGAGCCGCCAGATGCTGCTGCCGCGCCCGCTCTCCTTGGCCATCGACAAACTGCCCGTTGCCTTGGTGCAGCGCGTCGTGAACCAGGCGTTCCACCGAGCGCTGCAGCAGCACCCTGACCTTTTCGATCGCCTCGGGAACGAAGCCAACAAGCGCTTCTGTTTCGCACCTACCGATCTCGACTTCGTTTTCTTGGTGCATCCGGAAAGCAAGTTCATACACACCTTCCGCAAGGCAGCCCAGCCGCGTGCCGACGCCTCCATCGCGGGGCCGATGCTGACCCTGCTGGCTCTTCTGGAAGGCCGGATCGACGGCGATGCGGTGTTCTTTTCGCGCAGCCTGTCGGTGGCGGGGGACATGGAGGCGATGCTGGCCTTGCGCAATGCCCTCGATGATTGCAGCTTCGACCTCCCCAGAGATCTGGCCGCCATGGCTGGTCCGCTGGCACTGCCATTCCAGCGGATTGCAGAGGTCATTCGCCATCGCGCTCTCAAGGGGATGGCCTAGTCATGGAATTGATCTGCCCAGCCGGCACTCCCGCTGCATTTCGCGAGGCCGTCGAGGCCGGTGCCGACGCGGTGTATTGCGGTTTCCGTGACGAGACCAACGCGCGCAATTTCCCTGGCCTGAACTTCACACGCGAAGAACTGCGACAGGCCGTTGCGCATGGCCATGCCAAAGGAGTGCACACTTATGTGGCGCTCAATACATTCATGCGGGCGGGACACGAGGACCTCTGGTACCGTGCCGCCGATGACGCTGTCGCAGCCGGCGCCGATGCCGTGATTCTCGCCGACATGGCGCTGATGGACTATGTCTCCAGCATCTATCCCGAGCAGCGTCTGCATGTATCGGTGCAGGCCTCGGCCTCCAATGTCGACGCGATCACCCTCTTGGTGGAGAGCTTTAGCGCCAAGCGGCTTGTCCTGCCCCGCGTGCTGACCGTTCCCGAAATCGCCAATCTGGCGCGAAACGTCGATTGCGAACTGGAGGTCTTCGCCTTCGGCGGCCTCTGCGTCATGGCCGAGGGGCGCTGTTCGCTCTCCTCCTACGTCACCGGGCAATCGCCGAACATGCAGGGCGTCTGCTCGCCCGCCAGCCATGTCCGCTACCGCGAGGACGGACCTGACATGGTCTCGGAACTTGCTGGCTTCACCATCAACCGCTTCGGCAAGGATGAGCCGGCGGGCTATCCAACCCTGTGCAAGGGGCGATTCCGTGTTGCCGACGATGATGGATACGCTTTCGAAGATCCCGTCAGTCTCGATGTCATGGAGCACCTCGATGCCTTGCGATCGGCTGGCGTCACCGCCCTCAAGATCGAAGGTCGCCAGCGCGGCAAGGCATATGTTGCGCAGGTCGTTTCAAGCCTGCGTGCGGCCCTCGAAGCGCCCAAGGAAGCGCGCGCCCAGAAATTGACGCAGTTGCACCGCCTGAGCGAGGGCCAACGCACCACGGCGGGCGCCTATGAAAAGAAGTGGCGCTGACTATGCCGACACCTTCTTCTCTCAAGATTACCATGGGTCCGGTTCCCTATTTGTGGTCCGGCGAGAAATGGCGCGATTTCTATTACCGCATCGCAGAGTCGGGGCATGTCGATGCGGTGACGCTGGGTGAGGTGGTCTGTTCCAAGCGAGACCACTTCACCCGGCCCTTCCTTCCCCAAGTCATCGAACGGTTGACCGCAGCCGGGAAGTCCGTCGCGGTGGCCTCGCTGGCCCTAGTGACACTCGAGCGCGAAGCTGCCCAGACGAAACGGCTTGCGGACGAGCCGCAACTGGCCGAAGCGAACGACCTTTCGGCCCTGCGCGTGCTAGCGGGGAAGCCGCATCTCGTCGGTCCATTCGTGAACGTCTACAATGGTGCGACCGCTCGGCTGCTGGCGAAGCGTGGAGCCACTCGCATCTGCCTTGGTCCGGAGCTTCCGGCAGCCTCGATAGCGTCGATCACAGCCGGCGCACCGGAGATCGAATACGAAATTATCGCCTTTGGGCGTCTTCCGTTGGCCATATCCGCTCGATGCGCACATGCCAGAGCCAAAGGCAACACCAAGGATAATTGTCAGTTCGTCTGCGGCGATGAACCTGATGGGCTGGACGTCGATACTCTGGATGGCCAACCATTCCTGACCCTCAATGGCGTGCAGACCATGTCTCGGCACTGCCAGGTTCTTCTCAATGATCTGCCGGCTCTCGCCGAGCTCGGCCTGACGCATCTGCGCCTCTCTCCGCAGGATTGCGACATGGTGGCCGTGGCGGAGATCTTTGCTGAAGTGCGCGATGGGCGGGTGGCACCCGAGGAAGGCATCGCGAAGCTGCAAATCGTCTACTCGGCCGCGCCCTATTCGAACGGCTTCCTGCATGGAGCTCCCGGCATGAATTGGGTCGCCGCATGAACCATCAGTTCCCCATTCGCAGCACCCCCGATCCGGACATTCTAGTCGAACGCATCCGTTCGATCATCGGCACGGTCGCGTTGGATTGCGACTGCAGGCAGAGGGTGAACGACGCCCTTGGTCGCTTCGTCGAGATGGAGCAGCAGCGAGAGGTTCGCCGGCACCTTTTGTCCTCGCGACACCATCGGGCCGCCATCGCCGCCTTGATCGATCTACTGGCTGAACTGGACGACATCAGTTGGGTGGAAGCGGATCGCGGCGTGTTCGTGGAATTCGCTCATCTATTCGAGGACATCTCCGAACACGCCTTGAACGGCGCCGCAGACCTTCGTCGAATGGGAGGCTAGAAACCATGAGTGGCATGATCATTCGGCCTGTGCTGACTTTCAGTGGCTTTGCATTCCTGGCCTTGGGAGGACTAGGAGTCATGCTACCTGTACTTCCAACCACGCCGTTCATTCTGCTGGCCGCAGCCTGCTTCTCTCGTTCATCGCCACGTTTTGAGCAGTGGCTGATCGATCATCCAAGAATGGGACATCATATCTTGGCTTGGCGGAAGAACCGGGCAATTCCCACTCGGGCGAAGATCGCGGCCGTCGCATCCATGGCTTGCAGCTTCTTGATACTGCTAGTCGCTGGCAATGCACCTACCGCACTGAACATTTGCGTTGCGACGATAATCGTTGCTTGTGCTGCCTATGTAGCCACCCGTCCAGCTAATTAGCTGCCGGCAAGGAAGTCTGTCGAGCAATCGGAGAGAATGGCCATGGTTCCGTTCATGACGTGCGTGTTCCTGATTGGATCAGGTCTCTGGCTTGGCGCCAGATGCCTATCCCAGCGACTTCCCAACGCGCGGGAGCACGACCAGATCGTCGCTCCATCTTCAAAACGTCACCTCGACGCCGTTCTGCTGGAAGTGGAATGGCGCGGAAACAGCGTTCGATAGCGCACGTGTCGACTGCATGGGCCCAAAGAGAATCTAACTCACGATGAAAACCATGGCCACTGACATCATCTTTGATCCTTCAACTGACATCGAAGGCCTTGAGCCTCTCAGCATCTTTGGGCGTTGGCTCGACGAAGCCAAAAGTGCATCAGGATTCCTGGCTACCGCAATGTCCTTGGCTACGGCTAGCCGCAATGGCGCCCCTGACGTGCGAATGGTCCTGCTTCAAGCAGTGTCAGCCGGCGGACTGGTGTTCTTCACCAACCTCAAGAGTGCCAAGGGCCAACATCTGCAGATCAACAGCAGCGCTGCCGCGTGCTTTCATTGGCCGGCCAAGGGTCAACAGGTTCGCTTGCGTGGGCCGGTCGAGTGCGTGACCAATATTTATGCCGATGAATACTTTGCGAACCGACCACGAGGGGCACAGATCGGCGCGCACGCATCTGCGCAGTCCGCCCCGATACCTAGCCGTGCTATGCTTGAGGAACGCCTACGCGAACTGGAGGCGCATTTCGTCAGTGGCCCGGTCCCTCGCCCCGAGCACTGGACTGGCCTGCGTCTGATACCCGATGAAATAGAGTTCTGGGAGGAAGGATCCAACCGGCTCCATGATCGGCTCTTGTTCACGCGCAAAGCGGAAGACGATGGCTGGACCGCGCAGCGATTGTCACCATGACTGCCACTAGGCAGAGCAGAACGCCGACGCCAAGGAGACGTCGGCGTTGGTCAACAAGGAATGGTCAGGCAGCCCGGCGCGTCACTCGCACCTGCCAGACTTCCGGACCCTGTGCCTCGTATGTACTGCGTATGCCGAGTTGCTACTCGGGTTGCTCACCGGGGCCAAGATGCGAGCGGGCGACACGCCTGCATAAATCGAGTTTTCTAGTCATGTTTTCTTTTGGCTGTTTGCGGCAGATCAATCAGCAATGCGATTGGGCCACTGCCTAAAGAACGCTGGTTTGCTCTGGATCAAGGACGTTGACCGGCGCTGTGCTATTGTGGTCCGAACCACTGGAGGACTGACCGATGTCATTTGTTGGAAGCATGTTCGCCCGCACCGACCGCATGTTCGACATGGCCGTCGCCATGAACCGCGATCTCTCCGCGCACGTACCTGGCAGCATCTATGCCGCGCAGGAATTGCGTGGCGCCGTCAATAGGTGTTTGTTCTGCACCGACGCCAATGAATGTGCCAAGCTCGTGATAACCGAGGTCCACCTGGCGTCCGCCCCCGAGTATTGTCGCAATCGGGAATTCCTGCAGCGCTTGCCGACCCTCTAGACGACAACTGGTCTCGCATCGCCGGTGGCGCGCGGCCGTTTGCTCCACAACAAAGACCATTCCGATCCTAGCCCTATGCTCGACGTGACCATTGGTGGGAGCAAGAGATGAAGCTGGAACCGATTTCACCGCATTGCGAGGCCCTGCTGCGCAGCGACGGCAATGCGATCGCCGTCGAGGAGCTGATAGCGGTTCTGCTGGCGAACCTCAAACAGCACCCGCACTATGGCAACGTGCTTCATCACATCGCCGGTGGCGACTGGGAGGCTGTATCCAACTCCATGCGGGAAATCGTCCTAGAGCGCGCTCCGGTCTCGAAGTCCTCCGCGCTGACTGGCAACCTCTACCGCGCGCTCAGCGGCACAGGGCCCAGCAATTTGCGGGCGTTCCGACAGTGGTTTCTGCGCCTCGTTGAACTCGAGAGCTCGTCATTGTTTGCTCGACTGCTGGCACGGCGGATCGATGCGGCAAACGCAGACCTCGTCCTGCAGAGGCCGAGATTAAGAGCGTCGGCCCTGCGCATCCTAAACAGTCGGTAAGCTCATCAACTAACCCCCGTAAAGGTGTCACGCAATACCGGACGGGTGCTTGCGCCTCGGGCAACGCTTGACATATGGCGACTTGAGCTTGGCACACCAACGCGTCGGCGACGGTCTAGCAGCGAATAGCTCCCGGCACTGGCATGACCAGGGCCCCGATCCAGATGAGAAGGATGTTCGGCTTATACCAGGCCCTAACGACATGCATGTCGGCTTGAGGTTCTCCGAGCTGAAGATAGAACTGCGACAAGCCGTCCGTCCTAATTGCCGCTTCGGTAGTGGGCATTCCACTGGCAAAGTACGTCCGTCGCTCGGGCACCAATACCGACTGCGCACCGGATGGTGCTGTGATGGTGAAGCGACCACTGTCCACGAGGTAATTCATTCCTCGCCCTTGATTGAAGCTGCCGAACTGGATGCCATAGCCAGAGAGCGTTGCTTCTTGCCCGGGGTTGAGCGTAGTGACGAGTTCCGTCTCCCACGCCGTCACCGAAACGATCCCCAAAACGGTAAGCCCCACACCGCAATGGGCAGCTGCGATCGACCAGTTCGAGCGCGGCAAACCCTTGGGGGACTTTTGACCACGATGAGTGACGCCAAAGGAAAGAATTCGCTCCAATACACGTCGTCGCATCACCTCGGCCAACCAGTGGCCAGAATTCTATGTCTGCTCACTGTAACCGGAAGCCAGCTTCAGGCTGTTGACAAGGTCGATATCGGCGCACCCATCTGGCCTGAACTTCTGGATGCGATGGTCCTTGCCACCGGCCTCGCTGACCTCCGCGGCGAGTTCGAGCAAGTCCTCCTTGCTCAGCAAATCAGGATGCACGGTAGTGCGCAGGTCATAGGCAACCCCGCTGTCGAGCAGCAGACGAAGACTGCGCAAGGCCTTGTCGCCGCTGCGACGCGCGCCGGTGATCCGATCATAGGCCTTCCTCGGCGCCTTGATGTCGAAGCCGACCCAGTCCACCAGAGGAAGAACTTGCGCCAACCGCCCCGGATAAGGTCCTCCGGTATGTAGGCCTATGCCGAAGCCCATCGACCGGACCTGCTTGATGGCGTTCTCTAAGTCGGGTTGGAGCGTAGGCTCGCCCCCGGAGAACACGACGCCATCGAGGAGGCCGCGCCGAGCCTCGAGAAAGGTCACAACTGTCTGCCACGGGATCGGGGTCTCACCTTGGGCTGGGATGAGGTGGGGATTGTGGCAATAGCCGCAAGCCCAGGGGCAGCCTTGGCAGAACAAGGTGGCGACCAGTTGGCCCGGCCAGTCGCAGGACGACAGCCGAGCCAATCCGCCGATGCGGATCTCAGTCAAGCTTCGCACTCGCTTCGCGGAAATAGCGGCGTTCGCGGAACTCGCCCTTCTTGCCCCGGTTGAATGAGGAGACTGGGCGATGATAGCCCATCACGCGGGTCCAGACCTCGCACGGCTGGCGCTCGCTGTCGAGCAGGAGCGGTTCGTGGGTGCGGCTGGCGACGAGATCGGTTGGGTGGATGCTCATGACATGTTCCTTTCGTGAGCTCAGTTGACGAGGGCGGAGCGTTTCTTTGCGATGCGCTCCTCATCGCATTTCGGGCAGAACTGATGTTCGCCGGAAAGGTAGCCATGCGTCGGACATATCGAGAATGTCGGCGTGATGGTGATGTAGGGCAGCCGGAAATTCTCCAGCGCGCGCCGCACCAGCTTGCGGCAGGCATCGCCGCTGGAAAGGGCCTCGGTCATGTAGAGATGCAGAACCGTGCCACCGGTATACTTGCACTGCAGCTCGTCCTGCATGGTCAGGGCCTCGAACGGATCGTCGGTGTAGCCGACCGGCAGCTGCGAGGAGTTGGTGTAATAGGGATTCTCGTCCGTGCCAGCCTGCAGAATTTCCGGGAAGCGTTTCCTGTCCTCCTTGGCGAAACGATAGGTCGTCCCCTCGGCTGGCGTCGCCTCGAGATTATACAGGTGGCCGGTTTCCTCCTGATAGCAGGTGATGCGGCCGCGCACGTGGTCGAGCAGACGAATCGCGAGCGCACGACCGGCATCGGTGGTGACGTCATCCGCATCCCCAGAGAAGTTGCGGATCATCTCGTTGAGGCCGTTCACGCCGATCGTCGAGAAATGGTTCTTCAAATCACCTAGATAGCGTTTGGTATACGGATACAGCCCGCCGTCGATGTGGTCCTGAATGACCTTTCGCTTGATCTCGAGGCTATCGCGCGCCAGGTCCATCAAGTGATCGAGCTTGGCGACCAGACCAGCTTCATCGCCAGCATGAACGTAACCCAACCTGCCGCAATTGATCGTCACGACACCCAGCGACCCCGTCTGCTCGGCGCTGCCGAAGAGGCCATTGCCGCGCTTGAGCAATTCCGTCAGATCGAGCTGTAGACGGCAGCACATCGAGCGCACCATATGCGGCTCGAGATCCGAATTGACGAAGTTCTGGAAGTAGGGAAGGCCGTACTTCGCCGTCATGGCGAACAGCCGGTCGGCATTGGGGCTTTCCCAGATGAAGTCGGGCGTGATGTTGTAGGTTGGAATCGGAAACGTGAAGACCCGACCCATCGCGTCGCCCGTGGTCATCACGTCGATATAGGCCCGATTGATCATGTCCATCTCGGCCTGGAGCTCACCATAGGTGAAATCCATGACTTCCCCGCCAATGAAGGGAACCTGGTCCCGGAGATCCTGCGGGCAGGTCCAGTCGAAGGTCAGGTTGGTAAAGGGCGCCTGCGTGCCCCAGCGCGCCGGCACGTTCAGATTGTAGACCAGTTCTTGGATGGCTTGGCGGACCTGAGCGTACTCGAGCCCATCCTTGCGGATGAATGGCGCCATATAGGTGTCGAAGGAGCTGAAGGCCTGCGCACCGGCCCATTCGTTCTGGAGGGTGCCAAGGAAATTCACGATCTGCCCGACCGCGCTTGAGAGATGCTTGGGCGGTCCCGATTCGACTTTCCCCGGGATGCCGTTCAGTCCCTCCTCGAGCAGCATCCGCAGGGACCAGCCGGCGCAATAGCCCGAGAGCATGTCCAAGTCGTGGATATGAATATCAGCATCGCGATGCGCCTGCCCGATTGCTTCGGGGTATACATGGGAGAGCCAGTAGTTGGCGACGACCTTACCGGCCGTGTTCAGGATCAGGCCTCCTAAGGAGTAGCCCTGATTGGCATTGGCGTTCACTCGCCAGTCAGACTGGTCGAGGTATTCGTCGATACTTGCGCGGATATCGATGTGAGGAAGGGTGGCAGTGGCTGAGGACATGACTCGATCCCAATTTGCGGTCTTGATCTACATCATGTGCCTCGATTCCAGAGTCGATCAATATGTAGCGAACGCGATGCTCTGCTGTTCTGCTTTTTGTTTGATGCACGTCAAACAGCGGTGCGTGGAGCCATTACGGTTTCGTTTCACGACCAATCATCGTGGGCGTTCCGCCGAAAGACCCCGACTTGGCAACCAAGTGCATATTCGCTCTACGAGCCGCCGGTCCGCTCCTGGGCGGGCATCCCAGTTCGCCAAACGTCTGAAATGGGGCGCGTCGCTGCCAGCCCAATTGCCATCACCGAGATTTAGCAGGGGTTGGCTGTGCGAAGCTTCGCAACATATTTCTAAGACGCTGAAGCTGCGATTGTGTTCGACGCAAATCACCAAGAGTTATTTTCCTTACGCCGGAATCGAGGGTCCGGCAGGTGACATAGGGCTCGACATCTAACGTCCATGGATCGCCGTGTGCAGATGCGAGCCCATGTGCAATGGCATTGCGTACGCCTCGCGGTTCGGCAAGGTCTTGCAAGAACGTCTTCAAAGGTTGTGTCGAGACATCGAGCGATGCATGACGCCAGTTTATTCCGGCGTCGATCATTTCACCTTCAAGCCAGCCCCATACGACGAGGGTCCTGCCTATCTCGGCGTGAAGATCTTCAAGTGTTGGGCCAAGCTCGCTCACGCAATGACTGTACACTATTTCCGTTAGCGATCACTCAACGCCAGCTCGGTGACTTGATCGGTCGACAAGTCCGCTTTCTGCCGGTCTGCTAAAAAAGCGAACGAGTTGACTGCTGCTAAGTTGAGAGGTTTGTTGCTATGAAGAGTCTCTCCGTTTTGCGGGCGAGGTCTTTTGAACCGTGGAACGTAAATCGATCGCAAGCCGCAGATCGTGCCACACACCAGAAGGTCCGCGCCCTCCCCCCATTGTCAAATGACGCTTTGGTTCGTCAATCGCCCGCTAGTGCTGGGCGATTGTTTCTTGATGTATCGCTTGCGCCGCAGAGCGGCGCACATTGGACAATGGGACCCGGGTCGGGCGCTTGACCCCGTTTCAAGCCACTTGCGCCTGCGGCGCTTGGCCCGGCCGCCATGGCGACCGGGTGGGGGCGAGTGTAGGTGGCTTGAAGCGGCGTCAACCTCCTGGTGGCCGCGGGGACGCGGAGCACTAGCCCAAACAGACCGAAAAGTTGGCGATCTCTGCCACATCTTTGCGCGTATATCTGGGCGCTAAATCTCGATGACCAGCTGCGGATCAAAGCGCGGATTCTCTAGAGAAACGCCCTCGCCCCGCCCGTTGCGCCGGGATACCGAATATCCTTTTGGATTGCAGACGACCCGCGTACGCCCCACCCTGTAGTCCCGGCTATGATGCACGTGACCGTGAATCCAGGCCTTCGGCTGATGGGCAAGGATCAAGGGCTCAAGATCGCTGGCAAAGGACCCATCGGTTGCGTCCCGGAACCGCTCGCTCCTGAGGCTCTTCGGGTGCGGCGCATGATGAGTGACAACAACAGTCGGTCCATCGAACGGCGCCGGCAGCGCGTTTTCGATGATGTCTCTCTGCTCCTGATGCAGCCGTGCCAGGTCATTGGGACGAATGCGCCGCATGCCAATATCGATGGCGGAAAAGTCCGGCATCGAACGCTTGCCCCAGAATTGCGCACCGACTTCATCGCCATTGATCAAATAGTCGGTCCAGAGCGTGGCACCGATTAGCCGAACACCAGCAATGTCCAGTACGGGGCGGTTTGCACTGAGCAGCTCAACGCCGCAATCAGCATAGAGCGCCTCAGCATCATCGTTGAGGTCATGACCATAGTAGTCGTGATTGCCGGTCACGTAGATGACGGGCAAACCGCGCGGCACCAGATGCCGGGCCAGCCAGCTCGCGGAGAGGCGATGCCCGTCCGCGACGTCGCCGGCGACGACAATGATGTCGGTCCCTTTCGGCGTCGTCGCGGCGGTATAGCGCGCGGTATCAATATGCAGATCGCTCATCACCCAGATGTTCATGGTCGGTCGGCCTTTCTCACGCGCACACGTCGATTGCGCGACACTAAAGCGACCCCATGAAAATCCCTCGCGGCACACACTCGACATATTTCACAGCGAGATTTGCAAACCAGCCGGCGCCCGGTTCACAGGTTGTGCCCTATGCTGTGGGTGATCAAAAAAGACCGGCAAAAAGATCGGCACAAAGGCCCCCTGCTCCACACCGCAAAGCCACGGATCATGGGGATCAGAGCCCCTTCGGAGGATCGGCAATTTGACCGGCATATTGGCTAGCTCGTTGCGCGGCCCAAACCGGGGTCAGCAGTTCTGAGATCTATTCAAATAGCGAACCTTGGCTCAGGCGCGCGTTAACCATTGTTCTCAATCTCGGATGACAGCGGTCTTCGGGCGTGCCAGCCTCAAACCGTGACTCCGCTCTGGAGTCATGGCCGCCAATAAGGCGGCCGTTGGTTTGGTTGCACCCTCACCAACGGCCTAACCAGGCGGTCCAGCCTGCTCTAACAGGAGAACCGACATGGCTAAGGCCATTTACGGCGACGCACAGATTCGTCGCAAGCTTTCCAGCACTTTTGGGGTGCGCAACAGCAGCTAGTCACTGCTGACAAAACCCGTCTGCATTCTTGGTTGGTTACGCTCTTGGCGGCGTGGACGCTCGGGACGTCTTGTTCGTTCCGGCGCGCGGCTCCGGCTGACCCACCTTTTGCAGACGCATGCCCCCTCCCCTGATGTTTCGTCGCGCCCTCGCCCCTGCTTGGCGAGCAATGGCCGACGCCTGGAAAGTTTGAATGATGACCACCAATGACGACAATGACGGGTCCAAAAAGCCGCTGACCACAGACCCGCAATTCTGCGCAGAACCCGAACAGCCGACCGAGGATCTGCCGATCGCTGAGATCGATGAACCAGACCTGTTGGACAGCCTGATCGGCGATGGCGATATCGATCTGGCCGACGACAGGCGCGACTACGAGCGCCGGTTGCGGCAGCACCAGATCCGGCGCAAGCACAGGGATGCTCCACCATTGGGCAAGCCGCGGATCGTCAGGCTCAATCACACGCTGACGCCGGTGCTGGGGGTCTGCGCGCGTCCGGACTATGACAGCAAGGAACGGCGCGGTGGAGCCGATGAGCGCCATAAGGAACTCGCCAAATTCCATCACGACCTCTCAGACCGCATGACGCTGGAGGGTCCAAGGAGTTTTGACGCGCTCGAACTGCTCATCGCCAACTTCTACGACAGCTGTCCAGGCTTTCGGGACCTGGCCATGGCGATCTGGGCATCGGCCGCTCAGGCTTTGCAGGATGGCGCCGTGTGGTTCAGCATGCAGCCGTTTTTGGTTGTGTCGGAGCCTGGCACGGGCAAAACCCATGCCGCCAGAAAACTCGCCGAGCTGAGCGGCCTGCCTCTTGTTTACATTGACGGGAGCTCGCTGTCGTCCTCGGCTGAACTCGTCAGCAGTGATGTCGTTTTCCAGTCCGCGCGACCCTCGGCAATTGTCGAAGGATTGGCGCGGCACCGGGTCGCCAATTTGCTGGTGGTGATCGACGAAGTGGACAAGTTGCACGACATGGCCCAGGGCGGCTTTGCCAATCTGAGCGAGGCTTTGATTGGGCTGATCGACCGCACGGTCGCGCGCAAGCACAAGGACAAGTACTTGCAGGCCGAGGTCGACCTCAGCCACGTCAATTTTTTGCTGCTGGCCAATGACCTCAGTCGCGTGGCGCGACCAGTCGTTGATCGGTGTCGCGTGATCCAGATGCAGCGGCCAACGGCCTATGAGATCCTGGCCGTCGCCAAAAAAGAAATCGCCCGGCGCAAGCTTGAGCCTGACCTGCTGACGGTTCTTGAGAGGGCAGCGCACAAGGGGCAGATCAAAAGCCTACGAAAGCTGCACAAGGCCCTCGACGCTGCCGGTCAGAGCCGCACGCGCCGGCTGCTGCACTAACCCCCCGACCACCCATCATCCAACCCAAACGATCTGGATCCCTCCAGTCATCGACCACACACGCAATCAGAACGGAACACCACAATGACTCACTCGCACATTCAGCGTTCGATCCGCACCGTCATCGAAATAACCGGAACTGGGACCGTGCGCCTTGGTTCAGCTCAAGCCCTCTCCGATCTCACCGGCCTCACGGGGCACGCTCTCCGCGTCCAGAGCCGCGACACCCCCGCTCAGCGGACCGAATATTTCTGCGGCGCCTGCAATGCCCAGGTCGCCCTGCGGTTCCGGCGCAATAGCCGCTCGGGCGAGCGGACCAGTTTCTTCGTCCATGCCCGTCGGGCCGACGCCAAAGCCTGTTCGTGGTACGCTGGTCCCGATATCCACGATCTGGGTGCTGTCCAGTTCGGCGGACAGCAGGAAGGCCGGGACCATCGGGAGGCCAAGCGCCTGCTCGAACTCTGCCTTCAGGCTGACGACTGGTTCAGCGACATCACGCTCGAAAAGACCATTCATGGCGGCGATGAACCTGGTCGCAGGGCCGATGTGTTCGCCCTTTTCGGCGAACAGGAGGTTGCTTTTGAGGTCCAGGTGGCGCGACCCAGCCTTGAGACCATCGTCGGCCGCCAAGCATTTTACCAGAAGCGCAATATTGACCTGGTCTGGGTGACGAGCTTGTCGGCCACAAACAAGCTGAACAGTGCGGCCTTTACCGATCTCGTGGTCAGCAATGGCGGCAGCATCCTGGCTGTTTCCGAGGCAGCCGTCGACGCGAGCCAGGCGGCCGGCGAGCTGAAACTGCATCAGTTTCGGATTGCACCGCGCCTCGGTGACCGCGGCAGCTACTGTGTCTGGGAACACAATATGGTCGGTCTCGACGATATTCTAATCTCGCCTGCCGAACGACGGGACGCAAATGCGGACGCTTTTGGCAGGACGTGGTTGGAGCAGTTCGGTCCGGAAGCGACTGCTGCGGCCAAAACCCTGCGCGAGAATGCGGCACAAGGATCAGGCATGCAGGAGATGGCCAATGCTTATCGCAAGCTGTTTCGGGTTTGCGTAGCCCCGGGGGCGGCAATTGCTGCTGAAGACGGACTGCCGATGATGATGGCCTGGATGTCGGCACTGGACGCGTTGATCGACAATCCGCAGCAGACGAGGCAGCTCGACCTGTTGTCGAAACGGACGGAAGCCCTGCTCAACACAAAAACCGGCGCACTCTGGCTGCGCAGGGCGTACAATTTGCTGGACCTGTGTCCAGAGCAGGCGAAGGCTCTGCCTGATGACATTATGCGCCGCCTGCGGGTTCTTCAGGGCAGCACGACGCGGCAGGTCGACAAGCAGTACAGTCGTCTGCTGGCCGCGGTGTTTCCAAAGTTCGCAAATGCGCTTTTGGCGCGTCCGCCGAAGTATCCGCCGCAGCTGGTGGGAGTTACTGACCGAGTTCGGCCGCTGCACAGTGCGCTTTTGGGTTAACAAGAAGACGGTCCCTGCGGTCGCGAAGATCGCGGGGACCGACACCCGTCCAACCGTGGCGATGTTCAACCGAGTCACCATGCGCCCCGGAGCGACTTTATGGTCTACGCCGACACTCTAACGATGCGGTAGCGGGTGTCAGGGCACCTCCACCAGAACAGAAGACCGGTTTCCAAATTCCAGAGAGATCGGTTGACGCCTTGCCTGGCCACATTACCCTCACCCGCTCTTTAGGCCGCGGAGCGGCCGGCCAGGCGCCGCCAGGCGCAGTGGCCAGACAAGGAGTCAAGCGACCGCTAGGATCCTAGTGTCCAATCCTCGCCGCATCGCGGCGAGAGCGTGGCACCAGCCTTCAACCACCCAGCACTAGCGGGTGGTTCTAAGCCGAAGCGTGATTTGACACTGGGGGCGGTCGCGGACTGATCGCCCTTCGGACTTTTCAAGATTCTCTTTTGGTAGGCCGAGATTTTTCAATAGCGCGCGGGATATCGGTGGGTCGAACCGGACTTGCCCAAATCACTGGTGTAGGTTCGAACAGTAATTACACATCCTCACCCTCACGTCGTTTGAAGCCAATCCCGGTATGTCAGAGGCAGACCTCGCGGCAGATCAGGGCGTCACAATGAGCCAGGTCAAGGCCGCTCTCGCCTTTCGCCGGCAGGGTCAGGGACGCGGCCAACAAAGCTCTCAGCTCAAAAAGACCCCTGCGCACATGGGGGCGTTACGCAGGGGCTGACCTTGGAGGGTCGTGCGCAGCTTTTGGCTTGCGCGCTGTCAGAGTAGTTCAAAATGAAATGCGATGGCAGGACCTCATTGGGCATCAACACCGTCCAGGGACAGTTGGTCCGCTGACCAGCACTGATCATTACTGAGACATGGTTTGCGTCACATCGCAAAAAGGGCGGAGTGCTGCACCGGGCACCCCGCCTACTCCTGCATCCTTGGCCTGGACAGATTAAGCTGGTTGCGAGACGGACGTAAACTCACAAATGGTGCGTGCGCACGTCAACACTCCGATGTCCTTGAGAAAGCAGGCTGAGAAACCCCTTCAGTTTTTGACACTCAGCAAATTTGGATCAGATGACTTCTCCGCGCCTTGGGACACAGATTTTGGAAATCTCATGCAGACACTTTGCAGACAGGAATGGTGTTGTGACAAGCTTCGCATTGGGCATTGAGCCTGCGCCCTCCTGTGCCCTGATCGTCGAGGCACCTAGGTTGGCATGGTCGATTGGAGTCACAGGCCCTGAACGAATTGACGACCGCCCTAGGCCAGCAAGTCTCGCGACCACATCCACCCGAACTCCGGGCTCGGCATCGCTCACAACGAGAATTCTTGCGCCTCAGTGCACAACCTCAACAGTTGGCCATCCGGTGAAACGGGTCCAATCCAGCTAGTTTCTAGTGTCGTGCAATCACTAGTATTTGGTGCTGTGCGTACGACATCGGATGCTCTATCGCCCGCACCATCCGTCAAGCCATCGACCACACCCGCTCAAGGCACGGAGCACGAAATTCGCAGAAAGCTGGGCACTCGTCCGCTGCTGATAGTTTCCTCGGCTACCAGACGGATTGAAAGGGTCGACGATACCCCGGCAGTGGCGCGCCCCATTTCACTCATTCACACGCACCTGACGCCTTTTCCCGAAAGCTTTCATCCCAAGAGAGGCTCAGATTAGGCCACGGTCGAATGCGCGGGAAAGTACGCATTCCCGCGCAGGTGTACCGCCTTTCGGGCGGTACCACGGCCCCTGACGGGGCCTTGTGCTGGGACTGAAGGAACGGGACCGTTGGTCCCGGACGCCGAGAAGAAAGAAGACCGCCGTTTATCACGGCGAGGTTGAAGGCAGCTGACGCTGACATTCCGCCCCATTCGACGGAACCATCAGGCTAGTAGGTCGAAGCTCAAGCCAAGAGATAGCCCATGAAGAGCCTCAGCGAGCCGCGTGGAGGCAATTACGAAAGAGCACCCGCCGGCTAATGGTTGTCGTTCCGGGGCAAGCTATCTGCAATCACGCCTTTTGCCCTCGATGCTCGGCTATCCCCTTCCTCATATCAATTGGCGGCCTGCCCGCAAGCGACTCCGCCCAAAGCACTTGCTTGGAGGGCAGGGAATTCCACAACCCGCCGGGCAGATGCGCGCCCCATTTCAGATTAGGTGGATGGCTCCCGCTCCCGGCATCTGAGTGCCAAAGTGGGTTTGCTATCAGGCAACCCGAGCAAAGGAGCCATCCGCCATGCAGATTACCACCATAGGCCTCGATCTGGCCAAGCGTGTTTTTCAAGTTCATGCCATTGACGCGTCTGGAGACGTTGTCGTGCGTAAGGCGCTACGTCGATCTCAAGTTCTGCCGTTCTTCACCAAGTTGCCGCCCTGCCTGATCGGTATCGAGGCGTGCGGCACTTCCCATCATTGGGCTCGCGAGTTGACCAAGCTGGGCCATGAAGTCCGCATGATGCCGCCGGCCTACGTGAAGCCCTATGTGAAGCGCGGCAAGAACGATGCGGTCGATGCCGAAGCGATCTGCGAAGCCGTGACCCGCCCCATGCGCTCAACAAGGCGTTGGGCAATGTCGCTTCCGCGCGCCTTTGACCCAGCCCCGGGCCCAACAAATCCGACGAAAACGGCCCTTCCTGCACTTTCTGATTAGATTCCGACTTTGATATTTTTGCTGCAGATAACTGAAGAGCCTCCATTTTCACGCGAGGCCCACAGTGAATGCATCCCTCCACCTCAAGGCAACTCCGGTCAGCTATTTCCGCCAGGCCAGGGCCTACTACGATACCGGCATCCAGGACGCGGAGTGGTACGCACCAGCCGGTTCATTCGGTATCAAAGATGGCGCACCGTTGGACTTCGAACTGCTTGAGCAGCTCTACGCCGGCCTGGCTCAAGACGGCACCTCGTTGCTGTCGAACACGGGCGGTCGCGTTTTTGATCGTCAGTCCGCGTATGACCTGACCCTATCCGTTCCAAAATCGCTGTCTTTGATCTATGCGATGGCCGATGATGCCGAGCGCGAGAAGCTCATCGGCATCCTGATCGCCGCAGCGCGTCAAAGTCTGTCGGCGGTTGAGAAAGTTGCCGGTTGGGCACGGCGGGGCAAGGGCGGCAAGACTCTCGAACCTATTAGTTACAGCGGGGCGCTGTTTGTTCACGACGATGCGCGCCCCTCAGTCCATGCCGATGGGAGTGTGTTCGGCGATCCAGATCTCCATGTTCACTGCGTCATCCTCAATTTGGCGTTGCGCAAGGACGGTACCGTCGGGGCGATCCAGAGTGTGTTGCTGCGCAACGCCAAAATGCTGGCGGGTGCCGTGTTCCATGCAGCCCTTGCAGCGAGCCTTGTTGGAATGCGGTTCAGTGCGGAAAGGACTGGGAAAAACGGCATCTTCGAGGTCGCAGGTATCGGTGCGCAGGTCATTCGGTTCTTTTCAGGCCGCCGGCAGGAAATCGAACGCCGCCTGAAAGCTTTGGGCACAAACAGCGCTCAGAACCCTGCACTCGCTGCGCGGGAGACTGCCCAATCCCGCTTGACCAAGAAAAATACGACACTCCGAGAGCGGCTCGCCACCTGGGCGTCCGCTGCACTGCGCAATGGTTTCGACTTCAAAGAGTTGCTCGCGGCAGCCCGACAGGCTTTCGTGCTTATCGGCCAGGACCAAGGCGAAGCGCTTTATCAGGACAAACTTGCTGCCCTTCCGGCTCAGCTAACCGAGAACGAGGCGGTACTCAGCCATCTCGAAGTCATCCGAGCCCTCAACGCCGAGCTCGTCGGTACGGGTTTGCCGCCTGCACGTGCCGCCCGTGCATTCTCCGAACTGATGCAGGGAGGCCAGATCGTCGCCATTGGAAAAGACCCCCTGGGCTTTCCTATTTTGACCACTCCAGAGACGATTGCGACCGAGCTTGCCGTGGTTTCATTGGCGGAGGAGCTCAATACCAGCAAGGGTTTTGAACTCGATCCGCACAGTGTCGAGAGCTTGTGCATTGAGCACAATCTTTCCGTTGAGCAGACCCGAGCCGCGCTTTCTGTCACCAGCGGTGGCCGGCTCAAGATGATCGAGGGTGCGCCAGGAAGCGGCAAGTCTACCACGCAACGTCCGGTCGTGGCGGCCTATAAGGCCGCAGGCTATCGAGTCATCGGCTCAGCCACCGCCTGGAAGATTGCCACCCAGCTTGGCAAGGACCTTGGCGTTGAGTCTCGCGCAACAGCCGAGTGGATGGCCATGCTGGACGCCGGCAAAGCAACCTTCGATGCGCGGACGGTGCTCATCCTGGATGAGGCGGGTTTGCTCGGCGCGCGCGATATGTTGAGACTGCTGGAGACCATCAGGTCTTCGGGCGCTAAACTCATCCTCGTCGGCGATCGCAATCAGATTCAACCGATCGCGGCTGGTCCGGGGCTCGGTCTGGTCGCACGCGCCGTCGAAGTCAACCGCATTGAGACCATCGTACGGCAACGCGAAGCCTGGCTCAGGCAGGTCGTGCTGGACCTCGGGAAGGGCGACGCGCTCACGGCACTGACCGAATTGCTTCGGCGCAAGCACGTGCATTTTGGCGCTGGTCTGCCCGATGCCGTTGATGCACTGGTGGGAAAGTGGCGCGAATTGACCGACGCCGGTGAAGCACCGCTGCTCATCGCGCGCACCAATGATCAATTGCAGATGATCTCTCAGGCCGTCCGGCGCGAGCGCCGCATGAAGGGCGAGATTGCCGAGGCCGAGGTCACGTTTAGCGGACGTCTGCCGAATGGCGAGGTTGCCACGGTTTCTTTGTCCGCGGGCGACGGCATCCGGTTTCTGGTGAAGAACAAGGCGCTGCGCACCATCAATGGCAGTGTCGGCACGGTGCTCGACGTCGAACCGGGCCCAACCCTGCTCGAAACGCGGATCACCGCGCAGATCGATGACCGTCGGGTCAGCTTCGCGCTTGCCGATGTGGCCGATGAGCACGGCAATGCGCAGATTGGGTGGGACTATGGCTGGAGTGCTTATGGCTCGCAAGGTGTGACCGTCGAGCATGCCCTGGTGCTCGCCGATGCGAACTTTGACCGCCACTTGACCTATGTGGCGGCAAGCCGGGCCCGTGCCCGGACGCACCTGTTTGTCGATAGTGCAAGTGTTGATGCCATCGAGACCGATCTGACCGCCCTTGGTCCTCTGTCCGAGGAAGCGGAACGTCTCGTCAAGCTCAGTCGCCGCATGGCGCGCAAGAACACCAAGCGCTCCACTTTGGATCACCTGCCGCGAGCTGATTGGGATCGCTGGCGCCACACTCCTCCCGCAGACGCCGACGAAAGTCCGGACGCTCACCTCGATCGCTTCGCGGGGACGGGGTTCGATCATGTTTAGTCGGCAGGACCGAGTGAAGGGAACGGCCCCGCGTTCCACCTCTCATGGCAAGTCCATCGCAGACGTTGAGCCTATCAACGATCTGCCCTTGGACCTAGCGGTATCCGATGCAGAGCTTGCAGCGTTGGAACTGCTTCTTGGCTGGAATTGGCTTGCCGAGTTCATCCAAACCTGTGGAGGCAGCGAGGCAGACGTTTGAATTTTCGTCCACCTGCGCAACGCTGTTGAACCGACGAAATGGAGTAATGCCGATGGACATGTCAACGTTGGGAAATGCCATCCAGGCCGAGCTGGCGGCGACAAAACCGATGCGTGTTGCTGCCTATCTGCGCGTCAGCACCACCCGGCAGGCCGAGGGCGAAGTGTCGCTGCCCAGCCAGCAGCATCAGATCGAACTGTACTGTAAAAGCCGCGGATGGGAGGTGGTGACCATCTTCGTGGATGCCGGCGCTTCCGGCACCAATCCTGCACGTACCGAACTCACCCGCATGCTCGACCTGGCCTGCAGTGAAGAACGGCCTTTCGACGCCATTATCGTCCATTCCTATAGTCGGCTTTACCGTGATTTGATTGGCATGGAAACGGCGGCCCAGCGGCTGCAAAAGGCCGGCGTCGATCTGGTCTCCGCCACGCAACCCAGTGGCACGGAACCAACCCAGCAGCTCGTTCGGCAGATCGTCGCCCTTTTCGACCAGCACACTTCAGTTGAGAACGCCAAGAACGTGACGCGGGCCATGCGCGAGAATGCGAGACAGGGGTATTGGAACGGTGCGACACCGCCGCTCGGCTACAAGACTGTGGCCGCTGAACAGCGTGGCACCAAGATCAAGAAGGTTTTGGCGATCGATGAGGTGGAAGCCGAGCTCGTTCGGCTTATTTTTGATCTCTATCTCAAGGGCGATCCAGCAGGCGGGAAACCTCCAATGGGTGTTACCGCCATCGCCGACTGGCTGAACCAGCACGGCTATCAGACCCGCAAGGGCGGCCAGTTCGGCGTCGGCCCGCTTCACAAGCTGCTGACCAACCCGGTCTACGTCGGACGAGGACGCTACTCCATCCGCAAATCGGCCACCGGGGGAAAGCACGCCAAGGAAGAGATCATTGAGTTCCAGGTTCCGGCCATCATCGACCAGAACCAGTTCGAGGCGGTGCAGCAGCGGCTGGTGAACAATAATCCGAGGGTGACGCCACCACGCGTTGTAACGGGTCCGGTCCTGCTCACCGGCCTCGCCACGTGCGAGCATTGCGGTGGCGGCATGACCATGTCCACCGGCACGTCCAAGAGTGGCAAAGTCTATACCTATTATGCCTGCGCGAACCGAGCTCAAAAGGGCACCAGCGTCTGCAAGGGCAACCGCATCGCCATGCCGCATCTGGACAACCTCACTCTCGATGCCGTCGAAGATCGCATTCTGCCGCCCGAGCGCATTCACATCCTGCTGGATAAGCTGATCGCGCGCCGGGCCGCGTTCGCCGGCAATGTCGACGCTCGTCTTGAGACCCTTCGATCGGAGCGCACCAAGATCGAGTCAGCGATCAACAACCTTTATCGGCTGGCCGAAACCGGCGACCTCGGCATTGACGAGGGCCTCTCTGCCCGCATTCAGGAACTGCGCGCACAGAAAACCAAGATTGACGCTACAATTGCCAGGGCCGAGGCGCAGGCGGCTCCTGTGGCGCAGCTTCAGGCGGAAAAAGTCGAGATCTTCTCCCGTACCCTCAAGGAAAAGCTGCGGCTCGCTGACCCTGTCTTGCGCCGCAACTACCTTCGCAGCGTCGTCGGGCGGGTCATCGTCGGTGACAAGCGGATCATGATCGTAGGCAGCACGCACAGCCTGCATCGCTCGATCGCCGAGGGGACTTTTTCAGCGAATAATGTTCGCAGTTTTATACAGGAATGGCGCGCCCGAAGAGATTCGAACTCCTGACCCCCAGATTCGTAGTCTGGTGCTCTATCCAGCTGAGCTACGGGCGCGCAAACCGACATGTGCGGTAGGCTTGTTGGATCGGTGCGTCTGGCGCTTCCGATCAAAGCGGGGCAACCCATACATGGGTGTTCTGGCCATTGCAAGCGGGGCCGTGACGATTTTCGTGGGAAGACTTCAGCCCTCCTTGCGGCGAGCCGGCAGGGTGATGTCGAAACGGGTCCCCTGCCCCTCCTCCACATGCGCCAGAACCCCGCCATGCGCCTCGGTGATCTCCCGGGCAATGGCCAATCCCAGCCCGGTGCCGCCCGAGCGGGCCGAGCCCTCAAAGGCCACGAACAGGTTCTCGCGGGCGCGCGGCGGTAGGCCGGGCCCATTATCGCGCAGGGTAATCACCGTGCGTTCGGGATCGACGCTGGCGCGCGCCTCGATGCGGAAATCTCGAGGTTCGCCGGGCACCGCTTCCAGCGCCTCGCGCGCGTTCTTGAGCAGATTGACCAGAACCCGCCCCATTTGCCCGGCATCCACCTCCACCACAACTGAGGCATCCACCCCATTGTCGAACGCGATCAGCGGATTGCCTGCGACACGGGCGTCGAAGGCAGCATCGTCCACCAGCGTGCGCAGATTGACCGGGGCAAATTGCGGCACGATGGACGTCTCGCGGCCATAATCGAGCACCGCCTGGGCAAAGCCGATCGCCTTGTCCAATGTGGTCACCAGCCGCGGCGCCAGCCGCTGCACCTTGGGATCGTCCAGCGTCGCCACCTGGTCGGACAGCAATTGTGCCGAGCTCAGCGTGTTGCGCAAATCGTGATTGATCTTGGCAACGGCCAGCCCCAGATCGGCCAGATGCCGCCTTTGCCGCAACATGGAAAACAACTCCGTTTCCATATCGGCCAATTCTCGTTCGAGAATCCCGATTTCGTCCGACCGGCTGGACGGGATCAGGATCAGGGCGGCATTTTCGGGCGCCTTGCGGAAGGCCAGCATATTGCCGGTCACCCGCAGGACCGGGTCAATGAACAGGCGGCTGACCAGGACATAGAGCACAAAGGCCGTCACCGCCGCGATACCAAAGGAGACCAGTGCAAAACTGCGCGAGTAATCGATCATGTCGCGCCGCAGTGGCGTTTCGGGCATCAGCAGCTCGACCAGGCTTTCATTGAGATCGCCTTCGCCTACCACGCGCAGCGTGCGCCCGGGCGGGGCGACCAGCGTATCGAGTGCGCCCCAGACCCGGCTGGGCAGATCGCCCTGCCGCAGATCGGCGGTCACCACCGTGTCCGGCATGACCGGATTGGTCAATTCGATCAGCTGGCTCTGTCCATCGCGCCGATAGACAATGGCATGGGCGCCGGCCGAATTGAGCAGCCGGTCGGTCAGGTCGCGCGGCAGCGCCATCACGTCAGGCACCGCGTCGAGCACGCGGGCCGCCACCACCCCGACCTGCAGACGATCTTCCAGCCAGGTAGTACGAAAGCTTGCGACCGAGGGCAGAAAGATGACGATTTCGACCAGCAGGATCACCCCGATGATCGTGGCGATCAGCTTGCTCGAGAGCCCCGGAAACCGGCCGGCCATGGCATTGGGCTGGTCCTTCATCCTTGCAATCCTGCCAATCCCTCTCACGCCCCCATTGGTGGCCACCTTACCGCAATGCCTGCTTGTGCCCCTTATATACGGAGCCGCCGCCGCACAGCGCCCATGCGCCTTGCAAAGGAAGATACGGTTTCTGTCCCTCTATGGTTTTCACCCAAAGCGGTCAGAATGGCCAGAAGACTTGGATGGGGCAGGCTGAGATCGGCCAATTGCCCCAGCGGAATGCCTCTTTCCATTGCCAGCGCCAGAACGGCGGCCAGTTCGCCGGCCTCCGGCCCCACCAGGCTCGCGGCCAGCACGTGGCCCTTGGGATTGACCAGGACCTTGGCCAGCCCCCTGTCCTGCCCGAGCGCGCGCGCCTTGTCGTTTTCGCTCAACCCGCTGCGCAAAATGGCATGCCCCGCTGCCAGCGGCTTTGAATCAGTTGGCCAGCGGCCGATCTGGGCCAGGGCTGGCTCGGTCTGCACCAATTGGGGCTGCTGGGCCGGTTGATGCCGCGGCGTCCCGAGCACCAGCGCCTCGATTACCGCCCGGCCATGGCTGAGCGCGTGCTGCCATTGCCCGACACCCGCACCGGCGCCGACCACCCGGATCCGCCGATTGCTTGTTTGCCCCAGGGCACCAAGGGCAAATTGCCGCGCCTTGCCACGCAGGGGCCGCAGACGCGCCGCCTCCAGCCCCAACTCGTCGAGGCTAGCTAAAGTGCCAGCGCACACCAATACATGCGATATGTCGAGCGCCTCGCTCGCCCCATCGGGTAGCGTGATCGTGGCACCTATGCCCTGCGACCGGGGCTGGATCGCATCGACCACGCCGCCATCGATGACCCGCACGCCCTCTTCGCCCAGGCATTGCAACACAATGCTGGCAGCCTCGATATCGAAGCCGGGCAATGCCGCACCCTGTGGAACCAGCGTCACGTCCGATCCCAGCCGCGCAAAGGCCTGTGCCAACGCCAGACCTTCCGGATCGGAGCCAATCACCAGCAGATGGGTGAGCTTGCGGCTATTCTCGAGAAGACTGTCGGGTGTGAAATAACCGGCTTCCTCAAGACCTGGAATCTCCGGCAATATCGCGGCGCCACCAACCGCCAGTACAATCGCCTGGGGGCGCACCTGCACATCGCCTACCGCAAGCGTCATGGCATCGACAAAGCGGGTTTCACCCCGCAATACGGATATGCCCAGCCCCGTCAGCCGCTCGCGACTATCAAGCGGAGCCTGTTCGACCGCCAGGCTTTGTGCCCGTTCCTGCACCGCACGCATGTTGATTTTGGGATCCATCCCGGCCAGGCCCAATCCACCGGCATTGCGCATGGCCTGGGCGCGCGACGCGCTCGCCACCATCGAGGCGACCTGCAGGGCCCGCTGCGGCCCATCGCCCGGTTCGGTGTGACCTCTGTCGACAAGCATGACCTGCGCGCCAAGGCGCTGGGCATGCTGGGCCAGCGCGATTCCGAGCGCGCCTGCGCCCACGATGCAAAGCTCGGGTCGAGTAATCTCAGCCATGTCCGCCACAGGCCAGAACCATTGCCGTTCTTATGCGTGGGAAAGCGCGCCTTGACAACAGGGCCAGGTAGGCCGTTCTGCGCGCCAATGCGCGTTGACTTAGGCATGTCTTTTCCCTATAGACGCCACCAACGCGAAGGCGGCGCGCATGCCCGCCTCAGGGATTATTCTGCTTTCAAGCAGCACCAAAGAAGAGGAACCGTGCGACAGCGCGGTCTGATGTTATGAAGCGTACATACCAGCCTTCCAAGCTCGTGCGTGCCCGTCGTCACGGTTTCCGTGCCCGTATGGCCACCAAGGACGGCCGCGCGATTCTCAATCGCCGCCGCCGCGACGGTCGCAAGAAGCTCTCGGCCTAAGGGATTTGTGGCCGGATGACGGCCGAACAGTCCACGCGCCAAGCGACATTGCGCCGCCTCAAGCGGCGCGCGCAGTTCTTAAACGCCGCCCGGGGCAATCGCGCCGGGCGTTCTGCGTTTGGACTGCAGGCCGTGCCTAGCACCAGCACCGATCCTGGCATCGGTTTCACGGTCACCAAAAAGGTCGGCAACTCGCCCGAACGCAACCGCATAAAGCGGCGCCTTCGCGCGGCTGCGGCAGCATGCGCGCGTGACTTTGTGCCCGGACATGACTATGTCCTTCTGGCGCGGCGCGAGGCAATCAGCCAGCCTTTCGCCAAGCTTGTCGCCGATCTCGGCGGCCTCATCGCTCGTGTGCATGACACAAAACTGAGCGACAATCGCAAATCATCCGGCCGCGGCCAACGGAACCCGAGACCATGAATTCTGATAATCGCAATGTGATCCTTGCCGTCGTGCTCAGCATGATCGTGCTGTTCGGCTGGCAGTTTTTCATTGCCGGTCCGCAACTCGAACAGGCGCAGCGCCAGGCCGAGATAGCCGCCGCCCAGCAGTCCGAATCCGAACAGCTTGCCGTGCCCACCACCAACGCCGACGGGACCGCCGCCGCACCCGCGGCCACCCCTGGTGCACCGCAGGTGTTTGCTGATCGCCAGACGGCCATCGGCGCCACCGATCGCGTCGACATCGCGACGGCTGACCTTGAAGGCTCGATCAACCTGACCGGCGCGCGCATCGACGATCTCGAACTCAAGCAGTACCGCGAGACGGTCGATTCCGACTCTCCCATCATTGCCCTGCTCAAGCCCGCTGGCCTGGCCGACGCTTATTTCGTCGAACAGGGCTGGGCCGCAGCCGCCGGCTCCGACGTCACCCTACCCACCAGCCAGTCAGTCTGGACCCTTGAGGGCGACAACACCACCCTGACCGCCGACACGCCCGTCACCCTGCGTTTCGACAATGGCGAGGGCCTCATCTTCCACCGCACCTTTGCCGTGGACGACTTTTATCTCTTCACCGTCACCCAGACTGTTGAAAACACGGGTGCGGGCGACGTGGCCCTGTTCCCCTTCTCCCGCGTTGTCCGCCACGGCAATCCGCAGGTACAGAACTTCTTCATCCAGCATGAAGGCCCGATCGGCGTGCTGGGATCGAACAATTATGTCGCCCGCAAATATGGCGACCTGCAGAACGAACAGCAGGTCGATTTCTCCTCGACCACCGGCTGGCTCGGTATTGCCGACAAATATTGGGCCACCGCCGTTCTGCCCAAGCCGGACACCGCGATCAATGCGAGATTCGCCTACAGCCAGTCGGGCGGCACCAATGTTTACCAGACCAATTATGTCGAGACCCAGCCGGTCATGGTGCCGGCCGGCGCCACGGTCAGCCACGAGGCCTATATCTTCGCTGGCGCCAAGGAAGACCGCGTCATCGCCTCCTATCAGGAAGGCTACGGCTTCGACCGTCTCGAACTCCTGATCGACTGGGGCTGGTTCCACTTCCTGACCAAGCCGATGCACTGGCTGCTGGTCACGCTCTACGGCATTCTGGGCAATTTCGGCCTGGCCGTGCTGGCCGTGACCGTCATCGTCAAGGCCATCTTCTTCCCGCTGGCCAACCGCTCCTATGCCTCCATGGCCGCCATGCGCCGCGTCCAGCCGGAAATGAAGGCCATCCAGGAGCGTCTCAAGGACGACCGCGCTGCCCAGCAGCAGGCGATGATGGAGCTCTACAAGAAAGAAAAGATCAATCCACTCTCGGGTTGCTGGCCGATCCTCATTCAGATCCCGGTCTTCTTTGCGCTTTATACCGTCATCTTCATCTCGCTCGAAATGCGCCATGCGCCGTTCTTTGGCTGGATTCAGGATCTGGCGGCACCCGATCCGACCAATATCTTCACCCTGTTCGGCCTGATTCCCTGGGATCCGACCGCGCTGCCTATCCTGGGCTCCTTCCTGCATTTGGGTGTCTGGCCGGTCATCATGGGTATTTCCATGTGGGTGCAGATGCGCCTCAATCCGCCACCGCCCGATCCGACCCAGGCCATGATCTTCAACTGGATGCCGGTCATCTTCACCTTCATGCTGGGTACTTTCCCGGCCGGTCTGGTGATCTACTGGGCCTGGAACAACACGCTCTCGATCGCCCAGCAATGGTTCATCATGAAGCGCCATGGCGTCGAAGTGAACTTGTTCGGCAATATCGTGGACAGTATCCGGCGCAAGCCGAAACCGGCCGAGCCAACCAAGAGCTGAGCCGAATTGAACGAATGAATGGGCCCGCCGCTTTGCCGGCGGGCTTCTCCTATCTGGGGTCACACATGACGCAGCCCGACTATTCTCCCGACACCATCGAGCGCGGCCGCCTGCTGTTTGCGCGGCCCTTCCTGTTCGTCAAGGGTTGCGTAAAGCTGGCCGACCTGCCCCCGATGGATCGGGTAGAGATCGCCTTTGCCGGCCGCTCCAATGTCGGCAAATCGAGCCTGATCAACGCTCTGTGCGGCACTTCGGGCCTGGCCCGCACCTCCAATACGCCGGGCCGCACCCAGGAGCTCAACATCTTCGAGAGCCAGAGCGAAAACCTGCGCATCGTCGATATGCCCGGCTATGGCTATGCCAAGGCGCCCGAGCCCAAGGTCAGGGCCTGGACGGCACTGATCCACCAATATCTTACCGGCCGCGCCACCCTGCGCCGTGTCTATGTGCTGATCGATAGCCGCCACGGCGCCAAGGACAACGACATTTCGGTGATGAACGAGCTCGACCGCGCAGCGGTCAGCTATCAGGTGGTGATGACCAAGGTCGACAAGCCCTCGGCCACCGATCTCGAAAGCGCCGTCGCCAAGACCCGTGCTGCCATCGCCAAGCGCCCCGCCGCCCATCCGGACATCATTCAGACGTCATCGGAAAAGGGCACCGGCCTTAATCAGCTTCGCACCGAAATCGCGCTGCTTTTGGAGAGCTGATGCGCTCCAAATGCAAAGGGCGCCCCGGGGCGCCCTTTTCTGTGGGTTAGTTGGTCGGCACTCATGCCGTGCCCTGTCACGCCCACTCTGCTTAACGTCGGGTGCCCGCATCCTGCATGAACTGGGCAATATAGTCGCGCAGACGGGCGCTGTCAGAGGCGCTTGAAAACGAACCCAAAGCCTCCTCGATCACCCCGTCGGTTGCCTTGCCGCGGCGCAGTTCTGTCAGCGCAGTGCCATAGCTGTCATCGAATTCGGGATGCGGCTGAAAGCTCAGCGCCTGGCCGGAGCGATAGAACAGACCCGCATTGGGGGTGAAGTCCGACGCCAGGATCACCTGGGCTTCAGCGGGCGGCATGATCACCTGGTCCTGATGCGAACACACAACGGACAATGTGTCCGGGGCCGAGCCCATGAAATCCGGACGGCTGGTCACCCGATAATGGTGCCGGCCCAGCCCCCAGCCTTTCTCCGACTTACGCACATCCCCACCAAGCGCATCGGCCATCACTTGATGCCCAAAGCAGATCCCCAGCATCGGGGTCCGCGCCGCATAAGCCTGGCGGATGAAGTCGCGCAATGGGTCGAGCCAGGCGTGGTCTTCATAAACGCCGGCTGAGGAACCGGTAATGGCGATGCCTTCCAGCCCGCTAGGGTCTGGCAGTGCCTCGCCCTCGAGCACTTTGACCGCGTCATAGTCGAAACGCCGCCCGGTCGACGCGAACATGTCACGAAAGATGGCGGAATAAGGCGCGAACCGCTCCTCGAGCGCATCTGGCACCTTGCCGACTTCGATAATGGTGATTTTCATGGCCAACCGCGTTCTTGTTACGCGATTGGCATATCGGAGTCGCACAGGCCCGATCAAGCGCGCGCCTGCGCGAAGCCGCAATGCAGCAGCAAACTAGTTGTTGCCGTCATTCTGGCGCGATTTGCGCCCGCCACCACGACGGTTTTCCTTGGTCTTGGCATCCCCCACGGCCTGGCCGAAATGGGTGCCGCCCAGATGGCCACCTGTACTCACCTTGTCCAGCTTGGCATCGGCATCGGAAGCGGAAGCGGTTTCGGATTGATCGGTATTGGTCATTGTCACCTCTCCTTTCGAAGGGGCCAATGAACGGCACCAATGATCGTTCCTTCACACTATGCCGCAGGCTCGAACCGCAATGACAATCCGTTGATGCAATAGCGCAGGCCAGTGGGCTGCGGACCATCCTCGAACACATGCCCCTGGTGACCGCCACAATTGGAGCAGTGAACTTCGATCCGGGTCATGAACAGCGAATTGTCTTCCTTGGTCCCGATAGCACCGGGAATAAAATCCCAGAAGCTCGGCCATCCGGTGCGGCTGTCATATTTCGTTTCGGATTCGAACAAGGCCTGGTCACAACCCGCGCAATGGAATGTGCCCGCTCGTTTTTCGTCATTCAATGGAGAGGTATAGGGGCGCTCGGTATCTTCATGCCGCAACACCTGATAGGCGGCGGGCGACAGCCGCGCCTGCCATTCTTCATCGCTCAGCATGAAGGGAAAGTCGCCCTCCACGGCGTTGGCCGTTCGCCCCAGTCCTAATGCGGCGCCAAGCGCCAGCAGCGAACCGGAAAACAGCATCGTGCGTCGATTAAGGGTCATGACAACCTCCTCAAATCGGCAGTGCCCGGCCGATGGCCGGGCAGCACCAAGTCAACAAGGACGTGACCACATGCGCCCAAGGGCGTCCACCAGGGTCACGTCAAGGTGAGGCTCCGCATATCGGGACGGGCGCATGCGGAGCCTCTGTTCCTGCACTATTCGTTGGCGTGCAGGGTTTGGTTACATCGCGGGAAGCAGAACCGCGTCGATGACGTGGATCACGCCATTGGACTGGTCCACATCGGCGATGGTCACGGTGGCCATGCCGCCATTGGCATCGGTGATCTTGACCATGTCGCCGTCGAGGCTGAAGGTCAGTTCGCCACCCTGCACGGTCGCAGCGCTATACTCGCCGCCATTGTCGTTGATCATCTGCACCAGGTCACCGGAGTGAATGTCACCGGCAATCACGTGATAGGTCAGAACGGCAGTGAGCTGATCCTTGGCTTCAGGGGCCAGCAGACCTTCAACCGTACCTTCCGGCAGGGCTTCAAAGGCGGCGTTGACCGGAGCGAACACGGTGAACGGGCCTTCGCTCGACAGCGTCTCGACCAGGCCGGCAGCCTGTACGGCGGCAACGAGCGTGGTGTGGTCGGCCGAGTTCACGGCATTTTCCACGATATTGTTGGTGGCAGGCATGGCAGCGCCGCCGACCATCGGGTTTTCCTGGGCGATAACGCCACCAGCAACCGAACCGAATGCCAGAACGGCAGCGACAGACAGAGCACGAAGAGAAAGAGTCATTGTGTAGTTCCTTCCTGTTTAATTCTGTTCCCATTCATCTCGATGGGACGCAGGAAGTTACGGGCCCTCGTTCAACCCAGTTTCGCTTGCTTAGAAAAAACTGAAAAAATCTCGAAAATCCTGAAACACGTTTATTTTCAGATACTTAATTTGCAAATTGCAGTGGAATCGGACCCCGCAAAAAAGAAAAATTTGCAGTGATCCAACTGTCTCGCACCTGCGTAAAAAGCCCCCTTCTCAACCCCGGTTCCCAGTCCAACAAAAAATCCCTCCGACCGGCGGAGGGATCTCAACGTGATGCCGATAGGGACCCGTCTAGGTCCTCAGGCCCGACCAGGCCGGGTCCGACGCATAGCTTTCCGTCGGCACGGTCTGGGCGGCGCGCCCCCAGATATCCACGCTCATCAGGCGCGGGCCGTCATTGCCCCCGGGATCCTGGTAGAACATGATCACCCGCCCATTGGGCGCCCAGGTCGGCCCTTCCGCATGATAGCCCGAATAGAGCAGGCGCTCACCCGAACCATCCGGGTTCATGATGCCGATATGGAACTGCCCGCCCGATTGGCGGGTAAAGGCAATCAGGTCCCCATTGGGCGACCAGACCGGCGTTGAATAGCTCCCTTGTCCGAAGCTGATGCGCTGGGCATTCCCGCCGCCGGCGCCCATCATGTAGATTTGCGGCGAGCCGCCCCGATCGCTTTCGAAGATAATGCGGCTGCCGTCGGCCGAATAGGATGGCGAGGTATCGATCGCCGCGCCCGAGGTCAGCTGCAGGGGCTGCCCGCCGCCGGTCGAGATCGCATAGAGATTGGTGCTGCCGCCCTGCTCCACCGAAAAGGCCACCGTGCCCCCATCGGGCGAGAACCGCGGGGCAAAGGTCATCGCACCCACATTGGCCAAGCGCTGCTGCTGGCCGGTCGAAAGCTGCAGCAGATAGACCTGCGGATTGCCCTCGGCAAAATTCATATAGGTGACCAGATCCCCATTGGGCGAAAAGCGCGGCGTCAGCGCCATGGTCTGCCCATCTGTGAGATAGCTCACATTGGCCCCGTCCTGGTCCATGATTGCCAGGCGCCGCACGCGATTGGCCTTGGGGCCGCTCTCGGCGACATAAAGCACACGCGTATCGAAATAGCCCGTGCCCCCCGATAATTGCGAATAGATCGCGTCCGACACCAGATGACCGATGCGGCGCGCCGAGCTTGGGTCGGTGGCATAGCTGTTCCCGACAACCTGCGCAGCCTGCTGCGTATCCCAGACCCGCACCGAGGCGCTGATCTGCCCGCCGCGCTCCACCGCACCCATCACCAAACCGTCGACATTGGCGGTGCGCCAGACATTGAAATCGGGCGTTGCGTTCACATCGCCCACCGCCACCGGCAACGAGGCCGGATCGAGCGGCAGGAATAGGCCGGAGCGCCGCAGATTGTTGCGCACGATATCGGCGATCTCGCGCCCAAAAGCCGGGTCCGACGAGGCAAAGTCGGGAATGGCGATGGGCAGCGGCTGGAAATTGGCGCCTTCCACCACGATGCGCAATTGCGCAAGCGACATCGGGGCGGTTGCCAAAAGGGCGCCGCCGGCCAGGCCGAGCTTGAGCGCCGCGCGTCTATTGAACAGGGTCATCGGTCCTATAATACTCCGGTCTTGCCGTTTGCGCCGCAGTTTGGCCAGCAAACTGGCAAATTCAAGGTCAGGGTCTCAGTTCCACTTCAATGGAACGCCATTGGTCGTAGGAATCGGCAGACAAATTGAACGGTCCGTCCTGCGAAGCTGCCATGACGGCACGGACCGCGGCGCGGGCAATCTGCCCGCCGGCCGGCGAGGGGTCCGCCGCCAGGATTTGGGGCGTTCCGGCCAATGTACCGTCGCGGTTCATATTGATCTGCAGCGTCACATTCATCCCGCTATTGAAGTCGCTCGGCAGCAATTGCCAATTATTCTTGATCCGCGATATCAGGCCGTCGATCTCGTTCTGGCTCAACCGCGCTGACGTCCCCGTCGTGTCGCCCAGCGTGGGCGAGCCGCCCTGCCCGGTGGTCGCGCCGGTGGTCGGGGCATTATTGATGATCGAGGAGATCTCGTCAGCCGTCTCCGAGCTGATTTCGGTTGGCGGTGCCTGCTCGGCAGCAGCGGCCGCAGCCTGGCGCTGGCGCTCCTCTTCTTCGCGGCGGCGCTGCTCTGCGGCCAGTGCCTGTTCACGCACCTGCGCCAGGTCACTCGGACGCGAGGTCGGCAGCGCAACATCCACCTGCGGCGGCGTTGGTTCTGGCTCAGGTTCCGGCTCGGGCTCGGGCTCAGGTTCCGGCACAGGTTCCGGCACAGGCTCGGGCTCGGGCTCAGGTTCCGGCACAGGCTCCGGCTCCGGCGCAGGTTCCGGCTCAGGCGTGGGCTCTGGCTCCGGCTCGGGCGGCGGCGCAAGGTCCTCCGGCCGCGTCTGCGGCAAGGTTGCTGGCGTGGGGGTTGGCTCAGGCTCCGGCGCAGGTTCCGGCTCAGGCGCGGGCTCAGGTTCCGGTGTTGGCTCCGGCTCAGGTGCAGGCTCTGCCTCTGGCGCAGGCGCGGTTTCGGTCACCGGGGCCGGCGTCGGTGTGTCTGCGATCGAAGGCGTAACCTGGTCCTGTTCGGTATTGCCGGTGGGCTGCGCCAGCTCGGCCGGCTCTTCGCTCTCGACCGCCGAAGGCGTATCGGTCTCCACCACCTCGCTGTCGAGCTGGCCCATGCGGATGTTTGAATATTCCTCGATAGGCACCAGCTCGACCGCAATGGACTGCACATTCGGCTGCAGTGGCTCGGTCAGCCCCAAATTGACCAGACCCAGCACCAGCAGCAGAACATGAAGCGATATCGATGCGACCAGGCCCGTACGCATATGCCTGGCCTACCTCTCGCGCTCGGTAACGAGCCCGATCTTGGTATAGCCGGCCGCCGAGAGCAGGCCCATCACCCGCATCACCGTGCCGTAATTGGCCGTGGTGTCGCCGCGCAGATAGATGCGGTCTTCCACCGTCGCCAGCGTGCCCATGGTGGAGACCAGCTCCGTTTCACCGACCGGCGATTCATCGACGAAAATCGCACCCTCGGGCGATACCGAAACTGTGATCGGCCGCGTCTGGCTGGGCAATTCATTGGCCGCCGTGCGCGGCAGATCGACCGGCACCCCCGAAGTCAGCATCGGCGCGGCCACCATCATGATGATCAGCAGCACCAGCATGACGTCGACCATTGGCGTCACGTTGATTTCGCTCATGATTGCGCTGCGCTTGCGGCGCCGTCGGCGTCCGCCGCCGCCTCCGCCTGATGCGACACCCATGCCCATGTCAGCGGCCCCGCGCTTCGAGCTGACGGGACAGGATGGTCGAGAATTCGTCGGCAAAACCTTCCAGCCGCCCGGTCAGCTTGCCGGCATCCGAAGACAGCTTGTTATACGCAATTACCGCCGGAATGGCGGCCACCAGGCCAATGGCGGTGGCAAACAGCGCCTCGGCGATCGGCCCGGCCACCACGGCCAGATTGGTGTCCGAAGAGGCCGCGATATTGGTGAAGGCGTTCATGATGCCCCATACCGTGCCAAACAGCCCGATAAAGGGACCGGCCGACCCCACCGTGGCCAGAAAGCCCAGGCGCTTTTCGAGATATTCGCTTTCCCGCGCAATCGCCACGTCCAGCACCTTGTCGAGCCGCTGCTGCATGCCCACGAAGCTGGCCGCATTCTGCTCGTGGCTGCGCTTCCATTCCTTCATGGCCGCAACGAACACCGATCCGAGCCCGCCCGACGGCTTTTCCGCCTGCTGCTGATACAGTTCCTCAAGCGACTGACCCGACCAGAACGTGCGCTCGAACCGGTTCATCTCCGATTGGGCGCGCCGGTAGGTGATGGTCTTGTCGATAATGATCGCCCAGCACCAGATCGATGCCGCCAACAAGCCCAGCATCACCGATTTGACGACGAAGTCGGCAGCCCAGAACAGGCCCCAGATGGAGAGGTCCGCATGCGGAGCGACTGCTCCCACTGCATCCATGGCTTCCATGTCGTGATCCCTTTTGGCCGGCCCGTGCGTGTGGCCCCATTGCCGCTGCGATGGGGATGAAATCTGTCAAAATTAAGAGAAATGCCCGCAATTCCGGGCGCAGGGTGGTCCGGCGCGGCGCAAATCTGCCTAAGCGCCATTTATGGTCACCAAAGGGTTAATAAAGAGAGTCCGAGCCCTAGGCTCCGGGCACCAGCCGCGTGCGCAGATGGGGTGGCAGACGCGCCGGGCCGCCACTCATTTTGATGGCGACAACGGTCACGCGGGCCGATGTGATGACCTTGTCGTCACGCAAAATTGTCTGGTCCAGCACCAGCCGCACGCCGCCAGCTTCTGCCACCTCGGTCGTCACCATCAGCAGATCGTCAATCCGTGCCGCGGCCACAAACGCGATCTCCATGGACCGCACGGCAAAGGCAAGGCCCTGCTCGGCCAGTTCGGCGTGATGCACTCCCAGATCGCGCAGCAGCTCGGTCCGCCCGCGCTCGAAGAACTTCAAATAGGCCGCGTGATAGACATTGCCTGAAAAGTCGGTGTCTTCGTAGTAGATGCGGACGGGAACACGATGCCTTGTCATGGCGCCTTGTAGTCCAGGCCACGCGCCTTCATCGCCGGATCAAGCTCAACAAAGCTCTTCGGGCCGATACCATGCAGCGCCGCAACAGCCGTGCGCGTCCATTGCGACAGATCGGCAAAACTGACGATGCCGGCCGCTGCCAGGGCCCGCTGAGCCGGGCGGCTTAGCTTCAGCGTTGCCGCGATGGTGTCGTCTGCCGTGCTCATGCCTGCCTCCGCTCGTCATGGGTGATATGGACCAGCCCCGATGGCAAGGCGCGCAAAAATGCCGGCAACCAGCGCGGCATCAACTGGGCCCGCTCCAGCGCATCCCCCGCCAGCGGCACCCAGTCAAACGAGAGAATATGCCCTTCATCGGGCCGCTGCAGCCAGGGCGAAGTGCCGTTCGGTCGCTGTCCGGGCAGTTCAGCCGCATAGAAAAACCCCAGCTCGTGGAAATCCTCTTCATCCCGGCGATAAAAGCTTTCCGAGGTCGCAATCATCGCGCCGACATTGGCAGGCATCGCCAATTCTTCTTCCATCTCGCGTTCCAGGCTCAGCGCGCTCGGCTCGCCCAGCTCGATCCGCCCCCCCGGCAGCATGCAATAGTCATCATCATCTTCCCGGCACACCAGCACATGGCCATCCACGATGATGATGCCCGCCACCCGAAAATTGAACCGCTGCTCGCCAATAGGAAAGCTGATGACATGCCGTTCACTCATTGCCCATCCTCCTCGAACAGGCTCGATTGCAGTCCAACAAAGCCTTGCGGAACCACCTTGCCCATATGCTGAAAGGCAATCGAGGTCAGCATGCGGCCGCGTGGCGTCCGCTGGATAAAGCCTTGCTGCAGCAGATAGGGCTCGACGATTTCCTCAATGGCGTCCCGCGGCTCGCTCAGCGCCGCCGCGATGGTTTCAATGCCCACCGGTCCGCCATTGTAGAAATCTGCAATCTGGGTCAGGTAGCGCCGGTCGAGCTGGTCCAGCCCGCGCGCGTCCACATCGAGCCGCAATAGGGCCTTGTCTGCCACCGCCCGATTGACCTCCGCCACGCCATCCACCATGGCAAAGTCGATCACCCGGCGCAGCAGGCGTCCGGCGATACGCGGCGTCCCGCGCGAGCGGCGCGCGATTTCCATCGCCCCATCCGGCGCCATGGCCATGCCCAGCAGCCGCGCCCCACGGGTCACGATCAGCACCAGTTCCTCGGGCGTGTAGAAATTGAGCCGCACCGGAATGCCGAAGCGGTCGCGCAATGGCGTGGTCAGCAGCCCCGCGCGCGTCGTTGCCCCCACCAGCGTGAACTTGGCCAGGTCGATCCGCACCGAGCGCGCCGCCGGCCCCTCCCCGATGATCAGATCGAGCTGGAAATCCTCCATCGCCGGATAAAGCACTTCCTCAATGGCCGGGTTGAGCCGGTGAATTTCGTCGATGAACAGCACATCGCGCTCTTCGAGATTGGTCAGCAGCGCCGCCAGATCTCCCGCCTTGGCGATCACCGGGCCGGAGGTTGCGCGAAAGCCCACGCCCAGCTCCTTGGCGATGATTTGCGCCAGCGTGGTCTTGCCCAGGCCCGGCGGCCCGACAAACAGCACATGATCCAGCGCTGCCCCGCGTTGCTTGGCCGCCGCGATGAACACCTCGAGATTAGCCCGCGCATCCGCCTGCCCGACGAAATCGGCAAAGCCGGAGGGTCGGAGCGAAACGTCCAGATTGTCGTCACGCCCGGCAGTCGGGGAAGTCAGATCGGTCACGCGAGAAGTTCCATTCCGGCAATGCGTTTTGCGGCGTTCTTGTCAAAGGTCATGACTTTGCTCGCTCCTGCGGCAATCGCGCTCAAGGCGATGAGGCTATCGGCGAGGTCGGAACCGTGCTCGTGGGCGGCCGATACGGCCGCTTGCACCATGTCTGCGTGCTCGATCTCGATATTTGCGCTTTCGAGTAGCGAATCGACGGCCACCAGAATGGCATTGTCATCGAACCCGTAGCTGCGTTTGAGCACCCAGGCCAATTCAACCAGTACGATCGTACCGACAAACGCCGGATTATCCTGCGACAACCCGCTGAGAAGTTGAAGCGCCGCCCCGGTCTGTTCCGGCGCTTCATCGACAAACACCCGCACTAGGACATTGGTGTCAATGCCGATCATCTGGTCGTCTTGCGCCGGAAACGGTCTGAGGCCTCATCGAGAACGGCCTCGTTCATCTCTTCGATACTGACGCGCCGGCCATTGGGCGGTTTGCCGAGCAGACCCGCAAAATCCTCCAGCCGTTTGGTTTTGGCCGTCACGATCAGCACACCATCCTTGAGCCTCCACCGCAATGGCGTGCCATCCTTGATCCCAAGAGCATCGCGAACCGACTTCGGTATTGTCGTCTGCCCCTTGCTCGTCACGGATGAGGACGCCTCAAGCTGGATGATCTCATTCATCGGAATGACTCCACGAATTCCTTACCAAGTCAAAGTAGTAAGGAATCCTGTCTCAAACAAGGCTACTGACTCAATTCCCGCAAGCCCAGCCGGATCAGTTTCTCTGTCGGCGTGTCCTCCCCCTCCCGGGCCACCACCCGCGCCAGGGCCGAGGAGGCCTGGGCGCTCGAATAGCCCAGATTGGTCAGGGCGGAGACCGCGTCGCTGACATTGGAGGATGCGACACCCTCGCCCAGCGCACTCTGCAGGCCCAGCGTACCTGCGTCAATCGCGCCAATCGCGGGCACCTTGCCCTTGAGTTCGGTGACCACGCGCACTGCCAGTTTCGGCCCCACGCCATTGGCCCGCCCGATCATCGCCTTGTCCTGCAAGGCAACTGCGCTCGACAACTCCGATGGCGAGAGCACCGACAGGATCGCCAGCGCCACCCTGGCGCCCACCCCCTGCACGCTGGTCAGCAGCAGGAACCAGCTCTTTTCTGCCTCATTGGCAAAGCCATAGAGCTTGATGAAATCTTCGCGCACAATGGTCTCGATAAAGACCACAGCCGCCTCGCCAACCCGGGGCAGCGCCTGCAGTGTCCGGCCCGAACAGAACACCTCGTAGCAAACCCCGCCGCAATCGATCAGCACGACATCGTCGCCAAAGCTGTCAACCAGACCCTTGAGCTTGCCGATCATGCCAATGCTCCCATGCGGCGCGCTGAGACACGGTGGTGCGCATGGCAAATCGCCACAGCGAGCGCATCCGCTGCGTCCGCGCCCTTGACCACAGCCGAGGGCAACAACGTCTTGACCATCAAGCCCACCTGGTTCTTGTCCGCATGCCCGGTCCCCACTACCGATTTCTTGACCAGATTTGTGGCATATTCGGCCACCACCAGCCCGCGCAACGCCGGCACCACCAGGGTCACCCCGCGCGCCTGCCCCAGGATCAGCGCCGAACGCGGTCCGGAGTTGACGAAAGTTTCTTCCACGGCCGCTTCATCGGGCCGGTACAAGTCCAGCACTTCCCCTAGCCCTTCTGCCAGCGCCGCCAGTCGATCAGCCAGAGCGCCTTCGGTTGGCGGCGTCAGCGTGCCGCCCGCCACAAAGCTCAAGCGATTGTCCACAGCTTCGATGATCCCCCAGCCGCATCGCCGCAGCCCGGGATCGATCCCGATGATTCGCACAGCCATTGTCATGGTCTTCCTTGTAAAGGCGAGACCCGACCTTACCAAGCACCAAGTGAACAAATAGGCAACAAAATGCGCTTGCCGGGTTTGTTCGATAAAGTTTTAAGGTCTCTACAAACCACCTGTTGAGGGGCGAACTCTACCTTGTTTGTGGGAATGCATCGCAACGGGGCGCAAATGTCAGGGGTAACACTTCGGTTGTCCCGCAGGTCAAGACTGCGGGTTTACAGAGTAACTGGGCTTCTGACTGCCATTTCCATTGTTGTTTCGATTGCGATCACCAACTTTATTATGGAAACGTTTTCGGCCGGAATCAACATTCCAGGCCTGATGACGGCGATCGTCATGCCCATGCTGCTGGGCACCCCGGCGATCGGCATCATCATGTTTAAGCATGAGCAATTGCGCGCCGCCAATGAGCAATTGCAGCGTCTTGCCGCCACCGACTGGCTGACCGGCTGCCTCAACCGCGGTGCCTTCACCAGCAGGGTCAGCCACGCGCTGGCCAATCCATCCGTCAGCGGCGCCCTGCTCATTCTCGACATTGATCACTTCAAGGCCATCAACGACAATCACGGCCACGACCGGGGCGACGATGCCTTGCGCCTGATCGCCCGCACCTTCACTTCGATCTGTGGTCCTCAAGCCCTTGTGGGCCGCGTTGGCGGCGAGGAATTCGGGATTTTTCTGCCCGGAGCCAGCGAGGCTGAAGCCAGCAATTGGGCCGAGACCTTCCGCAATGCGATCGCGCAATTGTCCTTCCGCGCGACCGGCAGCCACTGTCCCCTTTCCGTCAGTGTCGGCGTGGCCACATTTAAGGGCCGCACTGATTTCCGCACCCTCTACCGCCAGGCCGATTCGGGCCTCTACCGCGCCAAATCTGCGGGGCGGGATCGTATCGAGATAGCCACTGCCGCCTGACCCCTGCGTTCTTTTTCCAAGGGCATGACCATCTGCCCACTCCATTTCAAACCGAGTTATTTGCAATGCCGCTTTCCAAGACCATCGTAATACCGGGTCTATCCAGCGTCGGGCGCTGGACAGTGTTTGGCACCCTGGCTTGCGTCCTGGCCTCGCTCGGCCTGACCTGGCTGATGCTTCTGGGTCTCGAGAGCGAGTTGGCGCCCCGCATCCTTCTTGCCTCGGCTACCCTGCCCATCCTGATCGGGGCGCCGCTCTTTTTCTATTTCAGCCTCAGGCTGCGCGGCCTTGCGATTGCCAATATGCGGCTCGACCGCGTGGCGCGCACCGACGGGCTCACGGCCTGCCTCAATCGCCGCGCCTTCACCGCGCGCGTCAATGCCTGGCTGCAAAATCCCGCCTCTCCATCCTGCGGCGCGCTGCTGATGATCGACGCCGACAATTTCAAGTCGATCAACGACCTCTACGGCCATGAGAATGGCGACGAAGCGCTCACCATCATCGCCCGCGCCATTCGCTCGGTGCTGCGCAGTGGCGACATGGTCGGCCGTATGGGGGGCGAAGAATTTGCCGTCTTCCTCCCCGGCGTCACCCAGCATCAGGCGCAGATCGTGGCCGAGCGCATCCGCATGTCGGTGATCGTGGCCTGCTTCGCGCCCGCCGGAGAGGCGCACCCGCTTTCGGTCAGCATCGGCGGCGCAGCCTTTACCGAGGCAACCAGCTTCACCGAGCTGTTCCGCATCGCCGATCAACGGCTCTATGGCGCCAAGCATGCCGGCCGCAACGCCGTGGTGGTGGCCGAGGTCAAGGATCATCCCCGGCTCATTCTCAAGCGCATCGCCTGAAACAGAAAGGGCGGCCCTTTGGACCGCCCCTGCTACTTGTCCGGCTCAAGGCTTTGCCGTCAGCCTTCGAGCTTGGCCGCTTCTTCTTCACTCATGTCAAAGTTCGAATAGACGTTCTGCACGTCATCGTCCTCTTCGAGCGTATTGAGCAGCTTCATCAGGGTCGCGCCCTTTTCCGCGTCAATCGGCGTCTCGTTCTGCGGCTTCCAGATCGCCTTCACCGACTCGGCCTCGCCCAACACCGCTTCGAGCGCCGAAGAGACCTCGGCCATGGTCTCGAAAGTGGTGTAGATATAGTGGTTCTCGTCATCGCTCTCGACATCGTCGGCACCGGCCTCGATAGCCGCTTCCATCACCTTGTCTTCCGACCCGATTGAGGCCGGATAGGTGATTTCACCAACCCGGTCGAACATGAAGCCGACAGAGCCGGTTTCCCCCAGCGCGCCGCCATTCTTTGAGAAGTATGAGCGCACATTGGACGCGGTGCGATTACGATTGTCCGTCAGCGCCTCGACGATGACGGCAACGCCACCTGGGCCATAACCCTCATAGCGGATCTCGTCGTAATTCTCTGCATCGCCGCCAGAGGCCTTCTTGACGGCCCGCTCGATATTGTCCTTGGGCATGGACTGCGCGCGGGCATTGGCAATGGCCAGGCGCAAGCGCGGATTAAAGGCCGGGTCGGGCTGTCCCATCTTGGCCGCCACGGTGATTTCGCGGGCCAGCTTGGAAAAGATCTTGGACCGGATGGCGTCCGACTTGCCCTTGCGGTGCATGATGTTTTTGGCGTGGGAATGGCCAGCCATGAAGAACCTCGGATATGCAATTTGCGCTTTTTCGCGCTGCTTATAGGGGGCCGGAGCGCAAAAATAAAGCGCCCGCCCGGTGCCGGACCGGACGGACGCCACCAATCGGACTTATCGATCAACCCGGATCGTGCTTGTTCCAGATGCTCTGGTCGATCTTGCCGGCCAGTTCGGGATAATCCGCTGCATGGAACAGCGGCTCCTTGCCGGCCTTGCGCTGCGCCCGGTAATCCTTGGTCAGCTTGGCCACCGTGCCCGAGAGCATGACGATGGCGATCAGGTTGACCGTGGCCATCAGCCCCATCGAGGCGTCCGCCGCGTTGAACACCGTCGCCACGCTTTCGTAAGCACCCCAGATCACCATCGCCAGCACGCCCAGCCGCAATACGGTCAGGCCCGGCATATTGCCAATCCTGAGGAAGGTCATGGCGTTTTCGGCATATGAATAATTGCCGATGATCGAGGTGAAGGCGAAGAACAGGATCGCAATGGCAATGAAATATTGTCCGGCCCCGCCAATGTGAACCGTCATCGCCGCCTGCGTCAGCGGCGTGCCGGTCAATTCACCGCCATCGACCATCACCCCTGAGAGCAGGATCATCAGCGCTGTTGCCGTGCAGATCAGGATGGTGTCGATGAACACGCCCAGCGCCTGCACGAAGCCCTGCGAAGAGGGATGATGCGGATCGGGCGTCGCCACGGCCGCAATATTGGGCGCCGAACCCATGCCCGCCTCATTGGAAAACAGCCCGCGCTTGACGCCATTGAGCAAGGCCCCGGCCAAACCGCCACCCGCCGCATCGAGCCCGAAGGCGGACTGTACGATATGGCCCAGCATGCCCGGCACTTCGCCGATATGGATCGCCACCACATAAAGCGCAACCAGCAGGTAAAGCACCGCCATGAACGGCACGACGATCTCGGCCACCCGCGCGATCTGCCTGATTCCACCGAAAATCACGATGCCGGTCAGGATGGCCAGCGCCACACCCACCCAGATTTTCTCGAACCCGAACGCACCCTGCATCGCGTCAGCAATGGAATTGGCCTGCACCGCGTTGAACACCAGCCCGAAGGCAATGATCAGGCAGACCGAAAAGATCGCTCCCGCCCAGGGTGCCTTGAGCCCCTTGGCGATATAGAAGGCCGGACCGCCGCGATACTGGCCTTCCTCATTCTTGGTTTTGTAAAGCTGGGCCAGTGTGGATTCGGAATAGGCCGTGGCCATCCCGACCAGCGCCACCATCCACATCCAGAAAATCGCGCCGGGCCCTCCGAGATAAAGCGCCACGGCCACCCCGGCCAGATTGCCGGTGCCCACGCGGGACGCCAGGCTGATGGTCAGTGCCTGGAAGGGTGAAATGCCGGCACTGTCGCTTTTCCGCGAGCCGGAGACAGCCCTGAACATTTCACCGAAATTGACGAACTGGATAAACCCCAGCCGGATGGTGAAGAATAACCCCACCGCCAGCAGGCCATAGATGAGGACATAGCCCCAGAAGATATCGTTGAGAAAATTGATGACCGGATCGAGCATGGCCCCACTCCTGCATGCGTGGACGATTGATCGGCACTTCCTGCCGCGTCCGGGGCCCGCTTTTCCTTCTCAGCCAACCGTCAATTTTGCGCCCCAGGCACAACATGTTGATCGGAGCCCAATTTGCGGGTTCCGGCAAGGGGGAAATCTACCGATCAGTGCAATTCGTCAGAAGTCCGGGATGACCTGTGCCAGGACGCCGCCGACCCTGAGCGGCGCGATCTTGGCGCACAGCCCGGTAGCCGGGTCGGTCTCCACCGCCACGCCACATAGCGTGGCTTCGCCTTCCGATGGCGTGAACCGCCCGCCCGGAATGCCGGTGAGGAACCGATTGAGCGGCTCGTCGGTGTCAGTCCCGATAATACTGTCGAAATCGCCGCACATGCCCGCATCGGCCATGAAACCCGTACCGCCCTTGAGCACGCGATGGTCGGCTGTGGGAATATGGGTGTGGGTGCCCACGACCAGCGTCGCCCTCCCATCGAGATAATGCCCCATGGCCTGGATTTCCGAAGTCGCCTCGGTATGAAAATCCACGATCACCGCGTCGGCCACCTCGCCCAGCGGACAATCGGCAATCGCCGCTTCAACCGCCCGGAACGGATCGTCGATCGGCGGCATGAACACCCGTCCCAGGGCATTGACCACCAGCACGCGATGGCCCTTGCGGCTCTCCACCAGCATGGCCCCGCGCCCCGGAGTGCCGGGAGGATAGTTCAGCGGACGAATGAGATTGGGCTCGCGTTCGATATAGCTCAGCGCCTCGCGCTGGTCGAAGGCATGGTCGCCAAGCGTGACGATATCGGCCCCGGCATCGCGCAACGCATTATAGTGGTTCTCGATCAGCCCCTTGCCGTGGCTGGCATTCTCGCCATTGACGACGACAAAGTCGAAACCATGTTCGGCAATCAGCCCCGGCAGGCGTTCGCTCACCGCGTCCCGGCCGGAGCGGCCCATCACATCGCCCAGAAACAGAAATCTCATTCGGCCGCGCCAAAAAAGCGGATGCCCGCCTCGGTAATGACCATGTCGAGCGGCACGTCATGGGCGTCGCGTGGAATATGCGCCAGTTCCTGGGCGGCAAAGGCGAGGCCCACCAGCAAGGGCTTTTTGGGCAAGACAGCCAGCGTCCGGTCATAATAGCCGCCGCCATAGCCGAGCCGCGTGCCTTCATTGTCAAAGCCCAGCAGCGGCATCAGCACCAGGTCCGGAACCGCACGCGGCGCCAGGTCTGACGGCGCCAATGTGCCGAAGCCAGCTTCATAGAGAGGCGCATCGGCCTCCCACACGCGCATGTCGAGCGGCTCGTTGTCGCCCTGCACCACTGGCAGCAGCACCTTCTGCCCGCTATCCATCAGCCGCACCAATATGGGCTGGCAGTCCAGTTCATCCCGGATCCGCCAATAGCCTGCGATCACATCGTCAGGCCCGAAAGCGACCGATTCAAAGAAATGTCCGGCCACCGCCTTGGCCGCGTCGGCGCGGTCCTCACTGGAAAGGGCTGCGCGAGCGGCATGTGCCTCCGTCCGCAGCGCGGCCTTTGCCTCTTCGAATGCCTGGTCCGCCATAAGCCCTCTTCACCAACAGATTCGGTGCCGCCCTGGCCGTGGGACTACTGATCCCGGGAACCTACTTACGTAGGTGGGCGCCGTATGTCCGAGCCCACGGGCCCGGTCAGGGACAGCTCCCTTAGGATCGATTAAGGCCCCGGGGATATGTGTGTCCTCACGCGCCGGGCAGCGAGACGAGATATAGGCGTTCGCGCGCCGCCCTGCAAACGTCCAAACACGGTTTCACCGTCATTGGCGTCCGATTGTCACAGCAAGTCAAACCAGTCCTGCAAGTGGTGCAGCACCCGCAGGATGACGATGTCCTCATCCACCACGACATAAACAATGTGATGCGCTTTGCACGGCATCAGTCGCACCCGACGAACGGCGCCTCTCCGCTCAGGCGCCATTTCGGGATTTGCCGCCAGAAGGTCAAAAGTGTCGACCAGAATTTGATCGTACTCTTCGGCCTGATGCAGCCCGAACCTCTCCATGCTCCAGAGCGATATGCGGTCAAGATCCTCGATCGCTTCCGCCGAGAGCTTCCACATCTCAGGCGGACTTTTGCTGCGCTACGGCTTCCATGCGTTTCGCCTTCATACGCGCCAGAAGATCCTCTCGGCTGATCTCAACAACGCCACTGGCCAGGGCCTGCTCCACCATCTGATCCAGCTTCTCGCGCGCCTCAGCCCGCTCCTGCTCCTTGCGCACCAGGTCGCGGACAACATCGCTGCTATTGGCATACCGTCCGGTCTGGACCTGCTCCTCCACCCACTGCTTCATCGCATCGGGCAGCGAAATATTCATCGTGGCCATGGCAGCCTCCTGACAGATTTTGGCAAACTTTGCCAATCCTTGCCAATTTAGGGCAGCAACGCCGTCCCGTCCAGCGTCTCGGCCACGTCCTCGAGCGCCTCGGCCGCTTCGGCCAGTTTCCGGGCGAACTGGGCTTCGGTGCTTTCCAGCTCGGCCGCAATATCCTGCCCGGCCTGCGTCAGCTCGGCCACCTGCGCTTCGAGCGCCTTGATCTTGCGCTCGGATTCAGAAAGTTCGTCGAGCACGGCAATACCGGCCATCACCGTCAGCCGGTTGTCGCCAATCTCGCCCACGGCCCCCTTGAGCCCTTCGACCTGGGTATTGAACCGCTCCGCCAGCCCGATCAGATGGGCCTGCTGCCCCTCTTCGCAGGCCATGCGATATTTGCGACCATTGATTTCGACATTCACCTCGGGCACGCGATCACTCCGCCTTTGCCAGCACAGAGCGCACGGTTTCCATCGCCTCGACCAGACGTCGGGAGACTTCATGCGCACTGTCGTCGAGCCGTTTGGCGCGGGCCGCGGTCTTGTCGAGTTCGGTGGCCAGACGCGCGCGCTCCTGCACCAGCCGCTGGGTATCCACTTCCATGCGCTGCTGACGCTGCAACCGGCTGTTGAGATCGCGGGTACTCGTGGCCAATCGCGCCAATGCCCGGTCGAACCGGGCCGTGGCCGAGATCAGTCCATCTTCAAGTTCCGTCTCACTCATGGCCGCTACTGCCCTCAAGACGCGACGATTCCATACTGAGCCAGCCTGCCCCAGCCATTGTGTCATTGCAACTGCGTTGCAGGGCGAACCCCCGGAATTCCGGCCTCGAACCGAACGCTTAGGCCCCTTGGTGACATTGACAGGCAAGACGAACCTGTTATGCCTCAACCCCGCCTTTGGGAGGGGATCGCCCAGCGCCCGCTCCCGCCAGTTCCAAGCCTTTTTTCAAGCGAGCGGTCCCATGACGAACACAGCCCAGCAGAACGATTTGGCCAATGCGATCCGGTCGCTCAGCATGGACGCGGTCGAGCAAGCCAATTCCGGCCATCCCGGCCTGCCCATGGGCTGCGCCGACATCGCCACCGTGCTCTTTACTAAGGTGATGAAGTTCGATCCCGCTGACAGCAAATGGGCTGACCGCGATCGCTTCGTCCTCTCGGCCGGCCACGGCTCGATGCTGCTCTATTCCTCGCTCTATTTGCTGGGCTACCAGGATATGACCATCGAGGAAGTGAAGAACTTCCGCCAGCTCGGCTCCAAGACCGCCGGCCACCCCGAATATGGTTTTGCCGAGGGCATCGAAACCACCACCGGCCCGCTGGGTCAGGGCATCGGCAACGCCGTCGGCATGGCGATTGCTGAAGCCAAGCTGGCCGCCGAGTTCGGCGCTGATATCGTTGATCACTACACCTGGTGCCTGGCGGGCGACGGGTGCCTCATGGAAGGCATCTCCCAGGAAGCCATCGCGCTGGCCGGCCACCTCAAGCTGAGCAAGCTGGTGGTGATCTGGGACAATAACAGCATCACCATCGATGGCGCCGTCTCCAACGCCGACTCGACCGACCAGGTCGCTCGCTTCAAGGCATCGGGCTGGAATACCATCGAGATCGACGGGCACGATCAGGCGGCCATCGAAAAGGCACTGCTGGACGCCAAGAAATCCGATAAGCCGACCCTGATTGCCGCCAAGACCACTATTGGCTTCGGCGCTCCGAAAAAGGCCGGCACCAACAAGGTCCATGGCTCCCCGCTCGGCGCCGAGGAACTGGCCGGCGCCAAGGCCGCGCTGGGTATCACCTATCCCGCGTTTGAAGTGCCCGCCGAAACGCTCGAAGCCTGGCGTGCCGCTGGCCGCCGGTCCCAGAATGTGCGCGGCGAATGGCTGTCCCGTCTGGGCGCATCCGCCAACAAGACCGAGTTCGAGCGCCGCATGGCAGGTGAACTGCCTGCCGGCTTTGCCGAAGCGATGAACGATTACAAGCAGCAGCTCAGCGCCGACCAGCCCAAGGTCGCCAGCCGCAAGGCCAGCCAGATGGCGCTCGAAATCATCAACGCCATTGTGCCTGAAACCCAGGGCGGCTCGGCCGATCTCACCGGCTCGAACCTGACCAACACCAAGGAAACCCTGCCCTTCCAGGCCGACAATTACTCCGGCCGCTATATGATGTATGGCATTCGCGAACACGCCATGGCCGCGGCCATGAACGGTATCGCCCTGCATGGCGGCCTGATCCCCTATGGCGGCACTTTCATGTGCTTTACCGATTATGCCCGCCCCTCAATCCGCCTCTCTGCCCTCATGCATCAGCGTGTCATCTATGTGATGACCCACGACTCGATCGGCCTGGGCGAAGACGGCCCGACCCATCAGCCGGTCGAGCACATGTCCGCCATGCGTGCCATTCCAAATCTGCTGGTCTTCCGTCCCGCCGATGCCGTGGAAACCGCCGAGTGCTGGCAGTTGGCCCTGGAAGCCGACAGCACGCCGTCCATTCTCGCCCTTTCGCGGCAGAACCTGCCGACCGTGCGCACCGAACATACGGCCGAAAACCTCTCGGCCAAGGGTGCCTACACCCTGGTCGGCCCCGCCGATGCCGATGCGGTGATCTTCGCCACCGGCTCGGAAGTCGCCATTGCCGTCGACGCCCAGAAGGAACTGACCGAGCGGGGCGTTACCGCCCGCGTCGTCTCGGTGCCCTCCATGGAGCTCTTCGCCAAGCAGTCCGACGCCTACAAGGCCGAGGTGCTCGGTTCGGCCAAGGCCCGCGTGGCGGTCGAAGCCGGCATCGAGATGAGCTGGAACAAGCTGCTTGGTGACAAGGGCAAGTTCGTCGGCATGAACTCGTTCGGCGCTTCGGGCAAGATTGATGACCTTTATGCCCACTTCGGCATTACGTCCGATGCCGTTGTTGAAGCCGTCACCAGTCAGTTGTAAGAGAGCCGCGCCTCCCTTTCTCCTCCCCTCCCGCTAGGAGCTCAAAAACATGGCAGTTCGCGTCGCCATCAATGGATTTGGTCGTATCGGCCGCAATGTCCTCCGGGCCATCATCGAGTCGGGCCGCACCGACATCGAAGTGGTGGCCATCAACGATCTCGGCCCGGTCGAAACCAATGCCCACCTGCTGCGCTTCGATAGCGTGCATGGCCGTTTCCCGCACAAGGTAACCGTCGACGGCGACACCATCGACGTCGGTCGCGGCCCGATCAAGGTCACCGCAGTCCGTGATCCTGCCGAGCTGCCGCATGGCGACATGGGCGTCGATATCGCGCTCGAATGCACCGGCATCTTCACCTCAAAGGAAAAGGCCAGCGCCCATTTGAAGGCCGGCGCCAAGAAGGTGATCATCTCGGCCCCCGGCGACGGCGCCGACAAGACCATCGTTTTTGGCATCAACCATGCGTCGCTGACCAAGGACGACGTGGTCATCTCCAACGCCTCGTGCACCACCAACTGCCTGGCCCCACTGGCCTATGTGCTGCACAAGGAATTCGGCATCGAAAAGGGAATGATGACCACCATCCATTCCTATACCGGTGACCAGCCGACCCTCGACACCATGCACAAGGATCTCTATCGCGGCCGCGCTGCTGCCCTTTCGCAGATCCCGACGTCGACCGGTGCTGCCAAGGCCATCGGCCTGGTGCTGCCGGAACTCAAGGGCAAGCTTGACGGCGTCTCGATCCGCGTGCCGACCCCCAACGTCTCCTGCGTCGATTTCAAGTTCATCGCCAAGCGCGATGTGACCGCCGAGGAAATCAACGCTGCGGTCAAGAAATACGCTGATGGCGAACTCAAGGGCGTGCTCGGCTACACCGAATTCCCCAACGTCTCCATCGACTTCAACCACGACCCCCACTCCTCCACCATGGCGCTGGACCAGACCAAGGTGATGGACGGCAATTTCGTCTCGGTCCTGAGCTGGTACGACAATGAATGGGGCTTCTCCAACCGCATGGCCGACACCGCCGTGGCGCTGGGCAAGACGCTTTGATCTCCTCGCAGATCTGAATATGCAAGGGCGTCCTGCGGGGCGCCCTTTTTTTCTCCGGCTCGCCACCACCCGCAATGTCACCCCGGCGAAGGCCGGGGCCCATCCTGATGTCTCCGGACGGAGGCGGGCCTTCGCTGGGATGACAGGCCTTGGCGATTAAGGCATTGTGATGCCGCCCGAATTCAGCCCGCGCAGGTGGCCGCATTGAATCTCAACCGATCCATCCGCTGGCGCGGCCTTGACCTCGAAACCATCGAGCACTGCCATATTGTCGCCAATGGCCGCGACACACGCATCCGCGGCACCATAATCGGCCCCGACTTCGGCCTGTTCTATCGCCTCAAGCTCGACGAGAACGGCCATACCCGCACCATCAAGATCGAGCGCACCGACGGGAAAACCCTCGAACTCTTCGCTGACGGCGCCGGCGGCTGGTCCGATGATCGCGCCGAACCTATCCCGGCCCTCAGCGGCTGCGTCGATGTCGACATCTGGCCCACCCCCTTCACCAATGCGCTGCCCATCTGGCGCAGCGACTGGGCGAACGACCAGCCGGTCTCCTTCGCCATGGCCTGGATTGACGCCACGGACTTTTCCTTCAAGCGCTCCGAGCAGATCTACACCCGCCTCGACGCCGCCCATTTCCGCTATCAGTCCGCCGATTTCGCGGCCGTGCTGGAGATCGACGCGGACGGCATCGTCACGGACTATCCCGGCCTCTTCACGCAAATCTGATTCACGCCTCTGTCACCAAATCAGCCTAATGGCTGATATTGTGTCGGCAACGGAGCAGTGAAAATGTTCCTCCTCACCAAGCGCATCGCAGCAACCCTGCCCCTGAGCTGGCTATTGCTCGGCCTCATGCAGATGCCCTGGCTGATCCCGCTGCCCGCCGCCTTGATGCTGGGCTTTCTGACCTGGCGCCACCACCGCATTCTTACCCAGGTCGGCACTGCACCGCTCGCCAGCGACGGTTTTGCCAAGCATGTCATGGTCGACGATCTGCTGCGTCTGGGCGGTCAGGTGCTCGTCTCGCCCCTGCTCTACATGCTGGGTGCGAGCCTCCATAAGGCCCTGGCCAGCTAGACGGCAGCAACTTATCCACGGTCCCAAATCTTCCCGCATACTCCTTGCCATCTCTCCCGCGATGGGCGGACTGCAGCGAACAGTTGCGGGAGGAGCCGGTGAGACTGGATTCGCTCCAGGGCTCGTCTGCTCGTTGGGCCACCTTGCGACGAGCGATCAATAGGGGCCACGACAGCAGGAGAAACCCGGTGTCCCGAGGCGGCGACGTCTCATTTTTTATTTTCGAGACTGAAGCCGTCTCGGGTCACGCTCTGTTCTC